>NZ_JARLTC010000067.1 GCF_029382225.1 Spongiactinospora sp. TRM90649
ATCCTGGCCCGGCATCTGGTGACCGGCCACGGAGTGCGGCACCTGGTGCTGGCCTCCCGCAGCGGTCTGGCCGCCTCCGGCGCGGCCGAGCTGGCCGCCGACCTCGAAAGCCTGGGCGCGCACGTCCGTGTCGCGGCCTGCGACATGGCCGACCCCGACGCGCTCACCGCCCTGGTCGAGGACATCAACGCCGGACCCGGCCTGACCGGCGTCGTCCACGCCGCCGGGATCGCCGACGACGGCATCATCGAGGCCCTGACCCCCGACCGGGTCGCCTCGGTCTGGGCGGCCAAGGCCCGCCCGGCCCTGGCGCTCGACGAAGTGACGGCCGGCCTCGATCTCGCGCTGTTCGCGATGTACTCCTCGGCTTCGGCGGCGTTCGGGATGCCGGGCCAGGGCAACTACGCGGCGGCGAACGCCGTCCTGGACGCCCTCGCCCAGCAGCGCGCCGCACTCGGGCTCCCCGGGGTCGCGCTCGGCTGGGGCCTGTGGGCGCAGGCCAGCGCGATCAGCGGCACGCTCGACGCCAACGACATCGCCCGCGCCACCCGCTTCGGCGCGGCCATCACCGCCGAGCAGGGCGCGGCCCTGTTCGACGCCGCGCTCGCCACCGGACAGCCGCACGTGCTGCCCATCAACCTGGACCTGGGCCGGTTGCGCGACCAGCCGGAGATCCCGGTCCTGCTGCGCGGCCTGGTCCGCGCACCGATCCGCCGCGCGTCGGCCGCCGGTGGCCCCGGTGGCGGCTCGCTGTCCGGACGGCTCGCCGGGCTCCCGGCCGACGAGCGCGACCGCGTCCTGCTCGGGCTGATCAGGGCAGAGGTGGCGGCCGTGCTCGGCCACGCCTCGGCGGACGCCGTCGATCCCGGCAAGGCGTTCAAGGAGTTGGGTTTCGACTCGCTGACCGCCGTCGAGCTGCGCAACAGGATGAACGCCGCGACCGGGCTGCGGCTGCCCGCGACGCTGGTCTTCGACTACCCGTCGCCCGCCGCGCTGGCCGCGCACCTGCTGGCCGAGTTGGTGGGGGCGGAGCCCGCGGCCACGACGCCCGCGACGGTGACCGCCGACCTCTCCGCAGACCCGATCGCGATCATCGGCATGAGCTGCCGCTTCCCCGGCGGGGTGCGCTCGCCGGAGGACCTGTGGCGGCTGGTGGACGAAGGCGGCGACGCCGTCGGCGGCTTCCCCACCGACCGGGGCTGGGACCTGGACGCGCTCTACGACCCGGACCTGAACAGGTCCGGCACCAGCTACGCCCACGAGGGCGGCTTCCTCTACGACGCGGGCGAGTTCGACGCGGGCCTGTTCGGGATCTCCCCTCGCGAGGCGACCGCGATGGACCCGCAGCAGCGGCTCCTGCTGGAGGCCGCGTGGGAGGTCTTCGAGCGGGCCGGGATCGACCCGACCGGGCTGCGCGGCGCGCAGGCGGGCGTGTTCGTCGGCGCGGCGTCGTCCAACTACGGCGTCGGCGGGCAGGCCGCAGGATCGGCCGCCGAGGTCGAGGGGCACCTGCTCACCGGCAGCGCGACGAGCGTCGCGTCCGGACGGCTCGCCTACGTCTTCGGCCTTGAGGGCCCGGCCGTGACCGTGGACACCGCGTGCTCCTCCTCCCTGGTCGCGCTGCACTGGGCGGCGCAGGCGCTGCGCAACGGCGAGTGCTCGATGGCGCTGGCCGGAGGCGTCGCGGTGATGGCCACCTCCGGGATGTTCACCGAGTTCAGCCGTCAGAAGGGCCTCGCCGCCGATGGCCGCTGCAAGTCCTTCGCGGCGGCGGCCGACGGCACCGGCTGGTCGGAGGGCGTCGGCATGCTGCTCGTCGAGCGGCTGTCGGACGCCCGCCGCAACGGCCACCAGGTGCTCGCCATCGTGCGGGGCAGCGCGGTCAACTCCGACGGCGCGTCCAACGGGCTCACCGCCCCGAACGGCCCGTCGCAGCAGCGGGTGATCCGCCAGGCCCTCGCGAGCGCCGGGCTTGAGCCGTCCGAGGTGGACGCGGTCGAGGCCCACGGCACCGGCACCCGGCTGGGCGACCCGATCGAGGCCCAGGCCCTGCTCGCCACCTACGGCCAGGACCGCGTCGGCGACTCGCCACTGTGGCTGGGCTCGCTGAAGTCCAACATCGGCCACGCGCAGGCGGCGGCCGGGGTCGCGGGCGTGATCAAGATGGTCATGGCGATGCGCAACGGCACCCTGCCGCGCACCCTGCACCTCGACGAGCCCACCCCGCACGTGGACTGGACGGCGGGCGCGGTGGAACTCCTCACCGAGGCCCGCGAGTGGACCGCCAACGGCCGTCCCCGCCGGGCCGGGATCTCCTCCTTCGGCGTCAGCGGCACCAACGCGCACACCATCATCGAGGAGGCCCCCGCCGGGGAGACGTACGCCCCGGCCGAGGCCGCACCACCGGCGCTGCCCTGGATCCTGTCCGCCAAGTCGGCGGACGCGCTCACCGCCCAGGCGGCGGCGCTGCGCGAAGCCGTCGAGTCCGGCGCGGAGCCCTCGCTGGTCGGCGTCGGCCTGTCGCTGGCCACCACCCGGGCCGCGCTGGCCCACCGCGCCGCCGTGGTGGCCGCCGACCGGGCCGGGTTCGTGCGCGGCCTGGCCGAGATCGCCGAAGGGCGGCCGGAGACGGACGCGGTGCGCGGTGAGGCGACCGGCGGTCGGCTGGCCTTCCTGTTCACCGGCCAGGGCGCGCAGCGCGCCGGAATGGGCCGCGAGCTCTACGACGCCTTCCCCGCCTTCGCGCAGGCGTTCGACGCCGTCGCCGCCCACTTCGAAGCCGACCTGAAGGAGATCGTCTTCGGCGACTCCGATCTGCTGGACCGGACGCGTTACACCCAGGCCGGGCTGTTCGCCCTGGAAGTGGCGCTGTTCCGGCTCTTCGAGTCCTGGGGGGTCACCCCGGACTTCCTGCTGGGCCACTCGATCGGCGAACTGGCCGCCGCGCACGTCGCGGGGGTGATGTCCCTGGAGGACGCCTGCCGCCTGGTGGACGCCCGTGGCCGCCTGATGCAGGCCCTCCCCTCGGGCGGGGCGATGCTGGCGATCGAGGCCACCGAGGACGAGATCGTCATCGATGACCGCCGGGCGAGCGTCGCGGCGATCAACGGTCCCACCTCCGTGGTGGTCTCCGGAGTCGTGGAGGCCATCGACGAACTCGAAACGGAGTTCCGGGCGAAGGGCCGCAGGGTCAAGCGCCTGACCGTCTCGCACGCCTTCCATTCGGTGCTGATGGAGCCGATGCTCGCCGAGTTCGGCGAGGTCGCCGCCACCGTCACCTACGCCGAGCCGATCATCCCGGTCGTCTCCAACCTGGACGGCTCACCGGTCGCCGAGTACACCCCCGACTACTGGGTGCGCCACGTGCGCGAGGCCGTCCGGTTCGCCGATGGGATCGCGACCCTGCGCGGCCACGGCGTCACCACCTTCGTGGAACTCGGCCCCGACGGCGTGCTGACCGCGATGGCGCAGGGCTCGGTGGACGAGGAGGCCGTGCTGATCCCGACACTGCGCGGCGACCGCCCCGAGCCGGGCGCGGTCCTGCGGGCGCTGGCCAGGGCGCACGTCACCGGCACGGCCGTCGACTGGCGGGCCGTCTACGCTCCGTGGGGCGGCCGGACCGTGGACCTGCCCACCTACGCCTTCCAGCGCAGGCGCTACTGGCTGGAGCAGGCGGCCCCGGCCCAGGCGGCGGCGTCCGACCCGGCCGACGCCGAGTTCTGGGCCGCCGTCGAGTCCGAGGACTTCGAGTCGGTCGCCGGCACCCTCGGCCTGTCCCCGTCGAACGGCCTGGCCAGCGTGCTGCCCGCGCTGTCCGCGTGGCGGCGCGACCGGCACGGCAGGTCGACCGCCGACTCCTGGCGCTACCGGATCTCCTGGACGCCGGTCACCACGCCGCCGCCCGCCCAGGGCGTCTGGCTGGCGATCGTCCCCAAGAAGGGCGGCGCGGCCGACGTGACCCGCGCGCTGCGCGGGCGCGGCCTGGAACTGACCGAGGTCACCGTCGCCTCGCGCGCCGACCGGGCCACCGTGGCCGGACGCCTGCGCGACGCGGCGGAGGACACCCCGATCGCGGGCGTGCTCTCGCTGCTCGCCCCGGCGACCTCCGGGCCGGACCGCACGGTGGTGCTGGTCCAGGCCCTCGGGGACGCGGGGATCGCCGCGCCGCTGTGGTGCCTCACGCGCGGCGCGGTGTCCACGGGCGACGGCGACCCGATCCTGTCGGCCGAGCAGGCCCAGGTCTGGGGACTCGGCCGGGCGGTGGCCCTGGAGCACCCGGACCGGTGGGGCGGGCTCGTGGACGTGCCCGCCGTCCTGGACGAGCGCGCGGCGGACCTGCTCGCGGGGGCGCTGGCGGGCGACGAGGACCAGGTCGCGGTGCGGGAGACCGGGCTGCTGGCCCGGCGGCTTGAGCACGCCGCGCCCGCCGTCCCCGGGACGGCTTGGCGGCCCACCGGGACCGTCCTGGTCACCGGCGGCACCGGCGCGCTGGGCGGCCACCTGGCCCGGTGGCTCGCCGGACGCGGCGCCCCGCACCTGCTGCTGGCCAGCAGGAGCGGCCCCGGCGCGCCCGGCGTGGCGGAGCTGACCGCCGAGCTGGCCGAGCGCGGCACGCAGATCACCGCCGTCGCCTGCGATATCGCCGACCGCGACGCGCTGGCCGCGCTGCTCGCCGAGCATCCGGTCACCGCCGTGGTGCACGCGGCCGGGGTCAGCACCCCGGCCAAGGTCGCGGACACCACGACCGAGGAGTTCGCGCGGGTGCTGCGCGCCAAGGTGGACGGCGCCAGGAACCTGGACGAACTGCTCGCCGACACCGACCTCTCCGCTTTCATCACCTTCTCCTCCATCGCCGGGATCTGGGGCAGCGGCGGCCAGGGCGCGTACGGCGCGGCCAACGCCTACCTGGACGCCCTCACCGCCGACCGGCGGCGGCGGGGCCTGCCCGCGACCTCCGTCGCCTGGGGACCGTGGGCCGAAGGCGGCATGGTCGAGGCCGACGGCGCGGAGGAGTACCTGCGCCGCCGCGGCCTCGGCGCGATGCCGCCCGCCCTGGCGATCCGCGCGCTGGAGCGGGCGATCGACGGCGACGACTCCTGCGTCACCGTGGCCGACGTGGACTGGGCGCGGTTCGCCCCGGCGTTCACCGTGGTCCGGCACAGCCCGCTCATCGCCGATCTGCCCGAACTGCGGCAGGCCGGGGAGCCGGCCGAGGGCGAGGCCGCGGCCGGTCGGCCCGGCGGTCTCACCGAGTTCGCCCTGCGGCTCGTCGAGGCCACCCCCGCCGAGCGCGACCGGTCCCTGCTGGACCTGGTGCGCGGCCAGGTCGCCGCCGTCCTCGGCCACGAGGGCGCCAAGTCGGTCCCGGCCAGGCAGGCGTTCAGCGAACTGGGCTTCGACTCGCTGACCGCGGTGGAGATCCGCGGGCGCATCGCGGGGGCCGTCGGCCTGTCGCTGCCCACCACCCTCGTGTTCGACCATCCGACCCCGGCCGCGCTGGCCGCCTTCCTCGCCACCGAGATCCTCTCGGCGGGCGGCGCGGCGGCGGCCCCCGACCCCGCCGAGGCCAGGATCAGGGAGGCGCTGGCCGCCGTGCCCCTCGCCCGCTTCAAGGACGCGGGCGTGCTCGACATCCTGCTGCGGCTGGCGGGCGTCGAGGACGGCGAGCCCGAGGCGGCCGAGATCGCCGCCGCCGACGAGTCCTTCGACGAGATGGACATCGACGCCCTGATCCAGACCGCTTTCGACAACTTCGATAACACGGACGCGCAGTAACGAGCCTGGAGCATCAGCATGACGAATCGTGAGCAGCAAGTCGTCGAGGCGCTGCGCGCGTCCCTGAAGGAAGCCGAGCGGCTGCGCAGGCAGAACAGGGAGCTCGTCGCCGCGTCCAGGGAGCCGATCGCGATCGTCGCGATGAGCTGTCGTCTCCCCGGGGGCGTGCGGTCGCCGGAGGAGCTGTGGGAGCTGGTCTCGACCGGCGGCGACGGCATCTCCGGCTTCCCCGCCGACCGTGGCTGGGACCTGGACGACCCCGGCGTGGCCTACACCCGCGCCGGCGGGTTCGTCCACGACGCGACCGAGTTCGACGCCTCGCTGTTCGGGATCTCCCCGCGCGAGGCGCTGGCCATGGACCCGCAGCAGCGGCTGCTGCTTGAGGCCTGCTGGGAGGCCGTCGAGCGGGCCGGGATCGACCCGCTGTCGCTGCGCGGCAGCCGGGCCGGGGTGTTCGTCGGCGCGTCCAACTCCGGCTACGGCGCGGGCATGCGGCTCCCGGCCGAGGTCGAGGGCCACGCGCTGACCGGGACCGCGAACAGCGTGATCTCCGGCCGGGTCGCCTACACCCTCGGGCTTGAGGGCCCGGCGGTGACCGTGGACACCGCGTGCTCGTCCTCACTGGTGGCGCTGCACTGGGCGGCGCAGGCGCTGCGCAACGGCGAATGCGACCTGGCCCTCGCCGGTGGCGTGACCGTCATCCCGTCGCCCGCCGTATTCGCCGAGTTCGCCAGGCAGAAGGGGCTCGCCGACGACGGGCGGTGCAAGTCGTTCGCGGACGCGGCCGACGGCACCGGCTGGTCCGAGGGCGTGGCCGTGCTGCTGGTGGAGAAGCTGTCCGACGCGCTGAGCAACGGGCACCGGGTGCTCGCCGTGGTCCGGGGCAGCGCGGTCAACCAGGACGGCGCGTCCAACGGCCTGACCGCCCCCAACGGTCCCTCGCAGCAGCGGGTGATCCGGGCCGCGCTGGCCAACGCCCGCCTGGTCACCGATGACGTGGACGTCGTGGAGGGCCACGGCACCGGCACCCGCCTGGGCGACCCCATCGAGGCCCAGGCCCTCCTCGCCACCTACGGCAGGGACCGCGACGGCGACTCGCCGCTGTGGCTGGGGTCGCTGAAGTCGAACATCGGGCACACCCAGGCGGCCTCGGGGGTCGCCGGGGTGATCAAGATGGTGATGGCCCTGCGGCACGGCGAACTGCCCCGCACGCTGCACGTGGACCGGCCGTCCTCGCACGTGGACTGGACGGCGGGCGCCGTGCGGCTGCTCACCGAGCCGCGCCCCTGGCCCGCCACCGAGGAGGGCGAGCCGAGAAGGGCCGCCGTCTCCTCGTTCGGCGTCAGCGGCACCAACGCGCACACCATCATCGAGGAGTACCGCGCCGAGCGGGACGAGCCGGTCACGGCGGGCGATCCGCCGCCGGTGGTGCCGTGGACGGTCTCCGGCAAGACCGCGCAGAGCCTCCGGGCGCAGGCGCGGCGGCTGCGGCAGTACGCGGAGAACGTCCCTGGCGACGTCTCGCCCGTGGACGTCGGCCTGTCGCTGGCCACCACGCGCGCCGCGCTCACCGAGCGGGCCGTGGTGCTGGCCGGCGACCGCGAGGGCCTGCTGCGCGGGCTGGACGCGATCGCCGCCGGGGAGGACGCCGCAGGGGTGGTGCGCGGCACCGCCGCTGAGGGCATGGTCGCGTTCCTGTTCACCGGCCAGGGTTCGCAGCGCGCCGGGATGGGCCGCGAGCTGTATGAGACCTTCGCGGCGTTCGCCGAGGCGTTCGACGCGGTGTGCGAGTGCTTCGAGGACGACGTGCGGGACGTCGTGTTCGGCGACTCCGGCCCGCTGGACCAGACCGTCCACGCCCAGGCGGGGCTGTTCGCGCTGGAGGTCGCGCTCTACCGCCTCTTCGAGTCCTGGGGCGTCACCCCGGACTTCCTGCTCGGGCATTCCATCGGTGAGATCGCCGCCGCGCACGTCGCCGGGGTGATGTCGCTGGAGGACGCGTGCACCCTGGTCGAGGCCCGCGGCCGTCTGATGCAGGCCCTACCGGCGGGCGGCGCGATGCTGGCGGTCGAGGCCGCCGAGGACGAGATCGCCCTCGACGACGCCAGGGTGAGCATCGCCGCGATCAACGGCCCGACCTCGATCGTGGTCTCCGGGGTCGCCGAGGCCATCGACGAGCTGGAGGCCGGGTACCGCGCCGAGGGCCGTCGCGTGAAGAGGCTGACGGTCTCGCACGCCTTCCACTCGGTGCGGATGGAGCCGATGCTCGCCGAGTTCGGCGAGGTCGCCGCCGCCATCGACTACCAGGCGCCGCAGATCCCGGTCGTCTCCAACCTGGACGGCTCGCCCGTCGAGGAGTACACCGCCGACTACTGGGTGCGGCACGTGCGCGAGGCCGTCCGGTTCGCCGACGGCATGCGCACCCTCCAGGACGAGGGCGTCACCACCTTTGTGGAACTGGGCCCGGACGGCGTGCTCACCGCGATGGCCCAGCCGTCCGCGGACGCGGGCACCGCCCTCATCCCCACCCTGCGCGCCGGTCGCCCCGAGCCCGAGGCGGCGCTCACCGCGCTGGCCCGCGCGCACGCCCACGGGGCCGCGCCCGACTGGGCCGCCGTGTTCGCGGCCTGGGGCGGACGGCAGGTCGACCTGCCCACCTACGCCTTCCAGCGCACCCGCTACTGGCTGGAGCAGGCACCCGTCGAGGACGCCCCCCAGACCCGCGCGGACGCCGACGAGACCGACGCCTGGCGCTACCGCACGAGCTGGAAGCCGCTGACCGGGCTGCCCACCGCCCCGCGCCTCTCCGGAACCTGGCTGCTCGTCGGCTCCGGCGACCTGGCCGGGCCGCTGCGCGAGCACGGGGCCGCCGTCGTGGAGATCGCGGGCGGCCTGGACCGCGCCGCGCTCGCCGGCGCGATCCGCGCCGCCGGCCCCCTGGACGGCGTGCTCTCCGCCCACGGCGACGTCACCGCCACCCGCACCCTCCTGCGAGCCCTCACCGACACCGGAACCGAGGCGCCGCTGTGGTGCCTGACCGGCGGCGCGGTCTCGACCGGCGACGCCGACCCGGTCACCGACCCCTCCCAAGCCCAGGTCTGGGGCCTCGGCCGGGTGGCCGCGCTGGAGTTCACCCGGAGCTGGGGCGGTCTGATCGACCTGCCGGAGGAGCCGGACGCCCGTACCTGGCGCCTGCTCGCCGCGCTGCTCGCCGACGGCACAGAGGACCAGGTCGCGCTGCGCGCCTCCGGCGCGTTCGCCGGACGCCTGGTGCGGGCGCCGCGCCGCCGTACCGACGCGCCCGAGTGGCGTCCCTCCGGGGCCGTGCTGGTCACCGGCGGCACCGGCGGGCTCGGCGCGCGGGTCGCCCGCTGGCTCGCCGGACGCGGTGCCACGCGGCTGGTGCTGACCAGCCGTCGCGGCCCGGACGCGCCCGGAGCCGCCGAGCTGGTCGCCGAACTGGCCGAGCTGGGGGCCGAGGCGGTCGTCGCCGCCTGCGACGTGGCCGATCGCGACGCGCTGGCCGCGCTGCTGGCCGGGCACCCGGTGACCTCCGTCGTCCACACCGCCGGTGTGGTCGGCTCCGCGCTGCTCGCCGAGACCACCGACGAGGAGTTCGACGACGTGCTCCGGGCCAAGGTCCTCGGCGCGGCCAACCTGGACGAACTGCTCGCCGACGTCGAACTCGACGCCTTCGTGCTGTTCGCCTCCATCGCCGGCGTGTGGGGCAGCGGCGGCCAGAGCGCCTACGGCGCGGCCAACGCCTACTTGGACGCCCTGGCCGAGCGGCGCCGGGCGCGCGGCCTGGCCGCCACCTCGGTGGCGTGGGGTCCGTGGGCCGAGTCCGGGATGCTCGTCGACTCCGGCCCCGGAGCCGAGGACTACCTGCGCCGCATGGGCCTGACCCCGATGGACCCGGCACGCGCCCTCACCGCGCTCGGCCGGGCCATCGACGGCGGCGACGCCCGGGTGACCGTCGCCGACGTGGACTGGGACGCCTTCGTCCCGGTCTTCACCGCCGCCCGGCCGAGCCCGCTGGTCGCCGAACTGGGCGGAATCGCTCGTGCGGGCGCTGCCGTACCGGCGGGGGCCTGGGGCGAGACCCTGGCCGCGCTGCCGGAGGCCGAGCGCCCCAAGGCCGTGTTCGACCTGGTCCGCGCACAGGTCGCCGCCGTACTCGGCTACCCCGACCCCGGCGCGGTCGAGCCCGCGCGCCCGTTCAAGGACCTCGGCTTCGACTCGCTGACCGCCGTCGAGCTGCGCAACCGCCTCACCGAGGCGACCGGCCGGACGCTGCCCGCCACCCTCGTCTTCGACTACCCCAACGCGAACGCCCTGGCCGGTCACCTGCTCGACCTGGTGCTCGGGACCGGCGACACCACGGGCGAGGCCGCCGCCCCCGTCCGCGCCGACGACGGCGAGCCGATCGCGATCGTCGGCATGAGCTGCCGCTTCCCCGGCGGAGTGTCCTCGCCCGAGGAGCTGTGGGAGCTGGTGGCCTCGGGTACCGAGGCGCTGGGCGAGTTCCCCGCCGACCGCGGGTGGGACCTCGACGCCCTGTTCGACCCCGACCCCGAACGGCCGGGCACCTCCCACTCCCGGCACGGCGCGTTCGTCTACGACGCGGCCGAGTTCGACGCCGGGCTGTTCGGGATCTCGCCGCGTGAGGCGCTGGCGATGGACCCGCAGCAGCGGCTGCTGCTGGAGGGGACCTGGGAGGCGCTGGAGCGGGCCGGGATCGACCCGACCGGGTTGCGGGGGAGCCGTACCGGTGTGTTCGCCGGGACCAACGGCCAGGACTACGCCGCCGTCGCGATGAACGCCGGGGAGGGCGTCGAGGGTTACGTCTCCACGGGCATCACGGCGAGCGTCATGTCCGGGCGCGTCTCCTACACCTTCGGACTTGAGGGCCCGGCCGTCACGGTGGACACGGCCTGCTCGTCGTCGCTGGTCGCGCTGCACCTGGCGGTGCAGGCGCTGCGGAACGGCGAGTGCGACCTGGCGGTCGCCGGTGGCGTGACCGTGATGTCCACCCCCGTGGCCTTCGTGGAGTTCTCCCGGCAGCGCGGCCTCGCGCCGGACGGCCGCTGCAAGGCGTTCGCCGAGGCGGCCGACGGCACCGGCTGGGGCGAGGGCGTCGGAGTGCTGCTCGTGGAGCGGCTGTCGGACGCCCGCCGCAACGGGCACGAAGTGCTGGCCATCGTGGCCGGATCGGCCGTCAACCAGGACGGCGCGTCGAACGGCCTGACCGCCCCCAACGGCCCCTCGCAGCAGCGGGTCATCCGCGCGGCGCTGGCCGGAGCGGGTCTTTCGACCACCGATGTGGACGTGGTGGAGGCACACGGCACCGGAACTCGGCTGGGCGACCCGATCGAGGCCGGAGCGTTGCTCGCGACCTACGGCCAGGAGCGCGAGGAGCCGCTGTGGCTCGGGTCGGTCAAGTCGAACATCGGGCACACCCAGGCCGCCGCAGGTGTCGCGGGTGTGATCAAGATGGTCATGGCCATGCGGCACGGGATCCTGCCGCAGACGCTGCACGTGGACACCCCCTCGTCGCACGTGGACTGGACGGCGGGCGCGGTGGCGCTGCTCACCGAGAACCGCCCCTGGCCCGAGGTGAGCCGCCCGCGCCGGGCCGGAGTCTCCTCCTTCGGGGTGAGCGGCACCAACGCGCACACCATCCTTGAGCAGGCCCCCGAACCCGCCCCGCGCCCCGTCGCGGCCCCGGAGCCCGAGGGGGAGCTGGCCTGGGCGATCTCCGCCAAGTCCGCCGCCGCCCTGCGCGGCCAGGCGGAGCGCCTCGCCGCCTTCGTCGCCGACCACCCCGACACGGCCCCGGCCGACATCGCCCGCGGCCTGACCACCACCCGCGCCGCCCTGGAGCACCGCGCGGTGGTCCTCGGCACGGACGGTCCGGGCCTCGCGGCCGAACTGGACGCGCTCGCCGGGGGCGCGACCTCCGGCAACGTGATCACCGGCACGGTGGGCGGCGGACGGCTGGCCTTCCTGTTCACCGGCCAGGGTTCGCAGCGGTCCGGGATGGGCCGGGGACTGTATGAGACCTTCCCGGTGTTCGCCGAAGCCTTCGACGCCGTCACCGATCGCTTCGAGGGCGATCTGAAGGAGATCGTCTTCGGCGACTCCGGCCTCCTGGACCAGACGCGTTACACGCAGGCCGGGCTGTTCGCCCTGGAAGTCGCGCTGTTCCGGCTGGTGGAGTCGTGGGGGATCACCCCCGACCATCTGCTGGGGCACTCGATCGGTGAGATCGCCGCCGCGTACGTCGCCGGGGTGATGTCCCTGGAGGACGCCTGCGTCCTGGTCGATGCCCGTGGCCGGTTGATGCAGGCGCTTCCTGCCGGTGGCGCGATGCTGGCCGTCGAGGCGGCCGAAGAGGAGATCGCCCTCGGCGACGCCAGGGTGAGCATCGCGGCGATCAACGGCCCCACTTCGATCGTCCTCTCCGGCGTGGCCGAGGCGATCGACGAGCTGGAGGCCGGGTACCGGGCCGAGGGCCGCCGGGTGAAGCGGCTGACGGTCTCGCACGCGTTCCACTCGGTGCTGATGGAGCCGATGCTGGCCGAGTTCGGCGAGATCGCCGCGCAGATCGCGTACGCCCGCCCCACGATCCCGATCGTCTCCAACCTGGACGGACGGCCTGTCGAGGAGTACTCGGGCGAGTACTGGGTGCGGCACGTCCGAGAGGCCGTCCGGTTCGCCGACGGCATCGCCACCCTGCGGGAGCGCGGTGTCGCCAAGTTCATCGAGCTCGGCCCGGACGGCGTGCTCACCGCGATGGCCCAGCAGTCGGTAGAGGACGCCGTCCTCATCCCGATGCTGCGCGCGGGCCGCGACGAGGCCGAGTCGGCGTTAACCGCGCCGGCCCAGGCCCACGCCCACGGCGTGCGGATCGACTGGACCGCCGTCCTCGCCCCCTTCGGCGGCGACCGCATCGAGCTGCCCACCTACGCCTTCGCGCACCGGAACTACTGGCCGGACGCCAGGGTCGTCGGCGACGTCGGCTCGGCCGGGCTCGGCGCGGCCGACCACCCGCTGCTGGGCGCGGCCGTCTCGCTCGCCTCAGGCGACGGCGTGCTGCTGACCGGACGGCTCTCCCTGGCCACGCACCCCTGGCTCGGCGACCACGTCGTGATGGGCGGCGCTCTGCTGCCCGGCACGGCCTTCCTGGAACTGGCGCTCTACGCGGGCGAGCAGGTCGGCTGCGGCCGGGTGGAGGAACTGACCATCCAGGCGCCGCTGGCGCTGCCGGAGCGCGGCGCAGTCCAGCTCCAGGTCAACGTGGGCGCGCCCGACCAGACCGGCGGGCGGACCGTCGAGATCCACTCCCGCCGCGAGGGCGACGACGGCGGCTGGGTACGGCACGCCGTCGGCCTGCTCGCCGAAGGCGCCCCCGTGGAGTCCGACGACCTCACGGCCTGGCCGCCCGCCGACGCCGAGCCCGTGGACATCTCCGGCTTCTACGCCAACGCCGCCGGCGGCGGCTACGCCTACGGGCCGCTCTTCCAGGGGCTCAAGGCCGTGTGGCGGGCGAGCGGCGGCGACCTCTACGCCGAGGTGGCCCTGCCCGAGCGGGGGCTGCGCGATGCCGCCCGCTTCGGACTGCACCCCGCCCTGCTCGACGCCTCACTCCACCCGACCGGCCTGGACCCCGAGCGGGCCGGGCTGCCCTTCGTGTGGGCGGGCGTCTCACTGCACGCGGCGGGCGCGTCCGCCGTCCGGGTGCGGCTCAGCCCGTCCGGCTCAGACGCCTACACGCTGCTGGTGTGCGACGCCGCGGGCGAGCCGGTCGCCTCGGTCGAGTCGCTGGTGCTCAGGCCCGTGTCCGAGCAGCAGGTACGGAACGCGGGCGCGGCCTTCGCGGACTCCCTCTTCGAGATCGAGTGGACCTCCGTCGAGACCGGCGCCGGTGTGGACGCCGTCCCGGCCGACGCCGAACTCGTCTCCTTCCTGAACCGCTGGACCGGCGACACGGCGCCGCCCGTCGTCGCTTGGCCGATCCCCGAAGGCCCGGACGACGAGCGGCGGGTCGCCTCGGTGCTCACCGCGATCCAGGCGTGGCTGGCCGACGACCGGTTCGCCGGCACGCGGCTGGTGCTGGTCTCGCGCGGTGCGGTGAGCGTCGGCGGCGAGCCCGTCACTGACGTGACGGCGGCCGGTGTCTGGGGCCTGGTCCGCTCCGCGCAGGCCGAGCACCCCGGCCGGTTCGTGCTGGTGGACGGCGAGGCCGTCGCCGGGGTGGCCGAGCTGGGTGAGCCGCAGGTGGCGGTGCGCGACGGGCGGGTGTTCGTGCCGCGTCTCGTCCGCTCCACGGGCGCGCTGACCCTGCCGGAGCACCGGGACGGCTGGCGGCTCGGCGTGGCGGGCGAAGGCGGCTCGCTGACGGACGTCGAGGTGTCCGCGTGCGACCCGGTGTCCGAACTGGCCCCGGGTGAGGTGCGGATCGCGGTCCACGCGGTCGGCGTGAACTTCCGGGACGTGCTGATCGCGCTCGGGGAGTACCCCGAGGCCGCGCTGATGGGCTCCGAGGGAGCGGGCGTGGTCGTGGAGGTCGGCTCCGAGGTGTCGGACCTGGCCGTGGGCGATCGGGTGTTCGGCCTGTTCTCCGGCGGGTTCGCGGCCCGGGTGGTGGTGGACCGCCGGATGGTCGCGCCGATCCCGGCCGGATGGACGTTCGCTGACGCGGCGTCGGTTCCGATGGCGTTCCTGACCGCGTACTTCGCGCTGGTGGATCTGGGCGGTTTGAGCGCGGGGGAGAACGTGCTGATCCACGCCGCGGCCGGTGGCGTGGGCATGGCGGCGGTGCAGATCGCGCGGCACCTCGGCGCGGAGGTCTACGCGACCGCCAGCGCGCCCAAGTGGGACGTGGTGCGGGACCTGGGCGTGGAGCACGTCGCGTCCTCACGCGATCTGGGCTTCGAGCAGGACTTCGCCGGTCGCGGCATGCACGTGGTGCTGAACGCGCTGGCGGGTGAGTTCATCGACGCGTCGGTGCGGTTGCTGGCCCCCGAGGGCCGGTTCATCGAGATGGGCAAGGCCGATCTTCGCGATGGCTTCGAGCGGGACGACGTCATGTATCGGGCGTTCGACCTGTCGGAGGCGGGGCCGGACCGGCTGCAGGAGATGCTGCTCCTGCTGGTGGAGCTGTTCCAACGTGGGGTGCTGCGGCTTCCGCCGGTCCGGTCCTGGTCGCTGGCCCAGGCCCGTTCGGCCTTCCGCACCTTGGGCCAGGGACGCACGGTCGGCAAGAACGTGCTGCTCGTCCCGCAGAGGATCGACCCCGATCGCGCGGTGCTGATCACCGGCGGAACCGGTGTGCTGGGCGGCATCCTGGCCCGGCATCTGGTGACCGGCCACGGAGTGCGGCACCTGGTACTGGCCTCCCGCAGCGGTCTGGCCGCCTCGGGCGCGGCCGAGCTGGCCGCCGACCTCGAAAGCCTGGGCGCGCACGTCCGTGTCGCGGCCTGCGACATGGCCGACCCCGACGCGCTCACCGCCCTGGTCGAGGACATCAACGCCGGACCCGGCCTGACCGGCGTCGTCCACGCCGCCGGGATCGCCGACGACGGCATCATCGAGGCCCTGACCCCCGACCGGGTCGCCTCGGTCTGGGCGGCCAAGGCCCGCCCGGCCCTGGCGCTGGACGAGCTGACGGCCGGCCTCGATCTCGCGCTGTTCGCGATGTACTCCTCCGCCTCGGCCGCCTTCGGCTCTCCTGGCCAGGGCAACTACGCGGCGGCGAACGCCGTCCTGGACGCCTTGGCCCAGCGCAGGCTGGCGACCGGCCTGCCGGGTGTGGCGCTGGGGTGGGGGCTGTGGGCGGAGGCCAGCGCGATCAGCGGCACGCTCGACGCCAACGACATCGCCCGCGCCACCCGCTTCGGCGCGGCCATCACCGCCGAGCAGGGCGCGGCCCTGTTCGACGCCGCGCTCGCCACCGGCCAGGCACACCTCGTGCCGGTGCACCTGGACCTGGCGAAACTCCGCGACCAGCCGGAGATCCCGCCGCTGCTGCGCGGCCTGGTCCGCGCGCCCGTCCGCCGCGCCGCCGCGGGCGGCCAGGACGCCGCGTCGCTGGAGCGGCGGCTCGCCGGGCTGCCCGCCCACGAACGGCAACGGCTGCTGCGCACCCTCATCCAGACCGAGGTCGCGGCGGTTCTCGGGCACGCGTCCGGTGACGCGATCGACGTCCGCCGGGCGTTCAAGGAGCTGGGTTTCGACTCGCTGACCGCCGTCGAGCTGCGCAACAGGATGAACGCGGCGACGGGCCTGCGGCTGCCCGCGACGCTGATCTTCGACTACCCGACGCCGGAGGCGCTGGCCGACCACCTGCTCGGCGAACTGGTGGGCGCGGACGTCGCCGAGGCCGGTGCGGCCCCCGTCCAGACGACGCCGGACCTCGCCGACGATCCGGTGGTGATCGTCGGCATGGCGTGCCGGTATCCGGGTGGCGTGAACTCGCCGGAGGACCTGTGGGAGCTGGTGTCCTCGGGCGCGGAGGCCCAGGGCGAGTTCCCGGCCGACCGCGGCTGGGATCTCGCCGCGTTGTATCACCCGGACCCCGACCGCCCCGGCACCAGCACGGCCCGGACCGGCGCGTTCATGTACGACGTGCCCGAGTTCGACGCGGGCCTGTTCGGGATCTCGCCGCGCGAGGCGATGGCGATGGATCCGCAGCAGCGGCTGTTGCTGGAAGC
>NZ_JARLTC010000068.1 GCF_029382225.1 Spongiactinospora sp. TRM90649
GGGCGGGGGGGCGCCGCGGGTGGGGGGGGGGGGGGCCGGGCGCGGCGGGGGGGGCGGGGGCGGGCGGGGGGCGCCCCGCACGGCTCGCCCGCCATGGCGGCCACTTCGGTGGTCCGTCCCTGTACAGCAGGGCTTAGTACTCGTTCGGCAGGCCTCGGCGCGAGTGTGCGCGACGGCTTCGTCCGGCCTCTCGCCGGTCGGCTGAAATTTCGGTAACGCTGGGATAGGATGGTCAGGTGGCTCGCGAAACGAACTCCTCTTCGCTTGGTGACGGAGATGCCAACAAGAAGGACGGCATCCAGTCCGTCTCGCGCGCGCTCAGCATCCTGGAGCTCTTCAACGAGCGGCGCCCGACACTCTCGACGAGCGACATCGCCGGGCTGACCGGGCTCAATAGGGCGACGGCGTATCGATTTTGTCAGACGCTCTTGAAGCTCGGATACCTTGAGGAGACCTACTCAAGGACTTTCCGGCCGGGAATCAAGGCCATTTCGCTGGCGCGTGCGGCATTGAGCAGCCGCGATTTGCCCGACATGGCGCTGCCCTATCTCCAGCGGCTACGCGAGAACACCGGTGAAACGGTCAACATGGCCTTTCTCGACGGCGCCGACGTGGTGTACGTGTCGCGCCTGCTCAATGACGACCTGCTCGCGCTGCGGCTGTTCGTGGGAAGCCGGCTGCCCGCGCACGCCACCTCCCTGGGCCGCGCCATCCTCGCCTACCTTCCGCAGGAGGAGGTCGAGACGGTCCTCGGAGATCGGGAACTGGAGGCGATCACCCAGTACACGATCATCGACCGGGCCAAGCTGATGAAGGAGCTCGACCGGATCAGAACCCGCGGATACGCCCTGAACGACGAAGAGGTGGTCCTCGGGATTCGGGGCGTCGCCGCCCCGGTCTTCAACGCGGTGAGCAGGCCCATCGCCGCCGTCAACGTCTCGATCGCCCGCCCGATCGAGGGGGAGGAACTCCGGGAGGTCTTGGCGCCCCAGGTCGTGGAGACGGCGCGGGCCGTGACGGCGCTGGTGACCGAGCTCGCGATCGACTCCGGCCGTCACTGACCGCACTGACCGCACTGACCGGCCTGTGCGGTCTGAGGTCACCTTCTGATCGTCAGGGCCGGCCGGGCGGCGGCCTGACGTTCGGCCTCTTCGCGTTCGGCGGCCTCCTGCTCGGCCTCGCGCCTGTCGTAGGCGGCGCGGGCCGCGGCGATCGCGTTCTGGTGCTCCTCGGTCCAGGTGACCAGGGCGCGGATGGTGCTGTGCAGGGTCACGCCCATCGGTGTCAGCTCATAGTCCACGCGCGGCGGGACGGTCGGATGCACCGTCCGGTTCACCAGGCCGTCGCGTTCGAGGTGCCGCAGCGTGCGGGTCAGCATTCGCTGGCTGACCCCGTCGATCGCGCGGCGTAGCTCGGTGAAGCGCAGGCTCCGCTTGTCGAGCAGCGCTATCACCAGAAGCGACCACTTGTCGGCGACGCGGTCGAGGATCTGCCGCACCTCGCAGTCGGCGCGCTGGTCCCACTGCAGAACGTCGTCGTCGATGCCGGTATCCCCGCAGTAACCGAGGGACTTGAGAGTGCCGTCTTCCATGGTCACTGATAGTGCCAGATGATGCTGTCGGTTACAAGAAGGAACCGGCAGGCACTCGGGGAACCGCCCCGGGATCGGTTCCCACTGAAGGAGTCGGATCCCGATGTCCAACACCGTCAGCGAATCCGTCGCGGCCGGCCGTCCGGCCCGCATGACAGGACGCGCGTGGGGCGTCCTCCTGGTGCTGTGCGGCGCGATCTTCCTGGAGGGGATCGACGTGGCGATGCTGAACGTGGCGCTGCCGTCGATCCGCGCCGACCTGGGCCTGTCCACCGGCATGCTCAGCGGCGTGGTCAGCGCCTACGTACTCGGCTACGGCGGGTTCATGCTGCTCGGCGGGCGCGCCGCCGACCTGCTGGGGCACCGGCGGATGTTCGTGTCCTGGCTGGTCGTCTTCCTGGTCTTCTCAGGGCTCGGCGGGTTCGCCACCGAAGGCTGGATGCTGCTGGCCGCGCGGTTCGTCACCGGGGTCGCGGCCGCGTTCATGGCACCCGCCGGACTGGCGCTGGTCACGTCCAACTTCCCCGAGGGCCCGCTGCGCACGAAGGCGCTCGGCGTGTACGCCGGGACGGCGGCCGGCGGCTTCTCCCTCGGCCTGGTCGCGGGCGGCGTGCTCACCTCGTTCGGCTGGCGCTGGGTGTTCTTCGCCCCGGTCATCCTGTCGGCGCTGATCCTGGTGGCGGCGCTGGCCCTGGTCCGCGACACGGGCGGCGAGCGGCCCTCTGGCGGCTTCGACCTGACAGGGGCGTTCGCCATCACCGCCGCCATGCTGCTGCTGGCGTACGGGGTGGTCCGGCTGGAGCGGCCCGGCGACGGCCCCGGCCTCACCGTGGCCGTGTTCGGCGCGGGGCTGGTGTCGCTGGGGCTGTTCGTCGCGATCGAGCGGCGGTCGCCGTCACCCCTGGTCCGGCTGGGCATCCTGCGCACGGCGTCGCTCGTGCGGGTGAACCTCGGGGCGCTGCTGTTCCTGTTCGCGTTCGCCGGCTTCCAGTTCCTGGCCACCCTGTACCTCCAGGAGCTGCGCGGCTGGAGCACCATGCAGACCGGCCTGGCGATGCTGGTGATCGGGATCGACACGGTGCTCGCGCCCACCCTGACGCCGCGCCTGGTGAACCGCTTCGGCAACACCCGCGTGCTGTTCGGCGGCATCGCCGTCGCGGCGCTCGCGTACGCGCTGTTCCTGCCCGTCGGGATGGACTGGGCCTACACCGCCATGCTCCCGGCGCTGCTCCTGCTCGGGCTGGCCTTCTCCCTGGCGTACGGCCCGCTGACCATGGCCGCGACCGAGGGCATCGAGGAGAACGAGCACGGCCTGGCGGGCGGCCTGCTCTACACGTCCATGCAGTTCGGCACGGCCCTCGGGCTGTCGGCCGTCACCGCCGTCAGCGTCGCCGCCGGATCGGGCCTCGACGCGCTGCGAACCGCCCTCGTCGTCCCACTGGCGGCGGCGGTGCTCGGCGTCATCGTCATCGCCTTCGGCCTCCGCACCCCCACAAAGGCCCCGGCTCCCGCCGCGACCACCGTCTGAGCGGCACCCACCACAGGAGGAAGAGACCAATGGCCACGCATGTGACCTCGTTCAACGAGATCAAGAACGCCTTCGACACCTACATCGGCGACATCGTGTACGCCACCATGACCACCGTCGACGGCAAGGGGCGCCCCCGCGCGCGAGTGCTGATCCCCGTCTGGGAGACCGTCGCCGACGCTCCACTGGGCTGGCTCGCCACCTACAAGACCCCCGTCAAGGCCGCCCACCTGGCGGGCAACCCCCACACCACGTTCTCCTACTGGACGCCACGGCAGAACGCGGTGAGCGTCGACGCCGTCGCCACCTGGGTCGACGACATCGAGACCAAGCGCCATGTGTGGGACCTCTACCGGCGGACGAGCCCGAAGGGAGCCGGCTACGACCCGGGTACCTTCTGGCGCGACGGCCCCGGCGACCCGAAGCTGCACCTCCTGAGACTGGAC
Organism: Spongiactinospora sp. TRM90649; assembly: GCF_029382225.1. Taxonomy (GTDB): domain Bacteria; phylum Actinomycetota; class Actinomycetes; order Streptosporangiales; family Streptosporangiaceae; genus Spongiactinospora. Next base: position 3,566 of record NZ_JARLTC010000068.1, read on the forward strand.
CCGTGGCGCGTCCAGGTGATCAGAGGAACCGACCTGCACAGCAAGATCTGGTACCCCCCGGAACAGCCCTGACAGCGCGGGCTGTCACCGGTGCCCTACTCGCGGGCGGCGAGGGCCTCGGTGGGCCGGGCGCGCAGGACGAAGCGGGCCGGGATCACCGTGGCGGCCAAGGCGAGGGCGGCGGCCACGGTCATCACGCCGAGGTAGACGAGCGGCGGGATGGACGGCAGGGCCGAGCCGGTCATGCCGGCGCTGAAGGCGGGCGGCGTCACCAGGGAGATGCCGGTGCCGAGCGCCACGGCGATCACGACGGCGGTCGCGGTCTCGGCACGCAGCATGCGCAGCACCTGCCGGCGGGTGGTCCCGACCAGGCGCAGCAGGGCGAGTTCGCGCGATCGGGCGGAGGTGGACATGGCCAGGGTGTTCACCACGGCGATGGCGCAGAAGGCGATGATCAGGCCCATGGCGGGGTAATTGATCGCCGCGCCGGCCGTCCCGGAGTCCACCGCCGTGAGGCGGTCGAGCACGGCCGCGCCCGGTAGTGCCCTCGACACCGGGCATCCGCCGGGCGGCGGCGACCGTGCCGCCGGGAGTGCGGAACGGCAGGGCGAGCACGAGGGTCGTTCACGCCGTTGGCCATCAGCGGCGCCAGCACCAGCGTCGCCGTGGCGATGGCGCCGTCGGCGATCATGAACAGTACCCGGCGGTTCATCCGGTCGGCGAGCACGCCTCCGAAGATCGACACCAATCCCTGGGGCAGGAACGCGGCCACCGCGTAGAGCGCCACCGCCAGCCCGGAGCGGGTCCGCAGGGTCACCCACCACATCACCGCGTACTGCACGATCATGGAGCCGAACGGCGACACGGTCCGCCCGGTCAGGAACAGGGCGGCGTTACGCCGCCAGCGGGTGGTCGTCGTCATCCGCTCTTTCTCCGCTCGCAATCGGGCTCGCAATGACATGGTTCTCCCCGCTGGTGGGCGGAGGGGCCGGACCTGTCGTGGTGGGTCAGGTGGCGGGCGGGCCGGCCGGAGCAGCCCAGCGGCCTGCCACAGGACCACGGGCAACCCGTGGTCGCACCGTACCGGCCGGCCGGTGACGCATCGGCAAGAGTGACGACTCCCGACACTCCCGGCCCCGGGCGCGGCCGTTCCGCCCGCCGCAGTCCCGCACACCCTCGCCACCTCTATCCGCGCAGGCGCGCGGCATCAAGGCCGAAAATCCGCGCCTGGTGCGCGTCGTCCGAATCAGCCTTAGGAGATTCAAAGAACCAGGTTTATCGTCTCCAGTAGTCCCGGTAATCCAGCAGTCCGAGTCAGCCCACGAGGAGAGCGCATGAAAGTGATCCCGGTCGTGGCGGCGGCAATCGCGGCAGCTCTGTTCCTCATTCCCTCCGCGGCCGTGGCCGACGATGAGGAAGAGGCCGACGTGGACGTGAGCCTCGCACAGCTCCGCTACACCAACGGACTGTTGGTCACCTTCACCGACAGCTACCCCTCCAACGACGTCGGAATGGCTCAGCTGGGAAGGATCGACCGAGCTCCGCTCTTCGCCCGCGACGAGAAGGGCAGTTTCCTGGAGACATATCTGGAGATCACGCCGACGGTGGTCGCGGTCCCCCGGCGACTGGTGGACGACCACGGCGCCGACCCGCCACCGGAGCTGCGGCGCCGCCAGATCACCAGCTCGCCGGTCGTCGCGGACGGCTTGACCCCGCCACAGGTCTCGACCATCTCCGGCGCTGCCGCATGCGACTTCTACCACTACAACTGGTACGACTGGCACGACGCGGGGTTCCCCGGAATGCCGCCCGAAACCTACTACGCCTCCCAGTTCACCTCCGACAAGCAGCGCTATTCCGACAGCTATGTCGCCAACTGCACGCCTGACAACTATCCAAGCTACATCTACGCCCGGCACCGGATCTACTACAAGAACATCTGGGGAAACTACAAGAAGCACTTCGACTCGAAGGTGCCACCCTGGCACCACCAATACGCGGAGAAAGGGTCGGTGAAGCGCTGGCGTAAGGTCCACTACGACGACGGCTGGAACTCCAACGCGAATTGCGGGGTCCTCGGCAGTGGCAGCTGCATCTACACGCGAGAGGGCCGCTTCCACAACTGAACGGAAAAGGGAGGACGACGCGCCACCAAGCCGGGCGGCCGTCTGCGGCCGGTCACCGCGCGCCGCCGGTTGCCCGAGGCGAACGCGATGCCCGACTGCGGCTCCTCCTCTTCAACCGGGGTGGCAGCGGGACGAAGTCGCGGCACTTGGGTGAGTGCTCGCGGGCGTGCGCCCGGCGAGGCCGGCTCCGAGTCATCGCTGGAGGTGGGTTCCAGTCGCCGCTTGCCCGCCAGTTCGAGCAGTGCCAGCCGTCCATCTTGAAGAACCGGTACACCAGCAGCTCGTGCGCGTCACCGTGGAAGGCGGCGACCTCCTCGATGTCGGCCGGCCGCGCGGCGAACCCACTGGCCTGCTCCGCCGTCGCCCGCAGCGCCTGCACACTGTGCGCCCGCACCACGAGCGCCGACAGCATCTCACCGACCGCCTGGACGTGCCCGCCGCCACCCGCGCACGAGGCCACCGCCTCGCGCGCCCTGGCGGCGCGGCGTCGTTAACACAAGGGGACAGGCGCGTTTTCTGGAATCATGCCAGGACCTGTATTCGCCGACGACGTCGAAAAGGAGACAACGTGGCTTCGGCAGGTCCCAGTGGCTTACCGGCGGATCGGCAGACGGAGAACCGCTTCGCCCGCGGTGTGACGGAGGTGTTCGCACCCGCCCACCTCGTCATGGGGTTGCCTCTGATCGTGGGCGCGATCACCGGCGGCTGGGCCGGCATCGGCTGGGGCGCGCTGGCCGCCGGGCTGTGCGGTGGGATCCCACTCATTGTGATCGTGGCAGGCGTCCGGTCGGGCCGGTTCGCCGACAAGCACATCACCGACCGTGCCCATCGACCGTGGCTGATCGGCGTCATCCTCGCCCTGGTGATCATCACCATGACCCTCATGGTCACGCTCGGCGCCCCGCCGGTGATGGTCGCGGGCGTGGCCGTCATGCTCGCCACGTTGACCGTGACCGGCCCGATCACGTTCTGGTGGAAGATCAGTTTCCATACGGCGGTGGCGGCCGGCAGTGTGGTAACGCTCGCTTGGATCCTTCCGCCGGTCCCCGTCTACGCGGCCGGCATTGTGCTGACGGCGGCGATCGCCTGGTCGCGAGTGGTGATCCGGGACCACACACCCGCCCAGACCATCGCGGGCGCGGTGGGGGGCGGTGCCGCGTCATGGCTCACGCTGACCGCCTTGCTGTGATGGTCCAGATGCCGCGCGATCTCACCTGGCTACAGCTGGCTACGGCCCGAGTGGACCTGAGCGGACTCCCTGGGCACATCCCCGTTCGGCAGGCCGACCACGAGCAGGCGCGGACGGGGCTGCGCGGCGCCCGGCTCACCGAGATGTGGGAACGCCTCCCGGCCCCTCTCCCGAGCAGCGGCCAAGAACTGGATCGACCGGCCCGAATCCCTCGCGCACGGCTTCGACGCTCCCTCATGCCGGGTGGCCATCCCTCGCGCTGGACGCCCCACCTTGACCTTCCCCAGCGTGATCCGCTGGCCACACCCTCCGGACGGTACCCGCGGGTTCCATAGACGGCCAACGTGGGTCTTGCCGTCCTACGGGCGGGTGGCGTGACAGCGTGCCAGTACGGCAAGCCCGTCCAGGAACCGCTCCGACGCCCATGAGCACCCTCATCCGCCCAGTGCCGGGCGAGCGCCTGATTCTGCTGGACGTGGACGGTGTCGTCAACGCCGCCCAGCGGCCCGCCAACGGCAACTGGCTGATCGAGCGGGTGACGCCGTCAGACGGGGAGACGTACCCGATCCGGTACTGCCCCGACCACGGCCGGATCCTGACAGGCCTCGCCCGCGAGACCGGCAGCCGGTTGGTGTGGGCCACGACATAGCAGGACGAGGCGAACCAGTTCATATCGCCGCTGATCGGCCTGCCAAGTGACCTTCCGGTCATCGTGCTCGACGAGGAGTTCGGGTACCGACCGGTGCGACGCGTACCGCGGTGCCATTCGCCGGGCTGCAGGGGGCAAGCCTTTCGCGCTGGTGGGGTGAGTGGTGGTCTCGGCGACAGTGTCCAAGGGGCGGCGGTGCGTCGAACGGGCACCCGAGTTCCAGCACTTCGATCACGCTTCGACGGAGTTCCGCCGGTCGCGGATGAGGTCGGCGGCTCGGGCTCCGATGGCCACACAGGGGGCCATGGTGTTTCCAGAGGTCACGCGGGGCAGTACCGAAGCGTCGGCGATCCGGAGGTTGTCGAAGCCGTGGACACGGAACTCCGCGTCGATGACCGCTCCCTCGTCCGTGCCGACCCGGGCCGTCCCGCACTGGTGCCAGAAGGTGCTGGCCGTGTGACGGAGGTACGCGGCGACGTCGGCGTCGGAAACCCCGCCCGGGACGGCGCGCGTTCCTAGGTACGGGCTCATCGGCTGGGAGTGGGCCAGGACCTCGGCGAACCGGTAGCCCTCGACCGCGTCACGTACGTCGTCGGGGTCGTCGAGGTAGCCGGTCTCGATGATGGGAGCGCTCGCCGGGTCGGCGGTCCTGAGCCGCACCGAGCCTCGCGACCTCATGCGCATGCCGAGCAGAAACGTGAAAGCGGGGTCAGGTCGTCCGTACCGTGCCGCCGCCTCTGGGCTCATGAACGCGGCGGCGCCGGAGTACATGATGAATTTCGGTGATTCCGGCCGGCCATCGGAACCCCAGAAGCACACCGCCTGGGCCCGAGGCGGCGGGGGAAGTTCGCACTTGCCCGCTTCCCACACGCACCCGAACAGCACGTGGTCGTCGAGGCCGGACCCCACTCCGGGCAGATTCCCGCGAACCGGTATGCCCAACGACTCCAGATGCCCGGCCGGACCGATGCCCGACTGCAGGAGAATCTTCGGAGTCTGCACTGCGCCCAGGCTCAGAACCACCTCACATGCTGCGCGGAATTCGACAGGGCGACCTTCGGAAACGGCTTTCACGCCGACCGCGCGGTTGCCGTCGAAAACGACCTCGGTGACGACGGCGTGGGTGATGACCGTGAGATTCCGCTGATGCAGACGTGGCGCTACCAGCGCGCGATACGGCGATCGGCGGGTGCCGACGTTCTCGACGGTTTCATCGCGGACGGCGCAGCCGCTGCCGCGTTCGGCGAGTTCGCCGTTCGGGCTCGCGTAACGATCGAGGCCGACCGTCTCGGCTCCGTCGAGCATCGCGGAGAAGAAGGCGTGCGTCGGCTGGGCCGGCCGCACGTGAATGGGGCCTTCCGTGCCCCTGCGCTCGATGTCGGGGTCGCCGTGCCAGGTCTCCAACCGGCGGTAGACGTCGAGCATGGAGCGGTAGTTCCAGCGCGGGTCGCCGGCGAGTTCGGCGAAGTCCTCCCAGTCCTGGCGGTGGCCGCGTGACCAGACGGCGACGTTGATGCTGGACCCGCCGCCCAGCCCTTTGCCCATCGAGTACAGCACGCGCCGACCGGCGATCCGAGGGCTCGGCTCGGTGAGGTAGCCCCAGTCGCGTTCGCTGCCGATGTTCTCCGGCCAGCGGTCGGGGGTTGGAAACGCGGTCGTCCGCGTCATCTGGACCTGCTTCGATAAGGAGCACGCGCAGCGCCGGATCGTCGGCCAGTATTCCGGCGACCGTCGATCCGGCCGAGCCCGCTCCGCACACGATGACGTCGAATTCGTGCTCGGCGGATCGGTCGGCCATGGATCCGTTCTGCGGTCGCTGTGACTTCTGCGTCATGACTTCCTTTCAACCCGCGCCAACTACGGCCCGCCGCGTCTTCGGCCGGCCGTACTGCACGCAGGCTTCCCCCACCCGCCGATCACCCGGTATGCCATTTCCTGTCCAGAATCGTGTCCTGTCCGTCCGGGACGCCCGAGCTGGAAGCGACGCCAGTACGCGGCCCCCTAGGAAGTCCGCCTCGAAGATGGGTTCGAGCACCGCATTGAGACTGGCCTGGACCACCCGGTCGGCGACGGTAGGGATGCCCAGCTTGCGGAGCTTGCCGCTCGACCTGGGGATCATCACCTGCCGCACCTCGACCGGCTCGGCGACCAGCCCCAAAGTAGCTGTATGTAATGTCTCGGGATCGCCACGTAGCGGTCGCCGCTTCGAGCTCGACATGAGCCGCCACCTGGAGTTGGACGGTGTCCCGCTCCGCGCCCATCTGACGGTGCGGTAAGACCGATCGGTCTAGAAGGGCGGTCCGCGTCGTCGTGATGGCCTGTCGGCAGGGTCAGCAGCAGTGCCGCAGGAAGGCCTGGAGCTCGGCGAGCGCTACGGCGCCGGCGTGTTTGTCGGCGCGGTAGAGCACGGTCTTGCCGTCCTTGTGAGAGGTGAGGATGCCGCCGCGCCGGAGCTCGGCCAGGTGTTCGCTGGCGCGGGGCTGGGCCAGGCCGGTGGCCTCGGCGACCTGGCCGACGCTGAGTTCGGCCCCCCGGGCGAACAGCAGCATGACGCGCTGGCGGGCGGGGCTGGCCAGGGCTTTGAGGAAGGCATGTACGGCGGGGCTGAGATCGGTCACCGCCTGCTGGGCACCGCCGCCCGCCGGCGATGAGGGCGGGCAGCACGGCCCGTCCGCTGCCCGCGGACCTCCGGTGGTGCCCGCAGCAGCGCCTTGCGTGGTCATGTGTCCTCCCTTCCCGCAGGATTCCATCATATCGCTGCTTTGACATATCTGAAAACAGCGATATATGGTCCCGGTCATGACCACATCCCCACACCCCCTCGTCATCATCGGCGCAGGCCAGTCCAGCCTCGCCGCCGCCCGCGCCGCCCGGCACGCGGGCCTGAGCGCGCTGATCCTCGAAGCCGCGAGCGAGCCGGGCGGCTCCTGGCCGCACTACTACGACAGCCTCACCGCCTTCTCGCCCGCCCGGTTCAGCGCGATGCCCGGCCTGGACTTCCCCGGCGACCCCGACCACTACCCGCACCGCGACGAGGTCACCGCCTACCTGCGCCGCTACGCCGCCACGCTGGACGTCGAGATCCGCACCGGCACCCGGGCGCACGCCGTCCAGGCCGCCGACGACGGCGGATTCACCGTGCGCACCGCCGACGGCCAGGACATCACGGCCGCGGCGGTAATCGCGGCCGGCGGCTCCTTCACCCGCCCGATCCGCCCCTCCCTGCCCGGCGCCGAATCCTTCACCGGGCAGGTGCTGCACGCGGCCGACTACCGCGGCCCCAAGGACCTGGAGGGGCGGCGCGTGGTGGTGGTCGGCGGCGGCAACTCCGCCGTGCAGATCGCCTGCGAGCTGGCCATCGCGGCGGGGCCGGACGGGCCGGATCGGATACGCATCGCCTCGCGCGCCCCGCTGACCTTCCTGCCGCAGCGGCGCGAGGGCAGGGACGTGCACCACTGGCTGACCTCCAGCGGTTTCGACGACCTGCCGCCGGCCTGGCTGCTGCACCGCCTGCCCGGGCGGCCGGTCATGGACACCGGCGACCACGCCGCCGCGGTGGCATCCGGCCGGCTGGTGCGCCGGCCCATGTTCACCGCGCTGGACGGCGAGCACGTCGTGTGGGCCGACGGCACCCGCGAGCGCGTCGATGCGGTGCTGACGGCCACCGGCTACCTGCCCGACCTGGGGTATCTGGCTCCGCTCGGCGCGCTGGACGAGCACGGCCTGCCGCTGCACGCCGGCGGGCTGTCCCTCACCCACCCGGGTCTCGCCTACCTGGGGCTGGAGTTCCAGCGTTCCTTCGCCTCCAACACCCTGCGCGGCGTCGCCGCGGACGCCGCGCACGTCATGGGCCCGCTGGCCGCGCACGTCCGCGACGCCCCGGCCCGGGTCGGCCTGTGACCGGCGGACTCCCGAAGGCCGTCTGATTCGACAACCGGCTAATTTGACAATCCTCTAAGCAGAGTCTCATGATGGCTCTGGTTCGACAGTCTTCTAAACAACTCACCTGGACCCAAGGAGACACCGTCATGAGCGACGGCTGCTGTGGCACCACCACCGCCCTGGAACTGGAGCAGATGGTCAACGGTCCCGACGCCGGCACGCTACCGGTCGTGGTGATCGGGGCCGGGCCGGTCGGCCTGGCCGCCGCCGCGCACCTGGCCGAACGCGGCATCGACTTCCTCGTCCTGGAATCCGGTGAGCAGGCCGCCGCGTCGGTGGCCAGGTGGGGACACGTGCGGGTGTTCAGCCCGTGGAAGTACGACATCGACGCCGCCGCCCGCCGTCTCCTTGAGGCCGCCGGCTGGGACGCGCCCGATCCCGAGTGGCTGCCCACCGGCGCCGAGCTGATCGACGGCTACCTCGCCCCGCTGGCCGCGCTGTTCGGCGAGCGGGTCCGGCTCAGCGCGAAGGTGGCCGCGATCAGCCGCCTCGGCTATGACCGGGTCCGCACCACCGGCCGCGCCGACGTCCCCTTCCTCATCCGCCTGGCCGGCGGCGAGGAACTGCACGCCCGCGCCGTCATCGACGCCTCCGGGACCTACGAGACCCCCAACGTGCTCGGTGCCAGTGGCCTGCCCGCCCACGGCGAAAAGGACGCCCACGATCTCGTGGACCACGCACTGCCCGACGTGCTCGGCACAGACCGGGAGCGGTATGAGGGCAGGCACGTCCTGGTCGTCGGCGCGGGCCACTCGGCGGCCACCACGCTGCTCGCGCTGGCCGACCTCTCCGCCGACACCCGGATCACCTGGGCGATCCGCGCCGGCGGCGCGGCCCGCGCCTACGGCGGCGGCGACGCCGACGCACTGCCCGCCCGCGGCGCGCTCGGCACCCGGCTGCGCGCGCACGTCGAATCCGGCCGCATCCACCTGCTGACCGGTTTCTACGTCCACCGCGTCGAGAACGGCACGGTGATCAGCCGCGACCCGTCCGGGCACGAGCAGAGCGTCACCGCCGACCGGATCATCAGCGCCACCGGCTACCGCCCCGACCACTCCATCGCGAGCGAGCTACGCCTGGACCTGGACCCGATCCTGGGCTCTACCCGCGCGCTGGCCCCGCTGATCGACCCGAACCAGCATTCATGCGGTACCGTCCCCGCCCACGGGGTGGACGAGCTGACCCACCCCGAGCCCGGTTACTACGCCGTCGGAGTGAAGTCCTACGGGCGTGCCCCGACATTCCTCATGGCCACCGGGTATGAGCAGGTCCGTTCGGTGGTCGCGGCGCTCGCCGGGGACTGGGAGGCCGCCCGGCAGGTGCGGCTGGATCTGCCCGAGACCGGCGTCTGCTCCTCCAACCTCGCCGAGGCCCAGGAGAGCAGGGTCGGCCTGGCCACCGGCATCAGCGGCGGCCTGCTCGCCGCCCCGCTCCCTCTGGCCACCGTTTCCGCTTCCGGCGATGGCGGCTGCTGCGGCTGACCTCCCCTTCGGCAGCAATCCCCTCTGGAGAAGGAAGACCGACGTGTCGGACGGCCACCCCACCAGCGCCCACAAGGAAGCCATGCGGCTGATCTGCGGCCACGACGGGCTCGGCACCGATCGCCTGGCCGTCCCCCCTCCCGACACGGGGCCATCGAGCCCCAACCCCGGCTACGCCCGCGCGATCACCCGCATGGCCGGCACGCCGGCCCGGCGACTGGAGGCACAAGGCTTCAGCGCCGCCTCCGGCGGCACGTGGACCATCACGGCGACCGGCGGGGCCCTCATCTCCTGCCAGGCCCGGCCCGGGTGAACGCCGACCCCCCGGCCGGGACCACGCCCGGCGCGCTGACCGCCGCCCCCGCAAGCCGGGGCGGCGGTCAGCCGCATGCCCGGCAGGGCCGCCAGATCGTCGCGGCGCTGGCCGTCACCCAGACCACCGGCTACGGCGTGCTCTACTACGCCTTCTCCGTCTTCCTCGTCCCGATGGCCCGCGACCTGCACGCCACCAACGCCCAGATCGCCGCCGCACTCACCCTGTCCGTGCTGATCGCCGCCGCCTGCGCCCCTCGGGCCGGACGGTGGCTGGACGCCCACGGCGGACGCGGGCTGATGACCGTCGGCTCCCTGCTCGGCGCGGGCGCGGTACTGGCCTGGTCACAGGTAACCGCGCTGTGGCAGCTCTACCTGGTTTTCGCCGCCATCGGCGTCGCCTGCTCCATGGTGCTGTACGAGGCCGCCTTCGCCGTCATCATCGCCTGGCACGGCGGAGACGCCCGCGGCCGCGCGAACGGCATCCTCGCCCTCACCATCGTCGCCGGATTCGCCTCCTCGATCTTCATCCCGCTCACCGGCCTGCTGGTCGACGCCTACGGCTGGCGCCAAGCGCTGCTGATTCTCGGGGCCGGCTACGGTGCGCTGGCCGCCCCGCTGCACGCAATGGTGATCCGCCGCCGCCCGGCCGCCTCCCGCACCCCCGGCACCGCCGGACAACGAGCGGGCCTGGTCAAGGCGGCCGTGCGGCGGCGCCCGTTCTGGCTGCTGGTGATCGCCTTCACCGCCAACGGCGGTGCGGTGGCCACCATCGCGGTGCTGCTGGTCACCTACCTCATCCACCTCGGGCACAGCCCGGTCCTGGCCGCGACGCTCGCCGGGCTGCTCGGTGTCCTGTCGGTCACGGGGCGGCTGATCACCACCGGCCTGCAGACTCGCCTGCCCGCCGCGCTCATCGCCGCGGCCATTTTCGCCCTGCAGGGTGTCGCCGCCCTGCTGCTACCCGTCTTCGGCACGACGGCCGCGGGGGTGATCGGGTGCGTGCTGCTGTTCGGCCTCGGCTTCGGCATCGCCTCGATCACCCTGCCGCACCTGCTCGTGGCCCGGTACGGCACCGCCGCCTACGCGACCCTGGCGGGCCGGATCGCGGTATTCTCCGTCGCCGACAAGGCGCTGGCCCCCCTCGGCGCGGTCGCCTTGGCGCAGGCCGCCGGCTATACGTGGGTGATGAGCGCGGTCGCGATGGCGAGCGTCACCGCCGCCTTGGCCTTGGCCGCCTACCATCGCCTATGATTTAGACGAGCATCGAATTAAGGAGCCGGGATGACCGCCGTGACGATCCAGTGCTGCGCGCCGATCGCCCGTGAGCCCCTGTCGGAGAACGACGCGGCCGACCTCGCGGTCCTACTCAAAGCGGTGGCCGACCCGGTACGGCTGCGCCTGCTGTCGATGATCGGCTCCCACAAGGGCGGCGAGGTGTGCGTGTGCGAGTTGACCGGCTTCTTCGACCTCACCGCGCCGACGATCTCCCACCATTTGAAGATCCTGCGCACCGCCGGGCTCATCGACGGCGAGCGGCGCGGCACCTGGGTGTACTACCGGGTCGTCCCGGAGACGGTGAACAAGCTCGGCGCCCTGTTCGCCCCCCTCGGCGAGCCCGTTCGCACCGACCTCAGCCTCGTCTCCGTGTGACCTCCATCAGGGTGGTCACGGGCAGGACATGCTCATCGGTGGCGTGCCACCTTGCCTGCTGAGATCAGCAGGATGGCCGCCAGCACAGGAACCAGCACGAGGTCGGGGACGACGCCGAGCAGCAGCCCGCCGAGGAGCGCGCCCGCGATCGAGCCGACGACCATGGCAGCGGCGAAGCGGAGGTTGGCGCCCAGGACGGCGAAACCGCCGTCGCGGCTGTAGCGGGCGAAGGCGACCAGCATGGTCGGCAGGGAGACGATCAGGGACAGGCTGCCGGCGACCTTGATGTCGACCGCGTACAGCAGCACGATCGTGGGGATCAGCAGCTCGCCTCCGGCCACGCCCATGATCGCGGCCACCACTCCGATACCGAACCCGGCCACGACTGCGGCGATCGTTCGTGCCGCATCGGGCAGGACCAGCGTGCCCACGGCGGTCGCGTGCGTGAGCACCAAGGCCGCGGCCATGCCCACCATCAGCACCGCGAGCACCTTGTAGAGGGTGGCGGTCCGCATCCGGACCGCCCACGACGCCCCGGCCCAGGCGCCCAGCAGACTGCCCGCGAGCAGGTTCACGGTTACCGTCCAGTGCGCGGCCAGCTCGGCGAGCGGCACTGCGGCCAGCCGGGCGGGCAGCGCCGCCAGAACGACGACCAGGCTCATCGCCTTGTTCAAGATGACGGCCGCCAGCGCGGCGAAGCCGAACAGGCCGATCAGCAACGGCAGCCGGAACTCCGCGCCACCCAGCCCGATCATCCCGCCGAGTACACCCACGGCGGCACCGGCCGCCACCACCAGCGCCGGGAAGCGCCTTCTGCGAACGGCCGCACCGTCGAGGTTGTCATCGCGATCCATCGAGCGCCTCGTCACCGCCGACGATCAGGAACCTTCTCATCCGGACCGAAGCCCGCCGTCCCCGGGTCAGACGAGTGCGAAGATCAGCTTCTCCACACGTGCCTTGATCTCGTCGCGGATCGCCCGCACCGCCTCAATGCCCTGCCCGGCCGGGTCGTCGAGCTTCCAGTCCTCATAGCGTTTGCCGGGGAAGATCGGGCAGGCGTCGCCACAGCCCATGGTGATCACCACATCGGAGGCCTCGACGGCATCGACGGTGAGCACCTTGGGCTGGGCGGCGGTGATGTCGATGCCGACCTCCGCCATGGCCTCGACGGCGACCGGGTTGATCTGCCCGGCGGGCGCGGATCCCGCGGACCGGACCTCGACACGGTCTCCGGCGAGGTGGCTGAGCCATCCGGCGGCCATCTGGGAACGCCCGGCGTTGTGAACGCAGACGAATAGGACGCTAGGCATTGACGGGCTCCTTGAACAGCCTGCGGGCGGCCAGGCTGACGTAGACCAGGGCGACCAGCACGGGCACCTCGATGAGCGGGC
>NZ_JARLTC010000069.1 GCF_029382225.1 Spongiactinospora sp. TRM90649
TTCGAAGAGGCCATCCGGGCGCTGCTCGCCGACGGGCGCTCGACGTTCATCGAGATCAGCGCACATCCGGTGCTGACCGTCGGCATCGAGCAGACCCTCGACGACGCCGCCGGGGTCGCCCTGGCCACCCTCCGCCGTGACGAAGGCGGCCTGGACCGCTGGATGGCCACGCTGGCCGAAGCCTGGGCGCAGGGCGTCCCGGTGGACTGGCGCATGGTCTTCGCGGGCTGGGGCGGACAGGTCACCGACCTGCCCACCTACGCCTTCCAGCACCGCCGCTACTGGCTGGAGGCCACCGGCGCGCCCGCCGAGCCCGTCGCCGCCGACCCCGCCGAGGCCCGGTTCTGGGCGGCGGTCGAGGAGCTGGACGCGAACGCCGTCGCCGACACGCTCAGCCTCGGCACCGCCGACGGCCTGGGCGAGGTGCTGCCCGCGCTGTCCGCCTGGCGGCGCGGACGCCGGGACCGCTCGACCGTGGACTCCTGGCGCTACGAGGCGACCTGGAAGCCGCTGGACCCGGGCGCGGGGACCGCGACCGGGACCTGGCTCGCCGTGGTGCCGGAGGAGCAGGCCGACGAGCCCGCCGCCGCGCACACCCTGCGGGCGCTGCGCGCCCGGGGCGCCGAGGTGATCGAGGTCGCGCTCGCCGACTACGAGCTGGACCGCTGGACGCTCACCGAGCGGCTGCGCGAGTTCGCCTCGGTGGACGGCGTGCTGTCGCTGCTCGCGCTGGACACCCGCCCGCACTTCGACGACCCCGACGTGAGCATGGCCGTCGGCGGCACCCTGGCGCTGGCGCAGGCACTGGGCGACGCCCACGTGGCCGCGCCGCTGTGGTGCGTCACCGTCGGCGCGGTCTCCACCGGGCGTTCGGACGCGCCCGCCGACCCCGTCCAGGCGCAGATCTGGGGGCTCGGCCGGGCGGCCGCGCTGGAGCACCCGGAGCGCTGGGGCGGGCTCATCGACGTCGCCGCGGACCTCGACGAGCGCGCCGCCGCGCGTGCCGTCGCCGTGCTCGCGGGCGCCGAGGACCAGGTGGCCGTGCGCGCCTCAGGCGTGTTCGGGCGCAGGCTGAGCCGTACCGGGGCGGTGTCCGCGCCGGAGCGCTGGACGCCCACGGGGACCGTGCTCGTCACCGGAGGCACCGGCGCGCTCGGCTCCGAGACCGCCCGCTGGCTGGCCGGACGCGGCGCCCCCGGGCTGCTGCTGACCAGCCGCAGCGGGCCGGACGCCCCCGGCGCGGCGGAGCTCGTCGCCGAACTGGCCGAGCTGGGCACCCCCGCCACCGTGGTCTCCTGCGACGTGGCCGACCGGGACGCGCTGGCCGCGCTGCTCGCCGAGCACCCGGTGACCGCCGTGTTCCACACCGCCGGCATCGACCCCTCCACCCCGCTCGCGGAACTCGACGTCGAGGAGTTCGCCGAGGGCCTGCGGGCCAAGGCGGTGGGCGCGTCGAACCTGCACGAGCTGCTGTCCGGCGTGCCGCTGGACGCCTTCGTGCTCTTCTCGTCGATCGCCGCCACCTGGGGCAGCGGCAACCAGACCGCGTACGGCGCGGCCAACGCCCACCTCGACGCGCTCGCCGAGCACCGCCGCGCCACCGGCCTCGCCGCCACGTCGGTCGCCTGGGGCGCGTGGGCAGAGGCGGGCATGGCCGCCAGGGGCGGCGCGGAGGAGTTCCTGCGCCGCAGGGGCCTCTCCCCGATGCCGCCCGCGCTGGCCGTCGCCGCGCTCGCCCAGGCCGTGGACGGCGGGGCGACCTGCGTGACCGTCGCGGACGTGGACTGGGCGAAGTTCGCGCCCGCGTTCAGCTCCGCCAGGACCAGCCCGCTGATCGGGGACCTGCCCGAGGTCCAGGCCGCGCTGGGGGCGGACGCCGAAGCCGACGAGGCGGGCGACGACCCGAGCGCCGCACTGCGCGGCAGGCTCGCCGCCGCGACCGGCACCGAGCGGGTCCGCATGGCGCAGGACCTGGTGCGCGGCGTGACCGCGACCGTGCTGGGCTACGAGGGACCGGAGGCGGTCGAGGCCGAGCGGCCGTTCAAGGACCTCGGCATCGACTCGCTGACCGCCGTCGAGGTCCGCAACCGGATGAACGCCGCCAGCGGCCTGCGGCTGCCCGCCACGCTGGTGTTCGACTACCCGACCCCGGCCGCGCTGGCCCGCTTCCTGCTCGCCGAACTGGTCGGCGCGGACGACGCGGCCACCCCGCTGACCGGCACTCCCGTCGTCGCCGCCGATCCGGCGGAGCCTATCGCCATCGTGGCCATGAGCTGCCGCTACCCGGGCGGGGTGCGCTCGCCCGAGCAGCTCTGGGACCTCGTCGCGGCCGGCACCGACGGGATCTCCGTCTTCCCGACCGACCGGGGCTGGATCCTCGGCGACCCGGCCTACGCGCCGGAGGGCGGGTTCGTCTACGACGCGACCTCGTTCGACGCCGACCTGTTCGGCATCTCGCCGCGCGAGGCCGCCGCGATGGACCCGCAGCAGCGGGTGCTGCTGGAAGCGTCCTGGGAGGCCCTTGAGCGCGGCGGCATCGACCCGCTGTCGCTGCGCGGCACCCCGACCGGCGTGTTCGTCGGCGCGTCGGCGTCCGGCTACAGCGTGGGCATGGGCCTTTCCACCGGCTCTGAGGGCCACTACCTGACCGGCACGTCGAGCAGCGTGATCTCGGGCCGGGTCTCCTACTTCTTCGGGCTTGAGGGCCCGGCGGTGACCGTGGACACCGCGTGCTCGTCCTCCCTGGTGGCGCTGCACCTGGCCGCGCAGGCGCTGCGCAACGGCGAGTGCTCGATGGCGCTGGCCGCCGGAGTCGCCGTGATGACCAGCTCGGACATCTTCTCCGAGTTCAGCCGGCAGAACGGCCTGGCCGGCAACGGCCGCTGCAAGTCCTTCGCGGACGCGGCCGACGGCACCGGCTGGGGCGAAGGCGTCGGCGTCCTGCTGGTCGAGAAGCTGTCCGACGCCCAGCGCAACGGCCACGAGGTGCTGGCCATCGTGCGCGGCAGCGCCGTCAACCAGGACGGCGCGTCCAACGGCCTCACCGCCCCGAACGGTCCCTCGCAGCAGCGGGTCATCCGGGCCGCGCTCGCGGGCGCCGACCTGACCACCGCCGACATCGACGTGGTCGAGGCGCACGGCACCGGCACCCGGCTGGGCGACCCGATCGAGGCCGGAGCCCTACTGGCCACCTACGGCCAGGACCGGGACGAGCCGCTGTGGCTCGGCTCGCTGAAGTCGAACATCGGGCACACCCAGGCGGCCTCCGGCGTCGCGGGCGTGATCAAGATGGTCATGGCGATGCACCACGGCGTGCTGCCCAGGACCCTGCACGTGGACCAGCCGTCGCGGCACGTGGACTGGACGGCGGGCGCGGTGGAACTGCTCACCGAGGCCCGCGAGTGGACCGCCAGCGGGCGTCCCCGCCGGGCCGGGATCTCCTCCTTCGGGGTGAGCGGCACCAACGCGCACACCATCATCGAGGAGCCGCCCGCCGCACCGGAGCGGGAAGCCTCCGCACCGGTCACCGGCCCGGTGGCCTGGCCGATCTCCGCCAAGAGCGCCGACCGGCTCCGGGCCCAGTGCGAGGCGCTGCGCGCGCACGTGGACGAGGACCCCGCCGACATCGCGCACACCCTGATCACCGCCAGGGCCGACCTGGAGCACCGGGCGGTCGTGGTCGCCGAGCGCCCCGAGGACTTCGACGCCGCACTGGCCGCGCTGGCGCGCGGCGAGGTGCCCGGCGACGCGGTGCGCGGGATCGCCAGGGACGGGCAGACCGCCTTCCTGTTCGCGGGCCAGGGCTCCCAGCGGGCCGGGATGGGCCGGGAGCTCTACGACGCCTACCCGGTGTTCGCCGGCGCCTTCGACGCGGTCTGCGCCCGGATCGCCACCGACGTGCCGCTGAAGGACGCCGTGTTCGGCGCCGACGGCCCGCTGAACCGGACCGCCTACACCCAGGCGGGGCTGTTCGCGCTGGAAGTGGCGCTCTTCCGGCTGTTCGAGTCGTGGGGCGTGAGCCCGGACCACCTGCTGGGCCACTCGATCGGCGAGATCGCCGCCGCGCACGTGGCCGGGGTGATGTCCCTGGACGACGCGTGCCGGCTGGTGGAGGCCCGTGGCCGGTTGATGCAGGCGCTGCCCGAGGGCGGCGCGATGCTGGCCGTCCAGGCCACCGAGGACGAGGTCACCCTCGACGAGCGCGTGAGCGTCGCCGCCGTCAACGGCCCCGACTCGCTGGTCCTCTCCGGCGAGGAGGCCGCCGTCGCCGAGCTGGAGGAGCTGTGGCGCGGACGCGGGCGCAAGGTCAAGCGGCTGAACGTCTCGCACGCGTTCCACTCCGTGCTGATGGACCCGATGCTGGCGGACTTCGCCGCCGTCGCCGCGACCATCTCCTACGACCGGCCGCGCGTCCCCGTCGTCTCCAACATCACCGGTGAGGCGGTCGAGGAGTACACCGCCGAGTACTGGGTGCGGCACGTCCGCGAGGCCGTCCGGTTCGCCGACGGCGTGCGGACCCTCACCGGTCGTGGCGTGACCACGTTCGTCGAACTCGGCCCCGACGGCACCCTGTCCGCCATGGCCCGCGCGTCCACGGACGGCGAGCACCTGATCCCGGTCCTCCGCAAGGGCCGCCCCGAGCGGGCGACCGCGCTGCGGGCGCTGGCCACCGCGCACGTCCACGGCGTCACCGTGGACTGGAACGCGGTGCTCGGCGGCGGACGGCGCGTCGAGCTGCCCACCTACCCCTTCGAGCGCCGCCGCTACTGGCTGGACACCTTCGCGCCCGAGGCCGCCGCCACGCCCGAGACCGAGGCCGTCGCCGAGGACACCGGCTTCTGGACCGCCGTCGAGCGCCAGGACGCCGCCGCGCTGTCGGAGATGCTGGGCCTGGCCACCGGCGACGAGCTGGCCGCGCTGCTGCCGTCCCTGTCCTCGTGGCGGCGCCGCCGCCGCGACGAGTCCGCCGTGGACTCCTGGCGCTACCGCATCGCCTGGCGGGCGCTCCCCGAGCCCGACCGGCGCGCGCTCACCGGCACCTGGCTGGTGGTCTCGCCGCAGGGCGACGACCCCGGCGACCTCGGTGACGTCGTCGCCGCGCTGCGCGAGGGCGGCGCGGACGTGGCCGAGGTGCGGGCCGCCGAGGAGGAGACCGACCGCTGGAACCTGGCCGACGAGATCATGCGGGCGACCGGCGGCATCGAGGTCGCGGGCGTCGTCTCGCTCGCCGGGCTGGACGGCCGCGACCACCCCGAATACCCCGGGCTGCCCGCCGCCGTCGCGTTCACCGTGCTGCTCGCCCAGGCGCTCGGCGACTGCGGCATCGACGCCCCGATGTGGTCGCTGACCAGGGGAGCGGTGTCGGTCAACCGTGCTGACCGGGCCGACCGGGTGCACGGCACCGCCCAGGCCCAGGTCTGGGGCGTCGGCCGGGTGGCCGCGCTGGAGCTGCCGCAGCAGTGGGGCGGCCTGATCGACGTCCCGGCGGCCTTCGACCGGCGCACCGCCGCCCGCCTCGTGTCCGTCCTCGCCGACGGCACCGAGGACCAGGTGGCCCTGCGCGCCTCCGGCGTGTACGGCAGGCGCCTGGCCCGCGCCCCCATCGCCTCCCCGGCCAGGGAGTGGCGTCCGTGGGGCACCGTCCTGATCACCGGCGGCACCGGCGCGCTCGGCGCGCGGGTCGCCCGCCTGCTGGCCGGACGCGGAGCCCCCCACCTGCTGCTCACCAGCCGCCGGGGCCCCGACGCCCCCGGCGCGGCCGAGCTGGTCGCCGAACTGGCCGATCTCGGCACCCGCGCCACGGTCGTGGCCTGCGACGTCGCCGACCGGGACGCGCTGGCCGCGCTGCTGGCCGAGCACCCGGTGACCGGGGTCGTGCACACGGCCGGGGTGATCCAGTCGGTCCCGCTGCGCGACACCGGGCTCGCCGAGTTCGCCGACGTGCTGCACGGCAAGGTCGCGGGCGCGGCCAACCTGCACGAACTGCTGGCCGACACCCCGCTTGAGGCCTTCGTCACCTTCTCCTCCATCGCGGGCGTGTGGGGCAGCGGCAACCAGGCCGCCTACGCCGCCGCCAACGCCTACCTGGACGCGCTGGTCGAACGCCGCCGCGCGGATGGCCTGCCCGGTGTCTCCATCGCCTGGGGACCGTGGGCCGAGTCGGGCATGCTCGTCGAGGAGGGCGCGGAGGACTACCTGCGCAGGCGCGGCCTGTCGGCGATGGAACCGGCGCTGGCCGTACGGGCCTTCGCCCAGGCCGTGGACCACGACCTGGCGTGCGTGACCGTCGCCGACGTGGACTGGGCCAAGTTCACCGCCACCTACACCTCGTCGCGGCCCAGCCCGCTGATCGGCGAGCTGCCGGAGGCCCAGGCAGCCGCGGAGTCAGCCAAGACCTCCGGCGAGGGCTCCGGCGAACTGCGTGACCGGCTCGCCGAGGCCGACGCCGCCGACCGCGAGCGGATCCTCCTCGACCTGGTCAGGGGCGGCGCGGCGAGCGTGCTCGGGCACGCGGGCGCCGACGCGGTGGACCCGGACCGGCCGTTCAAGGACCTCGGTTTCGACTCGCTCACCGCCGTCGAGCTGCGCGACCGCCTCACCGAGGCGACCGGCCTGACGCTCCCCGCGACGCTGGTCTTCGACTACCCGACCGTCGCGGTGCTCGCGGGACACCTGCGCGAACGGCTCGGCGTGACCACCGGCGAGGACGCGGGGACGGCGGGCACAGGCGTCGCCGCCGTCGCCCACGACCAGGACGAGCCGATCGCGATCATCGGCATGAGCTGCCGCTACCCCGGTGGCGTGCGCTCGCCGGAGGACCTGTGGCGGCTCGTTTCGGAGGGCGTCGACGGCATCGCCGCCTTCCCCGGCGACCGCGGCTGGGACCTTGAGGGCCTCGCCGACACCGACCTGGACAACCCCGGCTCCTCCAGCGCCCACGAGGGCGGCTTCCTCTACGACGCCGGCGAGTTCGACGCGGGCCTGTTCGGCATCTCGCCGCGTGAGGCGCTGGCCATGGACCCGCAGCAGCGGGTGCTGCTCGAAACCTCGTGGGAGGCGTTCGAGCGGGCGGGCATCGACCCGACCTCGCTGGCCGGCAGCTGCACCGGCGTGTTCGCCGGATCCAGCGGCCACGACTACATCTCCCTGATGACCGACGCCCCGCCGGAGGGCAGCGAGGGCTACCTGGCGATCGGCAGCTCGGCCAGCGTGATCTCCGGCCGGATCTCCTACACCTTCGGACTTGAGGGCCCCGCCATCACGGTGGACACCGCGTGCTCGTCCTCGCTGGTGGCGCTGCACCTGGCGGCGCAGTCGCTGCGCAAGGGCGAGTGCTCGATGGCCCTGGCGGGCGGCGTCGTGGTGATGGCCACCCCCGGAGTGTTCACCGAGTTCAGCCGTCAGAACGGCGTGTCCGGCGACGGCCGCTGCAAGTCCTTCGCCGACGGGGCCGACGGCACCGGCTGGGGCGAGGGCGTGGGCGTGCTGATCCTTGAGCGCCTGTCGGACGCCCGCCGCAACGGGCACAAGGTGCTCGCCGTGGTCAAGGGCAGCGCGGTCAACCAGGACGGCGCGTCCAACGGCCTGACCGCCCCGAACGGCCCCTCGCAGCAGCGGGTGATCCGGGCGGCGCTCGCCGACGCCGGGCTCACCCCCTCCGACGTGGACGCCGTCGAGGCGCACGGCACAGGAACCCGCCTCGGTGACCCCATCGAGGCCCAGGCCCTGCTCGCCACCTACGGCCAGGACCGCGCCGAGCCGCTGCGGCTCGGCTCGATCAAGTCCAACATCGGGCACACCCAGGCGGCGGCCGGGGTCGCGGGCGTGATCAAGATGGTGATGGCCATCCGCCACGCCGAACTGCCGCCCACGCTGCACGTCCACCGCCCGACCTCGGAGGTGGACTGGACGTCGGGCGCCGTCGAACTGCTCACCGAGGGCATGGCCTGGCCGGACACCGGAGCACCGCGCCGCGCGGGCGTCTCCTCGTTCGGCGTCAGCGGCACCAACGCGCACGTGATCATCGAGCAGGCCGAGGCCGAGGCCGAGCCGGAAAAGGCCCGAGTGGTCTCCGTCCCGCCGGTCGTCCCGTGGGTGGTCTCCGCCAAGTCGGGCGAGGGGCTGCGCGAGCAGGTGTCCCGCCTGGCGGCCCACGCCGACGGCGACCCGGTGGACGTGGGCTGGTCGCTGGCGACCACCCGGGCCACGCTGGAGCACCGCGCGGTGCTCCTCGGGCCCGACCGCACGGCGGAACCGGCGATCACCGGGGTCGCGCAGGGCACGGCCGCCCCGGTGTTCGTCTTCCCCGGCCAGGGATCGCAGTGGATCGGCATGGCCGCCGGTCTGCTGGAGTCCTCCCCGGTCTTCTACGACCGGATGGCCGAGTGCGAGCGGGCGCTGGCCGAGTTCGTGGACTGGTCGCTGCTGGAGATCATCTCCGCGGGCGGGTCCCTGGACCGGGTGGACGTGGTCCAGCCGGTCCTGTGGGCCGTCAACGTCTCCCTGGCCGCCCTGTGGGAGTCGGCGGGAGTCACCCCCAGCGCGGTCGTAGGTCACTCGCAGGGTGAGATCGCCGCCGCCGTGGTCGCGGGCGGCCTCTCCCTTGAGGACGGCGCACGCGTGGTCGCGCTGCGCAGCCAGGCGATCCGCGAAGTTCTGGCGGGTCAGGGCGGCATGGCCTCCCTGGCGGTGCCACGCGACCAGGCCGCCGGGCTCATCGAACGCTGGCCCGGTCTGCAGGTGGCCGCCGTCAACGGCCCCTCGGCGACCGTGGTCTCCGGCGACGCGGGATCCATCGACGAACTGCTCACCTGGTGCGAGCGGGAGGACGTCCGCGCCAAGCGGGTCCCGGTGGACTACGCCTCCCATTGCGCCCACGTCGAGCAGGTCCGCGACGTCCTCACCGAGAGGCTCGCCCCCATCACCCCCACTCAGGGGCGCATCGCCTACTACTCGGCCGTCACCGCCCAGCGCGTCGACACCTCCACCCTGGACGCCGGCTACTGGTACGAGAACCTCCGCCGGACCGTCCGCTTCGAAGAGACCATCCGGGCGCTGCTCGCCGACGGCCGGTCCACGTTCATCGAGATCAGCGCCCACCCGGTGCTGACCGTCGGCATCGAGCAGACCCTCGAAGACGCCGCCGGGGTCGCCCTCGGCACCCTGCGCCGCGACGAGGGCGGCCAGGAGCGGTGGACCACCGCGCTGGCCGAAGCCTGGGTGCACGGCGTTCCGGTGGACTGGCGGACGGTCTTCACGGGCTGGGGCGGCGAGGTCACCGACCTGCCGACCTACGCCTTCCAGCGCGAACGCTTCTGGCCCGACACCACGGCGGTCTTCGCCGACGTCACCTCCGCCGGGCTCGACGCCGCCGGGCACCCGCTGCTGGGCGCCTCCGTGCGGCTGGCCGGCGGCGACGGCATGGCCCTGTGGACCGGCAGGCTCTCCGTGGCCACCCACCCCTGGCTCGCCGACCACGCCGTGATGGGCTCGATCCTGCTGCCCGGCACCGCCTTCGTCGAGATCGCGCTGCGCGCCGGAGAACAGGCGGGCACCCCGGCCCTCGACGAGCTGACCCTCCAGGCCCCGCTGGTGCTCCCCGAGCGCGGCGCGGTCCTGATCCAGGTCACGGCGGGCGCCCCCGGAGAGGACGGCCGCCGGGCGATCACCGTCTACTCGCGTCCCGAGGACGCGCGCGCCGACGACGACATCTGGACCGCGCACGCCATCGGCGTGCTGTCGGACACCACGACCACCCCTGCCGCCGCACCGGCCGCGTGGCCGCCGTCGCAGGCCGAGCCGCTGGCCGTGGACGGCTTCTACGACGCCATCGCCGAAGCCGGATACGGCTACGGCCCCGCCTTCCAGGGCCTCACGGCCGCGTGGCGCGCGGGCGACGACGTCTACGCCGAGGTGGAACTGCCAGGCGGCACCAAGGCCGCCGAGTACGGCCTGCACCCGGCCCTGCTGGACGCCGCCCTGCACGCCGCCGCGCTCGGCGGGCTGCTCGGCGACGCGGGTCGCCCGATGCTGCCCTTCGCCTGGACCGGCGTGGCACTGCACGCCACCGGCGCCTCATCGGTCCGGGTGCGGCTGACCGCGCTCGGCGGCGACGCCATCGCCGTGCGGGTCGCCGACCCGTCGGGCGCGCCGGTCGCCGAGATCGAGTCCCTGGTGCTGCGCCCGGTCTCCGCCGCCCAGGTGCGCCAGGCCGCCGCCTTCGACGGAGTGCGCGACTCCCTCTTCCGAGTGGACTGGACGCCGCTCGCCGTCGGCGCGGAGCCCGCCCCCACGCGGGTCGTGGTGATCGGGCCCGAGCGCATCGGCCTGCTGCCGCACTACACGGACCTCGCGGCGCTGGACGCCGCGCTCCCGGCGGGCGAGGCCGTGCCGGAGCTGGTCGTGTGGAGCGGCGACCTCGCCACCGGCCGCACCGCGGGCGACGCCCGCGACGCGACGCACCGGGCGCTGGCCATGGCCCAGGAGTGGGTGGCCGATGAGCGGTACGCGGACGCCAAGCTCGCCGTGCTGACCAGGCACGCCGTCGCTGCCATCGCCGGCGAGGACGTGCGCGACCTGGCGGGCGCGGCGGTGTGCGGGCTGATCCGCTCGGCCCAGTCGGAGAACCCGGGCCGCTTCCACCTCGTGGACCTCGACGAGCACCCCGACTCCTGGTCGGCGCTGCCCGACGCGCTGCGCGCCGGGGAACCGCAGACGGCGGTCCGCGCCGGGCAGGTCCTGGCGCCCCGCCTGGTCCGTGCCGACCTGGGTGGGCTCACCCCGCCGGCGGACGTCACCGCCTGGCGCCTGGACGCGACCGGCGCGGGCACGCTCAGCGGCCTGAGCCTGGTCGAGTCCGACGCGGGCACCGTGCCGCTCGGGCCGACCGAGGTCCGCGTCTCGGTCCGCGCGGCCGGGATCAACTTCCGGGACGTGGCCATCTCGCTCGGCCTGGTCCCCGACCAGAAGGGCATGGGCACCGAGGCGGCCGGTGTGGTCGTCGAGACCGGCACGGACGTCACCGACCTCGCGCCCGGCGACCGGGTGTTCGGCGTGTTCGCCTCCTGCTTCGGCCCGGTGGCCGTGACCGACCGGCGCGCGCTGGCCGTGATGCGCGACGAGTGGACGTACGCGCAGGCCGCGTCCGTGCCGACGGTCTTCCTCACCGCCTACTACGGGCTGGCGGACCTGGCCGGGATGCGCGCGGGCGAGTCCGTGCTGATCCACGCGGCGGCGGGCGGCGTCGGCATGGCCGCCGTCCAGCTCGCCCGCCACTTCGGGCTGGAGGTCTACGGCACGGCCAGCGAGGGCAAGCACGACACGCTGCGCGCCCTCGGCTTCGACGACGACCACATCGCCTCCTCGCGGACCCTGGACTTCGAGCACGAGTTCCGGTTCGCCACCGATGGCCGCGGCGTGGACATCGTCCTCAACTCCCTCGCCGGGGAGTACGTGGACGCCTCCATGCGGGTGCTCGCCCCCGGCGGCCGGTTCATCGAGATGGGCAAGACCGACATCCGCGACGCCGGCGCGATGGAGGCCGAGTACCCGGGCCTGAACTACCGGGCGTTCGACCTGCCGGAGGCCGGGCCGGAGCGGCTGGCCGGGATGCTCGGCGAGATCATGGAGCTGTTCGACCGGGGAGTGCTGCGGCTGCTGCCGATCACCACCTGGGACCTGCGCGACGCCGCCGCGGCCTTCCGGCACATCGGGCAGGCCAGGCACGTCGGCAAGAACGTGTTCACGCTGCCGGCCGTCCTCGACCCCGAGGGCACCGTGCTGATCACCGGCGGCACCGGCGTGCTCGGCGGGCTGCTGGCCCGGCACCTGGTCGCCGAGCACGGGGTGCGCAACCTGCTGCTGACCAGCCGTACCGGGGCGGACGCCCCCGGCTCGGCGGAACTGGCCGCCGAGCTGACCGAGGCGGGCGCCCGGGTCGAGATCGCCGCCTGCGACGCCGCCGACCGCGGCGCGCTGGCCGCGCTGCTCGCGTCCGTGCCCGCCGAGCACCCGCTGACCGGCGTGGTCCACGCGGCCGGGATCCTGGACGACGGCGTGCTCGGCGCGATGACCCCCGAACGGGTGGACGTGGTGTTCCGCCCCAAGGTCGACGCCGCCGTCAACCTGCACGAGCTGACCGCCACGGCCGACCCGGCCATGTTCGTCCTGTTCTCCTCCGCCTCCGCCACCCTCGGCACGGCGGGACAGGCCAACTACGCCGCGGCCAACTCCTTCCTGGACGCCCTGGCCCAGCACCGGGCCGCCACCGGGCTGGCCGCGTCCTCGCTCGGCTGGGGCCTGTGGGCCCAGGCCAGCGCGATGACCGGCCACCTGGCGGGCGAGAACAAGGAACGCGCGACCAGGGCGGGCGACGCCATCGGCTCCGAGCAGGGCATGGCCCTGTTCGACGCCGCCACCGGCCTCTCGCACGCCCACCTGCTGCCGATCAACATCGACCTGGCCGGGCTGCGCGGCCAAGCCGCCGCGGACCAGATCCCGGCGCTGCTGCGCAGCCTGGTGCGCGTCCCGGTCCGCCGGAGCGTCGCGGGCGGCGCGCAGGGCGCCGCGTCGCTGGCCGACCGGCTGGCCAGGATGCCCGAGGCGGAGCGCCGCCGCACCCTGCTCGACCTGGTCAGGACCCAGGCCGGGACGGTGCTCGGCTACCACGACCCGGACGCGATCGGCGCGGACCGGCCCTTCAAGGACCTCGGCTTCGACTCCCTCACCGGGGTCGAGCTGCGCAACCGGTTGAACGCCGCCACGGGGCTGCGGCTGCCCGCGACCCTGGTGTTCGACCACCCCACCCCGGCGGCGCTCGCCGGGCATCTCCGCGCCGAACTGCGCGGCGAGGACGCGCCGGGTGACGACGCCGTGCTCGCCGAGCTCGACCGGCTGGAGGCGGCGGTCACATCGCTGCCCGCCGAGGAGATCGGCCGCACCAGGCTCGTGGCCCGGCTGCAGATGCTCGTCGCCCGGGTGAACGAGATCACCGGCGCCGGTGAAGGCGCGGTCGCGGACCGGTTCGAATCGGCCTCGGCCGACGACGTCTTCGACTTCATCGACCAGGAACTCGGCGTGTCGTCCTGACCGCACGCGCCTCGAAGCACACACGGAGTGGTGAGGATCGGATGGCGAACGAAGAGAAGCTCCTCCAGTACCTCAAGCGGGTGACCGCCGACCTGGCCGAGACCAGGCAGCGGCTGCGCGAGCTTGAGGCCAGAGAGCCCGAGGCGATCGCGATCATCGGGATGAGCTGCCGCTACCCAGGCGGTGTGCGCTCCCCCGAGGACCTGTGGGACCTGGTCGGCGGCGGAGTGGACGCCATCACCGGGCTGCCCGGCGACCGGGGCTGGGACGTGGACCCGGCCGACCCGCTCGCGCCGCGCGGCGGGTTCGTGGCCGACGCCACGGCCTTCGACGCCGGTCTGTTCGGGATCAGTCCGAGGGAAGCCCTCACCATGGACCCGCAGCAGCGGCTGATGCTGGAGTCCTCGTGGGAGGTCATCGAGCGCTCCGGGATCGACCCCAGGTCGCTGCGCGGCAGTCGGACCGGCGTGTTCGTCGGGGCGGGCGCCTCCAACTACGGCGTCGGCCTGGACCTCCCCGAGGGCACCGAGGGCCACCTGCTCACCGGCAGCGCGGCGAGCGTCATCTCCGGCCGCGTCTCCTACGCCTTCGGCCTTGAGGGCCCTGCGGTCACGGTGGACACCGCGTGCTCCTCCTCCCTGGTGGCGCTGCACCTGGCGGTGCAGGCGCTGCGCAACGACGAGTGCTCGATGGCGCTGACCGGCGGCGTGACCGTGATGGCGGGCCTCGGGCTGTTCAGCGAGTTCGGCCGGCAGGGCGGGCTCGCGGGCGACGGCACCTGCAAGGCGTTCGCCGCGGCGGCCGACGGCACCGGCTGGGGCGAGGGCGTCGGCGTGCTGCTGCTGGAGCGGCTGTCGGACGCCCGCCGCCTCGGGCACGAGGTGCTGGCCGTGGTGCGCGGCTCGGCGGTCAACTCCGACGGCGCGTCCAACGGGCTCACCGCCCCGAACGGCCCCTCCCAGCGCCGGGTCATCCGGCAGGCCCTCGCGGACGCGCGGCTCTCGCCGTCGGACGTGGACCTGGTGGAGGCGCACGGCACCGGCACCCGGCTCGGCGACCCGATCGAGGCGCAGGCCCTGCTCGCGACCTACGGCCAGGAGCGGGACGAGCCGCTGTGGCTGGGGTCGATCAAGTCGAACATCGGCCACACGCAGGCGGCGGCGGGCGTCGCGGGCGTGATCAAGGCCGTCCAGTCGATTCGCAACCGGGTCATGCCGCCCACCCTGCACGTGGACCGGCCCTCGCCGCACATCGACTGGTCCAGGGGCGACATCTCACTGCTCACCGCCTCCCGCCCGTGGGAGCGGGCGGACCGGCCGCGCCGCGCGGCGGTCTCGGCGTTCGGGATGAGCGGCACCAACGCGCACGCGATCCTGGAGGAGGCCCCGGCCCCCGTCACTGAGGAGGGCGAGGAGCAGGCCCCGGCCGCCGCACCCGGCGTGCTGCCCTTCACGGTCTCGGCCAAGTCGGCGGCGGCGCTGCGCGGGCAGGCCGCCGGGCTGGCGGCTTTCCTGCGATCTCATGACGACCTGGCGGTCCTCGACGTGGCCCGCTCGCTGGCCACCACCCGGGCCGCCCTGGAGCACCGCGCGGTCGTCCTCGCCGACGGCCGCGAGGACCTGCTGACCGGCCTGGACGGCATCGCGGAGGACCGCGGCCCGGCCGTCCTGGGCACGGCGGGCGACGGACGCTCGGCCTTCCTCTTCACCGGCCAGGGCGCCCAGCGCGCCGGCATGGGCCGCGACCTGTACGACGCCTTCCCGGCCTTCGCCGAGATGTTCGACGCGATCGCCGGCCGGTTCGAGGGCGATCTGAAGGAGATCGTCTTCGGCGACTCCGGGCTGCTGGACCAGACGCGTTACACGCAGGCCGGGCT
>NZ_JARLTC010000007.1 GCF_029382225.1 Spongiactinospora sp. TRM90649
CCCCCACCGGGCCGGGGCGGCCCGGCCCCCGGCGGGGGCCCCGGCGGCGACCGGTCGGGATCAGGCGCCATCCATGACACGAGCGGAGGAAGCGGGCGTGACGCAGACGGAGTTCCGGCGGGCACAGACGTTGACGCTCTATTGGCACGAGGGAGAGCTGACCGCCGAGAATTACCTGGAGAGCCGTTCCACCGACGCGGAGACCGACAACGCGGTGGCCGTGGACGTGCAGGCACTGGCCCTCCTGGAGCACTTCACCGACTGGTCGACGGTGGAGAAGGTGGCCGCCGGGCTCGGTGAATTCGACACGGGTTCAGTGCGCGAGGCCGTCCTTGCCCTGGCCGAAGCCGGGTTGCTGCTCGACCGGGACGGCGCGCGGCGCGAGGAGCGGTTCCTGCGGGCCTGGCGCGACTGGGGCGAGGAGGCCAGATTCTTCCACTTCGGCACCCGCAACACCATCTACACCGGAGACGGCGTGGACCAGCGCCGCGCGGACGCCCGGTGGATACGGCAGACCGGCGGTACGCCTCCGGCCATCTTCAAGTCGTATCCGGAAGCGCCGCGGGTCTACCTGCCGCGGATGTTCCTGCCGCTGTCGGATCAGTTCGGAGAGGTGTTGACGCGACGGCGGACGCACCGGGTGTTCACGGGCGAGCCGGTGAGCCTGGCGCAGTTGTCCATGGCGCTGTTCTACACCTTCGCGCCGATGCAGCTCTACGACGCCGGAGACCTGGGCACGCTGATACTGAAGACGAGCCCCTGTGGAGGCGCCCGGCACGAGTTCGAGGGTTACGTGGCGATCCTCGACGTCGAGGACGTTCCGCCCGGCCTCTACCACTACAACGCTGAGGCGCACGCGCTGGAACTCGTCGATGCGGAATTCGACCGTGCGCGGCTGCACCGTCTGACGTTCGAATCGGAGATGTGCACGCCGTCGGCCTTCGTTTGTTTCGTGACCGCCGTGTTCGAACGGACCATGTACAAGTACCGGCATTCGCGGGCGCTGCGGGTGACGCTGCTGTCGGCCGGACATCTGGGGCAGACCTTCGTGCTGACATCGACCGCGGTCGGACTCGGCGCCTGGCAGAGCGCGGCGTTCCGCGACGAGGAAGTCGACGAGGCGCTCGGCGTGGACGGATTCTCCGAAGGGGTGCTGTACATGTTCGGCGCCGGGGTGCCCGAACTGGACGACACCGGGATGCCCGCCGGGACCAACCGGGCCGGGCTGACCGATCCGACGCGGCTCGTCGCGGCCCACCGGGCCGTCGATCCGGCGGGTGGCGCTGACGGGTGAGCGGCTCGGTCGCGGCGTACCGGCGGCTGTGGCGGCACCGATGGGTGCCCGCACTGCTGCTGGTGGGCGTGTGCGCCCGGGTACCCCTGCAGGCGTACGTCTTCGCGGTGCTCCTGCTGACGGTGGAGCGGACCGGCTCCTACCCGGTGGCGGGCGTGGTGACCGCCGCGACCGGCATCGCCTACGCCGTCGCAGTGCCGGTCCACGGACGGCTCGTCGACCGGTTCGGGCAGACCTGGCCGCTGCGGATCGCGTCCGCCGTCAACGCCGTCGCCTTCACCGGCCTGCTGGTGAGCGCCGAAGTCCGGCCGACGGCGGGACTCCTCGCCGGGTGGGCCGCCGCGGTCGGGCTGTCCCTTCCCCCGGTGGCCGCCTCCGCGCGAGCGCTGTGGTCGCGGGTGATCGACGATGAGGCGGTACGGCGTACCGCGCTGGCGGTGGACGCCATGGTGCTCGACATCGCGTTGATCATCGGGCCGTTGCTGGTCACCGCCGTCAGCGCGGCGGTAGGGCCGGGCTGGGCGGTGGGCGGCTGCGCGGTGGTGCTGCTCGGCGGCACCCTGTGGTTCAGCACGCTGCCGCCTTCACGGTCCTGGACACCGGCTCGGCGCGGGGGCGGACTGGCCGGTCCGCTACGGTCGCCGGGCATCGTCGTCCTGCTAGTCGTCTCCCTGCTCACCGGGGCACTGCTCGGGGTCGCGCGAATCGGCTTCGTGGAGTTCGCCGACGAGTTCGCCGACGGGGCCGCGGGCGGGCTGGGGCTTGCGGCCTTCGGCGCGGGGAGTCTGCTGGGCGGACTGGCGTACGGCGCGCGGTCCTGGCGGTGGGACGCCGCCATGCGGATGCGGGTGATCCTCGCCGGATACGCGTGCGGCGTCGGGGCACTCGCCCTGGCGCCGAACATCCCGGTGCTGGTCGCGCTGTCGCTGCCCGCCGGCTTCTTCCTCGCTCCCTTGGTCATCTGCACCTTCGAACTCATTGGCCGCTGCGCCCCTGAAGGCACCTTGACCGAGGCCTTCGCCTGGGGCATCACGGCCACCTTCGCCGGGTCGGCACTGGGCAACGTCGTCGCCGGCGCGCTGGCGGGCGCTGAGTTGTCCCCAGGCATCGCGTTCGCCGTCGCCGCGGGCTTCGCCGTACTGGCCGCCGCCATCGTCACCGCCGGCACCAAGGCCCTCGCCGACCGGAGCACCCACGAGGCCGCCGTCCCGACGGCGAGCGGTACCGATGACATCGCTGAGAAGGGCTCCTGATGCACGTGCTCGCAAGCCGCTCCGCCCGCGTCGTCGCGGCGGTGGCGGCAGTTCTCCTGGCGGTCGGCTGCGCCGGTGCTTCCCGGCAGCCGGTCAGGGCCGCCGGGACACCCGGCTTCGCTTCGGTCACCGTCCGCGACTGCGGCGGAGTCGAATCGGTGATCAGCTCACCGCCCAGGCGAGCGGTGGTGCTGACGCCGAGCGTTCTGGAACTACTGCTCTGGCTCGACCTCGGCGACCGGGTGGCGGCGACCGGGCAGCAGCCCAGGCCCGGCGCTCTGCCACCGCGGTTCGCCCAGCAGGCCGCCGCGATTCCCGCACTGTCCGGCAAGTACACGGCGGGCAGCGGCTACCAGCCCGTGCCGCGCGAGGAACTGCTGTCCGCACAGCCCGACCTGGTCCTCGGCGGCTTCGCCAGCAACTTCGAGGCCGCGGGCGCGGTGTCCCAGGAGAAGCTGGCCGCGGACGGGATACCGTCCTACCTGGCCCTCTCCACCGCGTGCGAGTCCGCGGTCACCGCACCGCAGACCGGCTTCGAGCTGGTGTGGCGCGATCTGGAGAACCTCGGCCGGATCTTCGGCGTGCCGGAACGGGCGGCGAAGGTCGTCGCCGGGATGAAGCAGAAGATCGCCCCGCTCCGGGCACGGGTGGAGAAGGCCGAACGGCCCACCGTGTTCCCGTTCGAGTTCGACGAGGGCACCGGTACGCCGTACGCGCCGGGCAACCGGCAGACGATCAACGCGGTCATCGAGACCGCCGGGGGGCGCAATGTCTTCGGTGACCAGGACAAGGCGTACACCAAGGTCGGCTGGGAGGAGGTCGTGGCCCGCGACCCGGAGGTCATCCTGATCGTGATCTATGACAAGGGCGATCCCGCCGCCAACGACGTACGTTTCACCGAAGCCGAGAAGTTCCTCACCGGCAGCCAGGCGTTGCGCGGAGTGCGGGCAGTGACCGGCAAGCGCTTCGCCCGGCTGGTCTACGAATCGGCCTCGGTGGGCGGCGTGCGCAATGCCGACGCCGTGGTCGAACTCGCCGGGCAGTTGCACCCAGCCGGATGACGACTCTCAAGCCCGGCGCGGTGGTGACGTCGGCTTCTTCCCGTCAGCGCCGCCATACCGCGCGGGTCGCGTACTCCGTTCTGCTCTGCGTGCTGATGGCGGGCCTGGCCGTTTCGGTACTGCTCGGCACGGTGGATGTACCCGTGGGCACGGTGGGCCGCATCGTGGTCTGGCACCTGACCGGCCAGGGTGATCCCGCCACCTGGACCGTCAGCCAGGACGCCGTGGTGTGGAACCTGCGGCTGCCGAGGGCGCTGCTGGCCGCGCTGGTCGGCGCGGGACTCGCCATATCGGGGGCCGCCACCCAGGCGCTCGTGCGCAACCCGCTGGCCGACCCCTACGTCCTGGGCCTGACCTACGGAGCGGCCGTGGGAGCGGTGGCGGTGATCATCACCGGGGTGGCCCCGCTCGGCGGCGCGTCGACCGGCATCGCCGCCTTCCTCGGCGCGCTCGGCGCGTTCGCCGTCGTCTACACCCTCGCTCGGACGGGAGGCACCCTTGCCCCGTTGCGACTGATCCTTTCCGGCATGGCCGTCACCTACGCGCTGTCCGGCATCACCAGCTTCCTGGTGCTGCAGGCCGACGACCCCGGCACCACCCATTCGGTACTGTTCTGGCTCTTCGGCAGTCTGGCGGAGGCGAGCTGGGCCGCACTCGGACTGCCCGCCGTCGTGCTGGCCGTGACGATCGTCGCTATGTTCGCGCAGGCCAGACCGCTCAACGCGCTACTGCTCGGCGACGAGACCGCCGCCGGGCTCGGCATTCCCGCAGCCCGGCTCCGCCGGTACCTGTTCCTGCTCATCACCCTGCTCACCGGTGTGATGGTCGCGCTCGCCGGAGGGGTCGGCTTCATCGGTCTCATCGTGCCGCATGCCGCGCGACTGCTCGTGGGCAGCGACCACCGCAGGCTGCTGCCCGTGGCGGCCCTCGCCGGAGCGGGCTTCCTCGTCCTCGTGGACATCGCCGCGCGAACCGCCCTGCACCCACAGGAACTGCCCGTCGGGATCGTCACCAGCGTCATCGGCGCTCCGCTGTTCCTCTGGCTCGTCCACACCCGCGCCCGCGACACCACCGGACTGTGACCTCACGATGACCAGCCTGGACCTGCACGACGTGCACATCACCATCGGCGGGACGCCGATCGTCACCGGTGTCGATCTCAGCGTCCCGGCCGGGCGGCGAGTCGGGGTCATCGGCCCCAACGGCAGCGGCAAGAGCACCCTGCTGCGCGCCGTGTACCGGCACCTGCCCCTCGCCAGGGGGAGCATCACCGTGGGCGGCGAGGACCTGCTGCGGCTCAAGCCACGCCGCGCCGCCCGGTTGATCGCCGTCATGCCCCAGGAGACGCGGTCCGACTTCGACGTCACCGTCTGGGAAATGGCCGCGATCGGCCGCACTCCCCACAAGCGGCCCTTCGCTGCCGACACCGCCGAGGACGTCGCCATCATCGACGACGCGCTCACCCGCGCCGGAGTCGGCCATCTCGCCCACCGTCACTTCGCCACCCTTTCCGGCGGCGAGAAACAGCGGGTCCTGCTCGCCCGTGCGCTGGCCCAGCAAGCATCCCTGCTCGTGCTGGACGAGCCCACCAACCACCTCGACGTTCGTCACCAGTTCGAGCTGCTCGACCTGGTGACGGCCGCCGGCACGACGGTCCTCGCCGCCCTGCACGATCTCAACCTGGCCGCCGCCTACTGCGACCACCTTTACGTCCTGCGCGCGGGACGCGTAGTGGCGCACGGGCCACCGGACGAGGTCCTCACACCGCGACTCGTCGGCGAGGTGTTCGGTGTCGACGCCCACATCACCACCACCCCGGACACCGGCGCCCCCCACCTCATCCTCCGCCCTCGGGGCGCCACCGACGCGCCCCGAGGCCCGGAGGTCGAATGAGCGACCTGCCGACACCGCTCAAGCGGCGCGGTCGGCAGCTCGCAGTGACGCCGCCAACTGGTCACGAGCGCGGGCGACCCGGGACCGCACAGTGCCGATCGGACAGCCGAGCAGCGCGGCGGCCTCCGCGTACGACAGGCCGATCAGTTGCGTGGTGACGAACGCCTCTCGCCGTTCCCGTGGAACCTCGTCGAGCAGTGCGGCGAGGACGACACCGTCCTCCAGGCCGGGTAACCCACGGGGACCGCACCGCTCCGCCGCGATCTGCCAGTCGGGCAGATCGGCGACGACCGGCCGCGCGGCGGCGGTACGGAAGCGGTCCATGACGACCCGCCGGGCTATGGAGATCAGCCAGACGCGGGCCGAGGACCGCCCGGCGAATCGCGGCAGGCTGCGCAACGCCCGCAGGAAGGTCTCCTGAGCCAGGTCGTCGGCGGAGTGGTCGTCGGTGAGGTAGGCGACGAAGCGGCGCACGTCCCCGTAGGCGGCCTGGGCGAAGGCGGACAGGTGGGCGGCTTCCCCGGCACGCGCTTTCATGGCCAGGGCGGTCAGTTCTTCGTCAGCGGCGCCTCGCCGGTCGCCGTCGATCGCGGTCATGTCGTTCATCCCTTGCTAGTCGGAACGCGCGAAGGATCGGCGAAGGGCCGCTCGGCTGCGGCTCCCGGCTCTCGGCTCCGCACGATGAAAGATCGGCTGGGGAGTCGGGCATGGGGTCTTCGGCTGGAAGGGTGATCCCAGTCGTTGAGGCGCGGCGCCGCCGCACATGGCGGGATGCCCCCTGGGAGGACCACAGGGCATGCCGTGCCAGCCGAGGGGTGTTCCCGGCATCGTCTAGGAGACGGCCCAGCCCTCGGAACAGGCGATCACGCGGGGCGGCCCACTGTCAGCGTCGACCGGCGTGATGACCGGACGGCATGGGGGCTCCTCGATTGAGCCACCCGCCGGACGAACCGTCACGCGGCGTTGCACGCCGCCGGGGGACCGCGTCGATGGATCGCCGTGGTGACCATCGACAGCGAGGGAGACTCCGTCTCGCGCGGGGAGACGTCGTACCACGGGTGGCTGTCCTCAGACGGCAGGACCGATGGCCGACACCACAGGGAGATCGTCGGCCCGCCCCACAGCCGGAGCATTAGCCACAGTGCGCTTTCACCCCGATGGAGCCACCACCCGGTCAGGCCCGCCACAGCGAGGTGGACGGCGGCCATTCCCGGTCCCGGGCCATCATGTCCATGTTCGGCGTGCGCTTCCGGCAGGGGCGCGCCCCAGGCGAACAACTGGTGCAGCGCGACCTGAGCCCCGATCGCGGCCGCCATGACGGTCTCCCGCCCACGTTGGCGTCCGGCGAGCGCGCAGGCGAGTGCGAACGTGCCCAAGAAGCCGAGCCCCAAAGCGGCGAGCGCTACCCTGCCACCCCCCGCGAATGCGTGACCCGCGGTCGTCACGGCGACACATACCACCGCGAACACGCCGCTTCGCACGAGACGTAAGGGCAACTCCATGGGGAGCACGATGGCTATCGTCTCAGCCGACCGGCCCCTTGGGAAGAAGAATCTCGTGGTGCCGCCCGACGAACCGTGCTCCCCCAGGCGACGCTGAGAATCAGACCAGCGCGAGCTCGCGGCGTAGCCGGAGGCGGGCACGCAGGAACAGCACGACGGTCAGCACGACGGAGAACGCGATCCACGCCACGTACAGTCCGGGCAGTCCCAGGCCCGCGTGGACGCCGAGGAACCAGCCCAGCGGGATGAGCACCAGGTAGTCGCCCGTGACGTTGGCGACCATCACGGACCGGGTGTCGCCGGTGGCGCGCAGGAAGCAGCCGTAGGCCATGGCGTACACCATCGGGGCCATGCTCACCAGCGCGAGCGGCACCGCCTGCCAGGCGAGTCCGGCCGTGTGCGCGTCCCCAGTGACCAGTGACAGCAACGGGCGGCCCAGCACCAGCGCGCAACCGGCCGGCACCGCGTACACGATCAGCAGGAGCCGGACGCCGGTGCGCCGCCACCGCTCGGCCCGCGCCGGGTCGCGTGCGCCGAGTTCGTGCCCGGCCCGGATGGTGATGGCGGCTGCGGCGGAGTTCATCACGGTGAAGACGATGAGCAGCAGGTTGTCCACGATCCGGTAGGCGGCCAGTTCTGGGGTGCCCATCCGGGCCGCGAAGCCCGCGAGCAGCGCCTCGTTGAGGTAGCCGACGCCCATGGCGCTCATCTCCGGCCAGCCGATGCGCCACAGACCTCGCATCACTCCGGCGGCGTCGGCCTCCTCTCGCGTCTCGCGGGGGAGCCGGGCGCGGGCGTAGAGCAGCAGAAAGACGGTCCCGACGGCGGTGGCGGCGAGTGTGGCCACGGCCGCGCCCAGGACCCCGAGGCCGGCGGTGAAGATCAGCAGCAGGCCGAGCGGCAGGTTCACCACGTTGACCAGCACCGCGTTGTACATGGTCGCGCGGGTCACGCCGACGCCGGCGCAGGCGCTCTGCAGGGTGAAGGACGCGGCGGCGAACGGCACCGCGAACGCGAGCACGCGCAGGTAACCCGTGCCGGGCCCGATGAGTTCGGCCGAGGCCCCCAGCACGGTCAGCGCCGGTTCGGCGATCAGATACAGAATCGCGCCGATGGCGACTCCGGCGCCGGCCGAGGCGATCAGACCGACCCGTACCACGCGGGCCACCGCCCCGGGCGTCCCCGCTCCGTGCCCCCGGGCGACCATGATCTGGACGGCGGTCGCCCAGCCCCGCACGATCACCAGGGCGATCAGATAGATGGGGGCGGCGAGCGCGAAGGCGCCCAGCGCCTGGGTGGACGACCGGGCCAGCAGGACCGTGTCCACGATGTTGACGATGATCTGCGTCAGCCCGGCCACCAGCAGCGGCATGGCCAGCGCCCAAAGACGCCTGACGGACGGCTCTTCGCTCACAGAGCGGCCCGCGCGGCTTCCAGCAGCCCGGTGTCGCGGTCGAGCAGGATCACGGTGTCCACCCGCGATTCCCGCCACGCGGCGAGCCGGTCGGTGATCGCCCCGAGGGGGCCGAGCAGTGCCACCTCCTCCAGCAGCCGGTCCGGCACCGCCATCGTGGCCGCCGCCTTGTCGCCGTCGGCGAAGTGCTTGCGCACATCGTGAGCCGCGCCCTCGTAGCCCATCTGGGCGACCACGTCGGCATAGGTGTTGCGCACCCCGGGAGCGGCGGCGCCTATCAGGTGGGCGTACAGCGGGCGCAGTTTGTCGCGCCCTTCCTCGACCGTGGGGGCTTGGGCCACGTACAGGATGGGGCAGATCTTCACGTCGGCGGCGGATCGCCCGGCCCGCGCGATGCCCTCGTCCAGCGGGGCGCAGAGGGCGGCCTCGTGTTCGGGGGCGTACATGCCCGGCAGCCAGCCGTCGGCCAGTTCGCCGGTGAGGGTCAGGTTGTGCGGGCCGATGGCGGCCAGGTAGATGGGCAGGTACGGGCGCAGCGGCGTCATGTCGGCGCGGATCGGCCTGGCCCGGCCGGTCGAGCCCGGCCCGGTGTACGGCAGCGGGTAGATCTCCCCGTCGTACCGGACGCGCTCCTCGTGGGCGATTATCCTGCGGACGATCTCGACGTACTCGCGGGTCCGGCGCAGCGGACGCTCGTAGGGCCGGCCGTGCCAGCCTTCGACGATCCACGGGACCGACAGGCCGAGCCCCAGCACGAACCGGCCGTGCGACAGGACGTCGAGCGTCATCGCGGTCATCGCCGTCGCCGCGGGCGTCCGGGCCGGGATCTGCATGATGGCGGTGCCCAGCTCGATCCGCTCGGTGACCGCGGCGAGGTAGCCCAGCACGCTGACGGCGTCCGGCCCGTACTCCTCCACGCTCCAGACCGAATCGACGCCGATCCGCTCGGCGTGCCGGATGACGGGGAGCAACCGCTCGATGGGTTCTCCTCCGTAGCCCATGGCCAGTCCCAGCCGCATGCACTTTCCTCTCGTAGTGGTCAGGCGAACGGCAGCGGCCGCCGTACGAGGTCGTCCTCGGTGAGCGGTCCGGGAACCCAGCCCCGGGCGACGGGCTCGTTCAGCAGCCGGGAGCCGCCGAGGAACGGGAAGGCGGCCGGCGCGTTGCAGTACAGGCCGGGCACCAGCACCCGGGCCACGCTCAGCCCGGCCGCCCGCACGTCCCGGGTCGTCAGATCGACCGCGTACGCCCGCAGCCCCTGTTCGCGGAGCGAGGACAGCGGGCCGTTGGTCTCCGGTGGCAGCGGCGGGCCGGACGGGGCGCGCAGCCGGTCCAGCGCGGCGTCCTGCATGCGCTCGTCGAGGTAGACCTGGACGTTCACACGCACGTCGTTGAGGTCTTTCCAGTCAGGGCGCAGGCCGTCGAGATAGGCGCGGTCCGGCCGGTGGGCCAGGTACGGCCGGCGCGTGATCGTGCCGGCCCGGACCCCGCGCCAGAAGCCGCCGTCGCCGTCGAGCAGTTCCCGGGCGGTCTCATAGGTGCCGATCGCCTCGGTGAACGCCTTGGCGGCGGCTTCCTCGGCGGTGGCCCGGCAGGCGCTGCCGAAGCCCACCACCCGGTGCCGCCGATCTTCGACGAAGGCGGCGGCCACCATCGCGTCGAACGACGAGGGGACGCGCAGCAGCGAGACCGTGAGCCCGGCCTGCGCGGCTTCCCGCAGCGCGTCCGCCAGGGGACCGGCCGGCGGCGGGGGAAGCGGGGAGGCCGGAGCGCCGCTCATCCACCACAGCGTCACCGCGTCGCGTTCCAGCACTTCCCGCAGCGCCGCCACCCGTGCCGCAGAGGGCGTGTCAGCGGCGGCGGTACCGGCCAGCACGGGGTAGTTGGCAGGCGGCTCGTGCGCGCGCGGGCCGCGGTAGTAGTTGACGTACGCCAGCGAGGCGGGGACCAGGACGCGCCCGCCGCCGAACAGGTCCTCGGCGGCCGTCCAGGCGATCTCAAGATCGGCCGTCATCGGGGTGAACGGGAACCCGCGCGCCTCGTACTGGCTCTTGGAGTAGAGCGCGAAGTCCCGCGGATCGGCCGCGGGCTCCGCCAGCTCACGAAAGGCGGCGCGCGGCAGTCCCTTGGGCACGTGGTTGGCGCAGTAGCGTTCGGCGGCCTCGCCGATCGCCGCCCGGCGGGCCATGTCCTCGCCGCCCACGCTGGCGCCGCCGGTGACCGGGTCGGCGACCCAGGGCTGACGTGCCAGATGGGCGGAGTAGGAGACGAGACCGGAGATGACGCCCGGACGGTCCCGGCGTACCTTTCTGATCAGTCCGAGGCGGTCGTCGATCAGCAGGCGTCCGGCGTCGGCGTCCGCACGGACCGGGACGGCCGGACCACCGGGCAACGGCAGCACCGGGCGGTCCGACACCGCGACCGTCTGATCCGCTCTTCCCTGGGACACCGTCCGCAGGCGCCCATGGATCGTCTCGCC
The DNA here is from genome assembly GCF_029382225.1 of Spongiactinospora sp. TRM90649. Classification (GTDB taxonomy): domain Bacteria; phylum Actinomycetota; class Actinomycetes; order Streptosporangiales; family Streptosporangiaceae; genus Spongiactinospora. The sequence goes on from NZ_JARLTC010000007.1 coordinate 10,897, forward strand.
CGCCAGGTGGGCCATGACGTCTGCGGCCAGCAACGCCGCCGCGACCCCGGCGACCTCGGTGGGGCTCTCCTCATCGTCCTGCTCCGATGGGAGCCGACCGTCGGCGGCCAGCAGTCGCGCCCGCAGATCGGCATAGGTGACTCCGCCCGGGACGGTGAACGGTCCGACATGGACTCGCCCGGCGTCGGTATGGCTGCGATGCCATGAGACGCCGGCGTCGGCGCACCTGATGTCGAGATCCCGCCAGTGGCGGTCGGGCAGGCCGGCGGCGCATGAGACGAGGAGATCGGCTCCTGTGACGGTCTCGATGCCTCGCGGGGTCATGACCACTTCACCCACCGGAGCCAGAAGAACGGCCACGGCCCGCGCGACCCGGTCATGGCCCTCCACCAGCAGTCGTGGCCGCCGCACTCGGGCTCCTCTCGTCGATGTGAAGGCCGGGGCCGCGGGGACCCCGGCCCGGTGCCCGGGACGACGACTACTCGTCCTCCTCCTCACGCCATTCGAACGGCGAGTCCACCGCGGGGGTGTGGGACTTCAGGCACTGCGTGTCTTCGGGCTCGGCGAAACCTGGGTGCGCCATGTGCGTCCTCCTTAGGTCGCGCATATCGCCAGCTCTGCGTGCAATATGCAGTTGCGAACACCTTGCAATAACTTTAAGCACAGGTCCGCGGCCGATACAAGAAATCACTCTTCGAGTAATGCGCAGTCGGCACACTTGGTCCCATCCGGAACCCGGTAATAGAGGCAGCAGGTGGTGCGCCGAAATGTGAGGTCCGGTGCGAGCACGCCTTTTCCGGCCAGGCCGCCACGGCCGAGCAGCGTGGTGAGCAGCCGTCGCGCGGGGGCGGTGAGGTCCGGTCGTGCCGCCACGACGGAACGGCCGGCCTCCGCCAGTGCGGAGGCGGCGTTGCCGTACAGCAGCCCGGACGCGACCCTGACCCGTAACCCGGCGGCCAACGGTTCCAGATGCCCGCGGACCACCGTCTCGTACAGCAGGTCAGCGGCCTCCTCTTCGGTGCCGACCCGTCGGCCGGAGAGCGTCTTCAGGCGTAGCCGGGGTCCATCGTCGGCGCGGTCGAGCGCGGACAGATCGGGGAGCACCCCATGGCCGAGCACCGCGCCGAGCGCCGGGGACCACAGTCGCGCGGCGTGTCCCAACTGCGCGATCGACGCGCCGACCCGCAGTTCATCCGTACCGTACTTGGCCGCCGTGGCCTCGACCAGATCCGTGAAGCCCCGCTCGTAGTCATATCTCACGCTGTGCCAGCCGGCATCGTCGCCGCCGATCTGAAGGACGAAGAAGGGGCCGTATTCGGCCACCTCTGCCATGGACGCGTGAAGCGACGCCGAGAACGACGATCCCTGCGGTTCCAAGGCTATGGTGCTCCATTCCTGGGAAATGGCAGGGCCGGAAATCCGGTTCTCAGGACCACCTGTGGGACCCCGTTCTCCGGGTGTTCGGTGACCTCGGCGTCAACCCGGTAGACAGCGGCGAACAGGGCGGGAGTGAGCACCTCACGGGGAGTTCCCATCGCCACGACGGCTCCGGCGTCCATCACGCAGATGCGGTCGCAGAACGCGGCGGCCAGGTTGAGGTCGTGCAGCGCGATCACCGCGGTGACCCCCAGCCCGCGCACCAGCCGCAGCGCGTCGAGCTGGTGGCGCAGGTCCAGGTGGTTGGTCGGTTCGTCCAGCACCATCGTGCCGGGCTGCTGCGCGAGCGCCCGGGCGATGAGCACCCGCTGCTTCTCGCCGCCCGACAGCCGGTCGAAGGGCGCGTACGCCAGCCCGGCCACGTCCAGCCGCTCCAGTGCGCCCGCGATGATCGCCCGGTCGTCGGCGTCGTCGCCGTCGAACGCGCGCTTGTGCGGGGTGCGGCCCATCGCGACCACGTCGTAGACCGTGAGGTCGAAGTCGCCGGCCGTCTCCTGGAGCACCGCGGCCATCCTGCGGGCGAGCCACTGTCCCGGCATCCGCCAGACGTCCCGCCCGTCCAGCAGCACCCGCCCGGAGGTGGGGCGCCGCGCCCGGTAGAAGGTCCGCAACAGGGTGGACTTGCCCGCCCCGTTGGGGCCGGCCAGCCCGAGCACCTCGCCGGGCGCGACGTCTAACGTCACTCCCCTGACGAGATCCTTTCCTGCGACGCGCACCGACACGTCCTGTACGGCAAGCGCCGCCGCTCTCGCCGTCACCGCGATCGCCTCCGCATGAGCCACAGGAAGAAGGGGCCGCCGACCAGCGCGGTGATGATCCCGACCGGAATCTCCTCCGGGGAGATCAGCGTCCGGGCGAACAGGTCGGCCACGATGAGGAACGCCGCCCCGAGCAGCGCCGTGGCGGGCAGCGCCCGCCGATGGTCGGCGCCGATCAGCAGCCGCACTACATGCGGCATGATCAGCCCGACGAACCCGATCGACCCGCTGACCGCGACGATGGCGCCGATCATGACCGCCACCAGCACGAACAGCGCCGCCCGGAGGCGGTGCACGTCCAGCCCCAGCGCGGCGGCGGCCTCCTCCCCGGCCAGGAACAGGTTCAGGGGACGGGAGACGCCGAGCAGTACGGCGGTGCCCAGCAGCACGGCCGCCGCGGGCACCCACACCACCTGCCAGGTGGTGCCCGCCAGGCCGCCGAGCATCCAGCGCAGCGCCGACTGCGTCTTGTGCGGGTCACTGGAGGTCACCACCAGGAACCCGGCCACCGCCGAGAGCACTTCGGCCATCGCGACTCCGGCCAGCACCAGCCGTACGGTGGTCATCCGCCCGCCCGACCTGGCCAGGAAGTAGACCGCCACCAGCGCGGCCAGCGCCCCGGCGAACGCCGCCACCGGCAGCGAGAACGCCCCGAACAGGGTCAGGCCGAACACCACCACGCTCACCGCGCCGACGGTGGCGCCCGACGACACGCCGAGCAGCATCGGATCGGCCAGCGGGTTGCGGACCAGGGCCTGCAGCGCCATCCCGCACACCGAAAGCCCCGCCCCGATGACCGCGCACAGCAGTACGCGCGGCAGTCGTACGTCCATGACGATGGTCTCCCGCACGGGCGACCAGACCGGCTCGGCCAGCGCGGGATGGATCCGATGCGCCAGGATGCCCCACACCTGCTCCGGCGGCAGGGCGATCGACCCGGCCGCGATGCCCGCCGTGGCCGCCACGCCTAGCAGTACCACCAGCAGCCCGAGCAGCAGTGGGTAGGGTGCCCCCGGCCGCCGCGACGGGAGCCGGGCCGCCGGGGCATCGACGGCCCGGGCGTCCTCGGTCAGCTCCTTCACTTGAACCGGTCGGCGTGAATCTGGCGGGCCAGCGCCTCGACCGCCGACGGCGTCCGTACCCCGAGCACCACCGACGACAGCGGCAGCACCGCGAACCGCTGCTTCTTGATCGCCGGAACATCGGCGAGCGCCGGGTTGGACAGCAGGAACCGCTTCTTGTCGGCGACCGGCTGATCCCCGTAGTCGTAGATGACGATCCATTCCGGAGCGCGCTCGGCGACCTGCTCGAACGACACGTCGCCCCAGACCTTGCCCAGATCGGCGAACAGGTTCTCGGCGCCGGCCAGCTTGACGACCTCGTTGCCGACGCCCCGGCCACCGGCCGTGAAGGCGGTCTTGTCACCGCTGTCGTAGACGAACAGTTTGACCGGGGCGACCCCGGCCAGCTTCTCCTCGACCCCGTCGAGAGTGGCGTGCAGCGTCGCGAGGAGGGGGTCGGCGCGCTCGGGAACGCCAAAGATCTTGGCGAGGTTGCGGATCTCCTGGTCGATCATGGCCATCGTCACCGGACCGTCGGCGCACTCCTCGATGTTGAGGTAGGTGCGGATACCGGCTTTGCTCAGGACGTCGCGGCCGCGCCCCTCCTTCTCGTCGAAGGTGCTGGAGAAACCGCCGTAGACGAAGTCCGGCTCTTCGGCCAGCAACGCCTCATAGGCCGGGTACTTCGGCGACAGCACCTTCACGCCCTCGTAGGCGGCCTGATACTCGGGGAGGATCTTGTCGTCGAGGTAGCCGGTGCCGACCATGGACTCTTCCAGCCCGAGCGCCAGCAGCACCTCGGTGGCGTGCTGGTTGAGCGACACCGCGCGCCGGGGCGGGCGCTCGTAGGTGGTCTTGACGCCGCAGTTGTCGAGGGTGACCGGGAAACCCGCGGGCGCGGAGGCGGAAGCCGGGGCGGCCTGCCTGACGTCGGCGGGCGCGCCCCCGCACCCGGCGAGCAGCGCGCCGGCGATGAGGGCGGACAGCGGGGCGAGCAGCAGGAACGAAGGACGTCTGCCCGTCATGGAAGGTTCCTCTCACGGAATCTGCACGACGGGGCGGTAACTCCGGGATCCGGGAAACGGCATGGCGCAGACGTCGGCGCGGTGCCCGCGCGGCATCGCCGATCGGCGCGTCGGCCATGTCGGCCCGCTCCTCTCCGGGGAGATCCGCCCCAGTTCATCGAGGAGGCGACCGCGTGAGTCTCCTGGCTCTCGGGTCGAAGCTCGCCCCCGCCTTCCCACCCCGAGTGGGGCAGTGGCTCGGTGGGGGTCCGCTCGCCGATCACAGTGGCGGGACCGCGCCGGATTCACACCGGCTTCCTCGTCCGCGCTCGCCTTTCCGTCATCTTTTCATGAACCCGATCGATTCCCTAGGCGTCTGCGTGCGATGAGTCCTGGATCACGGGCCGGTCAGTTGCCCGGCCAGGAGCCTGGCGTAGGCCCCGTCACGGGACACCAGATCGGCATGAGCGCCGGACTCCACGACACGGCCGTCGCCCAGGACGACGATGAGGTCGGCCGTGCGGATGGTGGACAGCCGATGGGCGATGATCAGGGTCGTCCGGTCGTGGCGGGCGGCGGTCATGGCGGCAGCGACCTCCTGCTCGCTTTCCACGTCGAGGTTGGAGACGGCCTCGTCCATGATGAGGATGGGCGCGTCCTTGAGCAGGGCGCGGGCGATGGCGATGCGCTGCCGCTGGCCGCCCGACAACCGAGCGCCCAGTTCGCCGGGAACGGTGTCGTAACCGTCGGGAAGTCCGCGGATGAACTCGTGGGCGTACGCGGCGCGGGCGGCGGCCTCGACGTCCGCGTCGGTGGCGTCGGGACGGCCGAGCCGGATGTTGTCACGCAGGGAGATGTTGAACAGGTAGACGTCCTGCGGGACGAGCGTGATCAGGCGGCGCAGTTCTTCCTGGGGGAAGTCGCGGACGTCGTGGCCGCCGACGCTGATCGAGCCCGAGGTGACGTCCCACAGGCGCATGAGCAGGTTGGCGCAGGTGGACTTGCCCGCACCGGAGTGGCCGACCAGGGCGGCGGTCTGGGCGGGGGCGACGGTGAAGCCGACGCCGCTGATCGCCTCGGGCAGATCGGGGGCGTACCGGAACCGGACGTCCTGGAAACGGACTCGCGGTTCGATGGGGCCGGGAGGGGCGGTGGTGACCCGGTCGGTGACCGGGGCGGGAGTGATGAGCACGGTCATGATCCGGTCGCCGGCGGCGACGACCAGGTTGAGATCGCGAGCGACGTCGGTGACCGCGGTGACAGGGGCGAAGGTCGTCGCGGCCAGCACGACGGCGACGGGGAAGAGTTCCGGTCTCAGGGCACCAGCCGACACCAGGAGGGCGGCCGTCACCAACACGGCCAGCAGTCCCAGCGTGGTGGCCGCGTTGGTGACGGCGTGCTCGATCCCGGAGCGACGTCCGTGCGCGAGCCGGGCCCGCAGCAGTCGGCCGTCCTGGTCGAGCACTCGGTCGAGCTGGCGGTCACCGGCCCCTGAGGTGAGCAGTTCACGCAGTCCCTGCAGGGTGTCGACGACTTCGGCGTTGAGCTCTCCCAGCTCGGCCCGCAGCGCCGCGCCCTGGGCCGCCGCCCGCCGGCGCAGCCACGCGGGTAGCAGGGCGAGCAGGATCAGGGCGGGTGCCAGGGCGAGAGCCAGCGCCGGATGGAACACCGCCAGGGCGGTGAGCGCGGCGGCCGGGACGGTCGCCGCGCTGACGAGCGGGCTGAGCGTGTGCGCGAACCAGAGCTCCAGTTGTTCGACGTCGGAGACGGCCGCGGCCCCAAGGTCGCCGGAGCGGCGTTGCAGCAGGTAACCGGGGGCGAGCCGGTCGAAGGCGGCGTAGACGCGATTGCGCACGTCGGCCAGCACGCGGAAGGCCGCGACATGCGCGAGGTAGGACTCCAGCCACGGGGTGAACGCCAGCAGCGGCAGCAGCAGGCCGAGCACCACCAGGCCGCCGCGCAGTTCCCCGGCGGCGCCACCGGTGATCGCACGGCTGACCACCCAGGCCCCGACGCCCGCCGAGGCCAGGACGACCAGGTGATGGGCGATGCCGCTGACGATCGCGCCCAGCAGCAGCGGCCGGTGCGGACCGAGCAGGGCCAGCAACGGCCGGAAGCGGGCGCCGGGAAGACGACGTGCGGAGGTGGCGGTCAGGGCGGTCATCGGGCGGCTCCGTCCTGGGCGGCGACCAGACGGGCGTAGGCCCCCCGGCCCGCCAGCAGCTCCTCCGGCGGCCCGGCCTCCTCGATCCGTCCGTCCGCCATGACGATGACGCGGTCGGCGGTACGGACGGTGGACAGCCGATGGGCGATCATGAGGGTGGTCCGGCCGCCCGTGAGAGTGTCGAGGGCGTGCTGGATCGCGGCCTCGTTGGCGGCGTCGACACTGGAGGTGGCTTCGTCCAGCACGAGCACGGGCGCGTCCTTGAGCAGGGCGCGGGCGATCGCGATGCGCTGGCGTTCGCCCCCGGACAGCTTCAGGCCGCGCTCACCGACCATGGTGTCGTAGCCGTCGGGCAGGGCTTCGATGAACTCGTGAGCCCGCGCGGCGCGCGCGGCGGCCTCAAGCTCGTCGGCCGAGGCTCCGGGCCGGGCGAGGGACAGATTGCGGCGCACGCTGCCGTGAAAGAGGTACGTGTCCTGGGAGACAACGGCGACCATGGCGCGCAGCCGGTCGAGCGGCAGGTCGCGGACGTCCACCCCGTTGATCCTGATGTGACCCGACTCGGGATCGAAGAAGCGCAGGAGGACGGAGGCGACCGTGGTCTTGCCCGCTCCCGAGCGGCCGACCAGGGCCACGCGTTCCCCCGGAGCGACGTCGAGAGAGAAGCCGTGCAGCGCGGGACGGTCGCGGTCTCGGTAGGTCAAATGCACGTTCTCGAACGTCACGGACGGCGGGCCGGTCACCCCGGCGGACGCGGTGCCCTGTTCCTGGGCGGGTGCGTCGAGCAGCTTGAAGACGGCCTTCAGCGACGGCACCGCGTTGTAACTGGAGTGGTAGGCGGCCTCCAGGTCCTTCAGCGGCCGGAAACTCTCGGCGGTCAGCAGCAGGATGATCAGTAGCTCGGTTACGGTGAGTTCGCCGGCGGCCAGCCGCAGCGCGCCCACGCCGAGCGCGACCGCCGTGCCGAGGCCGACCACGAAGGCCACACCGCCGACGTACAGGATGACGACGGCCATCAACCGGATGGAGTCACGGCAGAACGCCTGGGCCAGGCGAGCCAGCTCGGCCCCGCGCCGCCCGCTGGCGTTGAACGACTTGAGCGTGGCCATGCCCTGCAGCGCGTCGAGGTTCTCCGCGTACATGCCCTTGTACCCGCGAAACCAGGCCGCGTTCCGGTCGGCCAGCACGCGATCGGACAGCAGCGGCAGGATCGGCAGCAGTAGGGAGCAGGCCAGCACGACCCCGCCGACCAGCGGATCCAAGGTGAACAGATACGCGGTGACCGCGACGGCCCCCAGCACGGCGGCGATCGCCTGCGGCAGGAACCTGCCGACGTAGGCGTCCACGGTCTCGATGCCGTCCACCAGAGTCGTCTGCGCCGAACCGGTCCGCCCGCGCTGGGCGTGCGCGGGTCCGAGCCGAAGCAGGTGAGAGGTCACCCGCCGGCGCAGCTCCGCCTTGACGGCGCCGGAGACCCGTAGCGAGGCGACCTCCCGGACGGCCAGCGCGGCACTGCGCACCAATTGCAGGGCGACGACTCCGGCGACCGGCCACACGATCGACTCCGGCCCCTCGCCGGCGAAGACGCGCGACAGGGCGTGCGCGACCAGTACCCCCTGGCCGACATACGTGCCGGTGATGGAAAGCAGCAGGGCCACGAGCGCGGCCAGGCGCAGCCGGATCGACGGCGATGTCGCCAGCAGTCGGAAGATCACCGCTCCTCCTTGAGCCGTTCGAAGACGAGCTGGGTGCGGCGCACCGCGCGCACGCCGTACACCTGGGAGATCACTTCGGGGACGAGCACCCGGTCGGGCGGGCCGCCGACGAGGATGCGGCCCGCCTCCATGACGTAGAGGCGGTCGCAGAAGGCGGCGGCCTGGTTGAGGTCGTGCAGTGCGGCCAGGGTGGCGATGCCCAGCTCGCGCACCAGGTGCAGCAGTTCGAGCTGGTGGCGGATGTCCAGGTGGGAGGTGGGTTCGTCGAGCAGGAGCAGGCGGGTCCGCTGGGCGAGCGCGCGGGCGATGAGCGCCCGCTGCTTCTCACCGCCGGACAGGGTGGCGTAGACGCGTTCCTCGGCACCGGTCAGGCCGACCCGCTCCAGCGCCCCTGCGCACAGTTCCTCATCTGTGGCGTCGATGCCGTCCAGCGCGCTCTTGTACGGCGAGCGCCCCATGAGCACGACCTCCCATACCGTGAAGTCCAGCTCGGCGGGAGCCTCCTGCGCGACCACGGCGGTACGTCTGGCCGACTCGCGCCAGGACAGGCGGTGCACGTCGTCGCCGTCCACGGCGATCAGCCCGGCCGAGGGCCGCAGCGCCCGGTATACGGCCCGCAACAGCGTCGACTTGCCGCAGCCGTTCGGGCCGACCAACCCCACGAACTCGCCATCGTCCACCGCGAGGTCCGCCCGGTTCACGATCGGACGGCCGTTCACCTCGACGGAGACGCCCCCCAGGTCGAGTCTCATCCCACCGTCACCGCCCGATCGGGGGAACGGCGGCGCAGCAACCACAGGAAGAACGGCACCCCGACCACCGCGGTCACGATGCTGAGCGCCAGCTCCTGCGGGGCGTTCACCGTCCGGGCGGCGACATCGACCAGTTGCAGGAACGCCGCGCCCAGCAGCGCCGTCACCGGCAGCACCCGCCGGTGGTCGGCACCGACCAGCAGCCGGGCGGCGTGCGGGACGATCAGACCGACGAACGCGATCGCCCCGCTGGTGGCCACCAGCACCCCCACGAGTAGCGACGTCAGTACGAACAGGGACAGCCGGAAACGGTGCACGTGCACACCGAGCGAGATCGCAGTCTCCTCACCGGCGGCGAGCGCGTTGAGCGGCCGATGCTGGAGCAGCAGGTAGACCAGCCCGGCGGCCAGGACGGCCGCGGGCAGCGGCAACATCTCCCAGCGGGCACCGCCGAGGCTGCCCATCAGCCAGAACAGCACCTGCTGGGCGGCCCGCCCGCTCTGCGCCTGCTGCAACACGAAGCTGTAGACCGCCTGGAACAGGTACGCCAACGCCACCCCGGCCAGCACCAGCCGCGCGGGAGTGATCCGGCCCGACCGCTGCGCGAGCGCGTAGACCAGGGCCAGCGCGATCAGCGATCCGGCGAAGGCCGCGGCCGACAGCGAAAGCCCGCCCAGCGCCGACGCGCCCAGCACCAGCACGAGGACCGCGCCCAGCGATGCGCCGGAGGAGACTCCGAGCAGGAACGGATCGGCCAGGGGATTGCGCACCAGTGCCTGCAGCACCGCCCCGACCAACGCCAGCCCGGCCCCCACCAGCAGCGCCAGCAACGCCCGGGGCAGCCGGAAGTCCCACACGATCTGCTCCTGGACCGGCGTCCAGGTCTGGACGACCGCGCCCGGCAACAGCCGGTCGGCGACGATGCCCCACGCCTGCGGCAGGGCCACGTACACCGCCCCGACGCTTACCGCGAGCCAAGTCGAAACCACCATGGCGGCGGCGAGCGCGACGACGAGTGACAGGAACCGGCCGCCGCCGCTGCGGGTCCTGCCACGGCCCGGCCGCTTGGCCACCGTTGCCCGATGCGGCTGCTCACGCGGCACCGGATCGCGATGGGTGGTCACCGGGCGAACGCGCCGGGATGCAGAAAGCGGGCGATATCTGTGATGGCCAGGATGTTCCGGTAGCCGGGATGCTGGGCCGCTGCGGGAACCGCGAGAAAGCGCTTCTTCCCGGCCGCCGGGCTGTCCTTGGCGATGGCGAAGATGTCGGCGGCCTTGGCCGGGGCGCCGGGCAGCTTCTCACCCTGCAGTTCGGCGTACTCACTGACCAGGAGGGCATCGGGGCGCGCGGCGGCGATCTTCTCGGCGCTGACCTCGGTGTAGTCGGCTCTGACGTCGGCCAGGACGTTCACGCCCCCGGCCAGTGTGATCATCTGGTTCGTCAGCCCGGCACCGCCGTATGCGTTGACCGGCCCCTTGCCGCCGTCGGTGGCCAGCACCTTGACCGCAGGCTCGTCGCGCACGCGCTCACGGACGTCCGCGAGCTGCTCGCGCAGGTCATCGATCAACTTGCCGGCCCGGTCGGGGACACCGAAGATCGCGCCCAGGTTGCGCAGGTCGGTGAAGGTGTCCTCGATGGTGAACGTGAGTGTCTCCTCTGGAGTGCACCAGCCGCCCATGATGTAGACGGGCGTACCCGCGGCGTCGAGCTCCTCTACAGAGGCATGGCCCCCACCGGCGTCGAAGCTGTTCATCGTGTTGTCCAGCACGAAGTCGGCGGACTGCGCGAGCATGACCTCTTTCTGCGGCAGCATGATCGAGTCGGAGATCTCCGGGATCGTGTCGTACGGCTCCCGCTGGCCTGGCAGGAACGCGCTCTCGGCGAAGTTGGTGCGCCCTGCGACGTGATCGCCCAGCCCGAGAGCGAGCAGGGTCTCCAACGCGGGCTGGTACCCCGTCACGACCTTGGCGGGCGGCGCGTCGAACGTGAGCGTTCTCCCGCAGTTGGTGACCGAGACGGGGAAACCGGCGCGCGGGGCCACAGTGGGCTCGGCCCGCTGAACGGCGGCCCCGGTCGAACAGGCCGTCGCCATCAGGATGGCCGCCACCGCTGCGACCCCGTATCGCATGATCCGGCCTGTACCCGCATGTCCGGCACGCCCGCCCTTGGGACGACGGACGTGAACGCATTCGGTCGATAAACTTGCAAGGTCATTGCAGTTGCGACTTGATTGCATCAGCCACCACGGTAAGCCGCCACCAAATACCGGTCAATGGGTACGCCGTCCGGACTCCCGCCGGACCGGGGTGATCCTGATACTCCAAGCACCGGTTCAACAGCGGCCGGGCCATGCTCGTCACGGACCCTTCATCACCACATGGCCAGGCACAGTGCCCTGTTCCGCGCCGCGATGTTTCGCCGTGGTGTGCGTGAGGCCGAGCGCAGCGGCTGCGGGCCCGCGCACCTGCGCGAACTGGGGCCCGCTGCTCGTAGTCGATCGGGCTCAGATAGCCGAGAGTGGAGTGCCTCCTTCGGGAGTTCTAGCGGGTGATCCACTTGAAAACCGCCAGGCGGGCCTCGCGCGCCGAGGGCCAGCGTCTGGCGCCTTGCAACGTCTCGCGTTTGAGGCCGGCGTTGAACGCCTCCGCGGCGGCGTTGTCGGCGCTGGTGCCCACCGCGCCCATGGACAGGCGCACACCGAGCCCGGCGCACACCGTGGCGAACTCGGCCGAGGTGTACTGGAGCCCGCCGGCCGCCGTGAGCCCAGGTCCAGCACGGTCGCCAGGTAGAGAAACCGGCCCTCACCGATGGGCGGGTAGGTGATGTCGCCCAGATGGCGGCGGTTCGGGCCCGTGCGGTGAAGTCCCTGTTGATCAGGTCGGGCACCTTCTGGTGGGACGGCTCGGGCACCGTGGTGCGGACCTTCTTGCGCAGGTGCAGCCCGACGGTCCCGAAACGGCGCATCACCCGCGCGACGCGCTTGTGGTTGACCGCGTGGCCCCGGACGCGCAGTTCGGCGGTGACGCGAGGATTGCCGTAGGTACCATCGAACTCCGCATGGATCCGCCTGATCTCGGCGCAGAGGGCGACATCGGCCGTGGTCCGCTCCGCCCGGGCCGGTGCGGCCTTACGCCCACCGGTAGAAGCCCGAACGGGACACCTTCAAGATCCGGCACAGCCGCTTGAGCGCGGCGCCGCAGCGGAACGACGAGCGCGCATGTACATACCCTCCCATCAGGCGGTTCCCGGCCGGTAGGTGAACACGTAGGTGCCCACACTCCCGCCCGCGCACAGGTCGGCGCCCGACCAGCAGCAGGCGCGCAGGCTCTCCGCGACACGCATCACGGTGTCGCAGCGTCCCGTTGGCACGTCCCAGACGCGGATAACGCCGCTCGCGTCGGCGGTCGCGAGCCGCCGGCCCGCGGCGTCCGCGGAGCAGCCGGTCACCGCCGTCTGGTGTCCGCTGAGCGTACGGCTCCGCGCCTGCGCCCCGCCGGAGCCCGCTGCCACGTCCCACAGCCGGACGGTCCCGGCCGCGTCGGCGGTGGCGAGCCAGTGACCGCGGGGATCGGCGGCACAGGCGCGTACCGTGGTGGGGTGTTCCCCGAGCACCGACAGTCGGCCAGTTGCGTCCCACAGGTACACCCGCCCGCTGTCACCGGCCGCCGCCACCCAGGCGTCGCCGGCGGCGCAGCAGCAGCGCATGGGCCCACCGTCCGGCGTGGTCTCGGCGTGCCGCTCGCCGGTCGCGGCGTCCCAGAGTCGCACCGCGCCGTCCGTGCCCGCTGTGGCGAGCCGCGCGCCGGCCGCCGCGCACCCGGACACACCGCCCTCGTGCGCGCGTGATCGGGCGCGGGCGCGGCCCGACGGAAGGTCCCAGATCCACACGTCACCGCCGTCTCCCCCGGCGGCCAGCCAGCCGCCGCCGGCCGCGCAGCTGCGGACCGTCCCGCCGATGTCGTACGCGGCCCGCACCTCGCGGGTGGCGATGTCGGTGATCCGCACCGCGCCGTCCACGCCCGCCGTGGCGAGCCAGCCGTCGCCCGCCGCGCAGGCCGCGACGCCGCCCGTGCCGTCCAGCAGTACGGCACGTGGCGCGCCACCTGCCGTGTCCCAGAACCGCAGCACTCCCGCCGCGTCGCCGCTGGCCAGCCAGCCGCCGCCGGGGTCCGGCTCGCAGGTCCAGACCTCGCTCTGGTGACCGTGCAGCATGGCGTGCTGCTCGCCGGTGGCGACGTCCCAGATCCGCAGCGTCCGGTCGTCGCCGGCACTGGCCAGCCAGGTGCCGTCCGGGCTGAACCGGCACCACCACACGCCGCCGACGTGCCCGGTGAGTACGGTCCTGACCCGCTCGACGGCCAGGTCCCACAGCCGAACGGCGCCGTCCACCCCAGCGCTGGCGGCGAGGGTGCCGTCCGGGCCGAGGTCCACCGTCCACACGCCTTCGGAGTCGCGCAGCAGGGCCCGCTGCTTTCCGGTGGCAACGTCCCAGATCCGCAGGGTGCCGTCGTCGCCCCCGGTGACCAGCCAGGTGCCGTCGGGGCCGATCGGGCAGCCCCACACGCCCGCCGTGTGCCCCCGCAGCTCAAGGCGCGGCTCCGCACGCGGCTCGCCGCCGCTTGGGGGGGTGGGGGCGCGGTTCCACAGCCTGACCACGCCCCCGGCGTCGCCGGTGGCCAGGAAGGAGCCGTTGGGGGCGATGGCGCAGCTCCATACCCCCGCCGGGTGGGGCAGCTCGCCGAGCAGCGCGCCGGTCCGCGTGTCCCAGATCCGCACTGTGCCGTCATCGCCCGCGCTGGCCAACCAGCTCCCGTCAGGGGCGACCGGGCACGACCAGATACCCGCCGGGTGTCCGGGGAGGCGGAGACGTACCCGTTCCTCGCGAACGTCCCATATGTCCAACCGGCCCTGTGTCGTCCCGGTGACCAGCCAGGTCCCGCCAGGCTCTGCCGCGAACGCCTGGAACCCGCCTGTGTGGGGTGCCCGCGGCTCCGCCGGGCCGTCCGCCACGCTCCACATTCGCAGTGCGCCCTCGATGTCGCTGGTGGCCAGCCAGGTGCCGTCGGGGCCGGCCGCGCAGCTCATCGCGCCGCCCCTGTGGCCGTGGAAGACGGCGATGGCCTCGCCGGTGGCGGCGTCCCAGACGCGCACCGTCCCGTCGTCGGAGGCGGTGGCCAGCCAGGTGCCGTCGGGCGCGATCGAGCAGCCGCGGATCGCCGCCGCGTGGCCGCGCATGGTGAGCCTCGGCTCCCAAGTCGCGGTATCCCACACCTGGACCGTGCCGGTGGCGTCCCCGCTGACCAGCCAGGTGCCGTCAGAGGCCACCGCACAGCCCCACACCCCGCCGCCGTGCCCGGTGAGCTGGGCGCGCGGCTCACCGGTGGCGGCGTCCCAGACGCGCACCACGCGGTCCTCGCCGCCGACGGCCACCCAGGTGCCGTCAGGTGCGGCGGCACAGCTCCTGATGCCGCCCCCGTGACCGTCGATGACGAGCCGCTCCCGGCCGGTGTCCAGGTCCCACAGTCGCATGACCCCGCCCGCGTCGCCGCTGGCCAGCCAGGTGCCGGTGGGGGGAGCCGTACAGGCCTGCAGCCCCGCCGTGTGGCCGCGCAGCACCCGTGAGCCGCCTGCGGGGCCGAGGTCCCAGACCCGCACGGTCATGTCGTCGCTCGCGGTCGCGGCCCATCCGGCGTCCGGTGACACGTAGCAGGCGTTGATCTTCCGCGAGTGCCCTTCGAGTACGGCGCGGCAGCGGCCATCCGCTATGTCCCACACCCGTAGCGTGCCGTCGGCTCCGCAACTGACCAAGGTCGTCTCCGCCACCGCGCAGCCCCACACCCCGCCGACATGTCCGGTCAGGACGCGCTGCAGCGCCGGATGCGGCAGGTCCGGGAGGGGCCAGCGGGTGACGAGACCGGAGTGCCGCCGGGTGCGGCCGAAGGCTTCGACCAGCGGACCGAGGCTGGCCACGCCGCCGAGGCGGCTCAGCAGGATGTCGGTGAGCGCGTGGGCGGGACGGGTCGGGGCGAGCAGGTGGGCATCGCGGCCGACGGCCCACAGCAGGTCGGCCTGGAGCGGCTGATCCACCAGGGCCAGGTCGGCGACCACGGCGACCGGGCCGAGTCGCTCCAGCTTCGCGGAGACGAAGCGCAGGTCGCCGGTCAGCTGGGCCAGCTCATCGGCGCGGCCCGCGCCGAGCAGGTGGTAGGCGAGGTGCCGCCAGAGGTAGTCGGGTTCGGCGGGCAGGTTCCACCAGGCATGCGGTACGCCGTCGAGGAGGGCGGCGTGCATGCCGGCCAGTCGCGTCCGGCTCGCACGGGCGCGCAGGTAGGCTCGCAGCACATCGTGCAGGCGGAGGGCCGGATCCTCCTGGTGATCCCGCGCGACCGGGTACAACGCGAGGGCCAGGTCGCCGAACTCCTCGCACAACCGCTCGCTCTCATACTCATCGAGCCCGCTCGTGGCCGCCCAGTACCCGGCCAGCACGGAAAGTGGGACGGCCACGTCGTCGGGGAAGATCGCTAGCTCCAGGTAGCGCTCCAGCGCGTCGCCGGGGAGCACCGCCAGGCTGGCTTCCATGGTGGCCGCCACTGCCTGGTCGCGGTCCTCCGCCCGCCGTACGTCCAGGGCGGTCGGCCCGGCCCCGCGCAGCCGCCGCTCGATCCGCGCCGCCGCCTGGTCGGGGGTCACGCCCTCCCGTACGGCACGCCGCAGCGCCCGCCCGACCAGCCCGAGCAGCACCGGCCAGCGCCCGGTGAGCGCGCCCAGCCGGTCGGCCCAGGTGGGCGGCAGGCCGGGGACGTGGCTCGCCAGCAGGTCCCTGGCCTCATCGGAGTGCATCGCGTCGATCGTCACCACCCCGGATTCGTCCGGCAGGACACTCCTGATCCGCGTAGTGATCAGCCGGGTGCAGTACGGCCCGCCGCCAAGGAACGGCCGTAACTGGGACCGGCGCCACACGTCGTCGATCACCAGCAGGTGCCGCCGGTGTCCGATCAGCTCGGTCAGGTGCCGTCCTGCGCGGTCGGGGTTGGTGAACGAGGGCCGCTCCCCGGAGATCGCCTCGGCCAGGTCGTTTATCTCGGTGGCGAGTTCGGCGCCCGCCAGTCGTTCACCCACGGTCACCCACAGCACGCCGTCGGGATATGTCTCGGCGATCTCGGGGTGAGCGCAGATCTCGGCGGCCAGCGTGGTCTTGCCGAAGCCGCCCGCGCCCTGGAGGGCGGTGATCCCGACCGGCGGGCGCGGGCCCTTCGCCGTCAGCAGCGCCAGCAGTCGGGCGGTCGGGTACGGGCGCGGGACGACGTAGCCGGTGGCGGGGGGCGAGGTGGTGAGGGGCCGGTCGGGGCGGGGAGACGCGGTCAGGGTGTCGAGCGTGTCCGGGCGCAATCCGACCAGGCCGGACAGCGCCGCCGAGCCCGCCGGGTCGAGCCCTTCGTACCACCGGTCGGCGCGGGATACCGCGAGCCGTCCAAGCCCGTCGGAACGGTGGTGCTCAACGACGATGCCGAGCGCCCTGCCCTGGCTCCACACCAGCGCCCCGGACATGCCCTCCCAGGGGGACCTGCCGGGCTCAACATCGTGGGCGGGCGGCGGCACCAGCAACTCCAGCGTGCCCTCACGCAGGTTGGACAGCAGCGGAATGCGGCCGCGCACGTGGCAGGAATCGCGGTACTGGGACGGCGAGCCGTCGTCGAGTAGGCGCCCGCGGTCGGCACGAAGCTTGAACCGGGGGAAGCCGACCGCACTGCCCGGCAGTTCGTCGTCCCGCTCCGGCACCCGGGCGAAGCGTACCGGCCGTACCGGCTCGCGGTCGGTCTCCAGCGTGATCAGCGCCACGTCGGCGCGCGGGTCCGTCCAGGCCACGACGCCGTCGGCGGTCCACTCGCCCTGCCGGTCGGCGTCGAACCTGACCCGGACCGTCGCCACGCCGCGCACCACGTGGGCGGCGGTCAGCACGACGCCCGAGGTCACACGATAGCCAGATCCGCGCCGCCCGGGGACGGCGCCGTCGCGCGCGACCAGGATCTCTGCGACTCTGCCGGGGTCGACCCCGGGGCCGCCATGCCCCATCGGTCAGCGTTCCAGCGCCGACTCTTCGCCGGACACCCATGGGATGGCGTCCGACCCCGCCACCCTCGGCTGGAGGGTCAGGGTGATCCGCTGGACACCGGTGCGGGCCGTCTGGGCCTCCGCGCCGAGCCCGACTACCCAAAAGCGCACCTCGCCGGTAGCGGTGCCGCGCTCCTCTACGGTGACCGCGGTCTCCAACTCGACCGGACCCAACTCGAAACGGAGTTTCGCGTCCTCTGCCGCCTCGATCGCATCGGTTAGCTCGCGCCGGAGTTCGCGAACCACTTTCGCTAACTCGATCATTTCCAGCTCCGCGGGTAATGCCAGGGAACAGCACCGATGCTCCGCCGGCCCTGCCCGCCGGAAGGTGCGCTTTCGCGGCATTACTGTAATCCCGGGGCGGCACGGAAACGCCTGCGATGGCCGAAATATGACACCCCCTGGACAGGGATTATCACAGGATGTATCGTCTGGTTCCCACTGCGTACGGCACATGCGGGAATCGAGTTATGACCGTTACCGGAAGTTCTATTCCAGTGCTCACGGTTCCTTCCATCGATGTGTACGTCACCTATCAGTGCAATCTTCGTTGCGCCCACTGCTTCGTCGGCGAAAATCTGGATGTTGGGCACCGCTTCAGCTTCCAGTCCCTGCTCGGCGTCATCGACGGATGCCTTTCCTGGGGCACGGAGGAGATCACCTTTCTGGGCGGCGAGCCCACCCTGTACCCCCGGATAGTGGACGCGGTGAAGGCCGCCCAGCAGCGCGGGCTGCGGGCGCGGATCGTCACCAACGGCACCGGCGGTTTCCGCGCCTTCATGCGGCGTTTCGACGGCACGACGCTCCCGGTGATCGGGTTCAGCCTGGACGGTTCGACCCCCGAGACCCACGACGCGATCCGCGGGCCGGGCACCCTGGCGACGACGCTCGGCAACATCGCCGAGAGCAAGCGGCTGGGCTACCCGTCGTTCGGCATCACCTCGATCAGCCGACAGAACGCCCACGACGTGCGCGCCATCCTAGACCTGTGCGAGGCGCAGGGGTTCACCCACGTCAACCTGCACTACACGACCAACCTTGGGTTCGCGGGCGAGGACATGGTCCTGCCGGTCGACGAGTGGCGGGAACTGTGCGAGAGAGTCCGCGCCCACGTTGAGTCCATGGACATCGAGGTGCGGGTGGAGCATATGTTCACCGCAGGGGACAAGGCGCTGCCCTGCGCGGTGCGGAGCCGGAACAACCTCCAGTTCCTACCAGACGGAAGGGTGTTCCTCTGCCCGCTGTTCATCGACATACCAGACATGCACGCATTCGTCTGGGACGGCCACGCCTTGGTGGGCAACCAGCACATGGTCACCGAGGAGACCGCCTGCGCGGCGGAGGGGCCGGTCCACTGCACGGCCCTGCCGTACGTGAACGGCGGGCTCAGCGACACGGTCGAGCGGATGGGGTTGCGGGTGGCGTGCGTGCTGGACAAGACCCGGATGCGCGGCGCTCGATCCGCCATGCGCTGAACACCGTTCAACAAACGGGCGGAATCGAGGAAGCGATCACCTCGCTCGATGTCGCCCAACCGCGGCTCGGGCGGCACCGCCGGTTCGGTGAGGCGATCCCCCGGCCTGGCAGCGGCCGTGGGAGCCCTGGGCGCCGCAACCGGCGCGACCGCCTCACCCTCGGGCAGCACCGCCAGGTCGATCAGATGGGCGGGCAGCGCGGTCAGGGTGTGACGGGAGGGATCAGCTGCCGGTGACAGGGCTGGGCGGGCAGCAAAGGTCCCCGGGCCTGGGCGTGGTGGGCGGCGACCAGGGCCAAGGCGGTCTGGCCGACCCCGGCCACCGCCGAGACCACCACTCCCGTCCCCCAGGCCTTGGGCGGGGCGGACGGGTCCAGGAAGGCCAGCAGCCCGACCAGCGAGCTGCTCCGGCCGGTGAACCCGGTGGGGGCGGCGGGCAGCCCGGCCAGGGCCCTCGGCGCCGGACCGTGCACGCTCACCTGTGCCACGGCGTTCTGGCCGGTCAGGATGATGCCGTGGTTGACGCCCGCCTGCAAGCCCTTCGGTCGTTTGTCACCGCCTCCCTGGGGCAGCGGGCGGTGAGCGGGGAGCGGAGGGATGCCAATGGACACCATCGGGCCACACGGCGCGGGGGTGACGCCGTCGGGCGGGGAGCCGGGGTGAGGCTTCCCGCCCCGCGTGGTCCCGTCACCGCGACGCTCTTCGAACGCCTGCGCGGCCCGGCCGGTCACCGGCCGCTGCCGCTCCCGGCGGCCGGTGGCACGCTGACGGACGACGACTTCCAGCTCGCCTTGTTCGCCTGCTACGAGCTGCACTACCAGGGCTTCGACGACGTGGACGACCGCTGGGAGTGGGCCCCCGCGCTGCTGGCCGCGCGGGGGGCGCTGGAGCGGCGGCTGGAAGAGACGCTGGCGCGGGCCGTGCCGACGCCGCCGTACGATCCCGCGCGGGAGATGCGCGCGGCGCTCGGCGACTTGACCGCCGCCGACGACGGCCCCTCGGTGTCCGCCTTCCTCGCCCGCCGGGCCGACCTCGGGCACTTCCGCGAGTTCGTCGTGCACCGGTCGATCTACCACCTGAAGGAGGCCGACCCGCACACCTGGGCGATTCCCCGGCTGTCGGGGGCGCCGAAGGCCGCCCTGGTGGAGATCCAGGCCGACGAGTACGGCGGCGGCCGTCCCGAGCGCATGCACTCCGAGCTGTTCCGCGCCACCATGCGCGGCCTGGACCTGGACGACTCCTACGGCGTCTACCTCGGCCGCGTGCCCGGCGTCACGCTGGCCATCTCCAACGCCATGTCCCTGTTCGGCCTGCACCGCCGCCTGCGCGGCGCCCTGGTCGGGCACCTGGCCGCGCTGGAGATGACCTCTTCCGCGCCGAACCGCCGCTACGCCACCGGCCTGCGCAGACTCGGCGGCGACGACACCGCGGCCCGCTTCTACGACGAGCACGTCCAGGCCGACGCCGTCCACGAACAGATCGCCGCCCAGGACCTGTGCGGCGCCTTCGCCGCCGCTCACCCCGACCTGGCGGGGGACGTCCTGTTCGGCGCGTCGTGCGCCCTGTGGTTGGAACGCGCGTGGGCGGCCCACATCCTCGGCCACTGGGAGCGCGGCCTCACCTCCCTGCTCCCACGCCCCGCCCTGAACGGCTCGCTCATCCGGTAGAGGACCTCAGATCATGTCTGACCGCATCGCCGACCGCTGGGGACCCCGCACGCCCTACGGCCCCGGAGAGGAGTGGCCGGTTCGCGTGGACCGCCACCTTGAGGGCGACCTCACGGAGGCCGACGTCGACTCGTGGGTGCCGTCCGCGTCGATCCTGCACTCCAACGGCGACGCGATGGACATCGCGGTCAAGGACGGGCGCGTCGTCGGCGTGCGGGGCCGCGCCGCCGATCGGGTCAACCACGGACGGCTCGACCCGAAGGACCTGTACGGCTGGGCGCGGACGGCGACCTGCCGGGGCTGCGCAACTGGGACAACCCCGAGCACATCCGCGAGCTGGGCCGAGCTGTGGAACGTCGAGCCGTCGGTCATCCCGCACTGGGCGCCGCCCACGCACGCCATGCAGATCTTCCGCTACGCCGAGCAGGGCTCGATCCGGCCGGCGGGCCGTCCCTGCGACTACACCGGGATCACCTACGGCCTGCTGCGCGGTGGCGGGGTGCAGTGGCCCTGCACGCCGTCCGCGCCGCACGGCACCGAACGCCTGTACACGGACGGCCGGTTCAACACCGATCCCGGGTACTGCGAGACCTACGGCCATGACCTGACGACCGGCGCCGAGTACGGCAGGGAGCACTACACGGCCCGTCAGCCCGCCGGACGCCGCAGGCGCTGGTGGTGGCCACCGGGTAGCGCCCGGCGCCCCCCGTTTGGCGATCGGCCGCCAGGGCAGCCACCGGGGCATGGGGGGTGCCCATTCGTGATGGATGTTCCTGGCCGCCTGGATCTCGACTATGTGCTGCCGTTGCGCTGGCACGAGGACGCGGGGCTCGGCGAGCTGACGGCCTATCTGCGCGTGCTCGCCCGGCACGTGCGGGTCATCGTGGTGGACGGCAGCCCGGCCGAGCTGTTCGACCGCCACGCGCGCCGCTGGCGGGGCCTGGTCCGGCACGTGCGCCCGGCGGACGGTCTCCGGTTCGCCAACGGCAAGGTCGCGGGCGTCACCACCGGTGTGCGGCTCGCGACCGGCGACCGCGTCGTGATCGCCGATGACGACGTGCGCTACGACCTGCCCGGCCTGGCCGCGGTGCACGCGCTGCTGCGGGACGCCGAGCTGGTCAGGCCGCAGAACTACTTCTCGCCGCTGCCCTGGCACTCGCGCTGGGACACCGCGCGGACGCTGCTCAACCGCGGCCTCGGCGCGGACTATCCGGGCACGTTCGGCCTCCGGCGCGCGTTCTTCCTGCGCGCGGGCGGCTACGACGGCGACGTGCTGTTCGAAAACCTGGAGCTGATCCGCACCGTGCGCGCCCACGGTGGGCGCGAGGCTCGCCCGCCCGGCCTGTACGTCCGGCGGCTGCCCTGCGACGCCCGGCACTTCTGGGGGCAGCGGGTCCGGCAGGCCTACGACGACCGGGCGCAGCCGGTCAGGATGGCGGCCTTCCTCGCCGTGCTGCCCGCCCTCGCGCTCATCAGACGGCCCCGTACGGTCCTGACCTGCGCCGCGCTGGCCGTTTGCCTGGCCGAGACCGGACGGCGGCGCGCCGGCGGACGGCGGGTCTTCCCGGTGACCGGCTCCCTGCTGGCACCCGTCTGGATCCTGGAACGAGCGGTCTGCAGCTGGTTCGCACTGGGGGCCGCCTTGACCGGCGGCATACCCTACGCGGGCGGCCGGATCCGGCACGCGGCCCACTCCGTGCGACGGCTACGCCGCCGGGCCCGGACCGCTGGGCGCGCGGAAACCGGCGGCCTTGTGCGAGCCGTCGCAGAACGGCTTGACCGAGGACAGGCCACACCGGCAGAGCGCGACCGTCGCCCGGCCGGGGTCGATCGGCTCGCCGTCCTGGGTGCGCAGTTCGAAGCGCCCGCGTAGCAGCAGCGGGCCGTCCTCGCAGGGCGTCACGGTGACCATCTCGTCCATGCCCCACCACCTGCCCGAACCGGGCGCCGTCAGCCCACCGGGTTCAGCCGGGCAGCGTCTCGCCGCCGATCGGGGCCAGGATCTCGCCGGTGTAGTACGACGACAACCGGCCCGCCGCGAAGAAGACGTACGACGGCGCGATCTCGTCGGGATCGGCGGCACGCCCCATCGGCACCTGCGAACCGAACTTCTCCACCTTCTCCGGCGGCATCGTCGCCGGGATCAGCGGCGTCCAGACCGGGCCGGGCGCCACCGCGTTGACCCGGATGCCCCGCTCGGTGAGGTTCTGCGCCATCGAGTAGGTGAACGCGTTGATCGCGCCTTTGGTGGCGGCGTAGTCGATGAGCGTCTTGTTGCCGCGCAGGCCGTTGATGGAGGAGGTGTTGATGATGGCCGAGCCCTCGCGCAAGTGGGGCAGGGCCGCCTTGGTGACGCGGTAGTAGCTGGTGATGTTGACGGCGAACGTGCGTTCCCACTGCTCCTCGTCCAGTTCCTCCAGCGAGTCGACCGGTGACTGGTAGGCCACGTTGTTGACCACGATGTCGAGCCCGCCCAGCTCGTCCACCGCGCGCCGCACGACGGCCGCGCAGTGGTCTCCGTCGGCCAGGTCGCCCGGCAGCAGCACGGAGCGCCGTCCTTCGGCCTCGACCAGTTCGCCGGTGTGCCGGGCGTCCTCGTGCTCGGTCAGGTAGGCGATCGCGACGTCGGCGCCCTCCTTGGCGAAGGCCACGGCCACCGCGCGGCCGATCCCGGAATCACCTCCGGTGATCAGTGCGCGTTTGCCCTTGAGCAGGTCGCTCCCGATGTGGTCGCGCATCTCGTCGCGCGGTTCGGGGCTCATCGGCCCGGTCTTCCCCGGATATGGCTGGTCCTGTGCGGAGGGCGTGCTGCCCGGTTGCTCTGGCATGGCCATCCCGTGCCCGGGCACGGGTAGTGGTAACGCCTTCGGTGTCCCCATTCTCTGCCGAGCGATGGCCGTTCGAGCACGCCACCCGAGGGTAGGGGCGGTCTCCCGGACGAGGAGGCGCGGTGTCACTGCACCGGCAGGACCATGTTGTGGACGACCTGACCATCGCCGGTCACCGTAGACGCGGGCCGGGCACCCCCGTGGTGTGCGTGCACGGGGCCGAAGTGTCCAGCAGGGAGCCGCTCCCGCTCGTCGAGGTGCTCGGCGAACGCCACGACGCCTGGGCGATCGACCTGCCTGGGTTCGGGGCGAGCGGCAAGCCGGCACGGCTACCGCCGCGGAGCTGGGCGCCGGCACCTTGACGCTGTACTACTACGTCCAGACCAAGGACGAACTGATCACCCTGATGGACGACGCGATCATGGGCGAGGTGCTGATCCCCGCCGACGAGTTCCCCGCCCACTGGTACGACGCGCTCACCGCGATCTCGCTACGCACCTGGGACATGCTGATGCGCCGCCCCTGGGTGCTGCACTCCCTGCAGAACGCGTCGGCCGGCCCCAACGCCATGCGGCACTTCGAGCAGTCGCTGGCCGCCGTCGCCGACACCGGGCTGGACGCGCCCGGCAAGTTCGCGGTGCTGGCCATGGCTGACGACTACGTGCACGGCAACGCGCTGCGCTCGGCCGAGATGCGCTCGGCGGACGCGACCGCCATGGACGCCGAGGCGGTCGAGGCGGCCATGCGGTTTTCCCAGGCTCAGCTCGCCACCGGGGAGTCCCCGCAGACCGAGGCGCTGCTCGGTGATGATGATCCCCGCACCGCCTTCCCCCGGCTCATCGGCGAGATGTCCGGACGAGACCGGTTCCGGCGCGGCTTGGCCGTACTCCTGACCGGTGCGGCGAGCAGGATGAACCTCCGCCTGCCCGAACGTTGAGCGCCTGCTAGAGGGCGGTGGCGCGGAGGAACGCCTCGGCGAACACCTGGGTGACATCCCGGACCGGAGGCAGGCCGTCGCCCAGCGCGTCCTGGAGCACCGGGCGCAACAGCATGTGCCCCGCCATCGGCCCGATCATGAGCTGGATGAGCAGCGGAAGCGGGAGCGGCCGCAGTCG
Source organism: Spongiactinospora sp. TRM90649 (assembly GCF_029382225.1). Taxonomy (GTDB): domain Bacteria; phylum Actinomycetota; class Actinomycetes; order Streptosporangiales; family Streptosporangiaceae; genus Spongiactinospora. The sequence goes on from NZ_JARLTC010000007.1 coordinate 34,987, forward strand.
CCCGGCGTGGATCTGCGCGTTCAGCACGGCGCCGAGGCTGTCGAGCATTCTGGGCAGGTTGGCCTTCAGCATCCGCGCGGCCGTGCCGTCGGGGCGGGTGAACAGGTCGCCGAAGATCGCCGGCAGCACCCGCGGCTCCCGGTCGAACGCCTCTGCCAGTGCGGTGTAGACGGCATGGACCATGTCCTGGATCCGCTCGGGCGGATCGGCGGCCAGCGCCTCCAGGTCGGGGACCGGGACGTACCGGTCGAACATGGTGGCCAGCAGGCCGTCGCGGTTGCCGAAAGTGGCGTGCAGGCTGGTCGGTGAGCAGTCGGCGGCCACCGCGACGGCGTCCATCGTGACCGCGCCGAGTCCGTCGCGGGCGATGAGCACGGCCGCGGCCTCGATGGCGCGTTCCCTGACCGGTGGACGGCCGCCGGGATCGATTCCGGTCTGCCGGACCGCCTCCTCCAGGCCGGCCCGTGATCCGCCGAGCCTTCTGATCAGGGTGCTGCGCGAGATGCCCGCGGCAGCGGCGATCGCGCCCAGCGGCACGTCGGCCACGTCTTTGCCGTGGCGCTCGGCGGCCACCAGCGCGGCCGCCACGAGATCTTCGTCCACGGCGACCGATGATACTCCTGCTGGGATGAACCTCATAAGCATATCGTCTCCAGCATTAACTCATCAAATGATGAGTTAATGAGACCTTGTATGATCAGCGTGATCGGTGCGGGATTACCGCGCACGGCCGTGGCGGCGGTCAACGCCGCCGGCCGCGCCGAGGACTCTCGGCGGCGCCTCATCGTTGGTGGGCTATTCCGGGGCGGTGGGGTGGGATGGGATGATTGGTGCACCATGACCGCCTCTATGTCGTTTCGGCTTGTCCGCGCTGCGGTGTTCGCCGTGGTGTGTGTGGGGCTGAGCGCGGCGGCGCACCGGGTGAGTGGTGGGACGCTCTCGGTGGCGGTGGTGGCGGGCGGTCTGCTGCTGGCGTTCGGGGCCGGGGCGGCGGCCTCGGGGCGTGAGCGTTCGCTGGCGGTCATCCTTCCGTTGCTGGCGGGGACGCAGGTGGCGCTGCATGTGCTGTTCTCGCTCAGTCACGCGCCCGTCGTGCAAGAGGTCACCGGTCATACGCACGCGTCGACGCTGGCGCCCGGGATGGGCATGCTGATCGCGCACGCCTGGGCCGCCGGGATGAGCGCGATGTGGCTGGCCAAGGGCGAGGCGGCGCTGTGGGGGGTGCTGCGCCGGCTGGCGGTGCGGCTGCGTCCCATGCTGGTGCCCTATCTGCAGCCGGTGGACGAGCCGGACGTCGTCGTGGCGGCACCCGAGCCGGGCCGGTTGCGCTCGGTGCTGCTGGCGTCCGCCGCGCCCCGGCGCGGCCCGCCGTACACGCAGGTCTCTCTCCACTCCGGCTGACCGCCCTCGGCGGGGCCGGAGGACGTCTCCATGCCCGGTGTCATCGGCTCCGGGTCCGCGGCCACCTCGCAGGTCGGCCGTCGAGTGATCCTGCGTGCATCCGCCTTCGGCGTGACATGGAGTCTTTCCGTCGCCGAGGCCTGCCTTGAAAGGCCTTGTTCCACGATGTTCTTCCCCCTTTCGCGTTCTCGCGTTCTGTCTGTTCTGTCGCTTCCGGCGCTGGCCGCCGTACTCGTGAGCGGGTGTGCGGCGGCCGAGCAGGCCGTCTCGGCCGCGCCGCCGAGCGTCGCCGTTCCCGCCGGACCGGCCCTGACGGTCACCGATCCCTGGGTCAAGGTCACCGGCGAGGGCATGACCGCCGCGTTCGGCACCCTGGTCAACAACACCGGCGCCGAGGTGCGGGTCGTCTCCGGCACTTCGCCGCTGTCGCCGAAGATCGAACTGCACGAGGTCGTGGAGTCCGGCGGCAAGATGGTGATGCGCCCTAAGAAGGGCGGTTTCGTGATCCCCGCCCGTGGGACACATGAGCTGACGCCCGGCGGCGACCACATCATGCTGATGGACATCACCGGCAAGGTCGAGCCGGGCGCGGAGATCCCCTTCACGCTGACTCTGGACGGCGGCGGCACCCTGCGGTTCACCGCGATCGGCAAGGAGTTCGCCGGTGGCAAGGAGGACTACCAGCCCGGATCCGGCAAGGACGGCATGCACGCCGGCGGCGACGGCGAGGACAAGGGCTGATGGGCGGTCACCGATCCGGCGAGCCTCCGCTCAGCCGGCGGTCCTTGCTGGCCTCCGGCGTCGCCACGGCGGGCGCGCTCGCCCTCACCCCGGTTCCCGCCACTGCGCAGACCGGCCCGGCGACCGAGCCGTTCCACGGAACGCATCAGGCCGGGATCGCCACCGGCCCGCAGGCGCACGCCGTCTTCATCGCGCTTGACCTGCGCGGCGGCGCGGACCGGGACGCCGTCCGGCGGATGATGCGCCTGCTGACCGACGACGCCCGCCGTCTGACCGCCGGACGGCCCGCGCTCGCCGACACCGAACCCGAACTGGCGGCACTGCCCGCCCGGCTGACCGTCACCTTCGGCTTCGGCCCCGGCCTGTTCGAGGCGACCGGCACGACCGCCCTGCGCCCACCGCAGATCGCACCGCTGCCCCGCTTCGCCATCGACCGCCTGGAGCGGCGCTGGAGCGGCGGTGACCTGCTGGTGCAGATCTGCGCCGACGACCCGCTGACCGTCGCGCACGCGCTGCGCATGATCGTCAAGGACGCCCGCGCCTTCGCCCGGGTGCGCTGGACGCAACGCGGGTTCCGGCGCGGTGCCGGGATCCAGCGGGCCGGGCAGACCCAGCGCAACGTCATGGGCCAGCTCGACGGCACCGTCAACCCCACCCCCGGCACGCCCGGCTTCGACCGCGCGGTGTGGGTGGGCGAAGGGCCGGGCTGGCTGCACGGCGGCACCACCCTGGTGCTGCGGCGCATCCGGGCCGAGATGGAGACCTGGGACGCGGCCGACCGGGTCGCCAAGGAGTTCACCGTCGGCCGTCGCATGGACGACGGCGCTCCGCTGACGGGCACCCGCGAGCATGACGAACCCGACTTCGCCAAGCTGAACGCGGCAGGGCTGCCGGTCATCTCCGAGTACGCCCACATCCGGCGGGCGCGCACCGCCGACCCCGCTCTGCGGATCTTCCGCCGCGTCTACAACTACGACGAGGGGCTGTCGGCGGACGGCCGCGCCGACAGCGGGCTGGTCTTCGCCTCCTACCAGGCCGACGTCACCCGCCAGTTCCTGCCGGTGCAGGAACGACTGGCCGAGGCCGACCTGCTGAACGAGTGGACCACGCCGATCGGGTCGGCCCTGTTCGCCGTCCCGCCGGGCTGCGGCCCGGACGGCTGGATCGGGGAGGGCCTGCTGTCATGAACCTCCTCGTGGTCAACGATCCGGTGGCAGACGGCCGGTGCGGGCGTCATACGCCGGACGACGCGAATGCCGGGCCGGGTTCGCCCGCCTCGTAGGAACCACCCGCCCTCTGGCGGCCCGGCGTCGGGGTTCGCGCCGCCGGAGGGCAGGTACCCGGCCACCGCAAGGCTCGCACGGACGCGCTTCGTCCGAGGGCCTCCGGCCGGTCCGGTTCCCGTTCACCGGCGGGCGGCCGCACGCCGCCCGTGTCACGGCCATGCCCGCGCGCCCGTCGTGCGGCGATCCTTCCGCCGCCGGGCCGCGTACCCCCATCAGCTCGTGAAACGGAGCCGACCATGACGTCCACCGTTCCGCCTTCGGGTCCGACACCGGAGGCGTCCACCATTACCGCCACCGCGGATCCCGCCGAAGCGCCCACACCCATGCCCGCGCCCGGCTCCTCCGGGCGTTACCGCGTCGTGTGGCGCTGGCACTTCTACGCGGGCCTGTTCACCGCGCCCGTCCTGCTGGTGCTGGCGATCACCGGCGCGATCTACCTGTTCAAGGAGCCCTTCGAGAACTGGCGCTACGCCGACGTCCGCACCCTGTCCGCCCCCGTCGCCACCGCGCTGCCGCTTAGCACCCAGATCCAGGCCGCCCTCGCGGCCCGCCCCGGCTCGACCCTGGACGGCGTGATCCCGCCGCAGGCGCCCGACCGCACCACGCGGGTCGTCATGGCTGCCGGCGACCCGTCCAATCCGTTCGCGCAGGGGATCTCGGTGTACGTCCACCCCGGCACCGGCGAGGTGCTCGGCCAGATCGACGACTCGGCCACGTTCATGCGGGTCGTGCGGACCGTGCACGGCGAGCTGATGGCCGGGGTCACCGGCGACCGGATCGTGGAGACCGCCGCCTGCTGGGCGCTGATCCTGGTGGTCACCGGCGCGTACCTGTGGTGGCGCGGCCCGGCCCGGCGCCGGCTCCCCCGGTCGGCGTGGCGTCCGCTGAAGCGCGGGCGGTTACGCCGCGTCCACGCGGTGACCGGGGCCGTCGCCGGTGTGGTCCTGGTGTTCCTGGTACTGTCCGGCCTGCCCTGGTCGGGCTTCTGGGGCGACAACCTGTCCAGGCTGCAGGCTTCGATCGGCTCGACCTCGCCCGACGCCGCTGCCTTCGCCCGCGAGTCGGTCCCGGCCAAGGAGCTGACCGCCAACCCCGACACCGCCGTGCCGTGGGCCGCTGAGCGACTGCCGGTGCCCGCCGACCCGGGCGGCGGCGGCGGGCACGGTGCTCACGGAAGCGGTACGGCCGGCCGCGGCTGGTCGTACCCGGGGTCGATCACCGCCGAGCGGGCCCTGGCCGCCGCCGCCCCCGAGGCCGGAGGTTGCAGGCAGCCCGGGTGTGAGCTGAGCGTGCTGCCGCCCGCGGGCCCCAAGGGCGTCTACACCGTGGTGGCCACAGACGTAGAAGACCCGGCGCTGGGCCGTACCGTGCTGGTCGACCAGTACAGCGGCAAGGTCCTGGTGGACTACGGCTGGGAGGAGTACGGCCTGCTGGCCAAGGCCGTGGAACAGGGCATCGCCGTGCACGAGGGGCGTCGCTTCGGTACGGCGAACCTGCTGGTCATGCTGGGCACCTGCGTGGCGTTGATCACGCTGGTCGTCTCCGGAGCCTGGATGTGGTGGAAGCGCCGCCCGCGCGGCCGTCTCGCCGCCCCGGCCAGGACCACCGACCGGCGCACCGCCTACGGAGTCCTGGCGGTGCTGGCGGTACTGGGCGTGGTGTTCCCGCTGGCCGGGATCACCATGGTCGCGGTGCTGTCGCTGGACCGGCTGGTGATTCGCCGCATTCCCAAACTGAACACCCTGATCGGCTGAGCGGGCACCACGTTCGCCCTTGACCTCCCCTGCCCTCTGGAATCTGATCGGATGGGGGCGGGGGAGCCTCAGTTCCGCTTTCTACGGTCGTGCTTGAGCGCGAGTCGGACGGCTCCGTAGATGATGACGAACAGGGCCAATCCCATAAGGAGCCAGTAGATCAGTACATCGACCACATTCATGAACGTCATGACTGATGCCTCCGGTTCTACCGACCTTCTCGCTGAGGCACCAGCTTGTCAAGATCGGAGGCCGATTCGGGGGTCAGGCGGTAGAACCCTTGCAGGCTGGCCGCGCGTTCGAGGCGCCCGTCCTCGGTGACGTACTTGAGCGTCCGGGTCTGGCCTCGTGCGTTCCGCCAGGTGGGGCGGGGCAGAAGAGCGCCGGGAACCGAGAGGTCGAAACGGACGGGCGTCGCGTCGACGTGGATGGGCTCGGCCCAGTTCGACCGCCGAGGCGAGCGTCTCCGGGTAGTCGCTCACGCGCCGGATCCCTTCGTGGGGCGTGCTCACCCTCGGCCAGCCAGTCGGCGATCGCCATGGAGATGGGCAGGCCGGTCAGCTTCTCCACCCAGGCCCACTGGCCGTTGGAGTTCAGCTCCAGGTACACGTACTCGCCCTCGGGCGTGAGGATCACGTCGATGCAGCCGAAGGACAGGCCGAGCGAGGCGACCAGCTCGACGCGGTGTCCTTCCACGTCCGCCGGCGGGTCGAAGGCGGAGAAGCCGGTGAAGTCGCCGTCCACGTGGCGGAAGTCGTCCGGAGTCCCGGACGCGGCGACTCCCCGCTCACGGCACCTGATCACGGGAGGGCCGACTTGCGGATGGCTGCAGGACCGCTTGGACGCGGATACTCCGCCGCGCGGGTCCCAGCGGGTCGCAAGTCCGTTCCAAGCTCGCGGCCCTAGCTTTCCCCGGCGACCTGTGCGCATGTTCGGCCACGGAGGAAAGAGGGTCATGTCGAAGATCACGATCGACGATCCGAACGACGCCACCCGCCCCGTCCCACGTCCCCGCCACGCGGCGCCGGCGCGGCAGCAGGAGGGGAGGGTGTACCGCGAGGAGGCCCTGCGCGAGCACGCCGCGCCCCGCCCGGTCCGGCGTCTGCCGCTGGTGGTCAGCGGCCCGTCGTTCCTCGTGCTGTGGCTGGTCGTGGCGGCGATCGTGGCGGCCGGGGCCGCGCTGACCGCGATGGCCGTGCTGGCCGTGGGAGCGGCCGGATGATCCGCCGGCTGCCCGTCATCCTGCAGAACACCGACACCGAGTGCGGCGCCGCCAGCCTGGCGATGGTGCTCTGCCACCACGGCCGGCGCACGACCCTCCACCAGGTCACCGAACGCCTCCAGATCGGCAGGGACGGCCTGAGCGCCAAGGCCCTCCTGGACGGCGCGCGCGAACACGGCCTCAAGGCCAGGGGTTTCTCCCTGGCCCCAGAAGACCTGGCCCGCGTCCCGCTCCCGGCCGTGGCGCACTGGGAGTTCCGCCACTTCCTGGTCGTGGAGCGCTGGTCGCCGGACCGCGTCGACGTCGTGGACCCGGCGGACGGCCGGCGCAGGCTCACCGCCGAGGAGTTCGGCGCCGGGTTCACCGGCGTGCTGCTGGTGTTCGAGCCGGGGGAGGGCTTCCAGCGCGGCTCGACTTCCATGGCGGGCGCCTGGCGCAGGGAGTTCATGGGCACGCTGCTGCGGCGGCGCAAGGGCCTGCTCGCGCAGATCGTCGCCGCGTCGCTGCTGCTGCAGTTGCTCGGGCTGGCGCTGCCGATGTTCTCCCAGCTCCTGCTGGACACGATCATCCCGGCGCGGAGTGTGGACGTGCTGACCTTGCTGGGCGGCTCCGTGCTGCTGGCGGGCGCGGCCCAGTTCGTCATCGGCTACCTGCGCAGCGCGCTGCTGGTGGCCGTGCGGGCCCGCGCGGACCAGCAGCTCACCGAGGGGGTGGTCAGCCATCTGGTGGCACTGCCCTACCGGTACTTCACCCGGCGCGGTAACGGCGACCTGGTCACCAGGGCGGCCAGCGTGTCCACCCTCAGCGCCCTCCTCACCGGCCAGATCGTGGCCGCGCTGCTGGACGGCCCGCTGGCCGTCGGGTACCTCGTGGTCGTCTACTTCTGGGACCCCGTCTTCGGGCTGGCGCTGAGCGGTGTGGCCGTGCTCCAGCTCCTCCTCATGCTGGGCACCACGAACCGCATCGCCACGCTCACCAGGCAGGAGCTGTCGGCGCTGTCGGCGTCCCAGAACAGCCTCATCCAGACGATCATGGGCATCGAGACGCTGAAGGCGTCCGGGGCCGAGCAGCGAGCCGTCGAGAAGTGGTCGGCCCATTTCAACCGGCAGCTCGACGCGGACGTGCGGACCGGGCTGGCGCAGGGGCTGCTGGAGTCCACGCTGTCGGCGATCCGGGTGGTGGTGCCGCTCGGGCTGCTGTGGCTGGGCACCTGGCGGGTGCTCGACGGGCAGCTCACGGTGGGCGCGCTGATCGCGCTCAACGCCATCGCGCTGGGCGTGCTGACCCCGCTCGGCTCGCTCATGGCCGGGCTGCAGAGCCTGCAGCAGGCGGGCGCGCACTTCGACCGGCTCTCGGACATCCTGGCCACCGACCCGGAGCCGAGCGAGGGCATCGAGGTGCTGCGGCTGCGCGGCGCGATCGAACTGCGCGACGTGAGCTTCCGCCACGACCCGCGCGCCCCGTGGACGGTTCAGAACGTGTCCGCCGACATCCGTCCCGGCCAGAAGGTCGCGCTGGTGGGAGCCTCAGGGTCGGGCAAGACCACGCTGGCCAGGCTGCTGCTGGCGCTGCACTCCCCCGTGGTGGGTGAGATCCGCTATGACGGCGTGCCGGTCGGCGAGCTGAACCTGCGCACGCTGCGCCGTCAGTTCGGCGTGGTCACCCAGGACCCGTCCCTGTTCAACGGCTCGATCAGGGACAACATCGCGTTGAACGAGCCCGACGCGCCGCTGGAGCGCGTGGCGGCGGCGGCGCGGGTGGCCGCGCTGCATGAGGAGATCATGGCCATGCCGATGGGGTACGAGACGATGCTCACCGACGGCGGCGGCCTCTCCGGCGGCCAGCGGCAGCGGCTCGCCCTGGCCCGCGCCCTCCTGGCCCGCCCCAAGGTGCTGCTGCTGGACGAGGCCACCAGCAATCTCGACAGTGCCACCGAGGCCGCCATCGAGGCGAACCTGAGCCACCTGGCCCAGACCCGGATCATCATCGCCCACCGGCTCAGCACGGTCAGGGACGCCGACGTCATCCTCGTCGTCAGCGGCGGGCGCATCGTCGAGCGCGGCACACATCAGGAGCTGATGGCCTGGCGCGGCACGTACGCCGAACTGGTCGCGACCCAGAACGTTTCGACTGCCTGAGGCGGCAAAGTAGGTCAACCCTCACAACAGAGGTACGAGGTCTGCCGGCGGAACTACCGGGTGATGTCCTGGACCGCACCTACGGTCGTGAGCTGCGGGGAGAGACGGACGATCCGGATTACCTGGTCGCCCAGGGCGAGTACATGCGCGCGTGCGTCGTGCGCACCTCTTCGGTGAGCCTCGACCCGGATCTCATGAGCTTGATCACGTTCCGGGTGCTGGTCGGTCAGGCGGACTACCACGTGACGGGAGCCCTCAAGGAGTGGGACATCTTCGACAGGCTCGACCGGATTCGAGTTCCCACGCTGGTCCTCGGCGGAGAGTTCGACGAATGCGTCCCCTCGCATCTCGCGGATATCGCCCGCCGCATCCCGGATTCCGAGCATGTCACGCTCGTAGCGGCGTCAGCGGTGCCGTCGTTTCCGTACAAGACGGTCATGGCGATGCCTCGTAAGGTGGGCGTGGGTTGCGGCCCGATTGCCGATCTACCAGCGACCTCGTCGCCGGACCATGAGGGGAACAGGACATGCGTGATCTGGTCTACACAGGATTCGTCTCGCTCGATGGGGTCGTGGACTCTCCGGGCGGTGGGCCGGGCGAGGAGCACCGCAGCGGGGGCTGGGTGATCAAGGACGTCGAGTTCCTGCCCGAGGCGTTCTCGCTGAAGGGCGAGGAGCTTGAGGACACGACCGCGCTGATGTTCGGCCGCCGGAGCTATGAGGCGTTCGCGCCGATCTGGCGTGACTCGGACGACCACGCCGCCTACAAGGACCTGCCCAAGTACGTGGTCTCGACCACGCTGTCCGAGGACGACCTCGTCGAGGGGTGGGGGCCGACGACGATCCTGCGTTCGGCGGACGAGGTCGTCGAGCTCAAGGACGGCGAGGGCGGCGCGATCTTCATCCATGGCAGCGCGGAGCTCACCCGGCGGCTGTCGGAGGCCGGGCTGATCGACCGGTACAACCTGCTCCTCTTCCCCGTGCTGCTCGGCGCCGGGAAGAGCCTGTTCAGCCAGGCGGACAAGGACAAGCAGGTGCTCACCCTCCGGGAGTCCGCGGCCTACCCCAACGGCATCGTGAAGCTGATCTACGACGTGGCCGGCTGATCCAGGTTCAGGGCGATCGCGCCACCGGTGCCCTCGCGGAGTTGCCGTGCCGTGCGCCCGACGTAGCGGCGCAGCGCGCGGGCCAGGTGGGGCTCGTCGAAGTATTCGAGCCCGGAGACGACATCGGCGACCGGTATGCCGGTGGCCAGGAGCGCCGCCGCGTGGCGTGCGCGTTCGATCTGCCGCACGGCGCCCTGGGTCATCCCGGTCGCCGCGCGGAACCGGCGTTCGACGGTTCGTTCCGAGACCGCTGGACGGTGGCCCCGGCGAACCTCGGTGACGAGCGGGTCGCGGACCACGGCTCCGGCGCGGACCAGCCGGTCGACCAGGGCCTCGGCGTCGTCGGGGCCGGGGGACCCCCAGCGCACGCCGTCCAGCAGGAACGTCCCGCGGGTGGCCTCGGGGAGCTCGACGCCCCCGTTGACCAGGGCCGGCGTGGGGACGGCCCGCAGCGACGTGCCGACGGCGAACTCGATGCCGAAGAAGATCGCGCCCTCCGGCACCGGCGCGGTGCCGGTGCTGGTCTCGGGGCCGGAGATGCTTGCGGACACCCTGCCGTCGTGCTCGGAGAAGACCAGGCCCCAGCACACCGCCGCGACGGAGGTCATCTCCGCGACGTGTTCGCTCGTAGCGCTCCACACGGTGTCGACCCACGGTGAGTCGGACGCGCGCGTCTCAAACCGCAGTACCACGGAAGCAGGATACGCGGGGTGCCGTCCGGACCCTGCGGGACTCCGGCCGTGAGGTACGCCCCTGCAAGGGATGTAAAAAATTGTTGACGTCATGTCCGCTTTGTTTTACCTTGGTCATGTCAAGTTTGTTGTACATGGGAGCGGGCATGTCCTTCGAAGAGAAGCGCGCGTGGATCTACATCGTGGTCGCGGCCGGCGTGGCCGTGGTCTACTTCGCGATCATCCTGTCCAGGGTGCCTGGAACGGACGTGGCGACGATCGCCTACATGTGGCCGATGCTCACCGCGCTCGGTGTCGGAATCGCGGCGAACATCGTCCTGAACATGGTGGCCGCGATGATCTCACCGCGAGAGGCCGGGAAGACCGACGAGCGTGACAAGCAGATCAACCGGCTGGGCGAGTACGTGGGGTTCTACGTCATGAGCATCGCCGCGGTCGTCCCGCTCGGCCTGGCGATGGCGAAGATCGAGCAGTTCTGGATCGCCAACACGCTCTACCTGGCATTCGTCCTGGCCGCCGTCGCCTCCTCGATCGTGAAGATCGTCGCCTACCGGCGGGGCTTCTAGCATGCCCAAGGCCACCAGGGTCACCAATCAGATCCGAGCCCTGCGATTCGCCCACGGGGAGATGACGCAGGCCGAACTGGCCGACCGCGTCGGCGTCACCCGCCAGACCATCATCGCCATCGAGCAGGGCCGCTACTCGCCGTCGCTGGAGGTGGCCTTCCAGATCGCCCGGGTGTTCGGGGTGCCGCTCGACGACGTCTTTCAGTACCCCGGGACAGAGGAGGTCGTTGGATGATCACGGGAGTCTTACGGACCGGCGCGACGACTGAAGGAGCCGTGATCCGCGCCGCCCGGATGACCGGGCTCTTCTACCTCGGTATGGCCATCACGGGCGTACTCGGATTCCTGGTCATCCGGCCGAGGCTCTTCGCGGCCGGCGATCCCGGCGCGACGCTGGCGCACCTGGTCGGGAACGAGTCGCTGGCGCGCGCCGGAGTCGCGGTGGAGATGCTCATGGTCCTCACCCAGGCGCTCACCGCCACCTGGTTCTACCGCCTGTTCCGCACCGTGAACGCCACCACAGCCAGTGGTATAGCCGCCTTCGGGCTGGTCAACGCCGTCATCGGGCTCGGCAGCGCGGTGTTCCTGGCGACCGCGGTCGAGGTCGCGTCCGCCCCGGCCGGCGACGCACCCGCGACCGTCCACCTCATGTATCTGCTGAGCGGCAACCTGTGGGGCGTCGGAGCGATGTTCTTCGGCCTGTGGCTCATCCCCATGGGCTTCTGCGTGCTCCACTCGGGCTGGATGCCCCGGCCGCTCGGCTGGACGCTCATCGGAGGCGGCGTCGGCTACCTGCTCGGCGCGTTCATCGTGTACCTCGCCCCCGAGGCCCAAGTCGTCGCCGAGATCCTCGCGGCGCCCGCGCACCTGGGCGAGTTCTGGATGGTCGGCTACCTGCTGGCCCGCGGCGTCCGCCGTAACGCGCCACAAGAAGGCCGGACGCCAGGTTCACCCCCTAGAAAAGGGTGAACCCGCCGTCGATCACCACCACTGAGCCCGTCATGAAGCTGGACGCCTGGCCGGCCAGGAAGACCACGGCCGGGCCGAGCTCCTCGGGGAGGCCGTAGCGCTTCATCGCGGCGGGCTCGACGCACCATTCGCGGTACTCCGGCTGGTCCACGGGGGACGCCTCGGTGAGGATGTAACCGGGGGCGAGCGCGTTGACCCGGATCCCGTGCGGCGCCCACTCGGCGGCCAGGGCCTTGGTGAGCTGGTGCACCGCCGCCTTGGAGGCCAGGTACGCGGGCTGCCACCGGGGCCGGTTGACGATCATGGCCGACATGGAGCCGATGTTGACGATGCTCCCGCCGCCCTGCTCGACCATCCGCGCGCCGACGGCCTTGGTGCAGTACCAGAGGCCGTCCAGGTTGGTGGCCAGCACTTCGCGCCAGAGCTCGTCGGGGGTGTCCAGGGCCTCCCGGCCGATGCTGATCCCGGCGTTGTTGACCAGTACGTCGATCGGGCCCAGTTTCTCGCTGACCAGCTCCACCATCCGATCGACCTGGGCCGAATCGGTCACGTCCAGGCTGACCGGAAGTGCCGTGATCCCGGCGGCCTGGAGTTCCCTGGCCGCTCGCTCAGCGGGCTCAAGGGTGCGGGCGGTCACCGCGACGGACGCGCCCGCCTCGCCCAGCGCCTGGGCCAGGGCCCGGCCGATGCCGCGGCTGGCTCCGGTGACCACGGCGACCTTGCCCTGCAACGAGAATGAGTCCAAGACGGTCATGTTGTCTTCCTGTCGGTTGGCTGTCGTGCGGTCCAGTGCAGCGTCATCGAGAAGCGCAACGGCGCTCCCGGCTCGACGAGCTGATAGTGGCGGGTGTTCAAGCCGTTGACCGGGCCGGACAATGGTTCGACGCAGACGGCGTCGGCCTCGGTTTCGCAGACGATCCAGTGGCCGGCCGCGCTGGCGACGGTCAGGTCGAGGGCCGGCCATCGCAGGACCGGCGCGCTGGAGACGGCGGTGAAGGAGTCGTCCCATGGCCGCGGGCCGGGGGAGGTGGACAGATGCTGCGGAATGCCGTCATCGTCGCAGACATAGCGCAGGCCGGGCTCGAAGCTGTAGGTGACCTCGGGGCCGCCGTCGATCCTGCGCGCGAACCACGGGTGGAAACCGACGATCGCGGGCATGGTGCGGCGGTCGTTGGTCACCGTGGCGCTCATCGTCAGCGCGTCGGGCGTCAGCTCGAACTCCTGCCGCACGGCGCCGCCGAACGGCCAGCGCTCGTCCAGCTCGACATCGATGGCAACAGCGCTGTCAACAGTGCCGCCCACGCTCCAGGGGCGGTCGAAGACGAGGCCGTGCAGCGCATGCGGGGGGAGGTTCGCGGGCACCGTCCACTCCCGCCCGGCGAACGTGAAGCGGGCGCCCTCCAGCCGGCCGACGAACGGCGCCATCAGGAAGCTGCCGTGCATGATCTGACCCAGGCCGGCCGGGCCCGCGCCGCCGGCGCCCAGCAGTTCCGCGTCGCCGACCCGCAGGGACGTCAGGCGGCCACCGTCGGCGGGGTCCACCCGGATGGCGGCGTTCCCTGCGGTCAACTCGATCATTTGACGCTCCCCGCGGTCAGTCCTCCCACCAGATGCCGCTCGATGGTGATGAACAGCACCACGACGGGCACCGTCGCGATCAGTGAGGCGACGAAGAGGTACTGGTAGTTGGTCTGGTTGAGGCCGACCAGTTGCTGGATGCCGACCGGCAGGGTGACCCGGCCGCTGGTCGGGTCGTTGAAGACGGTCAGCGAGATGACGAACTCGTTCCACACCTGGATGAAGGTGAAGACCAGCGCGGTCACCAGGCCCGGGCGCACCACCGGCAGCATGATGCGCAGCATCCGGCGCACCGGCCCGAGCCCTTCCATCATGGCCGCCTCCTCGATCGCGAGGTCGACGCCGGCGAACTGGCCGTTCATGATCCAGGTGACGAAGGCGAGGTTGAACGCCGCGTTGACCACGACGATCGCCCAGTACTGGTTGACTCCGTCGACGAAGATGACTTCCTGGTAGATGCCGACGACCAGGGCGACCGGCGCGAGGACCTGCGTGACCAGCACGAGGTTCAGGAAGGCCGTCCGTCCGGCGAATCGGTTGCGCGCGGTGTAGTACGCGGCCGGCACCGCGATCAGCAGGACCAGCGCGGTCGAGGCGGCCGCGATGATCAGGCTGTTGCGCAGCAGGCCGGCGAGCGGCAGCACGTCCCAGACGTTCGTCCAGTTGCTCCACTCCCACCGATCCGGCAGGTAGGTGGCGGGCACCGCGTACAGCTCGGCGCCGTTCTTGAACGAGGACAGGAACATCACCGCGTACGGTGCCAGGAAGAACGCCGCGACGGCCAGCCCGGCCAGCGGCAGCACCACCGGACGCAGCCGCGGCCACACCTTCGGGCGCGCCCGGTCCGGCAGCGCCACCGAAACCGGACGTGCCGGACGCTGCCGGCTCCACCGCTCGCCAAGACGGTCGGCCAGCGCCGTCCAGGTACGGCCCAGCCACGTCCGCCGCTCCCGGTCGCCGTTGACCGCACGCAGGTACAGCAGCACCACGACGATCAGGATCAGCACGTTGAACACCGACAGCGCGGCTCCCTCACCGGTGTTCAGCTGCTCCTGGAAAGCGATCTTGTACGCCCAGGTGAGGGTGGTGTCCGAGAAGTTCCCCGGGTTGCTCCCGGTGATGACCCAGATCACCGGGAACGAGTTGAACACGTAGATGGTGACCAGGATCGTGGCGATCACCAGGGCGGGGCGGAGCAGCGGCAGGGTGATGTAGCGGTACGTCTTCCAGGGGCCGGCGCCGTCCAGCTTTCCGGCTTCGTACACCTGCGGATCGATCGCCTGCAACCCGGCCAGCAGCACATAGGTGGTGAAGGGGATGGTCACCACGATGCCCACCCCGATCACCGACCAGAAGGCGTACCGAGGGTCCTGGTACCAGCCGATCGGTTCGCTGAGCACGCCGAGGTCCATCAGGAACCGGTTGACGATCCCGTTGCCGCCCTCCAGCATGTACCGCCACACCGTGGAGGTCATCACCAGCGAGGTCGCCCACGGCACGATCAGCGCCCAGCGCACCAGGCGCCGCCCGAAGAACCGCTTGTTCAGTAGTTGCGCCAGGCCGAGCGCGACAAGGATGGATGCGCCGACCACGAGCAACACCCACACGACGGTGTTGCTCATCACGTTGGCCAGTGCCGGTTCGGCCAGCAGGCGGCGGTAGTTGGCCAGCCCGGCGAAGCCGTGGCTTACCCCGGTCTCGTCGGTGAGCTGCAGTGACGTCCAGACCATCCGCAGCGCGGGAAGTGTGATCACCGCGGCGATGAGCAGGACGCTCGGCGAGATCCAGGCCAGCGACCGCCGGTTGTGGTGCCGCATCCTCGGTGTCACGGATCAGCCGCCGTTGCCCTGCGTCGCCGCGGACTGGATCTGGTCCAGGACCGACTTGGTGTCCGCGCCGGGGGTCAGCGCGGTGCCGAGCTGAGCCTCAAGGGTGCCCTGCGCCTTGGGGAACGCGGGGTCGGTCGACGGGTAGAACTTCGCGATCGGCAGCAGGTCCAGGTACGGGGCGAAGTCGGGCTCCTTCTTCAGGGCCGCGGACGCCGATTTGGTGGTCGGCAGGAAGCCCTGGCTGGTCAGGAAGCGCACGTAGTTGTCGGTCTCGTAGAAGAAGTTCAGGAACTTCGACACGGCCTCGGTGTTGCCCGGCTTCTTGAACGACACCAGGTAGTCCTGCACTCCCAGCGTGAACGGCTCGGTGCCGTTGTTCACCGGGATGGGGGCGATGCCGTAGTTGACGGTGGAGTCCCACTGCTTGAACAGGCTGGGGGCGAAGCTGGCGCCCATGATCATGCCGGTCTGGCCGTTGGCGAACGGCCGGAAGACGCCGTCGGTACGGTTCGTCTGACCCGGGTTGGGCTGCGTCACCTTGTAGACGTTGGCGAGACAGCTGAGGAAGTTCAGGCTCTGGACGTTGCGCTCACTGTTGACGCTGAACTTGTCGCCCGTCTTCCAGTCGCCGCCGTTGGACCACATCCACAGGGACCACTCGCCCTGGTTCTCCTCGCCGCCCAGCGGCAGGCCGTACCCGGTGTACCCGGCCTCCTTGATCTTCTTGGCGGAGGCCACCAGCTCGGCCCAGGTGGCCGGGGGCTTGGTGATCCCCACCTTGGCGAAGATGTCCTTGTTGTAGAACAGCGCGCGGGTGCTGGCGATCAGCGGGAGTCCGTACTGGCTGCCCTCGTAGAAGCTGTTCTCCTTGAACGACGGGATGAAGTCGTCCCCGACCTTCTGGTCGACCAGCGGGCCGATCGGCTGAAGCAGCCCGTTCGCGGCCCATCCGGAGAACTTGTTCTGGTTGAGGATGTCCGGGTACTGCTTGGTCTGGATCATCGTGCTGACCTGCTGGTCGATGTTGTTCCAGTCGATGATCCGGATGTTGACCTTGTAGCCCGGGTTGGCCGTCTCGAACTTGGCGGCGAGGTCCTTCCAATACGCCTCGGTGGTCCCTGTGTAGGCTCCGCCGACGAAACTGATGGTCTTGCTGCTGGTCGTGGCCTCGGCAGGCCCGGTTTCGCGCGAAGCCTGCCGGACCTGCAGGCTCTGGCCGCCCGCACTGCCGCCTTCGCTCGGCTGCTTCAGCGACGTGCCGGTCGTCCCGCTCGTGATCTGGTCGCAGCTCGCCTGGTCGAGGGTGGTCCCCGAGGCGGAGGAACCACCCGCCGCGCAACCAGTGGCTGCCAGCACCGTGCAGACGCCCATCAGCGAGAACAGCTGAGTCCTACGCCTTACCTTCATGTCACACCGTTTCCTGCTTGAAGCTCTACCTCGCCCGGGGGTGGGTCAGAGTCGCGAGGTTAGTTAAGGGTAGCTACATACCTAACCCTGTCAATAGGTTTCGGTCCGTGACATTGGGTGGTTTGTGGGCCAACGTGCCAGGTCGATCGTTTGAGTTGCGCTTTTTCGCCGTTCATGCTCGAATGCGGTATGTCAGAAGCCCGTACATACCCAGTGAGGACGGTAGTGCGGTGTGGCCACCCAGTGAGACCCCCCGGCCCGGGCGGCCGACCGGGGGCCGGCCGCCCGTCCTGATGACCGCGGTCAAAGCCGGGCGCGTCAATCAGGGGCGGGTACTGCAGGCGCTGCAGGACTTGGGACCGTTGTCACGAGCCGATCTGGCCCGGCTGGCGGGGGTCAGCCGGGCCACCATCGGCTCCATCGTGCAGCCCCTCCTTGAGGGCGGGCTGCTCGTGGAGGGCGAACCGCAACGGGGGGCCACCCCGGGCGGCAAGCCGTCCCGGCCGCTGTGGTTCGCTCCGGACAGCCCGCCGCTGGCCGCGGTGCACCTGGTGCCCGGCTGGGTGGAGGCCGCGCTGGTGAGCGCGGACGGCAAGATCCTCGCCGCCGCCAGCGGACACTTCCGGGTCACCGCCCCCGCCGCCACGGTGGTGGACTGCGTGGTCGACCGGCTCAACGCGGTCCTGGCGGGAAGCGCGTCCCGGGCACTCGGCGTGGGCATCGCGGTCGGCGGCATCGTCGAATCGACCAGCGGAACCATCGTCGCCTGCAACCTGATGCCGGCGCTCTCCGGCCTCCCGCTCGGGCCTCTGGTCTCCGAGCGGGTGAACCTGCCGGTCCACCTCGACCTGCACCCCCGGGCCCAGGCCCTCGGCGACCGCTGGTCCGGCCCCGGCCGGGGCGAGCAGTCCTTCGCGTCCATCTACATCGGCGAGGCGATCGGCGCGGGCCTGTTCCTCAACGGCGCCATCCACTGCGGACCGGCCGGAGCGGGCGGCGAGATCGGGCACACCATCGTCGATGTCCGCGGCCGGACCTGCCGCTGCGGCCAGCGCGGCTGCTGGGAGACCATCGCCACGCGCGACTGGCTGCGCGAGGAGGCCGCCCGGCTACATCTGCCCGCGGCGCAGGCGATGACCACGGCGCTGCTGGCCGGGCTGTCGGCGGCCGGCAACGCCGACGCCAAGGAACTGTTCGAGCGGTACGCCCGCAACCTCGCCCTCGGTGTGGTGAACCTGCAGCAGATCCTCGCCCCCGGCCTGTTCATCCTGCACGGCGACGTGATCGCCGGCGGTGAGGCGCTGCGCGGGCGGGTCGAACGGCAGGCGCGCAGCCACCTTCCGGCGCGATCCGCGACCGAACCGCAGATCACCTTCGGCTCCGCCCACGACCGCACCACCCTGCTCGGCGCGGCCGGCCTGGTGCTGTCCCAGTCCTTCCCGCTCGTCGGCTGAACCGGCGCCCAGAGGAGGACGAGATGTCATCGATCGAGTCTCAGGACGATCGCCGGCACGACTCGTATATTGGGGTGCCAGAAAGATCACGCACGACCACGCCCCCCTTGGGCGCGCCGCATCGGGTGTTCCGTCTAGATCGGGAGGGACTGTAGCGTGCAATCGGAGTGGACGCGCCCGGAGGCAACGGCCCCGCCGTCCCGGCCTCATTCGCCGCTGATCTCCCCGAACACGGTCAGCCAGGTGAACCGCGCCCGAGTCCTGCAGGCGCTCTACGACGTCGGCCCGCTGTCCCGCGCCGACCTGGCCCGGCTCACCGAGGTCAGCCGGGCGACGATCGGCTCCATCGTGCAGCCGATGATCGACAACGGGATGCTGGCCGAGGGCGATCCCCAGCCCAGCGGCGCGGTCGGCGGCAAGCCGTCGCGCCCGCTGTGGTTCTCCCCGGACAGCCCGCCCATCGCCGCCGTCCACCTGCTGCCAGGACACGTCGACACCGCGCTGGTCAGCGCGGGCGGCGCGATCCTGACCACGGCGAAACGCGAGTTCCCCGCGGACACCCACGACTCCGCCCTGGTCGTCGACGCGGTCTCCGAGGCGTTAGACGAGCTGTTCGCGCCGAACCGACCGGCCGCCCTCGGCGTGGGCATCGCGGTCGGCGGCATGGTCAACACCGACAGCGGCACCATCGTGCAGGTCAACCTGGCCCCCGGCCTGGCCGGTCTGCCGATCGGCCCGCTCATCGCCGAGCGCACCCACCTGCCCGTCTACGTCGACCTGCACCCACGCGTCCAGGCTCTCGGCGACCGCTGGTTCGGGCAGGGCCGCGGGCTGTCCACCTTCGCCTCGCTCTACGCCGGAGAGGCGCTCGGCGTGGGGCTGGTGCTGAACGGGTCGGTGCACCGCGGGCCGGGCGGCGCGGGCGGTGAGATCGGGCACAGCATCGTGCAGGTCGACGGCCTGCCCTGCCACTGCGGTCAGCGCGGCTGCTGGGAGACCATCGCCACGCACCGCTGGCTGCGCGATGAGGCGGCCCGGCTCAACCTGCCCTCGGCGTCCACTTTGACGGTCGGGCCGCTGACCCGGCTCGCCGCCAAGGGCCATCCCGGGGCGACCGAGCTGTTCGACCGGTATGTCGACAATCTCGCCGTCGGCATCACGAACGTCCAGCAGATCCTCGCCCCCGGGCTGTTCATCCTGCACGGCGACGTGGTCGCGGGCGGCGAGGCGTTGCGCGGCAAGATCGAGCGGCAGGTGCGGCTGCGCACCGCCGCCCATCCGGGCAGCCAGCCGCAGATCGCGTTCTCCGCGCTGCACGACGACTCCACCCTGCTCGGCGCCGCCGGGCTCGTGCTCTCCCACTTCCTCCAGCTCACCCCCTGACACGGTCCGCCGAAGGGGCCCGGCCGAAGACGGTCACCGCGAGCGCGCCCAGCGTCAGCGCGCCCAGCGCCAGCACGCCGCCTCAGGAGAACTTCGCGACGCCGGATGAATCGGGCATGGAGCTGGTGGTGCTCACGGCGGCCCCCGGCAGCCCCTCGGCCGACGCCCTGCGGCTCCTGGCCGCCCTTGACCCCGGCGGTGACGTCCGTCACCCGGCGGGTCACGTGCTTGACCTCAATCAAACTTGAGATCTTACGGTCAGTACATGACGACTCAGCAGATCTCTGACGCCGAACTCGCCGCACAGCCCGCCGCCTACTGGACCGGTGTCGCCTACGAGGCGCTCGTCTCGTACATCCGGGCCCGGCAGGCCGAGAAGGGCTACAGCCATCCCCAGTTCTGGCTGCTGCGCAACCTGTCGGTGCACGACATCTCGCCCGACGGCGAGGGCATGACGCTGTCCGAGCTGCAGGAGGCCATGTCCGCCTACATCCGGCCCGAGGACGACCTGGCGGCGGAGGCCGAGGTGCTCCTCGGCCGCGGCTGGCTGTCCCGGGACGCCGAGGCCCGGCTGTGGATCACCGAGGAGGGCGAACAGGCCCGCCGCGACCTCGCGCTCAACGGCCCCGTCATCCGCGCCGCCCTCCACGAGGGCATCGACGACGCGGACTACGTCACCACGGTGAAGGTGCTCCAGCAGTTCGTCCGCAACGCGAACGGAGCGGTCGCCTGACGATTCGGCGCGTCGTGTCGGATCGGGGCGAGGCTGTTCGTAGAAGGAGGTGAGAGGCTCAACCGGGCCATCGCGGTCGCCGAGCTCGACGGCCCGGAGGTCGCACTGGCGATCATCGACCGTCTCGGGGACGCCCTGGCCGGCTCGGACGCTCACCGCGCGATGAGCACCTGGGCCACGGCGGCGACGGCGGAGATCGCGCCGCCGAGCGCGGCGATCGAAGCCAGGGACTTCTCCGGGCTGATCCAAAGCCCCCGGTTGAGCTGACGCCACTTCGGCGGAACGATCGCGAGCTTGAGCTTCTGCCACTTGTGCTGCTGGTAGGAGCATCCCATCAGCAGCCCGCGGGCGTTCTTCCGGCACGGCTCCCCATTCCGGGTGAGTGCCCCACACCAGACCGGTGCCTGAAACAGGAAGAAGACCGTTGTCAGCGCCGAAAGCGCGACAAGCCCTATGGGTCCGAACGCCTGGGTCCACCATGCGGTGATCAGCACGACGAAGAGGAGGTAACCCCAGTACTTGCCAAGTGATCCCATCTTCTGTTTCGCCATGTCCGGACGGTAGCGGCCCGCGAGTGATCACGACTAGAGATTGATGTGTCACTCAAGGTGACTGAGATCTGTATGTATCAGCCACAGTTCGAGTCCGCGGTGACTTGTCCACAGGCCGTGGATGGGGTGGGGGTCGTGCGTCGCGTTGCGTTGACACCGGTGGCAGGGTTCTAGCGTGGCCGGGATGGGCGGCGGATGGTGGTCGCCTGGCGGGGATTTCGGCCGGAGGGGCGCGATGAAGTTCGGAATCAGTTACAGCACGCCGTACCACGGCATCGAACCCGACGCGTTGATTTCCTATGCGCGGCATGCCGAGGAATGTGGGTTCGAGTCGTTCTATGTGCCGGAGCACATCGCGTTGTATCCCGGTGCGACGGTCGGGCGATTCGAGCTCCCGCCGACGTTGCCGTATCTCGATCCGCTCGATTGTCTGAGCTTCGTCGCGGCCGGCACGCGGCGGATCCTGCTCGGGACGGGGGTGCTGCTCCTGCCGTATCACCATCCGGTCGTCCTGGCCAAGCGTCTGGCGACCGTTGATGTGCTGTCCAAGGGGCGGATGCGGCTGCTGACCGTGGGGCTCGGCGCGCTGCCCGGGGAGGCGAAGGCGGTCGGGGTCGACTTCGCTTCCCGGGGGCGTCGTGCGGATGAGGCGATCGACGTGATGCGGTCCCTGTGGGAAGGGGGCGAGGGCGGGGTCGGTCACGCGGGGGAGTTCTTCGCGTTCGATGATCTGTGCCAGTTCCCGAAGCCTTACGGGGTCACGCATCTGCCGATTCACGTCGGCGGGTCGAGCCGGGCCGCCGCGCGGCGGGCCGGGCGACGGGGTGACGGTTACTTCCCCGGTGGCTCGATGGACGCGGCGGAGCGTGCGGCTCAGTGGGAGCTCGCGCGGGCGACCGCCGTCGAGGCCGGACGTGACCCGCGGGCGCTGGAGTACACGCGGGCGGGGTCCATCGACATGACCGTTGATCAGGCCGAGGCGCTGGCCGCGGAGGGCGTGACCCGCGTCGTCGTGGGTGCCACGGCCACGGACGTGGCGGAGCAGCGCGAGGAGATGGCCGTGTTCGCCGAGCGGTTCTCCCTGGTCTAGGGCCTTTGTGGCATCCTCTGTCCATGGCGATCAAGGCGTTGCTGTTCGATGTGGACGGAGTGCTGCTCGATTCCAGCGCGACGCATCGGCGGATCTGGGATGCCTGGTCGGCCGTGCGGGGGTTGGACAGAGACCTGGTGTGGGGCCTTACCCACGCCCGGCGGCCGGAGGACACCATTCGCGAGGTCGCCCCGGGCGTCGCCGGGGCGGTAAATGCGCTCAGCAGCGGTCGGCGTTGTGGAGGTGGCGGAGGGCGCCCAGTTCGGCGGCGTTCTTCATCAGTTCGACGTTGGTCCAGGCGATGACGTGGCCGAGGGTGAGGGTTCCGTCGGCGAACCAGGTGCTTTGGGTGGTGGAGTCGAGGTCCGCGTCGGTGAGGGGCTTCAAAGCGGCCGCCCAGCGGTCATGGCAGGCCGTGAGCCACTTCACGGCGGAGGACACGTCGCCCGGCCAGGGGGTGGCCGCGGCGGCGGACGACCAGTCGAAGGGCTCGGTCGTCGGCTCGAAGCACTGACGGTGGGCGTTGCTCCACCAGAAGCCGATGTGCCACATCACCCAGCCGGCCGACAACACCGGGATCGGCTCGGGTTCCGGGATGGCGAAGTCGGCGGCCCAGGTGCCGTCCGGCCGGGGGCGGACGCTCCAGCAGTTGGCGGCGGGCTCCCAGAGGGCCTCTTCGTCGGTCACTTTGTCCAGGTGCATGGTGAGCAGGGTCCAGGACACGTCGAGCTGCCAGCGGAGGCGGTCGAGTTCGGGCATGGGCCGAAACCCTAGCCGCCGGGGCGAGCGCTCGGCCTCTGGATTTTGCGTGGACGGGCTAGCGTGAGGTGGTGTCTGAGAGTTCGTCACGTGATGTGCGGTTGCGGCGCTATTGGGATGGTCAGGCGGGTACCTACGATCGGCGGATCGCGTTCGCCGAAGAGCGGTTCTTCGGCGACACCCGGCCGTGGTTGTGTGGGCAGGCGGTCGGGGAGGTGCTGGAGATCGCGGTCGGGACCGGGCTGAATCTGCCGCACTATCCGGAGGATGTCCAGGTCACCGGGGTGGAGTGGAGTTCCTCGATGCTGGAGGTGGCCCGGCGGCGGGCCCGTGAGCTCGGACGGCAGGCCGTCCTGGAGCAGGGCGACGCGCGTGAGCTGTGCTTCCCCGACGGAAGCTTCGACACGGTCGTGTGCACGTTCGCGCTGTGCGGGATCCCCTCCCCCCGCACGGCCTTCGCCGAGATGACCCGCGTCCTGCGCCCCGGCGGGCTGCTCCTGCTGGCCGACCACGTGGGTTCGACGGTCTGGCCGGTATGGGCGTTGCAGGCGTTGATGGACGCGTTCTCGGTGCCGACGAGCGGGGAGCACTTCCGCCGCCGCCCGCTGCGGTGGGTGCGGGCGGCGGGGTTCGACGTCACGCGGCACGAGCGGTTCAAGCTCGGCATCATCGAACGTCTCGCCGCCCGCAAACCGGGCATGGTCATTCCTTAGAAGGAGTTCCAGAAGCGGCAGCGGTGCTCACGGCACAGATCGGTGCGGCGGATGCCGGAGGGGCCGGGGGCCAGGCGCTGGACGGCCGGCTCCCCCGCGTCCACGGCGGGCCAGTACGGCGTGCCCGGCCCGTTCGGGTCGCCGGTCCTGGCGAACCGGCTCCAGTAGGCGATCATCGTGTCGGACAGCCGGGCCTGGGCCGGTGACAGGGTCCGCCCGGCGAAGTAGTCGGCCGCGAAGAGGTACTGCAGCTCGGAGGCGTGGAACGCGCCGGTCGGGAAGCTCGGCACCACAGGGGTGCCGGACACCCACGGGGCCCCGCGATCGGCGAACTCGTAGGCGTAGGTCGGCACCTTGGCGGCGAGCAGCCGGTTGGTCTCGACGGCGGGAGTCGCCCAGAGGTGGTCGGTCATGACGGACTGCATGGCGGCGCCCGCCCGGCTCGTCCCAGGCTCGCCATAGTTGTCCAGGGGGTAGCGGGCCAGCACCCGATCTGCGGCCTGGTCGCCGAAGTAGGCGCGGATCCCCCGCACGTAGCCGTCGTCGGTCAGCGGCGGCGCGCCCGCCAGTTCCTGGCCGAAGGTGACGTGCTCGTCGCGGGTGATGCCGTGCATCACCGGCACCCGGTTGAAGCGGCCGGCGGCGAAGGCCGTGGCGGGGTCGCGGGGCAGCAGCGGGCCGCCGATCACGGGCGCGAACTCGTTCTGGCTGTGCGCGAGCAGTTCGGCGGGGGACTTGGCACGCAGGCAGGCGGCCACGGCGGCGGGGGAGGCCGCGGGGCAACCCAGGCGTTCGGCGGTGGCTTCGCCGTGGCGGTAGGCCTGGGCCCTGGGGCGGGGGAGCCAGCTCCAGCCGGCGGGCCAGCGGGCCATCGTGCACGGGGCGCTCTGCACGATGGCCCGCTGGAACAGGCCGGCCGAGCCCGGTGAGATGAGATGGGCGCAGGCGCTCGCGCCGCCGGCCGACTCCCCCGCCACCGTGACGTTGCCGGGGTCGCCGCCGAAGGAGGCGGCGTTGCGGCGGACCCAGCGCAGCGCCGCCCGCTGGTCCTCGATGCCGAAGTTGCCGGACAGGTTCTCGGCGTTCCCGCCGTCCAGCGCGGGATGGGCCAGGTAGCCGAAGACGCCGAGCCGGTAGTTGACGGTGACCACGACGGCGTCGCCCCGGACGGCGAGCCGGTCCGCGCCGTACATGTCGCCCGAGCCGTTCCGGAAGCCCCCGCCGTGCAGCCAGACGATCACCGGCCGGGGACGGGCGCTCGCCCGGCGCGGGGTGGTCACGTTCAGGTAGAGGCAGTCCTCGCTCAGGCTTCGTTTCTCCCCCAGCATCCCGGCGGTCTGCGCGCAGGCGGGGCCGGGCCGGGTGGCGTCGCGCCGTCCGGCCCACGGGACGGCGGGCCGCGGCGAGGCCCACCGCAGCTCGCCGACCGGGGGAGCCGCGTACGGGATCCCCGAGAAGGAACGGTGGTCATCGGCGACGACGCCCTGTAAGCGCCCGCCGTCGGTGGTTACCAGGGCGCCCCGGTCGGCGGTGGCCGACGCCACCCCGGTCGTCAGTGCGAGTGACAGGCCAAGCCCGGCGGCGACCGCCGCGCGCGAACGAATCATCATGTCTCCCCGTACGCCTGTTCAATACGGGGCTCACTCTTTCAACGCCCACCTGGGAAGACATTGAGGGCAGCCACCCGGATCATCCCCCTGCCGGCCCTACCCCGGCGCGGGTCACTCGTCGCCGCGAAGCTGCGTGTCGGAGCCCGCGAGCTGCTCCGCCTCGGTCTCCTTCATCCGCACCAGGCCGTCCACGACCTTGCCGATCACCCACGTGACGACGAAGACGTAGACGCCCACCGCGATGATGGCCACGAGCTGTTTGCCCAGCAGCGCGATCGACCCGCCGTAGAACAGGCCCTTGGTGGTGCTGCCGGTCATCCCGGTGGCGAACAGGCCGATCAGGAGCGTGCCGACGATGCCCGCCGCGCCGTGCACGCCGACCACGTCGAGGGTGTCGTCGTATCCGAGCACCAGTTTCCACTCCACCGCGAAGGACACCACGACGGCCGCGAGGATGCCGATGACCAGCGCGCCCTCCGGGTTCACATACGCGCAGGAGGGGGTGATCGCGACGAGTCCGGCCAGGGCGCCGGTGGCCGAGCCGAGCCGGGTGAACGAGCGGGCCCGGAGCCATTCCATGACCAGCCAGGTCAGCATGCCCGCCGCGCCGGCGATCATCGTGCTGAGGAAGGCGTTGACGGCGACCCGGCCGTCGGCCATGGCCGAGCCGCCGTTGAAGCCGAACCAGCCGAACCAGAGCAGCGCGAGGCCCAGCATGACGAACGGGATGTTGCTGGGCTGCGGCGGCTCCTTGCGCCGGAAGCGGATGCCGGGGCCGAGCGCGATCGCCAGGGCGAGTCCGGACATGCCGGAGTTGAGCTCGACGACCAGGCCGCCCGCGAAGTCGAGCACGCCCCACTTGTTGATCCAGCCGCCGGTGTCGAACACCCAGTGCGCGACCGGGAAGTAGACCAGGATCACCCAGACGATCGAGAACAGGATCCACGGCCCGAGCCGTACCCGCCCGGCGACCGATCCGCTGATCAGCGCGACGGTGATGATCGCGAAGGTGAGCTGGAAGAGCGCGAACGCGTAGGTCGGCACCTGGCCGTGCAGCATGCTGGGGGTGATGTCGGCGAACCGCAGGTCACCCCACCCGATCAGCCCCAGGCCGCCGACGTCGGGGCCGAAGACGATCCCGTAGCCGAACGCGAACCACAGGATCGTGACCAGGCTGATCGAGACGAAGCTCATGAAGAGCATGGTCAGCACGTTCTTCGCGCGGACCATCCCGCCGTAGAAGAACGCCAGGCCGGGCGTCATGAGGAGCACCATGGCGGTGCTGACCAGCACCCACGCGGAGTCGCCGGTGTTCAAGCCGGTCGGCATCGCCCACCCTCGATTCGTCGTCCACGGGGGGCGTCACCCTGTGAGTATGAACCGCGCCGATCAGCACAAAACCATCCATGAACCCGGGTTGCCGCAACCGGGTACAGCCGTTGGCCTCAGCGTGCCCAGGCCGTACGGCGGGCCTCCGGCGCGCGTCCCGGCGGCTGGCTGATCGGCTCGCCGGGCTCCGGCGCGGGCGGGTTGGGCCGGGTGACCGGCTCCTCGCCCAGGCCGAACGGCGTGCCGTGGTGCTTCACCGTGACCGGCGGCCCCTCGTGGAGCCGGTAGGTCGTCGTGTCGCCGTCCACGACGACGCAGACCAGGCTGTCGCGGTACCGCAGCCGGAAGGACAGCCGGGTGAGGTCCGGCGGCAGCCTGGGGGCGAAGCACAGCCGGCCCTGTTCCGGACGCATCCCGCCGAACCCGGCGACCAGCGAGATCCAGATCCCGGCCAGCGAGGCCATGTGCAGCCCGTTGACCGTGGTGTTCTGCAGGTCGGCGAGGTCCATCATGGCCGCCTCGCCGAGGTAGCGGTAGGCGAGGCTGAGATGCCCGACCTCGGCGGCGATCACCGCCTGGGTGCAGGCGGACAGCGACGAGTCGCGCACCGTCAGGGCCTCGTAGTAGGCGAAGTTGCGGGCCTTCTGCTCGGGGGTGAAGGCGTCGCCGCGCAGGTGCATGGCCAGCACGAGATCGGCCTGTTTGACCACCTGGCGGCGGTAGAGGTCGAAGTAGGGGAAGTGCAGCAGCAGCGGGTACTGGTCAGGGCGGGTGGCCGCGAAGTCCCAGCGCGCGTGCCGGGTGAATCCCTCGCTCTGCTGATGCACGCCGAGATGGTCGTCGAAGATCACGGTCATCGCGTCGGCCGCGTCCCGCCAGTCGGCCAGCTCCGGTTCGTCGACCCCGAGTTCCTCGGCCCGGCGGGGGTGGCGTTCGGCGGCGGCGGCCGCGTCGCGCAGGTTCCGCTGGGCCATCAGGTTGGTGTAGAGGTTGTCGTCGGCGATGGCGCTGTACTCGTCGGGGCCGGTCACGCCGTCGATGTGGAACCGGCCGTCGGTGTGGTGATGGCCGAGCGAGGACCACAGCCGTGCGGTGCCGACCAGCAGCGGCAGGCCGGTGTCGCGCTCGAACTGGGCGTCTCCGGTGGCCTCGACGTACTCCGAGACGGCGTGCGCGATGTCGGCGTTGACGTGGAACGCGGCGGTTCCGGCCGGCCAGTAGCCGGAGCCCTCCTGGCCGTTGATGGTCCGCCAGGGGAAGGCGGTGCCGGACAGGCCGAGCTGCCCGGCGCGGGCCCGCGCCGGGTCCATGGTGGATTTCCGCCAGGACAGCACGTCGGCGGCGGCCCTCGGGTGGGTGTGGGTGAGCACGGGGAGCACGAAGGTCTCGGTGTCCCAGAAGGCGTGGCCGTCGTAGCCGGAGCCGGTCAGCCCCTTGCCGGGGATGGGGCGGTTCTCCAGCCGCGCGGCCGACTGGAGCAGGTGGAACAGCCCGAACCGGACGGCCTGCTGCACCTCGGGATCGCCCTCGATCTCGACGTCCGCGCCCTGCCAGAACGTGTCGAGGAAGCCGCGCTGGTCGGCGCACAGGCCGTCCCAGCCGGCCAGCCGCGCCGCCGCCAGTGCCGCGACGACCTGGTCGTGCATGGCGGCCCGGGAGCGCTGCGCCGACCACCCGTAGGAGAACAGCTTGACCAGCCGCAGCTTCCCGCCGGGCGGGAGGCGCGTGGTGACGGTGACCCGGCTGACGTCGCCTGCGCCCTCCGCCTCGACCCGGGTCTGCTCGGGGCCGTCCACCTCGTGACGCATCGCGGCGGCCACCCGCAGGCCGCTGGCCCGGGTGCGGTGGACCATGATCGCGATGCCGTCCGTGGCCGAGATGTTCTCCTCCAGGACCAGCGGCGACCCCAGGGCGGCGGCGGCCCTGGGGTCGCCGTCCGCGGCCTGGCGGGTCTCGTTGGCGACCAGTTCGGACTGCACGACCACGCTGCGGGGGTGTTCCATCGCCTCGACCTCGTAGCGGATGGCGGCCACCGCGCGGTGCGTGAAGGAGACCAGGCGGGTGGACGTGACGCGCACCCGGCCGCCGGTCGGTGAGCTCCAGTCGACCTTGCGGGTGAGGATCCCGGTTCGCAGGTCGAGGGTCCGCTCGTGCTGGTGCAGGGTGCCGTACCGCAGGTCGAACGGCTCGTCGTCGACCAGCAGCCGGATGATCTTGCCGTTGGTGACGTTCACCACCGTCTGACCGGATTCGGGATAGCCGTACCCGGCCTCCGCGTACGGCAGCGGCCGCAGCTCGTAGAACCCGTTGAGGTACGTGCCCGGCTCCCCGCACGGCTCGCCCTCCTCGAAGGTCCCCCGTAGCCCGATGTGCCCGTTGGACAGCGCGAACAGCGACTCGGCCTGGCACAGGACGCCGAGGTCCAGGTGGGACTCGGTCAGCGTCCACGGTTCCACCGCGAAGGCCGGATGCTGGATCATCGTGCCCGCTCACTCCTCCGGCAGCAGGTCGGCGAGGTCGCCGACCACGAGGTCCGCGCCGTGCTCGCGCAGGGCGTCGGCGTGCCCGGCGCGGTCCACGCCGACGACGCGGGCGAAATGCCCGGCGCGGCCCGCCTCGACCCCGGCGAGCGCGTCCTCGAACACGGCCGCCTGCGCGGCCGTCAGCCCGAGCGCCTCGGCGGCGGCGAGGTACATGTCGGGGGCGGGCTTGCCCGCCAGGTTCCGCCGCCGGACGGTCACGCCGTCGATCCGCGCCGCGAAGTAGCCGGTGAGGTCGGCGGCCGACAGGACCCGCTCGGCGTTGGCGCTGGACGAGACGACGGCCATGCGCAGGCCTGCGTCGCGCGCGGCCTTGAGGTAGCGGACGGAGCCGGGGAACACGTCCACGCCCTGCCGGTCGATGATCCGCGCGACGATGGCGTTCTTCCGGTTGCTCAGCCCGTAGGCGGTGGGCTCGTCGGAGGGATCGTCCGGCGATCCCTCCGGCAGTTCGATGCCTCGCGACCGCAGGAAGGAGATGGTTCCGTCCAGGCGCTTCTTGCCGTCCACGTAGCGGTCGTAGTCGTCGGCCTTGTCGAAGGGCACGAACGGCTCACCGGTGCGACGGGCGCGTTCCTTGAGGAAGTCGTCGAACATCGTCTTCCACGCGTCGGCGTGCACCGAGGCGGTGCGGGTCAGCACGCCGTCCATGTCGAACAGGCAGGCCTGGACCTCGTCCGGCAGTCCGAGCATCGGTCCTCCAAGTCCCTGGGGCTCACGTGGTGAAGGCCCTGCCCACCAGGTACCCCAGGGCGAGCGCGGCCAGGCGCCGATCACGCCGCCGACGAACACGGCGATGATGATGCTCATGCGCGGTCCCAGAGGCGGTGGCCGGCCAGGACGCCGATCCAGATGGCGATGTCATTCCCGGTCGTCGGGCGTCGCCGGAGCCCTGGCGCCGGTGTTCGGTCCGGTCATCGCCCATCCCGTCTCTCGGTCGGCGTGGGGCCTCACCTGTCAGGGTGCACGGCGGACGGCAGGCGGAAACCCCACCTGGTCCGGCTTTTGCCGGATAGAGGGGGATGGGCGATACGGCGACGACCCCGGCAAGGCGTGCGAGCAGGTCAGCCGCCGGTCCGGCCCGCCAACCCCGACTGCCGGAGCCAGTCGAGGTAACGGTCGGTCCAGGTGGCGCTCGGCAGGCCGGTCGGCCCGGATGCCCGATATGTGGTGCAACCGGGGGCCGGGCATTTCCCCTGGCTCGACGACCCGGCCGGTTCGTGACGGAGACCGTGACCTTCCTGGGATGAGCCCGGCCCATCCACGGGGGCCCCTCGCTTCGAAACCCATGCGGCCGGTGCGGTTCCGGCCGGGCGGGAGAGACGCATGGGCGTTCGTGATCGGTCACGGATCGGCGAGGGCCGTCCGGACGGTCGTCCGCAGGGTGTGGACGAACTGCTGCAACTGGTCGGGCGAGGTGATCGGGCGGCCTTCGAGCGGCTCTACGACGCGGTCGCCGACCGCGTCTACGGGCTCGTGCTCCGCGTGCTGCGCGATCCGGCGCAGAGCGAGGAGGTGGCGCAGGAGGTGCTGATCGAGGTCTGGCGCGGCGCGGCCCGCTACGAACCGGGCAAGGGCTCGGGCATGACCTGGATACTGACCATCGCCCACCGCCGGGCGATCGACCGGGTCCGCTCGGCGCAGTCGGGGCTCGACCGCGAGGTGCGGGCGGCGCGGCTGGAGCCGCACCGGCCGTACGACGAGGTGGCCGAACTGGTGGAGGACCGGCTGGAACGCGAGCGGCTGCGCCGCTGCCTCGCGGGGCTGACCGAACTCCAGCGCGAGTCGGTCACCTACGCCTACTACGGCGGCTATTCCTACCGCGAGGTCGCCGAACTGGTCAGGGCGCCGCTGGGAACGGTCAAGACCCGGATGCGCGACGGGCTGATCCGGCTGCGCGACTGCCTGGGAGTGCACCGATGAGGGCGGCCAAGGGCGGGTTCGACCCGCACACCCTGGTCGGCGCGTACGCGCTGGACGCCATCGACGACGACGTGGAGCGGCGGCGGTTCGAACGCCATCTGACCGGGTGCGAGGAGTGCGCCAGGGAGATCGGGACGCTGATGGAGGCGGCGGCCAGGCTCGGCGCGGCCGTCGCGACCGCGCCGCCGCCCGGCCTGCGGGCGCGGGTGATGAGCGAGGTCGGCCGGGTGCGGCAGGCGCCGCCCGCCGTCCCCGGACGGCGTGGCCGTCCGCGTGCGCGCGCGGCCGGCTGGCGGGGCTGGGCGGCGGGAGCGGTCGCGGCGGCGCTGGTGGCGGCGGTGGCCGTGCTCGGCACGACCACGATCCAGACGCGCGGCGAACTGGCGCAGGCCAGGCTGGCCGGGCAGCGGATCGCCGAGGTGCTGACCGCCCGCGACGCGCGCACGGTCACGACGAAGGCCGGAACCGCGCGAGGCACCGTGGTCGTGTCCCGCTCGCGGGGCGCGATGGTGTTCTGGACGGCCGGCCTGCCGGATCCGCCCGCCGGCCGGGTCTACCAGGTCTGGCGGCTGGCCCCGGGACGCGTCACCTCGGCCGGGCTGCTGACCTCCGGAGGCCCGCTGCCCGCTCCCGCCGAGGCGGGGGTGGACCAGATCGGCGTGACGGTGGAACCGGCAGGCGGCTCGGAGCTGCCGACCACGACGCCGTTGTTGCTGATGGACCTCCCCGTTTGAGGAACCGCTTGAGGAAGCCGGATGAGGAACCCGCGTAGGGAAAGCGAATGTGGCCGTGGAGATGGCATCGGTTCGGCGTCAGGATCGCTGCCTCGCGGGGCACTTCCCGGTTAACTGAGATGGCAGGAACTTCTCCTCACGATCTCGGGACGTTCGCATGGCTGGAAATGGGAACGGATCGACCGGGTTCCAGGTCGCGGGCGGATTCGCCGTCGCGCTGCTCGCCTGCCTCGGAGCCGCCGCGCTTTTCTCCCGGGGAGAGACGGTGGCCCAGGTGGTCGTCGTCGCGGTCGCCGTGGGCGGTTACTCCGCCGCCGTCCGGCGACCGCTCCCGGCGCTGGTCACCGCGATCTTCGCGTGGGCGTTCACCACGGGATTCCTGGTGAACAGCGACGGCGTGCTGACTGTCGGCACGCTGGCCGACCTCGAACGGTTCGCGCTGTTCTGGCTGGCCGCGCTGGCCGGGGTGGCGTGGCATCTGGTCGCCGAGCTGCTCGCGCACCTGCGCCACGCCCGTCCGTCGGCCTGACCGGCCGCCCCGGATCACCGGGCGGGCTCAGGGGAGCAGGCGGCCGTTGCGGAACAGGTCGACGAACAGCCGGTGGTCGTCACGGGCACGGGCGCCGTAGGCATGTGCGAACTCGATCAGCGCGGCGGTGAAGCCCTCGTCGTCGCCGCCGATGACGGCGACGATGGCGTCTTCGGTGGAGAAGTCGACCAGGTCGTGGTCGGAGGCGTCGTCGGCGACGGAGTGCATCCGGGCCACGGCGGTGCCGAGGTCGGTGACGACGTGGGTGAGCTCGGCGGGCTCGACGATGTCGTCCCAGTTCAGGTCGCCGTTGTACGGCGAGATCTCGGCGACCACGTGGCCGATGCCGTTCAGTTCGGTGTAGCCGAGCCACGGGTCGGCGCACGACTGCAGGGCCCGCTGCGACTCGGCGGTGCGGTGGCCCTGGTGGTGGAAGTAGGAACGGGCGCGGTCGTCGTCGATGTGCCGGGCCACGGCCGGGGTCTGGGCCTGCTTCATGTAGAGCAGGACGTCGTTCTCCAGGGCCTGGGTGTGGCCTTCGAGCAGCAGGTTGTAGGACGGCAGCCCGGCCGACCCGATGCCCACGCCGGTGCGCACGGCGACGTCCTTGACGGTGTGCTCCAGCGCCTGGCGCCCCGACGCGGGCGACAGCGTGCCCAGGTAGTCGGCGAACGCCGCCTCCACCGCCTGGCGGGTGCGGAGATCGACCGGGCGCCTGCCCTCTATGAAGGCGAAGCGCCGGTCGTAGTCCTCGATCGTGGTCTCGGCGTCGAGCAGGGCGACGCGGGTGCTGAGCCGGGCGCGTTGCAGCACCCGGTGCAGCACGCCGGTGGTGCTCTGCAGGGTGAGCGAGCCGATCGTCTCGTCGCCGTCGCGGACGATGCCGTTCAGCTCGGCCAGGTAGGCCGAGACGAACGCGCGGACCAGCATGGTGATCGCGTCGTCGGAGAGCGCCTTGGCGTAGCCGATCAACGCCAGGCTGGCCACCAGGCGTTTGAGGTCCCACAGGTAGGGGCCGACGTAGGCCTCGTCGAAGTCGTTGACGTTGAAGACCAGTACGCCGGAGGCGTCCATGTAGGTGCCGAAGTTCTCGGCGTGCAGGTCGCCGTGAATCCACACCCGGGAGGTCTGCTTGTCGAGGAAGTCGCGTGCGGCGAACGCCTCGGTCATGTCCGCGTAGAACAGACAGGCGCTACCCCGGTAGAACGCGAACGGCGAGGCTGCCATTTTTCGGAATTTGCGCCGGAAGGCCACCGGATCGCGCCGCATGGCCGTGGCGAATTCCGTGGCCAGCACATCGAGGATGTACTGAGAACGGTCCACACCTCAACGCTACGGCGGCCGATGCCCATGCGCGTCGCACTTTCCGTGTCAGTTCGATTACCATTCGTGGAACATTTTCATCACGGTGCCAGTCATGGCGAGTGGCATGCGCCGAGCACCACGCTGAGCGGTGTCTCGACCCGCCCCGGGCCGTGGCAGGTGGCGCGCACGGCGGGATCCCGGCCGACCAGCACGCGTTCGCCCGGCCCGAGGTCGCCGGTGCGCGGCGCCCCCTTCGACGGCCTGCAGTCGCCGACCCCGATGACCGGGTTGCCGACGGCGACCCGGTCACAGGTGTAGGTGGGCACGGGCGGGGCGCTCGCGGCGGCGCCCGTGCCGACGGCGGGGCCGGCGATGATGCTGGCCGCGAGCAGGGCGGGCACGGCGGGCGCGGACAGGAAGACGATCGCCTTCACGGACACTCCTTCGATCGCGTATCGCGTTGGTTCCGATACTCTGCGTGACGAAGACGATGCGGGGTAACCGCTCCAGCCGTGACGACTTGCTTCCCGAAACCGTACGCCCGCCTAACCCGGCGCGGCGGTGATCAGACCGAGTACTTGCAGACCAGCGCCTGGCTGACGCCCGCCGAGTAGCCGATCAGAGTCCAGGTCGGGTGGTAATAGGTGCAGGCGGCCGACGCGCTGCCGCCACCGGTGTACGCGAGGCCGGAACCGGCGAACCGGTAGCAGCTCACACTGCCGTTGTAGAAGCCGATGCCGGACGACGAGTTCACCTGGGCGGCGCAGTAGTCGCCGAGCGAGAGCGGGCTGTAGACGGTTTCGACGACGGCCGCATGGGCGGGACCGGCCGTGACGGCCAGCGTGCCGAGGCAGGCGAGTGCCGAGATCGCGAGCGCGGCGACACGACGAGACATGGAACCTCCAAGATTCAGGGGAAGGTGGTTGGCGGGCATGGTGAAGTGCACCGCCAAGGAGGGTGATGGGCTGTGACCAGGGGCAATCTCGTACTGATCGCAGTATTAAATAGGAAACCTTCCTATGCAATGGGGTCCGATGGGGCTTTCATCCCAGCCTTCCTCGTTGTCGTGCGCCCCGTCAGGAAGGACGGCCCGCCGTCTCCGGTGCATGAGGCGCGGGGGCCCGCAGTCGGCCCCGGCGGTCCAGGCGCATGACCGCCGTCGCCGAGACGAAGCGCGACCGCCCCCGTGCTCCATTCACCCGACACGTAGTGCCGGGCGGCCAGCGTGCGGCACGCCCACGCCGCCTCGGCGGGCGCGACCCAGTACACCTCGCGGAAGGCGTCGTAGGCGACGTCGCGCGGATGGATGCTGGAGCCCAGCCCGCGCATCAGCCGCGACCTGGCGGGCTGGCCGAAGATGGTCGAGCCCACCGGGTCCACGCCGACCAGGCGCCGGTCGGGTGCGGCTCGCCGACGATCTCCAGGCGCGCGCCGTGCGAGGCCGGCAGCCGGGCCCCCGGCCCCTTGCTAGAGCTGGTCGGTGAGATCCAGGCAGGCCGCCACGATGCCGTCGGCGTCGATGCCGTGCTGACGGTAGACGTCCTCGGGCCCGCCTGACTGGCCGAAGTCCGTCACGCCCAGGGTGACGCCCGGCACCCGGTTGATGGTGGCGAGGAAGGCGAGCGTGTGCGGATGACCGTCCAGAACGCTGACCACGGGAAGCGGGCGCGAGGCGGGGAACACCTGGTCCAGGATCCACGTCTCGGCCTCGCCGTGGCCCTGCCGGGCGCGCAGCGCGCGGAAGAGCAGGTCGGGGCTGGTCACGCAGACCACGTCCACCGGTGCGCCGAGGCGCTCCAGCCGCTCGGCGGCGGCCAGCGCCTCCGGGACCATGGCCCCCATGACGGCGATGACGGCCCGCGCCCCCTCGGCCCGGCGCAGCGGGTACGCCCCGGCCACGACCTGACGCCGCCGACGTTCGCGCGCGGCGGGGTCCTCCGGCACCCGCGCCAGCGACTGGTCCACCGACCTGGTGGACAGCCGCAGGTAGGCCGAGCCGCCGTCGGGCCTGCCCAGCCGTCCCAGCGCGGCCAGCAACGTCCACTCCACGTCCAGCGCGAACGCGGGCTCGTAGGACACGCAGCCCGGCTGCTCGATCCCGATCGACGGGGTCAGGATCGACTGGTGCGCGCCGCCCTCGGGGGCCAGCGACACCCCGGACGGCGTGCCGACCAGAATCGACTGCCCACCCGCGTAGATGCCGAACGACCAGGGCTCCAGCGCCCGCCCCACGAACGGGTCGTAGACCACCCCGATCGGCAGCAGCGGGCTTCCCCACCGGCTCCAGGTCGCGCCCAGCTCGCCCAGCAGGCCGACCAGGTTGGTCTCCGCGATGCCCAGCTCGATGTGCTGGCCGCCCGGCTTCTCCCGCCAGTGCAGGATGGTCTCGGCGTCGTCGGCGAACCAGTCCCGCCGCTCGGTGGGCGACCACACGCCGACCTTGTTCACCCAGCCGCCCAGGTTGGTGGACGAGCTGACGTCGGGGCTCACCGTGACCACCCGCCTGGCCGCCTCCGGGGCATCGCGGGTGAGGTCCAGCAGCACCCGGCCGAGCGCGGCCTGCGAGGTCAGCACGCCCTTCGGGGTGCGGCCGAAGTCGGCCGGCACTGGTGGCGCGGGCTCGGCCGTGACCTCTTCTCTGCGCAGCCGCGCGGCCGTGGCCGCGCACAGCCGTCCGGGCTCCCCCTCGGGGTCGAACCGTCGCCAGGGGTCTTCCGGGTCCACGCCGAGCGTCCCGGCCAGGCCGGTCATCTGGTCGGCTGTCAGCAGCGCCGAGTGGTTCTGCGGGTGGCCCTCGATGGGCAGGCCGTAGCCCTTGATGGTGTAGGCCAGGATCACGGTGGGCCGGTGGTCCTCGACGGCGGCGAGCGCGTCGTCCAGCGCGGCGAGGTCGTGCCCGCCCAGGTTGCGCACGGCGGCCATCAGAGTCTCGTCGTCGATCTCCGTCAGCAGGCGGCGCACCGCCCCGGCCCCCCGGCCCGCGCCCGGCAGCCGTTCGCGCAGTTCCTCCGGACGGCAGCGCAGCAGCCGCTGGTACTCCGGGTTGGGCATCCCGTCGATCCGCTCGCGCAGCTCCGCGCCGCCCGGCCGGTCGAACAGCTCGCCGAGCAGCCGGCCGTACTTGGTCTCCAGGACCTGCCACCCGGCGGCGGCGAACATGTCCCGCAGCCGGTTGGCGGCGATCCCCGGCACCACGCGGTCCAGTGACTGCCGGTTGAGGTCCACGATCCAGACGATCTCCCCGAGCCCGGCGACGCCGGGGTCCATCACGGCCTCCCAGACCGCGCCCTCGTCGAGTTCGGCGTCGCCGAGCAGCGAGTACTGCCTGCCCTCCACGCGCCCGTCCCGGTCGGCGAGGGTGGCGGTGTAACGCCGGGCGATGGCGCCCCAGATGGGGGCGGTGGCGCCGATGCCGACCGAGCCCGTGGAGTAGTCCACCGTGTCGGGGTCCTTGGACCGGCTCGGGTAGCTCTGCAGCCCGCCCATCTGCCGCAGGGTGGTGAGGTAAGCCGGGTCCAGGTCGCCGAGCAGGTAGTTGATCGCGTGCAGCACCGGCGAGGCGTGCGGCTTGACCGAGACGCGGTCCGCCGGGCGCATGTGCCGGAACCACAGCACTGTCATGATCGACGCCATCGACGCGGACGACGCCTGGTGCCCGCCGACCTTGAGGCCGGAGGTGTTGGGCCGCACCCGGTTGGCGTGGTGGACGATCGCGGTGGACAGCCAGAGGACGCGCCGCTCGATCTCGGAGAGCGCGCTGCGGGGCGCGGATTCGGAACTGGTCACTGGACAACCTCTGGGCGTGAAATGGGCGTTCGGCTGTCGTAAGCCCACCACTGACCTGGTTTCTGCACAATACTGTCGGTCAATATTAAGCAGAACGCCCAGACCGGAAACGGCGACGCCTTGGAGAGTGAGCATCGTGCCCGTGGAGCGGCCCATCGACGCCATCGACGCGGGGCTACTGCTGGCGCTCGCGGAGCAGCCGCGCGCGACCACCGTCGCGCTCGCCCAGCGGGCGGGGATCTCCCGCAACACCGCGCAGGCCAGGCTCGCCGCGCTGCAGGGGCGCGGCGCACTGCGCTCCATCGAGCGCAGCATCGCCCCCGAGGCGCTCGGCTACCCGCTGACCGCGTTCGTCACCACCCGGGTCACCCAGCGCAGGCTCGACGAGGTCGCCTCGTCCCTGGAGCGGATCCCCGAGGTCCTGCACGTGCTCGGCCTCAGCGGTCACATCGACCTGCTGGTGCACATCGTGGCCAAGGACGCCGACGACCTCTACCGGATCGCCGAGCAAATCCTCGCCGTGCCCGGCGTCGAGCGCACCGACACGGCGCTGGTCATGCGCGAGCTGGTCGGCTACCGGGTGGAGCCGCTGCTGCGCAGGGTCGCCGGGGGCGGCTAGCCCACCGGGTCGTCGTCGTAGGTGAGCGGGGCGAAGGCGAGGGCGTCGAGACGGCTGCGGAAGTCGCCGGACAGGCCCGCCAGCGCCATGGACGCGTCGGGGACGGCGTTGACGTGGCCCTGCGCGGTGAACAGGGCGGCGATGCCGTCGGAGTCCCAGAACGTCATGCCGCTGAGGTCGAGCACGAACCGGCGGGGCGGCGCGAGCATGGCCCGCACGGCGACGGCGATCTCGGGGGCGGCGTGCCGGTCCAGGCTGCCGACCAGCCGGAGCGTGAACCGGCCCTCCAGGTCGTGCCGGGTGAGCCGGAACGGAGACCCCGGGCGGGGCAGCGCGAAGCCGACCGTGGCGGTGGTGCCGTCGGGGCCCTGGGTCAGGGTGTGCCGGTCGGCGAGAGAGCGGGCGATCCACAGGCCATGGTGCGACTCGTACGGCCAGTCGGGGGTGACCGGCTCCGGGCCGGCGACCTTGTCGTCGATGACCTGGCACTCCAGCATGCCGTCGCGGGTCTCCATGCGCACCCGGCCGGCCCCCGAGCCGTGCAGGATGACGTTGGTGGCCAGCTCGTGCACGGCGAGCACCAGGTCTGACGCCCGCCCTTCGGGCAGCCCGGCCTGGACGGCGTGCGCCTCCAGCGCGGCCCGCAGCGCGTACAGCGTGTCGGCGTCGAACCCCTGGTCGAGCCCCGGCCAGCCGTCGCTCACCGTGCCGTCAGCCCCGGACGGCACGCGAGCCCGCGGCCGGTCACCCGTCATTTACCGTCACCAGCCGGATTCCGGGCAGCGCGGTGGCGCCGAGCAGCACGAACCGCGCGCTGATCGCGGGCGAGCAGCGCAGCACGACAACACGGGACCGGGGGAGACTTCGGGCGGCATCGATGATCATACGTGCGCAATACAGGTCGATGAACGACAGTTCCGCCATGTTAACGGTGATGTCTCCGTCGACTCTGATGGCCTCGCTCAACGCCTGCCCGAGCGCGCCCTCGGCCGCCCGGTCGAGCTGCCCGGCCAGCCGGACCCCCGGCGGCGCGTACTGCCGGCAGATCCGGAGCAGCGCGTCGTGGTGGTAGGTGGCCGCGGCGACCGACCGGGTGTGGAACCCCGACACGGAGGCCAGGGTGACCGGATCGAAGCGCTCGCGGTCGTACTGGCAGAGCACCGCCGCGCTGGCACCCTCCAGGGCCGCCGCGATCTCCTCCTCGAAGGCCGGGAGCTGTTCGATCCCGGCCACCGGCCGCAGCGCCCAGCTCATGTCGAGCGCCACCCGCAGGCCGGCGAACCCCTCGCCCGTCGTGTAGGCCATCTGGTCGCGCAGCCAGCCCATGGCGTGCTCCAGCTCGAACGCCTGCCCCTCCAGCAGGCCGTCCTGGCACGCCAGGACCTCCATCTGCCCGTTGACCGTGGCGGAGGGGGCGATGACGCCGCGCCGCCGCAGCTCGGCCAGGCGGCGTTCCGGCTCCTCGGCCAGCCAGATCACCCGGCGGCCCTCCGCGAGGCCGTCACGGACGAAGGCGGCGGTGAGGTCGAGCAGCTCCTCCGGTTCACCGAAGGTCAGACACGCGTGATCGTTGATCGTCAGATCCGTGATCTGCGTCTCAGCGCTGAGTGTCACCCACGCCACCTTCCCGATCCCGGCCTCCTCGCCGGCCCGCGCCGCCGACGCACTACCCGGGCGACCGGGGGCGAAACACGAGGCGGCGGCGGTGACGGGAGCTTCGCGCGCAGCTAGGCGACCGAACCAGAGAGGGGCTTGCCCGCCCAATCGTAGGTGACGTAGTTGACACCGGTGCTCGTGACGGTCGATCCGGTCAGCCGCAGCCCCGCCGGGATGGCCCTTTCGGAGAAGAGCCGCCTGCCCTTGCCGAGGACCACCGGGAAGACCAGCAGGCGGTACTCGTCCACCGGTTCGGCGCGCTGAAGACCGCCGATCAGCTCGCTGCTGCCCTGGACGATGATCTCGCCATCGGCGGTGGCCTTGACCTCGGCGACCGTCTCGGCGGCGTCGCCGACCAGGACGGTGGTGTTCCGCCACTCGGCGGTCATGGACGTGCGGGTGGTGACGTAACGGACTCCCTAAGGGCGAGCGCGGCGGCCATGCAGGCGAACGGTACGGCGGGCAGCACGTAGCGGTGGTCGAAGCCGAGCGCGGCCACCGGCCCGACCAGCAGCGCCACCGCGAACGACCACGGCAGCAGGGCCTCCCGGCGACGGGCACCCCCCAAGACGCCGCCCAGCCCTCCGGCGAGCAGGACGACGCCCAGCAGCGGACCGCCCTGCAGGAGCCACGGGTAGCGGTAGGCGGCGAGGATCGAGCCGAACGGCTCCACCGACCGCATTCCCTTGATGTCGTCGTCGTACTCCCGGCGCACCTCGCCGATCAGGCGATGCTCCTCGGGCAGTGTCCAGGAGCCGTGCGGGAACCCTCCGGGGACGCCGACCCGCCGTGGGTGGGCGACCGGTTCCCAGGTGAAGGCCAGCGAGGTGTCCCGGGCCACGGCCGCCAGGTAGTCCAGCGGCTGGGCGGCGATGGCCGAGAGGGCGAACGACCTGGCCAGGTCGTTGTGCGAGAACCGGTCGCCGGGCAGGCGGTTGAGCGAGGCGCCGGGGGCCCAGACGTACTCGGAGGCGGCGTCCACGACGGTGCCATTGGGGCAGAGGGCGGCCTCGGCGGGCGGCGGTTCGATGATCGAGCAGTCGGCGAAGGTCATGGTCCTGGCCCACAGGGCGACGCCATCCGAACCGCTCAGCGCGAACCTGCCGTGGTGCTGGGCGTACCACCCGGCGTACGTCAGCAGCGGCAGCGCCCCGCAGACGGCCAGCACGGCGGTCCGCCGCCACGGCGTACGGCGCAGCAGCAGGAACAGCAGCGCCACCCCGATCAGCGGGATCGCGGCGGTCCGCGTGAGCCCGGCCAGCGCCAGCAGCAGCCCCGCCCCCGCGGCGGCCCGTGCCGACACCTCCCGCCGCCACATCAGGGCCAGGACTGCGGCGGCGACCAGGAACATCACCTGAAGGTCGGACAGTACGGAGTGCTCCAGCCGGACGAACGAGGGCGCGAACAGCACCGGGACGGTGGTCGCCGTCGCCGCCCACCCCCGCACCGACCGGCGGCGGAGCACCGTGTAGATCATCGCGGCCAGGCCGAGCCCCATCACGTGCTGGACCGCCGCCACCAGCGCCACGCTGTGAAAGGGCCACAGCGCCCACAGGAACCACGAATACCCGGCCGGGTGGAAGGCGCCCTGCGGGCGCATGTGCACGGCGGCGTCGAGATAGGTGAAGGAGTCGTACCAGTAGAGCTGGGCCGTGTCGTATCCGAGCATGACCGCCACGCGCAGCAGAGCCCCGGCGGCGAGCGCGCACGCGAAGATCCGATGCCCGCCGCGTTTCGGGGCGATCCCCTCCTCCGGTCGCGTTTCAAGCAGAATGGCTGTCATGAAATCTCCCCCGTAGGCGGCCCGGACACGGCTCAGGCCGTAGGGGAGGTAGTTCAGCGAGCGGTTGATAACCCGGCCGTCACCGGATTTGGTTACGGCGGCGTTATACGGGCTTGATCAGAATGTCGGCACTTACCGAGGGGGACGCCGTGCGGGTGTTGATCGCCGAGGACGAGCGGATGCTCGCCGACTCGATCGCCGAGGGGCTGCGCCATGAGGCGCTGGCCGTGGACGTCGCCTACGACGGCGACGCCGCGCTCGAACGGCTCTCCGTGCACGACTACGACGTGCTGATCCTCGACCGCGACCTGCCCGCCGTGCACGGCGACGACGTGTGCAGGGCCGTGGTCGCGCGGGGCGGGCTGGTGCGGGTGCTCATGCTGACCGCGGCGGGAGACGTGCGCTCACGGGTGGCCGGGCTCTCCCTGGGCGCCGACGACTACCTGCCCAAGCCGTTCGACTTCGAGGAGCTGGTGGCCCGGGTGCACGCGCTCGGCCGCCGGGCCAGGCCCGCCGACCCGCCGATGCTGGAGCGGGCCGGGATCCGCCTGGACCGGGCGCACCGGCAGGTCTTCCGGGACGGCGTGTACGTGCCGCTGGCCCGCAAGGAGTTCGGCCTGCTGGCCGAGCTGCTGCGCGCGCAGGGCGCGGTGGTCTCGGCGGAGGAACTGCTGGAGAAGGTCTGGGACGAGCACATCGACCCGTTCACCAACACGGTGCGCACGACCGTGATGAAACTCCGCAGGAAACTCGGCGAGCCCCAGGTGATCGAGACCGTGCCGGGAGTGGGGTACCGCCTCCCATGAGCCTGCGGTCGCGTTTCGCCCTGGCCTGCGCGGGGGTCTTCCTGGCGGTGGGCACGCTGGTGGTGGCCGCGCTGTACTTCCTCGTGCGGTCCAATCTCCAGTACCGCGCCGACTTCGTCACCCCCCGCTGGTTCCAGGTGAACGGCCGGGCCGTGCCCCGGTTCGACAGCGGCTACGAGTACGCCAGGGCCGTCGCGATGCAGGTGCACGACCTCTACCGGCAGGCCACGCTGAACAGCGTGATCAACGTCGGCGCGCTGATCGTGCTCGTGGCGTCGCTCGGCGCGTTCGGGCTCGGCTGGGCCGCTGCGGGCTGGGTGGTACGGCCGGTCAGGTCGGTCACCGCGACCGCGCGCCGGGTCGCGCAGAGCCACGACCTGGGCGAGCGGATCGACTACCGGGGATCCGGCGACGAACTCGGCGAGCTGGCCGGAATCTTCGACACCATGCTCGAACGGCTCGGCCGCTCCTTCGACGGCCAGCGCCGTTTCGTCGCCAACGCCTCACACGAGCTGCGCACCCCGCTCACCATCAACCGGACGCTGGTGGACGTGGCCGTGCGGCGGCCCGACGCCACCGACGACGTCCGGCGGCTCGGCGAGTCGCTGCTGCTGGTCAACGCCAGGCACGAACGGCTCATCGACGGCCTGCTCGCGCTCGTCGAGGGCGAGCGGGCGGGCCTCGACAGGCGGCCCTTCGACCTGTGCGACGTGGCCGAGCACGTGCTCGACCAGGCGGCGGCGGAGGCGGAGGCGGGCGAGGTGATGATCCACAGCCTGCTCGACCCGGCCCCGACGGCGGGCGAGGCCGTCCTCGTCGAACGGCTGGTGCAGAACCTGGTGGAGAACGCGATCCGGCACAACCACCCCAAGGGCGAGGTGTGGGTGACCACCCGCCACCGGATGGACCGGGTCGAGGTGATCGTGGCCAATACCGGGCTGCCGGTGCCGCCTTACGAGATCGAGACCATCTTCGAGCCGTTCCGCCGCTTGCACGGCGACCGGTTGCGCTCCGACCGGGGCAGCGGGCTAGGGCTGTCGATCGTGCGGGTCATCGCGGAGGGCCACGGCGGCACCGTCACCGCCGTGCCCCGGCCGGAGGGCGGGCTGACCGTGACCGTCGAACTTCCCGCCGTGGACCCGCCGATGTGAGAGCGGGATCCGCCGTTTCGCTTGCGGTACGGGCCGTAGCCGTGATGCTGGAGGCAACGACGAAGGAGGACACCGATGCACCTCGCTCTCGTTACTTCTCGCCCCGGGCGCGGTTGGGGTCATTCGTGGTACGGCGGGTCGGCCTGGCTGTGGACGTCCCTCGTGCTGGTGGTGCTGGTCGCGCTCACCGCGCTGGCGGTCTGGCTGGTGATGAGGTCGGCCGCGCGGCGGGCGGCGCCGACCGGCCCCTCGGGGATCGACCGGGCCAGGGACCTCCTGGCCGAGCGTTACGCCCGGGGTGAGATCTCCACCGAGGAGTACCACGACCGGCTGTCGAACCTCAGCGGCACACCGGGCACGGCGGGCACGGCCGGCACGACCTGACGCCGGGGCCGCTACTCGTCCGAGGCGGCGAGCGACCGATACTCCCGGACCTCGTCCGGGGTGGTCAGGCCGTCCTCGATGGCGCGGGCCAGCAGGGCGTCCCTGGAGGACACGTGGCGGCCGACGGCGGCGTCGGCGGAGACCTGCAGTGAGGCCGCCATGCCCGGCCGCGGAACGTTCCGGTTCAGCCCGGAGCCGTCCCGCGGGTACCCGGGGTCCTCGCTCACCGTGACCGTCGCCTGGGAGGGACAGCCCTCGTG
The DNA here is from genome assembly GCF_029382225.1 of Spongiactinospora sp. TRM90649. Taxonomy (GTDB): domain Bacteria; phylum Actinomycetota; class Actinomycetes; order Streptosporangiales; family Streptosporangiaceae; genus Spongiactinospora. Next base: position 78,773 of record NZ_JARLTC010000007.1, read on the forward strand.
GCTCGGCTGGAGCCGGCTGGAGATCGAGCACAGCGACGGGACCAGGGTCAGCGTCTCCACCGGCAGGTGTGAGCACGAGTCGGGCGAGGGTTACACCATCCCGGCGTTCTCCCGCAGCCACACCTTCAACGGGCCGGGGACGCACGCCGCGCGCTACCGGTGCATCAGCCGTTCCAGTCGCCGCACCACCGGCTTCCAGGTGGGGGGCAGCGTGTAGCGGCTGACCCGCCGGTGCTTGTAGATCAGCGTGTACTTGATCAGGTCCGCCCCCGGCGGCTGCCGCTGGGAACGGCCCAGCCGCAGGCGGGCCAGCTCGCGACGCAGTTTGCGCAGCTCGGTGCCGTTCAGGCAGCGCCGTATCGCGCGCCCCTGGCGCGGGGTCACCCGGGCGCAGCCGTCGGAGTAGACGGCCACCCTGTCGTCGAAGCCGGCGAAACCGCCCTGCTCGCGTAACTCGACGATCACCTTTCTGGCCGCCGTCGCCTGTGCCTGTGCCTGTGCTTGGGCCTGTGCCTGTGCCTGCGTCTGTGCCTGGGCGGGCGCGACGCCGGACGCCGACAGCGCGAGAACGAGCGCCGACGCCGTGGAAACTCGCCACATCTTCATACTTCTTCAACGATCGCGGGCGCCGATCGGCTCAATTCCGCCGGGAGCCGCGCGGCCCCGCCAGCCGGTGGACGGCGGGGCCGCGCGGGGACGTCAGGCGTTCTGCGGGAAGCCGAGGTCGAAGCCGCCCGCGCCGGCGGTGACCGGCCAGCGGGAGGTCACCGCCTTCTCCCTGGTGAAGAAGTGCACGCCCTGCTCGCCGTAGGCCTTGGTGTCGCCGAACATGGACTGCTTCCACCCGCCGAACGAGTAGTACGAGACCGGCACGGGGATGGGCACGTTGATGCCGATCATCCCCGCCTCGACCTCGCGCTGGAAGCGGCGGGCCGCGCCGCCGCTGGTGGTGAAGATGGCGGTGCCGTTGCCGTAGGCGCCGTCGTTGATGATCTCGATGCCCTCGGCGAGGTCGCGGACCCGCACCACCGACAGCACCGGGCCGAAGATCTCCTCGGTGTAGATCCGGGAGTCCCGGCCGACCCGGTCCACCAGGGTCGGGCCGAGCCAGAAGCCCTCGGCCGCGCCCGCCGGCTCGACGTCGCGGCCGTCCACGACCACCGAGGCGCCCTCCTTGACGGCCAGCTCGACGTAGTCGGCCACCTTGTCCCGGTGCTCCCTGGTGACCAGCGGGCCCATGTCGCAGCCCTGGCGGCCGTCGCCGACCTTGATCCGGCCCATCCGCTCGGAGATGCGCCCGATCAGGTCGTCGGCGACCGAGTCCACCACGGCCAGCACGCTGATCGCCATGCAGCGCTCGCCCGCCGACCCGAACGCGGCGTTGACCGCCGAGTCGGCGGCCAGGTCCAGGTCCGCGTCCGCCAGCACCAGCATGTGGTTCTTGGCCCCGCCCAGCGCCTGCACGCGCTTGCCCGCGCGGGTCGCGTTCTCGTACACGTAACGGGCGATGGGCGTGGAGCCGACGAACGAGACGGCCTGCACGTCAGGGTGTTCGAGCAGCCCGTCCACGGCGACCTTGTCACCGTGCAGGACGTTGAACACCCCGTCGGGCAGCCCCGCCTCCGACAGCAGCGCGGCCAGCCAGTTGGCCGCCGAGGGGTCCTTCTCGCTCGGCTTGAGCACCACGGTGTTGCCGGTGGCCAGCGCCATCGGCAGGAACCACATCGGCACCATGGCCGGGAAGTTGAACGGGCTGACGATGGACACCACACCGAGCGGCTGGCGCAGGGTGAAGGCGTCCACGCCGGTGCTGACGTTCTCGGAGTAGCCGCCCCTGGCCAGGTGCGGCATGCCGAGCGCGAACTCCAGCACCTCCTGGCCGCGGGCGATCTCGCCCGCCGCATCGGAGACCACCTTGCCGTGCTCCGAGGTGATGATCTCCGCGAGTTCCCCTCTGCGCGCGTTGAGCAGCTCGCGGAAGGTGAACAGCACCTCCTGGCGGCGGGCCCAGGACTTGTCGCGCCAGCCGGGGAACGCCTGAGCCGCGGCGGCGACGGCGGCGTCCACGTCGGCGGGGGCGGCGAGCCGTACCCGCTTGGTCTCGACACCGAGCGCAGGGTCGAACACGGGTCCCAGGCGCTCCCCGGTGCCGGTGAAGGATCGTCCGGCGACGAAGTGGTCAACGATGGTCACGGTGAAGGTCTCCTAATGAATGGTGTGATGACCGGCGATTCGCCGGGATCCGGCGTCAGCCGTTCCTCGGGTCGCCGGGCTGGAGATCGGCGAACAGGCCGTAGCGCAGACCGTGGGTGTCCTTGGGGTTCAGCACCACGAAGTCGTCGCCCTTGGCCTCCAGGCCGATGTTCTCCCGCTCCAGGTGCCGGACGGCGGCGTCCAGGTCGTGCACCTTGAAGTCGAGGCGGTGGTAGATGCTGCCGTTCTTCTCAAGGTCCTGGGCGGGGCCGCCGGGACCGTACGGCTCGGCCACCTCCACGGTGAAGGGCCGCACCTTGCCGAGGGTGAGGAAGGTGCTGCGGGTGTTGAGCGTCTTGTTCTCGGTCTCGGCGAACACCTCGCCGCCCAGCGCGTCCACGAGGAAGCGCAGGGTCTTGGCGGGGTCGTCGGTGACGACGGAGTGCTGCGCGTGCCGTACGACGCTGACCACGTCGTCGCGGGCGGGCGGCGGCGTGTAGGAGCCCGCCTCCTCGAACGGGTCCACGTTGCGGTACGTGGCCTTGGTGTTGGGCGAGTTCTCGTCCATCTCGTACATGCCCCAGTCCACTCCGGTCTGGAAGGGGTTGGAGTAGAGGTGGATGGCATGCTCGGGGCGGTTCTCGGGGACGCCCTCCACCGGCTTGCCGTCCATCAGGTGCGTATAGCGATAGCCGTGGCGCAGGCCGGTCAGATGGGTGAAGTCCAGGGCGTCGTCGATCCAGAACACGGCCGGGCTCCAGTGGTTGCCCGCGAGCTGCAGGAACATCCGCTTGGGCGTGGCGTAAGCCAGGTTCGGGCTGGTGGCCTCGATCGGCACGTCACCGATGAAGGTGAAGTGGGCGAACCGGGCGCTCATATAGGGAATGGTGGTCGTCTCCACGCCGAAGACCCGCTTGTGCAGGTCGGCGATCAGCCCCATGTCGTAGACGACGCTGGTGGCGTGGAAGAAGGAACGTACCTGGAAGCCCTTGCCGAACATGAAGTCCATGAACACTGCCTTTCACGCGAAAAACCTGGTCAGACGTTGTGACACGCGAGGAACCGCCCCGGCCCCACCTCCCTCAGCTCCGGCTCGGCCTCGGCGCACCGGCCGTTCGCCAGCGGGCACCTGGTGCGGAAGCGGCAGCCGGACGGCGGAGACAGGGGGGAGGGCAGTTCGGTGGCCGTCGTCTCGCCGGCCGTCGGCTTCTGCTCGACGGCCTGCGCCGGCACCGCGCTCAGCGCGGCCTCGGGAACCGAGGCGAGCAGCAGGCGGGTGTAGGGGTGCGACGCGTGTTCCACGAGGTCGGCGGAGCCGATGATCTCGCAGACCTTGCCCAGATACATGATCATGATTCGGTCGCTGACGCTCTTCACCACCGCGAGGTCGTGCGCGATGAAGATCATGCTGAGCCCGAACCGCGCCTTGCTCTCCTGGAGCAGGTTGAGGATCTGCGCCTGGACCGACACGTCCAGGCTGGAGACCGGCTCGTCGCAGATCAGCACGCCGGGGTGCAGCATCAGCGCGCGGGCGATGCACACCCGCTGGCACTGGCCGCCGGACAGCTCGTGCGGGCGGCGGTCCCACACGACATCGGGCGGCAGGCCGACCGCCGTCAGCATCGCCCGGACGTCGTCCTCGCTGGGCTTCTCGCCCCAGATGTCCAGCCCTTCGGCCACCAGGTCCTTGACCTTGCGGCGCGGGTTGAGCGCGGACACCGGGTCCTGCATGATCATCTGCAGCTTGCGGCGGTGCCGCCGCATCTCCCCGGCGGGCACGCCCGTGAGGCGCTGCCCGGAGAGCGTGACGCTGCCCGAGGTCGGCGGGGGAAGCTGCATGATCGCCCGGCCCGCGCTGGACTTGCCGCAGCCGGACTCGCCGAGGATGCCGAGGGTCTCGCCGTTCAGCAGGTCGAAGCTGATGTCGGAGACCGCGTGGACCTTCTGGTCGCGCCCTGCGGGGAACTCCACGACCAGGTCCTCGACGACCAGGACGCGCTCGCCGTCCGGGCGCATGTGCACGGTGCCGCTCATCGCTGCGCTCCTGCGGTGACGGGGTTGTGGCAGGCGAACATGTGGCCGGAGGCGTCGGACGGGCACATCGCGGGCGGCTCCTCGCGGCAGATCGGCCGCGCGTGCTCGCAGCGCGGGGCGAACCGGCAGCCGGGCGGCGGCGCGGTCATGTCGGGCGGCGATCCGCCGATCGCCATCAGGCGGGCGTGCGGCGGGTCCTCCAGGCGGGGGATCGACCGCAGCAGCGCCTCGGTGTAGGGGTGGCGGGCCCGGCTGAACACGACGCCGGAGGCGGCGGTCTCGACCATCCGCCCGGCGTACATGACGGCCACGCGGTCGGCCCGCCCGGCCACCACGCCGAGGTTGTGGCTGATCAGGATGACCGCCGTGTGGAACTCGGCCTGGAGCCGGTCGAGCAGGTCGAGGATCTGCTTCTGCACGGTCACGTCGAGCGCCGTGGTGGGCTCGTCGGCGATCAGCAGCCGGGGCTGGTTGGCCAGCGCCATGGCGATGACCACCCGCTGGCGCATGCCGCCGGACAGCTCGTGCGGATACTGCCCCAGCCTGCGCCGGGGCTCGGGGATGCCGACCAGGCCGAGCAGTTCCTCCGCGCGGGCCGTCGCCGACGCGCGGGAGTGGCCGCCGTTCTTGCGCAGGCTCTCGGTGAGGTGCGGCCCGATCTTCTTGACCGGGTTGAGCGCGGTCATCGGGTCCTGGAAGACCATGCCGACGCTCGAACCCCACAGGCCGCGCAGCGCGCGCCCGGACAGAGCGTGCACGTCCTGGCCGTCGATCCGCACCTGGCCGCTGACCGTCATGCCGGGGCCGCTGCGGTACAGCCCCATGATGGTGCGGCCGAGCACCGACTTGCCGGAGCCGGACTCCCCGACGATGCCCAGCGTCTCGCCTGGACGCAGGGTGAAGGAGACCCCGTCCACCGCGTTCATGTCGCCGCGCGGCGTGTGGATGGTGTTTCGCAGGTCGTCCACGATCAGCAGTGGCCGCTCGTCGCCGGGCTTCGAGGGCGGTACGGACGGCACGGCGTCGGTGATCGCCATCAGATCTTCGCCTTCCGGGAGTCCCAGCGGTTGCGGGCCTTCTCACCGAGCAGGTTCAGTGAGAAGACGGTCAGGAACAGCGCGAGGCCGGGCATCAGCACGATGTGCGGGTGCTCCTGGAACACCCCGCCCTCACCTTCGGCGATGAGGTTCCCCCACGACGGTTCCGGGGGTTTGATGCCCAGGCCGAGGAAGCTCAGCGACGCCTCGGCCACGATCAGCACGGAGACGATGACCATGCCGTAGGAGGCCAGCGGCAGGAAGACGTTCGGCAGCAGCTCCTTGACCATGATCCGCAGCTTGTCCGCGCCCATCGACCGGGCCGCCAGCACGAACTCGCGCTGGGCGAACGCCAGCGTGTTGGCACGTGCCATCCGGATCATGCTGGGCAGCGCCAGCAGGGTCAGCCCGATGGTGATGTTGCGCAGGTTCGGCGCCAGCACGGTGGCCAGCGCGATCAGCAGGATCAGCGGTGGCATCGCCAGCAGCGAGTTGGTCAGCACGCCGACCACGGTGTCCACGGGGCCGCGCAGGTATCCGGCCAGGATGCCGATCGCGCCGCCGACCACCATGCCGATGATCACCGCGGCCAGCGACACCACCAGCGAGACCCGTGCGCCGTAGACGATGCGGGCCAGCACGTCCAGGCCGAAGTTGTTGGTGCCGAGCGGGTGCGCGGAGAACACGTCGGGCCCCGCGAGCGTGGGCGCGTCGAGGGTGTCGGCCATGTTCTCGTGCTCGCCCAGCGGCAGCAGCGGCGCCAGGACGGCCGCGCCGACGATCAGCGCCACCCACGCCGCGCACAGCGTCGTGGCCAGGTCGAACCGCGGCCCCCACAGGCGGGCGCACAGCCGCGCCAATGTCAGGTAGGTGAAGACCAGCGCCACGACGAGCATCGGGATCTGCGCGGGCGAGCCCTGCATCGGGCCGAGCGACAGCAGCACCGCGCCCAGCCCCGCGACGGACAGTACGGCCGGCGGCACGGCGGACCGGTCGAACCGGAAGCCCGCGGCCACGGCCCCGACGTCAGACATGGGTCCTCCTGATCCGGGGGTCGAGATAGCCATAGGAGGCGTCGATGAGGGCGTTCGCCACCAGGTAGATGAGCGCGATGACCAGCACGGCGCCCTGGACCATGGTGAAGTCGCCGGTCGAGGCGGAGCCGATGACGAGCGAGCCCATCCCCGGCAGGGCGAACAGGTACTCCACGATCACGGTGCTGCCGATGAGGCGGCCGAGGCTGACGCCGAGCACGGTGATCATCGAGAAGGAGGAGGGCCGGAGGGCGTCGCTGACCAGCACGTGCGGGGTGGACATGCCCTTGGCCTTGGCGGACAGGATGAAGTCCTCGCGCAGCGTGGTGATCAGGTCGGCGCGCAGGATGCGGGTGAACATCGCGATCTCGGTGAGCGCGATCACGCAGGCGGGCAGGAAGGCGTGGTAGAGGTTCAGGCCGAGGTTCTCGCTCAGCCGTACCCACTCGTTGCGGGGGAACCAGCCGAGCCCGTTGACCACCACCATGATGATCAGCAGACCGGCCAGGAAGCTCGGCACGGACAGCACCGCGAAGGTCCCGGCGCTGATCATCCGGTCCACCCGGCCGCCCTCGTTGCTCGCCGACCACATGGCCAGCGGCACCGCCACGACCAGGGCGATGACCAGGCCCAGCACGGCCAGCTCGGCGCTGATCGGGAGCGCGGCCCCGATCCGCTCCAGCACATTGCTGTTCGGGGGCACCACCGACTGGCCCAGGTCGCCGGTGACGGCCGAGGTCAGCCAGTCCCAGTAGCGGACCGGGAAGGGGTCGTCGAGGCCGAGTTCCGTGCGGACCGCCGCGTACTCCTCGGGCGCGCGGCCCTCGCCGAGCACCGCGATGGCCGGGTCGCCCGGCATCAGCGAGACCAGGCTGAAGGTGCCGAAGCTGACCAGCAGCAGCACGGCGGCCAGCTCGACGACGCGCCGGATCAGCTTGCGCACCATGGCGACACTCCGTTCATGAGATCCACGCCTTGCCGAGCAGGACGACGCTGGTGGCACTGCCGGCGACGCCGTGCACCTGGTGGCGCCAGGTGATGAACTCGCTGATCGGGCCGAAGGTGAGCGCGGGCACGTCCTCGTTCCACTGCTCCTGGAAGCGGGCCATCACCTTGAGCTGCTCTTCCTGGGTCTCGGCGGCCTGGAAGTCCTCGATCACGGCGTCCATGGCGGGGCCGGTGGGCACGCCATGGGTCAGGCCGCCCTCGCTGTGCAGGGCGGCGAACATCCGGCTGAACGGGTCCGACTCGCGCAGCGTGATCCCCCACCCGGCGAAGTCGTAGTCGCGCTCGACGGCGACCTTCCTGATCACGTCCTGGGTGGTCCTGGCGGCCTCCAGCTCGACCTTGAAGCCGACGTGGTCGAGCAGGGCCTTGACGACCAGCGCCATGTTGCGCGAGCTGACGTCCTGGGTGTGCAGGAAACCGATCCGGCCGTCGTAGCCGTCGGCCTTGGCCTCGGCGAGCAGCTTCCTGGCCCGGTCGGGGTCGTGCGGCAGCGGCGCGGCCGAGGTGTGCCAGCGGGACCCCGAGGCGAAGATCTCCGCCGCCGGGATGCCCTCGCCCTTGTAGACACGCTCTGAGATCAGCTTGGGGTCGATCGCGAGCTGCATGGCCTGGCGGACCCGCTTGTCGTGGCCGGGACGGCCCTCGGCGCCGTTGATGATCGGCAGGCCGGTCAGCGCGAGCAGGTTCAGGTAACCGGGCAGACCGTCGGCGAGGGCCCGGTTCACCAGGTCGGGCTGGCGCAGGATGGCGATGTCCACGCTGCCGGCGTCGAGCGAGTCGCGGGTGGCGGTGGGGTCGTTGAGGAAGATCACCCGGACCTGGTCCAGGTACGGCCGGCCGTCCCAGTACTTCTCGTTGGCCCGGAGCAGCAGCTCTTCCTGCGGCGCGTAGCGGGCGAACGTGTACGGCCCCGCGCCGACCGGAGTGAACGCCTTGCCCGCGTCGGACGCCTTGGCCACGATGAGACCGGGGCCCCCGGCGAGCATGTTGTCGAAGCCGGGCCACCTGGCGTTCAGCGTGAAGACCACGGTGGACGTGCCGTCCGTCTTCATCTCGGCGACGTTCTTCTTCCACAGCGGCGCCTCGGAGCCCTTCTTCTCCACATAGCGCCGGATGCTCCACAGGACCGCCTCGGCGTCGAGCGGGGTGCCGTCGGTGAACGCCACGCCGTCGCGTAGTTTGAGGGTCCAGGTCTTGAAGTCCTCCGAGGCGGAGAGGTCCTCGGCGAGCTGCGGCACGACCTTGCCGGACGCGCTGTCCCAGCGCATCAGCACGTCGAAGATCGCGCTCATCTCGGTCCCGCCGGTGGTCGCGCTGTAGATGTTCTTGGCGGGATCCAGCACCGCCGTCTCGCCGACGGCGGCGAAGGTCAGCGTGCCGCCTTTGACCGGCGTCCCCCCGTCCTTCACGCCGATCATTCCGGTCTTCTGGTTCACGGATGCGCCGATCCGCGTGCCCGAGTCACCTGGTGCGGCCGGTGGCGAGCACGCGACGAGGACGCCCGCGGTGAGCAGGGCGACCCCGGTGCGTAGCCATCGCGGCACGCAGGGATTGCTAAGGGCCATCGTTACTCCTGAAAGCGATCCGGACGGAGGGATCGAGAGGGGGGAGAGGGGTGGCGTCGCCGGGGTGGGCGGGCGACGGCTTCAGATAGTCGATGCTTTTTTCATATTTCTGTAACACTGGGATCATGCGGCCGGAACCTGGACCGTGTCAAGACCTCAAACCGGGGTTCCCGCAGGACCGAAATGAGGGGTGGACGGGTGCCGTAGCATTCGAGCCATACCGATATGCGCCGAACGGCAGCGTGGGCAGGCGTTCCAGGAGCAGGAGAGAGACCATGGCAGGTTCCAAGGACAGCGCTGCCATCGTGCCGTCCGTCGCCAGAGCCGTCCGTATTCTGGAACTCCTCGCCTCCGCGCCCGACGGGCTCACGCTGACCGAGGTCGCGCGGGCACTCGACTTCCCGCCGAGCAGCGCGCTGGCCATCTGCACCACGCTGCGGCAGTCCGGGCTCGCCCACCGCACCCGGGAGCGGCGTTACGTCCTCGGCCCAGGCGTCCTCGCCCTCGCCGAGCAGTACACCCGCGGCCGGCTCCCGGCGCTGTTCATGCGCGCCTGCCGCGACGTGCTCCCGGACAACCGCGAGACGGTCGTGCTGGCCGTGCGCGAGTGGCACGAGGTGGTCTACCTGGCACAGCGGCCCGGCAACCGGCCGCTCGCGGTCAACTACCACCTCGGCATGCGGCTGCCCGCGCACACCACCGCGAGTGGCAAGGCGTCACTGAGCACCGTCTCCGACGACCAGGTCGGCGAGATCTACTCCGTCTCCCGCTCGGCGGCCGAGCCCGACCTCGGCCAGCTCATCGAAGACCTCCGCAAGACCAGGGAGCGCGGCTACGCGATCGACGACGAGGAGACCGCCCCCGGCATGGTCTGCCTGGGCGTCCCGATCGCCGCCCCCGGCACCTCCTCGGCCAGCGCCGCCGTCGCGGTCAGCCTGGTCAAGTCCACGGTGGACGACACCGTCCTCTCCGAATACGTCCACCTCATGCGCACCCTCGCCGACGCCCTCTCCGACGCCGCCCCCACCACCGACTGACCCAAGCGATGGAAATATGACGGATGACATGGGAGATGCGTAAGGGTGTTTGACCGACCGAATGGGTTCCGGCCTTCTGCCGGGCGGTCGGCGCGCCCGTCCCCGAGCCGGACGGCACGCCCCGCGCCCCCACCCTCCGCGGCGCCGCCAACCGTCATGCCCGGCTGAACCTCGGCTGGACCCCCTCCCACCCATCGTGGCGCCAGGGCTTCGTTACGCTCCGTTGATCTTCCGGAGAACTTATAGGACATCCTTACGGTGGAGAGTCGGATTCGGTTGACGCTTCCACAGAGATCCGTGCAGATTGATGACGTCTTCCTGTGGGGGGCGTCATGGATTTCGCGATTTTGGGGCCGGTAGAGGTCTGGGCAGACGGAAACCGGCTCTCTTTGGGCGGTCAGAAACAGCGCGCGATGCTGGTGACTCTGATCAGATACGCCAACCGGCCGGTTTCGGACGACCTGCTGGCGGAGGCGCTGTGGGGCGATTCCCCGCCACGGACGGCGGGGGACAACCTGCGGCTGTACGCGAGCAGGCTGCGCCGTACCCTCGGCGCGGACCGCATCGTGCGGCGGCACGGCGGCTACCAGCTCACCGTGCGCCCGGAAGAGCTTGACCTGCACCGGTTCACCACGCTCGCCGACGACGGCGCCGCCGCGTTGCGCAGGGGCGACCACGAGGAGGCCGCCGCCCTGCTGGCGCGGGCCGCGCGGGTGTGGCGCGGCACGGCCTACGCGGAGCTGGATCCCGGCGAGGAGACGCTGCGGCTGGAGGAGTCCCGGCTCACCACGGTGGAGAACCGCGTCGAGGCCGAGATCGCGCTAGGCCGGGGCCCCGAACTGGTGGCGGAGCTGGTCGGCGAGGTCGCCGCGCACCCGCTGCGCGAGCGCTTACGCGGCCAGCTCATGCTGACGCTGGCCCGCACCGGACGGCGGGCCGAGGCGCTCACCCTGTACGCCGACACCCGGCGGATGCTGTCCGCCGAACTGGGCGTCGAGCCGGGGGAGGAACTGCGCGACCTGCACCTGAGCATCCTGCGCGGCGACGACCTGAGCGGCCGGGAGCCCTCGCCCGCCCAGCTCCCGCTGAACATCCCCGACTTCACCGGCCGCGAGAAGGAGGTCGGCGAACTGCTCGGACGGCTGGCCGACGACCGCTCGGTGCCCGTCGTGGTGATCTCGGGCATGGGCGGGGTTGGCAAGTCGGCGCTCGCCGTCCACGTCGCCCACCGGATGCTGGACGCCTACCCGGACGGCCAGCTCTACGCGAACCTGGGCAGCACCGACCCCGGGTCGGTGCTGAGCGTCTTCCTGGCCGCGCTGGGCATCGACGGCCGCAGCGTCCCCGAGGACCTCCAGGCGCGGGCCGCGCTGTTCCGCAGCCACCTGTCCCGGCGCAGGGTGCTGATCCTGCTGGACAACGTCACCTCGGAGAGCCAGGTGCGATGGCTGCTGCCGGGCAGCCCGACCTGCGCGATGCTGGCCACCAGCCGGGCCCGGCTGTCCGGGCTGGAGGGCGCGCACCTGGTCGATCTCGACGTGCTGCCGAGACCGGCGGCGATGGAGCTGTTCGCCCGCGTGGTGGGCCGGGAACGCGCGGAGACCGAGCGCCAGGCGGCGGCCGAGATCATCGACCTGTGCGGCAAGATGCCGCTGGCGGTGCGCATCGCCGGGGCGCGTCTGGTGGCGCGACCAGGGCGTACCGTCGCGTGGCTGGCGCGCAGGCTGCGGGACGAGCACGGGCGGCTGGACCAGCTCGTCGCGGGCGACCAGGCGGTGCGGGCCAGCCTGTCGCTGAGCTACGTCGGCCTGAGCGAGCCCGCCCGCCGCGCGTTCCGCCTGCTCGGGCTGCTGGACTGCCCCGACTTCGCCGCCTGGGTGGCCGCCGCGCTCCTCGACCGCACCCTTGAGGAGGGCGAGGACCTGATCGACGAGCTGGTGGACGCCCAGTTGCTCGGCGTCTTCGGCGCGGACAGCGCGGGGAACCTGCGGTACCGGTTTCACGACCTGGTCCGCCTGTACGCCAGGGAGCACACCTCCCCCGAGGACGGCGTGGCCCTGAGCCGCGCGCTCGGCGGGTGGCTGGCCCTGGCCGAGCGCGCGATGCTCAAGGTTCCGGCGGCTCCCTACGCGGTCATTCATGGCCCGTCCCCCCGCTGGGAGCCGCCGGAGTCCGTGTTGCGCGAATGCCTGTCCGACCCGGTGGCCTGGTTCGCCGACGAGCGCCGGGCGCTGATCGCCGCGGTGCGTCAGGCGTGCGCGCACTCCCTCGACGACCTGGCCTGGGACCTGGCCGCCTGCATGGAGCGCTATTTCGACGTCAAGGGCTTCTTCGACGACTGCCGGGGGGTCAACGAGCTCGCCCTGGAGCTGTGCCGCCGAACCGGCAACCGGCTCGGTGAGGCGGTGATGCTGCGCGGCCTGCTCGACGTCATGACCTGGATCGGCGCCGGCTACGACGGCGCCGCCATGTACGCACTCAACACCAACGCGCAACTGCTCGTGGAGATGTTCGGCGAGATCGGAGAGAAGCGCGGCCTGTCCGACGCGCACGCGATGCGCGCCTGGGGCCTCGCCGCGATGGGCGAGGGCGACGAGGCGCTCGAACACGGCCGTCTCGCGCTGCGCCTGGCCCGGGAGACCGACCACCTCGGCGGCCAGGCGCGGGCGCACGTCGCCATGGCCGTGGCGTACGGCGAGGCGCGGGTCGAGCAGGCCGTCCCGCATCTGCGGCACGCCCTGGAGGTGGCCGGCGAGCTGGGCAACCGCCGCCTGGAGGCCACCGCGCTGCAGTTCCTCGGCATCTCGCACACGGTGGCCGGGCGCTATGAGGAGGCGCAGGAGTGCCTGGCCGGGTCCCTGGAGATCTGCCGCACGTTCTCCGACCCCTCCGCCGAGACGCTGACGCTCACCGTGCTGGCCCGCTGCTACGCCGCGCAGGGCGACGCGCAGGCCCGCCGTACCGCCGAGACGGCCGAGTCCATGAGCAGGCAGTACAACCTGTCGCACCACCTGGCGGACGCCCTGTGCGTGCTGGGCACCCTCGACCTCGCCGAGGGGCGCGTCGCTGCGGCCGTCGGTCATCTGGAGGAGTCCGTCGCGTTGTGGCGGGCCCGGGGGTGGGCCTCGTACCTGGCCCGCACGCTGCTCCTCCTGGCCGACGCGTACACGGCCAGGGGCGACCTCGGCGCGGGTGACGGGTGCCGCGCCGAGGCCGCCCAGATCCTGTCCTGATCACGCCATGGACGAATGACACACGCGCGCATCAGGAACGCGGGCGATCCCGAAGGATGGCGGGTCGTGTCTTGGCCGGCCCCCGTGACATCGGCCGAGACATCGGGCCGTACTTTCCAGGCGTCTTCCATCGAGATCGACTCCCTGCGGACGAGCGATGGCCCCGCACTTATTCAGCTGCATCGCCGTATAGCTTTCGTATACGCCGCCGGACATGCGGATTCGGGCCCGCTGTAACGGTCGAGAGGCCTTCGTCAAAGGAGGGGGTGTCGGGACGGATGACGAAGGAGCTCTGGTGCAGTTCAAACAGACGGGAACCGCGCCGTTCGGCAGGGATCCCGCGGCCTTCGAGGCCTTCTATGAGCGTCATTTCGATGACGTGACCCGGTTCCTGGCCAGGCGGGTGATCGACCCCGGCTCGGTGGCCGACCTCACGGCCGAGGTCTTCCTGGCGGTGCTCGACTCGGCGCACACCTACCGGCCTGGCAAGGGCAGCGAGATCGCCTGGCTGTACGGCGTGGCCCGCAACACCCTGCTCGCCGAGCGGCGCCGCTCGGTCAGGGAGCGGCGTGCCAACGACCGGCTGGCCGGGCGGCGGCTGCTCGCGGCCGACGACATCGCGCGCCTTGAGGAGCGCATCGACGCCGAGCGCCCCGCGCGCCTGGCGATCGAGCGGATGGCCGAACTGCCGGAGAAGGACCGGGCCCTGCTCGAACTGGTGGCGATCGACGGCCTCAGCACGGTGGAGGCCGCCGCCGCGCTCGGCATCCGGCAGGGCACCGCCCGGGTCAGGTTGCACCGGGCCAGACGTTCCATTCAGCGGGTTCCCGGCCTCGTCAACGCGATCGGAGGAACGAAATGACCGGCACGTTCAAGGACAGGCTGCTCGTGGAGCTGAAGGCGGAGATGATCGAACGCGAGGAGCGCGGCCGCCGGCCGGCCGTCCGGCGGCGGCTCATGTGGGGGGCCGGTGTCGTGGGGGCGGCCGCGTCGGCGCTGGTCGCCGTGCCGCTGGTGAGCGGCCAGGGGACCCCGGCGTACGCGGTGACCGAACGCCCGGACGGCTCCATCAACCTCACCATCACCGAGTTCAGGGACGCCGACCAGGTCGAGCGGGACCTCGCCGAGCTGGGCGTGACGGCGGACATCACCTATCTGCCGCTCGGCAAGCGGTGTGACGCCGGCAGGGCGCGTCCCATCCCCGGGGACATGACCGGCTTCGCCAAGGAGGAGCTTCAGAGCAAGGACCCGGCCGTGCGGGAGCGGATCCGCAAGGCCACGCGAGCGCAGCCGTCCTATCGGGCCATCCGGCCGGAGGACGGCATCACCATCTACCCCCGGTTCATCGAGCGGGACCAGAAGGTGCTGATCGAGGTCATGGAGAACCCGGAGCAGGTGAGCCGGGAACGGCCGGGCGTCGCCTGGGCCTTCTCCGGACGGCTGGCCGTCGGCCCGATCGCCCCCTGCCGGGTCGTGGACGACCCGGGGGCGTTCGAGGTCGGCGACGCCACGCCGCCCCCCGGGAGCTGACCCTCGGTCACCAGCCCAGCTCGTCGCAGCCGGTGTGATCGGCCGGCTCGACCTGCAGGGTGGCGTGCGCGACGCCGTGGTGCTCGCGCAGCACGTGACGGGCCCGGTCCAGGACGGCGTGGCTGTCGGCGTGGTCGATGGTGACCAGGTGGGCCGTGGCGACGTTCATGCCGGAGGTCAGGGTCCACAGGTGCAGGTCGTGCACGTCGCGGACGCCCTCGATGGCGGCGAGGTCGCGGGTCACCGCCGCGGCGTCCATGCCCTCGGGGACGTGCTGGCCCAGCACGGCGAAGACCTGGCGGCCCAGGGAGACGGCGCGCACGGCGACGAACACGCCGATGCCCAGGGCGATGACGGTGTCCCAGTACGCCTGGCCGGTGACGGAGATCAGCCAGCCCGCCGCGATGACGCCGACGGATCCGGCGGTGTCGGCCAGCACCTCCAGGTAGGCGCCCTTGACGTTGAGGCTGTCGGCGGCCCCGGCGCGCAGCAGGGCCAGGGCGACGAGGTTGACGAGCAGGCCGATGGCGCCGACCACGAGCATCGGGCCGGTGGCGACCTCGGCGGGCGCGCCGATCCTGCCGATCGCCTCGATGGCCACGTAGAGGGCGACGCCGAGCATCAGCACCACGGCGAGCAGTGAGGCGAACACCTCCGCGCGGTAGGAGCCGTAGCTGCGGCGGCCGGTGGTGTCGGGGCGGGTCGCGATCCGGGTCGCGACCAGCGCCGCGCCGAGGGTGACCACGTCCGCGGCCATGTGACCGGCGTCCGACAGCAGCGCCAGGGAGCCGGAGAGCAGGCCGTAGACCAGCTCGACCACGAAGAACACGGCGATCAGGGCGAACGACACCGCCAGCCGCCAGCGGTGGCGGCCGGACCCCGAGAGCTGCCCGTGCCCATGGCCGTGTCCGGTGCCCATCAGCCCTGCTCGTCCCGTTCGGGGTGGATGGCCTGGGTGTGCTCTGTGTGGGCGATGGCCAGGTCGAGGAGCATCCGCACGTGCGGGTCCTCAAGGCGGTAATAGGCCATCCGGCCGGAGCGGCGGACCGCGACGATACGGTGGGCGCGAAGCAGCCGTAGCGCGTGGGACACGGCCGACTCGCTCTGGCCGGTCACCGCCGCGAGGTCGCACACGCACAGCTCGCCGTCGAGCAGCGCGACCAGCAGCCGCAGCCGGCCGGGGTCGGACAGCAGGCCGAAGACATCGGCGGTGTCGTCGAGGTCTTCGGGGCCCGGCATCCGCTCCCGGACGGCGGCGACCCGATGGGCGTCGACGACCCGGACGGCGCAGCCGTCCAGGTTGATCAGTTGCTTATCTGAAGAACTGTTCATACAAGAAAGATAACCGGCGGGGGGTGCACCCTGTCAATCGACGCCCCGGCCGGCCGGCCTACTGGCACGTCGTGGCGGAGGACACCCACGACTGAACGGTGGGCAGGATGGCGGTGTGAGAGTCGTCGTGTTGTCCGATACGCATGCGCCGAGGCGGTGGAAGGGGTGTCCGCCGCGGGTGGCGGAGGAGTTGGTGGGGGCGGACGTGATCCTGCACGCGGGGGACGTGTGCGTGCCGTCGGTGCTTTCCGAGCTGGCCGTGTACGCGCCGGTGCATGTG
This sequence comes from Spongiactinospora sp. TRM90649, assembly GCF_029382225.1. Lineage (GTDB taxonomy): Bacteria > Actinomycetota > Actinomycetes > Streptosporangiales > Streptosporangiaceae > Spongiactinospora. The sequence continues at coordinate 95,056 of NZ_JARLTC010000007.1, forward strand.
GTCAAGGGGAACAACGACGGGCCCGATGTCGAGGCGCCCGAGACGTTGCTGCTCGACCTGGGCGGGGTGCGGGTGGGGATGATCCACGACAGCGGCCCGGCGCGGGGGCGGACGGCGCGGCTGCGGCGCCGGTTCCCGGACGCGGACCTGGTCGTGTTCGGGCATTCGCACATCCCGCTGGACGAATCCGGTGAGGGGCTGCGCGTCTTCAACCCCGGGTCGCCGACCGACCGGCGGCGTCAGCCGTACGGCACGATCGGGGTCCTCACCATCGAGGACGGCGGGCTGCGCGCGGCCGAGATCGTAAGGGTGACGTGAGATGCGGTAAAATGACGCTTTCCCCAGACACAAGCGCAGGCCGCTGTCCGAGCGATCGGATAGCGGCCTTTTCGCGTTTCCCGACGCTCTACGACAAGGAGCCGCTGATGCTCTCCCTCGGCCCCCGCGAACTGCGGGCCGCGCTGTTCCTGCCGTCCTGGCATCGCGAGGGCGACGCCCCGCTGCCGGTGCTGGTGGACCCCTACGGCGGGCCCGCGCTGCGCAAGGTCACCGCGGCACGCGCCTGGTGGACCTACGCACGGGCTGGCCGACGACAACGTGGTGGCCGCGCACACCCTGCGGATGTCCGCCGCGCTGCTGGCGGCAGGCCGCCCGCACGAGGTGCTGCCGCTCCCCCGCGCCACCCACCTGCCCGCCGACGAGTCCGTGGCCGCGAACCTGCTCGTCCACCAGCTCGGCTTCCTCCGACGGGCCCTCGGCCTGCCCGATCAGGCCCGGAAGGCGGGATAGAACGGCAGCGGATCGACCTGCCAGCCGGTGGTCCCGGCGAGCAGGCCGCGCACCGTCTCGGCCACGGCGGGCAGGTCGCCGGTCCGCTCCAGCTCGGCGAGCAGCCCGGACCAGCGGTGCCTGAGCAGCTCCCGGACGGTCGGTACCGGCTGCCGGGTACGGTGCGCGGGCAGGTCGTGCTCCCGCACCCGTTCGAGGAGCGCCACGGTGAGATCGAGGGTCCAGGTGGCGATCGCGTGCCGTACGCCACGGTCCCATACGGCGTCGTCGGCCAGGCCGGGGTGGATCCGCACCACCTCGGCCCGGTACGCGGCCTCCGCCTCGGCGGCCACCGTCTCGGGCATGCGGAACACGCACCAGCAGGTCGCGAACGGCATGCGGGTGTAGGCCGCGTCCAGGAACGCCGAGTGGAACCCGGCCCACTCGAAGTCGAGCACCCGCAGCCCGGACGGCGTCAGCAGGTTGTTGTCCGGGCAGATGTCCCCCGGCGAGAACACCGGGAAGCCCTCGGCGTCCGCCGCCAGCGTGGCCAGCTCGCCGGACAGGCCAGGCGGCACGTCCGGCAGCAGCTTCGTGATGCCCTTGATCCGGGCGTAGACGGAGGGGCGCGGGCGGCCGTGGCCCGCGAAGCGGGCGGTCATCTCGGCGAACTCGCCCTGCCGCCCGGCAGTGGCCACCGCGATCTCGCCGTAGGCCCGCGCCCACGTGAGCACGGCGTCGCGGGCCTCGCCGGGGGAGTCGCCGAGCAGCCGGTCGGCGAGGCTGGGCGCGCCGCCGAGGTCGGACATCACGATCAGCGGCACCGAGGGGTCCACCGCGAGCAGGAGCGGCCCGGGGCCGCCGAGCGTGAGCCCGGCGGCCTCGGCCGCGAAGCACCCGGCCCCCTCGGGGGTGTCCCGGTATGTCTTGACCACGACGCTTCCCTCACCGGGCACCCGGCAGCGCAGCACCGTGGTCCGCCGCCCGCCGCCGAGGTCCTCCGGATCGGTCAGTTCTCGCCCGAGCGCCGCCGACGCCGCCGCCACGATCTTCAGCATCCTCAAATGATCGCCGAACGGCGGGCGTGATCAAGTCTCAGGTGAAGTCGAGGTCGCCCACGCGGGTGCGCTTCAGTTCGAAGAAGTGCGGATATCCGGCCAGCAGGCGGGCGCCGTCGAAGACGCGGAGGGCGTCCTCGCCACGGGGGATCTTGTTCAGCACCGGGCCGAAGAACGCGACCCCGTCGATGTGGATCGTGGGCGTGCCCACGTCGTCGCCCACCGCGTCCATTCCCTCGTGGTGGCTCTTGCGCAGCGCCGCGTCGTGGTCGGCCGAGCCGGCGGCCGACGCCAGTTCTGCTGGCAGCCCGGCCTCGGCCAGCGCCTCGGCGGCGACCTGGTCGAAGTCGGAGTTCCCGCCCTCGTGGATCCGGGTTCCCATGGCCGTGTAGAGGTCGCGCAGCACGCCATCGCCGTGCGCCTCGGCGGCGGCGGTGAGCACCCGGACCAGTTTCAGCGACCGGTCGACGATCTCGCGGTACTCGTCGGAGAGGTCACGGTTCTCGTTGAGCACGTAGAGGCTCATCACCCGGAACCGGAGGTCGAGGTCGCGGTGCCGCTCGACCTCCAGGATCCACCGGGAGGAGATCCACGCGAAGGGGCAGGCGGGGTCGAAGTAGAAGTCGACGGTGGTCCGACCGCCAGCCGCGGTCGATGGGTCGGCAATCGTCATGGACATACATTCGCACAGCCCGATTTGATCCCTATCGCCTGGGTGGGGAAAGCGGGAGCCGCACTCTGAAGACCGCGCCTTTTCGTATGTCCCGGCCGGTACGAGCGGTCACCTCGCCGCCGTGCGCGGCGGCGATCGCGGCGACGATGGACAGCCCCAGCCCCGCCCCGCCCGTACGGCGCCCGCCCACCGAAACCGTGTGCTCGGCCCGGTAGAACCGCTGGAAGACCAGCCCGGCCTGCTCCTCGGTCAGCCCCGGGCCCTCGTCGGCGACCTCGACCACCGCGTGGCCGTCCTCCACCCCGACCCACACCCGTGCCCCCGTGCCCTCCGGCGTGTGGTCGAGCACGTTGGCCAGCAGGTTCCCCACCGCCTGGCGCAGCCGGGCCGCGTCGCCCGGCACCACGACCGGCCCCTCGTGGTCGAGCGACAGCGGGCGGCCGGGGTCGATCGCCAGCGTGTCGGCCACCGCCTCGGCGGCCAGCTCGGTCAGCTCCACCGGGGCTCGCTCCAGCGGGCGGCCCTGGTCGAGCCTGGCCAGCAGCAGCAGCTCGTCCACCAGCGCCCCCATCCGGGTCGCCTCGGCCTCGATCCGGCTCATCGCCTTGGCCAGCCCGGCCTGGTCGCCCGCCGCCCCGCGCCGGAACAGCTCGGCGTAGCCGCGGATGGTGGCCACGGGGGTGCGCAGCTCGTGGGAGGCGTCGGCGACGAAGCGGCGCAGCCGGTCCTCCGACGCCTCCCGTTCGCGGAACGCGCCCTCGATCTGGCCGAGCATCGCGTTCAGCGCGGCGCCGAGCCGTCCGACCTCGGTGCCCGGCCTTCCGGGCTCGACGCGGCGGCCCAGGTCGCCGCCGCCGATGGCCGCCGCCGTCGCCACGATCCGGTCCAGCGGGCGCAGCCCGGCGCGGATCAGGCGGGCCGCGACCAGGGTCAGGCAGACCAGCGCGGCCACGGACGAGCCCACCAGCACCAGCGCCACGCGTTCTGACAGCTCGTCGTAGGCGGCGCGGACCTCGCCTGGCGTGCTCAGTTCGAGCAGCCGCGAGCCGCCGGGGCCGCGCCAGTCCTGGATCGCGCCGAACGTCGCGCCCGCCGCGACCGCCAGGGCCACCGCGAGCAGCCCCACCATCGTCACCACCAGCCGGGTGCGCAGCGACACCGTTCACTCCTTCCTGGGCAGGCGCAGCACGTAACCGACGCGGGGGACCGTGTGGATCAGCGGCGGCCCGGTGGCGTCCACCTTGCGGCGCAGGTAGCTGATGTAGGTCTGGACGACGCCGTCGTTGCCGCCGAAGTCGTACTCCCACACGTGGTCGAGGATCTGGCGCTTGGTCATCACCCGCCCGGCGTTGGTCAGCAGGAAGCGCAGCAGCTTGAACTCTGTGGGGGTGAGGTCGAGCAGCGCGCCCGCCCGCCGTACCTCGTAGGCGTCGTCGTCGATGACCAGGTCCGCGAACGACGACCGGCCGCGCTGGGGCTCGCCCCGCCCCCCGGTACGGCGCAGCACGGCCCGCACCCGCTCGACCAGTTCCTCCAGGCTGAACGGCTTGGTCACGTAGTCGTCGCCGCCCGCGCGCAGCCCGCCGACGCGGTCCTCGGTGGCGTCCCGCGCGGTCAGGAAGACCACCGGGACGTCCGATCCGCTCTGACGGAGGCGGCGGCAGACCTCGGTGCCGAGCACGTCGGGGAGCATCACGTCCAGCACGATCAGGTCGGGGCGGAACGTGCCGGTCATGGCGATCGCCGACGCCCCGGTGGGCGCGATCGCCGTCGCGTATCCCTCGTACCGCAACGCGGTGGCGACCAGATCGGCGAGATAGGGCTCGTCGTCCACGACCAGAATCCGGCTCACCCGTCCCAGTCTGGCCCGCCGGCTGCCGGATGACCCATAGCGAACCCCATAGAGAACTATGTGAATGCCCGCAGAGCGCGCACAGAGCGCCTGAAGATCGTTTTGTTGCACTCGGGGGCATGGAGAAGCTCTCTGCCTTCGTGCTGCGGCGCAAGGGACTCGTCGCGCTGCTCGCCGCGCTCGGCCTGCTGGCCGGGCTGGCCGCCACCCCGTTCGCGATCCAGCGGCTCTCTGAGGAGTACGCGCATCCCGGGGTGCCCGCCTACGAGGCCAACCGGGAGATCGTCCGGATCTTCGGCAACGGCGGCGCCCAGCGTCCCTTCGTGCCCGTGATCGTGCTGCCGCCGGGGCGTGACGCCCGCACGGCCGCCGCGCGGATCACCGCCGCGTTCGACGCCGTGACGGCCCGGCTGCCGAACGCCCGCGTCGTGTCGTACCCGATGACCGGCGACCCCCGCCTGATCGGCGCGGACGGCCGGACCACCTTCGGCCTGGTCTTCCCGGGCCCCGCCTCCGACGGCGCGCCGCCCGGCATGGGCATCGGCGAGGCGCCCGACGAGGGCCCGCTGATCGCCGAGGCGATGACCCCGCACCTGCCGCCGGGGACCGTCGTGCGCGTCACGGGCGTGGACACCCTGGTGCCGGGTGTGGACGCGGGCGGCATCGACGTGCCCGCCAAGATCGGCATCGGCGTGCTGGCGGCGGTGGTCGTGCTGCTCCTGGTGTTCCGCTCGGCGCTGGCCCTGGTGCCGCTGCTGATCGCGACTCTCGCGATCTTTTTGGCCTTCCTGGTGATCCTGCTGCTCACCCTGGTCATGACCGTGCACGACGTGGCCCTGACCACCATGCCGCTGCTCGGTCTCGGCATCGCGGTGGACTACTCGCTGCTGCTGGTCGCGCGCTGGCGCGAGGAGCAGGCGGCCGGGCACCGGGGCGACGAGGCCGTGCGCCGGGCGATGGCCGGCGCGGGGCGCGCGGTGCTGTTCAGCGGCCTCGCGGTGGCGGTGGGACTGGCCACCATGGTGGTGCTGCCGGTGCCGTTCCTGCGCAGTCTGGGGCTGGCCGGGATGATCATTGCGGCGGTGAGCGTGCTGGCCACCCTCACCGTGCTGCCGGTGCTGCTGGCCCTCACCGGCCGCCGGCTGGACCGCCGGGCGGGCTCCGGTGACCGGTTCGCCGGTGAGGCAAGGGCGGGAAGGGCCTGGTCGGCGTGGGCGCGCCTGGTCGTACGGCGGCGCGTGCCCGCCGCGCTCGGCGCGGGCGCGCTGCTGGCCGCGCTGGCCGTCGCCGGGCTGGGCATCGACCTGGGGCTGCCGCAGAGCCGCGACCTGCTGCCCACCGGCCCCGGCCGGGACGGCCTGACCGCGCTCACCTCGGCGGGCGTGCCGTCCGGGGCGATCACCCCCATCGAGGTCATGGTGACCGGCGACCCCGGCGTGGCCGCCGGCCGCCTCCGCGCGGTGGAGGGCGTGTCCGCCGTGCTCGCGCCGGAAGCGCCGTCCTGGCGGCGCGGACACACGGCGGTGCTGTCCGTGCTGCCGGTGGCCGAGAGCGGCACGCCGGAGGGGGCGGCCACGATCGAGCGGGTGCGCGCCGCCGTGCCGCAGGCGCGGGTCGGTGGCTACGCGGCCCAGAGCCTGGACTACCTGGACCACGCCTACGGCGCGTTCCCCTGGATGCTCGCGCTGATCGGCCTGGTCACCTTCGTGATGCTGGCCAGGGCGTTCCGCTCGCTGCTGCTCCCGCTCAAGGCCATCGCGCTGAACCTGCTCTCGCTGGGCGCGGTGCTCGGCGCGATGGTGCTGCTCTGGCAGTTCGGCTGGGGCACCAGGGAACTGCTGGACATCCAGCCCACCGGCTCGATCGGGGAGTACGTGCCGTTGACCGTCTTCGCCTTCCTCTACGGCCTCAGCATGGACTATGAGGTCTTCATCCTGGCCAGGATGCGCGAGGAGTACGACAGGACCGGCGACACGCACCGGGCGGTCGTCGAGGGCGTCGGCCGTACCGGGCGGCTGGTCACCCTTGCCGCGCTGATCCTTTTCATCTCCTTCGCCGCGCTGGCGATGACCCCGGAACTCGACGTCAAGGTGTTCGCCAGCGGCCTCGCCCTCGGCATCCTGCTCGACGCGACGCTGATCCGCGGCGTGCTCGTCCCCGCCGTCGTGGCCGCCATGGGCGAGTGGAACTGGTGGCTCCCCGGCTGGGCCGCGCGCCTGCTGCTCGTCCGGCGGCCCTCGCCGTCGCCCGCCGAACCCGCCCGGACATCATTGAGGTGAGCGATACGGGGGGAGAAACGCCGGATGGGCGGACGGCGGGGGCGGTTGCGGGTCTACCTGGGGGCGGCCCCCGGGGTGGGCAAGACCTACGCCATGCTCGGCGAGGGACGCAGGGCGATCTCGCGCGGGCGTGACGTGGTGGTCGGCCTGGCCGAGACGCATGGCCGCGCTCTGACCGCCGCGCTGCTGGAGGACATGGAGATCGTCCCCCGCCGGACGATCTCCTACCGGGGCACGGCCTTCACCGAGCTGGACGCCGACGCGGTGATCGCCCGCCGTCCGGAGCTGGTGCTGATCGACGAGCTGGCCCACACGAACGTGCCCGGCTCGCGCAACGCCAAGCGCTGGCAGGACGTGGACGAGGTGCTCGCGGCCGGCATCGACGTGGTCACCACGGTCAACGTGCAGCACCTGGAGTCGCTGAACGACGTGGTCGAGCGGATCACCGGCGTGACCCAGCGGGAGACCATCCCCGACGAGGTGGTGCGCCGGGCCGACCAGATCGAGCTGGTGGACATGTCCCCCGAGGCGCTGCGGCGGCGGATGGCCCACGGCAACGTCTACGCCCCGGAGAAGGTGGACGCCGCGCTGGCGAACTACTTCCGGGTGGGCAACCTGACCGCGCTGCGCGAGCTGGCCCTGCTGTGGGTGGCCGGGAGGGTGGACGACCAGCTCGGGCGCTACCGGGCCGAGCATGGCATCGCGGCGACCTGGGAGGCGCGGGAACGCGTGGTGGTCGCGCTGACCGGCGGCCCGGAGGGGGAGACGCTCATCCGGCGGGCGGCGCGGATCGCCGAGCGGTCCAAGGGCGCCGACCTGCTCGCCGTGCACGTCACCCGCGCGGACGGCCTCGCCGGGGCCGACCCCGCCGGCGTCGCCAGGCTGCGCGGCCTGGTCGAGGACCTGGGCGGCGGCTACCACCAGGTGGTCGGCGACGACGTGCCCGGCGCGCTGCTGGACTTCGCCAAAGGGGTGAACGCCACCCAACTGGTGCTCGGGGCGTCACGGCGGGGGCGGTTCGCCCAACTGCTGGCGCGCGGCGTCGGCGCGGAGACCATCGCCCGGTCGGGCTCCATCGACGTCCACATGATCCCCCACCCGCAGGCCAGCCGGGGACGGCGGCCGGCCCGGCCGCCCACCGCCCTGACCCGCGCCCGGCGGGCGGCCGGGTGGGCGCTCGCGTTGCTCGGGCTGCCGCTGCTGACCGCCGTGCTCTACGCGCTGCGCGACCGGCTGGCGCTGCCCAGCGAGATCCTGGTGTTCCTGCTGCTGGTCCTCGGGGTCGCGCTGGCCGGGGGGCTGTGGCCCGCGATCACCGCGGCGGTGGGCGGGTTCCTGCTGCTCAACTGGTTCTTCACGCCCCCGATCGAGAACTGGACCATAGCCCAGCCGGAGAACCTGTTCGCGCTGATGGCGTTCGTGGTGGTCGCGGTGGCCGTCAGCGCGACCGTGGACCTGGCCGCGCGGCGCACCAGGGAGGCCGCCCGCGCCGGGGCCGACGCCGAACTGCTCTCCACCCTGGCCGGGCACGTGCTGCGCGGTGAGGCGGCGCTGCCGTCCCTGCTGGGGCGCGTGCGCGAGACCTTCGGCTTCGAGTCGGCCACCCTGCTGGAGAACACCGGCGGCGCCTGGCGCATCGCCGCCACGAGCGGGGGGCCGCCCGCCGTCACGCCCGCCGCGGCCGACACCGACGTGCCCATCGACGACACCCTCAACCTCGCCGCCACCGGCCGCATCCTGCCCGCCGCCGACCGCCGGGTGCTGGCCGCCTTCGCCGCGCAGGCCGCGGTCGCGCTGCGCGAGCAGCGGCTGCGGGCCGAGGCCGACCAGGCCAAACCGCTGGCCGAGGCGGACCGCATGCGATCTGCCCTGCTCGCGGCCGTCAGCCACGACCTGCGCACCCCGCTGGCCGCGGCCACCGCCGCCGTGGACGGCCTGCGCGCCACCGACGTCACCTGGAGCCCCGAGGACCGCGCCGAACTCCTCGCCACCGCGCACGAGTCCCTTGCCGAGCTCGACCACCTGGTGGTCAACCTGCTCGACATGAGCCGCCTGCAGGCCGGTGTGCTGGGCGTCCGGCTCCAGCCGGTCTCCCTGGAGGAGGTCGTGCCCGGCGTGCGCGGCGGCCCGGAACCCCCGGTGCTGCGCGTACCTCACGACCTGCCCGACGTCGCCGCCGACCCTGTCCTGCTGGAACGGGTCCTGGCCAACCTCACCCAGAACGCGGTTCGCTACAGCCCGCCGGGCAGCCCGGTCCACATCACCGCCAGCAGCCACGGCGACCATGTGGAGATCCGCGTCATCGACCGCGGCCCCGGCATCCCGCCCGACGCCCGCGACCGGGTCTTCCTGCCCTTCCAGCGGCTCGGCGACCGGAACAGCCACAGCGGCGTCGGCCTCGGCCTGGCCCTTTCCCGGGGGCTCACCGAGGCCATGGGCGGCACCCTGATTCCGGAGGAGACCCCGGGCGGCGGGCTCACGATGATCGTCACCCTGCCGGTGGCCGAGGTCTGAGGCCGCGGTGCGGTGTCACATGCCGAGTTCGGACTTGTCCATCACCCGGCGGACCTCGATCGGGTCGTGGCGGGCCTCCGGCAGGCGGGCCGCGATCTCGGCGGCCCGATCGGCGCTCGCGCAGTCCACCAGGTAGTAGCCCGCCAGCACCTCCTTGGCCTCGGAGAACGGCCCGTCCGTGACGGCGGGCGCGCCCTCCGGGCCCACGCGGACGGTCCGCGCCCCGAGCGTGGTCAGCCCCTCGGAGGCGACGTACTCCCCCGACGCGACCAGCTCCCGGATCAGCTCCCCGTGGGCGCGGGCGGTCTCGGCGTGCTCCGCCTCGCCCCAGGTGTTCCAGGTGGCGTGGTTGCCGTAGATCAGCAGCATGTACTTCACCCGCGCCAGGCTACAGACCGCGCACGATGGTATCCGCGGCGTGGCGGATCCAGCGGGACTCGGCGTCCGGGCCGGCGTGCGGGCGGGCCAGGGCGGCGAACAGCACGCCGTCGAGCTGGGCGGCGAACATGCGGGCGGCGTTGGCGGGTCGGCGACTCCGGCGGCGCGCAGGCCGTCCTCGGCCCGGCGCAGGAAACGGGCACTGGCGGCGTCGAGTTCGGCCCGCAGTTCGGTATGCCGGGTGGCGATCGGGTCCACGGCTGGGCAGGATGGCGAGGGTGAGTGAGGGAGAGGCCCGGGTGCGGGTCGGGGTTTGCCTGTCGCTGAGCGGGAGGTACGCGGGGTTCGGACGGCAGGCGGGTGAGGCGCTGGCGGCCTGGAGTTCGCTCGATCCCTCCGTGGAACTCGTCGTGGAGGACGACCGGGGCGAGGCCCGCATACTGGAGGCGCTGCTGCCCAACGTGCTCGCGCGCTGCGACCTCGTGCTCGGCCCCTACGCGACCGGTCTGACACGGGCCGCGGCGCGGGTCGCCGCCGACGCCGGGCGGTTGCTGTGGAACCACGGCGGGGCCGGTGACGACGTCCAGGCCGCCCATCCCGGGCACCTCATCTCGGTGCCGACCCCCGCGAGCCGGTACGCCGAGCCGTTCATCGCCCACCTGGCCCGGTCGGCCCCGCCCGCGCCGCTGTGGATCGCCCGGGGGAAGGGCGACTTCGCCCGGCAGGTGGAACGCGGCGCACGGGAGACCGCGCGCGGCCTCGGCATCGTGGTGGCGGAGGGCGACATGCCGTCCTCCGGCGTATGGGACCTGCTGTGCGCGGGATCGTTCGGCGAAGACATCGCGACGGTGAACGCGGCGACGGCGGCCCCCTGCCCGCCCCGCCACGTGTGCGCCACGGCGGCCGGCGTCGGCCGCTTCGGCACGGCGGCCGACCGCCCCGAGGGCGTGTACGGCATGGCCCAGTGGGCCGCCCTCGCCATGCGCCCGGAATCCCCCGACCGGACAGGCGACAGGCCGACGGACCATCTGCGGGGGGCCCAGGGCCGCGCCGGTTCCCCCGGGCGGGCGGACGGCACGCAGCCGGACGGCACGCGGGGCGGGCGGGTTGTGCCTGCTGGGCGGGCCGGTCGGGGGGCGTGGGTTGGGCCTTCTGAGGGGGAGTTGGTGGCGGTGTGGCGGCGGGTGCCTGACTACCCGGGCGTGCAGGCCGTGGCGGCAGCGATCTTGGCGGTGTACTGTGCTCGGTTGGCCGGGGCCACGGCGCGGGAGGCGCTCTGGGACGTGGCCGCGTCCCTCGACACGCGGACCTTCTTCGGGGCCTTCCAGGTCGATCCGCGTACCGGAGTGCAGGCCGGGCATGAGAACGTGCTGGTCCGCTGGGTCTCCCGGGGTGAGCGTGCCGTCGTATCCCGGGGTGCGTTGCGGGCCGGCTGACCGTTCCCGCCTTTCGTTTCTTCTCTCCGCCCCCGGCGGCGCCGGACGTTTTCTCGGCTTGGAACGTGCCGCCGACTATCACTACCGAGAAACTGCGCTAGCATTTCTTGTCGATAACGGTGCGAAACGTGGACATACGCCCTCGGACTTGATAAGTTCGGTAGACATGTATTGCCATATGTTTTAAAATCGTGTCCTCCCGCGTTGCCTTGGGCGGCGGTGGGCGAGCATGCCCGTGAAAGGACACACCTGTGGCTTACACAGTTGAGATAAGCCGGTCGAACCCGACCTGTTTCATCTTCCTCATCGACCAGTCGGCGTCCATGAGCGACGCCATCGGCGGTGAGGTGCAGACGAGCAAGGCATCGGTCGTCTCCGACGCCATCAACCGATTGCTGACCGAGCTTTCGGTGAAGTGCGCCAAGGAGGAAGGCGTCCGCGACTACTTCCACGTCGCGGTCATCGGCTACGGTCACCGTACCGTCGGATCCGCTTTCGGCGGCGCCCTCGCAGGGCGCGATCTCGTCCCGCTCAGCCAGGTCGCCGACAACCCCGCCCGCATCGAGGACCGCGTCAAGAAGGTGCCCGACGGCGCCGGCGGCCTGATCGAGACCACCGTCCGCTTCCCCATCTGGATGGAGCCGGTGGCCAACGGCGGCACGCCCATGCGGCAGGCCCTGGAGTACGCCCACCAGCTCGTCGACAAGTGGCTGGCCGAGCACCCCGCATGCTTTCCGCCGATCGTCCTCAACCTCACCGACGGCGAGGCCAACGACGGCGACCCCACCATCCCGGCCACCAGCATCCGCTCGCAGTCCAGCGCCGACGGCCCGGTACTGCTGTTCAACCTGCACGTCTCCGACGCGGGCGGCCAGCCCGTGACCTTCCCCGACACCGACGGCGGGCTCCCCGACAGCTACGCCCGCACGCTGTTCGGGATGTCGAGCCCGCTGCCCGAGCACATGCGGTCGTACGCCGCGCAGGAGGGCTTCACCGTCAACGAGGCGACCCGCGGCTTCGTCTACAACGCCGACATCGTGTCAGTCGTGCAGTTCCTCGACATCGGCACCCGCGCCACCGATCTGCGGTGACCCGGTGCGGGCAAGCATCGTTTCTTATCACTTGCATAAGGGAGGCGGTTCTGCCAGCGAGTACGAAGACGCGCACGCGATATACCCCGAGGATTCTCGCACAGCGGACGTGTATCTTCCGGGTTTTCGCGTCGCCATCTCCGACGGTGCTTCGGAGAGCGCCCTCGCCGGGCGCTGGGCGCAATTACTGGTAGGCCATTTCGTGACAGCCGATCCTGACGACGTCATCGGTTCGGCCGAAGGTTTCGCTTATCATGTGGCATCGGCGGCGAAAATGTGGTCGACCACGGTCGGCGAATACGTCGCCGCCCGTGCGGCCGACGGGCGGCCCATCCGATGGTACGAGCAACCGAAGATCGACAAAGGCGCGTACGCCACCCTGCTCACCATCGGTTTCACCGCCGCCGGACAGGAGTGCGACATTCTCGACCCGGTGGAGGAGGTGACGTGGACCGCCGCCGCGATCGGTGACTGCGTCCTTTTTCACGTGCGCGATGAAGAACTGCTGACAGCCTTTCCGATGAGCGCCTCCGCCGACTTCGGCACCAGCCCGGCACTGCTCAGCAGCCGGACCCCGAACCCCGCGCTGGTCGCGGACCGGGTGACGCTGCGGTCCGGGCGGGTGCGGACGGGAGACGACGTGTTCCTGTGCACCGACGCCGTGGGTGCGTGGTTCCTGGCCGAGACCGAACGCGGGCGACGCCCCTGGCAGATCCTGCGCGACCTGAGCACGGGCGAGGGCCCGGACTTCGACGAGCTGGTCCGGCGCCAGCGGTCGAGCCGGCGCATGCGCAACGACGACGCGACCCTGGTCCACGTGGACGTGTGGTGACCGATGGCGGCTCCTGTGAGGCGCTTTCCCAGTGGCGGCGACTACGTCGAGGCGCTGCAGAACCCCCGGCTCTGCTTCAGCGACCCCGAACTCAAGACGGCGGCCCCGCACGTCGATCGGCTCGGACGGCCCAAGCCGATCTCCGGCAACTTCGCCAGCGTGTTCTCGCTGACCACCGCGTCGGCCAAGCGATACGCGATCAAGTGTTTCACCCGTGAGGTCCCCGACCAGGAGAAGCGCTATCTGGCGATCAGCGAGGCCCTGCGGGCGCTGCCGTACGACTGGAAGGTCGGCTTCGACTACCAGCCCCGGGGCGTCATGGTCGGCGGGCACTGGTTCCCGATCCTGAAGATGGAGTGGGTCGAGGCCGTCGGCCTGACCCGCTGGATCGACGAGCACTGCTGGGACCAGGCCGCGCTGCGCGGGCTCGCCGACCGGTTCGCCGAGCTGGTCGCCGACCTCGACCGGTCGGGCATCGCGCACGGCGACCTCCAGCACGGCAACCTGTTGGTGGAGGCCGACGGCCGGTTCAAGCTGGTCGACTACGACGGGATGTACGTCCCTTCGCTGTCCGGGTTCCCGGCCAGCGAGAAGGGGCACCGTCACTACCAGTCGCCGCTTCGCACCGGCGCGGAGTTCGGGCCCGAGCTCGACCGGTTCTCCGCCTGGCTGATCCACATGTCGCTGGCCTCCATCGCCGCCGACCCCACGCTGTGGCACGGCCTGCATGAGCAGGACGGCGAGTACCTGCTGCTGGTCGACGACGACTTCATCCACCCGGGCACCTCGGCCCGGATGGCGAACCTCAGGGGGCACGGCACCGCCGAGATCCGCGACTTCGCCATGCGGATCAGCGACCTGGCGGTCCAGCCGCTCACCGCGCTGCCCACGCTGCCACCGCCGGCCACCCAGCCGTCCGAGGTGCGCGCGCCCGCCGCGCGGGGTCTGCCCGCGTGGATGAGCGGGCACGTGCCGTTCGCGCCGCCACGTCCGGTCTACAGCTTCAAGGACCACCCGGGCGCGATGAAGGGCACGCGGCTGACCTTCCTCGGGCTGTGCGCCGCCCTGGGGGTGGTGCTGTGGCTGACGGCGCTGCCGCTGATGGTGCGGGGCGCCGTCCCGGGGGCCGTCCTGCTGGTGGGGCTGGGGGTGAGCCGCGCGGTGTACGCCACGCTGCCCGGCCCGAAGGCCCGCAAGGCCGTCGTGTCGCGGCGCACCCGCGCCGCGCAGAAGACCAAACGGGCGCTGCGCGCGGTGTCGGGCGTGGAGAGCGAGGGCAACAAGATCCAGACCGACCACGCCCGCCGCATGACGGCCAACGCCAAGGAGCTGCACGACCTCCAGGGACGCCACCGGCTAGAACTCGGCACCTTCGACCGGGCCACGGCGCAGCAGCTCAGCCCGCTCTACCAGCAGATCCAGGCACTTCCTGCCCGGCAGGCGGCGGAGCTGAGCGGGGCGCTCGACCTGCTGCGCCAGAACCACACGCTCGCGTACCTGAAACGGGTGAGCCTCGGTCCCGGCGACGTGCAGGGCGTCGGCGCGGCCACGGTGGACGGCCTGCGCGCCGCCGGCATCGTCACGCCCGCCGACTTCGTCGGCATCCACTCCGTGGCGGTGGGCCACGAGCAGACCCCGGAGATCCACTTCCTGCTGCCCGACGGGCGGTCCGTGCACGTCCAGGGGGTCGGCGAGACCCGGGCGTCGGCGCTGGAGAACTGGCGGCTGCTGCACGTGCAGGCGGCCATGGCCCAGCCGAGCATGCCCACCACGCTGCCGCCCGCCACCCGCCAGCGCATCGAGCTGGGCCACCAGGCGGAGGAGAAGCGCCTCCAGGAGCAGCGGACCCTCGCCGAGCAGGCCCGTCAGAGCCTGCGGAACGACATCGTGCAGCGGCACGCGGGCGAGATCCGGCAGATCACGGACGGCCACAACGTGGCGACGCAGGCGACCTCGCGAGCGATGGCCGACACTCAGCGGCGGCTCGCCACGGCCCGTGCCGACCACCAGACCGCCGAGCAGGAGGAGCAGACGATCGTGCGGGAGCTGCAGACCCACCGGCACATGTCGTACCCGCGCTTCCTGCGCGCCGTGGTCTTCGGCCGCTGATCCCTGTCGACAAGGGTCGCGGCCGGTCCCGAGGGACCGGCCGCGATCTGGCTCACTTCAGCACGCGGACACTGCCCACGTTGCGGTTCTTGGTGGTCTCGCCCGGCTTGACGGGCCAGTACACCTTGGTCGTGCAGTTGCCGTCCGGGAAGAGCAGTAACGGGCTGTCCGTCTTGTTCTCCACGGTGGTGCCTTCGCCCGTGCCCTTGTAGCAGCCGGGCGCGGGGTTGAGATGCGATACCGCGATCACGCGCCCGTACAGGTTCAGCCGTCCGGTGGCCGCGGCACTCGGGCTCGTGGTGGCCAGCAGTGCGCCGACCACGATGAGCGAGCCTGTGGCGATCTTCCACTTCATGCGATTCCCCTTTCGTGCGGAGTCAGGTGACCGAGCCGACAAGCGTAGGTAGAACCGATATGCATCCTCTTACACATTCAGTGAGAGTTCGCGGCGAAGAGCGGTAGTAACCGTGACGATGTTGGCGAGGGCGGCCTCGACCTGCGGATACGTGCGGGTCTTCAATCCGCAGTCCGGATTGACCCACAACCGCCCGGCCGACAGGACGTCCAGCGCCGCCCGCAGCGAGGTCTCCACCTCCTCGGTGGACGGCACCCGGGGCGAGTGGATGTCGTACACCCCCGGCCCGAGCCCGCGCGCGAAGGTGCCCACCGAGGGCTCCGACAGGATCCGCGCGCCGGACCTCGCGGACTCGACGCTGGTCACGTCGGCGTCCAGGGCGTCGATGGCGGCGATGATCTGGTCGGCGTCCGAGTAGCACAGGTGCGTGTGGATCTGCGTGGAGTCCGCCGCCCCGGCGGTCGCGCGCCGGTAGGCCCCGACGGCCCAGCGCAGGTAGGCGTCGTGCCCGTCGCGGCGCAGCGGGAGCAGTTCGCGCAGCGCGGGCTCGTCCACCTGGACGATGCCGATCCCGGCGGCCTCCAGGTCGGCGACCTCCGCCCGGATGGCGTCGGCGACCTGGTCCATCATGTCCCGCAGCGGCAGGTCGTCGCGGCGGAAGGACCAGGCCACGATGGTGACGGGGCCGGTGAGCATGCCCTTGACCGGCCGGTCGGTGAGCGACTGGGCGTAGGCGGCCCACCGCACGGTGATCGGCTCGGGACGGCTGACGTCGCCGTGCAGGATGGGCGGGCGGGTGCAGCGCGAGCCGTACGACTGGACCCAGCCGTGCCGGGTGACGGCGAAGCCGTCCAGGTGCTCGGCGAAGTACTGCACCATGTCGTTGCGCTCGGGTTCCCCGTGCACCAGCACGTCGAGCCCCAGGTGCTCCTGCACCCGCACGGCCTGCTCGATCTCGGCGCGGACCAGCCGCTCGTAGCCGACCTCGGTGAGGGAGCCCTCGGCCACCTGGGCGCGCGCCGCGCGCAGCTCCCCAGTCTGCGGGAACGACCCGATCGTGGTGACCGGCAGGTCGGGCAGCCGCAGCCGCTCGGCCTGCGCGGCGGCCCGGACCGGGTAGGGGCTCCTGGCCTCCGGCTCGCGCGGCTCGGGGGCGGGCGCGGCGGGCGGCACGTTCCGCGCGGGCAGCGTCCCTGAGGCGAGCAGCCCGGCCAGCTCGACCACCTCGGCGACCTTCTGCTCGGCGAACGCCAGCCGTCCGCGCAGCGCGCGGTCCAGCCCGGTCTCCTGGTCCACGTCGTACGGCACGTGCAGCAGCGACCCGGCCGTCCCGACCACGACCTGCCCGGCCACCTCGCGGACGGCGTGCAGCGCCCCCAGCGCCCGGTCCCGGTCGGTCCGCCAGATCTCCCGCCCGGACACCACCCCGGCCACGACCACCTTGTCGGCGATCCCCGGCAGGGAGCGCAGCCCGGCCGCGCCGCCCCGCACCAGATCGACCGCGACCCCCTCGACGGGGGCGAGCGCGGCGAGCGCCTCGCCGAGGTCGCCGAAGTAGGCGGCGGCCAGCAGCGCGGGCCGGTCGGGCAGCGCGCACAGCCGCTCGTAGGCCGCGCGGGCGGCGGCCAGCTCGGCGAAGCTCCGGTCGGCGACCAGCGCGGGCTCGTCGAACTGCACCCAGTCCACGCCCTCTGCGGCCAGCGCGGTGAGCACCTGCTCGTAGGCGACGAGCACGTCGTCCAGCCGGTCCAGCGGCGTGAACCCGGCGGGGGAGCCGGGTGCGGGCTGGGCGAGCAGCAGGAACGTCAGCGGGCCGACCAGTACCGGCCGGGTGGCGTATCCGAGTTCGCGAGCCTCGCGCACCTCGCTCACCGGCTTGCCGGGGTCGGGCGGCAGCAGTGCGGTCTCCGGGCCGATCTCGGGGACGATGTAGTGGTAGTTGGTGTCGAACCACTTGGTCATCCGCAGCGGCGCGACCCCGTCGGTGCCGCGCGCCATCGCGAAGTAGGTCTCTTCCGGGGTCTCCCCGCCCAGGTACCTCTCGGGGACCGCGCCGAGCATGACGGCCGTGTCGAGCACGTGGTCGTAGGCGGAGAAGGTGTTCGAGGGCAGCGCGGGCAGGCCGAGCCCGGCCAGCCGCCGCCAGGTCCGCGCGCGGAGCTCGGCCCCGGCGGCGCGCAGCTCGCCGACCTCGGCCCGGCCGTCCCAGTAGGCCTCCAGCGCCCGCTTCAGCTCGCGGCGCGGGCCGATCCTCGGGTATCCGAGCACGGTGGACGCGCCGGGAAATGGCACTGCGGTCACGGTGGTTCCTCTCGCTTCGGCATGTCGCTGTGACTTGTCAGCGATGAGCGCATCCTGCCCAGCGCATCGGGTGGCCGGTATCATCCATTGATGACGCGCATGGATCCCGCTCCGCCGCTGCGCGACCTCGCCTGCCTCGCCTCGGTGGCGAGGCATCTCGGCTTCTCCCGGGCGGCGGCCGAGCTGAGCATGTCGCAGCCCGCCGTCAGCCAGGCGATCGGCCGTCTGGAACGCGGGCTCGGCCTGCGGTTGTTCGAGCGGACCAGCCGTGAGGTCCGGCTGACGGCGGCGGGGGCCGCGCTGCTGCCCTACGCCGAGGCGCTGCTCGACGACGCCGCCGCGTTCAGCGCCGAGGCCGGCCGCCTGGCCGCACAGGCCACTCCGGCCATTCGGTTCGCTTATCCATCCCTCCTGGGCGGGCTGGCCGCACAGGTCGCCCGGCGCATGGCCCGGCGCAGCCCGCCGATCGAGGTCGAGCTGCGCCCGGCCGGGTGGGCCGCCGCGACGGCGGCGTTGTCCTCCGGCGAGGTCGCGGCGGCGCTGCTGGGCGCGCCGTTCCCGCGCGAGTTCACCACGGCGGCGCGGTTCCACGTGCCGGTGGATCACATCGCCGTGCCCGCCGGCGATCCGCTGGCGCGGTCGTCGGGGCTGCGTCCCGACCGGCTCGGCCGTCACCGGGTGCTGCTGCCGGGGAACCGTCCGCCCGGGGGCATGTGGGCGCGGTTCGCGGCCCGGCTGCGCGGCCCGCAGCGGGTGGTGGGCGGCGACCTCGACGACCTCGCCGCCGCGCTCGACCTGGTGGCGGCGGGCATGGGGCTGCTGCCGGTGCCGAACCTGCTGGTCAGGTCGGTGCGCAGGCACGACGTGGAGTTCGTGCCGTTCGACGGCGGCGGCCTGCGCCTGGCCTACGCGGTGGCCTGGCCGCCCGACCGGGTCTCGCCCGAGCTGATGGCCGTGGTGCGGACCGTCCAGGAGGCCCTGTGGACCAGGTAGATCACTCCTGGTCGTCGCGCAGCAGCCGCTCCACCCCGTCGAGCAGGCGGTCGAGCCCCCAGATGAAGTCCTCGTCGGCACTGTCGGTGGCCTCGAACGCCCCCGAGTCGATGACGGCGTGCAGGGCCGGGAAGTCGCGCCGGTCGGTGACCTTGCGCAGCAACGCGCTGTAGCCGTTCAGCGCGCCCTCGTAGGTGTCGTCCTGCTTGCCTTGCCAGGCGACCTCCAGGTCGGCGTTGAGGGTGGCCTGGCCCCGGATGTAGATCGTCACGAGCAGCACCACGCTGACCTTGTCGGGTTCGGCGATGGAGGTGCCGGTCAGGCAGCGCAGCGCCTGCTCCATCCAGGCCACGTTGTTGGGCGTGGCGGGCGGGCCGGCCACGGGGACGCGCAGCAGCCACGGGTTGAGGCGCAGCACGCGGATCATCGACCAGGCCCAGTGGGCGAGCCCCTCGCGCCAGCCGACGCCGGGCGGCATCGGCGGCGGGTGCCCGATGGCGGAGTCCTGCATCAGCGTCAGCAGCTCGTCCTTGGACGAGACGTAGCGGTACAGCGACATGGTGGACGCGCCCAGCTCGGCCGCGACCCTGCTCATCGACACGGCGGTGATGCCCTCGTCGGCGGCGACGCCCACGGCGGCCTGGACGATCCGGGGCAGGGTGAGCGCCGGTTTCGGGCCCTTCGCGGGACGTTTGCGCAGTCCCCAGGCGGTCTCGACGCCCGGGGGAAGCCGGTTGTCGTCCTCACTCTCCATCTCGCTCCGTCGTGTTGACCGATCCACCACTTCTGTGTATATCCTACGCAGACAAATGTATGCCATACGCAATAGCGTGTATCAAGTACGCAGTAAGGAGACCGGATGGACGCGGCCATCGAGGCGCGCGGCCTCGAAAAGTCGTTCGGCCAGATGAGAGTGCTCACCGGAGTCGACCTGCACGTTCCGGCGGGCACCGTTGCCGCCCTGCTCGGCCCCAACGGGGCCGGCAAGACCACGACGATCCGGATCCTGGCCACTCTGCTGCGCGCGGACGGCGGACAGGCCCGGGTCGCGGGCCACGACGTGGTCCGTGAGCGTTCGGAAGTGCGCCGGAGCATCAGCCTGACCGGCCAGTACGCGGCGGTGGACGCACTGCAGACCGGCCAGGAGAACCTGCGGATGATGGCCCGCCTGCGCGGCCTGACCCGCCGCGACGCCCACCGCAGGGCCACCGAGCTGCTGGAGCGTTTCGACCTGTCCGACGCCGGGGGACGCCGGGTCGGCACCTACTCGGGCGGCATGCGCCGCCGCCTCGACCTCGCGGCGAGCCTGGTGGTCCCCCCTGCGGTGATCTTCTTGGACGAGCCGACGACCGGCCTCGACCCGCGCAGCAGGCAGACCATGTGGGGGATCATCACCGACCTGGTGGACACCGGGGTGACCGTCTTCCTCACCACGCAGTACCTGGAGGAGGCCGACCGGCTGGCCGGCAGCATCACCGTCATCGACGGGGGCACGGTGATCGCGTCAGGCACGGCCGACGAGCTGAAACGGCAGGTCGCCGCCGCACGGCTGGACCTGGTCATGGCGAGCCGCGAGGCGTACGCCGAGGCCGCCGCGCTGCTCGGCGGCCGGGTGGTGCACGCCGACCAGGGACGGCTGACGATCTCCGTGGCGACGGACGGCGGCGCGGCGCACGTGCGGGCCGTCCTGGACGAGGTGGACCCCGGCCGCGCGGCGGTGGCGACCTTCGGCGTGCACAGCGCCACCCTCGACGACGTCTTCCTCACCCTCACCGGCCGGGCCACGACCGGACAGAAGGAGCATGCGCATGGCTGACCTGGCCTTCAAACCCGCCCTCGACCCGGTCACCACCCCGGCCCGCGCGCACTGGCCGGTGATGGCCTCCCGCTGCCTGCGGCTGTCGCTGCGCGGCGTGGACGCGCTGATCATCGCGCTGCTGCTGCCGGTGATCATGATGCTGATGTTCGTGTTCCTGTTCGGCGGCGCGATCGAGACCGGCACCGACTACGTGACCTACGTGCTCCCCGGCGTCCTGGTGCTGTGCGCGGGCTACGGCGCGTCGCTGACCGCGGTCAGCCTGAACCAGGACCTCAAGGACGGCATCATCGACCGGTTCCGGTCGATGGACGTCGGCGGGGCGGCGATCATCGCGGGGCACGTCCTGGCCAGCACCGCGCGCAACATGCTGTCCATGACCCTGGTGTTCGCGGTGGCGTTCCTGATCGGCTTCCGGCCCGACGCCGGGCCCGGCGCCTGGCTCGCCACGATCGGCCTGCTGGTCGCCTACATCCTGGCCATGTCCTGGCTCTCGGCAATGATCGGGCTGCTCGCCAAGACGCCGGAGGCGGCCGGCGGATTCGGCTTCTTCATGCTGTTCCTGCCCTATCTGAGCAGCGGGTTCGTACCGATCGAGACCATGCCGGAGGTCATCCACGGCTTCGCCACCTACCAGCCCACGACGCCGATCATCGACAGCGCGCGGGGGCTGCTGCTCGGCCAGGCCGTCGGCGACACCCCGTGGCTCGGGCTGAGCTGGTGTGCCGGCATCCTGGCGGTCGCCGTCGTCCTGTCGGGTGTGCTGTTCGCCCGCCGCGCCGCCCGCTGAACCCGGCCCTCACACCCCTCCGATCGCGTACCACCTCCGAATCGACCACGATCTCTCCCCCGGCCGCCGCGCTCCGCCGCGGTGGCAATCATGGGGGATTCGAGCATGCCCGATCTGAGCGACGTCTCCACCGGCCGCCCGGCGGCGACCGGTGACCGCCGCCGACGGGGACGGGCAGTGACTTCCGGCGGACGCTCCGGCGTCGTGTCCCACGGGAGCGTATGCGAGACGCACGGGGGTCCCCGGGGAATCCGGGGCCGTGCCCGCGCTTTCGGGGAAGCGCCCGTTGCCGGTCGAGCTCGCCGCGCCCACCCGGCCACCGATGGTGAAGCGGCCGGGTTCACGTCGGCGGACATACGTCAGCCGGGTCGCGCCGGGCGGGTTGCGTTCGGCTGGGATTAAGCCGGTTCGGCTACCAGGCCCGGGTCTGTTCGGCGTGGCCGGAGAGCCTCGCGACGTCTCGCGCGCCCTGACTGAGCAGGTGTTCGGCGAGGTCGGCGAGGGCTCGGCCGACGGCGATCTCGTCACCGATCTCGGCGACCGGTTCGTCGGCCGGGTTTCGGCGGGCGGCGCCCACGCCGACGTGTTCCTCGCCGGTCGTGGTGCTGAGCACGGCCCGCGCGGTCGTGTTCACCTCGTCTTCGGCGACCAGGATCTCGATGTTCCAGTTCTTCTCCGTCATGACCACCGCCCCCTCATTGCGCGGCGTGTTCCTTCTGCCCATGTTTTCCCCCTGCCCGCTGCGCATATGGCAAACCCGGTGTCGTGCCACGCGGCCGGGGAAGATGAGCCCGGGTGGAGGACAACGTCCAGATCGCCCTGCCGGACCTCCGGCTCCGGCTGCCGGGGCAGTTCGCGCTGCCGGAGAACTCCACCATGGTGGTGGCCTTCGCGCACGGCAGCGGGAGCGGCCGAAACAGCCCGCGCAACCAGTTCGTGGCCGAGGCGCTGAACGAGGCGGGCCTCGGCACGCTGCTGTTCGACCTGCTCACGCCGGACGAGAGCGAGGACCGGCTGAACGTCTTCAACATCCAACTACTGGCCTACCGGCTGGAACTCGTCACCGACTGGCTGCGCGCCCAGGCTCCCGACCTGCGGGTGGGCTACTTCGGGGCGAGCACGGGCGCCGCCGCCGCGCTGCAGGCGGCGAGCGAGCACGGCGCCGACGTGGCGGCCGTCGTCTCCCGGGGCGGACGGCCCGACCTCGCCGCCGACCGGCTCGGCCGGGTGCGCGCGCCCACGCTGCTGATCGTGGGCGGCGACGACACCGAGGTCGTCGAGCTGAACGCCGAGGCCATGCGGCACATGGAGGACACCGAGGTCCGCCTGGAGATCGTTCCCGGGGCCACGCACCTCTTCAAGGAGCCCGGCGCGTTGGAGGCGGTGGCCGCTCTCGCCCGCGACTGGTTCATCACACATTGACCCCATCTGTCCCTTATGTAACGGCCGGGCGCACCGGATCCGGCTCGGTGAGGTCGTGGGGCAGGCGCAGCCCCTCGCGCAGCGGGATCAGCTCCGAGTGCAGGACCATCGCGGCGGCCCCGACGGCCGGTGCGGTGGCCGCCGATCGGGACAGCCGGACGGTCACCGAGTGGGTGCGCGACGCGAAGGCCCGGTCCAGCTCGTCCTGCACCACGGGCAGGTAGACGGGCCCCGCCGTGGCGAGGCCGGGTCCGGTGAGGATCAGCAGCTCCAGGTCGATGACGGCGGCCAGCGTCCTGGCGAGCACGGCGAGGTGGCGGGCGGAGTCCTCAAGCAGCGCCAGAGCCGAGTCGTCCCCGCGCCGGGCGGCGCGGGCGAGAGCGGCGAAGTCGGCGGCGACGGAAGCCCCGGTCAGCCCGGCGCGCCCGGCCAGGGCCTGATCGGCTCGGGCGGCGGCGACCACGGCGGCCGGCCCGGCCATCGCCTCGGCGCAGCCGCGCGCCCCGCACCGGCACTCCGGGCCGTTCACGTCGAGGCAGATGTGCCCGATCTCGCCGGCGTTCCCGCTGGGCCCCCGGTGCGCGATCCCGTTGATCACCACCCCGGCTCCGATGCCAACGCCCACATACAGGACGGCGAACGTGGAGGTGCCGCCGACGACGCCCGACCAGTACTCGCCGAGGGCGGCGGCGGTCGCGTCGTTCTCCGTGATCACCGGCAGGCCGGTGGCGTCGGTCAGGGCCAGGCCGAGCCGCCGGTCCGCACGCCGGTACGTCCCCGCCGGGTTCGCCCGCACGCCGCCGCACGGCCCGGGGGACACCACGCCCACCCCGAGCACCCCCCGCCGATCGACGCCCACGCCCTCGATCAGGGTCTCGATCTCGGCGGCCATCCGCATGACCTCGACCCCCGCCCGGTCGTGGGCCGCCCCCGGGCGGGACATCCGCCCGATGATCGAACCGCCGAGGTCGGTCAGCACGTAGCTCAGTTGCGTGTGGTCGAGGTGCACGCCGATGGCGTGCCGCGCCGACCGGTTGAGCTGGAGCAGGGTGCGCGGCTTGCCGCCGGTGGACTCCGCCATCCCGGTCTCCCGCACCAGGCCGTCGTCGATGAGCCTGCGCACCACCACGGAGACCGTGGCGGCGGTGTAGCCGGTGGCGTCGGCGAGACCGGCCCGGCTGATCGTCCCCGCGGCCCGGATCACGTCGAGCACCGCGGACCTGGTGCTGGCGTGGTGCCTGGCGGGCTTGTTCACCGCGGCCTCCCGTCGTCGGCACAGTTTCCTGCGTTATCGGACGATAGCGGGGATACGCGCGGTGGCATGTCCCGCGCCGCTAGACTCGGCGTCGCCCTTCCGGCCCCGCTTCGTCGCCCGGCCCGGCACTCCGTTGACGTCGGTCCCGCCCCCGGCCGTCGCCTGAAAGGGAGTCCATGGCACATCCCTCCCGCTGCCCCGATGTCATCGGGCTGGTGCTCACCCGTCCGGTCCGCTCGCCCGGGGTCGAACCGCTCCGCATGGAGTTCGTCGCGGGCGTCGAGGAGGGGCTCGCGGAGCGCGAGATGCCGGTGCTGCTCAGCGTGGTCACCACCCACGAGGCGGAGATCGTGACCTACCGGCGCTGGGCGGCGCGGAAGCTGGTCGCTGCCGCCATCGTGGTGGACCTCGCGGAGGGGGATCGGCGTCCCGCCGTCCTGCGCGAGGTGGGGCTGCCCGCCGTGCTGGCCGGTGGGTGCGACGACGCCGAGACGGCGACGCCCGCCGTGCGCACGGACGAGCGGGGCGCGGCGGCGGAGGTGCTGGACCGCCTGCTGGCCCTCGGGCACCGTCGCATCGCCAGGGTCACCGGATCCGAGTCGCTGCTGCGGACCCGGGTTAGGACGGCCGCGCTCGTCGCGGGCTGCCTGACCGCCGGAATCGAGCCGCCCATGCTCGCCGCGGGCGACTGCTCCGAGAAGAGCGGAGCCCGCCTGACCGCCGCGCTGCTGCGCCGCGAGGACCGGCCGACGGCCGTCCTGTACGACGACGAGGTCCTGGCCGCCGGCGGGCTGGCCGCCGCGCGGTCGCTCGGCCTGGCCGTGCCCGGCCAGGTCAGCCTGGTCGCCTGGGACGACCTGGCGGTCTCCAGGCCGACCGCGCCGCCGCTCACCGTGATGAGCGTGGACGTCCACCGGTTCGGGCTGTCGGTCGCCGCGTCGATCCTCGAACTCGCCGACGGCCTTCCCGTCAGCGAACGCTGGTCCCCCGCCGCCACATACGTGCCACGCGGCACCACCGGCCCCGCTCCCGATGAGTCCGGGCGCGCGCCGGAGTCTCATTGGTGAACCCGGCCGCAGTACGGGGGCGGCCGGGATCTTCGAGAGGAGAGAACCATGGGACGACCAGTGGTGCACTTCGAGGTCATCGGGCGGAACCCGGCCGGGCTGCGGACCTACTACGGCGAGCTGTTCGGCTGGGAGTTCCAGGTGGGCGACGCGGTCAGCGACGCCGTCTCGTCGCCGGGCGAGTACGGGTTCGTGGACGGGAACACCACAGGGGGCATCAACGGCGGTGTGGCCGGAGGGCCGGACCACACCGAACGGGTCCTGTTCTACGTGGACGTGCCCGACGTCGAGGCCGCGCTGAGCCAGGCCGAACGGCTCGGCGGCAAGCGCCTGCTCGGCCCCGAGGGCTCGCCCGGCGACCTGGTGATCGGCCGCTTCACCGACCCCGAGGGGAACCTGATCGGCGTGGCCGGTCCGCGGTAGCGGCGGGCGGCGCGCCCGGCCGGGATGACTCCGTCAGAAGCCGGGGAGTTCGAGGCTGCCCGCCCAGGCGGGGAAGCCGAAGTCGTCCGACGGCGTCACCCGGCCGGTCTTGACGTCTACGCGGTAGGTGCGGTCGCCCAGGGTCGGGACTCCGCCCTTCCAGGGCCTGTCGATGTTGCTCGCGGAGACGATCACCTCGGTGGGCCCGACCCATCCCCCCGTCCGCATGGGGTGGATGGGGCCATCCGCCCGCAGCCGGACGATGTGCAGGACTTTCCCCGTCCAGGGGTCGATGGTGACCACGGTGTCGTTGGGCCGGCCGCTCCCGGGCTCCTTCCCGGACGATGTGACGCCGGTCTTCAGGCCGCTCAGGAACGACAGCGAGCTCCCGTCGCCGGACGGCACGCCGAACTCCTGCGGCTCGTCCTTGAGCGTCGGGAACGGGCGCACCTCGCCGTCGCCGCCGAGGCGGCCCAACCGGCGTTCCTCGCCGTCCCTGACCACGACCGTGAGGTCACCGGCGTCGTCGAGGGCCCGCACGTGCCAGCCGTCCGGGACCCGGGTGACCTCGCCGGTTTCGACCTTCACGATCACGTCGGGCCGGTCCTTGCGCCACATGGCCAGGCGGGAGCCGTCCGGCGAGAGGGTGATCAGCATCGGCTCGGCCACCAGTTCGGCGCGGGTGATCGGCACCGGCACGAGGCGCACCTGCCCGCCGTCCAGGTCGCGGACGGCGATCGCCCGGTCGCGCTCGCTGTAGTAGGCCACCCGCCGTCCGTCGGACGAGATGACCAGCGGGGCGTTGGTGTTCATGTACTCGTCGGCGGTCTGCTCGGTGTAGACGCTGAGCGCCTCCGGCATCCGGTACTTCCGGCCGTCGCGCGTCACGACGTTCCACTGCGCGCACTCCTTGGCGAACCGGTGCGTGTTCACCCCCGGCTTCCACTCCTCGCCGCACCAGTCGTAGTAGGCGTAACTCAGCGGCCCGACGCCGGAGGCCGGGAGCGTGTCGGTGACCTGGCTGGTGATGACGCCACGGCCCGCGCTGCCGGACGGCGCGACGCCGGCGAACGCCACGGCGGCGGCCATCGCGGCGACCGCCCCGGCGGTGGCCGAGGCGTACCCGGTGACACGACGACGGCGCCGGGCCTTGTGGAGCGCGCGCCCGGCGAGATCGACGGCGGGCGCTTCGTCGGCGACGGCGGTGAGGTGGTCGCGGAACGTGGTCATCGGCGGATCCCCTCTGGCTTGTGCGTCTCGGTGTCGTGGAGGAGGTGGGCGATGCCGGGGAGGAGCTCGCGCAGCCGGGCGAGCGCGTGGTGCGCCTGGCTCTTGACCGTTCCCGGTGAGCAGCCGAGCAGGTCCGCCGTCTCGTCCACGCTGCGGTCCTCGTAGTAGCGCAGCACGATGACGGCCCGCTGGCGTGGGGACAGCCGGGCGAGCGCCCGGCGCAGGTCGATCCGCTGTTCGGTGGTGTCGCCCGGATCGTGGGCGAGCTCCGGAGCGTCGCCCGAGGGGTACTCGGCCGAGCGCCGCCGCCTGCGCCAGGAGATGTGCTCGTTGATCAGGGCCTTGCGGGTGTACGCCTCGGGATTGCCTCCCCTGGCCAGCTTGGGCCAGTGCCGGGCGACCTTGACCAGGACGTCCTGGAGAAGATCCTCGGCGAGGTGGGCGTCTCCGGTGAGCAGGTAGGCGCTGCGGACCAGCGATTGCTGGCGTGCGCCCACGAACTCACGGAAGCCCTGGTAGCGGTCCATGGGTTCTCCCTTCGCCCTGAAGAACGCGGTGGGAGTGGCTTCAGGTTGGCCGCCGGGCGATGGAAAAGGGTAGCGAAAGTAACCCCATTGGGGTTATAAAAGGAGGTGTAACCCCTTCATAACCCCAATGGGGAGGCTGTTCGGGATGCCGAAGATCAACGTCTATCTGCCCGACGAGCTGGCCGAGGCGGTCAAGGCGTCCGGGGTGCCGGTCTCCGCCGTGTGCCAGCGGGCGCTTGAGCAGGCCGTCCGCCGGGTCACCGCGATCAGGGAGGTCATGGCCGGCGACCTCGCGGGCGACGACCTCGCCGCGCGATTCCCGCACTTCACCGCGCGCACGCGGGAGGTGCTGAAGCTGTCCGTGGCCGCCGCGCGGGAGGACGGGGCGGCCGAGGTGGGCACCGAGCACCTGCTCGGCGGCATGCTCGCCGAGGGCACCAACCTGGCCCTGCACGTGCTGCGCGCCGCCGAGATCGAGCCCGAGCAGGTCGGGCGGGCCCTGGCCGCGCAGACCTCCCGCTCAGGCGGCTCCGCCCCGCCGGAGACGCCGGACGGGGAGACGGCGCGCTTCAGCGGCCCGGCGGCCAACGCGCTGGAGATGGCCGTGGCCGAGGCGCACGGCCTGGGGCACAACTACATCGGGTGCGAGCACCTGCTGCTCGGCCTGATCGCCGAACCGGACGGCGCGGGCGGGCAGGTGCTCAGATCGCTGGGGGCGGAGGCACGGCTGACTCGGCGGGCCGTGGTCGCCGCGCTCGCGGGCTATGTACACCTTCGAGCGCAGGGGGCGGGGGCGGGGGCGGCAGCCACATCCGCGGACCCGGCCAAGGCACTGGCTGAGGCTGTCGGGCGGGCGGTCGAGCCGCTGGTGCGCCGCATCGAGCGACTGGAGGAGCGGCTCGATACGGGCTCCGGCGGATGAACGGATGGGTGGTCAGGGCCATACTGATCATCGCTGTCCTCGCTTGGATCATCACCATGCTGTGAGTCCTCAGGCCAGGGCCTCTTCGGCCACCGGTTCGCGCCCCGCCGCCCGGTCGCGGCGGTCTCCCGGCTCGCCCTGGTCGAACTGCGTACGGTACAGCTCCTCGTAACGCCCGCCCGCCGCCAGCAGCTCGGTGTGGGTGCCCCGCTCGACGACGCGGCCGTCCTCGATCACCAGGATCAGGTCGGCCGCGCGGACGGTGGACAGCCGGTGGGCGATCACCACGGCCGTGCGCCCGGCGAGCGCCTCGCCCAGCGCCTCTTGGACCGCCGCCTCGGAGGTGGAGTCGAGGTGGGCGGTCGCCTCGTCGAGGATGACGACCTTCGGCCGGGCCAGCAGCAGGCGGGCGATCGTCAGGCGCTGGCGCTCGCCGCCGGACAGCCGGTAGCCGCGCTCGCCCACCACGGTGCCGAGCCCGTCGGGCAGGGCGGCGACCAGGTCGTCGAGACGGGCCCGGCGCAGGGCGTCCCACAGTTCCTCGTCGGTGGCGCCGGGACGGGCGAGCCGCAGGTTGGCCCGCACGGTGTCGTGGAACAGGTGGCCGTCCTGGGTGACCATGCCCAGCGTGTCGCGGATGGTGTCGGCGGTGAGGTCGCGCACGTCGGCGCCGTTGAGCCGCACCGCGCCCGAGTCGACGTCGTAGAGACGCGGGACGAGCTGCGCGATCGTGGACTTGCCCGCCCCCGAGGAGCCGACCAGGGCCACCATCTGGCCCGGCTCGGCGCGGAACGAGACGTCGTGGAGCACCTGCACGCCGCCCCGGGTGTCGAGGGTGGCGACCTCCTCCAGCGAGGCCAGCGACACCTTTTCGGCCGACGGGTAGGCGAAGCCGACATTGTCGAACTCGACCGACACCGGGCCGTCAGGGACCTCGGTCGCGCCCTTCCGCTCGGCGATCAGCGGCTTGAGGTCGAGGATCTCGAAGACCCGCTCGAAGCTGACCAGCGCGGTCATCACCTCGACGCGGGCGCTGGCCAGCGCGGTCAGCGGCGTGTAGAGGCGGGTGAGCAGCAGGGCCAGCGAGACCACCGCGCCGGTGTCGAGCGCGCCGCGCAGCGCCAGGAAGCCGCCCAGGCCGTAGACCAGGGCCAGCGCCAGGGCGGACACCAGCGTGAGCGCGGTGATGAAGGTCGTCTGGACCATGGCGGTGCGGACCCCGATGTCGCGCACCCGCCGGGCGCGGCCCGCGAACTCGGCCGACTCGTCGCGCGGACGGCCGAACAGCTTGACCAGCGTGGCCCCGGGAGCGGAGAAGCGCTCGGTCATCTGGGTGCCCATCGCGGCGTTGTGGTCGGCGGCCTCCCGCTCCAGGCTCGCCAGCCGCTTGCCCATCAGCCGCGCGGGCAGCACGAACACCGGGAGCAGGACCAGCGCGAGCAGCGTGATCTGCCAGGAGATCTGGATCATCACCACCAGCGTGAGCACCAGCGTCACGATGTTGTTGACCACCCCGGACAGCGTGTCGCTGAACGCCCGCTGCGCGCCGATCACGTCGTTGTTCAACCGGCTGACCAGCGCGCCGGTGCGGGTGCGGGTGAAGAACGCGATCGGCATCCGCTGCACGTGGTCGAACACGGTGCGGCGCAGGTCGAGGATCAGCCCCTCGCCGATGCTCGACGACAGCCAGCGCGACACCAGCCCGAGCCCGGCCTCGGCCAGGGCGATCACGGCGATCAGCACCGCCAGGGTGACGACCGTGCCGGCCGCCGCGCTCTTCTCGATGGCGTCGACGACCTGCCCGGCGAGGATCGGGGTGGCCACGGCCAGCACCGCCATCACGACGCCGAGCCCGAGGTACCAGGCCAGCATGCGGCGGTGGGGGCGGGCGAAGCCCGCGATCCTGCGCAACGTCGCCATGGAGAACGGCCGCTGGTCGGACTGGGCGTGCATCGCGTTGTACAGCGAATGCCAGGCGGTGACTTCCATGTCCATGTGGCGAACCCTTCCAGATAGCTCCGACAAAAACGGAAGCTACGACCTCAAGCTAAGTTCAGGTCAACCCGTGGCAAGTGCCGCTTATATCCTGTTTGCCGGAAACATCTGGACATGGAGGCATGACGCCGTGCGCGATCCGAACTGATGCCGGGCGTGCTCGCGGCGTTCGTCGCCCTGTTCGCCGTGGCCCTGCTGGGCTACGTGGTCGGCGCCCTCGGCGTCCTGCGCCTAGAGGACGAGCGGGTGCTGTCGCGCCTGGCCTTCTTCGTCGCCACCCCGGCACTGCTCTTCCACACAGTCGCCACCGCCGACCTGGGCTCGATCTTCTCGCCCATCCTGATCACCAACGTCGCGGGGGTGGCCGTCGGCCAGCTCGCCTACGTGCTGGTGGCCAGGCTGCTCTGGAAGCGCGACCGGCGCGAGACCACCGTCGGCGTCATCGCCACCACCTACGTGAACGCCGGCATCCTGGGCATCGCGGTCAGCGTCTACGCGCTCGGCGACGGCGCGCTGATCGTGCCCGTGGTGCTGTTCCAGCTCCTGGTGCTGGCCCCGATCATCTTCCTGTTGCTGGAACCGCCGTCCACCGACCGGTCGCTGCGGCGGGCCCTGCTGCTCCCGGTGCGCAACCCGCTGACCGTCGCCTCACTGCTCGGCCTGCTGACCGCCGTCACCGGGCTGCACGTGCCCGACGTGCTGATGCGCCCGGTCGAACTCGTCGGCGCGGCGGCGGTGCCGGTCATCCTGATCGCCTACGGCGTCAGCCTGAGCGGCCCCGGCACCCGCGAGATGGCCAGGGAGGGCGGCCGGGACGTGGTGCTCGCCGTCTTCCTCAAGACCGTCGTGGTGCCCGCCGTCGCCTACCTGGTCGCCCGGCACGCGCTCGGCCTGGAGGGCACCATGCTGCTGGCCGCCACCCTCTTCGCCGCCCTGCCCACCGCCCAGAACGTCTACGTCTACGCCCTGCACTTCGGCGCGGCCACCAACCTCGCCCGCGGCGCCATCTTCGTCAGCACCCTGGTCTCCATCCCCCTGATGGCCCTGCTCACCGCACTGCTCGGCTGACCCGCAGGATCAGCCGCCGGCCGTCGCGAGTGCCGGACTCGACGGCCTCATGGGCCTCGCGGGCCCTCTCCAGGTTCATCACCCGGGTGCCGAGGCGCAGGCCGGCGGTGAGTTCGGCGTTGATCCACTCGGCGGCCTCGGCGAGTTCCTCGGTGGTGGCCAGGCTGATCACGAAGCCGATGATCGAACGGTCGTGGACATAGAGCGGCCCCGCGTCGAGCGGGGCCGGGTCGCCGCCGAGCCCGGCCATGACCAGCACGCGGCCCCGGACCGCCAGGGTGGGGACGGCCTGCCCCGGCGGGGTGCGCCCGGTGGTGTCGCAGTAGACGTCGACGCCGTCGGGCGCCAGCTCGGCCAGCGCCGCCAGCGCCGCCCTGGGGTCGGCCGACGTGGAGTCGATGACCGTGTGGGCGCCGAAGGCCCGGCAGGTCTCGGCCTTGGCCGCGCCCCGGGCGGAGGCGATCACACGTGCGCCCAGCCCGGCGGCCAGGCGGATCAGGCAGCGCCCCACAGCGCCGTTGCCGCCCTCGACGAACAGTGTCTCGCCGGGCCGCAGCCGGGCGTGGTGCACCAGACCGGTGTAGGCCGTGGCGGCCGGGTGCAGCACGGCCACCGCCTCCAGCGGATCGACGCCCTCGGGCAGCGGGTAGAGCCGGTCGGCGGGCACGCACGCCAGCTCGGCCGACGCGCCCTGGCGGCCGTCGTGGCCGAGGCTGTTGGTCCACACCCAGGTGTCGGACTCGACCGTCTTGCCGACCAGGTCGCGGCCGAGCACCAGCGGCAGCGGGACCGGTGTGGCGTAGGCGCCGGACCGGACGAAGGTGTCGACGCCGTCGACCGCCGCCGCGGCCACCCGCACGGCCACCTCGCCCGGCCCGCACCGCGGGTCGGGCAGCTCGCCGTACCGGATCTCGCTCGCGGGGCCCAGCCGCTCGACGTAAGCAGCGCGCATCAGCGCCCTCCTGGCAGCACTCCCTGGACTCTCATCATGATGATCTCAATGGGTCGTGTCCCACCGACATGAGGGCGTGCCGCCACGTGTCGTCGGACACGGCGTCGGGCGGCGCCCCGGCCAGCAGGTCGGCCACGTGGTCGATCGTGCGGCGCATTACCACGAGATCGTTGCCGGTGAGATCGACCTTCCGTTTGCCGAGGACGTGCAGCACGCCCCGGCCGAGCCCTTCGATGCCGAGGTCGGGGCCGGGCTCGAAGGCCTCCTCTCCCGCGGCGTCGGTGAGCAGCCACGCGCGCAGCTCCTCGGACGTCATGTTGACGATTCCGTGGAAATCCCGCCAGAGCCGTTCCAGCTCCGGGTCGTTTCGATCGGCCATCGTGCCTCCCCCCACACCTGTCGCGACTACCCCCCGGTCAGTGGGGCAACCATCAGCGATAACCCGTGACATCGGCGGGTTTGCCGGGATCCTGCACCTCGACCAGGTAGCGCCAGGCATCGGGGCGGCTGCCGTCGACGTCGGTGAACCCGTAGATCTGGGCGAGGCCGCCGCTGGACAGCGACGCGCCGTTCCACCTGGCCAGATCGGGGTCGGTGGCGAGCGCCACCACCGCGCGCCCGGTGAACGCGGGCGTCTCGGAGATCGCGAAGTGCGGGACCTCGGTGAGGGCGTCGCGCCAGTTGGCCTCGGTGACGCCGTAGATGTCGAGCATGGCCTCCGAGCGCAGCCAGCCTGGGGACAGCGCCACCGCCGTGCCGCCGTGTTCGCGCAGCTCGTGGGCCTGTGTGAAGGCCAGCCGGAGCGCGGCGGTCTTGGTGAGGTCGTAGAAGGTGTTGATCCGGTAGTTGGCCGCGTTGTACTCGGCGGTGCCGTCGGTGACCTCGACCACCAGCCCGCCGGGACGCCTGATCAGCAGGGGGAGCAGGTGGTGGCTGGTGATGACGTGGGTGTCGATGGTCAGGCGGAGCATGCGCAGGCCGTCGTCGAGGGAGTGCTCCCAGACCGGGGTGTTCCACTTGGCCAGGTGGTCGCCGCCGAAGATGTCGTTGACCAGGATGTCGAGCCGCCCGTGGTCGCGATCGACGCGCTCGGCCAGCGCCCGCACCTGCTCGGGCTCCAGGTGGTCGACCCGCACCGGGATGCCGGTGCCGCCCGCCGCGGTGACCAGCTCGGCGGTCTCCTCGATGGTCTCCGGGCGGTTCATCTCCGAACGCCCTTCGCGGGTGGACCGGCCGGTCACGTAGACCGTGGCCCCCGCCGAGCCCAGCTCGACGGCGATGCCCCTGCCGCCGCCCCGGGTTCCGCCGGTGACCACCGCGACCTTGCCTGACAGTGCTCTGCTCATGTCCCGAGGATGTCAAACGACTCCGACAGATTCGCCGCACGAGCGCGCCGTCCCGATCGAACAGGACGGCAAGCGCAGGGTGAAATCCGGCAAATCAACATTTCTCGCCACAATCTCTGCACTACCCGTCACGGAGCCGGGGTAACGAACCACACAGAGTGACGCGTGCCGGACCTACGAGAACCATGGCCGGGGAGGCCGTGTATGCGCTTTCTGGGAATCAACGCCATATTTCATGATCCGGCCGCCGCGCTGGTGATCGACCGCGAGATCGTCGCCGCCGCCGAGGAGGAACGCTTCAGCAGGCGCAGACACGGCAAACGCCCGGTCCCCTTCGCCTCCTGGGAACTCCCAGAGCAGGCGGTCGTCGCATGGTTCCAGGGCCGCGCCGAGTACGGCCCGCGCGCCCTCGGTCACCGCTCGCTGCTCGCCCACCCCGGGCACCGCGCCAACGCCGGACGATTGAACGACCTCAAAGGCCGGGAGCGGTTCCGCCCGCTCGCGCCCATGGTGGCGGCCGAACGAGCGGCCGACCTGTTCGGGCGCGGCCCGGCCGTCAGCCCCTACATGCTCTTCGTCCACGACGTGCGCCCGGAGTGGCGCGACCGTATCCCGGCCGTCGTGCACCTGGACGGCACGGCCCGGATCCAGACTGTTGACCGCGCGGCAGAGCCACTGCCGGCCCGGCTGCTGAGTGAGTTCGAGGCCAGGACCGGGCTGCCCGTCGTGGTCAACGCCGGTCTCGAAGCGGCGGGCCGCCCGATGGCGGACGACCCGCGCGACGCGCTCGAATGCTTCGCCTCCGCCTCCGCCCCCGTGGGCGTGCTGGTGCTCGGGCCCTACGTGGTGCGCCGGACGGAGGTGTTCGCGTCGTGAACGCGCTGCACCGGACGGCGGATCGCCGTCCGGTCTCGGTCAAGGAGGCGATCACGTGATAGTCGATCTGGTTTCCGAGCACGCCGACCCGCTGGCCGCCATCGGGTCGGCGGTCACGGGAGGCCAGAACGTGCACGTCGCGGGGCTGGCCGGGGCGCTCGCCGCCCGGGGGCACACGGTGACCGTGCACACCCGGCGCACGTCGCCGGATCAGCCGGGATCGGCGGCGATGGCCGAGGGCGTGACGGTGGAGTACGTTCCGGCGGGCCCCGCCGTACCGCTGCCCAAGCACGAGCTGCTGCGCCACATGCCCGCCTTCGCCGGGCACCTGGCCCGGCGCTGGGCCGCCGACCGGCCCGACGTGGTGCACGCCCACTTCTGGATGAGCGGCCTGGCCGCGCTGGCCGCCGCCCGTGGCGTGTCCGTGCCGGTGGTGCAGACCTACCACGCGCTCGGCACGGTGAAGCGCCGCTGGCAGGGGGTCGCCGACCCGAGCCCGCCGCAGCGGGTGAAGGCCGAGACCGACATCGGCATGCGCGCCGACGCGATCGTGGCCACCTGCCACGACGAGGCCGAGGAACTGCGCGCGATGGGCGTGTCCATGTCGCGGGTCCGCGTGGTGCCGTGCGGCGTGGACCTGGACCTGTTCCGCCCCGACGGCCCGATCGCCCCCAGGGACGGCGACCGGTGCCGGGTGCTCAGCATCGGCAGGCTCGTCCCGCGCAAGGGCGTGGACACCCTGGTCGAGGCGCTGCGCGACGTGCCGCACGCGGAACTGGTGATCGCCGGGGGCGGCCCGGACGACGAGGAAGTGCGACGGCTGGCCCGGCTGGCCGCGCGGCGGGCCGTCGCCGACCGGGTGCGGCTGCTCGGCGGCGTCGCCCGCGCGGACGTGCCCGCGCTGATGCGCTCCGCCGACGTGCTGGTCACCGTGCCCTGGTACGAGCCCTTCGGCATGGTCCCGCTGGAGGCGATGGCCTGCGGGGTGCCGGTGATCGCCTCGGCGGTGGGCGGTCACCTTGACACCGTGACCGGCTGCGGGCTGCTGGTACCGCCGCGCCGTCCGCGCGTGCTCGCCCGCGCGCTGCGCGACCTGCTGGACGACCCGGGCCTGCGGGCCGTCCTGGAGAAGTCGGGCGAGCGCCGGGTCCAGGCCAGGTACGGCTGGCCCAAGGTGGCCGAGGCCGTGGAGACCGTCTACGTCAACGTGCTCAGCGCCCGGCGGCGGCGCCCGGCCACCGCATGACCCGCGCCATATGACCGAGAGTGCCATATGACCGAGAGTGAGGGAGAACATCGTGCTGGGAAACATCGACGTCCAAGCGCCCACCGGCGATCACGACCGTATCGTCGCCGTCGTCGCCGATCGGGTGGTGCCTCCCGACACGGAGACGTCATGGCCGTGACCCGGCCGGTTCTGGTCGCGCTGCGCGCGCTCGGGCTCGGGGACCTGCTCACCGCCGTCCCCGCGCTGCGGGCGCTGCGCCGCGCCCATCCCCGGCACCTCATCACGCTGGCCGCGCCGTCCTCGCTGCGCCCGCTGCTGCCGCTGATCGGCGCGGTGGACGACCTGCTCCACACCACCGGCACCGGTCCGGTTCCCGTCGAACGCGCCGACGTGGCCGTCAACCTGCACGGCATGGGCCCGCAGAGCACGACGGCGCTGCGGCGCGTCCACCCCGGCCTGCTGCTCTCGCACGCCCACCCGGCGCTGCCCGAGGTGGAAGGCCCGCAGTGGCGGGCCGACCTGCACGAGGTGCGCCGCTGGTGCGCGATGCTCGACTGGTACGGCATCGCCACCGACCCCGGCGACCTCGCCCTCGACCTGCGCGTGGAACGCCGCGACGCGACCGCGATCGTGCACCCGGGCGCGGCGTCCCCGGCCAGGAGATGGCCACCGCGCCGCTACGCCGAGCTGGCGGCCGAGCTGAACGCGGACGGCCTGCGCGTGCTGATCACCGGGAGCGTCGCCGAACGCGTCCTGGCCAGGCAGGTCGCCGACCTGGCCGGCCTGCCCGGCGACCGGGTGCTCGCCGGGCGCACCGGGCTGGGCGAGCTGGCCGTCCTGGTGGCCAGGGCCCGGCTGGTGGTCAGCGGTGACACCGGGATCGCGCACCTGGCGGTGGCCATGGACACGCCGTCCGTGATGATCTGCGGGCCGATCTCCCCCGCGCTGTGGGGGCCGCCGCCCGGCAGGGACCGCCACGTCGCGCTGTGGGCGGGCCGCACCGGCGACCCGCACGCCGCCCGTCCCGATCAGGGCCTGCTGGACATCGGGGTCAGGCAGGTGGCCGCCGCCGCGCAGGACGTGCTCGCCACCGTTGGACACGCCCGCCGAACCGACGAGGTGAGGACATGACGCCAGGCACCGTGGTCGTGACCGGCGGGGCCGGGTTCCTCGGCTCCCACCTGTGCGAGCGCATGCTGACCAGGGGCGCGCGGGTGATCTGCATGGACAACTTCCTGACCGGCACCCCGGCGAACGTCGAGCACCTGTTCGGCGATCCGTGTTTCCGCCTGGTGGACTGCGACCTGACCGGGTTCGTGCACGTCCCCGGCAATGTGGACATGGTGCTGCACTTCGCGTCGGCGGCCTCGCCGGTCGACTACCTGCGCCATCCGATCGAGACGCTGAAGGTCGGCAGCCTGGGCACCCTGCACGCGCTGGGCCTGGCCAAGGACAAGGGCGCCCGTTTCGTACTGGCCTCGACCAGCGAGGTCTACGGCGACCCGCTGGAGCATCCGCAGCGGGAGACCTACTGGGGCAACGTCAACCCGGTCGGCCCGCGCAGTGTCTACGACGAGGCCAAGCGTTTCGCCGAGGCGCTGACCACCGCCTACCGCCACTCGCACGGCGTGGACACCGGCATCGTGCGCATCTTCAACACCTACGGCCCCAGGATGCGCGTCTCCGACGGCCGGGCCATCCCGACCTTCGTCGGCCAGGCGCTGCGCGGCGAGCCGATCACCGTGACCGGCGACGGCGCGCAGACCAGGTCGGTCTGCTACGTGGACGACACGATCGCGGGCGTGCTCGCGCTGGCCGAGAGCGGCCTGGCCGGGCCGGTCAACATCGGCGGTCCCGACGAGATGACCATGCTCGGTCTGGCCGGGCTGATTCGCGATCTGGCCGGGTCGTCGTCGCCGATCAGGCTGATCGAGCCTGCCGCCGACGACCCGCGGATACGGCGTCCGGACACCACGCTCGCCGAGCAGAAGCTCGGCTGGCGGCCGAAGGTGCCCGTGGAGGAGGGGCTGCGCAGGACCATCGCGTGGTTCGCGGCCGAACCGGCGGCCGAGCCGGTCGCCTGAAGGGGAGATGACATGCGTGTAGTGGTGGTGGGAGGGACGGGCAACGTCGGGACCAGCGTGGTCGCGGCACTGGCCGCCGATCCCCAGGTCACGTCGGTGCTGGGGCTGGCGCGGCGGATGCCGTCGTGGCGTCCGGCGAAGGTCGAGTGGAGCCGGGCCGACGTGTCCGCGGACGACCTGATGCCCGCCTTCGAGGGCGCCGACGCCGTGGTCAACCTGGCCTGGCTCTTCCAGCCGACCCGGGACCCGGTGCTGACCTGGCGCAACAACGTGCTCGGCGCGATCCGCGTGTTCGGGGCCGCGGCCGACGCCCGGGTGCCGGTGCTGGTCCACGCCTCGTCGGTGGGCGCGTACTCGCCGGGCCCGAAGGACAGGCCGGTCTCCGAGACGTACCCCACCCACGGGTGGCCGCGTGCCGCGTATTCGCGGGAGAAGTCCTATCTGGAGCGCGTCCTGGACACCTTCGAGCTGAAGCACCCGGACATCCGGGTCGTCCGGATGCGGCCGGCGTTCATCTTCAAGCGGGAGGCGTCGGCCGAGCAGCGCCGGCTGTTCGCCGGGCCGTTCGTGCCGCAGCGGCTGGCCAGGCCGGAGCTGATCCCGATCGTGCCGGACGCGCCGGGGCTGGTCTTCCAGGCCGTCCACGGCGACGACGTGGGCGAGGCCTACCGGCTCGCCGTCACCAAGGACGTCTCCGGCGCCTTCAACCTGGCGGCGGACCCGGTCGTCGATCCCGCCGTGCTGGCCGACCTGCTGGGCGCCAAGACCGTGCCGGTGCCCGGCTTCATGCTGACCGGGCTGGTCGCGGCGATCTGGCGGCTGCGGCTGGTGCCCGCCTCGCCCGGCCTGGTGGACCTGGTGCTGAAGTTGCCGGTGATGGACGTGGCACGTGCCCACCACGTGCTGGGCTGGCGGCCCCGGCACTCGGCGGTGGACGCACTGCGCGCGTTCGCGTCCGGGCTGCGCGACCGGGACGGGATGGACACGCCGCCGCTGGCCCCGCCGTCCGGTGGCAGGGCCGGAGAGGTCACGAGCGGCGTGGGCGGCGCCCCCTGACCGGAGATCAGGGGGTGAGCAGGACCTTGATGGCCCGGTCCTGCTTCTTCTGGAAGATCTCGTAGCCGTGCGGGGCCTGGTCCAGCGGCAGGATGTGGGTGGCCAGGTCCTCGGTGCCGAGCGGGTCGTAGTCGTCGGTCACCAGCGGCAGCAGGGTGTCCATCCAGCGCTTGACGTGGGCCTGCCCCATTCGCAGCGAGACGCCCTTGTCGAACATCCGCAGCATCGGCAGCGGGTCGGCCATGCCGCCGTAGACGCCGATCACCGAGATCGTGCCGCCGCGCCGCACCACGTCGACGGCCCGGTTGAACGCGGCCAGGCGGTCCACGCCCGCCGTGGTCATCATCGGCGCGGCGACCTTGTCCGGCAGCAGGCCGGTCAGCCGCTGGGCCATGTGCGCGACGGGCGATCCGTGCGCCTCCATGCCGACGGCGTCGATCACCCCCTCGGTGCCGCGCCCCTTGGTGAGATCCCGGACGGCCTCGCCGACGTCGTCCACCGCCGAGGCGTCCACGACCTCCGCGCCGTGCCGCTGGGCCATCGACAGCCGCTCGGGCACCCGGTCCACGCCGATCACCCGCAGCCCCCGGTGGCGGGCGACGCGGCAGCACATCTGCCCGATGGGCCCCAGGCCCAGCACGGTGAGGTCGCCGCCCCGCGACACGCCCGCGTACTCGACTGCCTGCCAGGCGGTGGGCAGCACGTCGGACAGGTAGACGAACCGCTCGTCCGGCGGCCCCTCCGGCACCTTGACCGGCCCGAACTGGGCCTGCGGGACCCGCAGGTACTCCGCCTGACCGCCCGGCACCTCCCCGTAGAGCTTGGTGTAGCCGAACAGCGCCCCGCCCATGCCGTGGTCGCGGACCTGCGTGGTCTCGCACTGCGCGAACAGCGCGCGTTCGCACATGAAGCAGTGCCCGCAGGATATGTTGAACGGGATCACCACCCGGTCGCCGGGTTTGATCTGGGCGACCTCCGCGCCGACCTCCTCCACGATGCCCATGGCCTCGTGGCCGAGGATGTCGCCCTCGCCCATGAACGGCCCGAGCACCTCGTACAGGTGCAGGTCGGAGCCGCAGATGCCGGTCGTGGTGACCTTGATGACGGCGTCGGTGGGCTCCTTGATCGCCGGATCGGTCACCTCGTCGACCCGCACGTCGCGTTTGCCGTGCCAGGTGACTGCCTTCATGGTTGACTCCTCATCCCGGCCAGGACCAGCCGCTGATCTCGGGCGGGTCCTCGCCGTGTTCTCGTGTGTACGCGCGGGCGCGCAGCCGCGCGTCCACCATTCGCCGCCGCAGGTGCGCGGCCGTCGCACCGATGCCCGGCACCCGGTCGATCACGTCCATGACCAGGTGGTCTCGGGTCAGCAGGGGATTGTCCAGCAGGTAGATCTGCCCCACGGGCAGGTAGCTGGCGGCGCGCCAGTGGGGCGTCCACGGATGCGAGTGCGTCCATCTTCGGACAGTTCCTCCAGGGAGGTTTTCAAACCCCTCCGTCGTTTGGGCGGCGGGTTGTCGGGCACGCGACCCTGCATGGCCAAGTCCGATCCGGTGGTGCTGACGGTGAACGCGGGGTCCTCCAGCCTGCGGCTCGATCTCGTCCGCGGCGAGGAGGTGCTGCGGTCAGAGCAGAGCGAGCACGCGATGGACCCGGACGCGGCGGGCAAGACCGTCGCCGAGTTCCTGGGCAGGGATCCGGTCCACGAGGTCGTGGCGGTGGGGCACCGGCTCGTGCACGGCGGCGTGGCCGTCCGGGTGCCGACCGTCGTGGACGACGAGATCGTGGCCCAGGTGGCCGCCCGCGCCGACCTGGCGCCGATGCACATCCCCGCCACGCTCGCCCTGGTGGAGGCCGCCCGCCGCTTCCTGCCCGGCATTCCGCACGTGCTGTGCCCCGACACCGCCTTCCACGCCGACATGCCCGAGGAAGCCGCCACGTACCCGCTGCCCGAGGAGTGGCGCCGCCGCTACGGCCTGCGCCGCTACGGCTTTCACGGCCTGTCCTACGCCTGGGCGCTGCGCAGGGCCGCCGAGCTGATGAAACGCCCGGTCGAGGGCCTTCAGGCGGTGCTGACCCACCTCGGCGGGGGTTGTTCGGTGTGCGCGGTCCGCGACGGCCGCAGCGTGGACACCTCGATGGGTTTCACCCCGCTGGAGGGCGTTCCGATGAGCACGCGCTCGGGCAGCGTCGATCCCGGCATGCTGCTGTGGCTGCTGACCGGCAACCGCCTGTCGCTCGACGAGCTGCGCGACGGCCTTGAGGAGCGGTCCGGGCTGCTCGGCCTGTCGGACGGCAGGTCAGGCGACACCAGAGACCTGGTCCGGGCCGGCGACCCGGTCG
Source organism: Spongiactinospora sp. TRM90649 (assembly GCF_029382225.1). Lineage (GTDB taxonomy): Bacteria > Actinomycetota > Actinomycetes > Streptosporangiales > Streptosporangiaceae > Spongiactinospora. The sequence goes on from NZ_JARLTC010000007.1 coordinate 136,095, forward strand.
CCGAACTGGCCCTCGGCGTGTTCGACCACCGGGTGGCCCGGGAGATCGCCGCCGCCGCGACCAACCTGGACCGGTTCGACGCGCTGGTCTTCACCGGCGAGATCGGCTGGGATCAGCCGGAGGTGCGCGCGGCGATATGCGGCAGACTCGCCATCTTGGGGGTGGAACCTCCAGAGATTGGGAATACTGATATCGACCGATTCGTCAGCGCAGCGGATGCGGAAACGGCGATTCTGGTGATCGAGCCCCGAGAAGAGCTGGAGCTTGCCCGGGAGACCCTCGCGGTGCTTTACCCCGCACAGGGACATAATTGACCTTAAGCGGCATAAGATGCCGACCTGTGGGAGCACGTATTTTCCGGGTATAGGGGATATCCCGGGCCGCGTGCTAAGGGGGAAGCTCGATGGGAAGTGTGCACGGCCTCGGGCTGGAGGTATTCGAGCTCGCGCCGGTCGGCGTGGCGGTCACCTCGGGCCCCGAACACCGGCTCGTCTACACCAACGCCGCCTATCGCGAGCTGTTCGGCGATCGGCCGCTCGGCGTGCCACTGGCCGAGGCGTTCGATGACATTCCCGACCCCGGCAACATCCCGCTCTATGACAAGGTCCTGCAGACCGGCGAGCCGGTGTTCGTCCCCGACATGACCGTGCGGATGCCCGACCCCGAACTCGGCGTGGACGAGCGGACCTTCAGCTTCAGCCTGTCCCCCGTGGAACTCGACCAGGGCGAGTGCGGCGTGCTCTCCGTCGGCGTGGAGACCACCGAGCAGACGGTGGTCCAGGATCACGTCCGGGAGATCTCCGAGGAACGGCTGCGGCTGCTCCGCCGCTACAGCAGCCTGGTCAAGGTCGGCGCGGAGTTGGTCTGGGTGGCCGGGGCCGACGGCCGCATGCTGGACATGAGCCCCGGCTGGCAGCGCATGATCGGCGGCGCCGACGACATCGTGGCATCCCAGGACTGGTCGCAGATCGTGCACAAGGAGGACCGCGCCGCCGTCGTCGCGTCCTGGGCGCAGGCCGTCGCCCGCAAGGACCCACTGTGGGAGCACGTATTCCGGATACGCACCGCCACCGGGGCGTTTCACCACTTCCACGCCCGCGCCGTCCCCGTCCGCGAGGACGGCGAAGTCATCGAATGGGTCGGCACCCTCGCCAACGTCGAGGACCGCTGGCAGGAGAACCGGCGCCGGACCCTGCTGGAACGCGCCGGCGCGATGGCCGGGGGAGTCTCCCGCCTGAAGGAGGCGGTGGAGGGGCTCGCCCACGTCATCGTCCCGGAACTGGCCGACACCTGCACCTTCTACTTGCTGCTCGACGCCGTCGAACGGCCCGCCAGCGCCCCGGTCATCGCCGATCGGATCGCCGGCGCGGTGCGGGAGGGGCTTCCCCCGGCGCCCATCGGGGTCGGACATGAACTGTTCCAGCCCAGTGGGCCTTTCGCGCGAACCGTGCGGACGGCCGAGCCGGTGCACGTGCCCAACCCCCCGGGACTCCCATCGGGCATCATGCGCACCACCACCGAGGAATGGGTGGCCTCGACCCACATGCATGACGTGGTGATGCTCCCGCTGGTCGTGGACGGGTCCGTGGCCGCCGTGGTGACCGTGGGCGTCTGCCCGCCCCGCCCCGCGCTCGGCCCGAGCGACGTGCGGCTCGCCACGGAGATCCTGGAACACGCACACGGCCCGCTCAGCAACGCCATCCGCTACCAGCGCACCCAGCGCATGTCACTGGCGCTGCAGAGCAGCCTGCTGGCCGAGCCACCCGAAGTGCCCGGCCTGGAGATCGCCGCCAGATACCGGGCCAGCCCTGCCGCCGCCGAGGTCGGCGGCGATTGGTACGACTCCTTCCTCCTCCCCGACGGCGCCCTGGTCCTGACCATCGGCGACGTCGCCGGGCACGACCTGCCCGCCGCCGTCACCATGAGCCAGCTCAGGAACATGCTCCGCAGCCTGGTCGTGGACCGCTGCGAGCCCCCCGGCGACATCCTGCGCCGCCTGGACACCGCCATGGAGTCCCTCCATACCGCCGGCACCGCGAGCTGCGTCCTGGCCCGTGTGGAGTGCGCACCAGACGGCTGGCGCCTCAACTACGCCGCAGCGGGCCACCCGCCGCCGCTGCTGATCACGGCCGACGGGAAGGGCAGGTATTTGGAGGCCGGGCACAGCCCGCTGCTCGGCATCGGCCTCGACATCGCCCGCCCCAGCGCCATCGAACCTCTCGAGTCGGGCGGGACGCTGCTCCTCTACACGGACGGGCTGGTCGAGCGCCCGGGGGAGCACCTGGACGACGGGCTGCTCCGGCTGTGCGAACACGCCTCGCTACTGGCCAGGGAGCCGATCGAGGTCTTCTGCGAGGAATTGGTGGCGGGCCTGCCGACCACGGGGAAAGACGACATCGCGGTCATCGCCCTGCGCCTCCCGGGCGACGCGGAGGACGTCGTCAGCGTGCCGTCCAGCGGGGACGGCTAGGCGGAGGCGAGCGCCTCGCGGAGCTCGGCGGCGGTGAGGCGGGTGACATAGCTGGGCGTACCCGGCTGGAAACGGCGTCCCTCGGCGAGCGGGCCCGCGTCCACCACGTCGAAGCCGAACGAGTCGATGAGCTCGGTAACGGTCTTCTTCGCGTCGGCGTCATCGCCCGCGATCGGCAACGCGCGCCGCTCCGGGTGGCCTGGCGGCAGGCCCTCGTTGGCCAGTTCGGCGTAGGGGATGACGTTGAACGCCTTGACGACCCGAGCGTCCCCCAGATGCGCGGCCAGCAGCTCACTGTTGGTGGTGCGGCCGTCGTCGATCGCCGGGATGTTCCCGTCCCGCTGCGCGTAGTAGTTGCCGGTGTCGATCACGACCTTCCCCTTGAGCGGCCCGGACGGGACGTCCTCGTGCGCGCTGAAGGGAATCGACACCACGACCACGTCCCCATGCGCCGCGGCCTGCTCCGCCGTGGCCGCCGAGGCCGCCGGCCCCATCCCCGCCACCAGTGCGGACAACGTCTCCGGTCCGCGCGAGTTGCTGAGCACCACGGTATGACCGGCATTGACTGCGAGGCGCGCGAGCGTCGAGCCGATATGCCCACTGCCGATGATTCCGATGATTCCGATGACCATGGCCCTGTTCCTACCCGGTATCCACCCCCGCCCCTCCCGATCCACCCCACCCCACCCGGACTTGATAACCTCCACCCCACACCTAGCCAGACCCCAACCGAAACACCCCCGCCACACACCCAATGGCCTCCGCGCCTGCAATCGTCCTTCGCCTCGTCTGAGGACGGGGCTCGGAGGCCCGCGCTGTCGCGCGCCCAATGGCCTCGCGTCGCTCGGACGCCTTCTTTGTGTCGGGCTTCGCCCGACGTCGGGGCTGGGCTGAGAGACCTCCCTCCGGCCCCGGACGACCGCCGAAACGATCAAACCGTGGAAGCCGCCGGGCCGAAGCCGTCCATTCCTCCGCCCTGTGGAGACCAGGAGAGACCCGCGCCTTCGCACACCGTCTCCACGGCTGATCCGTCAACCGCACCCCGCAACTCACCCCGGCCCCCGGCGCCTCGGCGCGATTCTGCAGAGCCTTGTCAACGACGCTCGAATTCGGGTCTGGCACACATTCCGTGATCTTCCGGGGCTGCGCGCCCTGGCCGCGCTGCCCGACACCGTCTGCAAACTCTCCGGCCTGGTCACCGAGGCCGACTGGAACCACTGGAGCCCGCGCGACCTCGCCCCCTACGCCCACACCGCACTGGACGCCTTCGGCCCCGGCAGGGTGATGTTCGGCTCGGACCGGCCCGTGTGCACACCCTCGCCGCCGACTACGCGCAGGTGATCGACACGGCCCGGGAACTGCTGGGAGGCGATGCCGACGAGGTGTTCTCGGGCACCGCGCACCGCGTCTACCTCAGCAGGGTCGGCGCCGGAACCTCGCAGCCATAGGCCCGCCGCCGCGATCGGTCATCGGTCAGGCCGGGCCGACGCCGGATATCTCATACCTGAGCACTTCGGCGTCGCGGATCATCGAGGTCTGCGCGTCGTCGGGCCCCGAGTCGCGGAAGGCGAGGAGCGGCTGCTCCGACTCCCACCGTTCGTAGACGTTGATGCGCCCGGCGTCGGCCGGATCGGCCGAGATCGCGAAGTCGAGGCATCCCGAGGCGGCGCGCGCCTGCTCGACCACGCCCACACAATCCCGCAGGTAGGCGTCACGCGCTTCCGGATCGACGGCGATCCAACCGGCAATGATGATCATTCTGTCATCCTAGGATCCACCACCGACAAAACCGCTGGTGTGGGTGATCACGTGCGGTGTGGCTTCGGGCCGTCCTCCTGGAGGGCCGCCGTGGCGGCGGTCTGGATCTCGGTCGCGCGGCGCAGGAAGCCGAGGATCAGCGCCAGTTCGTCGTCGGAGTAGTCGGCGAACAGGCTCATCATCCCCTTCCCCATGTCCTCGAAGAGCGGTGCGAACTGCGCGACGTGTGAGTAGTCGATCTCCACGATCACCTTGCGGCGATCTCCGGGGTCTCTGACGCGGCGGACGAAGCCCTTGGCGGCGAGGCGGTCGATCAGGCCGCTGACCGAGGCGGGGGCCAGGCCGGTGTGCCTGACGATTTCGCCGGCGGACAGCGGGCCGTGGCGTTCCAGCAGGTCGATGGCCTTCTCCTCGGTGAGGCCCAGGCCCATCCGCTCGCCTGCGGCGCTGTGGAACATCACCGCCGCGTTGCTGTTCTCCCGGCCGGCCACCGCCAGCTCCTCCAGCAGATTCTTTCGGTGCTCCGAAATATCGCTTGACATGGATCCGTCCCTGCGAGATATATTTCGTTCGTCCGAACGAAATAATTACACGGATCGAGGGTACCACCATGAAGGCACTGATCATCGGCTGTGGGATCGGCGGCCCCGCCGCGGCCATGGCCCTGCGGCGGGCGGGCATCGACGCGGAGATCTATGAGGCGTACTCGGGGGTGGCCGACCACGCCGGGTCCTTCCTCAACATCGCCTCCAACGGGCTGGACGCCCTGCGCGTCCTCGACGTCCACCGCGACGTGATGGCCGCGGGCATCCCCACCCCGCACATGGACATGCACAGCGGCACCGGCAAGCGCCTCGGCCGGGTCGCCAACGGCATGCGGCTCGACGACGGCACCGTCAGCCACACCGTGCTGCGCGCCGACCTCTACCGGATCGTGCGCGACCGCGCCGTCGCCCAGGGCGTCCCCGTCCACCATGGCAAGCGCCTGACCGGCATCGACCGGAGCGACCCCCGCCGCGTCGTCGCGCGCTTCGAGGACGGCACCGAGGCGGTCGGCGACCTGCTGATCGGCGCGGACGGCCTGCGCTCCCGCACCCGCGAGATCCTCGACCCCGCCGCCCCCACCCCCCGCTACAGCGGCCTGATCGGCTTCGGCGGCATCATCGAAGGCCACGGCTTCACCGGCGAGCCCGGCGTCTACAACATGATCTTCGGCAGGCGGGCCTTCTTCGGGTACACCGTGGCCTCCGGGCAGACCTGGTGGTTCGCCAACCTGCCGGTGGCCGACGAGCCGTCCAGGGAACGGCTCGCGAACACCGACTGGAAGCCCGCCCTGCTGGACGCCTTCGCGGGCGACGCCAACCGGTCAGCCGACATGATCCGCGCCACCGCCGACATCGGCCGCGCGTATCCGATCCACGACCTGCCGTCGATCCCGGTCTGGCACCGGGGGCGCGTCGTGCTCACCGGCGACGCCGCCCACGCCACCTCGCCCAGCTCCGGCCAGGGCGCGTCGCTGGCCGCCGAGGACGGCCTGCTCCTCGCCAAGTGCCTGCGCGACCTCGGCGACCACGGCCGCGCCTTCACCGAGTTCGAACGCCTGCGCCGGGCCCGCGCCGAACGCGTCGTCGCCTACTCCCGCACCATCAGCAACAGCAAGGCGGCGGGCCCGATCGCCCGTGTCTTCCGTGACCTGCTGATGCCGATCTTCCTCCGCCGCACGGCCAACTCCGACGCCCTGTCCTGGATGTACCACCACCACATCGACTGGGACACCCGCCTGGCGGCCTGACCACCCACTGTGCTGCCGTGCCCTGTGCGCTAGTGGCCGCGTTACGGCAAGCCCCCTACCCGCCGCCCCCCCGTGCCCGGTGACGGCCCGGAGCCCGAGCGCTTCTCAGGAGTGGGTGGTCCTCACCGTTACGGCACCGGCTACCAAGGCCCCTTTCCCGGGGTGACCGCCCGTGCCACTGCCGGTCCGGCCGTTACCCGCCCACCAGCCCCGCCGCCCCTTCGGGCCGGATACCTCCGTCCTGCGGTCGGGGCCGCGCTCCGCGCGTCCAAGGCACTCGCTCCGCTCGGCCGTCCTTCCCGAAGCCGGGCTCCGCCCGGCGCTATCGCCCCCGGTAGGACACTTCCCCAGCAGGGCCGGGCACTCCCGATCGCCATCGCGCCTGTCACGATCACCGCAAGACCTACTGGTGCCGGGACCCGCGGTTCGGTCGACAAGATCATTCGTCAGCCGGGCCGCATTCACCGTTCTTCTCCCCAGCCCCTCCGGCACGACCCTCCGCGCCGGTCACGGACCACGCCGGTGTCAGACTCGGCTCATGGCGGAACTCGACGGCATGCCCGTCCGGCCAGACGCACTTCAGGCGCTGGGGCTGGTCAACTTCGGTCACTTCACCTCCATGCGCATCGAAGGCGGCCGTGCCCGTGGCCTCTCGCACCATCTCGACCGCCTCGCCCGTGACTGCCGGACGGTCTTCGCCACGGACCTCGACCGGGAGCGAGTACGCGACCATGTCCGCCACGCGGTGCGCGACGAGGCCGGTTCGGTCATCGTCCGGGTGAGCGTGTTCGACCCGGCCATCGAAGTCGGCCATCCGGGGGCGCAGGCTCATCCGCGCGTACTGGTCACCACGCGACCGGCAGGCCCTCTACCTTCCGCGCCGATGCGAGCACAGACGATCACCTACCAGCGGGACCTGCCAGAGGTGAAGCACCTCGGGCTCTTCGGTGCGCTTCACGGACGTCGCAGGGCCCAGCTCGCCGGATTCGACGACGCTCTGTTCGTCGACGGCGAGTCACGCGTCACTGAGGGGGCGACCTGGAACATCGGCTTCTTCGACGGCGCACGGATCGTGTGGCCGAGCGGGGACGTTCTGCCCGGAGTGACGATGCGGCTCCTCCAGCAGGTTCACGAACCGACGATTACCGCTCCGGTGGGTGTTCGCGACGTCTCGACCATGCACGCGGCGTTCGCCACCAACGCGGCGGTGGGAGTTCGCCCCGTCACCGCGATCGACGATATGGCCCTCCCCGGTGATCATCCGATCTTCGATTCGCTCCGCGAGGAATATGAGGAAGTGCGGATGGAGGCGATCTAGTTCCATCAGCCCCACCGGCTTCTCTGCGGCGGCTGCTCACGAATGGGAGGCCGGGACCTCGTCGGGGATGCCAGGCAGAGCTGGATCTTTCGAGTCGGAGTCCGGGATGAGCGTCGCGACCCGCGCGGAGCGCGGCCCCGCCCGCAGGACGGAGGCATCCGGCCCGAAGGGGCGGTTGGACGCGGCGCGCGGCCCCCCCGGCAGGGCAGGGGGTATTCGGTCTGCAGGGGCGGATAGCGGCCTGACCGGCGGTGGCACGGGTGGTCGGCCCGGGAAGGGGGCCTTGGTGGCCGGTGCCGTAACGGTGAGGGCCACCCACTCCTGAGAAGCGCTCGGGCACCGGGCCGTCACCGGGCATGGGCGTCGGACGGCGGGGGCTTGCCGTAATCGGGTCCGAGGCCGCACAGGCCCCTGGAGATCGGCCACGGGCGTTCGGTAAAGCGGGTTTCCTGCCAAATTCCACAGGAATTATGCCAGCTCCCCTAAGCGGTCCCCTAATCATAAAAGGCGATCGACTGCCGCCGAGTTAGCAATGCTATAAATGCGAAAATAGCTGCGCAAATAACCAATCAGGAGTCGGTATGCGCTTTCTGCTCGCCGCCACCGCCGTTGCCGGGCTCGTCCTCTCCGCGTCCCCCGCCGTGGCCGCAACCCCTACCGCCACCACCAGCTCATCTACCCTGAAGTGCGGAAACCACATGGAGCCCGTCCCCGGCGGGCAGAAGTACGAACGCAAGTACTACTGGGGAAACTGTGAGAACACCGGAATTAAGATCAACGTCTGGGGCCGTACCTACTCCTTCGCCTCTTTCGTCAAGCAGATCTGCGTCCCGCCCCAGAGTGACACCCAAATCGGCCACACCCTCAACTGGCTGGTCAGCCTGAACTACGTCCAGGACACCTCAGGCCCCTGCTGACCCCCGCCGCACCGAACCGACCGGGCTGAACCGACCGGCCGACTGGGCCTCCGGCCCCACAATGGACGCCCCCGCTCCGACCTGGAGAGTAGGGCCACGCTCCCAGTACCCCGCCGGAGGACTGTTCCCGGGCAGGAAGATAACGGCCGTCCGTCGCCGGACGCTTGATCCATGAGTGCGATTCGAGCGACCAACCTGAGCAAACGCTACGGCGCCATCGCCGCCGTGGCCGACCTGTCCTTCGATGTCGAACCGGGTCAGGTGACCGGGTTCCTGGGCCCGAACGGGGCCGGGAAGTCCACGACGATGCGCATGATCCTCGGGCTCGACCGGCCGTCCGGCGGGGCGGTGCTCGTGGACGGCCGGCCGTACCACGAGCACCGCCACCCGTTGCGCAAGATCGGCGCGCTGCTGGACGCCAAGGCCGTGCACGGCGGTCGCAGCGCGCGCGATCACCTGCTGGCCATCGCCCAGAGCAACGGCCTCCCGGCGAGCCGGGTCGTCGAGGTGCTTGAGCGGGTCGGCCTGCGGGAGGTGGCCGGACGGCGGGTCGGCGGCTTCTCGCTCGGCATGGCGCAGCGCCTCGGCATCGCCGCCGCGCTGCTCGGCGATCCGGAGATCCTGCTGTTCGACGAACCCGTCAACGGTCTGGACCCGGACGGCATCCTGTGGATCCGCACCCTGATGCGCGACCTGGCCGCCGAGGGCCGCGCGGTTTTCGTGTCCAGCCACCTGATGAGCGAGATGGCGCAGACCGCCGACCACCTGATCGTGATCGGCAGGGGCAGGCTGATCGCGGACACGAGCGTGGAGGAGTTCATCGGGCGTAGTTCGCAGGGGTACGTCCTGGTGCGCTCGCCCCGGCTGGCCGAGGCGGCCGAGCTGATCAGGGTGGGCGAACTGCACCCGGACCACCTGCGGGTGACCGCGATGAGTCCGCTGGAGATCGGCACGATCACCGCCCGCGCGGGGCTCCCGCTGGAGGAGCTGACGTTCGTGCGGCCCTCCCTGGAGGCCGCCTACATGGAGCTCACCAAGGACAGTCTGGAGTACACGTCATGATCGACATCTTGCGCTCGGAATGGACCAAGATCCGCTCGGTTCGCTCGACGATGTGGACGCTGGCCGTCACCGCCGTGCTGATGCTGGGCTTCTCCGCGCTCGTCAACATCACGGTCCGCAACTCGGCGAGCGACGCGCTCCCGGGCGAGGGGGTGATCATGTCCAGCCTGGCCGGGACGATGCTCGCCTCGCTGTCCATGGCCACCCTGGGCGTCCTGGTGATCTCCAGCGAGTACCGCACGGGAGGCATCCGCACCTCCCTCATGGCCGTGCCCAGGCGGCTGCGGCTGCTGACCGGCAAGATCGTGGTGTTCGCGGTGGTCTCGATGGTCGTCTGCACGGTCGCGGCGGCGGGCGCGGTCGGCCTCGGGCTCTCGGTCTCCCAGCCGCCGTCGTTCGACCTCGGCCAGGCCGCACGGGCGGCCCTGGGAGCCGGCCTCTACCTGACGGCCTGCGGATTGTTCGGGCTGGGGCTGGGCACGCTGGTCAGGCACACGCCGGGCGCGATCGTGTCGGCCATCGCGCTGATCCTGGTGCTGCCCACCCTGGCGGGCCAGCTCCCGGGCGAGTGGGGCCGGACAGTGGCCGAGTACTTCACCACGAACGCCGGCATGCTGGTGGTCTCCGGCCAGAGCAACGGCTCACTGGGCCCGTGGAGCGGCTTCGGGGTCTACCTCGCCTGGGTGGCGGTCGCCACGATCGCGGGCGCGTTCCTGCTGCGACGCCGCGACGCCTGACCGCATGGATACGGGCCTGGCGGTGGTCTCACTGGTTGCCCGGATGGGCCGGGCGGGCGTTGGCGCGGTGGACCCCCGCGAGGGCCGCGATCTCCACGCCCGCCTCCCTGACCCGCCGGACCAGCTCATGGTCGTCGCCGCCCACCGTGGGGCCGCTGGCCAGCACCGCGTAGCCGATCCTGCGAGCCCCGACCAGCACCCCGACGTCGGTACGGACCCCCTCGTCCGTGCCGGTCTTGTTGGCGACCCAGATCGTGCCCGGCGCGGCCTGCTCGGGGATCTCGCGGTCTTCGGGGTCGTGCGGCAGCAGCGCGGGCACCAGGCAGCGGTCGGTGTTGTGGGCCATCCAGCCGAGCATCGTGCGGGTCCATTCCTCGCGCCCGTCGAGCATCGCGGTGAAGCGGGACAGTTCGCCCGCCGTGCCCACGGCGAATGACGCCGGGTCGTCCGCCAGGCGCGGCTCACGGATGCGGTCGAGGATGCGCGTTCGAGTGAAGCCGAGCTCGGCCGCCTCCGCCGTGATCCGGTCGAGCCCGAGGTGCCGCAGCAGCGCGTTGGTCGCGGTGTTGTCGCTCACGGACGCGGTGAGCACGGCGAGGTCGCCGATGGTCCATCGGCGCGCGGACAGCGCGCCGAGGAGTCCCGATCCGCCGACGTAGTCGTCGTCGCGCGTCTCGACGATCTCGCCCGCGTCGATGCCGCCGGAGGCGACACCTCTGGCCACGCATGCCAGCAGGAGCAGCTTGCCGGCGCTGGCGAGGGGCAGTTCGACATCGTCGTTGATGGAGATCTCGCCCGGAACGGAGATCGCGATCCTCACGAGGCCACCGCCGTGGTGGGTCGCGCGCCCACTCCCATGGCGCACCGCCGTGCCCCCGCCGTTCCTGTCTTGCTCCGCACCGCCGCCTCCAGCCAGAAAGCCCCGCGTCAACGGGGATCGTATCCCCGGACAGTTTCCCAGCCCGTGCGCGATCACCCCCACCTAACGGCGGATCGTCCTACCTGTCAAACTTTGTATGATTAATCCATTATATCTGACTCGTCTTATATAAGCGCTAACTGAGAAACGCCCCCCGGCCGCCGCAGTCAGTTCGCTCCCACAGGTCCGGACGGCATGCTGTCCGACAGATAGGCGTCGAGGTCGGGGATCTGCTTGAGCATGTGGCGCACCCACGCGGAGCGCTCATACGTGACCATGGGCAGCTCCCAGATGTGCGCGGCCCACGGCTGGTCGATCTTGGTCAGTTCGGTCGCGCCCTCAAGGATCGGCAGGTTGCCCTTGATGGCCACGTGGCACTCCAGGACGATGCCGTCCCAGACCCACGTGTAGAGGTTGACGTAGTACGCCTCCTCGCCCTGGTGGAGGATCAGGAACGAGGCGGGGGTCGCCACGCCACGGTCGGGCAGGAGCTGGGGAAGGAACGCCTCGGCCTCCTTCACCACCTCCGGGGCAAGCTCGGCGTCGCGGGCGTTGAGGTGGTAACGCTTGATGATCTGTCCGCCGATATTGAGAGGCGGTAAGACGCGTAGAAATCGTTCGTCGAATCCCATGGCCGGACGATAGCGCCGATCACCGACATCGCGTGCACAGACGGGGGCGGCACGCCGGTAAGACGTGCCACGAACCGGGCGCCAGGGCCTGGCCCCGCCACCCGGCCCGGTCACGGCTACGAACGGCTACATCTTCGCCAGGATCGGGATGAGCTGCTCTTCCTCGTAGTCCAGGTGCGACTCCAGCTCGGAGATGAGCCGGTCCACCTCGGCCGCCACCGCCGCAGGAGCGGCGGCCACCGCGGGAGCCGTCCCTGCCACCGCGGGAGCCGTCGCCGCCTCTGCGGGAGCCGTCCCGCCGCCATCGCCGTTCCCGCCGCCCGTCAGCAGCGCCTGCAGCTCGCCGAGCAGCCGGGAGATCACCTCGTGCTCCTCGCCCAGGCGCTCGATGACCGGTGCCAGCTCCGGATGCGTCTGGGCCAGGTAGGGGAACAGCCCGCGATCCTCCATGCCGTGATGCGTCGACACCCCCTGGCACACGGTCAGGCAGTTGATCCGGAGCTGCGCGCCCAGCGTCGGCCCCGCCGAGGCCAGCTCCCGCCGGACGATCGACAGCTCACGCCGGAACGCGTCGTGGACGCGCTTGAGATTGTCGGCGGGCGAGCCGTCCATGTCGCCGTCCGTCGGCACCAGCGCGACCACGGGGATCACCCGGCTCGTCTTCCGCTGGTACTCGCCCCAGCCCGGGTCCTGCTCGGTGGCCCGGGCGAAGACGGCGTCGCGCTCGTCCTTCTCCAGGACCTCCGCCCGCGCCTGGTAGGTGAACGTCCCGTCCTCCACCGTGACCTCGGGATTGGCCACGAGGTTGTGGTACCAGGCGGGGTGCTTGGGGGCCCCGGCGGCCGAGGCGATGATCAGCATGCGGTCCCCGTCGGGCAGGTAGCCGACCGGGTTCGTACGGCGGGCGCCCGACTTCGCCCCCGTGGTGGTCAGCAGCAGGAGACGGCCGCCCTCGAAGGGGCCGCCGACCTTGCCGCCGTTGGCGCGGAACTCGTCGATGATCTGCTGGTTGAAGTCTGCCGGCATGCTCTGAAGTTCTCCTGGCATGAATGAGCGGTCATGGTCATGCAGTGGCCTGGCGGACCGCACGTCTGTCGGCCGGCCCGCGCTCAGGCAGGCGGCGACGGCACGGGTGAATTCCGTGACGGCGAAGACGTGACGGTGAGAAGAAGAAGATGCTCAGAAGAGCATCGCGTCGCGATGCGGAACAGCGCGCCGAAGGCGCGCGGACGCGATGCGATCAGCCGTTATCCATGATGTGCGGACTCACGCGAATCATCCCCCCGGCCAAATCGGGTGCCGCCCGCGCCGCAGGACGCGAACCACACGCTCACCATTAGATTCGCTTGCCGAGATCTATGTCAAATCATAAACATCCACCTCAACGTCCCCCCAGATGTTTCGGACCTATCGGCGGGGCAGGGGGCCAATGAACCCCAACCCCAATGACGGCAGAGGGCGGTGACAACCCCATGTGGGGCGACAGGAGCGGCACCGAGCCGAAGAACGCCAAGAGCCCGCTGCGCACCCGCGCCGCCCTCTCGGCGGTGGCCCTGCCGCTCGCGCTCGCGGCCACGGTGTTCTTCGTCGTCCAGGCGGTCCGGTACGGCGAGCCCGTGTGGACGGTCGAGGCGGTCATCGCCGCCGCGGTGGTCGTGATCGCCGCCGTCGACCTGGTCGTGATCAAACGGAGGATGGGGAACGGGAGACCGTCGCGCTGATGCGCGACCTGTGGTCGGGCGAACTGATCAGCCCGCAAGGGCCGCCACTACGAGGTGGACGCCGCCCGGATCACCTAACCCCGGTCCGGCTCGCCCGTGGTGTTGTGCTGCTGGATCAGGCGCTGCGCGCGCTCCCGGTCGCGGTCCTCGATGGCGTCCACGATCGCACGGTGCAGGCGGAGCCGTTCGGCGAGGTACTCAGGGACGGCCTGGCGCTCGTCGAACAGCACAGCGCGCGTGTTGGACTCGATCAGGTCCAGCAGGCCGGTGTAGATGGACCGCAGCACCGGGCTGGGGCTGGTCTCCGCGATCCGCGCGTGCAGCCGCCAGTTGGCGCGGGTGAACGCGGTCGCGTCCGTGACCTCCATCGCCCGTGCCATCTCCGCGAGCAGCCCGCGCATGTCGGCGATGTCGGCGGGGGAGGCGTGCCACAGGGCGTCCTCGACCAGCAGCGGGTCCAGGGCGTCGCGGATCCGGACGGCGTCGCTCACCGCGTCGGCGGCGGGCGTCCGGTCACCGTCCAGGGCGAGGACGGCGTTGCCCAGCCGGACCATCGGCGACTGCTCGGCGGCGAAGAGGCCGCCGCCGGGGCCGGGCCGTACTGAGACCAGGCCGCGCGCCTGGGCGAGCCGCAGCGCCTCGTTGAAGGTGCCGACCGAGACCCCGCAACTGGCGCGCAGCTCCTCCTTGGTGCCGAGGCGCGCGCCCGGCCGGGCGTCCCGCGCGATCGCGGCGAGACGGTCGGCGGCCATCTCGGGCCGGGACCTGACGTGCTCGCTGTGCGCCATGGAGCCAGCTTGACACAGATCAGGGCATGTAGGAGAGAATCCTCATATTCATCATGATGAATTGGAGTAGGGGGAGTTCCCAGTGCGTATCGCGAATCTCGACGGCAGGCTGGTGTTGATCACCGACGGCGGGGCGGTGGATGTCGAGCGGGCGAGCGGCGGGTCCTTCGGGGCCGACCCGCAGGCCGTCTTCGACCGGTGGGCGGAGTTCACCGCCTGGGCCCGCGACCTCCAGGGCGCCGAGGCCCGGCCGTACGAGATCACCGGCCTGCGGTCCCCGGTGCCGCTCCCCCGGCAGATCTTCGCGATCGGCCTGAACTACCGCGAGCACGCCATCGAGTCCGGCTTCGAGATCCCCGAGCACCCGGTGGTGTTCACCAAGTTCGCCTCCGCGATCACCGGCCCGACCGGCCGGATCGCGCTGCCCGAGGGCAAGGTGGACTGGGAGGTCGAGCTGGTCGCGGTGGTCGGCGAGCGCGCCTACCAGGTGGACGAGGCCGACGGCTGGAACCACATCGCCGGGCTCACCGTCGGCCAGGACATCTCCGACCGGCACCAGCAGTTCATCGCCCCGCCGGCGCAGTTCAGCCTGGGCAAGTCGTACCCGGGGTTCGCGCCGATGGGCCCGGTGCTCGTCACGCCCGACGAGTTCGCCGACCGCGACGACATCGAGCTGGGCTGCTCGATCAACGGCGAGAGCGTGCAGAAGGCCCGCACCAACGACCTGATCTTCAGCATCCCGACGATCGTGGCCCGGCTGTCCGCGGTGCTGCCGCTGCTGCCCGGCGACGTGATCTTCACCGGCACGCCGTCCGGGGTCGGCCAGAGCCGCACTCCGGCCCGCTTCCTCCAGCCCGGCGACGAGCTCGTCACCTACGTCAACGGCATCGGAGAGATGCGTCACACCTTCGAGTGACGCGCGTGCCTATACGGCGTAGCGTTTCGCGACGCGACGGCCGAGGCGCTGCATCGGCGCCTCGACGAGCCGGTAGGTCACCCAGCTGATCCCCAGGACGGCCGCGAGGATCCCGATCGCCGCGGCCGTCTGGACCGGCCAGGCCGCGTTCTCCAGGCTCCCGGTCACGTGCAGGACGTACTTCAGCACCGGATGGTGGACCAGGTACACCGAGTAGCTGACCAGCCCAAGCCAGGCCAGCACCTTCGGGATCCGCCGGTTGCGCACCGCCATCCCCAGCGCGAACGTGACGCCCGCGAGCGCGATCGTGGTGATCCACGCCTGCGGCCTGACCCACCACCACCCCGCCTGGATCGACCACGCGGTGCTGACCGAGATCAGCGCCGCCGTGGCGAACACCGGCCACAGCGGCCCGGTCTTCCGCTCCCAGCGGTAGATCGCCGTGCCCGCGAACATCGACGCCAGGATCGCCGCCCCCAGCCACGGCACGTAGCTGCCGGTCATCAGCAGTACGACCGCCATCGCGCCGAGCACGTAGGCGGCGGTGGCGCGCAGCCGTCCGGAGATCAGGCAGACCATGCCGACCGCGAACAGGCCGAACGAGGCGTAGGCGGGCCAGGCGCCCTGCAGCAGCGGCGCGTCGAGCAGCAGGCCCGCGACGATCGCCGCCGCGCCGAAGACGATCGCGATGCCGCCGCTGCGCCGGTGCAGGCCCGCCACGAACAGCGCGGTCACCAGCAGGTAGAAGACCATCTCGTAGGAGAGGGTCCACATGGTGTCGACCACGGCGGCCTCGTTGAGGGTGTCGTGCAGCATGGTCACGTGCGCGGCGACGGCGGACGGGTCGCGCGTGACGTATGACCGGACGGGGACCCACCAGGAGAGCGCGAAGACGACGGCGATGATGAGCAGATAAAGGGGGTAGAGGCGAAATATCCGGCTAATCCAGAAGGATCGGATATCGCCTTTTCGTTCCAGGGAAGCAGGGATGATATAGCCGCTGACCAGGAAGAACACCAGCACGCCGTACATGCCAAGGTTGAACCAGTACGGGCGCAGTGTCGGGGCCACCCACGGCAGCATGTGCTCGGCCACGACCGCCAGCGCCGCCACACCCCGCAGGCAGTCCAGCCAGGCGAGGCGATGCGGCGCGGACACCGGAACGGTCGCGGAGACCGGGGAGGCCGTAACCATCCCCCCAACCGTACCCATGGTCACCTTGTGAGGTGTTCGCGAACCGCGGAATCACCCCTTCTGGGGCACTTCATCGACAGTGTGGATGTGGTTTGCCGGTGGCCCGAATCCGCGCGATTGCACGTAACCGCGTATCGTGGCAAACCGGGCTCCTGTCCGATCCCTTGCTAGGCTGCAAAGAACCGATGGAACCGGGCGTTGTCTCACCCCGGCAGGTGAGACCGTCAAGAAGTGGGGTCACACCGTGAAGAAGCTGCTCGTTCTGGCGCTGGTCGCTCTCGGGGGGCTGCTGATCTGGCGCAAGGTGCAGGCTGACCGTGCCGAGCTCGATCTGTGGACTGAGGCGACCGGCAGCGAGAACTGACCGCCGCGGCAGGAATGCGGGTCCGCCGACGGTCCATGAGCACAACAGCGGAGGTGCAGGCGTGACGATCGCCACACCCGTGAAGCTGCTCTGTCTGGACCTCGCAGGCACCACCATCGGCGACATCGCGATGGTGGAGCGCGCGTTCGCGGAAGCGATCGCGACCCAGGGCATAGTCCCCGGGACCAGTGCGTACGCTCGTGCCATGGTGCACGTGCACCGGTCCCGGGGATGCCCGAAGATCGACGTTTTCCGCGGCATCTTCCCCACCAACGAGGCGCAGGCCCAGGCCGCGAACCTCACCTTCGAACGCGCCTACGAGGGCGCCATCCAGCGCGCCGGGCTCGTCCCCCAGCCGGGCGTCGTCGAGGCGTTAGACAAGATCCGCGCCTCCGGCGTCAAGATCGCCCTCATCACCGGCTTCAGCCGCGCCACCCTCGGCCGCGTGCTGTCCGCCCTCAACTGGATCGACAAGGTCGATCTGGCGATCAGCCCGGACGACGCGGGCCGCGGCCGGCCGTTCCCCGACATGATCCTCACCGCCGTCCTCCGCCTCGGCATCGACGACGTCCGCCACGTAGCCGTCGCGGGCGACGCCGAGTCCGACATGCTCACCGCCCGCCGCGCGGGCGCCCCGACGGCCATCGGCATCCTCACCGGAGTCCACAGCCGCGAACGCCTCCTCACCGGCGGCGCCACCCACACCCTCGACTCCCACGCCGACCTCCCCACCCTCCTCCTAACCCCCGCCATCCCACCCCAACCCACCCCCACCTCTCACTAACCCCCAAACCCCCCGCCCTGCCGTCCGTGCGGCCCCCACAGCTCCTACCGCCCGTGCAGCTTCACGCCCAAAGGCCCTCGCTGCGCTCGTACGTTCTCCTTGGGTCGGGCTTCGCCCGACGCTGGCGCCGTTCGTAGATCACCTGGATCCACTGGAAAGGTCGACCGCTTCCCGCCCTACCAGAAGGCCGAGGCCGTCGATCGATCAACGCTCGCCCCGGAGATACGGTCGGCATCCATGCCGACCCTGCGAGATCCCGAGGCGCTGCCCCTGGCCGCATGGCTCCTAGCGATCACATCCAAACCACTGATGGCCGTCACCGCCGACAGAGGCGTTATATGCTGTGCTGGCGGCATGCGACGCGTGCATGTCCGCCAGTCGGGTCATATCCGCTGGTCAGACCACGCGACCGAGGGGCCTTAGCTCAGTTGGCAGAGCGCCTGCTTTGCAAGCAGGAAGTCAGGGGTTCGAATCCCCTAGGCTCCACCAGCCAAAACACCCCGCCACTGATCTTGTGACGGGGCGCTCGGGCCATTAACGGGCCATTAGCCATCCGGGTGCCTCTTCCGCCTGTCCGCCTCTACTCGCGTGCTGAGAGCATCCGCGATCCGCTGATCGGCGTCCTTGGTCGCGTGCTGGTAGATGAGCGCGGCCCGATCGCTGTCGTGTCCCATCCGCGCCTTGAGATCGGCCAGGCTCGCCCCAGACTGTGCGGCCAAGGGTGTTGCCAGTGTGGCGAAGGTCGTGGAAGTGCAGGCCCGTCAGCCCCATTTCCTTGAGCACGGCGGTGATCCGCAGCTTCAACCCCTTGTCGGACTCGGCGTGCGCGAGGTGCTCGGCGCGATCGGCCCAGTCTTTGACGGCCTGGCCGGTGAGCATCTTGACGGTGACCTGGTCGGACCAGGACGTGCAGGCCACGCGTAGCAGGTGGGGCAGGTAGTCCCGGCCGCGCAGGTGACGGCCCAGACCGGAGATCATCATGGCGGGCTGCCAGTGCCGTCGGTAGACCCAGACGCGTCGCCAGAACGCCAGCAGCGGCATTCCGATCCAGCGGGCGAAGTCGGCCGGGTCGATCAACGCCCACACCGTCAGCCCGGCGGCATGGGGCCGTGTAGTGCCATGAGTGCGATCCCTCTACTCGAACGACAGGCACTTAACCTGTCAACTGCTCCGAGAATAGAGAGAGCCCACTTGGTAGGTCAAGTACCCAAGCGGGCTCCGCGCGTCGAGACACACTCCCCTAACCCACCGGATAGGCATCCTCCAGCTCATGCCGATCCGCCGGAAGCAACACCTCCACCGCGCACAACGCCGCCCCCGCCGCGTCCCGCACCACCCCGTACACCGCCAGCAACGGCACACCCTTGCCCATACCGAGCCGCTTCGCCTCCGCCGTGCTCGGCATCCGGGCGGTGATCTGCTCCATCACGTGATCGAACCGCACGCCCTTACGGGAACGCAGATGCTCTCCGATCCCCTGCGGCAGCGGCTCGGCGCTGGTCAGGTCCGTGCCCTGGGCGATCTCCAATGGCACCCACAAGGCCACCAACTCGCCGGGCTCGCCGTCTCGCCGCACCAGGCGACGCCGTACGAACGCCTTGCCCTCCGGCTCGTTCTCCAGCAACGCGGCGATCCGGTTGGGGACGGCGGTCACCCCGGCCTCTACTACCTCGCCCGTCGTGGCCGTCTCCGGTTCGGTCAGGTAGGCCCGTCCTGGGCGTGGACGCTCGGCGTCACTGCGAGCCGGACGCCCGCGCACGAACCGCCCCTTGCCCTGCTGGGACTCGATCCACCCTTGTTCGCGCAGCACCCGCAGCGCCGCGACCACCGTGGGCCGGGACACCCCGAACTCGGCGATGAGCTGATTCTCACTGGGCAGCAGCGAACCGGGCGGGTAGTCACCGGACTCGATCCGGCGTTGCAGCGTCTGGACCAGTTGTGCGTACTTCGGCGGTACGGACTCAAGGGACATTATTGACCACCCAGTACCCGACAGGTTGTTTTACCAAGTTGAGCGTAGCGTGACCCGCACATGCTGTCCACGCAGGCAGCCAAGCCGTCCCGGCACGGTCAAGCCCCGGCGGACGATCGAGCGAGCTCGGCATGGGAAGTGAGAACCGCACTCACTCGGAGCGTCTACCGGGGCCTGACGTATGGCATGACGAGACGGGGTGGGGGCGATTCCGGTCTCTCTCGAACCGGGATCCGCGCCCGCCTCGCCACGCCCGTCCCTACCGGGCGATGTACTTGGCGAGCACCTGGGCCGCGCCATCCACATCCGCCACCGGATGCCGCCTTTCCGCAGACTGCCAGGAGAAGTAGACGCCGCCGTACCCGACGAACACCCACACCGGCGCACCCGGCACCGGCCTGCGGATCAGCAGCGCCGCGCCGTTGTCCCGCAGCTCCGCCGACACCTGCAATTCCAGCAACGCATTCCGTAGCTGGATCAGCTTGTCCGCCTCATCCTCCGGATCACCCCCTGCGGCCACCGCCATCTCGGTCAGTTGAACGACCATGTTCGGATTCATCGCCCGCTCCCTTCGGCCCGGCCGTTTCCGAGGCAGTCGAGACACACTCGCTCCTCCTCCGTGTTCCGGCCTAGCTCTGCGTTGGGGGAAGCGATCAGGAGCGCGCGACGGGGACTCCGCCACTTGTGCCCGCGCCCCCGACACGCCGGGCAAGGCCGTTCCGTGCTGGTCTGATCTGGCCGGGCCACCGTCGCCATCTCCTTGTTCAGTTCGTCCGGTGCTCCCTCTTGTGGAAGCCCGCGTGACGTACCGTGGTTGCTTGATGGCAAGTCCACCGGCAATCGTGAATCGGCAGGACCCCGAAACGTCCCGCTGATTCCCCCCTGTTCGGTTCCCCTTACTGGGAGGTAGGCGCGAGATGCCTGGACCCGTCCCTAACGTGCTGCTACGGGCGTGGCGCAACGAGCACCAACTCACCCGTGCTGAGATGGCGCACCGCATCAATGGCACCCCGGCCGGAATCGCCGAACGGCTGGTATGCGACGAAGAGCGCATCCGGAGGTGGGAGACGGGAGAAGTCACCTGGCCGCGCACGCCCTACCGGCTCGCACTCACCCAGCTCACCGGCCTGCAATCCGAAGCGCTCGGCTTCGCCCCCAAGAGCCAGATGCCCCGCCTGGTCGAAGCCACCACCATGCCCGTCGACGCCCTGCGCGCCGAGGCCGACCTGTACGGCACGCTGGAACTCGCCCAGCAACTCCAAGCCTCCGACGTCGGCACCGGCACGCTCGAAGCTCTCGCCGAAGCAGTCGATCTGCTGTGCCGGGCCTACCCTGTGGTCTCCGCCGCCACCCTGCGCGATCGCACCCACAAACGCCTCGCCCAGATCAACCGGCTTCTGGCCGGACGCCTCACCCTCGACCAGCACCGCGAACTCCTCGTCATCACCGGATGGCTGACCGCGCTGCTCGGCTGCGTCCACTTCGACCTGGGGGAGCGCGAGGAGGCCGAAACCGCCCGCCGCGCCGCCTACGAGATGGGCCGACAGGTCGGCCACGGCGAACTCATGGGCTGGGCATACGAGATGTCCGCCTGGTTCGCCCTGGTCGAAGGCCGCTACGAAGACGTCGTGACCGCCGCCCGCACCGGCCAGGCAAGCGCCGGCACCTCCAGTGCCATGGTCCAACTGACCTTGCAGGAGGCCCGCGGACTGGCCCGCATGGGTGACCGCCGCCAAGCCGACAAGGCCCTCACCCGTGGCGCCGAAGTACTGTCCAAGCTTCCGATCCCCGCAACCCCGGATCACCACTTCGTCTTCGACCACGCCAAATGGGTGTTCTACGCGGCCACCTGCTACACCTGGCTACGGGACGACGCCCGCGCCGAAGAACACGCCCGCGAGACCATCACCATGCACACCCGCCCGGACGGCACCTTCAACGCCCCCATGCGCGTCGCCGATGCACGCATCGACCTCGGTATCATCCACGCCCGCGAAGGCGACCTCGACGCCGCCGTAGACGAGGGCATGACCGCCTTCGACATCGACCGCCGCTCCCTCACCGACCTCGTCAACCGCGCCGCCGACCTCGACCGCGTCCTCCAGCACCGCTACCGCTGCGAAGCCCTGGCCCAAGAGTTCCACGAACGATTCCTCACCGCCCGTCGAGCGCTGACCACACGCCAACCCGAACTACTCGACTGACGCGCGGTCCACTGCCGAATTGTTCTCATAGGTATCAAGGCGATGCCGCTCCGCGCCGCCGCACCCCGGCCCTCCGCCCGCCCGCCGTCCGGGCATGCGGCCTGGGAACCGGTCCCGGACGGCGGCGGGACACCGGGCCGGGCACCGCACACCGCCGCCGCCGTACCAACCGAACGCTCCACCGGGGTCGCCCCGCCGCCGCACAGATGCAGCCCTACGATCGCCACTGCATGGCTGGTCACCGTACGTGCATGGGGGCGATCGACGATCCAGGGTTCGTTCCTCACCTTGGCTCACCGAGCGACGTGGCTGATCTCCGAGCTGGATCCCTGAATCGGCGGATCGCAGATGGACACTCAAGGGGCAGGAGGCGCTACGGCGCCGGAGGCGTTCGACAAGTTGCGAGCGGAGAGTGTGCCGCTTCCCTCTCTACGATCATCTCCCGGCCGGGCAGGCAGAACAAGGCTGTTTCTGGGATCTGTGCGCCGTCAGACTGTAACCGTGAACGCTACGAATAGTGAGGCCTGGGATCCGTTCGGCACTTTGCACAACGCCCTATGGATCGGAGGGGGCCAATGGGCCGGCAAATCCACCGTCGCCAGGCTGCTGGCCACCCGATACGGGTTGACCGCGTACCACTACGACTATCACGACGCGCGTGCACACAATGACCGTCGGATCGCACGCCGAGCGCGACTTGGCGAGCCCACTGCAGACCCCGACCCGGACAGCGTCTGGGTGAACACCAGCCCTCAAGAGATGGCCGACGAGACCCTGGCCGGCTTTCCCACGCGGTTCGAGTGGGCCTTGGACGACCTGCGTGGCCTGGTATCGGGGCGCCCCATCATCGCCGAAGGGTGGGGACTGCGTCCCGAGCTGGTCGCCCCCATCATCGACTCACCCCGTCGAATGATCGTGATGGTGCCGAGCGCGGAATTCCGTGAGCGTCAGCTCCGCGAACTGCCCCGTGCCGCCGCCGTCCATCACGCGCTCAGCGACCCTGATCGAGCACAGCGCAACCGACTCGCCCGAGACCGCCTCGTCGCTGACGAGGCCGCCCGCTCCGCTCGTCGCCTGGGCATACGAGTCCTTGAGGTTGATGGGCTCGACGATGCGGAGGCCGTGGCAGACATCGTGGTCGACCACTTCAGCTCCTATCTGCCGCTCTGCTCATGAGCGTGGGTGGTCAACAGCGGTCAGTCACGGTCACTCGGGGGGAGCCCGCCGCCCAGCTCAGAGCCCATACGAACCAAGATCAGGCCGATTTGCAAGCAGGAAGTCAGGGGTTCGAATCCCCTAGGCTCCACCCAACAAAGAGGCAGGCCAGAGGCTATGCCCCTGGCCTGATTTTGTTCGTGAACCGCCTGGTTCGGCTTTCCGCGCCCGTTGCGTGCCCGATCCGCTCTCCAAGGCTCCTCTCGCGAGCCTGCATCTTGACTGCGCTACGACCAGCCAGCTGGCCAGCTGCCACCACGACGGTACTTATCTGCCTGAACCTGAGAGGCGTTGCGGAACTCAACCCGATCCCCGCTATCTGCGACCACCCCGACAGGGATGCGAACGCCGCAGTCGCGAGAGCTGCCGCCGTTCGGCGACTGAATGAGACCTGCAGGTCCTTCGTGCGTTAATCACGCGGCAACCCCACCCTTCTTGCCTTGCGTGCTGTGGGAGACTGCGGCGAACCCCTGGCTCCCCCTGTGACGAACCCCCGCCCTTTCTCGCTGGAAGAACGGGGGCGCTGGGGAGGTCACGTTCGCGGGTCGTGGTCGTCGGCCAGGACGTGCGGTGTGAGTCATCCGGAACATGCCCAACGAGGTCGGGATGCTGTTGCGTGCGGCGATCCACGTTCATGCGGTCGACGTGCCGTGTCAGGCTAGTGGTGTCAGGCGTTTTCGCCCCCGCTGTGGGCATGTTGTCCGTTCGTGGCGTCTTCGACCTCCCAGCGCAGCAGATCGCCGGGTTGGCAGTCGAGTGCCTCGCAGAGCGCCGCGAGTGTCGTGAAGCGCACCGCCTTGGCGCGGCCGTTCTTGAGTACCGCCAGGTTGGTGGGTGTGATCCCGACGCGGTCCGCGAGGTCGCCCACGGACATCTTCCGCCTGGCCAGCATCACGTCGATGTCGACGACGATCGGCATCAGATCGTCTCGTCCAGTTCGGCCTGCATCTCCGCCGCTTCGACGTCGCGCGCGATGGCTTGGGCGAGCAGCATCCGCAGCAAGAGCACGATGAGCGCGACCCCCAAGATGGCCAGGCCGACGCCGCCCATGATGACGGTGACGCCCGGGTCGTCCCGCTGATCCGGCGCGTTGATGGCCGTGACCGCGAACCATAGGAGGGCGGCCGCCACGATCGCGCCGATCACGGCGTCCACGTACCGGAAGGCGGCGGAAGAGAACACGGTTTTGCGCCGGACCATCGTCACCAGCCGCCATACGCCGATCAGGGCGACTTGGGCCGCCACCATGCCCAGGATCGTGATCACGCGCATCGGTGTCAGGGGAAGCGAACCGTTCTCCGGGTCGTTTCCGCTGGCCAACGCCCACACCGTCAACACCTGTACGAACACGGTGCCGGCGAACACCGCCACGAGCACGACGCGAAGCGCCTGGACTGTCAGCTTTCCCATATCCCATCCTTCTATCGAGTCACGATGAGAAGCTATCGAATCTCGATAGGTCAAGCAAGTGCGGGGACGGCGGGCTGGGGCGGTTTCGGATCGTGGCGGGACGCGGTCGTCCCCGCCTATGGCATGGCGTGCGCGTGAGCCGTCTTGATCTTGTCGAAGTCGGGCTTGTTTGAGGGCAAATCGGACGCCATCCGACTACGCCTTGCGGCCGACAGTCCTTGGAAGTGCACCGATAAGGGGCAGCCGGGTGGGGCCCAAAACTCTTTGGTCCCCGTTTCGGTGATCAGATCGGGGATTACCATGGTCCGCTTTCCGGTGCTGGACGCCGCTCGCCCGCCGTCCGGGCGTGCGGCCTGGGGGCCGGTCCAGGACGGTGGCGGGACACCGGGCCGGGCACCGCGCGCTGGCCCCGGCGTACGGAGCGAACGCTCCGACCGGCGCTGCCACGGCCGCCACATAGCGATGTCGCGGGCTCGTGGCTATCGGGTTTCGGTCGAAGAGGGTGGCTGGTGCTGGGCGCCCCAGTCCCATAGTGCTTGGAGGACAGGGCCGAGGCGGCGCCCGTGCGAGGTGAGTGTGTAGTGGACCCGGGGTGGCCAGCCCGGCTGGCGGCGGCGATCGAGCACACCGGTGCCTGTCAGGTGCGCCAATCGATCGGACAGCACCTTGTCCGACAGTTCGGGCAGGGCATGACGGAGTTCGGTGAAGGTGTGGTCGCCTTTCAGGAATTCGCGGATCACCAGCGTTGTCCAGCGACCATGCAGTGCCGCGAGGGTGATCTCCACTGGACAGGAGGGGGTGGGTTCGATGACGTTGGCGCGAGGGTCGTCAGGCAGGCCTGGCCGGGCTGGGTGACCAACTGTTTGGTGAGTCACGAGGACGCCTCCTAGCGTTGCCGCATCTGATTGATATCTATCTGCTGGGAAGGACATGCATCGATGATGCGGCAGCTTGCCGATCGCCCCGAGGACGTGCCCATGGTGTTCGCCGAGCGGTTCAACACCGGGGATGCTGAGGCCGTGGCGGAAGTTTATGAGACCGGGGCGGTATTCGTCCCGGAGCCGGGCTCACCGCTGACCGGGCAGGAGGCCCACGCCGCCAATGGCCGATTCCTGAGACTTGGGCTGCCGATCACTGTTCGGCCGCGGCACGTCTACACCACGGGCGACATCGCCTTGCTGATCGTTGACTGGCTCATAGACGGCACAGACCGTGATGGCCGCACTGTGTACATCGAGGGCACCGCCACTGATGTCGCGCGACGCGGGCAAGATGGGCGCTGGCGATATGCCATCGACAACCCTTTCGGCGTGCAGCCGGGAATCGGCGGCCAATCGTGATCTGCGTCATTACTGTAGTCATCCGAGTGCTTCTTCTGCCTGTCCGCCATCCGGCCGGCCAGTTTGAACACCTGAGATCTGGCAGGTGTTTCGGCTGATCACTGTGGTGTCAGGCCTCGGCGGACGGCCGAGTGAGCAGGGCATGGAAGAGGCCGTACTCGCCCGGAGCGTCTGCCGGGGCCCACGTTCAGCGTTATGGCGTGCACAACAGGAGTCTGATCCGCACTCATGGACGGCAAGCATAGGCACCGTAGGTGACAAGATCTGTGAGCGGCAGCACGCGGTTCAGCGGGGGCGGTGGCCTCTTCTGCCACGGGTGGATTGGGTGCCGCGGCGGGCCGAGCCGTTCGGGGTGGGCTTCCGGGGCTGTTTGCGGGTCTTTTCTGTGGGCGGCGCGGGGGTGCGGCCTCGGGAGCTGTTCACCGTGCGGCCGCGGACGATGCCGATGAAGTCTTCGACCAGGTCGGTCGTGGCCTCTGTGGGCCAGGCCAGTGCTATCTGTGACTGCGGGGTCTCCACGACCGGGCGGTAGGTCAGGTCTTTGCGGTGATACAGGCGCGCGAGCGACAGCGGGACCAGGAGCAGACCGGATCCGACCGCCACCAGTTCGATCGCCTCAGCCGTGGTGCCGGGGCGGGTGAAAGCCGGTAGTCCGGGCGGGGCCGTCCAGCCGAGGGTGTCGTCCAGTGGATGGAACACCTCCTCGTCGGCGAGATCGGCGACGGTCACCTCGTCGGCGGCGGTCACCGCGTGCTCCTTCGGCACTACTACCACGGTGGTCTCGATATAGAGAGGAATCGCACTGAGTCCCTCACGGTCCACGGGCAGGCGCACGAAGGCGGCGTCGGCGGTGCCGTCGTGCAGGGACCTCACCGCGTCGGCGGCGGCGACGGAGATCAGGGTGAGTGGCACGTCGGGTACACGCTCGGCCCAGATGTTGACCCATTTGGCGGGCGTCACACCAGGCACGTAAGCCAGCCGGAATTCCCTGTCAGTCACCTCATCACGGTACCGGTTTCCGGGAAGGCGGCTTCGCGTCATACCCTTGAGACCATGGCCAAGCTCAAGACCACTCAGACGATGAAGCCCGCGACCGCGGCCAAGAAGCTGGGTGTGCTGCTCTCGGCCACTCCCGCCGAGTTCCAGGAGGGAGTCGTCTCCCGGGATGAGCTGAACGCGCTGCAGGCCGATCCGCCGGCGTGGCTGGCCGAGCTGCGGCGCAACGGGCCGCATCCGAGGCAGGTCGCCGCCGTGAAGCTGGGCATCTCCAACTCGGGTCTGGCCAGGGGTGGCATCACCGGGCCGCTCACCACCGCCGAGATCGACGCCATCAAGGCGGAGGAGCCCGAATGGCTCAAGCGCGAGCGGTCGGTTCAGGCCGAGGTGCGCAAGGAAGCGCAGCGCCTCAAGGAGCGCTAGGCGGCCGATGGACGGGGTGAGGGGTCTGGTTCGGCCCGCCGCCGTTCTGGCTGGACTGCTGCTGAAGATCAATGCGCTGGTGGGTCTCCGCCGATCGCGTGGAGGGCGTCTATGTACCCGCGCCGACGTCGAAGCGGGTGATGTCCGGTGTCCTGTTCGTGGAGTCGGTGCGTGACCAGTTCGCCGCCGGGCGGATCTCCTGGTGGCGCAGGCGCTTCTCTCGGGTGATCCCGTGGGCACGACCGATGTAGCAGACATCTGGGTCGATCTCCTCGATGTGGACGGCCATGAGCGGAAACGCCTGGGTCAGCGTCTTGATCAGGCCCGTGGTCGAATCGGGGTCGATTCCGATCGGAGATTGGACGCGCTCCCCGCGCATGGCCCGGGCACGGTGGGTCATGGCCGCGCCCTTCCAGCCTGAACGCGTCGCGCTCTTGATGTCGCGAAGGCGTACGGCCGTGGAGGTGAAGTTCGTTGGAATGGTGTGCAGCACTCACGGATGACTCGCACAGGTTTCACCGGCCCCTTTGCTCCCCTTCAAGTCCGCGAGGGGTGTTCCTTAGAAATTCAGGTGTGACGTGTCACGCCCACCGGTACGGTTGGATGTAGTTCACGAGCCCGATGAGGCGCGGGTCGAATGGGTGCCGGTTATCTTTCTGTAAAAGAGAAACCCCGGTGCCCGCTCAGCACATCCGCGTCCTGTCTGGCCTGGTGGGCTGGTCAGGTCTGATGTCGGCGCGGGTCGAAGCGTGTCGGTTACCACTTCTAATGGGGCGGTTGCGGGTTCGAGTCCCGCCGCGGGTTTCGGCCTGTGTAGCTCAAAAGGTAGAGCACCAAAACGCCGGTGTGCATCCCACATCCGTGCCGGCTTCAGAGCTGATCGAAGTGGCACCGACAGGCCGTAATGGGTGGAAGGGGTCGCGACAGCGTCCTACGCTCCGGGTGTGGCGAGCATCGGCTACTTCGAGGCGTGGGGGATCTGGTGGGAAGGGAAGTCCACGCTCGGCCATGATCTGTTCGGGGTCATGTCCATGGTGTGGGTCGGTCGCATCGGGAAGGTCCTGAGCTTCGTGGGCGGGCTCACCATCCTGCTGGACATCGTCGGTGCCGAGCGCCTGAAACGTCTCGCCCCCGTCATCAAGAACGCCGGTGCTCTCCTGGTGTTGTCCGCGATCGGGTCGGCGTTCTTTCTGATACCGGCGGTGTCGGAGCACGTGTTCATCCTGGTGGACCTGGTCGAACGCATGCCCGACATCCCGGTGCTCAGCGTTCTGCTCTTCGTCGTGGCCTTCCTGGTGACCATGATCTTCGCGGTGTTCGGGCCCATTCTCTTGTTCTACGCGCCGGGGCTCCTGCTGATGTGGCTGCAGGAGCAGGTGGCACGGCTTTTGGCGCACGAGCGCAATGTGACGATCATGCGGATCGGGGCGTTCGCGTGCATCGTGGTGAGGTGGAGGGGGGAGTAGCCATAGCAGCGCATGCCGAGGCGGGACCCGGAGTCGTAGGTGGGGACGTTCATGACCGGGCCTCCCTCGTCGGGGCCCACGGCAAGGGGGCGCCGCCGTACAGGTGGGCGCGCAGGTCGCCGGAGCGGGCGTGGCCCTCGAAGAGTTCGACGCGGGCGGCGCGTCCGCACAGTGTCCCGAGCTCTGCGCTCGCGGCCGGGTCGGTGACCTCCTGGTAGGTGACCGTCTTGAGGTACTTGCCGACCCACAGGCCGCCGGTGTGACGCGCCGCGCCGCGGGTGGGCAGCGTGTGGTTGGTGCCGATCACCTTGTCGCCGTAGCTGACGCAGGTCCGCTCGCCCAGGAACAGCGCCCCGTAGTTGCGCATTCGCTCAAGGGCCTGCCGGGGCTCGCGGGTGAGCACCTGGACGTGTTCGGAGGCGTACGCGTCGGCGATCCGCCACGCTTCGTCCAGGTCGTCGGCGACGACGACCTCGCCGTGGTCGCGCCATGCGGGGGCGGCCATGTCGGCGGTGGGCATCTCGACAAGGATTTCCGCCACGAGCCGCATGACTTCACGGCCCAGGGCCTCGGAGGTGGTCACCAGTACGGCCGGCGAGTCGGGGCCGTGTTCGGCCTGGCTGAGGAGGTCGACCGCGACCGTGAACGGGTCGGCGACGTCGTCGGCGATCACCAGGATCTCGGTCGGCCCGGCGAACAGGTCGATGCCGACCTCGCCGAAGAGCTGGCGCTTCGCCTCGGCGACGTAGGCGTTGCCGGGGCCGGCGAGCAGGTCCACCTTGCCGATGCTCTCGGTGCCGAGGGCCATCGCCGCGACGGCCTGCGTGCCGCCGAGCAGGTGGATCTCGTCCGCGCCCGCCAGGTGCAGGGCGGCGACGGTGGCCGCCGGCACCTCACCGCGGATGGGCGGCGTGCACGCCCGCACGTGTTCGACACCGGCGACCTTCGCCGTCACGACCGTCATGTGGGCCGAGGCCACCAGCGGGTAGCGTCCGCCCGGCACGTACGCCCCGGCCGCCTCGACGGGGATGCTGCGCTGGCCCAGGTGGACGCCGGGCTCGGTCTCGACCTCGAAGTCGGTCAGGGAGTCGCGCTGGTGCTGGGCGAACCTGCGCACGCGCGCCTGGACGGCCTTGATGTCGTCGATCGTCTGCTCGGGCACGCCGGCGACGATGCGCTCGATCTCGTCCTGCGAGAGCCGGAAGCTCTCCGGGGACCAGCGGTCGAACCGCTCCGAATAGCGGCGCACCGCCGCGTCGCCGTCGCTGCGCACGTCGGCGATGACCTGGGCGACCGTGGCCTCGACCTGGCGTCGTGCGGCCTCGTCCGCCGCTGCGCCTACGGCCGACTTCAAGTGTCTGGACATGCCGACGACGTTCGCCCGCATACGTATGCTTGTCAACATGCCCCCTCGCCCACGTCACCCCGCCGACGTCGGGCCGACCGGGTTCGACGTCGCCCGTCTGGCCGGGGTCACGCAGCCGACGGTGTCGCGCGCCCTGCGCAACGCGCCGGGAGTCAGCCCAGAGACGCGGGAGCGGGTGCTCGCCGCGGCGCGCGAGCTCTCCTACATCCCCAGTGACCGGGGACGCGCGCTGGTCACGCGTACGACCCGCCGCGTGGCGATCGTGGCCGGGGAGCTCACCAACCCCTTCTACCCGGAGCTGGTCGAGCCGCTGCGGGCCGCGCTTGAGGTGAACGGCTACCGGTGCGTCGTGGTCGCGGACGACGCGGGCTCGGCGTCGTTGCCGGCGCTGGCCGACGGCTCGTACGACGGCGTCATCCTCACCACCACGCCACGGCGTTCCACGCTGCCCCGCGACCTGACCGAGCGAGGGGTCCCCCACGTGCTCCTCAACCGCGTGCTCGACCACGCCGAGTCGCCGAGCTGCGGCGTCGACAATCGCCTCGGGGCGACGCAGGTGGCCGACCTCGTGGTGGATCTCGGGCACACCGTGGTCGGCATGCTGAACGGCCCGGTGGCCACCTCCACCGGCCGGGAGCGCGCTCAGGCGCTGCGCGCCCGGCTGCGGCAGCGCGGCATCGCCGTACGGCGTGACCTGGCCCGACAGGTTCCGTTCGCGCACGACGAGGCCGAGGCCGAGGCCGTCGAGCTGCTGAGGCGGCGTGACCGGCCCACGGCGCTCGTCTGCGGCAACGACGTCATCGCGCTCGGCGCCCTGTCGGCGGCCCGGCGGCTCGGCCTGGGCGTGCCCGCCGACCTCAGCGTCATCGGGTTCGACGACATCGGGATGGCGAGCCGGCCGATGATCGACCTCACCACCGTCCGCACCGACCTCGCTGCGATGGCCGACCTGGGGGCCACGATGCTGCTGGCGGCCATCGGCGGCGAGGTCACGCCGGTCGAACGGACGATCACTCCGGCGCTGGTGTTGCGCGGTACCCACGCACCGCCGTCCACGCCTCGGTGAACGCGGCGACGCACCGGTCGATGCCCTCCTCGATGTCCTCCTCGATGTCCTCGTCGGTGTGCGCGGCGGACAACGGCGCGCGGATCCGCGGGCTGTCCTTGGGCACGATCGGATAGCTGAACGCGATGACGTACACGCCGCGCGCGAGCAGCTCGTCGGCGACGGCGACG
Organism: Spongiactinospora sp. TRM90649; assembly: GCF_029382225.1. Taxonomy (GTDB): domain Bacteria; phylum Actinomycetota; class Actinomycetes; order Streptosporangiales; family Streptosporangiaceae; genus Spongiactinospora. The sequence goes on from NZ_JARLTC010000007.1 coordinate 167,095, forward strand.
GCGGTCACCGCGTCAGGGAACAGCACGGGCACGATCGGGTGCTCCCCCGCCAGCAGCGAGAACCCGGCCCGGTCCATGCCGGTCCGGAACCTGGCGGCGTTGCGGTGGAGCGCCTCTTTGGCCGCGCCGGCCTCCGAGGCGAGCCGCAGCGCGTCGCGGGCCCCGCACTCTGCTACGGCCTGGCGCTTCTGCTCTTCCGCACTTTGCTGGCGCGCGGCCGTCCGCTGTCGGCGGCGGTGGCCCTCCCGGCCGTCTTGGTCACCGTCGAGTACGCCATGAACCTCGCCGGACAGCACGGCGCGTGGTGGAGCTTGGCGTACACGCAGGCCGACTTCCTGCCCGTGCTGCAGACCGCGTCGGTCACCGGGGTGTGGGGCATCACGTTCCTGCTGCTGTTCGTCCCGGCCTCGGTCGCGGTCCTGCGGCCACGGGTGGCGGTGATCTCGGGCGCGCTGGTCGCGCTCACCCTCGGCCACGGCCTCGTACGGCTGGCGACGCCCACCGACACGGGAGGCCGCAAGATCGCGCTACTCGCGACGGACGACCCCCGGCCTGGTCAGGCAGTACGGCAAGGCCGGCGTCGGCATAACCGTCTACCTGGACAAGGAAGGCAGGAGAGGGAACGGGAGCGTAACGGGCTCTGTCATGAATTCGATGGGTACGCGTATGGACTAACCATGACGGATCGCTCGGTTCCTCCAGGACTTGACTCTCAGCATACTGCCGAGTTGATCTCATAGAGACCGGGAGGGCGACGGCATTGCGCGCCGCCGCCCTCCCTCTTGGCCGTCGATCAGCCCCTGCGCCACTGCTGGCGGGCGCCGCCGTGGCAGGTCGCCAACTGGAGCCGGCTGGCCGCGCCGCCCGCCGCGGCTTCTACGCACTTGCCGGCGTTGGCGTTGACCAGGGCGCCCGCCGTGGTGAGCGAGAACCGCTGGGACGGCCCGCCGTCGCAGCGGGACAGCTGGACGGCGGCGCGCTCGGCGGTGGAGCCGCCCGCGACGTCGAGACACAGGTTGAAGTCGCGGATCGTGCCGTCCCGGTGGAACGTCCAGAGCTGGGCGCCGCCGGGGCCGCACTGCCACAGCCTGGGACGCTCGCCCGGGGCGGGCTGCGCGGACGGCACGTCAACGCACCGGTTCTTCCATCCGATGATCTGCCCGGTGCGCTTTGTGGTGGTCAGGGTGAGGTTGTACTGGTGAAGGATCGGATTGACCGGCTGGAAGAGGGTGAAACCCCCGGAGGTGCAGTCGCCACCGCCACCGGAGAGCACGCCCTGCGCCTCGCTGTCGGAGATGAACGGTCCGCCGGAGTCGCCGCCCCCCGCGCACGCCGTGGTCCTGGTGAGCCCAGGGACGATGCCGTTCCAGAATCTGACGGTGACGTCCTTGGCCTCGATCACCCCGCAGCGCCACTGCGTCGTACGGCCGGACCGGCAGACCGACGCCCCGATCGGGGCCTCCTGGGTGCCGGTCACCGGGACATTGCCGCCGCTGTGGTCGTTGACCCACGGGCGGGGCGTCCAGGCGTCGTTGGTGCGGACCCACGCGAGGTCGCCGCCCGGATAGGTCGAGCTGACGAAGGTGCCCTGAGGGGAATCGCCGGGGCCCAGGGTGAGGTAGCCCGGCACGCCACAGTGGCCGGCGGTGATGAAGCCGCCGTCGTCGACCGCGAAGCCCACCGAGCACACGCCGATCCTGCCCTGCCCTTCGACGCCGATGCCGATCTCGTCGCCGCCTCGGATGTCGCTCAGCGGCCTGGCCGCCCGATCGACGGCGACGCGCACTCCGTCGCCGGCGGACAGGCCCGCGGCCTGGACGAACCGTTCGCCCGCCGTCAGGTCGGCGGCCGTCACCACCACGGTGTTGCCCGGCACGTCCACGTACCAGGAGTAGACGTCGCTTCCTGCGGTGTTCGCGGCCCGGTCCAGCGCGGCCTTGACGGCGGCGAGCCGCTCTTCGCCGCGTTGGACGGTCACAGGGGTGGCGCCCGCGTCGCGGACCGCCGTGGCGTCATCGGCGTTGAGCACGCCGACGCTCAGGCGCTCCCGCCCAGCGTCGTACCAGGTGCCGCCGATGCGGTTTCCGAGGCTTTTGCGGACCCGCGCCTCCACGGTGCCGGCGGCGGCCTCGTGGGCCTGGCGGACGCGGGCCTGCTCGGGGCTGAGCCGCAGGTCGCGCTGCAGGGCCTGCACCATGTTCGGGCCGTCGGCGGGAGGGGTGGGGGTCGGGGTCGCGGCTTGGGCGGGAATGGACGGGACGGCCAGCGCGGCGATCAATGCCGCCGCACCGGTCAATGCGGTGAGTCGCACGGTTGTCCTTTGCGGGGGGTGAGGATGGAGAAGTCGCGCCGGGAATCACCCCGGCGCCGCCTCAGCCGATCGCCATCCGGCGCTTCCGGCCAACGCCGCGTGGGAAGGCTGAATGGCTCTCCTCCCGTCGGTCGCGCACATTGTCCGTGACCCCGATATCCACATGACAGCCCGTTTCCTGACCAATTTCCAGGTTTCCTGGTGAATCCGGCGCGCGTCAGGAAGGGCGACGGGCGTAGTAGCGGCGGGATTTATCGCGGGTGCCGCAGGTGGTCATGCTGCACCAGCGGCGGCGGCGGTTCTTGCTGGTGTCGAGGAAGAGCCAGCAGCAGGAGTCGCATTCGCCGAGGCGGTCCAGGGGGCCGTGGATGAGGAGTTCGACGGCCGAGGCCGCGACCTCCCAGAGCAGGGTGCGCGCCGTACGCGGGGGCGGCCAGGAGTAGCGGAAACCACCGTCGGCCTCCTCCAGGCGTCCTTGGGCGAGGCCGTGGGCGTGGGTGGTGGCGATGACGTCGAGCTCCGGCCGTGGTGGGGGTTCGCCGACGGCGAGCGCGCGGAAGACCCGGTAGATCGCCTCGCGCAGGGTGCGGGCCTCGGGCAGTGCGGCGGCGACGCCTTCGGGGTCGCCGATGGGGTGTCCGGTCGCGGCGGCCCAGGTCACCGCCTCGTCGGGGGTTCGCAGCCAGTCTCGATCGGCCACCGGACGGTCGTTCACCGTGTTGGCGAAGTCCAGGCACAGCGCGTTTCCGACGAGCTCGATGGCAGTCACGCCTCCAGTGTCTCACCGTTCAAATACGGTTGACAGGTCAGATGGGCACGCGTCACGCTATGACCGGTCAAAGGCCTTTGAAAGGTGAGAAGCGGATGCGTCTCCTCCCCGTGTCGCTGGGCCGGTCGTTCAACGCGCTGTGGTTCGGCACCGGGGCCGCCAACCTCGGCGACGGCCTGACGCTGTTCGTCCTGCCGTTGCTCGCCCTCGCCGCCGACGCCTCGCCCGGCGGGGTCGCCGCCGTGACGGCCGCGCTCTCCCTGGCCTGGCCGCTCTTCGGCCTGCACGCGGGCTGGATCGTCGATCGCGTCGATCGCCGGACGCTGCTGAGCGGGGTGAACCTGGTCCGCGTGCTGGCCCTGACCGGTCTGTCCGCCGCCTACCTCACCGACGTCCTGTCGCTGCCGATGATCCTCGTCGTGGCGGTGCTGCTCGGGACGGCGGAGGCGCTGGTCGACACCGCGCTGACCTCGACCATCCCCCTGGTCGTCGAACCGGCGGGCCGCAACCGCGCCAACGCGCGCGTGGAGGCGACCATCAACGTCACCAACCAATTGGCGGGCCCGCCGCTCGCGGGTCTCCTCGCGGGCGTCAGCCTCGCCCTGGCCACGGGGGCGAGCGCGACCCTCTACGCGCTGGCCGTCGCCGGGATCGCCCTGATGACCCTGCGCCGCGAGCCCGCCGGCACCCCTGTGGTAAGCAGCGGGGTGGTCGCGGGCTTCCGTCACCTGTGGCGGCAGCCGGTGGTGCGGACGCTGACCCTCTTCACCGCGGTCATGAACGTCCCGTGGGCCATCGCGGAGTCGCTGCTCGTCGTGTACGCGGTCCGCCCCGGCGCGCTCGGCCTCACCGTGGCCCAGTACGGCCTGCTGCTCACGGCGATGGCCGTGGGCGGACTCCTGGCGTCGGCGGTCGTCGAGCCGTTACGCCGCCGGTTCGGAGTGACCAGGCTGCTGATCGCCGACGCCGCCGGAACCGTCCTGCTGGTGGCCCCGGTGGCGTTCGGCGGACCGGTATGGACGGTGGCCGCCGGCGCGGTGATCGCGGGCGCCGGGTCGAGCGTCTGGCGGGTCCTGGTGGCCACGATCCGGCAGAACCTGTCGCCCCCGGAAATGCTGGGCCGCGTCTACGCCGCCTCCCGCGTGCTGAGCTGGGGCGTCATCCCGATCAGCGCGGCCCTGGCCGGAGTCGTGGCCGAACTGTGGGGCATCCGGACGGCCTTCGCCCTCGCCACGGCCCTCGCCGTCGCCGTATTTGTCGTCTTCGTCCCTTACGCTCTGCGCACCGACCTGTCGGCGGCCATCGAGCCGAAGGAAGAGGCGCCGTGTACCTGATCTATCGATCGTGGGACCAGGGTCACGTACGCCGTACTTCCTCCGCACTCTCGGCGAGATCCACCGGCCTCACTGGAAGGCGGCGTGCGGGGCGGTGCCGGTCTTGGCGACGCGGATCGGGCCCGAGGAACTCGGGCGGATGTCGATGTCGAAGATGGCGGTCGGCAGGTAGACGGTGGCGCAGGCGTTGGGGATGTCCACGACTCCGGACAGGCGGCCTTCGATCGGGGCGGCGCCGAGCAGCAGGTACGCCTGCTCGGGGGTGTAGCCGAACGTCGTCAGGTAGTCGATGGCGTGCAGGCAGGCGCGCTGGTAGGACAGGTGCGAGTCGAGGTAGCGCTGCTCGCCGGACAGGGTGACGGACGTGCCGGAGAACGCGAGCCATTCGCTGTACTGCGGGGCGGTGCGGCCCGGCATGAAGATGGTGTTCTCTCCCACGTTGTAGGTCTGCATGCCGTTCTTGATGAGATCGACGTGCAGGTCGATGAAGCCGCCCATCTCGATGGCGCCGCAGAAGGTGATCTCGCCGTCACCCTGGGAGAAGTGCAGGTCGCCGACCGACAGGTTCGCGCCGGGCACGAACACCGGGTAGAAGATCCGGGAGCCCTGGGTGAGGTTCTTGATGTCCTGGTTGCCGCCGTTCTCCCGGGGCGGTGCGGTGCGGGCCGCCTCGCCGGCCACCCGATCGAAGTCCGACGACGGCACCGAGCCGAGGATGGCGTCCTGGGGCTCGGGCGGCAGGGCCAGGGGCGGTACCCGGTTCGGGGCGGTGGCGATCAGCGCCGCCTCACGGGCGTTCCACTTGGCCAGCAGTTCGGCGGACGGCGCGGTGCCCATCAGGCCGGGGTGGACGATGCCGACGAAGGACACTCCGGGAATATGGCGCGATGTAGCGGTCTGGCCGGAGAAGTCCCAGATGGCTTTGTACGCGTCGGGGAACTGCTCCGTGAGGAAGCCGCCGCCGTTCTTCAGGGGGAAGATCCCGGTGTAGCCCCAGCCCTGACCGGCCAGCGGGCCGCTGTCCTCCTGGGGGATGGGCCCGAGGTCGAGGATGTCCACGATCAGCAGGTCGCCCGGTTCGGCGCCTTCGACGGCGAACGGGCCGCTGAGCGCGTGCACCGTCTTCAACGGGGCGTCGCGGACGTCTTCGGCGGAGTCGTCGTTGTGGATCGCGCCGTCGAACCACTCCCGGCAGTGGACCCGGAAGCTGTCGCCCGGCCGTACCTGCGCCACCGGCGGGATCTCCGGATGCCAGCGGTTGTGGCCGATCTTGACCTGGTCGGTGAACTTCTTGGTCGAGTCGAGTGGGAAGATCAGCTCCGGCACGGCTGGGTCCTTTCGGTATCGCGACTGGCAGGCGTCGCGAGACACCTCCAAATTAGATATATCCGCAGTTCAGCGGGTTAATGGAAAGTGTCCGTCCCACTTCGCTCAACTCGCGGACCCGGCACGGTAGATCGCGCGATCATTCGACCATGACGTGGGACGCCTTCAGCGGCAGCGATCTCGGCATGGCCGACGACCGCCTCAGGCGTGAGCTTCCCCCGCCCGGTCCGGAGGTCGCCTGAACCCGCGTCAGTCCGGCTCCGACAGGCGTGCGCGGGCCGCCTCCCACGGCTGCGGTTCGCGCGCCTCCTCGTACCCTTCGGCGACGTCGCCCTCGTACCAGCCGGTCTCCGAGAGCCAGATCTCCAGCCAGGCGACGAGGCTCTCCGCGTCCACGTACCACGCGTCGTGCCAGTCGGCGCCGACGCCGTTCGGCTCGAAGAGCAGCACCGCGCCGCCGGGGTCGCGGCAGTCCACCGCCGCGTACATGCCGCAGCCCCAGTCCAGGATCGGCAGGACCGCAGCGGGCCAGGACGTCTCGCCCGGCTTGCGCGTCGCGCGGACCTCGCGGTACTCGCCGACGGCGGTGCGTCCCTCGCCGGTGAGCGGCAGCAGCCGGTAGGCAGGGCCGAAACCGCCGTTGGCGACCTCGCGGTAGAGCCGGGTCAGCAGCGGGGGAAGCCGGAAGCCGAGGACTTGCTCCGCGCTTTCGATCTGCTCGGCCGTCGCGGCGGGTGGCAGCTCGTCCTCGTCTGAGGTCTCGGCCGCTTTCGCGGAGACCTGTCGTAAAAGTACGTCGATGTCGGCCATGGGGTGATCCTGCCACCCGCGCGGGCCTCAGGTGGTGGACCGCGCGTATCGCCCGGCGAGCGCGCGCAGGTGCGCGAGGAGTTCGGGCGGCCCGGCGACGTGGAAGTCCGCGCCGAGCAGGCCGAGATAGACACCGAGGGTCTCCACCGTGTCCGCGCCGGTGTGCAGGACGCAGGAGTTCTCGTCGACGCGCTCGACCGTGCCGACCGCCGGGTTGATCCGCTCCGCGACGACCTCGGCGGGAGCCTGTACGGTGACCCGCGCCCGGTAGCGCCAGGCGGCGGCGGACGCGCGGCGCGAGACGTACGCGGCCACGTCGTCGTCCGGCAGCTCGCGCGGCGTGAAGCGGGGCCCGGTCGGGGTGCGGGGCCGCAGCCGGTCCACCCGGAAGGTGCGCCAGTCGGCCCGCTCGATGTCCCACGCCAGCAGGTACCAGCGGCGGCCCCAGTTGACCAGCCGGTACGGCTCGACCTCGCGCACCGTGTCCGCGCCCGAATGGGCCTGGTAGTCGAACCGGAGCCGTTCGCGGTCGCGGCAGGCCGCGGCCAGCACGGTCAGGATCGCCGGATCGACGCCGGGACCGGCGTCGTCGCGCGGGACCGGCACGGTGTAGGTCTGCAGGGTGTTCACCCGGCGGCGGAGCCGGGACGGCAGCACCTGCTCCAGCTTGGCCAGCGCCCGCAGGGACGCCTCCTCGATGCCGGCGATCGCGCCGCCGCTCGCCGTCCGCAGGCCGACCGTGACGGCGACCGCCTCCTCGTCGTCGAGCAGCAGCGGCGGCAGGGCCGCGCCCGCGCCGAGCCGGTACCCGCCGACGGCCCCGCGCGTGGCCAGTACCGGGTAGCCGAGGGTGCGCAGCCGCTCGACGTCGGTGCGGACGGTCCGCCCGCTCACCCCGAGCCGGTCGGCGAGTTCGCCGCCGGTCCAGTCGCGCTGGGTTTGCAGGAGGGAGAGCAGTCGCAGCAGGCGGGCCGAGGTTTCCAGCATTCCTCAAGTCTGGCAGCCATTTAGGAGCAAACTCGTCCTAATGGGCTGACAGAGTCGATGACATGACCGAGATTCGCGAATTCCGCATCGACATCCCGCAGGCCGACCTGGACGAGCTGGCCGGACGCCTGGCCCGGGTCCGCTGGGCCGACGAACTGCCGGACGCCGGGAACGACTACGGCGTGTCGCTTGAATACCTGCGCGGCCTGGTCCAGCGGTGGCGCGACGGATACGACTGGCGCGCGTGGGAGGCCAAGCTCAACGAGTACCCGCAGTTCACCACGGTCATCGACGGCCAGAACGTGCACTTCATGCACATCCGCTCACCCGAGCCGGACGCCACTCCGCTGCTGCTCACCCACGGCTGGCCGACCACGATCGTCGAATACCTGGACGTGATCGGCCCGCTCACCGACCCGAGGGCGCACGGCGGCGACCCGGCCGACGCGTTCCACCTGGTCATCCCCTCGATTCCCGGCTTCGGCTTCTCCGGCCACACCACCGAGCGCGGCTGGAACAGGTACCGGATCGCCAGGGCGTGGGCCGAGCTGATGCGCCGCCTCGGCTACGAGCGGTACGGCGCGCACGGCAACGACGGCGGCTCGCTGATCTCGCCGGAGGTGGGCCGCCACGACCCCGAGCACGTCATCGGGGTGCACGTCACCCAGGTCTTCTCCTTCCCGTCCGGCGACCCCGCCGAGCTGGAGAACCTGTCCGACGAGGACCGCAAGAAGGTCGAGTTCCTCGCCTGGTGGCTGGAGAACGGCGGGGCCTATGACCGGTTGCAGTCCACCGCGCCGCAGACCCTGGCCCACGCGCTGGCCGACTCGCCGGTGGGGCAACTGGGGTGGAACGCGCAACTGCTCGGCCCGACCCTCGACCCAGACTACGTGCTCACCAACACGATGATCTACTGGCTGACCAACACGGCCGCGTCGGCCGCCCGCCTGTACTACGAGGACTTCCACGCGAAGGACAAGCCGGCGGAGCCCACCACCGTGCCGCTCGGGCTGGCCAACTTCGCGTGGGACTTCCAGTCGATCCGGCCGTTCGCCGACCGCGACCATCGCAACATCGTGTCGTGGAACGTCTACGACTCGGGGAGCCACTTCGCCGCGCACGACGCCCCCGGCCTGCTGATCGACGACATCCGCGGCTTCTTCCGGCTGGTGCGCTGAGCGCTCAGCGCCGCTGCTCCGCCGCCACCAGGCGGCGCAGCACGACCGGCGTGTGCCCCAGGTGCTCGCGGACCGTGCGGGTCAGGTGCGCGAGACCGACGCGCGTCCACGTCCACCGTCGCCCGGCCGTGGAGCCCGTCCCAGAGCCGGGGCGTGACCTGCACTGACGTGCAGACGTCACCCCCGGCGGGGTGTGCGAACCGTTCCTCCTCGCCGGGGGCGCTCAGGTAGGCGGTCGTCGGATCCAGATCGGCGCTGCCGCCGTCGGCCCACCGCCGGAACCGGCCGCGCCGCACGAGCACCAGCCGATGACCGTCGCGCGCCTCCGTCGCCGACCATCCGGTGTGGTCCAGCCCGGCGAAGACCAGTGGACCGTCCTGGCCGACCCGGAAGGTCACCTGTTCTGCATCAATTCGGGCTGACCCGAACCCGGTCGCCATGGGGCGGGATCGTGGTGGGTAATGGCAAAATATGATCTTCCTGAGACGGGCCGTACACGTCGTGGTGCTCACCCTGCTGGTCATTCCGGTCACCGCCGTGCTCGCCCCGCCCGTGGCGGCGGAACCGCGCAAGCGATCGCACGCCGAGGGCGCGGCCCTCGCGCGGCGCGTGCTGGCGCAGCTCAAGGTCGCCAGGCCGTTATCGATCCGGGGGTACAGCCGGAAGAAGTTCCAGGCCCGGTGGGCCGATCGCCGGGGCAAGTGCGACACGCGGGAGCTGGTGCTGGCCCGCGACGGGCGGAGGGTCCGCCGGAACGCGTCCTGTCATCCGGTCAAGGGGGTCTGGTACAGCCCGTACGACGGCAAGCGGCTCAAGAGTGAGAAGTACGTGGACGTGGACCACGTGGTGCCGCTCGCCTACGCCTGGCGCTCCGGCGCCAAGCGCTGGAGCGCCGCCAAACGGCGGGCCTTCGCCAACGATCTCACCCGCCCCGAGCTGCTCACCGTCAGCCACTCCGCCAACATCGCCAAGGGCGGCAAGGGCCCGCAGAGCTGGCGCCCGCAGCGACGTGCCCACTGGTGCCGCTACGCGACCTCATGGATCACGGTGAAGCGCCACTACCGGCTCTTCGTCACCCGCGGCGAGAAGAAGGCCCTCCTCAACATGCTCCGCACCTGCCGCCGCTGACGTCTCCCAGGGCGGTCAGAGGAGGCGGCGGATCTCGCCGTAGGCGCGGTAGAAGCCGCCGCGGCCGGCGGGGCGGATGCCGTCGACGACGTAGCGGGCGCCCGGCTCGCGGACGTCCTTGGGGAACTGCACGTTCCAGGACTCGTAGCCGGGGGTGACCACGCGGACCCGCAGCCGTTCGCCCTCCCGGACGCACTCCACGACCACGCCGCGGTCTGGGCCGCCCGTCGACACGACCGTCTCCAGAACGGTCTCCAGGACGGCGGACGGCTCGACCACCGCCAGCGAGGCCGCGGCCTTGACGTCCACGGGCTGGGGCACGGTGCCCTGGCGGGCCGCGGCGATGGCCTCCTCGCTGGCGTCGATGCAGGCCAGCGAGCCGTCGGTGGTCACGATGTAGAGACGGTCGTCCAGGTACTGCATGGAGAACGCCGAGCCGCAGCCGGTGCCGAGCTTCCACAGCCGCTCGCCGGACGCGTCGAAGCAGTAGACCGACGACTGGTTGTCGCCCGCGAAGACGTGCCGCCCGCCGGGGGAGGTGGCGCAGGAGTAGACGGCGCCGTCGCACCGGTAGACGGCCTCGACCCGGCCGTCGCCCTTGGCCAGGCGGTGCACGGTACGGCCGGCGGTGCCCGCGTAGACCGAGTGCTCCTCCTGCCAGCCGAACAGCACGTCGTCGGCGACCTTGTTCTCCCAGATCAGCGTGCCGTCCGAGCTGTCGTAGCGGGCGACCCCGTTGGAGTGGCCGTGGTAGATGGCGTCCTCGTCGCACCTGACCATCCAGGCGGAGTTCCCGGCGCCTGCCCGCGCCCACTGGAACTCGTCCTCGTAGTCGATGGTGGTGATCCGCCCGGCGCGGTCGGAGACGCCGAGCACGCCGTCGTGGATGTCCAGCCAGTAGATGTCGACGTCGGCGGCGATCTCGTACGCGGACCTCGGGACTTTGCCGCTCAGGTCGTAGACGCGGCCGTCGTCACAGCCGGCGTAGATCCAGAAGTCGTCGGCCACGATGCACTTGACGCCGTCGGGGAGCCGGAAGCGGCCGGTCACGGTGCCCGTGTGAGTAACGGTGTAGACGTCGCCGCGCTGGTTGCCGACCCAGCAGCGCTCGCCGTCCACGAAGATGCCGAACGCCGCCGCGCCGCTGTCGAAGCGCCACAAGACCGGCGCCTGCAGGGCGGTCGAGCGGGTGCTGGCGATGGTCCTGCGGGTGATCGCGCGGCGCTGCCGCACGCCGCGCACCGCCGCCGCGTAGCCCTTGCGGGTCTTCTCGCCGATCTTCTTCTGCGCGGCGGCCTGCGCCTGCGCCTCGGAGGAGAACTTCGAGACCTTCGTCTGACCGGCCTCGCCGATGCGCCCATAGGTGATCGTGACCTGGGTGCCCGCCACGGTCACCTCGTAGAACTTGTGCGCTCCGCCGCCGTCCTCAGACAGTTCGAGGTAGGTCATGTCCGCTTCTCCAGGATTCGCCGGGCTTGATCGACTGGTCGGGAGACTAGAGCACCACGGCGACAGAAACCTGTCAGCGCGGCGACCCGGGCATCTCAGGCGTCCGTGCGCCCGCGCGGGGTGACGAGACCGGATTCGTAGGCCACGACGACCGCCTGGGCGCGGCTGTTGGGCGCGAGCTTGGACACATCCGCTTCACGTGCGTCTTCACGGTGGCCTCGCTGAGCACCAGGCGCCCGGCGATCTCCTGGTCGGTCAGGCCGTACGCGACGAGGCGCAGGATTCCGGTCTCCTGGCGGTCAGGCCGGACAGCCGGGCCCGGGAGGTGGTCGCGGCGCGGTGCCGGTCGGCGTAGGTCTCGATCAGGCGGTGGGTGATGGGGGGCGCGAGCAGGACGGCTCCGGCCGCGATGGCGCGCACGAGGAGATGATGCGGCCGGGCGGGCCGTCCTTGAGCAGGAAGCCGCCCGCGCCCTCGCCGAGGGCCCACGCGCCGAACACGATCACCATCACCTGGGCGGTGTCCACCAGTGCCGTATCGGGGTCCAGGCGGACGTGCACCATGGTCGTGACCCCCGCGGTCAGCGTGAACATCACCGCCGCCGCCCACCGGGGACGCAGGGTCGCCACGGTGAACATGGCCACGAGCATGCCGACGCCGGTGTTGAACCGCATGTCGTCGTAACACAGGACGTAGGCGCCGATCGCGCCGAGGATCGCGCACATGGTGAGCACTGGGGCCCGCTGCCGCAGCGCGATGGGCGCGGTCATGAGCGCGACGAGAAGGTACGCGAGGGAGGCGGTCTCGCCGTCCGCCGCGAGGGTGACCATGGTCAGCCCGGTGAACGTGACGGCGAGCAGCACGTCCATCAAGATCGACTTAACTGTCACCGGCCCACGTTAACCGCGTGCCGGATATGTGGTCACCCCCCTTCGGGGGCATTTCCGGCTACCCCCAGAGGGGTGATCCGAATTGCCGTTTCAGGGTGACGCGAAAATGCCGCCGGGCTTTCTGGTTTCGTCGGCATGAAATCCGCCTGGACACCCGCGGGGGCGGCGTCCAGGTCCGCCACCGGCCGGCCGAGCGGCCCGCCGCCGCCGGGCAGGGCGGCGGCGGGCACCCGGAAGCGTCAGGGATCACGGGTTGCCGGAACGGCAGGTGGGGACCGTGTGGTAGTCGGCGGACGCGCCGGTGGCGTCGGACACCGTCGCGCGGATGTCGTAGCTGAAGGTGGGCTGGCAGCCGATTCCGACGAAGGTGCGGTTGTCGTAGGAGGGGATGTAGTAGCCGTTCACGTACCAGCGGACGGCGACCGGCGCGACCGCGCCGCTGACCGAGACCGAGCAGAGGAAGCGCCGGGCGAGCGGCTCGCAGTAGCCGCTGACCGACAGGGCCATCGCGGAGGCCGATCCGCCCGCCGCGCCGGTCGCGGCGCTGCTGGACGCCGACGCCGAGGACGCGAACGCGCCCGGGAAGGCGAGCAGTCCGGCAGTGAGAATGGCGGGTAATGCAATTTTGAACGACTTGCGCATTCCGGTCTCCTTTTGGGTGACGGTGGAATCGGGCGCCGCGCCCCGGTGGGGGCGGCGCGGCGAGCCGTCTGGCGTGGTTCCTTCGCCGGAGTGATCGCCGTGGATGAATAGTCGGTGATTTTGTTTGGGATTGGCAATATCCGTCACTAAAGACAGATGCGTCCGACCCGGACGGTAACGTTCGTGTCGTGCGGAGATCAGCGTGGCGGGCCGTCGGGCTGTGGTCGCTCATGTCCGGCCCGGTCGTGCTGTGGGCGCTGGACGCCGGGGTGGGCGGGAACGTCTGGTGGTCCCTGGTCCTGCCGTCGGCCGCGCTGGCGGTCGCGGCGGGGACGGCACGCCGCCGCCCCCTCACGGCACTGGCCGTCCGCGTCGCGCTGACCGCGCCCGATCCGATGGGCCCCGTCGACCGCCACACCATCGCCGTGGTGGTCACGAGCTACCTGGCCGGTCTGAGGGTGACCGAGGTACGGCGGGCGCGGGGCGGCGTCGCCGCGATCGTCTGAGCCGCCGCCGCGCTCGGCGCGGGTTCGTGCTGGCGTTCGCCCTGCCCCTGGCCTTCGCCGCCGTGCTGCTGCTCACTGTCGTGGGGTTCGCCTACCAGAACCTGACGGCGGTGCTGGATCCCGTGGCGTTCGAGCGGGTGGCGGTCGGCAAGCCGTACGCGCAGGTGGCGTCCCGGCTGCCGCACGCGTTCCCCGAGAGCCCGACCCCGGTGACCGAGCCACCGCCGGGTGGAGGGCACCGTGAAGGTCTACGTCAGCGCCATCCTGACCAAGCTCGGTGTGCGCAACCGCGTGCAGGCCGCGATCGTCGCCTACGAGGCGGGGCTGACCGGGAGCGAGCCCGGCTGAACGCCCCGCCCCGGGCGGTCAGGCGTCCCTGCGGCGCAGAGCCAGGTATCCGGCGAAGTGATCGACGCCAGGGTCCAGCCGAGCATGATCAGCCCTCCGGTCACCTGCCCGTACGTACGGCTCGTCGGCGCTGACGCGCATCAGGTTCGCGCCTGCGTCTCCCGGCAGGTAGGCCGCGACCAGGTCCAGATCGACGGCGGGCAGCAGGATGGGCACGATCAGCAGCAGCACGAAGAGCAGCGAGATCGCGCCCGCCGCGCCGCGGATCAGCGTGCCGAGGCCGAGCATCGGCAGGTAGAAGGCGACGCCGAGGACGGTGCCGCCGGCGTGCTGCGACCTGGTGGAGGCCGCGGCGAGGATCACTCCGCCCACCACCAGGGCGATGGCGGCGGCGAGCGTCCACAGGGTGCTCCGCACGCTGCGGAGCTTGATCCATTCGGCGGCGACCGCCCCCGTGAGGCCGCCGTCGTGTTGCTTCGGGGCGGGCAACCGACCGGTTCGTCCAAGATCAGGGTCGGTGGATCGCCCAGCAGCGCGCCCGCGATGGCGAGCCGCTGGCCCATGCCGAGCGAGAACGAGCCCGCGCGCCGTCCGGCCGCCTCCCCGCCGCCAACAGACGCATATCCGCCCACCCAGGCGGACACTCACCCGGCCCACCCGCACAGTCCAGCCGCAGCACTCCATGGAAGTGCACCAGCCCCCGCCGCTGAAACTCCCCGACCTTCGCGAACGACACCCGCACCGAACGCCGGAACGCCGCCCGAGACATCCCCGCCAGCCGCGCCAGCTCCACCGGCAACGCCACCGTGAACCGATGCCACAACCCCCCGCAGACGCGTTCCACAGCATCGCCCGCACGTAGTCGTAAGAGTCGGCACACAACGGCTGACCAATCAGCGGATCACCGGCCTCATGCCGCACCCGGCACCCCACGATCACACACCCCACACCGACGCGGCCGACACGCCACCACACGCCCCGACCGCTCACGCCGAGCATGCACCGGCCCGAAGCCGGGCGCGGTCAACGTCACGAACACCCGAGGATGAGCGCTCACCCCATCAGGCGTCCCCTTACCCCCCGCCAGCCCCGCCCGAATGAGCTGGAACGTATCCGCCTGATAGGTGCGAGAGCACGCCGGACAGACCGTGGCCCGCCGATTACCACACGCCACCAGCAGTCGCCCATGAGGCTCATCCGCCGACGCGTATTCGTGCCGCACCTCCCCCCAGTGGCCGCATCGGCGATCACGGACTCACCGACCAGATGAACCGGCTGGGCACACCCAGCAGTAGCCGCCACCAACTCCCGCCACCGGCTGAAACCTGGATCGCCGACTACTCGCGCCATATCAGTGACCAGTTTGGGAGATCCGCACGGAATCGCCACCCGTCAGCGCTAGATATGACTTCGCGGTATATGAATTAGGAGCAAGCATCCCTAAGAGAGAACTGGGGCACGAGAAATATACGTACCGTCACGGTAATGAATCTTGCCCCCGCATCGGGGACGAAGTTTTTCCGCTATCCAAAACATCTCAACTACGATTCTGGGAATGGATCGCTATCGTTACTGTTGGTATCCGGATTGTCAGCCTCCGGGAACGGATCTTCGCTGGCGTTCAGGCTCGACTTCGGCGCGGACTTTGTCCTGGTTGGAGCAGGATTCTGCACGGGCCGAGATGGCTGCGCGGTGACCGTTACGCGCGACTGCCGGTGCTGCTTCGGCGTTGCCGTCCGCGTCACGCTTTTCGTCACCGTAGCGTTGGCGGTGATTATTTCTGTAACTGTAACCGTGGACACCGAGTTACCTTTCCCCCCTTCGACCCCATCCGTCACGCCCATGCTGTATGACAGCTTGACGGCCAGGGCGCAAATTAGCAGAACCGGAACCGACGCGGCGATGACGACAAGTGCAGGGGTCCATTCAACCCTCTCCCTAGGCAAACTATTTTCAGGCGAAGTTTTCCTGGGTGAAGCTTTGGCGGGTCTCCGAATATGGGTGCGCTTGCGTATCCAGTCCTGCGCCGCCTGCCCAATACGGATCTTCGTAGAACGATCTGGCTGAGTCACGGAACGGACATTACTGCGCCAGTGCACACCAGGTGGCTCAAACTTTCTTTACTTGTTTCCAGCGGGGCCGGGCATGCGGCCTGGAGGCCGGTCCCGCCCCGCGCCGCGCCGCACCCGGGCGGCTCCAGATCGACGCCTGGACCATTCGTGCAGCCTGCCGCTACCCGTCGAGGTAGAGCAGAGCGGCAATGGTCTTCTTGCATACGTTGCAGTGCATCGGCGCTTCTTCGGAGGCGAGATCGCATTCCTCCCGTCGTGACCCGGTCAACGATCCCGGAACTGATCTCTTGCTCCCAAGCGCCCAGCCATCGAGCGGTGTTGTCACTCAGATGATCCACATACCGGGTGGTCATCTCGTAGAACGCACGGACGCCATGTTCCTTCATGTACGTCCAGTTGAACCGGAGGGAACGAAGCGCGATCGGGAAGGGATGTTCGACAAGTCCACGCGCCCAGCGTTCGGACACGTCCTCGATGTCGAGCCGCGCCGCCCGCTTGTCGAGATCGGACCACATCCCCTTACGGTCGTGGTCGATGAGCACCTGCTCCAGCAGACGCCGCGCCTTCTTGAGATTGGCATCCTTCACGGCGAACAGCGCCGCCACCGATGCCAGCGTCACCTCGTCCTGATTCTTCCGAGCGGCGTCGATGGCCTGCTTGAGCTGGACCGCGTACGCGGCCTCCCAGCACATGCACTCACCGAAGGTCGGGGAAACCCCACTCCTTGATCGCCGCGAAAATCCGGTCGCCTTGCACACCCATGCACCATGACCTCCCAGACTCATTACCGCGACACGACGCACCTTTCCGTCAGATGCGCCGCCAACTGATCGATGGAAATCTGTTTCTGGTCTCCCGAATCCATATCCCGAACCGTGACCAATCCCTCGGTTCGTTCCTGCCGTCCGTAAATGAGCGCGAAACGCGCCCGCCTGTCGGCCGCCCATTTCAACTGCTTGGCCAGCTTCCGGCTCGATCCCAGATAGATCTCGCTACGCAGGCCCGCACTTCGCAACCGGCCCGCGAAACCCATCACCTCCTTGGCCCACTCGTCGTCCATGACCGTGACCGCGACATCGAGACCCCCGATCTCCCTGTCGTCTCCGTCCAGAAGCCCGATGATCCGCTCCACACCGAGTGACCCGCCGCACGCGGGGACGTCAGGGCGTTTGCAACGCCTCGAACCCATAGCGTTCAAACACGTCCCGAACCTCAGAAAACACGTGATCCCGTACCGCTAGCTCCCTCGCGAGAAACGTGCTGCGCCCCGACGAGGCCCGCATGCTGCTCGTCTCGGTGGCCGACAGCGAGCGGGTGGCCGCCGAGCCCGTGGCGGCCACCCGGCTCGTGGCGGGCTGCGGGTTCCTGCCGCTGACCGTCCGGATCGCGGCGGCCCTGCTGGCCGCGCGCCCCTCCCGGTCCATCGGCACGCTCGCCGCCCGGCTGGACGGCTAGCGCCGCCGCGGATCGGACGCCGCCGAGGCCGCGTTCGCCCTCGCCTGCAAGCACCTGGACCTCGCGCAGGCACGCGCGTTCCGGCTGTTGTCCCTGGTCGGCGGCCCCGCCATCGAGCCGGAGGCGGCGGCCGCGGTGCTGTGCACGACCGTCGCCCAGGCCGAGGAGAATGGCGGCCTGCCTGTTGGAGCCGTACGCGCCCGGCCGTTACCGCTTCCTCGACCTGCTGCGGGCCTTCGCCCTGCGGACCCTGGAGGCGACGGAGCGCCCGCAGGCCAGGGCGCTGGCGCTGCGCCGCCTGCCGGCCTACTACCTGGCCTCGGCCGCGCCCGCGCACCGGCTGGCGTACGAGGGCAGCATGATCTCGGCCGTCGGCCTGCTGGCGACGGGCGAAGGCCGCGCGGGCACTGGACATCTTCACCGCGCTCGACTCCCCGGAGGCCGGGATCTCGCGGAACTGTTCGAGCAGGAAGGCGACGGCGACGAATAAGTAATTAAATGGGCCGAATTCTTGGGCCATTTTCCCGGTCGGCGGCCGATGGTACGTTCCATTCGTGCGCGCGCTTCCAATGATCGCCGCTTTCGTGTTACTGGCCGGCTGTACCGCGACGGGTTCGCCTCCCCCGGCGCGGAGAACCACGCCGGGCGCCGTTTCCGCCACCCCGGCCGTGAAACGCGACGGCCATTCTTTGAACGGCCACACGAGTTATGTCCATTCGATCGCCTACGGCCGGATCGACGGCAGGCCGGCGCTGGTCAGCGCCGGGGGCGATCCCACGGTCCGGGTGTGGGACCTCGACCGGGGCGTGCCGGTCGGCGGCTCGCTGACCATCCCCGCCGACTACGTCTACTCCGTGGCGTTCGCCTCGCTCGACGGCAGGCCCGTCGCCGTCACCGGCGACAACGAGGGCAAGACCTACGCGGTGCGGGTCTGGGACCTGCGCACCGGGCGGGCGATCGGCGGCGACATGAAGGGTCACACCGGCCTCGTGCAGGCCGTCGCGACGGGCATGTTGCGCGGCGGCCCCATCGCCGTCAGCGGGAGCGACGACAAGACGGCCCGTGTCTGGGACTTGCGCACCGGCAAGCGGATCGGACGCGCCATGCGCGGCCATCTGTTCGGGGTGACCGAGCTGGCCCTCGGCACCGTCGAGGGCAGGCCGGTGCTGCTCACCGGCAACGGCGGCATCGATCCGGTGCGCGTCTGGGACCTGTCGCGCGCGCGGCTCTCCGGCGAGGTCCTGGGCGGGGCGCGGCTCAGCGCGTTCACCTGCGGCAGGCTGGGCGGTCGTGCCGTGGCGATCGTCGCGGGGTTCGACCACTCCGTGCGGATATGGGACCTTGCCCGCCGGGCGCAGGTGGGCGGTCCGCTGCGCGGCCACACCTCGACGGTGACCGCCATCGCCTACGGCGAACTCGACGGCAGGCCCATCGCGATAACCGGCGGCCTCGACCTGACCGTCCGCGTCTGGGACCTGCTCGCCCAGCGCCCGATCGGCGGCCCGCGCCGGGGCCACCACGATGTGATCACCTCGGTCGCCTTCGGCGTCGTGCGCGGCGAGCCGGTCGCGCTGAGCGCCTCCAACGACCACAGCGTCCGCGTCTGGGACCTGCGGGCCGGGTGACGCCATGGTCTCCCAGGAGTACGACGCGTTCATCTCCTACAGCCACGGGCACGAGCAGGAGGGCGGGCTCGCCGCCGCCCTGCAACGCGAGCTGCAGCGGTTCGCCAAGCCGTGGTACCGCGCCCGGGCGATGCGGGTCTTCCGCGACCAGACGAACCTCGCGGCCGACCCCGGCCTGTGGTCCTCGATCGAGCGGGCGCTGGCCGGTTCCCGATGGTTCATCCTGGTCGCCTCGCCCTCGGCGGCCGGGTCGGTGTGGGTGAACCGCGAGGTGCGCTGGTGGCTCGCGAACCGGTCGAGCGACCGCCTGCTGATCGTGCTGGCCGACGGGCTGCTCGTCTGGGACGAGGCGGCTGGAGACGCCGACTGGGCGGCCACGACGGCGCTGCCGCAGGCGTTGCGCGGCGCGTTCGCCGAGGAGCCGCACTGGGTCGATCTGCGCCCGTGGCAGGAGGCCGGCCACACCGGCGCGGCGGATCCCGGGCTGGACGACGCGGTCGCCGGGCTGGCCTCGGCGATCCGCGGAGTGCCCAAGGACGCCCTGAAGGGGGAGCACCGGCGCAGGCACCGCCAGACCATGCGGGTGGCCTGGAGCGCGGCGACCGCGCTCGCGGTGCTCGCCATGGGCACCACGGTGGCCTCGCGGGTCGCCTTCACCCAGCGCGACACCGCCAGGGAACAGGCGCGGATCGCCACGGCCAGGGCGTTCGCCTCGGCGGCGGTGGCGAGCCTGGGCAGCCGGCTGGACCTCGCCCAGCTCCTCGCCGTCGAGGCGTACCGGCTGGAGCCCGACGTCCACACCCGGTCCGCGCTCTTCCAGGCGGTGACCGCCGAGCCGCATCTGGACCGGTTCCTCCAGGTCGGCGCGCGGGTGACCGCCACGGCCGCGTCTGCCGATGGGCGGGTCGTGGCCGCCGGGACGGGGGACGGGCGGGTCGTGCGCTGGGATCTCACCGGGAACACCCGCGCCGAGATCAGGCTCGGGCAGGCCCAGGTCACCCGCCTCACGCTGAGCGCCGACGGCCGGGTGCTGGCGGCCATCGCGGGCCGGGAGGCGTACCGGTGGGCGGACGGCGAGCGGCGGCCCCTGCCGGTCCCGGCGGGGAACGCCCCGGAGTGGGTCGCCGTGTCCCCCTCGGGCGCCCGGGTCGCGCTGCTGGCCGGGCGGGACGACACGGACCGGCCGCTGGGGGCCTTCACCCGGCCGAGACGGCTCGGCAGGCTGACCCTGTTCGAGGGCGGCACGAGCGAAAAGATCGACCTGAAGTACCCGCCGGGACGCTCGCTCTCTTTGCCCGACGAGAACACGCTCTACCTGCTGGGTCGCGACGGCCAATGGGAACGCCGCTCCGTGCCCGGCCTTCGCCCCGACGGTGGCTCCAAGGCCGGCCGGGGCCTCCCGGCCAACAGCCTGGTCGCGGGCTATTCGTCCGACGGCGGCTACTTCGGCTGGACGGGGCCCGGCGGCACCAGACTCTGGCGCACGACCGATCCGGGCGCCGAGCCGTACTTCTCGACGGAACTGCCCGTAGCCGCGCCCAACCCCGGCGACTTCGCGATCAGCCCGGAGGGCACGCGGATCGCGGTGACCAGGGCGGGCACGGTGTACGTGCTGGGAATCCGGGGCGCCGCCGGCGTCCAGGAGCTCACCGGCGCCGAACGTGGGGCCGCCCCGGTGTTCCTCGGCGACGCCGACCACCTGATCACTGCCACCGGCACCGCGCTGATCGTGTGGGACCTCGCCCAGGACACCAGGATCGCCACGAAACCGCCGCTCTCCGTGCCGTTCACGTGCCGGGCCTGCCCGCTGGGCGGCCTCGCGGTGAGCCGGGACGGCCGGCGTCTGGCCGTCGTCGCCGGGAGCGGCCAGGTCGCCGTCGTGGGCCCGCTCGAACCGGCGGACGGCCCGACCGTGATCATGAATCCCCCGCCGCTCTCCTATGGGCCGCCGGTGTGGTCCGCCGACGGCCGGTCGCTCTACCTGGCCACCACGCCGGACGGCGGCGGCCAGGTGCACGACGTGACCCGAGACCCCACGCTCACCGGCACGTGGACGCCCGGGCCCGCGACGGCGCGGGTCGCCGTCGCGCGGCTGTCCGGCGACGGACGGCGGCTGGTCCTGGTGGACGCCCAGGGCCGCGTCGTCGTCCGCGACCCGGCCACCGGCCGGGTGCTGCGCGAGGTCGCAGTGCAGGCGGACCTCTCGCGGTTCGGCAGCGAGCCCGACCGCCGCGTGGCCGCGATCGCCCCGGACGGCGAGACGGTCGCGCTCGCGGCGACGGACGCCGTCAAGGTCGTGGACGTCACCACCGGGCGCGTCCGCGACCTTCCCGGCGGCCCCGCGACGGGCGTGGACTTCGCCGGGCCCGCGCTGCTCCTGCGGCGCGACGTCCCCGGCTTCGAACTGTGGGACGCGGCGACCGGCCGCCGGATCCGCTCCATCCCGTCCGACAGCGGTTACACGTACACGTTCGCGGCGTCCGACGACGGCGGCCTCGTCGCCGGCCTGCGCACGGACGGCACGCTGGTGGTCGTCGCGCTGCCGTCGGGGGAGGTCGTCGGCACCGCGAGCCTCCCCGACCCGGAGGAGCCGAACACGACGACGCTGGGGTTCGCGCCGGGCCGCCGCGACCTGATCACCGTCACGGGAGGCGGGAGCACCACGCGCTGGAACCTGTCGGAGGCGGCCTGGGCGCGGGCGGCCTGCCGTGCGGCGGGCCGCGACCTCACGGCCGCGGAATGGCGCCGCTACGCCCCGCTCGACCCGCCGCCGGACCTGCGGTGCGCCCGCTGACGCCGGGCCGCGCGACGATCAGAGGGTGGCCTCCCAGGCGTCACCGGCGACGGTGACGAAGGCACGGCCGTGACGGTGTGCGGTCACCACGGTCTCGCCGTACCGGTAGGCGACGCCGGAGTCGAGGATCGCCAGCCTGACCCGGCCGCGGCAGCGCGGGAACTCCTCCAGGGCGCGGACCATCTCGCGGTGCGCGGTGGCCCGGTTGAGCGTGACGCCTCCGGCGCCGCGGTCGCCCGCGTCGACCTCCCATACCGCGAACACCTCTCGGGCGAACGTCGACGGTTTCTCCCCACCCATGAGCCTCGGTCCTCTCGGCGATCGGCAACCTTGAGCCGCGTGCGTTCAGGGCCGTTCACATGTTTAATCTGATACCCCGCTCAGGTCGTTCCAGATATCTCAAGAGACGCTTTGCTCCGCCATTACCGGGAAAACGCTTCGCGTCACCCGGAAGCGCGCTGCTATGGTCGGGCGCAGATCGGCCGCGGGACTTCGGTGCGACTTCCGGGATCCGCCTTAAAAGCGACGCTTCGCAGTTCGTTCCCCCATTCCCCGGCCGATCCGCCATGCCGGAAGCCAGGAGGAAGCCAGGGGGGCGCGATGGGCGAGAGCTACGCCGACCTCATCGAGGTCGAGGACATCCTGCTCTTCGCGAACGCCGTGATCACCTCGACGGGTCAGCGCGAGTTCCGCGACTCCCAGTGGGAACAGCGCCTTTCCCTGGATTTCCTGCATCGGTACGTCCAGGGAAACTACCCGGACGTCTATCGGGCGTTGCTCGCGCTCGACGTCAACGACCACAACGCCGCGCTGATCATTCGCAACGTGCTGCGCGAGCCCGGCGGCGACGGGCGGCTGATCGCCTGGCGGCTGCGCCGGATGAGCCCGCCCCGGGTATACCGGCTGTTCGCCGGGCTGCGCCGGGACGGCACGAACAACCGGCGCACGCGGGCGATCGTCCGCGACTGGCTGGCGGCGCGGCCCGACCTGGCCTTCGACGCGGTGAAGTACCGTTCCGCGCTGAAGGCGGCGATCCGTCACGCGCATCTGAAGCCGCCCGGCGAGCTGGGCGACTTCCTGTTCGCCCCGCGCCGCCGGGCCCGCTTCGAGACGCCCGTGCTGGAGACGTGGCGGCGCGCGCACTACGACAAGCAGGCGCTCTACGACCTGCCGTACACGGTGGCCGAGGGGTTCGCGGCGCGGCGCGGGATCGACCGAGAGGTCTTCCTGGCCCGGATCGCCCCCCAGATGACCAGGCTGGAGCGGCTGCGGCTGACGGAGGCCGCCGGGCGCGCCGGCGCCGACACCGCCGCCGACCTGGCCGCGATGCCGCTGGTCCGGCTGGCGTCCTACGCGCTGTCGCTGCCGCCGCGGGTCAGGGCGGAGCGGCGGGCCGAGCTGACCGGGGCGCTACGGGCCTCGGCGGCCCGCGCGGCCGGGGCGCGGGCGGGCACATGGGGGAAGGTCACGGCGGTGCTCGACGACAGCTTCTCGTCGTTCGGGTCGCCGGTGAAGCGCAACCGGCCGCTCGCCGTCGCGCTGGCCTGCCACCACCTGCTCGCGGCGCTGGCGGGCGAGTATCGCGGTCTGTGGCTCGGCGGGCACGCCGACCCGCTCCTCGTTCGGCCGGTCGGTCCCACCCCGCTGGGCGGCCGGATCATCGACGCCCTCGAAACGTCCCCCGACCGGCTGATCATCGTCTCCGACGGCTGGGACAACGCGCCGCCTGGCCTGGCCGGGGAGGTCCTGCGGGTCTGGCGGCGCAGGCTCGACCCCGGCGGACGGGTCCGCGTCGTCCACCTGAACCCGGTCTACGACGCGGAGGCGTTCGACGTGCGCCGCCTGTCGCCCATGGTGCCGACGGTCGGGATCCGCGACGCGGAGAACCTGCCCGCCCTGGTGGAACTGGCCGCGTTCGCCGAGGGCCGTACCGGCCTGGGCGAGCTGCGCGCCTACCTGGCCGAGCGCGCCGAGACGCACCTGCGGAACGCCGAGGAGACGGAGCCGTGATGATCGACATGACCGGGCTGGCCGCGCGGCCGTCGCAGACCTGGGGCGCGGTCCGGCTGGTGCCGCTGGTGCGGGAGGACCCGGTCACGGACCTCCGGCTCGACCTCCGCGCCTACGGCGACGAGCTGTCAGAGGTCTCCCTGCCGGACCGGTCGCACTACATCGCCTATGTCCCGCACGCCTTCGTCGCCTCGTGGACCACCGACGGCACCCCCGCGGCGACGTACGGCACGCAGCTCGGCTCCCCCGAGCGGCACGTCGCCCTCCGCTTCCGGCGGCGGATGGCCCGCCGGTTGGACAAGAACCGGCTCCGGTTCCTGCCCCTGCACCTGGCGCTCGAAGGGTTCCTGGCGCTGCACTTCGGCGGCCCCGAGATCGCCTGGCAGGAGTGGTCGCACCGGGCGGTGACGCACGGCCTGTCGCCGCGCGCCGAGGAGGCGTACACCGGGGCCGCGATCCGCGGGCTGGACGACGCACTGCGCGTCTTCGAGATCCACCCGGGGCAGTGCGGCATGGTGCTCTACACGGGCGACGCCCTGGCGGGCGCGTTCGTGGTGCCCCACCCGGACGACTACCGGGCGCTGCACCCGACCCTCGTGAAAGACATGTACGGCGAGCAGGTCTACCACTACGCGCTCTACCACCGGGCGAACCCGATGGAGGCCGCGATCGACGACGCCCTGGTGTCCTCCCTGGCCGGGCTCAGGGAGCAGGCCGCCCGCAGGGAGCGCGAGTGGGCGGAGTTCCACGACGACATCATGGCGGCGGGCATGATCGCGTCCCCGGCGCGGATCGACGAGGTGTACCGCCTCGGCCGGTTCCGGCTGCGGCGCTTCCTGCCCGCGTTCGAGCCGCGCCGGGAGAACCACATCGGCGAAATGATCGTCGATGACGGCGGGCGGCTCGCCTACCTGAAGACGTTCCGGCTCTCGGAGGCGCAGATCCGGCGGGGGCACCTGCTGACCCTGCTGGCCGCGCACGACTGGAGCCTGCCCGGCACCGCCGCCGCGCTCGGCGACGCCGAGGCGGCGCTGGGCGTGCGCCTGGCCCGCGCGGGCCTCGGCCACCTGCTGCGGCCGGACCTGCTCGCCGCCTACCGCAAGGCTCTCAGGTGAACGTCCCGGCCCTGGATCGTGGCCGTCCCCTCGGCCTCGAAGAGGGTTCGCTGCGAGTGCAGCGACTCGGTCTGCGCCGGTTGTGACCGCGCGGGCTCGCCGTCCTCGCCGGGGCCGCGCGTGGCGTTCCAGTACATGGCCCCGACGATGACGAGGCCGACCACCCCGAGTACGACGAAGGCGATCAGGAGCCCGGTGGCGAGGCGGGGCGGGCGGGACTGCTCGGGTGGGTTCACCGGATGTCTCCAAGCGGTGGGACCGGGCGGCCATGGTGGTTGCAGAGGCGCCGGTGGCCAGTGTGACCGTGCCAAACGTGAGCATGACGCCTGCCTGTGGTCGCCGGTTGACGTGCTGTCCGCATCCGGACGGCTTTGTACTGACTTCTTGGTAAGTACCCCACTTAATAGTGGGTACTTGCGGCCGGGGCCCACCTGCAAAACCCTGGAGACATGCCTACCGACTCACCAACCGACGTATCCACTGATCGCACGCCCGTCACCGTCCTCGGGCTCGGGCCGATGGGCCGCGCGCTGGCGGGGGCCTTCCTGGCGGCGGGCCACCCGACCACCGTGTGGAACCGCACCCCCGGCAAGGCCGGTGACCTGGCCGCCCGGGGCGCGGTCGTGGCCGAGACGCCGGGCGAGGCCGTCGCCGCGGGCGACGTGGTGGTCGTCTGCGTGCTCGACTACGACGCCTCGCAGGCGATCCTCGACCGGGCGGCGGGCGACCTCAAGGGCCGAACCCTGGTCAACCTCACCGCCGACACACCGGACAGGGCCAGGCAGGCGGCGGAATGGGCGGCCGGGCACGGCGTCCGCTACCTCGACGGGGCGATCATGACCCCCACCGTCACCATCGGCGGGCCGGACGCCGTGTTCCTCCTCAGCGGTCCCGAGGACCTGTACGAGGAGACCGCGCCCGTGCTCGCGGCCCTGGGCGGCACGCGCAGTCACCTGGGCGCCGACCCCGGCCGGGCCGCCGCGTACGACCTGGCGCTGCTCGACATGTTCTGGACAGGCATGGGCGGCATGCTCCACGGGATGGCCCTGGCGCGGGCGGAGAACGTCACGGCCGCCGACCTGGCCCCCTTCGCCAAGGGCATGGGCACGCTGATGGCACAGGTCGTCGACGAGCTCACCGTGCCCGTGGACACCCGCAGCCATCCGGGCGACGATTCCACGATCCTTTCGGTCGTCGCGACCCTGGATCACGTCGTGCACACGTCGGAACGGCGGGGGATCGACGCGAGCCTGATCCGGGCCGTCCAGGAGATCTCCCTCCGGGCGGTGGCGGCCGGGCGGGGCACGGATGGGTTCTCCGGGATCGTGGAGTTCTTCGACGCGGATGCGGGGACCGCCCGGTAGGACGGCTCCCGCCCCGTCACCGCGTGCCGCCCGCCGCCCGGAAGGGCCGCCAGGCGACCACCGTGATGACCGCAGCAGGCGGCTGCCCCGGCCACCAGGGCGGGATCGGCGGTCAGCGAGGCGACGAGCAGGGAACCGGCGACGGAGCCGACGCCGTCGCCGAGGTTGGAGATCGCGGAAGCCGTCCACAGCTTGTGGAAATCCGCCCGAGCCGGGCGGGTCCGCCCGTGCCGGCGCGATCGCGCGCACGCACGCACGCAAAAGAGACTCCTTGGGGGGAGAGAGGATCCGGTAAGTATCCGGTGGCTACGGAAACCGCTCGCTCCCAGGAGTCCCTGGCGGTACGGATCAGCCGGTGGTCGCCGCGGACTCCCGGAACGACGCGGTGGACGCGACCATGCGGATGCGCATGGGACCTCCTGGCCGGGGCCGCTCGCGGCCCGCGTACTCTCGTGCCGTCGCCGCCGGTGACGGCGGATCTCGGGCCGAACGTAACCGCGGGCCGTCCGCCGGGCAACGCCTTTTCGGGTTCATCGGCCGGTTCACGGCGGGGGGCATAGTGACGGTCGTCCCGTCGCGTCTCTAAGGGCGTGACGGATGCTGGAGGTGGTCGTGGACCACGATGACGAGCGGGCGTTCCGCGATTTCGTGTCGGCGCGCTCGCCGGCGCTGATGCGTGTGGCGTATCTGCTGGCCGGAGGCGACCAGCACGGCGCGGAGGATCTCCTGCAGTCCGCCCTGGCCAAGACGTTCACCCGCTGGCGGAGCGTGGACTCCCCCGAGGCGTACGTGCGCCAGGTGATGTACCGGCAGCAGGTCTCCTGGTGGCGGCTGGGCTGGCGACGCAACGAGACCGCCGTGGCCGAGCCGCCCGAGCGGGTGCACCCGGACGCCACAGACGCGGCCGAGCTGAAGATCGTCATACGGCGGGCGCTGGCCAGGCTCACCGCCAGGCAGCGCGCCGTACTGGTGCTCCGGTATCTGGAGGACCTGCCCGAGGCCGATGTCGCGGCCGAACTCGGCTGCTCGGTCGGGACGGTGCGCAGCACCGCCCACCGGGCCCTGGCCCGCCTGCGGGTGCTCGCCCCCGAGCTGATGGCGATGGGGGATCCCTACACGATCTTCGGGGAGGCGACGGCATGACGATCGACGAGATGCTCAAGCGGACCATGCGCGAGTGGTCGGAGGAGGCGCGGGTCCCCGCCGACCTGGCGGACCGGGCGATCAGGCGGCGCACCCGCCGGCGGGTACGGGTGGGGGCGACGTTCGCGGGGGCCGTCGCCGCGGCCGTCGCGGCGGTCATCGTGGTGCCGGGCGTGGTCGGCGGGGGCACGGCGGTGCTCACGACCCCGATCACCGCGACGCCGGAGCCGCCCACGGACTACGGCGTCAGCGCCGACCCGGACGCCTCGCCGCCGAAGGGACGGCTGATCGGGGCGCACGACGTGGCGGCGTTCGCCTACAGCGTCTGGTCAGAGCGGAAGATCTCCGCGGAGCGGCAGGTCAACGTCGACACCTGGTACCTGTTCGACGACGCGGCCCAGGAGTACAGGAAGACCGAGTGGGCGCACCTGGACATCGCGCGGGGCGGCGACCAGGTCGCGGTGCTGGAGCCGTACGGCACGACCCGCGTCGGGCTGCTCGACCGGAAGGGCGGCGAGGTCCGCTGGATCGAACTGGGACAGAAGCCCGGGTCCGTGCAGTGGTCCCCCGACGGCAGGCGGCTGCTCCTCACCACCTACAGCGCCGACCCCGACGAGAGGGAGGTCCCGAAGGACAACAGCGAGTACATGCTGCCGCCCAGCCGTAACGGTTACGTCATCCTGGAGGTGGAGAGCGGGACGTCCCGCTTCTTCCCGCTCGCCGAACCGGAGAGCCAAGGCAGCGGGCGGCGTGACGACGTGCGGTGGAGCTGGGACGGCGGCCTGGTCTCGATCGCCCCGGTCTTCGGCCAGAACGACCGGAGGTACATGGACCTTGAGGGCAAGGCCGCGTCGGCCCCGCCACTGGAGACCAAGGTCTACCAGCAGGCCGGTAAGTCTCCCGACGGGCGGCGACTGGCCGACGAGAGTCCAGACAAGTCAGCCATAACAGGCGTTCGCGACATCGCGAGTGGCAAGGTCACGCCGGTCCGCCCGCTCAATGGGCACTGGGTCGAGCAGCTCGCGGCCTGGGCGGGCAACGACCACCTCATCGCGTGGGCCTGCGAGAGCGACGGCGGGTCGGGATGCGTCAAGAGCGAGTTCCGCAACCGCCTCGTCCTGGTCGCCGCCGACGGCAGCACCCTCGAACCCCTCACCGGGTACCGGGAGAACAGCCAGAAGCCCGGCTCCTGGATCCCTCTCTTCACCCGCCGCTGACCGTCGGAGAGCTTGACCGGCGGTCTGACAGGGGTGTCTCCACGGGCCTCAGGAACGCCGTAGGGGCTCAGCGGCGTCGAGTCGTACCGTGGGTGGGGCCGGGCGTTCTCGGCGGGCCTCAGCGGCTTCTGCGGGTGGCACGGGTACGGCCCGCGCCTCGGGTCTCCTGGCGGAGATCCGCGGTGCGGGCCGGACGTCGTGCCGGATCGGGGCCGGGAACTGGTCTGGAGCATGTATCGGGGGACCGGCGCCCGCCGACTCGCCCGTCGTCAGGACAACCTGTTGGCGATGTCCTCCGCCTGCCGGTTCGCGTTGTGCCCGGCGGCGTCGGACTTCTCCGCGATCTTGTCACCGGCCCGGCCCGCCTTCTCGCCCGCCCACTGCGAGGCGTCGGCGGCGGTCTCCTTGACCGTGCCCGCCACACTGCCGGCCACGCTGTCGGTCCACTCCCGGGCGGCGGTGTTCTTGCGATAAATCATGAACCCCGCGGCTCCCAGGGCCAGCCCGCCGACCAGGATCATGATCGGCAGTCTGCGGGATCGCCTCGGCTTGGGATCGACCTTCCTGGCCGCCTCGCTCAGCATCGAGCTGACCCGGGGGGCGAGTTGGTCCTCGACCGAGTGGGCCGCCTGATCTAGCCTGGGAGCAGCCCAGGTCCTCGCTTCGATGATCCGGCTCGCGGCCAGGTCGCGGGCCGATTCGGCCATCGGGCCGACCTGCAGCCTGGCACGCTCGTACTGGGCCTTCATCCGGCCCTGCCACGTCTCTGGTCGGATGACCATACCGCGGCGTCTCTTTTCTCTCAGGGACACGACAACCTCCCCTGTCGTTGGGGCCCCGTCACGACCCCTTCCCCTGCGAAGGCGCCTCAATCATGGAGGTCCGTGAGAGGATGCCGGGTGGCCTTTGGTGCCGCCGTCATGAAAACACGATTGAATCCGCCTGCCGGGCAGGCGTAGTAAAAGGGGGCAGCCACCTCATGGCTGACAAACTCATCGCAACCTTGCGTACCAACCTTGGCACGTTCAAGATCGAACTGTTCCCGAACCATGCGCCCAAGACCGTGCGCAACTTCGTGGAGCTCGCCGAGGGCACCCGGGAGTGGACTCACCCGGAGACCGGTGAGAAGACCAACGCGAAGCTCTACGACGGCACGATCTTCCACCGGATCATCCCGACGTTCATGATCCAGGGCGGCGACCCGCTCGGTCAGGGCATCGGCGGCCCGGGATACAAGTTCGACGACGAGATCCACCCCGATCTCTACTTCAACCGGCCGTACCTGCTGGCCATGGCCAACGCGGGCAAGCAGATGGGCCGGGGCACGAACGGGTCTCAGATCTTCATCACGGTCGGCCCGCAGCCGCACCTCAACGGTCAGCACACCATCTTCGGTGAGGTGATCGAGGGCACCGACGTCGTCGACCGGATCAGCCGTGTCGAGACCGGGCGCAACGCCCGCCCCGTCAAGGACGTCGTGCTCGAAGAAGTCACCATCGAGCGCGTCTGAACGGACCCGGCGGCGGCCCCTCCGTGCGGGCCGCCGCCCCCCACCGGCCTATCGGGGCGGCGCGCGCATGCGCGAAGGTGAATAGGCTGGCAGTCTGTGGATAAGCGCACGGTCGAAGGGGCCCTCAGTACGCGATGACCACTCAGCCGCCCATCCCGCCCACGTCCCCCGATCAGCCGGGGGCCAACGCGGTGCCCACGTGTTTCCGGCATCCCGACCGGGAGACCTACGTCCGCTGCCAGCGCTGTGAGCGTCCGATCTGCCCGGACTGCATGCGTGAGGCCGCGGTCGGCCACCAGTGCGTCGAATGCGTCCGCGAGGGCGGCAGAACCATCCGGCAGGCCAAGGCGGTGTTCGGCGGGCAGGCCGTCGCCGTGCCACGGGTCACCTACGCGCTGCTCGCCCTCAACCTGGTCGCCTACGTCATCGAGACGTTCTTCACCGTGCAGGTCATCGGCTACTTCGCGATGGACTCGGCGTCCGTCGCCGTCAACGGCGAGTGGTACCGGCTGATCACCAGCGCCTTCCTGCACCTGCCGCTGACCTCCGGCGGGCTCGCCCTCACCCACATCCTGTTCAACATGTGGGCACTGTGGGTGATCGGCCCCGAACTGGAGCGCCGGCTGGGCTCGGCCCGCTTCGCCGCGCTCTACCTGGCCTCCGCCCTGGGCGGCTCGGTGGCGATCTACCTGCTCGGCGTGGGCGCGGTGGGAGCCTCCGGCGCCATCTACGGCCTGTTCGGGGCGCTGTTCGTGGTGGGCAGACGGCTCGGCTACGACGTGCGCGGCGTGCTCTGGCTGATCGGCATCAACGTCGCCATCACCTTCCTGCTCGGCTCGATCATCAGCTGGCAGGGACACCTGGGCGGCCTGGTCACCGGTGGCCTGGTGGCGGCCGTCCTCGCCTACGCGCCGAGCAAGAACCGCGGCCTCGTGCAGTGGGCGGGCATCGCGGTGATCGTCGCCGTGCTGCTGCTCACGGTCGCGATCTTCCCGCCGTTCGCCGCGCTCGGCATGTTCTGATCGGCTCGCCGGGCGCACCTGGGAAACGGCACGCCGATCCGGCGCCGGTCATCTTCCCCAGGCTGTGGATAAAACTGTGGAAAGGTCTAACGCCAGCGGGTGGAGAGCACCACACCGAAGATGATGAACACAAACCCGATCAGCAGGTTCCAGTTTCCAAGAGTGCTGATGAACGGCGTGCCCGGCGGCACGATGTAGAACACCGCGATCCACACGATGCCGATGATCCACGCCGCGACCATGGTCGGTGCCAGCCAGCGCGGACTGACCTTGACCGCCTCGGTCTTGGCGGGCGGCGTGTAGACCGCCTTCTTGCGCGTCGTCTTGGACTTGGGCACTGGAATCTCCTGGGGTGGGGTGCGCCGGGAACCGACGAACGCTCCCGATGCTTACTTGGCTAGCGTAATCGCTGGCAAGCGAAGACCGCTGTAAGGATAGTCCGCGGAGAGAGGCCATGGCGATTCCCCGGGTACTGGTCGTGGACAACCACGATAGTTTCGTCCACAACATCGTCCAGTATCTCCGCGAACTGGGCGCCGACTGCGACGTCCGTCCGAGAGACGAAGTGACGGCCGACGCCGGGGCGTCCGGGTTCGACGGCGTGCTGATCAGCCCTGGTCCGGGCACGCCCGAGGCGGCCGGGGTGAGCGTGTCGCTGGTCCGCCGCTGCGCCGAGATCGGGGTGCCGCTGCTCGGCGTCTGCCTCGGCCACCAGGCCATCGCGGTCGCCTACGGCGGCGCCGTGGGCCGCGCCCGGACCCTCATGCACGGCCGCACCAGCGCCATCACCCACGACGGCGTCGGCGTGTTCGCGGGCATCCCCTCACCGGTCACGATGACCCGATACCACTCCCTGGCCGTAC
This sequence comes from Spongiactinospora sp. TRM90649, assembly GCF_029382225.1. Taxonomy (GTDB): domain Bacteria; phylum Actinomycetota; class Actinomycetes; order Streptosporangiales; family Streptosporangiaceae; genus Spongiactinospora. The sequence continues at coordinate 198,963 of NZ_JARLTC010000007.1, forward strand.
GCGCGCCCAGCCTGCCCGAGGATCTCCAGGTGACCGCCGTCGCCGAGGACGGCGAGGTGATGGGCCTGCGGCACCGCTCGGCGGCGATCGAAGGCGTGCAGTTCCACCCAGAATCGGTGCTGTCGGAGCACGGCCATCGAATGCTGGGCAACTGGTTGTCCGGAATCGTGTAACACCGGGCGCTCCCTGAACGACTAACCAGTGAGGCCCCCGCCGTTGCCCCCGAGCGGCGGGGGCCTTCTTCTGTTCTCCCAGGCTTGTTTCTCCCAGGCGACCGCTGTCGCCCCCAAAACGAACGAGGGCCCGCTCCCCGGTGGGAGCGGGCCCTCGCGCCGTCAGAAGTCGCCCTGCGGGTCGTCCTGCTCGGGGAAGGGCTCGCCGTCCGTCGGCTCCACGGTCGGGAAGTCGGTCGGCGGGACGTCGTCGTCCGTGGGCTCCTCGGTGGGCTGCTGCGGCTGCTCGGGGCCCGTGGAGACCAGGATCGTGACCGTCGTCTTCGGGTTGAGCTTGCTCCCGGCGGGCGGGCTGGTGCTGATCACATTGCCCGCGGGGACGTCGGCGCTGGGCTGCTCGACCGTCTTGACCTGGAAGCCGGCCTGGGTGAGCGCCCGCTTGGCCTCCGCCAGGGTGTATCCGGCCAGGTCGGGCACCTCGATGCGATCCATCGGCACGAAGAGCTTGACCGTCGAGCCCTTCTCCACGGACTCACCGGCCTTCGGATCGGTCTGGTAGACCTTGTCCGGCGCGCGGTTGACGGCCTTGGCCGTCACGGTGGTGTTGAAGCCCGCCTTCTCCAGCGCCGTCTTGGCGTCTTCGAGGGACTGGTTGACCACGTCGGGCACCTTGACCTTCTCGACGCCCTTGGAGACCTTGAGCTTCACCTCGCTCTGCGTGGCCACCTGGCTCCCCGCGGGCGGGTCGGTGCCGATCACCTGGCCCTCGTCGAACTCGTCGCTGTTCTCCGTCACCTTGACGACCTTCAGCCCCGCCTCGGTCAGCTCCTTGGTGGCGGCGGCGGCCTCCTGGGAGGAGACGTCGGGGATCGTGACCGTCGTGGCGGCGGGGGTGTCGCTCGGCGAACTGAGATAGAGCCAGCCGACCCCGATGAACGCGCCGATGATCAGCAGTGGCACCAGGATCCACAGGGTGGTGCGCAGCGCGGTGTTGCCCTTGGGGGCCGCCCGCCTGCGCCCGCCTCCGCGGGTCTCCTCGCCGTACTCGTAGTCGGGGATGGCGCCGGTGCGCTGCGTCGCCGGGCCGCCCGCGCCCGGGGCGACCATGGTGCGGCCGCCGTAGTCGCCGGCGCTGATCGCCATCGTCTGCTGCGGGGCGTCGACCGGCATCCCGGACATGGCCCGCTGGAGCTCGGCCCGCATCTCACCGGCGCTCTGGTAGCGGTGCGCGGGGTCCTTGGCCATCGCCTTGAGCACGATCGTGTCTGCCCACATGGGGATCTCACGGTCGATCTGCGACGGCGGGATCGGCTCCTCCCTGACGTGCTGGTAGGCGATCGCCACCGGAGAGTCGCCGGTGAACGGCGGCTGCCCGGTCAGTAGCTCGTACAGCACACAGCCGGTGGAGTAGACGTCGCTGCGGGCGTCGACCCGCTCGCCCCTGGCCTGCTCCGGCGAGAGGTACTGGGCGGTGCCGATCACCTGGGCGGTCTGGGTCATGGTGGAGGCGCCGTCGGCCATCGCCCTGGCGATGCCGAAGTCCATCACCTTGACGTCGCCCGCCCGGGTGATCATCACGTTGGCGGGCTTGATGTCGCGGTGCACGATGCCGCCGCGGTGGCTGTAGTCGAGGGCCCGCAGGATGCCGTCCACCAGCTCGCCGGCCCGCTCGGGGAGCAGCCGCCGGTCGGCGCGGAGCAGGTCGCGCAGCGTCCGCCCGTCGACGTACTCCATCACGATGTACGGCACCGGCGTGCCGTCCATCATGTCCTCGCCGGTGTCGTAGACCGCGATGATCGACGGGTGGTTCAGCGACGCGGCCGACTGCGCCTCACGGCGGAACCTGGCCTGGAACGTGTGGTCCCTGGCGAGGTCCGAGCGGAGGGTCTTGATCGCGACTACACGGTCCAGTCGGATGTCCCTGGCGCGGTACACCTCGGCCATGCCGCCGCGCCCGACGATCCCGTCGAGCTCATAGCGACCACCGAGTAGCCGAGGCTGAGTCATTTCCTGCACTGTCCCTTACCGTTCATCATCGGGTGCCGGCGCGCCAACAGGCCGTCGGTGTCCATCATCGACCCCGTATCGCATTACGTCTGCCCGTTCTGCGGGTTGGTGTCACCCGGATCGGGGGTGTCCGTCGGCGTCATCGTAGGTGTGGGGGTCTCTGTCGGCGTTGGCGTCGGGGTGGGGGTCGGTGTGGGCTTGGGAGTCGGCCTGCGCGTGGGCGTGGCCGACGAGCTTACGCTAACCGACACCGAGGGTGTCGGCCGCGACGACTTTACCGGGGGCGCGTTGGTACGCGTCCGTGTCGCGGGCCGTGTCCTGTTGGAGGGTTTGGACTTCGTCGGCTCGGTGGTCTCCACCAACGGGGTCGGCTCCTCGTTGCCGCCCATGGGCTGCTGCGGGGACTGCGGGGGAAGCTGCGAGAGGGCCAGGCCGCCCAGCCCGACCACGGCGGCGCAGCCGGCAGTGGCGACCAGCACCGTGGTGCGGCGGCGACGGCGGCGCACCGGCCGCCCGGCGGGGGCCTCCGGCGTGTCGGGCACCGGATCGGGCGGCGACCCGGCCGACGGCGTGGTGCTCTGCCCGGACGAGACCGGGACCCCGGTCACCGGGGTCGGCATCCCGGGGATGCGCGTGGGGTCGTAGAGGCCGGGCTCGCCGGGGGTGCCGCGTTCGACGAACGTGGCCCCGGAGTCGGCGCTCCGCCGTACCCGGTAGCCGGAGGGGTCGGTGAGGTTGCCCAGGTCGGCGCCGCCCGTGGAGGAGGTCAGCGACTCGCGCAGGGCGTAGGCGCGGTCCGCGACCTCGCCGGTGCCGGCCGGCCTACTGCCCGGGTCCTTGGCCAGCATGGCCAGCACCAGCGCGCGCACCGGCGCCGGGACGTCCTCGGGCAGCGGCGGCGGCGGGTCGTTGAGGTGCTGGAGCGCGATCCCCACGTGCGTGTCCGCGACGAACGGCGGGCGCCCGGCCAGGCACTCGTAAGCCACCACGCCGAGTGAATACAGGTCGGTGGACGGGGTGAGGGTCGCCCCCGACGCCTGCTCGGGGCTCACGTACTGGGCGGTGCCGAGCACGGTGCCGGTCTGGGTCACCGGCGCGGCCTCCAGCGCCCGCGCGATCCCGAAGTCGGTGATCTTGATCACTCCGGCCGGCGTGACCAGCAGGTTGCCCGGCTTGATGTCGCGGTGGATGATCCCCGAGGCGTGGGCCGTGGACAGCGCCCGCGCCGACTGGTGGATCACGTCGAGGGTGACGTCGGGGCTCAGCCGGTTGTTACGGGACAGGATCGAGGCCAGCGGCTCGCCGTGGACCAGCTCCATCACCAGATACGCGACGTCGGCGTGCTCGCCATAGTCGTAGACCTGGGCGATGCCGGGGTCGGACAGCCCGGCGGTGATCCGCGCCTCCGTGCGGAACCGCTGCCGGAACGCCGGGTCGGCGGCGACGTGCTGGCGCAGCAGCTTGACCGCGACCTCACGGCCGAGCAGCTCGTCGCGGGCCCGCCAGACCTCGCCCATCCCCCCGGTGGCGATCCGGCCCACCAGGAGGTAGCGATTGCCCAGCGTGGGCCCTCGCGAGCTCATCGCCCGAGCACCGCCTCCATGACCGACTTGGCGATCGGGGCCGCGGTGTGACCACCGGAGGCGTCGGTGCCCGCGCTGCCGGACTCGACCAGCACGGCCACGGCCACCTTCGGCTTCTGGGCGGGGGCGAAGGAGATGAACCAGGCGTGCGGGGCCTGGCCCTCCGCCGTCTCGGCGGTGCCGGTCTTGCCGCCGACCTCGACGCCCGGGATCTGCGCCGCGGTGGCCGTGCCCTGACGGACCACGCTGACCATCATCTCCCGCAGCTTGGCGGCGGTCTCCGAGCTCATCGCCGTGGACAGCTCGTCGGGGTCGGCGTTCTCCACCTCGCCGCCCTCGGCGTCGGCGATCCGGTTCACCAGATACGGCTTCATCACCTTGCCGTCGTTGGCGATCCCGGCCGCGATCAGGGCCATCTCCAGCGGCGTCATCTGCACGCTGCGCTGCCCGATGGACGCCTGGGCCAGCGCCGCGGCGTCCTCCTCGGGGCCGATGCTGCTCTCGGCCACGCCCATCGGGACGGTCAGCCGCTCGCCGCCGATGCCGAACTTGGTCGCCTGGTCCTTCATCTTCTCGTAGCCCAGGTCGATGCCGATCTTGCCGAACGGGGTGTTGCAGGAGCGTTCGAGCGCGAACACCAGGGTCACCCGGCCCGCGCCGCACGCCGCGCCGCCGTAGTTGGGCAGGTCGGCGGTGGTGTTCGGCAGGTCGAGCCGTTGCGGGGCGTCGACCATCGTGGAGGCGTTGCGGCTGCTGTCGTCTTCCAGGAAGGCGGCGGCGGTGAGCACCTTGAACGTGGAGCCCGGCGGATAGGTCTCGCCGATGGCGCGGTTGATCAGCGGCCGGTTCTTGGCCTTGTCCAGCTCGTCGTAACGCTTGAAGACCGCCCCCTTGTCGACGCCGGACAGCTCGTTGGGGTCGAAGGTGGGCAGCGAGACCATGGCCAGGATCGCGCCGGTCTCCGGGTCGAGCGCCACGACCGCGCCGCGCTTGCCGCTCTGGCGCAGCGCGTTGTAGGCGGCCTCCTGGGCCTTGGGCAGGATCGTGAGATCGACGTTGGCGCCCTTGGACGCCTTGTTGGTGAACAGGTCGATGCTGCGCCGGATCAGCAGCGACGGGTCGCTGCCGTCGAGCAGCGAGTTGCGGGCGGACTCGATGGCCGACTGGCTCTCCGGCGAGAAGTAGCCGGTGATGTGGGCGTAGAGCGGGCCCTTGGGATAGTTCCGAACGAAGCGGAACTGTCCCTCCTTCTCCACCGACTCGGCGAGCACCTCCCGGCCCGCGGTGATGCGCCCCCGCTCGACGTCGTAGCGGGCGTAGAAGTTGCGCTTGTTGCGCGCGTCGTCGCGCAGGCCCTCCGCGCGGACCGCCTGCAGGTAGTTGATATTGGCCATGAGCAGGCCGAACATCAGCAGGCAGGCCAGTGCCGCGCGCTTGAGCGGCCCGTTCATCGCTGAAACACCTGCGTCATCCCTTCGTCCTGGATCGCCTGGGGCGGCGGCCTTCGGGCGGAGTCGGACATGCGTACGAGCAGCGCGATGAGGATCCAGTTGGCCAGCAGGGCCGAGCCGCCCTGCGACATGAACGGAGTGACCAGGCCGGTCAGCGGGATCAGGTTGGTGACGCCGCCGACGATGATGAAGACCTGCCAGGCGAGGATGAACGACAGGCCGCCCGCCAGCAGCTTGGAGAACGGGTCGCGGGCCGCGATCGAGGTCCGCAGGCCGCGCTGCACGATCAGCGCGTAGACCATGAGCAGCGCCATCAGCCCGGTGAGGCCCAGTTCCTCACCGGTCGCGGCGAAGATGAAGTCGGAGAACGACAGCGGGATCAGATACGGGTGGCCCTGCCCGAGCCCGGTGCCCAGCACCCCGCCCGTGCCCAGCGCGAACAGCCCCTCCATGAGCTGGCCGGAGCCGCCCACCTTGTCGAAGAGCTTGGGGTCCTCCGGGTTGAGGTAGACCGTGAAACGGTCGGCGACGTGGTCGAAGACGAGCCCGGCCAGGATGGCGCCGCCGACGAAGAGCAGGATGCCGATCAGCACCCACGAGGTGCGCTGGGTGGCGATGTAAAGCATCGCGATGAACGTGCCGAACAGCAGCAGCGAGGACCCGAGGTCGCGCTGCAGGACGAGCACGCCGAGGCTCACGCCCCAGGTGATGAGCACGGGGCCGAGGTCGCGGGCGCGCGGCAGGTCGATGAACAGCAGACGGCGGCCCGCCAGGGCCAGCACGTCGCGCTTGGCCACCAGGTAACCGGCGAAGAAGACCACCAGCGCGAGCTTGGCGAACTCGGAGGGCTGCAGGTTGGCGAAGCCCAGGGTGATCCAGATGCGGGCGCCGTTGATGGTCTGGCCCAGGCCGGGGACCAGCGGCGAGACGAGCAGGGCGAGCCCGACGAAGCCTGCGGTGTAGGTCATCCGCTGCAGCGCGCGATGGTCGCGCAGCACGATCAGCGTGACGGAGAACATGACGATGCCGACGGCGGTCCAGAAGAGCTGGGTGTTCGAGGAGGCCAGGTCCTCCCCGGCCGTCTCGATCCGGTAGATCATCACCAGGCCGATGCCGTTGACCAGGGTGACCAGCGGGAGGATCAGCGGGTCGGCCCATGGGGCGAACTTGGCCAGCACCAGATAGGCGGCCAGCACCAGGCCGCCGAGGCCCAGGCCGTAGGTCAGCATGCCTGCCGGGATGGTGCCGTCGATGGCCAATCCCACGCTGGCGTAGGCGCCCATCACGACCGCGACGGCGAAGGCGAGCATGGCGAGCTGCGCCCCGCGTCGCTTGGCGGGCATGGGGACGGCGCCCGTGGTCGCTACCACGGCCGCGCTCCGGTCGCCGCTCGATGCACCGAAATCAACTAGGGAGACCTCGTGGATTGGGGGTTGGGACTGGCCGTGCCGTCTTCGCCCTGCGACTTCTCCGCAGGGCCGCGCAGCTCCTCGACCTTGCGAATGCCCTCATCGAGGCTGGTGACCGGTATGCCGTTGCGGATCTGGCCCTGCTGGAACGCGTCGAGCGTGGACACCCGCTGCCCGGTGCTCTTGGCCACCTCGAAGAACTGGAGCGGGCCCAGCTCGGCGTCGACGCCGCGGAAGACCACGATCTGGTCTCCGTTGGCGCCGACGAAGAACTGGTCCTGGGTCCAGCGCCAGCCGAAATAGCCGCCGCCCAGAACGAGGACGGCGGCCACCGTGAACACGCCGGCGAGCAACGGCCAGACCCGCTTCCTGCGCACCGGGCGCGCCGCCGCCATCGGCATTTCCAGGTCTTCGTCGGTGATGACCGGCTGCGGGGCGGTGATCGTCGCGCGCCCCTCCTGGACCTCGTGCGGCTGGGTGGCGACCTGCATGCGGGTCGCGCCCGCGGCCCCCACGACGGCCGCCTCGCCCGGCGGCACCCCGTCGTCCTCGACCTCGATGACGTCGGCGATGACACAGGTGATGTTGTCGGGGCCGCCGCCGCGGTTGGCGAGGTCGATCAGCGCCCTGACGACCTCTTCCGGCTCGTCGACCGTGGTCAGCGTGTTGTGCATGGTCTCGGCGCTGACCACCCCCGACAGGCCGTCGGAGCAGAGCAGGTAGCGGTCGTCGACCTGCGCCTCGCGCAGCGTCAGGTCGGGATCGACCTCGCCGCTGCCGTCGAGCGCCCGCAGCAGGATGGACCGCTGCGGGTGCGTGGCGGCCTCCTCCGGCGTGATCCGGCCGTCGTCGACCAGCGACTGCACCAGGGTGTGGTCGTGGGTGATCTGGTAGAGCTCACCACGTCTCAGCAGGTAGGCACGTGAGTCGCCGACGTGCACGAGGGCGACCTGGGTGCCGTTCCAGAGCATCGCGGTGAGCGTGGTGCCCATGCCCTTCAGGCTGGGATCCCGGCCGACCATCTCGTGCAGTTTGCGATTCGCGTCGCGTACCGCGGCCTCGATGGCGCTGAGCAGATCGCCCCCGTGTGTGTCTTTTTCGAGGGCGGCCATGGCGGCGATGGCGACCGAGCTGGCCACCTCGCCGTGAGCGTGCCCGCCCATGCCGTCGGCGACGGCGAGCAGGCGGGCGCTGGCGTAGGCCGAGTCCTCGTTACCTTCGCGGAGGAGGCCGACGTCCGAGCGGGCGGCGTAGCGGAGTGCGATGGTCATTTGCGCAATTCAATGACGGTCTTGCCGATGCGGATCGGAACACCGAGCGGCACCGGAGTCGGACGGGTGACTTTGGAGCGGTCGAGATATGTGCCGTTGGTGGAACCGAGATCTTCCACGATCCACTGACCGTCCTGGGGGAAGAGGCGGGCATGCCGGCTGGAAGCGTAGTCGTCGCTCAGCACCAGCGTGGCGTCGTTCGCCCTGCCGATGGTGATCGGCGTCTCAGAGAGCGTAATGGTGGTGCCCTGCAGCGGGCCACCTGTGACGACCATCTGCCGTGGCTCCCCCTTCCTGGGTTTGGCGGCCGGCTTGTGCGGCTTGGCCGCCTTCGCCGCCTTTGGCGCCGTAGCCGTACGTGGGCCGAACAGGTCTGTCCGGATCACGCCGACCGCGGCGATCACAAAGAACCACAGCACCGCGAGAAACGCGAGCCGGATCAGCAGCAGCGTGAGCTCGGACATGGACCGTTTGTCTACCCCTAATCGCGCCGGAACACCAGAGTCGTACGCCCCAGCGTCACGCGAGTGCCGTTCTGGAGCTCGACCCGGCGAACCGGCTGGCCATTGACGAAGGTGCCGTTGGTGGAGCCTAGATCGACGAGCACGACCTGCTGGCCTTCGACCCGCAGCTCGGCGTGGTGCCGGGACACCCCCGGATCCACGAGCCTCAGGTCGCAGTCGGTGCCGCGGCCGAGCAGCGTCACCGGTGTGGTCAGCTCGAAGGAACGCTGTCCCTGCGGGTCGTCCTGGGTGGACACCAGCAGCCTCGGACGGCCGGCGAAGGCGTGCGAACGCGCCGGTGGGAGGTCGCTCACCGGGCGCCGGATCTCGTCCTGTTCCACGGTCGCGCCCCGGATCACCCCGGAGCGGATGCGGAACAGGCCGACCGCCAGATCCTCGGCGGTCTCGAAACGGACCCGGACCGGACCGACGAAGGAGTAGCCCTGTTCCTTGGCGTACTCCCTGGCGAGGTTGGCGAGCTCGTGGCCGATGCTGTCGGCATAAACCTCCAGACGCTCGCTGTCGGTGACCGAGAGCTCGACGACGAAGTCGTTGGGTACGAGAGTGCGTCCCTGGGCGACGATCGCTGCCCGCTCGTCCATCTCCCGCTGAACCGCGCTGGCGACCTCGACCGGCTGAAGGTCGGACTTGAACGCCCGCGCAAAGGCTCCCTCAACCAATCCCTCGAGCCGTCGCTCGAAGCGCTGAAGGACTCCCACCGGGTACCTCCCTTCTTCCGTGCGTGTGGTCGCGGCGGCTCAGATGCCCGTTGGCCGGCATCCGGCTTCTCCGCTCGCGTCTAGAGGGATCGTATCCGGGTTCAGTGGCACCATCGGTTCCGTGCTACTGTTTCTCAGCACCCACAAGGGCGGGTGGCGGAACGGCAGACGCGCACGGTTCAGGTCCGTGTGTCCGAAAGGACGTGAGGGTTCAAATCCCTCCTCGCCCACTCGGAAGAGGCTCCGGCTCTCCGGAGACCGGATTCCCTTCTTCTCCTCCCTCTCCTGTTCTTCGGTAGAGGTCGTCTTTCCTCGCATGGCCGCTCGCCTTCCGGCAGCGGCCATTGGCATATGGCATCCCGGGCCCCGACGCGGCCGAAGGCCCGTCTGACCGGGGTGTGAACCCGCGCGGCGGTGGGGGGTGCCGCCGTCGGGCTTGGTGCGCGCTGTCATTCACTGGGCCGTTCACGTGTCGGGGCTGGCCGAACTCGATGGGGATGGTCGGTCTCCCCCCAGGGGTGAAGGCCCCGGACGACGGGCCTGGGGCGGTGGGGGAGGCTTGCGGCTGTTAAGACTTTTCTACCTCGCCTGCTTGTGGCTCGCTTTCGGAACGCTTGCATTGAGCCTTTTTCCACCAGGCACTGCCCGTCAGGACGGCTGGGGAACCTGGTGGAAAAGGGTTCAATGTTCACAGGGAACTTCGAGGTTACGGCTGGTTCGTTACGCCAGGAGAGAAACGTCCGCATCGTGACACGAGACGGCGGCGATTCCCCTCCCGGCGTCGCCTGAGCGCCCTCTCAGCGGGAGGGGACGGCCGAGGTGTCCAGCAGCTCCCTCAGCAGGTCCGTGAGGCTGACCATGCCGATCACGCGGCCCTCGGCGTCCGTCACGAGCCCCAGGTGCGCGTGAGCCTCCTGCAGCACGGTCAGGGCCTCGGGGATCGTCGCCGACTGCTCCACCCTCGGCACCGGGCGAGCCAGGTCGCCGGCCCTGCGGCCGGGCGTGGTCAGCGTGTCGCGGACGTGCAGCACGCCCAGCACGGCGTCCGGGGCGCCGGAGTTCACCAGCAGCCGCACGTGGCCGCTGCGCGCCGCCACGTCGCGCACCCGCTCGTCGTCCGCCCCCGCCGGGACGGCGGTCGCCTCCGCGATCGGCCGGGCCAGCCGGGCGATCGGCTGCTGCTGCACCCGCAGCGCCCGGGTGAGCAGGTCGTGCTCGGCCCGGTCCAGCAGCCCCATCCGCCCCGACTCGCCCACCAGCATCGCGAGCTGGTGCGGCGTGCGGGTGCTGGCCAGCTCGTCGCGCGGCCGCACGCCGAACATCCGCAGCACCACGTTCGTGAACCCGTTCAGGAGCCCGATGACCGGGCGGACCAGCCAGGTGAACCCACGGAACGGCAGGGCCAGGGTCAGCACGGCCGTCTCCGGGTGCGTCAGCGCCCACGACTTCGGCGCCATCTCGCCCACCACCATGTGCAGGAACGTGATCAGCACCAGCGCGAGGCCGAACGACACCGCCACCCGCAGCGAGTCCGGCAGTCCCGCGGCCGCGAACAGCGGCTCCAGGGCGTGGTGGATCGCCGGCTCGGTGACCATGCCCAGCCCCAGCGTGCACAGCGTGATGCCGAGCTGAGCCGCCGCCAGCATCAGGGAGAGCTGCCGCCCGCCCCTGGCCGCCGCGCGGGCCGCGACGCGCATCATCTTCCCGCCGCCGGTGGCGATCTGCTCCAGCCGGTGCCGGCGCGCGGACACGAAGGCGAACTCGGCCGCCACGAAGAACGCGTTCCCCGCCAGGAGCAGCACTCCCAGCAGCATCGCGGGTATGACGCTCATCGGCGCGCCCCCGCGGAGTCGGTCTGGACGGCGGGCGTCAGCCGCACCCACTCGGGTACGCGGCGGTGCACCGACAGCACCCGCAGCTCGGCGTGCTGCTCGGCGGCCGCGTCCTCGGCGAGCGGGTCGCTGTCCGGGGTGAGCGTGACCACGGTGCTGTCACCCTGCTCCGACATGCGGCCGAGCCGGGCGAGCACCAGGCCCGCGACCGTCTCGTACTCGTCGCTCTCGGGCAGCGCCAGCCCGGTGGCGCGTTCGACCTCGTCCAGGCGGAGGGTGCCGGGGACGTCCCAGGCGCCGTCGGCACGCCGCACGGGGCCGGGCGGGGCGGGATCGTTCTCGTCGATCAGCTCGCCCACCAGCTCCTCGGCCAGGTCCTCGACGGTGACGACGCCGGCGAGGCCGCCGTACTCGTCGATCACGCACGCCATGTCGTCACGCGCCGCGCGCATCCGGTCCAGGACGGCGGGCAGCGGCAGCGACGCCGGGATCAGCAGCGCGGGCTGAGTGATCCGCCCGATGGTCACGTCCTCGTCCGGCCCGACCGCCAGGACCTCCCGCACGCCCGTCACGCCCAGCACGTCATCGTGGTCGAGCACCGGGTAACGGGAATGGCCGGACGTGCGCAGCGCCTCCAGCAGGTCCGAGACCGGCCGTTCGGCGCGCAGCAGCACCACACGGGGGCGCGGCACCATCACGTCCTCGGCGATGTGGTCGCCGAACTCCAGGGCGCGCTCCAGCAGCTCGGACAGGCGCGGGGGCAGCTCGCCCGAGGCGCCGGACTCCGAGATGATCCGGGAAAGCTCCTCCGGCGTCGCGCCGTGCTCGACCTCTTCGATCGGCTCGACCCCGACGCTGCGCAGCAGCCGCGTGGCCGACGAGTCGAACAGCCGGATCACCGGCCCGGCCACGGCCAGATAGACCAGCGTGGAGCGGGCGAGGAACTTCGCCACCGGCTCCGGCCGGGCGATGCCGAGGTTCTTCGGGGCGAGCTCACCGAGCACCATCTGCACGATGGTCGCGACCACGACGCCGATCGCGACCGCGATACCGGTCACGGCGGCGGGCGGCAGGTCCCACGACTCCAGCATCGGACGCACCGCGTCCGCCACGGCGGGCTCGGCCAGGAAGCTGACCAGCAGCGCGGTCACCGTGATGCCGAGCTGCGCGCCGGACAACATGAACGAAAGCCGTTCGGTCACCTTCAGGGCGCGGCCCGCGGCCGCGTCGCCCGACTCCGCCTGCTCGCGCAGGGCGGCCCGGTCGGCGGCGACGAAGGCGAACTCCTGGGCGACGAAATAGCCGGTCGCCACAGTGAGAAGTACAAGGGCGATGAGGCCCAGCGCGATGCTCACCGCCGGTGCCTCGCATGGGGGGTGTGATCAGTGGAGCCCGTGCGTATGCACGGGCCGGTACTCCACGGGTCCGGACTGGACACGGTCGTCCTCTCGCTTGGTGCCGTGATCGCTAGTGGTCACTCGCGGTCACGGGTCATCAGTCGTCGTCAAAGGTAACGAACGGGCAGGGTATGGATGTTTCCACCTAGCGGTCCCGGCTCCGATTGGCGCGATCATCGCCGTATAAGTACTTTTTCATGGGAAAACCTTGACGACGCCGCAGCGCCGCGGGTGACCGGGGCGTAGCGTCGAAGTGGCGACCATCGAAGTAGGACGACGGGCGGAGATCGACACGTGGCTGAGTGGCCGGACCGCGGGCAGAGACCCGACGACGACCGCACGCGGGTCATGCGCTCGCCCGAGCCCGGGCGGCCGCACGAGCCCGGACGGGGCCCGCAACCCGCCTACCCGGCCCAGAGCGGGCCGGCCGACCCCACACAGGTGTCCCCCCAGCCCGCCGCTGCCGGCGGCGCCTTCTCGCAAGCCTCAGAGCAACGCGCAGGCTCCTCCGGGCAGCGCTCCGGCCGCGTCTACGGCCGGGAACGCGCCGGCAGCAGCCCCATGCGCCCGCTGCGCGCCGGCCGCGGCGGCGACCCGCCGCCGGAAGACCCCGGCGGCGGCGGCACGCGCGGCCGCAGCCGCAGCGGCGGCGGTAAACGGCGTCCGCTGCGGATCATCCTGATGGTCCTCGCGACCCTGCTCGTGCTGCTGCTGGTCGGCTCCGTCGCCGGATACTTCTGGATCAACGGGCGGCTGGTGGCGATCGAGGGCGTCCTCGACGACTATGAGGGCCGTCCCGCCGACACCCCCGGCGAGAACTGGCTGCTGGTCGGCTCCGACAGCCGCAAGGGCCTCACCGCCGAACAGCGCAGGAAACTCGCCACCGGCCGGGCCGCCGGGCAGCGCACCGACACCATGATGCTGCTGCACATCCCCGCCGGCGGCGACCGTCCCACCCTGGTCAGCCTCCCGCGCGACTCCTACGTGCCGATCCCCGGCAAGGGCCGCAACAAGCTCAACGCCGCCTACGCCTTCGGCAGCGGCAAACTCCTGGTCCGCACCGTCGAGCAGGTCACCGACATCCGCATCGACAACTACATGGAGATCGGCTTCGCCGGGTTCGTCGGCATCGTCGACGCCATCGGCGGCGTCGAGATCAACGTCAAGCAGGACATCAGAGACCCGAAGGCCGGAATCAACCTGAAGAAGGGCGTGCAGACCCTCGACGGCGGCACCGCCCTCGGCTACGTCCGCACCCGCGCCACCGGTGCCCTGCCCGACCTCGACCGCACCCAGCGCCAGCGCCAGCTCTTCGGCGCGGTCGTCAAGAAGGCCGCCAGCCCCGGCGTGCTGCTCAACCCCTTCACCTCGCTTCCGCTGGCCTCCAGCGCCACCGACTCCGTCCTCGTGGACGGCGGCACCGGCGCCTTCGACCTCCTCGGCCTCGGCCTGGCCATGGGCGACGGCCCCATCACCACCAGCGTCCCGGTCGGTTCCACCCCGACCCTGCCGGGCGTCGGCTCCGTCATCCAATGGGACCGCGCCAAGGCCCTCCGGCTCTTCCAGGCCCTGCGCGAAGACAAGCCCGTCCCCAAGGACGTCCTCCTCAAGAGCTAACCCCACCGCACCCTGCCGAGCGAGGGCCGCTCCCGCGCTCTTCCCGGGAGGACCGCGCTCCGCGCGCCTCATGGTCCTCGCTCCGCTCGGCCGTTCCTTCTCGGGTCGGGCTCCGCCCGACGTTCGCCCTCGGCCTCGCCGCCCGTGCACGCCATATGGCCCGCCGCCCACATACAGCAGGTGCGTACGACCGTCCTGCCGCCCGTCGTACGGCAAGCCCACTGCCATCCGCCCCCCGTGCGTGGTGACGGCCCGGTGCCCGAGCGCTTCTCAGGCGTGGTCGCTCCTCGCCGTTACGGCACCGGCTAGAAGGGCCCCTCCTTGAAGGCCCCTTCCCGGGGTGACCGCCCGTGCCGGTGCCGTCTGACCGTTACCCACCCCCCACCCCCACAGCCCCTCACGGGACGCGACCCCGCCTCCGGGTGAGGGCTGCCCCCTGCGGAGTGGTGGAAATTTGGCGCGGCCGGAGTGGCCGACCTGTGCAATGCTGCCGTGCACGGGCCACGAGACTGAGGGGGCGAGGAGGCAAGCGTCAGGCGAAGCTCGGCCCAGGAAACCACACTCGGTCGACGGCCACCGGATGGTGATCGCTTACTGTACGTCCCGGCCGGCCCTTGAACCCGCTGTCCGGGTCACCTGCCGGCGTCGCCTGGCCGACAGGCGTCGGTGATGGCCTGAGGGTTCCAATAGAACGGGCGGCATTCGAGCATGCGGCCGTCCTTGACGGTGATGTGCTGCAGGATCAGCGTCTCGACCTCGCGGCCGGTGGCGCGGGCGCGAAAGCGCACTCGGTTTCGCACGAGCACGGTGTCCTGGTCGCCCCAGTGCTCCTGTCCCAAGAACTCCATCGACTCCCAGACCTCACTGAAGCGGGCCAGGAATCGCTCCATGCCGTCATGGCCGTGCCATGTTCCGGTGCCGGTGAAGGGCAGTCCGGGAGCCTGATACAAGATCACCTCTGGATCCAGATAGGCGGCGACGTCGTCATAGTTCGCCGTGCCGAAACCGCCGGCGGCCACATATGCGACCTCGGCCGCGTAGAACCCCTCCATTACCGTCCAAGCGTCCGGCGGCGTCCGCTCATCTGCTCGCGGTTCGCCCACCTGCCGCTTCACTGAATCCGTTGTGCTCATCGCACCATCATCTCCCTGCTGGGCAGGTCTTCACCGGCGGCGATCAGACCTCGAACCGAGCAGCCCAGGCCCGCGCCGGCCCCGGACCCGTTGGTGGTCAGGTGGTCTTGAGGCCGTCGAGCATGACGGTGGTCAGCGGGGCGTGACCGACCTGCTGATCAGTCGGGCAGGCGACGGACGAACCCAGGCCCGCACCCTGGCCTACTTCGCCGACCGCGCCTTCAGCACCGCCCCGCGCCCCACATCGAGCGACGCCAGGGTCAGCCCCCTCTGAGAATCCCCCAACGGGACCACGCCACCCACGCCGCCGGTGCGCACCTCGGCACGCGGCAATGAGGGACGGCTCTGCCCGCCGCGCCGGTGGTGGGTGCCGCACCACGCGTCGGTGGTGCCCTTCTCGGCATTGCCGTCGCCGGCGGCTCGGGCGGGCTCGTTCTCACCTCACGTGCCGATGGGTATACCTCTGCTCGCCGTCCCTTGGGGCCCGGGAGGGACCGCTGGGGTCAGCTTGCGCTGGCGGCGGTGGCGGCTGCGGCGGCGGCTACGCCTGCCGCTACGGCGGCGTTGATGCTGGCGATGGTGCGGGCCACGGCGGTGCCTGCCCAGTCGCCCTCGGCGATTTCCTTGACGCGCTTCTTGTCGGCCTCGGGGAAGACCTTCCGGTCGAGTTTGCAGGCGCGCAGGATGGCGATCAGTACGGCGGTGCGTTCGTCGGGGTCGGCGCCGGTGAGGGTGCTCCAGAGGCGGTCGCGGATCTCGGTCTCCATGCCGGGGTCGCGCTCGGGGTAGCGGGTGGCCGGGAAGAGACCGAGGATCTTGATCTTCTCCTCGGTGAGCGCCCCGCGCTCGGCCAGGCGGCCCAGCAGGCGCTTGCGCCGGTCGTGGGGGCGCAGCCGGTTGATCCACCACTCGGGCTTCTGCGGACGGTCCCGCGCGGCGATCAGGGCCAGCGCGTCGTCGAGTTCGGGGTCGCCGGTCGGCGCCGGGTCGGCGGCCGTGATCTTCTTGTCGCCCAGGTCGAGACGTCCGGAGAGGGCCAGTTCGGCGAGCAGGGCGCCGCCCACCCCCGCGTCGAGCTCGGTGGAGGAGACCAGGGGTTTGCCGTCGGCTTCGCGGTAGGCCAGCAGGAGGAGCTCTTCGGCGATGGTGACGAACATGCCTCGACACTACTTCGCGGGTACGGGGCCGCGACGGCGGGAACCGGCGGGGCCTGGGGGACGATCTTCTGGGAGGCTGCGGACATGCGCCTGTCGGAGGAACTGCACGCCATCGGACGTCCGCTGCTCGCCGAGCAGCTCGCCCATCCCACCGTCGCCGGGATCGCCAGGGGTGATCTGCCGGAGCGGGTGTTCCGGTCCTGGCTGGAGCAGGACTACCTGTTCCTGCTCGACTATGTGCGCGTGTTCAGCAGGCTGGCCTGGCAGGCCCCCGACGCCCACCTCGGCGACCTCGTAGATCTGGCCCACGCCACCTGGCATGAGGAGCTGAATCTGCACCGGTCGCTGTCGGCGGGGTTCGGCGCGGACCTCAACGGGGCGCGGAAGGGGCCGACGTGTGCGGCCTACACCGAGTTCCTGCTGGATTCGGCGGGTGACTACGGGGTGGGGCTGGCTGCGCTTTATCCGTGCATGTGGGGATATTCCACGCTTGGCGCGATGCTCGCCGAGGCGCCGCCGTCCGAGCCGCGCTACCGCGCGTGGGTGGACACCTACGCCGATCCGGGGTTCGCGGCGCTGGCCGGGCGGATCGGCGAGATGATCGACGAGGCCGCGCCCGACCCGGAGCGGGCGAAGGCGGCCTTCCGTCGTGGCATGGCCCATGAGCTGGCCTTCTGGGACGTTCCCGACATCTCCTGAGGCGGTCGCTGACGTAGTGTGGTGGCATGCCAGAGCTGCCCGAGGTGGAGTCGCTCGCGGAGTTCCTTCGCGAGCACGCGGTGGGCCGCGCGATCGCCGGTGTCGACGTGGTGGCCTTCCAGGCGTTGAAGACCTTCGACCCGCCGCCGACCGCGCTCGGCGGGCTGACCGTGACCAAGGTGGCCAGGCACGGCAAGTTCCTCGACCTCGACTGCGACGGCGTGCACCTGATCTTCCACCTGGCCAGGGGCGGCTGGCTGCGCTGGCGGGAAGACCTCACGGGGGCCAGGCCGGTGCGGCCGGGCAAGGGGCCGCTGGCCGTCCGAGTGCGGTTCGCGCCCGATGACGACGGCGCCGCGCCCGGCTTCGAGCTGACCGAGGCGGGCACCCAGAAACGGCTGGCCGTCTATGTGACCGACGATCCGGCCACCGTTCCGGGCATCGCGGCGCTCGGGCCCGATCCACTCTCGCCCGGCTTCACGGCGGAGACGCTGAAGGCGATCGTCGGCGGCAACCGCACGCAGATCAAGGGGCTGCTACGCGACCAGAAGGTGATCGCGGGGATAGGCAACGCCTATTCCGACGAGGTCCTGCACGTGGCGCGGATGTCGCCCTTCAAGATCGCCTCCTCGCTGACCGACGCGCAGATCGCCGACCTGTACGAGGCGATCGTCACCACGCTGCGCGACGCGGTGGAGCGTTCGCGCGGGCTGGCAGCCAAGGACCTGAAGTCGGAGAAGAAGTCGGGGCTCCGGGTGCACGGCCGGACCGGGCAGAAATGCGAGGTCTGCGGTGACACCGTGCGCGAAGTCTCCTTCGCCGACTCCTCCTTGCAGTACTGCCCCACGTGCCAGACGGGCGGCAAGCCGCTCGCCGACAGAAGGATGTCCAAGCTCCTCAAGTGAGCTGGGAGAATCGGGGAATGAACGTTCCCGAGATCGAGGCGCGGGCGGTGCCCGGCGACGCCTATCTGCTCGACGTCCGCGAGAACGACGAGTGGCGGGCCGGGCACGCTCCCACCGCCACCCACATCCCGCTCGGCGAACTGCAGGCCCGGGTCGCGGAGGTGCCCGACGACGCCACGGTCTACGTCGTCTGCCGGGTCGGCGGGCGCTCCGCGCAGGCCACCGCGTGGCTCAACCACATCGGCAGGCAGGCGGTCAACGTCGGCGGGGGCATGCAGTCCTGGGCCGCCGCGGGCCTCACCATGACCAGCGAGAGCGGGCAGCCTCCCTACGTCGCCTGACGGCGTGCGCACCGACCCCGCCCGGGGCCGTGGACGACGGCCGGGTGGTGCGTCCGCGCGGCCTCGAAACGGTCGCCAGGGGGTCGGGGACCGATCACCCGTCATCCGGACTACCCATGACCACCCATGGCCACCCGAAATCGGATGGTGCATGATGGGGGACGCAATCGCAAGATCCTCGCGGGAGCTCGGGGCGAACCGGGCTGAGAGGGCGACCGAAGCCGTCGCCGACCGCTGAACCTGTCCGGGTAATGCCGGCGTAGGGAGCGTGTGATGGCGTCCGACGTCATTGATCCGCACACCGGACCGTCCACCGGTCCTTCCTCCGACCCTCACGACGACCCTCACGACGACCCTCACCACGAGCACGGAGAGGCCCCCCTCACTCTCGACCAACCTCCGCCCAGAACCCTCGGCATGCTCGACCAGGGGGCGTTCTGGGCCAACCTCGGCGTCAGCCTGCTCGGATTCTCCGGCGCGCTCGCGCTGGTCGCCCCCACCGGCCCCGCGACCTCGCTGACGTTCGTGGCGGCCATCGTCGCGACCGTGGTGGGCAGCCTGATCGGGACCGCCATGGTCGGGCTGGCCGCCGTGCCGGGGGCGCGGACCGGCCGTCCGGCCATGGTGCTGCTGCGCGGCCTGTTCGGCGCACGGCTGTCGTATGTGCCTTCGCTGCTCAACACCGTCCAGATGGTCGGCTGGGGGGCGTTCGAGCTGTGGGTGATCGCGCACGGCGCGCAGGCCATCTTCGGGACGGCGGTGCCGTACTGGGTCTGGGTGCTGGTCGCGGGCGTGATCACGGTGGCGCTGACCATCTGGCCGCTCGGCTCGATCCGGCTGCTGCGCCGTTTCGTCACCGCCGGGGTGGTGGTGGCCATGGTCTGGCTGTCGATCGCGCTGATCCTGCGCGGGCCGTCGCTGACCGGCGGTTCGTGGTCGGCGTTCGCGCCCGCCGTGGACTACGTGATCGCGCTCTCGGTGTCGTGGGTGCCGATGGCGGCCGACTTCGCGCGGCACTCCCGTTCGGCGCGGGCGGCGTTCGGCGGCGTCTTCATCGGCTACTCGATCGCCCAGGTGGCCTGCCTGGCGCTGGGCGTGGTGGCGCTGTCGCTCGTGCAGAACGATCCCGACCGGGTGTGGAGCGCGTTCGTGTCCGCGCCGCTGGGCGCGCTGTTCTTCGGCATCCTGGTGCTGCGCGAGACGGACCAGTCGTTCGCCAACACCTACTCGACCACCATGTCGTTGCAGAACCTGATGCCCCGGGTGGATCGCAGGGTCATCTCGGTGGCGATCGGCGCGCTGATCGCGGGCGTGGCACTGGTCGCGGACGTGACCGCCTACACGGCCTTCCTGGCGCTGATCGGGGCGGTGTTCGTGCCGATGTTCGCGGTGCTCGCGGTGGACTACTTCCTGCTCGGCGGGGGCGCGCGGTGGGACACCGGGCGCGACGCGCCGTCCCGCTGGCTAATGATCGTGCCGTGGGTGCTGGGGTTCGGCGTGTGGTGGCTGCTGGCGGCGCTCCCGGAGGTGGAGTGGTGGAAGTCACTGTGGCTGGGGATCCGGGAGGCCATCGGGTTCGCGCCGCTGCCGTGGATGAGCGCGGCGCTGGGGGCGTTCCTGGTGTCGGCGCTGGTCACCCTGGCGATCGCACCGCTGGACCGGCGGCTGCGGGCCCGCAGGGAAGGCCGGGACGCGAGCCACGCGCTCCAGGACGCGGACCGCTCCGAATAGCCGACCTAGGCGAAAACCCGGCCCAAGCGAAAACCCCGCCTGGGCGAAACCGTCCTAGGCGGCTTGGGCGCCTTCCAGGCGCAGCAGGTTCTGTTTGGCGGCGGTCCCGCCCGCGTAGGGGCCGGGGCCGTCGTCCTCCACCGCCCGGTGGCAGGGGACGATCACGCACACCGGGTTGGCCGTCAGCGCGTTGCCCACCGCGCGCAGCGCGCGCGGCCGGCCGATGCGTTCGGCGACCGCCTGGTAGGTGGTGGTCGTGCCGTATGGGACGGCGCTCACCATGGACAGCACCGTGCGGGCGAAGGCCGTGGCGAGCTGCATGTCCACCGACGTGGTGAAGGTGCGCAGCCGTCCGGCGAAGTAGGCGTCGAGTTCGCGCCGGACCGGGTCGAGACGGCGCGGGTCGGGGCCGATGAACGTGCCCACCGCGCGGGAGACCCGCTCGAAGACGGCGTGCTCGTCCTCGTAGCTGCACGCGACCACGCCCCGGGCCGTGACGGCGAGCACGAGCGTGCCGACCGGGCTCGCGGTGGTGCCGAAGGCGACGTCGGGGGGGCCGTGACCACGGTAACCGGGCGAGGTGACGCGCAGCAGGGCGTCGAGGTCGCCGGACACTGGCCCTCACCCTCTCGCATACAAGCCGCCATACAAGTCGCACAGACAGCGCTGAGCGCAGCGTATCGGACGGATCGGCACATCGGTTCTGGCGACACCCCACTCAGGCCGGATAACGACGCTGTGACACGTTGGACCGGACGAAAAGGCCAAGATCGGGCCACGGAAACGGGCACTATGGGATTGTGGGTGACGAGAAGGTCGAGAGTGACGACAGCATCGCGTGGGCGGTGCTGGACAGCTCTCCCAATGCCATCGTCGCCCTCGACCGCGACCAGACCGTGCTGTTCTGGAACGCCGCCGCGGAGCGGCTCTTCGGCTGGTCGGCGGAGGAGATGCTCGGCCGTCGCCCGCCGATCGTGCCGCACGAGCTGACCGCCGAGCACAACGCGGTGCTGGAGCGCGTCCGCACCGGCGACGAGGTCTCGCTGCGCACCAAGCGGTTCCGGCGCGACGGCGGGCTGATCGGCGTGCGGGCCGACATCAGCGCGCTGCGTTACTCCTCGGCCGCAATGCTCGGCTACGTCTGCGTCTACCACCTGGTCCAGGACGACGAGGACGCCCGGCATCGGGGCGCGCAGCGGGAGCGCCTGGTGCGGCGGCTCACCAACGTGGTCGGCGACATCAACTCCGAGCTGGAGCTGCCCGCCGTGCTCGACCGCATCGCGGCCAGCCTGACCGAGCTGACCGGCGCCGACGCCGGGGGCTTCGTGCTGATCGAGGGCGAGCGGCTGCGCCTGGTAAGCCGGCACCGGCTGCCCGCCTCGCTCCGCGACGCCACCGCCGACCTGCGCACCAGCCTGGTCGGCAAACTGCTCCGCACCGGCAAGACCGTGCTGCTGGAGACCCAGGAACAAGAGATCGGCAAGCTGATCTGGGCGGAGCTGCCCGGCCTGCACTCCATCGCGCTGGGCATCGCGGCGGTGGGCGGCCGGCCCTATGGGGCGCTCTACGCGCTGTTCTCCCGCCGCAAGCCAGGTCATGTGGAGCTGGAACTGCTCGAACTGCTGGCCGGTCACGCCGGGATCGCCGTCGGCAACGCGATGGCCTACCAGGACGTCCTGCGCCAGCGCGCCCATGAACGGGCCGTGTTCGACGCCAGCGCCGACGGCATCGCGGTGCTCGACCGGAACGGCGTGGTCATCCAGTGGAACCCGGCGGCGGGCGAGCTGACCGGCCACCACGCGGGCGTGGTGCTGGGCGGGCCGCCGCCGTTTCCGTTGCCCGCGCCCGGCGAGAAGGCCACGTTCCAGCTTCCGAGCGGTGTGTGGCTCGACGTGGTGAGCGCCGAGATCCCCGAGACCGGCGAGATCGTGGTCGACTTCCGCGACGTGACCCGCGCCAAGGAGCTGGAGGAGGCCAAGGACCTCTTCCTGGCGATCACCAGCCACGAGCTGCGCACCCCGATCACGGTGGTGCGCGGGTTCGCGGGCACGCTCGACGCCCGCTGGGACATGATGACCGACGCCGAGCGGCGCGCGGCCGTCCACACGATCGCCGAGCGGGCCCGCTCGCTCGGCCGGCTCATGGACCACCTGCTGCTCGGCGCGCGCACCGGGGCCGAGGAGCTGGCCGTCCGGGCGGAGCGGTTCGACCTGGGCGAGCTGGTGCATCGTGCCACGCTGGGCATGCCCGCGCTGTCGGCCGGTCACAAGGTCGAGGTGGTGCTGCCGGACGAGCTGCCGAAGGTGGTGGGCGATCCGCTGGCCACCGACATCATGCTCGGCCAGCTCCTCGACAACGCCTTCAAGTACTCCCCGGACGGCGGGCTGGTCAGGGTCGAGGCGTGGCCGGAGGCCGGACCCGACCTCGACGGCTACGGCGGTGTGGTCGTCGTGGTGGACGACGAGGGTGTCGGCATCGCCGCCGCCGACCGCGAACGGATCTTCGAACGGTTCGTCCAGCTCGACAGCGGCGACCGCCGCAGGTTCGGCGGCGTGGGCCTCGGGCTCTATATCGTGCGCAACCTGGCCAGGGCCCAGGGCGGCGACGTGAGCGCGCATCCGAGGCCCGGCGGCGGCACGCGGATGCGCCTGTTCCTGCCGCGTGCCACTACCAGCACCGATATACGGGAGGGGTAACGAACCGGTCAGCGAACGCTCGGTCTATCCTCCAATGTGCACAAGCTGTAATCGCCAGTCGGTTTCCATGGCGGTCTAACGGGGCATTTCGGTCGTACTGAGGATGGTCCCCGGGGGACCGACGGGAATGGGGGAGGTGAGTTCGTCGAGCGCCGTGCTGCTGCCGTACGCGCTGTCCAGCGTCGCCGTCGCTCGTCAGCGCATCCACTCCGACCTGCAGGAATGGGGGGTCTTCCGCACCGCCATCGACGACACCGTGCTGGTGGTCAGCGAGTTGCTCAGCAACGCGCTGAGGCACGCGCATCCGCTGCCGTCAGGGCAGGTGGGTGTGGCCTGGCACCGGATGGACGGCCACGTCGAAGTCGCGGTGAGTGACGGAGGGGCGACGACCGAACCGCGTGCCGCGGTTCCCGCGCTGTCCTCCCTCGGGGGTCGGGGCCTGGGCATCGTGGAGTTCCTCGCGGAACGCTGGGGAGTGAGACACGAGGGTGAGATCACCACCGTCTGGGCGGTGGTCGCGTGCCCACATCCGGTCAACGGCCATCGGGCCGATGAGGACATCCCGGTCCTGCACGAGTGACGTAGCTTCTCCGGCGGCCCGCGTGAGGCGGGCCGCCGTGAGGTGTCGTGTGTCGCGAGTCGCTGTGTGTCGTGAGCCGCCGTGCGCCGGGTCAGGCGGTGGCGGGCTTGGGGAAGAGCAGGGCCCGCTCGGCCGCCGACCACGCCGTGGTGGCGAGCAGGTAGAGGGCCGCCGCGAGCGGCAGGAACAGCGCCGCGAGCACCGCGCCGAACGGCATCAGCGGCATGATCTTCCGCAGCAGCGGAGGCTGGTCGGTCACCGCTTCCGCCGCGCGGGCGGCGCGGCGCGAGGAGACCCAGGCCACCCCGGCGATCATCGCGATCACCGCGGCGAACACCAGGACCGGCACCCCGAACGGCCCGTAGGCGCCGACCACCGACGCCACCTGGGCGCCCAGCGGCGCCCCGAACAGCGTGTGCGTGCTCGGCTGGGACGCCACCTGGAACAGCAGCATGAAGAACGGCATCTGGGCGAACGAGGGCAGCACGCCGGAGAACGGCGAGCCGCCCTCCTTGGCGTAGAGGGCCCGGACCTCCCTGGCCATCTTCTCCGGATTGTGCCGGTGGCGCTTGCGCAGCTTGCCCACCTGCGGCGCGAGGCGCTGCCTGATCCGCTCGCCCCGGGCCGCGCGCAGCGTGAGCGGCAGCAGCAGCACCCGGACGGCGAGCGTGAACAGCACGATCGCCAGTGCCGTGGCGTTGGCCCCGGCGACCGGCGAGACGATGTCGGCGAGCCCGGCGAGCAGGCTCCCGGTGAACCCGATCAGACCGTCGAACACGGCCGGGTCACTTGGAGGCCTTGCCGAGGATCATCACGACGCCGACCACGACGACCGCGATGACTCCGATGACGAGGACCAGTTTGAGCAGGCCCACCAGCATCGGAAGGACAAGACCGAACACGACGTAGAGGGCGAGCAGTACGCCCAGGACACCTAGCACGATTCGAGCCATGCGAACCACCGTACGCGCCGGCCGTCCGGGCCGCGCGACCCGTCTCCTGCGGGATTGGTAACGATCAGGTGCCGATCCCCGGCGGACCCGTACGGTGGAGGCATGAACGCCGCAGTGGCCCGCATCCTCGTCGCGGAGGACGATCCGACGGTCGCCGAGGTGGTGGCCAGATACCTGGAACGCGACGGCCACTCGGTCGACTGCGTGGGCGACGGCGCCGAGGCGCTGCGCCGGGCGTTGTCCGATCCGCCTGATCTGATGGTGCTCGATCTGATGCTGCCCGAGTTGGACGGCCTGACCGTGTGCCGCAGGCTGCGCGAGCGCCGTTCGGTCCCGGTCATCATGCTGACCGCGCTCGGCGCGGAGATGGACCGCGTGGCCGGGCTGGAGATCGGCGCCGACGACTACGTCACCAAGCCCTTCAGCCCGCGCGAGCTGGCCCTGCGGGTGCAGTCGGTGCTGCGCCGGGTGCGCGGGGCCACCGCGCCGGCCGTCACGGGGGTGCTGTCCGACGGCGACCTGCGGGTCGATGTCGGGGCGCACGAGGTGGCCCTCGCGGGGCGGCCGATCACGCTCACCGCCCGCGAGTTCGACCTGCTGGCCCATCTGATGCGCCATCCCCGGCAGGCGTTCAGCCGTTCGGCGCTGCTCGACCAGGTGTGGGGGTGGTCGTTCGGCGACTCCTCCACGGTGACCGTCCACGTGCGGCGGCTGCGCGAGAAGATCGAGGCCGACCCGACCGCCCCGCGCCGCATCGTCACGGTCTGGGGAGTGGGTTACCGGTACGAGCCGATGGGCGGCCGGGGGTGAATTCGAGGCTTCCGTTATCCACAGGCACCCTGTGGATAACCCTGTGGGCTGCGGCGCGCCATTGGCCCGATCACGCGGAGATGAGCGTTAGAAACTAGGGGTAATGGGACATTTAGCGCCAATTCCCTAGGCGTTTGTTATCCACAAGTAATCTGTGGATAACTCAGGCGGGCGCACCTATCGACAGCATGTCACCGGGGTCGGGACCGTCGCCGGAATCGCGCCGCGGATGCTCGCCGGGATCGGCCTGCTGAGCGGCCTGCGGGCGGTCGATGGGCTGGGCGCGGCGGTCCCACCACGGCGAGTCGAGGGTCTCGGCCACCGCGCGGAAGGTCGGGCACGGCCAGCGCCACATGCAACTGCGGCACCGCATGATGGGATTGGCGGCGTCGCTGGTGATGCCCCCGGCGTCGCGCGGCCGGTGCAGGTCGAGCAGCCGGAGCCCCAGTTCGGCGAAGCAGAGCATCTCCTCGCGCGCGACCTCCAGGAAGTCGAGATCGTGCGCGGAGAGCTGGGTGCGGACGGGCACCACACCCTCGCGGTTGACCAGCGGGCGGAGTGGGATCGTGCGCTCACGCCACGGCGTGGCCTTCTCGGTGCGCTCAAGGATCACCCGAAGGAGTTCCTTGAGCCGCAGACACTGTGGATCCTCTGGTTCGCTTCTCATCACTGATCGAGGGCCGAAAAACCGCCCGACGCCCGCCCTTCGGTTGAGTGCGGCACGGCAGGATGGGAAGGCCCCTGGCATCCCCGCTGCCGGCCAAGGCAATATCGCACAGAGTCAATCTTCGCGCACCGAGAGTTTCCGTGGGGCGGGAATCGGGGACAAAGGCCGGACGACTCCCCGAGGGGCCGGATCGGCGAGAGAACGTGACCCGGAGCCGTCGCGGCGTTAGTGTGCCCGCTGTGGAGCTAAAGGTCTCGACTCGATCACATGCCGGTCACGCCGTGATGGCCGTCGCCGGTGAAATCGACCTCTATACCGCGCCCCGCCTGCAGGCCGAGTTCACGCGGCTGCTGGAGGGCGGGCCTTCGCGGGTGGTCATCGACATGTCCGGTGTCGACTTCTGCGACTCGACGGGCATGAACGTGCTGCTGTCCGCGCTGAAGCGGCTCAAGGAGAACGGCGGGGCGCTGGAGGTCGCCTCCCCGCGCCCGGCGGTCCGCAAGATTCTCCAGGTCACCGGCCTCGACTCGGTCTTCACAGTGCACGAGTCCGTGCCCAGGGAGATGCTGATCTCCGAGTCCTGAGCCACGGGGCGCGGCTAGCATCGGTCACCATGGAGACAGCGGTGATCATCCCGGCGAAGGACGAGGCCGAGCGGATCGGTGCCACCGTCACGGCGGCCCGCGCGCTGCCCGGCGTCGATCTCGTCGTCGTCGTGGACGACGGCTCGGCCGACACCACCGGGCGCGTGGCCAGGGCGGCCGGGGCCAGGGTGGTCCGCCACAGCCGCAACCGCGGCAAGGCCGCCGCCATGGAGACCGGCGCCGAGGCGGTCCGGCTGCTCGACCCCGAAGAGGGGCCGGGCAGGCACCTGCTGTTCCTCGACGCCGACCTGGGCGAGACGGCCGGGGCCGCCGCGCCGCTGGTCGAACCGGTACTGGCCGGCGAAGCCGACATGACCATCGCCGTGTTCACCACCCGGGTCAAGTTGGGCGGGCACGGCTTCGTCGTCAACCTCTCCCGCGAGGGCATCAAGAAGGCCACCGGCTGGACCCCCGCCCAGCCGCTGAACGGCCAGCGCTGCCTGACCAGAACCGCCTTCGAGGCGGCCCGCCCGCTCGCCCACGGCTTCGGCGTCGAGACGGGTCTCACCATCGACCTGCTCCGCCGGGGATTCCGGGTCCGCGAGGTAGAGGTGGAGATGTCCCACCGCGCCACCGGCGGCGACTGGCACGCCCAGCTCCACCGCGCCCGCCAGTTCCGCGACGTCGCGCGGGCCCTGCTGGCCCGCCGCGCGCTGCCCACTCCCACGACCTCTCGCTGATCTCGCAGAGCCGCTCTTTCCGCAGGTGGGGGAGCCGGAGGTCCGGAGCGTACGCGGGCTGTGCTGGAATTCGGGGATGGCATTCGTGAGGTCGCCGCTGGCCCTGGTCGGCGCGAGCGTCCTGCTCACCGTCGTGATCGGGCTGCTCGGGCCGTCGGCGATGGTGCCCGTGCTCGAAGGGCCCGCCTGGCAGCCGCCCTATTCGCTCGGCCTGCGCCCGGCGGGGCCGCTGGTGATCGCGATGGCGGCGGTGGCGCTGGTGCTCGGCGCGGCGGGCCTGGCGCTGGCGCTGCGGGCCGCGCGCCTCGGGCGGCTGCCGGTCTCGGCGGTCTGGCTGACCACCGCCGGGTGCGTCGCGGCGGTGGTGCTGGCCCTGCTGCCGCCCTCCGGATCTTCCGACCACCTGAACTACGCGGCATATGGGCGGATCGCCGCGCTCGGACACG
Source organism: Spongiactinospora sp. TRM90649 (assembly GCF_029382225.1). Lineage (GTDB taxonomy): Bacteria > Actinomycetota > Actinomycetes > Streptosporangiales > Streptosporangiaceae > Spongiactinospora. The sequence continues at coordinate 226,367 of NZ_JARLTC010000007.1, forward strand.
ACCCCTACGTGACCTCCGCGGCCGACCTGCCGGAGGTCGCCGGGTGGGTCCAGGAGTGGCTGAGGACCCCGAGCGTCTACGGCCCGGTGGCGACGGCGGTGCAGATGCTCGCCGGTTTCGCCGGGGGCGGCTCGGTCCGCCTGACGGTGTTCGCGCTCGAAGCGGTCAACGCCCTGGCGTTCGTCGGCACCGCCGTGCTGCTGCACCGGCTGACCCGGGGCGACGCGCGGGCGGCGCTGCTGTGGGCGGCCAACCCGCTGGTGCTCTACCACCTGGCCGCCGGGATGCACGTCGACACCCTCGCCGTGGTCGCCGTGGTCGCCGCCCTTGCCCTCGGCGTCACCACGGCCGCGCGAGGCGCGGGCACCGGGGCGCTGCTGGGCCTGGCGATGGCGGTCAAGGTCAACGCGGGCCTGGTCGCGCTCGGCCCGGCGTGGGTGATGCGCCGCGCCCCCCGGCGCCTGGCGCTCGTGGCGGGGGTCGCCACCGCCACCCTGGCCGGCGCGTACGCGATGGCCGGGCCGCACGCCCTCGACCAGCTCCAACGCGCCGGGCGGCAGGTGTCCCAGGCGACCCCGTGGAACATGCTCCAGGCGGGCCTGCAGGCGCTGCTGGGGCCCGGAGGCTACGTCATCTGGATCCAGGTGGGGTCGCTGGTCCTCATGGCCGCTCTGGCCGTTCTGCTGCTTCGCGCGATGCCCGAGCTCGGGGCCGCGCACGTGGCGGCGGCCGTCGTGGTGGCGTACCTGTTCACCGCGCCGTACGCGCTGCCCTGGTACGACGGGCTGGCGTTCGCGCTGGTCGCGATGATCCCGGCCTCCGCGCTGGACGGATTCCTGGTGACCAGGCTGGTGGCGCTCTCCCTGGCGTACCTGCCCGCGCGGGTGGTGGACCAGCCGGAGAGCCTGATCTGGCTGCGAACGGTCGTCAGACCGCAGGTGGTGCCGTGGATCCTGCTGGCTGTGACAGCCGCCCTGGCGGTGTGGGCGTGGCGGTCGGCCCGGCGAGGAGCTGCAGCGCCCGCACCGACGCCGCCAGTGTCAGCGGCACCGCGACCGTGAGCGCCATCGCCGGGATCGCCACCCCCGAGTCGTTGAGCAGGAAGCCCGCGAGCGCGCAGGTCAGCACCCCGAACAGGGCGGCGCGCAGGCTGGGCGCGCGGGCGTAGACGAGTTCGAGCGCCGAGGCGCCCCAGTTCGACGGCCTGGCCAGCACCAGGAAGAGGAACGCCAGGGCGGCCAGCGACAGGATCGTCAGCGGCAGGTTGCCCAGGGTGCCGATCATGGCGCTCAGCTTGCGGCCGAGGACCGGCCACGCCTCGCCGTCCAGGACCTGCTGGAAGAACGCGCCCAGGTGGGTGCGGCGGTCGGCGGGCCGCCGCCAGTCGATGAACGCGATCAGCGTGAGCAGCACGGCGGCGCCCGCGCCGGTCAGGAGCAGCCGGCGGGCCGTCACCTTGCGGCCGGACAGCAGGATCAGGAACACCGCGACCCCCGCGACGAACGCGGGCACCCCGCCGAAGTCGGCCCCCCAGGACGGCCAGCCGTCGGCGAACACCGCGAGCGCGCCGTAACCCGCGCAGAGCGCGAGCGCCAGGCGGGCCCTCCCTCGTGCGATCAGGGGGTGCGCGACGCCCGCCAGGAACATGATCGTCCCGGTGGCGAACACCGCGAAGGCGATGTTGCCGAAGCCGTAGAAGCGCCCGCCGGTGACCGGTTCGTACCCGGTCACCGCGTTGATCTGCAGCCGCGAGCCGGTCACCACGTCGAGCAGCAGGCCGAGCGAGGTGATCGCGGCCACCACGGTCAGCGGGCCGAGCACCGCCCGGCGCCACGGCCCCGCGAAGGCCAGCCCGGTGATGGCGCAGGCGAAGCCGAGGATCGTCGTGATCAGCCCGGCCATCGGGCTGCCCAGGCTCCACCACGGCAGGAGCTGGGCCAGGAAGCTGGACACCGCCACGGACGCGCTGACCACGGCCACGACCTGCGTCGCGGCCAGGAGACGCGACCCGCCCCTGCCGCGCCGCAGGGCCACGGCGGCGGCGGCGTAGAAGAGCACCTGGACGATGACCAGGGCGATGTAGAACGGGGTGCGGACGGTGCGGAGGACCTGGCTGGCCAGGTCGGCGTCCGCCAGCTCCTCCACGGTGACGCGGTCGGTGGACCCGGCCTGCCAGGGGCGGCCCACCAGCCCGGCGGGCGGCTCCAGCCCGGCCAGGGCCGTCGCGGTGGCGGTGAGGTCGATGATGGTGACGAGCCCGTCCTGGCGGGTGGAGGAGGCGGTGAGCCGTCCCCGGTAGGGCTCGCCGCTCGGCGACGGGCCGTGCGCGATGGCCACGTGCAGGTGGGCGGCGGTGGAGCTGTCGGAGACGCCCGCGACCAGGACGGCGGTGCCGGGCGGGAGCGCGGCCAGCAGGACGCCGATCTCGCGGTCGGCCGTGGCGACGGCGTGCTCCCTGGCCTGGGGGGTGGGCGGAATGGGTTCGCCGGAGCCGTCCACGCCGCGGTCGATCCAGGCGCGGGCGGGCTCGTCGGCCTCCATGACGATCAGGTTGTAGGAGGTGAGGTCGCCGATGGTCTGCGGGGTGGCAGCATATTTGGCGATATTTCCGGCTTTGTCGGCCGCGCCGAGGGCCGCGCCCGGCCCGATCGCCGCGACCTTTCCGCCGGAGTCCTTCACCGCCTGCCCGAGCGCGCCGATCCGCGCCCGATAGGACTGCGCGTCGTTGAACGCCAGCAGGTTGTTCCAGCCGGGGATGCGCGCCCCGCCGAAGGGGGTCGGCTCGGGCAGCGGCGGCAGGCCGCACCCGGCGCCCGGCGCCCCGGCCCGCTGGCCCGCCGAGACCGTCAGCCAGCCCGCCACCGGGCACGTGATGGCCCGGTCAGGCGGCGGGATCGCCCGCGTGGACAGCGACGCCGACGCCCCCTCGGCGGCCAGCCGCCACAGGTTCGGGGTATTGACCCGATCGATGTCCGACCACTCCAGCCCGGGCACCCCGATGACCGCCACCCGCGCGGGCCCGGACTCCGGCTTCGCGACCGCCTGGGCCGCCGCGGGCGTCAGCGCCCCCATGAGCACCACCGGCGACACGAGAGTCACCAGCAACACGAGCAGCCCCCACCGGCGCGGGGCCCGGTACGCCGTGGGGGGCGTGGGACCGGGGCCGTCGGCGGTGAGGCCGTCCGTGCGATGCATGGTGATGCCGCTCCTTGCTCTCGTGCTCGTTGCTCTCGGGCTCGTTCTGGCTTGCGTGCTCTGCGTTTCCCGGGGGTGGTCCGCTTCGGCGTCCGCATCGGCCCGGGGCTCCACGGTAACCTCCCACGTCGTGAAGACTGGCGAGGTGCCCACGGTCGAACCCACCGCCGCGAAGGCCGTGCGGCGGTGGCGGTCATGGCTGCCCGCCGCCGCGTTCGCCGTGCTGGTCGTCGTCGCCGCGGCCGCCCCTTTGGTCGGGTACTGGTTGTTCAACGCGGACGATCAGCGGCTGGTCGATCTCGATGTGTACCGTACCGGGGGCCAGGCGGTCTTGGACGGCCGTCCGGTATACGACTTCATCACGCCCGCCCCGCAGCTACTGCCGTTCACGTACCCGCCGGTGGCGGCGCTGCTCGCCGTCCCGCTCGCGTGGATGTCCTGGGTGGAGGCGCAGTGGGTGTGGACGGCGGGCGTCTTCCTTGCCCTGGCGCTGGCCGTCCGGTACGCCTTCCGCCCGCTCCTTGAGCGCACCGGCCAGAGCCGGGATTGGGCCGCGCCGCTGCTGTTCGCCGTCCTCATGGTCGCGTGCACGTACCTGATGCCGATCCGCGACCAGGTCAGGTTCGGCCAGGTGGACATCCTGCTGGTCGCGCTCTGCCTGGCCGACTGCCTGGCCCGCCGTCCGTGGTGGCCGCGCGGGCTGCTGATCGGGATCGCCACCGCCGTCAAGCTGACGCCCGGCGTCTTCCTGATCTACCTGCTGGTGACGAGCTGGGGCCGCGACCACGACAAGGGGCAGCGCCAGGCCCTCTACGTCGCGGTGCTCACGGCGGGGCTGCTGAGCGTCCTGCCGTTCCTGGTGATCCCGCAGGACGCCGCCCAGTTCTGGTTCTCCGCGCTGCTCGACAACGGCCGGGTGGGGGCCAACACCGCCACCACCAACCAGTCCATGCGCGGCATGCTGCTGCGCCTGTACTGGCCGGAGCCGCTCAGCACGCTCCTGTGGGCGGCGCTTGTGGCGGTCGTCGGCTGGTACGGCTTCCGCCGCGCCAAGGAGGCGTACGCCGCCGGAGACACCCCCACGGCGGTCGCCCTTGCCGCGCTGATGGCGGTGCTGCTGTCGCCGGTCGCGTGGATCCACCACCTGGCGTGGGTGGTCGTGGTGCTCGGCGCGCTCGTCGGCGCCGGGCGCGACCGGGTGCGCCTGCTGGTCGCGGCCGGGGTGTGGCTCTACTACGTGGTGCCCATCCCCTGGTACGGCGTGACGATCCGGGCCGCCGAGATACCTGTGGTGAGTCCCGTGATCGGCCGGATCGTGCAGAACGCCTTCGGGCTCGGGGCGCTCGGACTGGTCTGGCTGCTCGGCTCGTGGCTGCCCCGGCGCCGGGAACGCGGGCGGGCCGGTCCTTGACGAGCTTGGACGATGGACCCTGTGGAAATGCGCAGTCAGCACGCCGCACAGTGGCTACCCTGGTGATATGTCGAAACTCGCCTATCTGGGCCCCGAGGGCACCTTCACCGAGGAGGCCCTGCGGCTCCTGGAGCCGGAGGCCGAGCGTGTGTCGTGCCCCAATGTCCAGGCGGCGCTCGAAGCGGTCCGGCGGGGCGTGGCCGACGCCGGCGTCGTGCCGCTGGAGAACTCCCTCGAAGGCGGCATCACCTCCACCCTCGACGAGCTGGTGCGCGGCGAGCCGCTGCTCCTCACCGCCGAGGTGCTGCTCCCCGTCCGGTTCTCGCTGCTGGCCCGTCCGGGTACCGAGATCGGCCACATCAAGCGCGTGCTGACCCACCCGGCCGCGCACACGCAGTGCCGGGGCTTCATCGCCCGTGAGCTGCCGGACGCCGTCGTGGTCGCCTCGGCGTCCACCGCCGCCGCCGCGCAGGAGGTGTCGCTGCCCGGCTCGCCGTACGACGCGGCCATCAGCGCGCCGATCGCCGGAGAGCACTACGGCCTCATCGAGATCGCCGGCAACATCGGCGACCGCGACGACACGGTCACCCGCTTCGTGCGGGCCGCCAGGCCGGGGCCGCTGCCCGAGCCCACCGGCGCCGACCGCACCTCCCTGGTCGCCTTCCTGGGCGACGACCACCCGGGCGCGCTGCTGGAGATGCTGACCGAGTTCTCGGTGCGCGGGGTCAACCTGTCCCGCATCGAGTCGCGCCCCACCGGCAACGGCATCGGCAGCTACTTCTTCTACTTCGACTTCGAGGGCCACGTCGCCGACGCCCGGGTGGGCGAGGCGGTCGCGGGCCTGCACCGGATCAGCGCCCACGTGCGGTTCCTGGGCAGCTACCCGCGGGCCGACGGGCTCGCGCCGCAGATCAGGCGGGGCGTGGCCGACACCGACTTCGACGAGGCGGGCCGGTGGCTGGCCAAGGTCCGCGAGGGCCTGGTCTGAGCGCAGGCCCTTCGCGAGCACCGAGCGCCGGGTGAGGGGCTCGGCGGCACGTAGGGCGGTGTTCCGGCCCCGGTAGCCTTTTCCTGTGATCGACCTGCGAACCCTTCGTGAAGACCCCGACCGCTTGCGGGCGTCGCAGCGCGCGCGCGGTGAAGACGACTCCGTCGTCGACACCCTTCTCGACCTCGACGCCCGCCGTCGTGCCGCGCTCGGCTCCTACGAGAGCCTGCGCTCCGAGCAGAAGTCCGTGGGCAGGTCGGTGTCCGCCGCGTCGGGCGAGGAGAAGGCGGAGCTGCTGGGCCGGGCCAAGGAGCTCGCCGCGCGGGTCAGGGCGGCCGAGGGCGAGGCCGAGCGCCTCGCCGCCGAACTCGACGCCGTGGTCGAGGGCGTGCCCAACATCGTCGACGACGCCGCCCCGCACGGCGGCGAGGAAGACTACGTCGTGCTGGAGGAGGTCGGCGAGCCGACGTCCTTCGACTTCGAACCGCGCGACCACCTGGAGCTGGGCGAGCGGCTCGGCGCCATCGACGTGGAGCGCGGGGCCAAGGTCTCCGGCGCGCGGTTCTACTTCCTGCGCGGCGTCGGCGCGCGGCTCCAGCTCGGCCTGCTCACCATGGCCATGAACCAGGCGGTCGAGCACGGCTTCATCCCGATGATCACCCCGGTGCTGGTGAAGCCGGAGGCCATGCGGGGCACCGGCTTCCAGGTCGCGCATGACAAGGAGATCTACCGCCTCCCCGACGACGACCTCTACCTGGTCGGCACCTCGGAGGTACCGCTCGCCGCCTACCACGCCGACGAGATCCTCGACGGCGCGGCGCTGCCCCTGCGCTACGCGGGCTGGTCGTCCTGCTTCCGCCGTGAGGCGGGCTCGTACGGCAAGGACACCCGGGGCATCATCCGCGTCCACCAGTTCGACAAGGTGGAGATGTTCTCCTACTGCCGTCCCGAGGACGCGCCGGAGGAGCACCTGCGGCTGCTCGCCTGGGAGAAGGAGATGCTGGCCAAGGTGGAGCTGCCGTACCGGGTGATCGACACCGCGGCGGGCGACCTCGGCACCTCGGCGGCCCGCAAGTTCGACTGCGAGGCGTGGATCCCCTCCCAGTGCCGCTACCGCGAGGTCACCTCGACCTCCAACTGCACGGAGTTCCAGTCGCGCCGCCTCGGGGTGCGCTTCCGCGACAAGGATGGCGGGCCCCGGCCGGTCGCCACGCTGAACGGCACCCTGGCCACCACCCGCTGGATCGTGGCCATCCTGGAGAACCACCAGCGTTCCGACGGCTCCGTGGTCGTTCCGGCCGCGCTGCGCCCCTACGTGGGGCTCGACGTCCTCGAACCGGCGAGGGGATAGCGCGAAACAGATAGGGCAACCGGGATGGCCTTCTCCGGCCTTCTCTGGGCTTCTTCTGGCTTCTCCGGGCTTTGGCGAGCGTTCACGGTGCGTTTCCTCGGTCGCTTCCTGGTGACATCCAGCACGCCTTCCTGTACGACCCGGAATCGCCCGACAGCGCTTCGTAACCGGCAGTCGCGGGCCCAGTTGCCATGCGCGGGCTTCAGGTCGTCCCCACGGCTTGTTTTGGTCCGCGCGATACTCCCGGATCCCTTTAGGGGCGTGGAGGGCTCAGCGGCCATTTCAGCCCCTTCGGGAAGGGCTCCGGCGGAGGGGTGAGCGTGATTGGCGAGACGATAGGCCGATAGCGACCGGCCGAACAATCGTCTGATTAGAGTGACGGGAGTTTTGCCCTTTGACGCGCGAAAGGCGAGGTTCGCTTTGAGCGAACCTCGCCTTTTACGGCGAAGCCGGTGACCTCAGAGAGCGCGCACCTGCGAAGCCTGCGGGCCCTTCTGCCCCTGCGTGATCTCGAACTCGACCCGCTGGCCGTCCTCAAGGCTGCGGTAGCCGTTGCCGACGATCTCGGAGTAGTGCACGAAAACGTCGGGCGCGCCGCCGTCCGGTGCGATGAAGCCGAAGCCCTTCTCAGCGTTGAACCACTTGACGGTTCCCTGAGCCATTAAAGCTCTCCCTCAGGATGATGAAACTTGGGATCCACACCTCGTGAATCCCGGTGTGTCGTACATCGCAGCCCCGGGGTGGCTCAGACAGTCAAGCTGGTATTCACAACGGGATCAGCTAATACAACGTCAACACATCTAACACCATCTGGGGCCGTGGTGTTCCCGCCATCGCAAAGTTTCCTCGTTGAGGCTCGTAGCGGGCAGACTGTAACGTGTTATGACTAGACCCCGGCTCGTCGCCACCGACCTCGATGGCACCGCACTGCGCACTGATGGAACCATTTCCCCGCGAACGGCCACCGCCTTCGCGCGGGTCGAACAGGCGGGCGCTCTGCTCGTCTTCGTCACCGGCCGGCCGCCGCGCTGGATGAGCGGTGTGGCGGGCGCCGTCCACCACCGCGGACTGGCGATCTGCGCCAATGGCGCACTCGTCTACGACCTGCACACAGAGGTGGTCGTGGAATCACACCTGATCGACCCGGACGTCCTCGCCGAGGTCGTGCGCGCGCTGCGCGGCGATATGCCGGGACTGTCGTTTTGCGCGGAATACGCGGGCGGATACGCGCGCGAGTCGGGCTTCGAGCCCGACGGAAGGGACGGCGGGGCCGGCGGAGGCGCCCACGGCGGCCCTGAGACGCTGCTCACGCGGCCGTGCGCCAAGCTGCTGGCCCAGGACCTCACCGTGGCCCCCGACCACCTGCTGTCGGCCGTACACGGGGTCGTGGGCCATCTGGTCACCGCGACGCACTCCAGCGGCGGCGACGGGATCATCGAGATGAGCGCCAGGGACGTCACCAAGGCGTCGGCGCTCGCCACGCTCGCGGGCCGGCACGGCATCACCGCCGACCAGGCGGTGGCGTTCGGCGACATGCCCAACGACCTGCCCATGCTCGCGTGGGCCGGCACGTCGTACGCCGTGGCCAACGCGCACCCGGGCGTGCTGGCCGCCGTCGATCACGTGACGGCGGCCAACGACGACGATGGCGTCGCGGTCGTCCTGGAAAGGCTCTACGACGCCCCCGAGTGAGAGCCCTTGGGGACTGGAGGATTTACAGGTGGGGAGGACTTACAGGTAGGGGCCGGAGGCCCGGTGCTGCTGCTGCGACTGCTCGTCACCCTGCGGGAACCCACCGGGCAGCGCGCGGCGCATCTGCTCAAGCTGCGCCCTGGCGGCCATCTGCTGGGCGAAAAGGGTGGTCTGGATGCCGTGGAACAGGCCCTCCAGCCAGCCGACCAACTGGGCGTGCGCGACCCGCAGCTCGGCCTCGCTCGGCGGCGACTGGTCCTCGCCGTTGGTGAACGGCAGGGACAACCGCTCCAGCTCGTCCACCAGCTCCGGGGCAAGGCCGTCCTCAAGCTCCTTGATGGAGCTCTGATGGATCTCCTTCAGACGCTTGCGGCTCGCCTCGTCGAGCGGAGCGGCCCGCACTTCCTCAAGAAGCTGGCGGATCATGCTGCCGATGCGCATGACCTTCGCCGGCTGCTCCACCAACTCGGTAACCGACCGCTCGTCGGACTCGTTGTCGTCATGCTGGGCCGCGACGCCCTGAGGGCCCACGACCACGATGTGCGGGGTGCTCTCCTCAGCATTCATGAATCTCAACCTAGCTCACCGGACCAGCAGGATTTTCCCGAAGTGGGAGCCTTCCTCCAGGGCGGCCTGCGCCCGCCCGGCATCCGCGAGCGGGAAGGTCGAGTCGATCACGGGACGGATCGCCCCCGCGCTGATCAACGGCCACACGTTCTCGACGACGCCACGGGTGATCACGCCCTTCTCGTCGACCGGGCGCGGACGCAGCGACGTGGCGTGGACCGCGCCGCGCTTGGACAGGAGCCGCCTCAGGTCCAGCTCGCCCTTGGCGCCCCCCTGCAGCCCGATCACCACGATCCGGCCGCCGGTGTTGAGCGCCTTGACGTTGCCCGGCAGGTACTTGCCGCCGATGATGTCGAGGATCACATCGGCCCTGACCGACTCGGCGAAGTCGGCCGTCCGGTAGTTGACGCCCTCGTCCGCGCCCAGTTCAAGGCACCTGGCCAGCTTCTCCTCCGAGCCCGCGGTGACCACGACGCGCGAGCCGTACGCCTTGGCGAGCTGGACGGCCAGCGTGCCGATCCCGCTGGCCCCGCCGTGCACCAGCAGCGTCTCGCCCCGGCGCAGCCGGGCGGTCATGAACACGTTGGACCACACCGTGCACGCCACCTCGGGCAGCGCGGCGGCCTCCACCAGCGAGACGCGCTCCGGCACCGGCATGAGCTGCTCCCACGGGACCGCGACCCGCTCGGCGTAACCACCGCCCGCGAGCAGCGCGCACACCTCGTCGCCGGTCGCGTATCCCTCCACGCCCGGCCCTATCTCCGAGATGACGCCCGAGCACTCCAGGCCCGGGTACCGCGAGGCCCCGGGCGGGGGGTCGTAGAAGCCCTGGCGCTGCAGCAGGTCGGCCCGGTTGACGGCCGAGGCCACGACATCCACGATCACCTCGCCCGGCCCCGGAATCGGGTCGGGCACCTCCTGCCAGGTCAGCACGTCGGGTCCACCGGGCTTGGAGATGACAATCGCATGCATGCGGCCAACCTATCGCCGCGCCCCTGGCAGGCGCCGGAGGCCCGATCCGTGACGTCGTGACGACGGGAAGTTGACCGTTGCCCTGTTGGTTGGAACGCGGGGCGATAATCTGCAATGTGTTTGCTGCACCTGATATGCCCAGCCCCTAGGGGGAAAACGGTGGCACGACACGATCGTGAGGATCCCCACTCGCTCGAAGAACAGCTCGCCTGGCTCGACGCGATCAAGGAGAACGAGGAGGCGCCCGCAGGCGTCGTGGCCACGGCCGTGGACGACACCACCGCCTCCCCCTACCCGAAGGACCCCTGGCTGGAAGCGGCCCGCGAGACGGACCCGGGGGCGCTGTCGCGCGCGGCCGCCGCCGAGGCGCCGCCCGCCGCCCCGTCCGTTCCTGAGGCTCCTAAGGCTCCTGCGGTCGCGGCCGCACCGGCTGCCGGTTCCGCTTCCGGTTCCGTTTCGGTTGACGACACCGCCGAGGAGTGGAAGCGCGCCGCCGAGGTGACGGGGCACTTCACGCTGCCGCCGGCCGTCACGGGCGGGCGCTCCGAGGGTGGCGAGACCGCGCGGAACGAGGGCGACGAAGGGTTCCTCGCGCCGCTGCGTCCCGCCCCGCAGGAGGAGAGCGGCCCGCAGGCCGGCTCTTCTCAGGAGCCGGGCGAGACTGGTGAGACGTCTGCCGCCAGTGCGACGGGCGACCACGAATTCGGGGCCACGCTGCCGCGCCGTCCCGGCGAACGCGGCCTGTTCGAGCCCCCGGAGCGCGGCGCGGGCTCGTCGGGCTCGTCGGGCTCGTCCGGCGAGCAGCAAGAGCCCGCCGCGCCGTCCTCGCCGCCCCCTGCCGCCGCTGCTGAGGAGACGGCCCGGCCGGGCACCGCGGAGTCGACCTCCCCGTCGCTGCCCTCCGTCTTCGGCAACCAGACCTCGCCGCCGGGAGCCCTGCGCTTCCCGCTGTCCGAGGAGGCCCAGGAGCCGCAGGCCGCCCCCGGGGCGGGCGAGTGGAACTCCTGGAGTCCTTCCAGCTCCTCCGGCTCGTCCAACACGTCCAGCCCGTCGCTGACGCCCGAGTGGTCCGCGTCCGAGCCCACGGCCCATGAGTGGTCCTCGACGCCGTCGCCGTCCGGTGGCTTCACCACGCCCGCCGAGGGGTTCTCGGTTCCGCCGGGCGGCTTCTCGACCCCGTCGGGTGGGTTCGCCGCTCAGTCCGGGTCCACGGGCGAGACCGCCGTACCCGAGGCGACCTCTCCGGACACCGGCGACGCGTCCGATCCGGCGGTGCGCCAGCCGTACCAGGCGCGCCGCAGGCACGGCAAATCGTCCGGCGAGACCGCGTCCGCGTCCCAGACCGGGCCGTCGTTCGCCGCGCCCACGCGTCCCGCCAGGAGATCCTCGTCGTCTGGGCTGGCCGACCTGTCCGGCCGTCCGACCGCCGACAGCCTCGACCCCGACTCGCTGCTGCGCGGCCGCCGCAACGGCCCCTCCGGGGGCTGGCGCAAGCTGATCTACCGGGCCTCCGCCGGGTGGATCAAGCCCGGTGAGCCCGCCGAGGTCCGCCGTCGCCGGGAGCTGATCACCCGCGCCCGCACCCCCGTGGCCAGCGGCCACCACCGCGTGGCCGTGCTCAGCCTGAAGGGCGGTGTGGGCAAGACCACAACGACGGTGGGCCTGGGCGCGACGCTCGCGCAGATCCGGGGCGACCGGGTGATCGCGGTCGACGCCAACCCCGACCGGGGCACCCTGTCGGACAAGGTGGAGCTGGAGACCGCCGCGACCGTGCGCGACCTGCTCAACGAACGCGGGCAGATCAAGCGATACGTAGACATCAGGGCGTTCACCTCGCAGGCCCCCTCACGCCTGGAGATCCTGGCCTCCGACCGCGACCCCTCGGTGTCCGAGGCATTCAGCGCGGGCGACTACCAGGCGGTGGCGCAGGTCCTGGAGAACTTCTACTCCATCTGCATCACCGACTGCGGCACCGGCCTGCTGCACTCGGCCATGGCCGGCGTGCTGGGCCTGGCCGACCAGCTCGTGCTGGTCAGCTCCCCGTCGGTGGACGGCGCGCGGGCCGCGTCCGCCACGCTCGACTGGCTGGAGGCCCACCACTACGAGGACCTGGTGCGCAACGCCAACGTGGTGCTGTGCAGCGTGCGCCCGCGCTCGAAGTCGACGGTCGACCTGGACAAACTGGAGGCGCACTTCGCGGCGCGCTGCCGGTCGGTCGTGCGCGTGCCGTACGACCCGCACCTGGAGGAAGGCGCCGAGATCGACCTGGAACGCCTGCAGGAGGGCACCCGCGACGCCTACCTGCGCCTGGCCGCCTCGGTCGGCGACGGATTCGCCCCGGTGCCCGCGGAGGCCGCCTACTGATCGCGGCCGAGTCGTCGGGATCGTTGAGCGGAGGGTGTGGGATTCGAACCCACGAGACCATCGCTGGCCTGGCCGCTTTCAAGGCGGCTGCACTAGTCCACTATGCGAACCCTCCCGTGCAGGTCCACGATAGCGGTGCCCGGCCCGTGCTCGCCGACCTTTATGCGGCCTATCGCCGCGCACGGCCGTCAGGGGCGTCGTCTCAGAGCCGGGAGAGCAGCCAGCCCGGCCCGGCGACGGAGGCGCCCAGCTCGGAGACCCGCCGACGCAGCTCGCGGTCGGCGGTCACCACCAGGACGCGTTCCCACGCCACGATGTCGTGGACCGTCTGAACGATCGCGTCGTCTCCGCTGCCCGGCGCCCGGACCACGGTGATCCCGCCCGGCGAGCCCGCCGCGCGGGCCGCGCCCTCCACGACGGCGATCACCCTGGGAAAGGACAACGTCAGGTCGGGGAACTCCTCGGGCAGGGCCCCCACCCCGGCGTCCATCATGCCCTTGACCTCGGCGAGCAGCTTCTCAGCCGCCCCGGCCCGATCCCGCCACCAGCCGTGCTCCGCCCGCGCACCGACGATGTTGGCCATGTCGAGCACCAGCACCACCGGGGCGAGCGCGGGCCGCAGCGCGGGCCACGCCTCCGCGAACCCCGGATGAAGCCGCCGCTCCTGCACGTCCCCCGCGGGCACCCACCGCAACTCGGCGCTCTCCCCGCTGGTGGGCGCGGCCGGGAGCAACCCCACCGCCTCCGCGATGACCGTGTCGAAGGTCCACCCGCCGTGGTCGTCTCGGTAGACCGCCTGCACCCGCAGGCCGTCACCGTCTAGCCCGGCCTCCTCACGCGCCTCCCGCATCGCCGTGGACGCGGAGTCCTCATGACTGTCACGAGCGCCCCCGGGCACCCCCCAGGTGCCCCCGAAGTGGCTCCACCAGGACCGTTTCTGCATCAGCACGTGCGCCGTCCCGGCCATGTCGTGATGGACGGCGAGCAGCCCGGCCGCCCCGTGAACACCCCAGTGCCGATGCCCACGCCCGCACAGGGCCCACCCGTCTCCGTCCTTGGCCGCCATGGCCACCATCTTGCCGTAGTTATCAGTTCGTTACGTCCACGGGGATCGGAGGTCCGGCTCTTCGTCAGGCTTGTTTATCGAATCTCCGGTGAACATCGGCCTACTGACTGGTGACCTGACAGAGCTGCTCGAAGAAGTGTGCGTAAGTGTTCAGGTATTGAAACACGTTGCAATTTCTGCCACGCCTATCACCGAAAGCCGCGCGCACCCCAACAACAAGGAGATCCCCCACCACTGAGGCCTCCTCACCCCCGACCCGACCCCCACTTCCCCCTCCAAATCCCCACCCCCGAACCCGCCGTAGCCCTTCTAGGCCTCCCACCGCCACCGGTTCGTCCTTCGGCCGGTGTCTTCGCTGCGCCCTTGCGCCCCGCCCTGCCGGCCGCACCCCACGGGACGCCCTCGCCACCTGCGCCTTGATGTGCCTCCCGCCCTGCCGCTACAAGCCCGCACACAGCCCGTATCCGCGCCCCTTCCCTCGGATGGGCGCCCCTTTCTGCGGCATCCGACTTCGGGCCGTTGCGCCTGCCGTCCGCTGCGTGGTGCGCTCCACCGTCGGGGATCTGCGGAAAGTAGGACCGTGTCCCCGGCTGTAGCACGCACTGTGAAGAAGGCCGCAACCTTCGCCCTGCCGACAGGCCGTTTGTGCCGGGGCTCACGCGCCGCTCGCGTCAGGGGTACACGCGGACACTGACGGCAGATCCGGTCGGCCACGCCCACAGCACGTATGCCGACCGCGAAGACGCCCGCGTAGGCCGTCAGCGCCCCGGCAAGGGCCGACCCAGACGAAGGCGTCCAGTGGAACGCCGACCCGATCATCGCCCCGGGCGGACCCGCGCCGTCCCCAGAGAAGATCCCCCGACGTCCGGACCATCCCTGTCAGACGCGACCACCGACACCCACCGACCTCCGCGCCCGATCAGACGGGGGTCTTCTTCCACCAGTCCACCAACGCGCGCTGGTCGTCGCCGTCCACGACGATCACGAAGGGAACCTGGTTCGCGTCCACGAACGCGTCGTTCTCGAAAGACCAGACCAGGCGATAAGCGGACCCCGTGTCGCGGCACACGATGCGCCCTATGCGGATGCCCTCTGAATTCGTCCAGTCCCCCGTGTAATCGAACTTATCCTCGATCGGACATGCTTCCCCCGAGCCCGGCTGCAGCGTGCCGGCCTCTCTCCGGATGAAAGCGTCCAAGCTTTCCCGGTCGGCGAACATAATGGCGAGCGCGCTCTCGGCAGGACTGCCGGGAAGCGCCGCGCAGCGGAGGACCGATCGGGTGGCGAATGTGCTCTCGGGCAATCTCTCCGGACGGCAGTTGTCCAGCCAGGTGACCGTTTGCCGGCCGGGCCCGAACCCGGTGATGCGCTTTGAGAGCAATTGGTCGTCACCGGTCAGTGTCATCGAGGGCGATGGTGTGTGCGGGGGCGGAGGTTCCGGGCTGGCGTTGGTCGCGATTCCGCCGCCTGTCATTCCCCCGTTGGCCATGAGCGTGGCCGAGAAGACCAGCAGCAGGATGGCCGCGCCCGCCAGCAGCGGCATTCCCCAACCCGCCCAACTGCTTCTTCGGCGTTGCGGCTCCTCTTCGGGGGACTCTTCCTCAACCCGGGGATGACGCGTGGCGACGCCGCCCGCGAGGGCTCCGGCCAGCCCTTTTCGATTCTCCGCGTCCGCTGGGACCGCTGCCAGCGCGCGGACGAGACGCCCAGTTCTGCTATCCGTTCTCAGCACTGCGTCCCCGCCCTACTTCTGAAGCTCCGTAGAACCGATGGCGTCCACTTTGATCAGCTGGCCGCCGTCCGCGGCGGAATCCGACGGGTCGGCGAGCGGAATGAGCTGGAACAGGCGTGCGACGATTAGCGGTGCGGCTGCGCCGCAGACGAATAGCCCGAACTCGGTGGCGATCTGCTGGGATACGCCGAGCGGTGTGGCCAGCCCGCCCCCCGCGAACAACCGTAAACAGACGGCGAAGAGCACGGTGCCGCGGTCCTGCTTTGCCGCCCAGGGCCAACGCCAGGTCCGGCGACGCCCAGTCGGACGCATCAGTGCGGATAACGTCAGCGCCTCGGCGACCGCGCTGCCCAGAAATCCCCACAGAGCGGCGTCCAAGACTGTCATGTTTGTGACAATACCCTGCCGAGTAAGCGTGAGTCGGCGCCCATGACAATTCTGCGCTTGGGCTCGGGCCCACACCCCGCGGCGAAGGCACGTCCGCGCACGTCGGCGGCGGATTGCCTCAGGAACACCTCCTGGACGCTTCGGTACTCTATTGCCGCAGGCATGCGAGCATGCGACCATTCATCGTGCGCATATGACGAGCCAATGCCTTCTCCCGGACGAGCGGTGGCGGGAACATGACTTCGGCGATCAGCCGACCGGCAGGCCGAGGTTCCAGCCGTCGATGATGGCCTTCGGGCCGATGACGATGCTGTCGGTGTTGACGTCATAGCGGACGTACGTGTTGCCGGAGAACAGCCACAGGTGCTCGTCGGGGCCGGTGAAGCGGACGGCGGCGTCGATGCCCTGGGCGAAGCCCGTGTTTCGCAGACCGGTCCAGCCGTCCTCGATGGCACGCGGTTTGACCACGATCTGCGCCGAGCCGATGCTGTAACGGAGGTATTGGTCGTCTTTGAAGAACCAGGCCTGGTCGGGATTTCCCGGTACGGGAACCGCAACGTCGATGTGATCGAAGCCGGCGGACTTGAACCCGGGCCATCCGGCGCTGACGCCATGGTCGAAGCCGGTGTCCCCGAGGCCGGGCAGCACGTTCGGGATGAGACCGGGGCCGGTTATCGTATCGTCGTCGAGGTTGTATCGAACGACTTCGGGGCCACGGAAGAGATAGACGGTGTTGGCGCCGCTGGGGTCCTTGGTGGCGGGTCGATATAGTCCATGAATGTGGTGCCCCGCAGCCCGGGCCAGCCGTCGTATATCTCCTTCGGGCCCACCAGAACGCGATCGTCGGAGACGCTGAACCGCACGTACTTCGAACCACGAAACAGCCAGACGACGCCCTTGACGTTGGGAATGGCGGTGGCGGTGCTCACTCCGGCGGCGAAATCGGTGCCGGCGAGTCCCGGCCACGAGTACGCGATCGGCCATGGGCCTTTGAGGATGGTGTCGCCCGACAGGTCGTACGTCGTGATCTCGTTGGCCTGGAAGAAATTCGCCGTGTGGTCGTCGTCGTTCCGGTTGAGCGCCGCGTCGATCACCGGGTAGCGGATGTCCCCGCCGTCGTCCGCGGCCAGGAAGGCGGCTGCGCTCTGCCCGCTCCGGCCGCTGGTGCCGGGAGTGCTCTTCAGATAGATGACGGCGAGGGCCGCCGCGAACTCGACGCGCTGCGAAAGGTCGCCGAACCGACCGACAGCGTGGGAATGGCCGGGTGTTGTCCGCGGGAAGCGGATTGTCGCCGCGTTGCCGCAGGTGGAGGCTGATCGCATGCCAGTTGTGCCGGTCGGCGTCGCCGCCCAGGTAGTAGAAACGGAGGGCGTTTCCCTGGGCGTCCAGATGGGCGAAGCCGATGCTGTAGAGGTTGTCGCGCCGGACGTAGAGGTGAACGGATTCCCCGCGGCCCACCGTCAGTCGGACGCTGAAATGACCCTCCCTCTGGGCCGGATTCGCCGCATCGTCCACGCGATAGACCCTGCGGCTTTCGACATCGTATGTGTAGGTCGCGTAATTGAGCTCACCGTTCCTCGTCAATGCGGTACGGATGGCTCTGATAAATTTGAGATGGTCTCCTTCGTTGCCTTCTTGTCGCGTCAGGTCGAGTTCGGTGATGGGCGTGAGCAGGGGCATGCTGGATTACCCTCCGTGTGCGATACTGAATCGGCGCAGCGGTATCCGTGGAAATCTTCTACCGGATCAGGCTAATGCCCGTGCTTATCGCTGAGAAACAGGACATGCACGGTGGGTATGGTTGGGAGTAGGAGATCCCCGTTTATGGCCCGGTGCCCATTGCTCACGCTATGACGTGTTGTGTGGATCTATATGAAGTTCGTGACGCGTGTTTTTCCTGGGCGAGTTCGGCGCTCCGGCGGGTTCACGAATGGTCGCGGAAGGGGCCGCGCACCTCGTAGGTGATGCCGCCGATACCGGTAGAGGAGCCCGAGGTCCCGCGCTGGGAGGAGAAGTAGAGGCGCTTGCCGTCAGGCGAGAACGCCGGGCCGGTGATCTCGGACGACGACTGACCAAGGACGCGCAGGAACGGGGCGACCACGCCGCTCTGCGTGATCAGGTTGATCTCCATGTCGCCGCCGTCCTCGGCCACGTACAGGTCGCGGCTGCCGGGCGCGCCGGTGATGTTGTCCACACCGGTGAGCGGGGGAACCCCGTCGGTGACCAGCGAATCGTCGTAGGCCAGGCCGATGACGTTGTCGACCGCGTCGAATGACCACACTCGGTTGTCGCCCTTGGTGGTGAAATAGCAGACGCCGTTGTCATACCAGCAGCCCTCGCCGCCGTTGAAGTGCAGGGCCGCCCCGACCTGCCGTCGGGTGGGCACCGGGAAACCGTCGCGGTCGGGAATGTCCTGCCAGCTCACCGGCCCACTGGTCTGCCCGGCCGTCCCGCACAGCACCTGCACCCGGCCGGTGCGCAGGTCACCCCAAGTGTCGGGGACGAACCGGTAGAAGCAGCCGTCCGACTCGTCCTCCGTCAGGTAGACCACCCGGCGCTGCGGATCGCACGCGGCGGCCTCGTGAGTGAAGCGCCCCATCCTGGTGCGCTCCTCCCCGGCCCGCCCACCACCCGGCCACGTCTCGAAGACCCGCCCCAACGGGACCTCCTCGCACGAAAGCCACGTACCCCAGGGAGTGGCCCCGCCCGCGCAGTTGACGTTGGTGTTGGCCAGGATCCGGTACGCGGACAGGATCGTCCCGTCGGCGGCGAACCGGATCGCCGACGCGCCCCCGATGAGCGGTACCTCGGAGTTCGACACATAGATCCACCCGGCGCCGTTGGGGAAGCAGGCCCCGCCGTCCGGAGCCGGATGCCAGACGTATCCGGCCACACTGCGCCCCGACCGCGCGATCACCCGGCTACTGAACCCGGCCGGCAACTGAATGCCGTTCGCGTCCGCCCCCACCAGCTCGCCGTACGGACTCGCCCCCGGCTGCGCCGTGGCACCGAACGCCTCCCCCCACAAAGCCCCGGAGAACGCCACCCCACCCGCACCGATGACAGCCGTCCGCAACACAGTCCGCCGATCCATCCCGACCTCCGACCCGTCGACCTACGCCGTCCGCCAGGACGGTAGGCCGCCCAAACGACCACCCCCACCCCACCGCGTGAACCCCCGATGACAGAGCGGCACCCACCAGGAAGCGACCGCAGCCGACGATCAGTGAGCGATCGGAAGCTCCCGAGCGCGCTCCCGCGCGGTGGCGCGTAGACCACGGCTCTTCGGCCGGTCGCGGCCAGCGCCACCCACGCGGCCAACCACCGCAACGAACGGCCTGTGGAACCCTGAGGGGCACAGAGGTCGTAGCCAATGACACAGATGGTCGCGAATGGTCCTCCGTGCCAAGACTGTTGAGCGTTCCCATTCTTCACGCCTCGGAGTGAGAATCCGCCGCGCGGCAGCACCGAGAAGTGGTGAAGGACCGAACTGCAGCTCAGAGCGATGCCGCTGGAAGTGGGGCTGGGGTCAGCCGCCGCCCTTGGAGAAGTGCTGGTAGTCCTTGGTGCCGGACCAGTAGCCGCCCCATTGCCAGCCGAGGGCGGCGAAGGCGCGCACTACGCGGTCGCCGGGGTTGATGACGCCGGGGGCGTTGATGGGGCGGCGGGCGAATTTGCGGGCGTTGGTGTGGGCGACGGAGCCGTTGGCGGTGACGTAGGGGTTTTCGCGGGGGTTGATGTCGATGGCGCGGCCGTAGGCGTGTTGGGACCAGTTGGAGGAGCCGGTGGCGGGGCGGCAGTTGAAGGCGGAGGTGTTGTTGGCCTCGATGGAGTCGAAGTCGCTGCCCTTGAAGGCATCGACCGGTTCCATGCGTTTGATCGGGAAGCGCCAGTCGTAGAGGCGTTTGAAGACCTTTTCGATGTCGCCGGTGACGGATTTGTGGACGACGAGGCGGCCGGTGTGGGGCTTGTCGTCGAAGCCCCAGATGGTGAGGGTCACCATGCGGAGGTCTTGGAGGGGGACGGGGCATCCGGGGCGCCAGGAGTAGGGGACCTGGTCGCGAGAGATGCGGGAGACCTTCGAGGTGTAGGCCGGGGGGCCGGTGGGGGTGGGGGAGGGTACGGCTGTCGGCTGCTGGGTGGGGGGTGGTGACGTGGACGGCGGAGCCGGGGTGGGGGTGGTCGCGTTGCCGGCGTCGCCGCAGGCGGAGATGGTCGCGAGGCAGCCGGAGACGAGCAGGGCCGGAAGCGCGCGGCGGATTCCCGGCACGGACGTTTTCCCACGTGAGGCCATACGTCAGCTTAAGCGATCCGTCGGCGGATCAGGGCGGAAAGTGATCGTGGTGTCGCAGCGCGTCGTGGATCCAGCGGTTGGCGACGACCTGTTCGGGCGGCCATGACCACTCGCGGATGACGTAGACCAGTTCCCAGTACCGTTCGGAGCGCTGGTCGTGCTGGTCGTACTCGCGGCGTACCTGGTTCCGGAATTCCGCGTCGCACAGCACGCCGCGCCCTTTCGCCATCAGCGACAGGACACCGTCCAGGACGGGGAGCGCCGCCGGGGAGTCGGGGGTCACGCCCGCGTGTACCGCCGCCATGGCGTCCTCGATGGACCGCATGGTGGTCTCCCGGAGGGCGTCCAGGTCCAGTTGGTCGGTGTTCTCCCAGAAGTCCGAGCTCTGGCCTCTCAGCGCGGCGCGGAATCCGTCGTCGGCCAGCAGCGCGGTCATCTCCAGCCACGCGTCGAGCTGTTCGATCGTGGGCTCGTCCGGGAGTTCGACGGCCATGCCGCAGCGCAGCCCTTCGAGCCACTCCTCACGCGCGCCGTTGGCGCCCGCGACGTCGTCCATGAAGTCGTCGAGGAGCAGGCCCATCTCCTCGGTGCCGTAGCGGCCAAGGGCGTTGAGGCGGTGCAGGTCGTCGTCGGTGGGGTCGTCCTTGTCGAGGGTGGCGCGCAGCACCGCGCGGGTCCGTTGCAGCGCGCGGAGCCGGGTCTCGACGGCCTGCAGGTGGAGGGTGAGCACGTCGCGCAGGTCGCGGTCGCCCAGGCCGCGGATGGTGGCGAGGTCCACGCCGATCTCGCGCAGCGTGCGGATGACCTCCAGCCGGGCGCGGTCCTCCTCGCGGTAGAGGCGGTAGCCGGCGGCGGTGCGTTCGTGTTCGGGGAGCACCCCGCTGTCGGAGTAGAACCTGATCGTCTTCACCGGCAGACCGGAGAGCTTGGCGAGCTGGCCGATCGTGTACATATTCGCTTGAGCCTCCTGTTACTGGAGACTTTAGCGTGCCGTCCATGGCGAAGAAGATCAGTCGTGTCGTGAAGATCCAGTCCAAGGCGGGTGAGGCGAACCCGGCGGCGGTCGGCAAGGACCTCGGGCCGCTGGGCGTCAACATCATGGAGTTCTGCAAGCAGTACAACGCCGCGACCCAGGACCTGCGCGGGTTCGTGGTGACGGCGGTGCTCACCGTCTTCGACGACCGCTCGTTCGAGATGGTGACGAAGAAGCCGACCACCGCGTCGCTGCTGCGGCACGCGGCGGGCCTGGCGGCGGGGAGCGCCCGGCCGGGGCACACGCCCGCGGGCACGATCACGCGTGCGCAGCTTCAGGACGTGGTGCGTGTGAAGCTGTCCGACCTGAACACCGACGACCCGGCCGAGGCGGAGAAGATCATCGCGGGCACGGCGAGGTCGATGGGACTCGTGGTGAAGGGCTAGGCGGCTGTGACCAGCGCCGTTGCGGGCGCCGATGCGACGCTGACGCCGCGGGCAAGATCTTTACCTGGAAATCCGCGAAAATCTCGCGCAGGTGTTCGAGGCCGCGCTACAGTCTGAAGGCAATCGGATCGAACACGGGTTCGGGCCAACGATCTTATCGGCGAGGGGTGTGGCATGGGAAGTGCGACCTTCAGCATGCCCGCGAGCGCCCTTCCCGCCGGGGCGCGAGCGCCCGTCCACCGCTCGTCGGCCTCGCGGCGCGCGACACGCCGTAGCTCTTTCTACGCAGATATAAGACGGCCGCTATATTCCGTCATAAAGTCCGAGAGCGTGGATCCCGTGCGCAACCCCTACGCCCCCGGGGCCGGGCAGCGCCCGCCCGAGCTGGCGGGCCGCGATCGTGAGCTGCAGCAGTTCGAGGTGGTTCTGGAACGGGTGGCCCGTGGCCGTCCGGAGCGGAGCATGGTCCTCACCGGGCTGCGCGGCGTCGGCAAGACGGTCCTGCTCAACACCTTCAAATCGATGGCGATGCAGCGCCTGTGGGGCACCGGCAAGATAGAGGCCCGCCCCGATCAGTCCATCCGGCGGCCGGTCGCCGCCGCCATGCACATGGCGGTGCGTGAGCTGGCCCCGCGCCACCGCGCGCCCGAGCGCATCGAGGAGTTCCTCGGCGTGCTCAAGGCGTTCGCCATGCGCGACCCGTCGGCCGCGAAGGGCACCTCGCACTGGTCGCCCGGCATCGACGTCCCGGCCGGGCGGGGCCGGGCCGACTCCGGCGACCTGGAGATCGACCTCACCGAGCTGTTCGTCGACGCCGCCTCGGTGGCCACCGACCTCGGGGTGGGCATCGCGCTGTTCATCGACGAGATGCAAGACGTCCAGGCGCCCGACGTCTCGGCTCTGTGCGCCGCCTGTCACGAGTTGTCGCAGAGCGGCGGCCCGCTGATCGTGGTGGGCGCCGGCCTGCCACACCTGCCGAGCGTGCTCAGTGCCAGCAAGAGCTATTCCGAGCGGCTGTTCCGCTACGCCCGCATCGACCGTCTCGACCGCACCGCGGCCGATCTCGCACTGATCGCCCCGGCCGAGCGTGAGGGCGTCGAGTTCACCCAGGAAGCGCTCGACGCGCTCTACACCGCAGCCGACGGATACCCCTACTTCGTCCAGGCGTACGGCAAGGTCACCTGGGATCTCGCGCTGCGGTCACCGATCACCGCCGACGACGTACGGCTGGCCGCCCCCGAGGCCGAGGAGGAGCTGGCCGTCGGCTTCTTCGGCAGCCGCTACGAGCGCGCCACCCCGGCCGAGCGAGACTACATGCACGCGATGGCCTCCGTCGGCGACGAGCCGGTGGCCACCGCCCAGGTCGCCGAGGTCCTCACCAGAAAGCCGTCGAGCCTGTCCCCGGCTCGCGACAGCCTCATCAAGAAGGGTCTGATCTACAGCGCCGAGCGGGGCCTGATCGCCTTCACAGTGCCCCACTTCGGAAAGTTCCTCCGCGCCCAACCCGTGTGAGGAACGCCTATGCCTCTATACGGCTCTCTAGTGGGGAAGCTAGAGAGCCGTATAGAGCTAAATCAAGCCGTCCGCATCGGCTTCTATACGCATGTCTAGCGTCATGCCGATACGGCGATAGATTCGGCTAGCACCGGCATGCCGTCCGCCGTGACCACTGCCGCCCGCACCGGCGGGCGCCGACCGCTGAGGTAGACGGCGAAGACCACGTCCACCGGCACGCCGTCCGGGGTCCGGCCGTCGAAGGCGAAGAACCGCCAGCACAGCTCCCGCCAGCTGTCGGCAGGCTCGGGCGTGGTCAGCAGCGGCCGATGATCGTCCCAGGCGGCGCTGGCCCGCAGGCGGCTCAGCGCGGTGCCGGGCGACAGCGCGCGCTGCTCGCACGGCGCGCGGTGGCGTACCCGGTCGATGGCCTCCTCCAGCTCCGGCGACAGGACGACGAGCAGCGCCAGCCCGGCCGTCATGAACCCGGCCGTCGTCCAGGTGATGCCGGCGACCACCTGCCAGCCCGGCGTCGGCACCGAGAGCATGCCCGCGGCCATCACCGCCAGCGTCACCGTGCGGGCCACCGATCGCGCCCCGATCGGGCGGGAGCTGACCTCGCCGAAGCAGCCGCACCCGACATCGGGACGGCGTCGGCGCAGTTCGAGCAGCACATAGGTGGAGAGCGCGAAGAACGCGAGCGACCCCCACCGGAACAGCGGAGAGGCCGTGAACGCGATGCCGACGGCGAGCACCAGCTCGCCGGCCGCGCACACCACGAGCGCCGCCCCCCGCAGCCGCTCCGGCATCAGCACGGCCGGTCCGAGGCGGGTCAGCCCTCCGGGCTCGGCGTCGGCGCGAATCGTGGCCACTTTCGCGGCGCTCCCCATGACCAGCAATAACACCATCAGCGGCAGTTGCGCTGCGGCGATCGTCGCCAGCATGTCACCCCAATCCGATCCTGGCATTGAAACAACCCTTGATCAGGTCCCCGCCCAGCTCGACGAAGGAGACCGGTGACACCTCCGCGATCCTGCCCCGCGGTGAAGTGTCGCATTCCACGCAGCGGTCGCAAAACCTCCCAGCGACGCAACCGCAGGTCACGATGGGAATGACCTGAGTGCGTCCCGTGCAGGTGTTCTCAACGTGCAGCATCGAGCCCAGCGCGAGGTACGGCAGGCCGACGCACGACGTCTCCGCGTCCCGGCACCCCACGTCGGACCGTTCCAGCATCGGGTAGGCCGCTCCGTGTTCGTCCTCGTCGAACCCGTCCGACCAGGTGATCGTGCCGGCGACGCGTGACTGCGCCCCGCCGTAGGCGGGAGGCGGAGCCGGTACGGCACGCGCCCGGTACGGCGGCTGCGAGGTGGCGGGCAGCCGCGCCGAGGCCCGGCCGTCCTCGCGGATCCCGATGGCGTCGAACAGGTAGCCGGGCTCGAACATCGGGTGCCGCACGCGCAGCCGTCCCGACACCCGGTAGGGGATGACGATCGTGCGCCGCCCCCGGTGCGGACCGGCGTCCAGCTCGACGAGCTGGTCGCGCCCCTCCTTGCCGACGGCGAGGATCGTGCCGGTGATCCTGGTGATGTCCGCCCAGACCCGGTCCACGACCTTGCCGCCGTGCAGGGTGCGCATGATCACGTTTGTCCTGGGGGGCAGGTCGGTCAGCGCGACGTTCTCGCCGCGCCACGTGGTCGCCCATGGGGCGACCACCAGACGCTCCTCGGTTCCCTCCGGCGTCTCGACGATGATCAGGTGCGGGCTGGTGTCGAGCACCTGCCCGGTGACGGCACGCAGTGGTTCCGGGCCGTCGCCGTCGACGGCATCCGCGGACGCGCCGGCATCGCCGCGGACGCCAGGGGCGGCACGGGCATCGCTGGCATTACTGGCATCAAGGGCGCTGGGGGCATCAGGGGCACCGGGGGTACTGAGGGTACGCCCGAGTGCGGCTGCTGCGAGGGTGCGACGCCGGTGAACAGTGGTCGGGTAGGTCATTCGCCTGTCCCAATCGTCTCTTCGTCGTCCATACTCGCGGTGCTCCCGTTTGGTTGACGGGCGGACCGCGAGGCCCCTTCATAGGTGCTGGTGAGCGCCTACCCCTTGGTTCGGGCCTTTGGGTGAAGGCCTGCGGGCGAGACTCCTCCATGGCCTCGTAGGGCATAGCCTCACACGGGCAGAGGGAGTTCTTCGGGTGTTCTGCTGATATTTCCCGACAGATGTATCGGCGGGTGCGGTTTTCCGTTCCCAGGTGCTAGCGGACGCCCACCGGGTCTCAGCAATCTGCACCGTGACCAGGGCGGGTAATGACCATGACCGGACGCCCGGCGTACCCGGACGACCCCGGAGTGAAGCCGCCGAAACGCCTGTGGCGCAGCGATACTCGATGATCTCACGCCGCGCGGTGGTGAATGGACGAGAGCGTCGGAAAGGGATGAGGGCCGACGCGACACCGCATACGGCGCCGCCGCGCAGACCGTCTCGGGACGCGCGGCGGGCTTGATCGGTGAACCGGGTCCTGCGGTCCATGTCTTCGAGCTTGGCCTATTTTTGCTGTCGAAGGGGCGAAACCTGGATTTTGGTTCAGCCGTATCAGGTGCTCCAGCTGCGATTCTGAGCACAAGGGAAGTGTCTGGCAAAAGCCCGACACGGGCCGGTCGCCCGGCACGGCCCCGGCACGGGCAGCCCCTCTGTTGTCGGCTGGTGATCGCGATGGACCTGCAAACCGACGAGTTCCGCGCGTACGTCGAGGCGCGCGGTCCCGCGCTGCTCCGCACCGCCTGCCAGTTGACCGGCAACCCCGCCGACGCCGAGGACCTGCTGCAGTCGGCACTGGCCAAGACGTACCTCGCCTGGGACCGCATCCACGACCGGGCGGCGCTGGACGGCTACGTGCGGCGGGCCATGGTCAACATCAACATCTCCTGGTGGCGGCGGCGCAAGCTGGAGGAGTATCCGGCCGAGGAACTGCCCGAGCCGCCCGCGTTCGCCCCCGTCGAGTACGAGCACGCCTACGAGCTGCTGGAACAGGCGCTCGACCGGCTGCCGGAGCGGATGCGCGCGGCGGTGGTGCTGCGGTACTACGAGGACATGACCGAGCCGGAGATCGCCAAGGCGCTCGGCATCAGCGTCGGCACGGTGAAGAGCACGGTGTCGCGGGCGATGGCCAAACTGCGCGGTGACCTGGTCGTCCCGGCGCAGCGCCGCCCGGAACCGGAACCGCAGGGCTCCCCACGCTGAGGGGGCCTTGCTTTGTGGATGTTCACGCGGGGCAGGGGCCGTCGCCCTCGCCGTTGTCCCGGCCGGTCGCGCCGGCGGTGGCGCACGGCCGTACGACGTCGCGGATCACGCGCAGCGCCGACAGCAGCGCGTCGAGCTGCTCCGGGCTGAGCAGGCCGGTGAACCAGCGCTCGATGTCGTCGAGGTGGGTGGGGAGCACGGCCGCCAGCCGTTCGGACCCGACCTCGGTGAGCACCGCGTACGACGCCCGCCTGTCGGTCGCGCACGCCTGCCGCCGGACCAGCCCATCACGCTCCAGCCGGTCCACGACGCGGGTGACTCCGCTGGTGGACAGGCCGGTCTGCCCGGCGAGATCGCTCATCCGCAGGCCGTGACCGGGCGAGCGGGCCAGCCGGATCAGCGTCTCGAAGTCCATCTCCGACAACCCCGCGGCGGTGAACGCCGGGCTCATCTTCGCGGTCAGCCCGGTCTGAACTTCCGTCAACATGCCCATCGCGGTCAGACGGGGGTCATCGAACTGAATCACACTCATAGTGTAGGGGACACTAGTTGACGAGCGGAATATTCCTCATGTAGAAATCTGTTGACGCAACCATCCACACCGCAACAGTCCCCGCGAGGAGAACACCATGAGCACCCGTACCTGGGAAGGGCTCACGATCCCGGCCGCCGGCACCTACAACCTTGACGTCGCCCACACGACGATCGGCTTCGTCGTCAAGCACATGATGGTCAGCAAGGTCCGCGGCAGTTTCGGGACCTTCGCCGGAAGCGTCACCATCGCGGAGAACCCCGTCGACTCCACCGCCGAACTCACCGTTCAGACCGCGAGCATCGACACCGGCGTCGCCGACCGTGACGGCCACCTTCGCAGCGACGACTTCCTGGCAGTGGAGAAGTACCCGGAGATGACCTTCCGGACCACCCGCTTCATCAGCCAGTCCGGCGACGAGTTCAAGGTCGCCGGCGACCTGACCATCCGCGACGTCACCCGCGAGGTCGAGCTCACCGTCGAGTACGGCGGCAGCGGCACCAACCCGTGGGGCCAGCAGGTCTGGGGCTTCTCCATCACCACCGAGTTCGACCGCGAGGACTTCGGCCTCACCTGGAACCAGGCCCTGGAGACCGGCGGCGTCCTCGTAGGCAAGAAGGTCAAGGTCGAGATCGAGGGAGAAGCCCAGCTCGCGGCCTCCTGATCACCCTTGGCTTACCCACATCCTTTGTCCACAGCTTGTGGACAAAGGATGTCGGGACGGTTCCCCAACGACCGGGCAAACCTCATGTAACCCCCTCGCCAACACCACCTGACGGTCTTCCGCGCCTCACTTCCCTCTCCACCTGGCAATCCGCTTTGCCGCCCGGCCCCGCTGCCGGTACGCTGTCGTGAGCCACAGTGGCTACCAGGAGGCTTCGCCTAGTCAGGTCTATGGCGCCGCACTGCTAATGCGGTTTGGGTTCACGCCCATCCCGGGTTCAAATCCCGGAGCCTCCGCACTTCAAAGGCCCTCTCCCGTCTCCGGGATGAGGGCCTTTTCGATCTTCAATACCGTCAGGGTTGCAGTTCGGGTTGCAGTTGCTCGGCATCGCCCCAGAGAGCAGCCCCGATGCGGGCACTCGCGTCATGCATCAGGGGACTCGCCACATGGGCGTATCGCTCGGTGGTGGTCACCCGGGCATGCCCGAGGATCTCCTGCACCACGCGGATGTGAACACCCTGCTCGACGAGCAGCGTCCCGGCGGTGTGCCGTGCGTCGTGTAGTCGGGCGTCACGGACACCGGCCCGCTTGAGCAGCGCCTTCCATGCCTTGTAGTCCTCACTCCGCTCCATCGGCCTGCCGCGCCGCGTCGCGAAGACCAGGTCATGATCTTCCCACTGATCACCAGCCCTGCCGCGCTCGGCCGCCTGCTCGGCTCGGTGCTGGCGCAGGACAGGCAGGAGTTCGGGCGGGCACTGAAGAGTGAGCTTGCTCTTCCCCTTGCGTTGCCGAAAGACCATGCCCCCGCCCGTGCGCTTGGGGCATCGGTCGGCATGCCCGGTGCAGCCCTTGGGGCACGTCCGTGTAGGGCAGTTGTGCCCATGCCGCTTGCACTGCTTGGTACAGCCCGCGTGGTGTTGGTGTTCGCGACAGCTTGCCTTGCACGGCCAGCGGTGCCAGCCTTTGCCACACTCATGGGGGTCTTCGCAACCGTGCTCCCACGGCTTGCGCTGCACCTGATACCAAGCCTTGATCACGCCCGCGTCGAGATCGACGAACGACCACCGGAGCCCAAGCGCCTCTCCCTGCCGGATGCCCAGCGCGAGCGCCACCGACCAGCGTGCCGCGTTCCTCCTGGACTTCGCGGTCTCCAGGATCTTCCGTGCCTCTTCCCGGGTAAGCGGAGTGAGATCGGGATCATTGGCCGCCGGAGCGTCCACCAGTGTCGCGACGTTCCGCGTGATCTTGCCACGCCGCAGGGCGATCTTCAGCGCTCGGGCGATGATCCGGTGGACCTTGAGAACCGTGCTCGACGAACGCCCACGCTCCAGCATGGTCGTGTAAGCCTGATCCAGGTGTTCGGGCGCGAGTTTGTCGAGGCGATGCCTGCCGAGAAGCGGAATGACCCAATGGCGGGTCTTCGATCTATAGTCATCCAACGTTCGAGGGGCCATCTTGCCCGACGCCACCAGCCGTTCACAGATGACGTCGAGGTATTCGCCCATCCACTCGGCGACGGTGGGCGCCCGTCCAGGCTTGCTGACGTTCCCGGACTCCCGCTGTCGCTCCAGGGCGGCGACCCTCGCCGTTACGTCCGCCTCGGTCTTGCCTTTGCGGTGGCGACGATCAGGTGAGCCGTCCGGCTTGAGACCGACGGTGACCCAGCCGTGCCAGAAGCCATCCGCGCCGAGGTAGATGGAGGAGCGTCCGTTGGGCTTCCGGTCGCCCATCACGCCACCCCTTCCAAGGCGCGCGCGAACGCTTCGAGCGCGGCAGCAGGTACGAGCCGGTAGCCCTCGTACTTGATCGACCGCAGCTCACCGGACTTGATCAGGCGGAACACGGCCGTACGGCTCATGCCGAGCGCGAGGGCGGCCTCTTTGGGGCGATAGAAGAGTTTCTCCATCTCAGGCCACCCGCCTCTCCGTAGCGCCGGTTGCCGAAAGCCCGGCCCGTGACTCCAGGGCTTGGAGGCTCGCGCGCCAGCGTTGGCGTTCGGCGACCATGCGCAGCAGGCGCAGGGCAAGGGGTGGCAGGCTGGCGTCTCCGGCCGGAACGGGTTTCCAGGTGTAGCGGTGCGGGTCGGTCGGCTCCCGGTCGAGACCGAGGGCTTCCATGACCCAGGTGCGGCGGTCCTGCCGGTGTTCGGCGAGGGTCTTGTTGGACCACTTGCGGGAGACCAGGACGCGGCGGCCCGCGTAGCCGAGGTGGTCCGGCTTGTGCGCCTTGCCACGGCAGCGGCCCGGTGTCATGCCCGCGCTGGCGTTCTTGGGCTGGACGCCGTAGCGCAGCCAGTTCGGGCAGGACGGCGAGCAGGGCTCGTAGCGCAGCGCCTCGATCAGGCGGGCCGCGTGGTCGCGTCTCCTGATGTCATCGGAGTCGAGCGTGTCGCCGATCGACTTGGTGAGGTACTTGGACAGATACCGGATGCACTGGTCGGCGTCCGGTGTTCCGGCGAGCACGCCTTGCACGTCGAGCTGGTCACCGAACCGCAGGACGTGCATCGGGTCGGTGACGTCATCGAGGGCCTGTTCCCAGGTGGGCAGGACTTCGCCGGTCGCCGGGTCGAGGTAGCCGACGTCGTCGCTCCAGACGGGCAGGTGATCGCCCTCGAACGCCACCCGATCCACGGCGGGCCACCAGACCTGGTGATAGGTGGCCGCAGCGATCTGCTTCAGCTCGGCGCGGGGGAGCGTCCCGCGGATCGCCATGTGCAGGTGCGGCGCGAGCCGTTTCTGTGGCTCGACGGTGGCGAAGTACTGCACGTCATAGCCCGCCACCCGCCGCAGGTTCTGCACGAACCGGTCCACCAGCTTGGAGAAATGCAGCGCGTCCCGGGCGGCTCGCGCGTAGTCGTAGGTGCCGGGATCGACGGGTGCGCCCTCGCGGACCTTGCCGTAGGACGGCAGGGTGAGCGTGACGAACAGCGATGGCCGGTAGACCTTGCCGTCGGGGCTGGCGTAGGTCCGGCCAAGGGTGAAGTCGGTCATCTTCCGGCGCGGAAGGTCGGGGGCGTCCTGTCGCCGCCTGGTCGAGCGGGAGCGCTTGCCCGCCGTACGCCCGAGCACGTTGCCGCGCAGGCCCGCCGTATGCATCTCCGCGTCCAGCGCGCTGATCAGCTCGTCCAGCTCGGAGGTGTCCTGCCCGGCCGCAGCGGCGATGTCCCGTTCGGCCTGTGTGTCCGCTCGGAAGGCGACGAGCCAGCGCTGTTCCTCGTTGGGCTCATCGGGAGTGATGACGGGCTCTTCTTCGAGGTGCCAGCCCTCACGGCACTGGGCCACCCGCAGCAGGCGGTTCCGCTTGGCGCAGGAGGGACACTTGGCGTCCAGGGTCGCGCCGCACGGGATGTCGATGTTCTCTGACGTCCCCGTCAGGGTGTCCAGGCGTCGCACGGTGACCGGGCGGACGCATACACCGTGCTGCTTGGCGACCTCCACGGCGACATCGAGCGCGAGCGGCATCGCCTGGCGTTCGGCGCGAGTCAGCGCGGTCATTCGTCCACCTCCTCGTCGCCGACGTCGAGGAGCGCTCCGGTGCCGCACTCACGGCACTCGATGAGCAGGCGCGCCAGGTCGAACCACAGCGTGTCCATCGCGCCGCACGCCGCGCAGCGCAGGCCGGTCAGGATGTGCCCGATCTCAACCACGGGTGCCGCCCTTCCGAACATCCGGAGCCGCCTGCTGGGCAGGGGCGTACTCGGCGACCATGGCTGCGATGTCCTCGTCGGAGACGTAGGCCGCTCGCACCCGCACTGGGTCGGGTTCGGATTCCAGCCGCACGTACCCGATGCCCGCGCCCTGTTCCGGGATGGGAGAGATGTGGTCGGCCAGTGCGCCGCGATCCCGTGCGCCGTCGCCGAGGACCATGTCCACCTGCTCGGACTCGTCGAGCCGGAGGGCGATCTTGTCGGGGAACAGGTTGCGGATGTTCATGACCTCTTTGCGCGGGTCCTGGAGGGCGGCGAGGACGCCCACGCCCACCGCGCGGCCCTGGGTGGTGAGGGTGGCCAGCGCGGCGGAGATCCGCAGCTTGAGGCCCTTGTCGGACTGGTAGGCGGTCAGGAACGCCACCTCGTCCACCACGACGAGCACGAACGGGTCGTGCCGGGTGGGTGTGTGCGTACGCTGACGGCCCGCGAACCGGTCGGCTCGTTCCTGCATGACGGCCACGGCCGCCTCAAGCAGGTCGGCGCACTCGGCCGGGGTGGCGGCGTAACGCTTACCGAAGAGCGCCCGCCCGAAGGACAGCTCCATCCGCTTGGGGTCCAGCGCCCATACCTGAACCAGCCCTGCCCGGACGGCGGGCAGCAGCCCACGGATCAGCGACCAGATGACCGACCCCTTGCCGGCCCCGGTCGCACCCGCGACGAGGACATGGGTTCCGTGGACGCGTAGCCGCCACGGCCTGCCGTCCTCTTGTGCCCCGACCTCTACCGGACCTACGGAGACCACATCCGAGATGGGTACGGCGGGCAGCGGCGTGGCGAGCGGATCCCGCCGAGGAAAGGTCAGGACGAGCCGACCGGCACGAGCGATCGCCACGCGGCAGCTCCGGGAGCCGAAGCCGTGCGCCAGGTGATCGACGCGATCGGTCCAGTCCTTGACCGACTGCCCCGTCAGCATTCGCACCGTGACCAGGTCGGCCCACGAAGTGCACGTGACGCCCACCAGGTGCGGAAGGTAGTCCCGGCCACGCAGGTGTCTTCCCAGGCCGGAGACCACCATGACCGGCTGCCAGTGCCGCCGGTAGATGCGGAAGCGGCGCCAGAAGGCCAGGAGCCGCCAGCCGGTCAGCCGGAGGAACGAGGCCCGGTCGACCAGGCTCCAGATGGCCAGGCCGAGGATGGGGGAGACGGCCAGGCCGAGGCCCCACCGCCAGCCGTACAGGATCGACACCGACATGAGCGCCACGACCCCGGTCGAGGCGAGAGGATGCCGCCACACCGTGCGGACGACGGCCGCCAGTGCGCGGCAGACGAAGACGGTGACGACGACGATCGTGGGTGTCCGGACGACGGCCGGGCGGAAGACCACGGCCGTGTCGGGAGTGGTGGAGACGAGATTTCGGGTCTCGTCTCCCGGAAGTTTCCTGAGCATAAGCTGGTGACCTCTCTCGTGATCGCATCAGGGGAGAAACCAGGGGCCGCCGGAAGTAGCCGCTTCCAGCGGCCCCGCCTTGTCTCTCAGGCCGCCTCGTCGCATGGAGGGGCCTGGATGTGGAGCCGCTCGCAGTCGGCGAGGTAGCGCGTCGCGTTGTCCGCGATCTCCCGGGCCAGCGCCACGTCATGGGCGCTGACCTGTCCGCCGCCCGATGTCGAGATCGACACGTTGGCCTCCGTGGTGCTGAGGCTCAGGTACGGCCGGGCATCGTCGATGACGAGCGCGCGGACGCTGATGTCGGGCGTGAGGAAGGAGACGGACACGTCCGTCTCGCCGCCCTCGCGCAGCGACACCGTGACGTAGGTGTACGGCTCGCGGGCGGTCACTGCGCCTCCTTGACGGGCTTGGCAGTGCGCGGCGCGCGCATCGCCCGGACCCGGATGGAGTAGGCGAGCCGTCCGGCCGCGTTGACGTACGGCGTGACGGTGAGGCCGTCGAACTCGACCGGCGTGAACGGCGATCCCGGGGCCGCCGGTGGAACGGTCGGCTCGTCGCTACCGAGGATTTTCACCGCGACCGTCTTCTGAGCCGCCTTCAGCGCAGGATCGGCGTCCATGACCGCGACCTGCCAGACCGGCTCACCGCTCTGCTTGTCGCGTGCCTGCACGAAGCGCTCCCGCGTGGAGGCGTCGAAGTCCTTGACCTTCTCGACCTCCCCGACGATGTAGCAGCCGTGCGGGAACACCTGGTCGAAGGCGACCGGGATGGGGCCCTGTATGGCCATGATCTGTCTCCTTACATTCTTGTGCGGTCATCCGCTTGTGCGGACAAGTTGAGAGTAGCTGAACGGGACTCGTCCGGACAAGTGATTGAGCGTGTCGGAGAAGTAAGATCTACCTCACTTGGTAGACGTCCTCCAGCTCATGGAGGGAGCCGGGCAAGGCAATGCTCAAGGTCAGCACCACGGCTCCTGATGGATCATGCACGGTCGCCAGGACTCCGAGGACGGCGTTGGCGCTTCCCAGCAGTTCCGCCTCTTCCTCGGTGGGCTTGCGGGCGGTCAGCCGTTCGGTGATGTGGTCGAAACGGAGATGCTTGACCGCCTGGAGGTGCTGCCGGATGCCCTGCCGCAAGGGGGCGGGCTTGTCCACGTCGGTGCCGACCGCGATCTCAAGCGGGAACCACAGCGTTTCCACGGCCGAGGGCCTGCCGCCCTGCATGGCCACGCGCGTGCGGGCGATGACGGGCGTTCGTTCGGCGACTCCCATAAGGCGTGCGATGTGGCGCGGGGCGGCCACGCGCCGGACATCCATGACGTTCGTCTGGTCCTCGGGACGCTCCGCAGTACCGAGGCCGGGGCGGATCCGATCGACGGCGGCTTCCGGGCGGCCCTTCACGAAGGACCCGCGCCCGTGCTCACGCTCGATCCACCCTTGCATGGCAAGTGTCTGAAGGGCCCGGACGACGGTCGTTCTTCCCACACCAAACTCCCGGACGAGCTGCGTCTCAGAGGGCAGCATGTCACCGGGGGAGTACTCGCCCGCTTCGATGCGCCGCTGAAGCGCGGTCATCACCTGGGCGTACTTCGGTGGGGCGAACTCCATGCTCATGTCAACCGCCCGATCGCTCTTGCACTTGTCTGCATAAGCAGACTAGCGGTTGACCGTGAGTGTGTCATGGGCTGTGCAGGCAGAGGTGCCTACCTATCTCGCCAATCCCATCAGCAGGAAAGTCCAGACCGTTTCACAGTTGGCGAGCGACCATGCGTCGCTATAGGCCACGGTCCGCCGTCCGTCGCGCACGGTGGTCCGGCGAATGAATCCCAATCCACCAGAAGTGCACAACTCGTAAAACGTAGTGCGGTGCTCGTGGCACGTCCATTTGACCACATGAATGTGGGTGAAGCGGCAGAATTCATGCCATGCCAGAAGCGTGTAATTTGGCTTAGGTGGTGAAGGGTGCGGAGCCACGCACTCCATACCCTCAAACCAGATACGGGCGCTCATGTCTGGATGCGGTCGAAAACAACCGTGCCGGCGGGGCCTCTGCTCGCGTGGAAGATCACCTGTCTGCGCCAGCCGTCCGGAGCCGCCCCGAACTCGTAGACGCGGTGGATGATCCGGCCCCAGGCCACTGTCTCCGGGTCGAGCTTACGGAGGGCGGTACGGAGGGCGTCCATCGCCGTGGCGTGCCCAGAACTGGCCCCGCATGCCCCCAGGCCGACCGGGTTCCCGACGATGACCTGGACCTCCCACTCGAACATCTCGCACGGGTGCTCAGCCGGACCATCGCAGTACAGGCAGTCCTCGCGCGAGGACGGGGCGATGCCCAGACTTGCCGCTCCCACAGATCCGCGACGCATGACAATCATCCACCCGCGTCCGTCGCATGTGGTGCACTTGATCGGCTTGCTCATGCCGTAAAGGATGAACGCGGCGCACAGGCCCGCCAATTACACGGTGATATTGCACGGTGAGATATAAAGAGGAGTGAGGCGATGCCGTGCCTGCGGAAACCGGCATTTGGGAGGGTCGAATGCAGCATAATGCTTTCGATCCGCTTAATCTGCCGGATTGGCTATGGGATCGCGATGATACTCGGGAAATTCTGAAGAGCCGCGATATAGGCGGATTGTTCGGGCTTGTGGCGAAGTACTGCGGTGCCAGCCAGGTCCGCATCGGCACGGCGACCGGCCTGTCTCAAGGGCGGGTCAGCCAGATCATGCGCAGGCACCTCGCCATCAGCGAGCTGGAGGTCTTCGATCGCATCGCCACCGGGCTCGGACTACCCGACCACGCGCGCATCCTGCTTGGCCTCGCCCCGCGCGATATCGCCTCACCCAGAGATGATCACGCCAACGCCCACCAGGAGCAGAGCACCGAGCTGACCGCCCGCCTCGAAGCCGCTGCCGCCATCGACCCGACCATGGTCATGATCCTCACCACCGAGACCAATAACCTGCGGCTCATGGACCGTCGCCTCGGGGGAGCGGCCATCGCCGACAAGATGCGCGCTCAGCTCAACCAGATCGAACGCGCCCACCGCCACGCCGTACGGCCCGGCATTCGAAGCAGCCTCGCGCACGTCTACGCCGAGACCGCCTCACTGGCCGGATGGCAGGCCATCCACACCGGTGCGCGCTCAACGACGCCTGGAATCTCTACGAACAGGCCAAGTCCGCCGCCCGCGAAGCCGACGACCCCGCCGTCCTGGCCTACGTCTCCGGCGAACAGGCCTACGTGCTCATGGAGCTGCAACGGCCCGGCGAAGCCGCGGAAGTACTGCGCCACGTCCACCGATCTCACGCCGACCGGATCCCTGCCAGGCTGCGAACCTGGATGTCGGCCGCAGAGGGCGAAGCCGCCGCGATCCTCGGAGACGAGGCCGCCTGTCGCAGCGCACTCGACCAGGCCGCCGCCCTATTGCCGGAAGGCGACGCCGACCCCGGCATGCCCTACCTGTCGATCAACGCCCACCATCTGAGCCGCTGGCGCGGTGCCTGCCTCATCAACTTCGGCGACGCCGCCACCGTCGAAGACCTCCGCTCGTCCCTGGCGGGCATGGACGGCACCTACAACCGCGCCGAAGCCGGCCTTCGCTGCGACTTGGGCCTCGCCCTGCTCGCCGCCGGTGACGCCGAAGCCGCCCAACCGCACATCCACCGCGCCCGCCAGCTCGCCGACATGACCGGCTCCCGCCGCTTCCGCCGACGCGTGGACGAACTGCTCCAGGCGGTCAACCGCGCTCTGCGTTGAGCCGTTCGCGAGCCGCGTACACCCCGATCAAGGTCCCTGACGTCCAGACATCCCCGCGCGCCACCATGCCCGGGATCTCCGCCATCGGCACCCACTCGATCAGGTCCGCCTCCACCTCATCCCCGGTAGGCGCCCCGATGAGGTCCGCCCCACGGCACAACACGATGTGATGCTCCGCGTCCACCATCCCGGCCATCGGCTGATAGGTCACCAGATGCTCGACCTCCTTGGGCCGGTACCCGGTCTCCTCCTCCACCTCCCGTGCCGCAGTGGTCAGCGCGTCCTCATCCCCGTCGATCAGCCCGCCCGGCAGCTCCCACCCCCACCGGTCGAACACGAACCGATGCCGCCACATCATCAGCACCCGCTCCTGCTCGTCCACCACCACCGCGATCGCCGCCCGATCCAGATGCACCACATGGTGCTCGAACCGCTCCCCATCCGGGATCTGCACATCAGCCAGCCCCACCCGGATCCACCGGTTGTCATAGACCAGCCGTTCCCCATGGACGACCCAGCGCGACCGCTCTTCATTGGAAGCCACACCGCGAAGCTACCGGCTGAGCCACCCTCCGTACACGGCATCCACCAGCCAGTGCTCGGATACTGCCGAATTCCCCTCATGTAGATCAAGGCGGCAGCGCTCCGCGCCGCCGCGCGGCCCCACGCCCGCTCGGCGGCCGGGCATGCGGCCTGGAGGCCGGTCCCAGCCGCCAGCAGCTCGGGCCGCGCTGCGGCCGACACGCCGACTGGTCCCGAGGAACCGACACACTGGTCACGCCACCGCACCATGCAGCACGACGATCGCCACGGAGTGGCCGAGCTCTTGTCGTGGTTGGGGGCGATCGCAGGGCCAGAGCTTCGTTCCTCAGCCCTGGCCCACCGGGCTACATAGGGCTCTCTGCGCCGCCTCGCATTTTAAGTCAGCCAGCGCCGGTTAAGTCAATCTCCCTGCGAGCCCAACTGGCGAGAAGTTCTTGTAAGTGCATGTCAATAGGTAGCGGAGGAAGCTCGCCAGTATGGCCGTTGGCGACACGCCGGACAAGGTATGGCGAGAAATCACTCAACGGTCCGAGGAGTGAAGGTGGAATATCCTCCCTCTTGTCCGATAACTCTACCGTAATCGCAACAATAAACGCTGCAGGCCCGTACAGCTCGGCTGGAAGAATGTAGGAAGCAGGTTCAAGTCGCTCATTCAGTAGTAAACTCAAAGAGCTCACTGGGAGCGTAAAATCAAACCTAGGAATCTCGGAGGGGTCCGATATGCGGCGTTGTATAATATTTAGCGCTTCGCAGACGCGGACATTTTCTGTAACATTCTCATCCTTGAGTACAGTCTGAAGACAAGACCAGGCAATACTAATCCAGCGCACATTGCGGATGCCGATATTCGGCATTTGAAACAGGAAGTCTAATCTATTGTCGTGTGCTGCCAGGACTGCCTCTGCCGAAATTTGCTCTTCGTGCCAGGTGCCCACAGCGATTTCAGGGATGTGAGCGTATGAGATGAGTGTCGAGCGATGCTGAACGCATAGAGCGCTTTTCTGTTCGCGCCAGTAGTCCTGCAAATGGCGACCTTCGCCGAGAATTTCAATAGCGAAAATAAGTCGGAGGCCGTTAATGCGCTTATTTTCATCCGTCGTCTTAAGGATGGCGGAAAGCCAGCTTTCTATCTGAGTGGATACATCAACTCTCGTTGAGTCGGCGCTTGTAAGAAGCCACTGTAGAGGAGTTGTTAAATCAGTTGAGTATGTGTCGCGCAATGCATGGTCAAGAATTCTATCGGTCAGCGCACGCACGAGCCTTGGTGGCGGGTCGATGAATGATAGACATCGAGCCAGAAAGCCGAGCACATTTCCCCTGCCCTCAGCAGCGCGGTAGCGACGCTCGTTAAGTAGGGCCTCTATTACTCGCTCGCCACCACGGTTGGTGTTCTTATTCTTTATTTGTACTGCGAGCTGGCCCGGCACATCCCACTCCTGTCTGGCGACGCGCGGAGCAAGCCGCTTAGCCAAGTCAGCGGGCGTGTCACAGTCAGCAGCCAAATGTGCAGCTGCGAAGTATTCCATGAAAGTCCGATGTGTAAAGGTGTAGAGTTCTTCCCCATGGGCAGTCGTGCCCGCGTCGCTGAACACCCATCCGCGTCCGCGGCAAAACTCTACGAACTGGTCGGCCGCCGCCAGTGCCTGGTCTGGATCTTCAAACCGGTGGCTGCCCAAAAATTGCGTCGTCTCGTCGATAAGTTGCCGCTTCGATACTGTAGCCCTTGCCTCATCCCTAGTCAGCAGCCAATAGGCCAGATGGCGAAGGGCAGGCTCGATGAGGTGCTTAGCCTGCAGTTCCATATGAATCTTTCGGCGTTCGTCCCATTTTGTAAACAGTAACTTGGCGCATTCCTCATATACTTCTGGTCGATTTTGCGGGATCGAGCCCTCACCCCGGTACAGGATGCACATGAGAGCCAACATCAATGGGTTGGCGCGTAAGTCGGGTACGCTGGCGCTCTCGATCATGAACACCTTGGCCAGCTCGGCCGCTCGCTCTGGCGTGGTGTTGTCCTCCTCTCCGAACCATCGCAGCACATAGTCCTTGACTCGACCTTCATCGAATCCAGCGACCTTATACGTTGTGAACTGTTTTGGGTCTAACCGAGCCTGCTCGTAGCCGACTACACGCGAAGTCACCAGCACGCGCGTCAATGGGAACTCAGAGCAGAAAAGTTCCACGATCGAGGCGATTTCCGCCCGACGCGTGGTGTCCACGAGCTCGTCCAGTCCATCAAACACGACCAGGGCTGCGCCATCGAGCAGTAGCCTTTCTACTAGATCTTCCGGGGGACGGCATTGGTAAAACGTCTCAAGTCGGTGCTCCAAAAATCCCACGACGGATCGGGCTGGCGGGTCATCCGCCGCGAAGTCTCGCAGTGTGACCAGCAATGGCACCAGTGAAAGTTCATCGGACGCGTGCCTATGCATTAGAAATTGAGTGCAGGTCGTCTTGCCGCCTCCAGGATCACCGAGCAGGACAACACGGTCGATTAGCTCGTCGAGCGCCTGCACGTCGATTCCGCTCGACTCGCCTGGGTTGGGCTCCGTGAACACAATCTTTGGCGGAACGTAGAGACGCTCTAGTGGCACTCGGCGGCGACGCTGGAAGTCAGGAGGCTCTAGCTTTCCATGGTGCTCCCGAACCTGGCGGCGATAACGGGCGATAAACTGTCTGGCCGCCTCGGGGTCATGCCGCCGTGCCAGTACCGCTGCGTGGCGCTCAATAGCTGACAGGGTAGCGTTCAATCTACCCAGGAAAGCCTCCTGACGAAGCTGCGCTAGTGCACCGCTTTTATCAGTGGACAGTTGGCCGACAAGTGTACAGATATGATGATCGAAGGAAGCAAATACACTTTCCGAAATTTCGCCACACCCCTCGGCTGAGAGCGCGTCATGTAGTGCGACCTCCAACCGCTCTACTTCATTTTCTGGAGCATCTGTTAGACGCGCCGCAAGTAGTTCGTGGATGATTGCGTGAACGGTGGACGAACGGAGTGCTTGCGCGAGCTGTTGGGTGAAAGTTTCATCAACCGTGATTTCCGGTCCAGAGTTCACCATTTTGTAGGTATCGAACCAGCGCACAACTTCCAGGTCCGCCTTGCGTGCGTTTCCTGTGCTTCTTATGGCCACCCTCAGGCGCCGACCCATCAGAGTCGCCGCTTCTACAATGAGACCACTTATAATCCCCTCAATGAACGACATGTAATAACCTTCCACCAACCGTACGAAGTTCCGATACGACAAGCCTATCCGCGCCTCCCGTGCTAGTCATGGGTTTTCAGATCTGTCTCTGCCACGCAATAGTCACACAAGTCGTACATAAGGGATAAAGTGTACCAAGGGTGACGAAACGCGCCGGTGTGGAATAGTTGAATGACAGGCCGTGGACCTGCGTGCCCGTTCGGAGGGGACCAATGGGGGCTAGAGCGCATCGCGGAGCCACATTTAGCGGAGGTGGGCCTGTTAATTCCGTCTGTTGTGATCCAGGCAAGCCCAGCAGGCCGACCTTCCGGCTCGGACTCGGCTTTGACGGTTGGCATCCCATGACCGAGGAACGGCGACGGGTGAACGGACACCGCGAAGACAGGCTTGCCCCTCCGTCGACGGTCTGCCACTTTGCGGCAGGTCGAGGTAGGCGGGGTGATCAGACGGCGGGGTGTTCGTTGGCGCGGCCAAAGATCGTCGCGGTTGCAGTTTGGGTTGCAGTTCCGCTCCGTACCACCAGGTTCCAGACAGCCCACCAAGTGCGAGTTCGTCCAGGTGGGACGTGTTGGGATGGGTTGGGATGGGTGGGTGGCGAGCTGCTAATGCGGTTTGGGTTCACGCCCATCCCGGGTTCAAATCCCGGAGCCTCCGCACTTCAAAGGCCCTCTCCCCTGTTCGGGGACGAGGGCCTTTTCGATCTTCAGGGGTGACGGCGGCTCTTCTGCGAGGTACCGGCCCGCACGGCACTGGGCCACCCGCAGCAGGCGGTTCCGCTTGGCGCAGGACGCCGAAGGTCAGGCTCCGGTCGGGAACGATGCCGTCCTCGTTGAGTACGGGGACGCCTTGCGGAGGGCTTACCCGCTTCATCCTCGGTGCTGAAGGGGCCGAGTCAGGGCTGACGGCGCTTGCCGTCCGGGCCGGGCGGCGCGCTGTAGCGAGCCCGCCAAGCGCCATTGAGGCCGGCCGCTCTTGTCGGGTCTCACCTCGATCGCACGACCATCGTGTCCAAGACCGAGGCCAAGGCCGAGGCCCAAAACTCGCGTCTTTGCCATTTATATCGTCGCAGAACTCTGGAATCGAGAAACTCGCAATCGCATGTTTCCTGCCAGAAGTCTCATGTTTGCCGCCAAACTCCTCGCGAGAAGGTACGTCTTACCTTTTGCCTGCTTACGATACAGGAGGTCGACAAGACCCGTTTCGAACGGAGATTTAGCTATGTCAAGTCGTCTCGGCCTGGGAATCGTCGCGCTCGCCGCAACCTTTTCGCTTGCCGCCCCTGCCTCGGCATCGGCCTCCTCCACCTACATCGCCGGTATCCGGGTGGTGAGCGCCTCGGCTGACCAGCCGTGCGAGCGGCGGTCCGACCTGGTGACGTACGCCCGAGTGTCGTGCGCGACGAGCCAGACCTATCGAGTGGAAGCCGAGTACTGCCGTCCCGGCTCATGCACATGGCACAACGGTAACTGGGCGACCAACGGCGCCTGGTCGTCGCTTTCGGGATTCTCCGGCGGAGGGTTCACCCAGATTCAGGAACGGTTGGTTTAGACGCGCTGGTTGCGGTAATCGTCGCACCACTCTGTTCTAGAGAGACCATCGATTCCAGGAGCCTCCGCACTTCGAAGGCCCTCTCCCGGCTTCGGGGCGAGGGCCTTTTCGATCTTCGAGGGTGTGGGGGATCGATGGCCGGGGTTGCCCTTGGAGGACTACTCTTGCAAGACTAGTCCTGTGTCGTCAATTCGAATCTTCATCCTGGGCTCGCTCGCGAGGCGTGGGCCGATGCATGGGCATCAGTTGCGGTTGTTGGCGGAGGAGGAGCATCTCGATCTGTGGACCGACATCACCATTGGAGGGCTCTATGGGGCGCTCAAGCGTCTCGACGCGGAGGGGCTGATCGAGGAGGTGCGGACGGAGCAGGTCGGGCTGTATCCGCAGCGGAAGGTCTGGAGGATCACCGATGACGGGGCGCATACGCTGTCGGCG
The DNA here is from genome assembly GCF_029382225.1 of Spongiactinospora sp. TRM90649. Taxonomy (GTDB): domain Bacteria; phylum Actinomycetota; class Actinomycetes; order Streptosporangiales; family Streptosporangiaceae; genus Spongiactinospora. The sequence goes on from NZ_JARLTC010000007.1 coordinate 268,318, forward strand.
CTGCGGCTGAGTGGGTTGCGGGAGATCGTTCTGAAACCCGATCCATTCGACCTCATCCTCACCCGGCTCGGGCCGGAGCATCTGGATGATCTGCCGGCCGTCATCGATGCTCGGGTCACGTCGCTGAAGGCGATGCTCACCGAGTACGAGACGCTCATGCGGGCGATCTCCCGCTACCTCTCCGTGGCCGAGTCGCTCGCCATGGAGCACCGGGTGGTCCGCCTGCGGGCGGAGGTCGACTGGCATGAGGGGCTGGCGGGGCGGCTGGCCGAGGTGATCGTTGACGAGAAGGCGCGGAGGGGGACCCATGACCGAGCCGAGTGAGTTACGGTCGGCGCCGCGCTCCGCCCGGCTCGCGCTGGCCGTCCTGTTGACGGGCGCGCTCATGGCGCTGCTGGACACCACTATCGTCGATGTCGCACTGCCCGCGATGTACACCGGGCTGGGGGCGTCGGGGTCCACGTTGTCGTGGGTGTTCTCCGGCTACCTGCTCGCGTACGGTCTCGCGCTGGTCCCGGCGGGGCGCGTCGGAGATCGGTACGGGCACCGGCCGGTCTTTCTCGCGGGGCTGATCCTGTTCACGGCCGCCAGTACGGCCTGCGCGCTCGCCCAGGACGACCTGCAGCTCATCCTCGCCCGTGCCGTCCAGGGGCTCGCGGCCGGGATCTTCTACACCGCCATCACCGCGCTCATCCAGCTGATGTTCCCCGGAGAGCTCCGCGGCCGGGCTTTCGCCGTCATGGGGGCGACCATCGGCGTCTCCACCGCTCTGGGGCCGCTCGCGGGCGGTCTCATCAGCGAGCACTTCGGCGCACGGGACGGCTGGCGCTACATCTTCGGCGTCAACCTGCCGATCGGCGTTCTCGCCGTCATCGCAGCGTTGTGGCTGCTTCCTCCTGTTCCACGGAACGAGCGGCGCGTCCGCACGGACTGGATCGGGTTCGTCCTGCTCACCACCGGCCTGGTGAGCATGCTCGTCCCGCTCATCCAGGGGCAGGAGCGGGGCTGGCCGCTGTGGTCGTACCTGCTGATGCTCTCCAGCCCGCCGGTGCTCGTCTGCTTCGCCCTGTGGGAGCGCCGGGTGGCCGGGCGCGGCGGTGAACCCCTGGTTCCGCCGCGGCTTTTCAGGAGCCGGGCCTTCACCGGCGGTGTCGTGCCGGCTCTGGTCTACTTCGCCGCGTTCACCGGCATCCTGGTCGTACCGCTGTTGGCCGGCGGTGTCGGCAGCGGGCTCTTCATCCCGCCCAACATGGTCGTCAGCGTCGCGTTCGTGATCGTCGCCTTCGCGCTCGTGCTCGCGCTGCCCGAGCGGAGCCGGAGTGACCACCATGTTCCGTGATCGGGTCTTCGCCTGGCACCTTGAGCTGCAGAATGTGCATCATCGGCTGGAGAAGGCGCTGGAGGACGCTCGGAAGGCGATTCGTTCCGGGTTGCGGGCCCAGGCGCTGAATGGCGAACTGCTCGCCTTCTGCTACACGTTCTGTTCCGCGCTGGGGAGCCATCACCGCAGTGAGGACGCCGAATTCTTTCCGGCGTTGCTGAAGCGGATGCCGGAGCTGGAGCCCGAGATCGCGCGGTTGAGGCGTGAGCATCAGATTCTCGCGCGGCTGCTCGCCGAGTTTCAGCGGAGCCTGGAGTCGCCGGAAGCGACGCCGCAGGAGCTGTTTCTGCAGATCAACAATATCAAGGCCAACATGAAGGCCCATTTCGGCTATGAGGAAGGTGCGCTTGGGCGGGCGCTGCACGCGCTCGACGCGCCGGCGAGCGCGAAGGGCCGGATGTTCGGCGGCTTTTCGTCGGCTGGGCCCGATGACGCCAAGGCGTAGCGGTCATGGCTCATGCACCCGCCCCGGCCGACCTGGTGCGGTCGGCGGGGGCCTCGGCCGTGCGGGCGATTTCCCATCAGGTCGGCCGCGTCCTGCTCAGGTGGTGAATACGTTGCTGTTGCATCGGTTGCCGTTGTACGACATCCGGATGAAGACCTTGAGTCCTTCCGCCAGGTTCAGGTCACGGGTCTTGGACTCCTGGTCCGTTGTCGCGTCGGCGATTAGAATGTTCCCATTGGGAGTGAGCCGGTAGAGCGTGACGTTCACCCATCTGGGGGCGAAATCATTCTTCACGGTGAGGACCTCGCCGTAGGCCCGGAACCGCGCAGTCAGCGTCGCCGGTAGTCCCGTCCAATAGCCTCTGACCTCGCCGGAGGAGCCGCCCGCGTCACCGTCGTTCTGCTCGAACTCGTTGGCGCAGTCCCAGGCGAGTCTCGTGGTCTGTGATGACGTCGCGGCGGTGGCGGGCGACGAGGCCAGCATGACGGCGAACATCGTTACGGCGGCACCGGAGAGCTTCTTCAGCATGACCATCCCATGATCTTGAGTCGCTTTCGGGTGCCACACTTTACGGACGCGCGATTTCGGTTCTCTTAATTTTCCAACGCCGGCCGATCCGAAAACGCCGCGCCAGGCAGTTCTACCCCTTGCGCATTAGGAGGTGACCCCGGCGGAAGCGTTCGTCTTCCAGGGGCTCGCGCAGCATCCGGGCGAGCTCGGTGAAGCCCGCCTCGCGGGCGAGTTCGGCGAGTTCGTCGATGGGCCAGCGGTAGGCGGTGGTCACCCGGTGATCGAAGGCCACGACGGGGCCGCCCTCCGATTCGAAGAAGCCGAGCAGGAGATGTCCGCCGGGGGCCAGTACGCGCTGGAACTCGGTGAAGTACGACGGCAGCTCCTGCGGCGGCGTGTGGATCACGGAGTACCACGACACCAGCCCGGCCAGTTCGCCGTCGGCCAGGTCCAGGGCGTCCATCGAGCCGACGTGGAAGCGCAGGTCGGGGTAGGCCGCGCGGGCGAGGTCGATCATCGTGGGGGACAGGTCCATGCCGTGGGCGTCCAGGCCGAGGTCGCGCAGGTGCGCCGTCATGTAGCCGGGGCCGCAGCCGACCTCCGCGACGGGGCCGCCGCCGGTCGTCCGCACGATGTCGGCGAACGAGGCGACCATGGCGCGGTCGAGGGGCAGGCGGTCGAGCGAGCCGTTGACGAACTCTTCGTAGATGACGGCGATCGCGTCGTAGGCTTGCGCCGTTTCGGCTAGGTAGGTGGGGGCATGGGTCATGGCGGATGACTGTATCCCGTTCAGAACGGCCACCGGCACGGGTCCACGCGATGCGCGCGGTAGTTTGGAGGTATGACAGCGCGTGATGACCATCGGTCAGGGTAGTGGTGACGGGTGGGCTACGGCAGGCCGCGGGTGGCGACGTCGAGTTGCCTGTTGGGGGAGCCGGTACGGCACAACGGCAATCACAGTCGTGACCGGTTCCTCACGGATGCGCTGACGCCGTTCGTGGATTGGGTCCAGATCTGTCCGGAGATGGAGATCGGGCTGGGGACGCCTCGCGAGTCGTTGCGGCTGGAGCGGTCGCCGGAGGGGCCGCGGCTGATGACGCGGCGGAGCCATCGCGATCTGACGTCCGAGATGACCGCGCTGGCGGCGGAACGCATCGCCGGCCTGAACCTCACCGAGGTCGACGGGTATGTGTTCAAGGCGAAGAGCCCAAGCTGTGGCATTCACGGCATTCCGCTCTACGTGGGAGACAACGCAGTGGACCGGCGGCAGCGCGGCCTGTTCGCCGACGCCGTCATCCGCGCGTACCCGGGGCTTCCCGTCGAGGACGAGGGGCGGCTGCGCGATCCGGTACTGCGCGAGGCGTTCGTGGAGCGGGTGTTCGCGCACGCCCGGCTGCGGGAGCTGCTGCGGCGGGAGCCCCGCCCGCGTGACCTGGTGGAATTCCACTCCCGGCACAAGATGCAGCTCCTGGCCCACTCCCCGGACGGCTACCGTGAGGCCGGACGGCTGGTCGCCCAGTCGGGCGGGCCCGACCGTCCCGGCGTGCTGGACGCCTACGGCGCGGCGTTCCGCGCGGCGCTGGCCGTACGGGCGTCGGTGGGCCGGAACGTCAACGTCCTGCAGCACTGCCTGGGCATGGTGAGCGACCGGCTCGACCCGGTGCGCCGCGCCGACCTGGCCGAGGTCATCGACGCCTACGGGGCCCACGAGGTGCCGCTCAGCGTGCCGCTGGCGCTGCTGCGCCACCACGCGAGGGGCGAGGCGGCGACCTACGTCAGGGAGCAGACCTACTTCGCGCCTTACCCAGAGGAACTCGGGCTGCGCCACCACATTCCCGCCTGACCCCATCCACATCGGGCAGGACACGCACTATGAGAGCACGCGGCAAACGAACCACGAAGAAGACATTCCTCCTCACCGCCCTCGCTACCGGCGCCGCCGCGCTCGCGGGCTCCCTGGGGACCACCCCGCGCACCGCCTGGTACCAGGGGCTGCGCAAGCCGTCCTGGCAGCCGCCGAGCCGGGCGTTCCCGCTGGTGTGGACCCCGTTGTACGGGCTCATCGCCTACGGCGGGGCCCGTGCCCTGGACGGCGCCCGCGACGCCGAACGCGCCGGGCTCGCCCGCGCCCTGGCGGCCAATCTGGTACTGAACGCGGCCTGGCCCGCGCTGTTCTTCCGCGCCCGTTCGCCCCGGCTGGCCCTGGCCGAGATCACCCTGCTCAACGCGTCGAACGCGGCGCTGGTGCGCCGGGCCGCCCGATCCGATCGGACGGCGGGCGCGCTCCTGCTCCCCTACGCCGCGTGGACCGCCTTCGCCACCGCGCTCAACGCCTCCATCGCCCGCCGCAACGCGTAGCGCGCGTGCGCTCAGTTGCGTCCGCACCCGGGCATGGCCCCGTCGTCGGCGAGACGGCTGGCGGCGGTGAGGAAGGCGGACCAGTCGAGCGGGTCGGCCTCGTCGTCGATCCGGTCGAGCAGTTCGTTGAGCGAGGCGGAGCCGAGGCGGGCCTCGACGACCACCAGGGAGGCGACGATCCTGCGGCCCCGTGGGGTGTCGGTGGCGCGCAGCAGGGCCAGGGCGCGCGTGTACGCGCTGTCGCCTGGCGCCGCGCGCGTCGTGTAGATGACGCCGCCGATGTCGATCCGCCCGACGGGCACGCCGACCCCCTTTCCGGGGGTCTCTACCAAGGATCGCACGCGAGGCGATTGGCTAGCATCTGGGCATGACGGACCAGGGGACGCCGAGCATCGGCAGGGTCAAGTTCGCGGTCTGCCGTCGTATCCACTGGTTTCACATCTGACGGCGAACGCGGCGCTCAGCCGAGTGATTCGCGCAGCGCGCGGAACTCCTCGGCGAGCGCGGGCAGTGTGTAGTGCGCGTTGAGCCCGCTCGGGTTGGGCAGGATCCATAGCCGGGCCGGGCCCGCCGTGTGCTCGGTGGGGCCGATGCGGGCCTTGGGCCTGCCGTACGCGGTCCGGTAGGCCGTCACGCCGACCACGGCGATCACCTGCAGCCGGGCCTCGTCCGCCAGGCGGGCGAGGCGGGCCGGGGCCTGCCGCAGTTCGTCGGCCGTCAGCTCGACGGCCTTGGCGGTGGCGCGCGGGGCCAGGTTGGTGATGCCGAGGCCGTAGGACGGCAGCAGGTGCTGCTCCGCCGGGTGCAGCCGCCTCGGCGTGAAGCCGGACAGGTGCAGCGCGGGCCAGAACCGGTTGCCGGGGCGGGCGAAATGCCATCCGGTGGCGGCGGAGTACAGGCCGGGGTTGATGCCGCAGAACATGACACGGGTGCCGGACCCGATCACGTCGTCGAGCGTGCGCTCTCGCGCCGCCGCCAGATCCGCCGCCTTCACCGACTCATGCTACGCGTTCCACGCGGCGGCGCGGATTCGGTACAGCGGCGCGGGTTAGGTGCGGGGACGGTGTCCAAAGCTCAATGTGTTCGCCAATGATTGCCGTGCCGTCCGGGTCGCAATTTCCGGGCATGGCCTGGACAGGCAGAGTATGCGCCGGAAGCTCCGTGCGCTCGGCCGTCTCATTGGGGAACAGATGCTCAACCGGCGAAACATGCTCGCGCTCGGCGGACTCACCGGCGCGTCGATACTGCTCCCCCCCGACGCCGCCGTCGCCGCCCTCGCACCCGATGGGGACCCTGCCCGGCGGCGGCGCGGCTCGCGCCCCGACGACCGGGTGCATGTCCCGCCGTTCTCGGTGGAGATGCCGCTGCCGCCGGTCGCGCGGCCCGTCGCGGTACGGCGGGACGCCGACGTCTACCGGATCCGGATCAGGAATGCGCGCGTCGAGGTCGTCCCGAGGCTGCTGACGCCGGTGATGTCGTTCGGCGGCGGCTTCGTCGGCCCCACGATCATGGCCAGGACGGGCCGCAAGGTGATCGTGAAGTACCGCAACGAGCTGGACGAACCGGCCAACGTGCACGTGCACGGCCTGCACGTGCCGGCGAGCAGCGACGGCCATCCGATGGACGTGATCCAGCCCGGCGGCGTGCGCGAGTACGTCTATCCGAACGGCCAGCAGGGCGCCACGCTCTGGTACCACGACCACAGCCACCACACCGAGGCCCAGCACGTCTACGCGGGCCTGCACGGGTTCTACCTGATCCACGACCCGTCGGAGCGGCGGTACGGCCTGCCCTCCGGACGCTACGACGTGCCCATCATGATCAGGGACGCGCTGATCACGCCGACCGGCAAGCTGGCCTACGACGTGCCGGACACCCGCAACATGCTGCTCGCCAACGGACGGCCGCAGCCGTACTTCCGGGTGGCCGCGAGGAAGTACCGGTTTCGGCTGCTCAACGGCACCACGCACCGCCTGTTCCGGCTGAACCTGGGCGGCGTGCCGATGATCCAGATCGGCTCGGACGGCGGGCTGCTGCCCGCACCGCAGGAGATGCGCGAGCTGCTGATCAGCTCGGGCGAGCGCGCCGACGTGGTGGTGGACTTCGGACGGTTCCGCCCGGGACGCCGGGTGGTCATGTACGACACGAGCGGCGCGGTGATGTGCTTCGACGTGGTGCATCGGGTGGAGGACCCCAGCCGCGTCCCGGACGAACTGCGCCCGCTGCCGGACCTGCCGGAGCCGACGGTCACCCGCGATGTCGTCTTCGACCTCCAGTTGACCCCGCCGCAGCCCAAGTACCTGATGAACGACCAGGTGTTCGACCACGACCGGGTGGACTTCAGGGTCCGGCGCGGGACCACGGAGATCTGGCGGATCCACAACGCCGACGTCGAGCTGGGTGGCATCAACCACACGTTCCACCTGCACCTGGAGCAGTTTCGGGTGCTGGACAGAGACGGCGCGGCGCCGTGGCCGAGCGACCGGGGGCGCAAGGACACGATCTACGTTCCGCCGGGGCAGTCGGCCCGGGTGAAGGTCCGGTTCACCGAGTATTTGGGCAAGTACGTGTACCACTGCCACTTCCTGGACCATTCCTCGCTCGGCATGATGGCCCAGCTTGAGGTCGTGCCTTGAGGTCGTGCCTTGAGGTCGTGCCTTGAGACCGGGGCTCGGTCACGGCCAGGTGATCGCCAGCGTGGTGTGGCGCTTCTCGATCACCGGCGTGCGCGGGGCCGTCGAGACCGCGGAGGGCGCCGGGTAGGCGTCGATGTGCAGGGTGTCGGTCATCGGGCGTCCGGCGGCGCGCCAGGCGCGCGCGTGCTCGGCCAGCTCGTCCGCCAGCCGCCTGCCGTCCGCGCCGTAGCCCTGGGCGACCACCTCGCCCCGGTCGGTGGTGAGGACCGCGAGGCTGCGGCCGTCCAGGATGCCCAGCGAGGGGGAGACGCCGTGCAGTTCGAGCGGGCTGGACGGCAGACGGGTGCCCGACGTCTCGGAAAGGGTGCACCAGCGCGACTCGTGGACGGCGAGCCACAGGGTGAACCCGTCGAACAGCGGCCCCGGGTCGGACGGCAGGCCGGTGCCGACCGCGCGGGCGGCGATCGGGCCGTCCAGGGCGGTGAGCACGCCGTCCGCGTCCCGGCCGTCGGGCAGGAAGACCATCAGGCCGGTCTTCGGGTCGAGCACCTCGTAGCGCTCCGGTCCGGCGGACGGGCCGCGCATCCGCATGAACCCGCACGAAACGGCGGACACGCTGCGCCAGCGCCGTGACGTCTGGCGGGGGGCGCGCTCCAGCGCCACCGACCGCTGCACGCCGTACAGGTCGAGGGGGACGACGAGCCGGCCGTCCGGGGCGAGCTGCTCCAGCCAGGCGGGCGCGAGGTCCCACGCGCCGACGGTCGCGATGATCCGGTCGTACGGCGCGCCCGCCGCGAACCCCTCCGCGCCGTCCGTCGCCACCACGTTCACGCCGGTGAACCCGGCGTTCGCCAGGTGGGTGCGGGCCCCCGCGACCAGGTCGGGATCGATGTCCACGCTGACCACCTCGCCCTCCGGCCCGGTGAGCGTGGCCAGCAGCGCCGCGTTGAAGCCCGTCCCCGCGCCGATCTCCAGCACGCGGTCGCCCGGCCGCACGCCGAGCTGGCCGAGCATGGCGGCCATGATCGTCGGCTGGGAGGAGGAACTGGTGGGCAGGCCGTCCGGGGCGCGCTTGGTCACGATGGCCTCGTCGCGGTACGCCTCGTCGACCGGCGTCTCCGGCAGGAACATGTGTCGCGGAACCTTGAGGAACGCCTCCGCCACCGCGTCGTCCACGGAGGTGCGCCGCCGGATCTCCGCGAGGAGCGCCTCACGCATCCCACTCGTCACGGCCATGTCCATCCTCATGTCAATGGTTCCCCGGCCGGGGCCGGGGTTTCCGACCACGATGCCGCAGAGCGCCGGTGACCGCCAGAGCGATCCTGGAGAGACACCCAGCCGAGACGTCGAGACGCCCAGCAGAACACCCGGCCGAGACGCCCAGCAGAACACCCGGCCGAGACACCCAGCCGAGACACCCAGCCCCGAGTCCCCCCTCGCGGGACCCGGGGCCTCGGTCACCCGGAGAGCAGTGTTTCGGCCTCCTCGTGCAGAGCCCACGTCAGGAGAAGCTCCAGACGGGTCTCCGCGTCGAGGAGGTCGCTCGCGAGGTGGTGCATCGCGGGCCTCCCATAGGGCAGGCATCCCTCGCCGGAAAGACGTCCGGCCAGGGTCAACGGTTGACCGCGCATTACAGAGAGGTCACCGAATCGCGGACTTATGGGGAGGGCGTCGTCTTCTTCAGGATCTCGGCCACGGTCTCGTCCGGCGTCTGGGCCGAGGTGTCCAGCCAGAGCCCGAGCCGAGGGGTCTCCTCGCGCAGCACGCGGTCGAGCGTCCGGACGGTCCACTCGTCGTACGCGTCCTTGCCCCGGCCCGCTTCGCGCTCGGCCACCGCCGTCACGCTCGGGGCCAGCACGACCACGTGCAGCGGCCTGCCGTCGATCGCGGCCACCATGGCGGGCAGGTGCTCGCCGAGGATCACGTCCTGCACGACCACGTCGAAGCCCGCGCGGAAGTAGGCGTTCGCCGTCTCGGCGGTCAGCCGGTGGCGCAGCCGCAGTTGCGCGACGGCCTCGGCCGACGGGTCCGGCGTCATGTCGGCGCGGCCGTTCACCACCATCCGGCGGAACAGGTCACCCCGGATATGGACGGACTTGGGCAGGGCATCGGATCCGGCCAGCAGTTCCGCGACGGTTGACTTACCGGACGCCTGGATCCCGGTGATGAGGAAAATCGATGGCACGCCCCATTGTGCACATCGCACCTGTTTGCAACAGAAAGGGGTCCGTGGTGCGTCCACATTATGTGGAATTCGAGCAGTTCGTGCGCGCACGCGGCGGCGCGCTGTACCGATATGGCTTCGTGCTGACCGGTAACGCCGACGACGCGGACGACCTCGTGCAGGAGGCGCTGTTACGGCTGGAGGGAGCGTGGGCGCGGGTGCGTAAGAAAGACGATCCCGAAGGTTACGTGCGCACGATCATGGCCCGCCAGCACGTGAGCTGGTGGCGCCGCACCCGAAGGGAGGACCTGACCAGCGAGGTCCCCGAGGTGGGATACCGGGACCTCCGGTTCGAACGGGTAGAGGAGAGCGCCGGCTCGGCGCTGTGGCAGGAACTGCGGGCACTCCCCAGGAAGCAGCGGACGGTTCTCGTGCTGCGCTACTACCAGGACCTCTCCGACGACGAGATCGCCGCCACCCTCGGCATCTCCGCCGGGACGGTCCGCAGCCAGGCGTCCCGGGCCCTGTCCAAACTGCGGGTGCGCCGGCCGAGCAGAGCCGCGTTCCTCAGCGACATCACCTGCGGTGACATCGCCGGCGTGAGCGACACCGGGAGCCGATCATGAGAGAGCACATCGAACGGGACCTCACCGAACGGGACCTCACCGAACTCCTGACCGTGATGGCCGACCGGGCCCCGGTGCCCGACGGCGACCTGGTGACGCTGGTGCGCGAACGCGGTGAGAGCCGTACGCGCCGCCGCAGGCGGGCCCTCGCCGCGCTGGCCGCGGTCATGGCCGTGACCGCGATCGTCGGCGGCGGCACGGCGCTCAGCGGGCGGCTCTTCCCCCACGGGGGCGGCGAAGAGCGCGCGGCGGCGATCGCCGCCAGGCCGGGAACCGGCGACGGCACGGCCTCCGGCTTCCGCGGCCAGGCGACCTCCGAGGTCGCGCTGCGGCCCGGACTCCCCGCTCAGGCCGCCGTCCCGGTCGCGGCCGACGTGTGGCCCGAGGCGGTCAGCACGATTCCGGCGATGGCGGCCGACGGGTGGAGATATCGCCCGGTCACCGCGCTCAGCCCGACGGAGATCCTGCTCAGCGCCGAGTCCGACTTCGAGAAGGCCGGACGCCTGGAGATCTATGACACCGCGTCGAGCCGTACGACCATCCTCGGTGAGATGAGCGCCCCCGCCGGGATCCCCGGCTACTACGCCCAGGCCGTCGACATCGGGCCCACCCACTTCGCCTGGTGGGGCACCACCCCCAACGACGACACCGCCTGGGCCGACATCTGGGTGATGCCCCGGGAAGGCGGCGAGGCCACCCGGGTCACTCTGGTGAAGGGCGCGAGCGCCGGAATCGTACGGATCGGGTCGAACGCGGAACACGTCTTCTGGTCCACTGAGGGCGGCGACCTCTACCGCGTGCCGATCACCGGAGGCGAGCCGGAAAGGGTCCCCAGCGGTGACGGACTCATCATCTACTCCTGGCCGTGGGCGCACCGCGACGGCGAGACCCTCGTCAACCTGGAGACCGGCGAGGTCCGCGTGCCGCGCCTCACGACCGGGCTGACCTCGCTGCGCTGCGGCCTGGAGTGGTGCGCGGGCGAGGACACCGCCGGGAACTTCACCTCGCTCCGTCCGGACGGCACCGGCCGTCAGGACCTCGGCGGCGTCCTGCGGCCCGGCACGCTGGCGAGCCAAGTCGGCTACGCCGGGGACATCTACGGCAGGTTCGCCCAGGTCGGGTACGGCGGCAGCGCGATCTACGACATGGCCACCGGGAAACTCGCGTACCTGGGCCCTGCGGGGAAGATGGGCAGGATGGGCGCGGCACGCGGCGTCTCGTCCGCGGTCACCGCGATCTACTACTGGACGGTCGAGCCGCCCGCACCCGCCCCCTGTGACACCATGGCCACGGCCCGCTGCCAGAGCGGGAAGTGGGACAGCGCCAAGCTCATCGACGTCCTCAACCTGAAGGCCATCAGATGATGTCCTTCTTCAGGAGGAGTCAAGGTCTCCGTAGTAGATCGCGGCCTGCACCCGGCTGCGCAGCCCGAGTTTGTTCAGCACCCGGCTGACGTGCGTCTTGGTCGTCGCCTCCGCCATGTCCAGCTCGCGTGCTATCTCCGCGTTGGACAGGCCGCGCCCGACGCACGCCAGCACCTCCCGTTCGCGCGGCGTCAGCGACTCCAGCCCGGTCTGCTTGGGGGGTTCGGGTTCGTGCGCCGGCGCCGCGCGCGGGTCGGAGAACGACGAGATCAACCGCCGCGTCACCGAGGGCGAGAGGATGCCGTCGCCCCTGGCCACCAGGCGCACCGCCGAGACCAGCGACTCCGCGTCGGTGTTCTTGAGCAGGAACCCCGCCGCCCCGGCGCGGAGCGCGCCGAACACGTACTCGTCCACGTCGAACGTGGTCAGGATCAGCACGTCGGCGGTCCCGCTCAGCTCGCGGGTCGCCGAGATCCCGTCGAGCCTGGGCATCCTGATGTCCATCAGGACCACGTCGGGGCGTAGCTCCCTGGCCATGGCGACGGCCCGCTCGCCGTCCGCGGCCTCGCCGACGACCTCGATCTCCGGCGCTCCGCCCAGGATGAGCACCAGCCCGGCCCGCACGGCGGCATGATCGTCGGCCACCAGCACCCGGATCTTCTCCACCCTCAACCTTCCGCACCGAAGAGCAGCGCCGCGCGTCCACTGCCGGCCCCGACCGGCAGTTCCGCCCGCACCCTCCACCCTTTCGCCGTCCACTCACCATCGCCGCGGCCTTCGCAGGTGTACGGCCCGGCCTCGAACTCCCCGCCCACGAGCGCCGCGCGCTCCCGCATCCCGATCAGCCCGGCCCCTGCCCCCGGCAACCGTCTGCCGCCTTCGTCCCTGGCGACCGGATTCTCCACCAGGACGGTCACACCGTCCCCGTGGGCCGCGTACTCGATCGCGACGGTCGCGCTGCCGTCGCCGTACTTGAGCGCGTTCGTGAGCGACTCCTGCACGATCCGGTACCCGGCGAGATCGACGGAGGCGGGCAGTTCGCGTGCCGTACCGGCCACCCGTAGCCGCACGTCCACACCCGCCTGCCGCGCGCGCTCCACCAGATGCGCCGCGTCCGCGAGCCGCCGCTTGGTCGCCTCCACCTGCTCACCGGGGGCCCGCCCGCCCTCCTGCCGCAACAGCTCGATCATGGAGCGCATCTCGGCCATGCCCTGGACGCTGTTCTCCCTGATCGTCTCCATGACCTTCAGGACGGCCTGCCGGTCCAGGTCACGGCGGGACAGCACGGCCGTGGACTGGATCGCGATCGCGCTGAAATGGTTCGCGATCATGTCGTGCAGTTCCCTGGCCATCCGGGTCCGCTCGCCGTTCACCGCCGCGTGCCGATCCAGCTCCGCCAGCCGCGCCATCTGCTCCGCCCGCGCCCGCTCCGCCACCGCCTGATCCCGGTGCTGCCGCAGGATGACCGCCGTGAACACCGGCGTGGTCAGCACCAGCCCGGCCTGCACCACCCCGACCGCCAGCCACCGCCAGTCACTGAGCATCACCCCGGCGATCGCCCCGGCCACCACCGCCAGCACACACGTGATCCCGACCATCCACTTCGTCAACCACCGCGGCCCGTAGAGCGTGGCCGCGTACAGGTTGTCAGTGAACACGAGCACGGTCGCCAGCGTGGGCCCGATCAGCAGATCCGCACAGACCCCCACCACACCGAGCCCAAGGCAGACCAACGGCGCCCGCCGCCGCAACGCGACCCCGGCACACACCAACACCAACGGCCCGACCAACGCCCACGTCGGCGTCCCAGGCTTCCCACCCCACCCCACGAACGCCCCAGCGGCCACCAACACCAGCCCACCGGCGAACACCACCACGGCGACCGCTAGATCCCGCCTCATCCCTCCATCCCACCACCTCCCCACCCAAGCCCCCTCCCCAAGCCGACCGAACCCTCACCTACATCCAACGATGTACCTCCCACCCACCCCAAACCTCGCCCGGCTACACCACCAGCGCACAGATGGTAGAGTCGTCACGTCGCCAGCAGGCGGCAAGCGGCCGTAGCTCAATGGATAGAGCATCTGACTACGGATCAGAAGGTTGGGGTTTCGAGTACCTCCGGCCGCGCATCACAGCCCCTGTCAGCGGAAACTCTGGCGGGGGCTTCTTCATGTGCCTGGCATGGCGCTTCCCAAGCATCTGATTCGCGCGCTAAGCAAGATCATTCAACGGATGCCGTGCGCACTGCCCGACCCCCCGCGAAGCGATTCCGATCTCCATGGACGACGAGACCTGCCCCAATCATGTGGCGTGCCCACGGAGCACCATCGGGAGGCAGCGTGATGGCGCCCTCCCCGATCCGCCTGGACCCGCGGCTGACCAATGACGCGAACCTGCTGTTGTGGCGGGACTTCCATTGCATGTCAAGGAGACCCATTCCGTCACGACCGCGGGTAATCGGTTCCGTTCGTTGCGGCGGTTCTACGACTGGCTGGTCTCCGAGGAGGACATCGACCTGGACAAGTCGCCGATGAGGGGCGTCCTCCCTGTCCCGGGCCTCGGCCGCGCCGTGTGGCGTGGTCAGAGGGGGAGGTGGGACAGGAAGGACTTTGACAGTGCGTTACACTCCGTCACTAGTCGCATACGGTCAGTCTTTGGTTGCCGCTGCCGCCTATGTGCAGAGCACCTCGATGAGCACAGGGATGCTGCCGACGACGGTGATGGTTATCAGTTGACCCAAAGCTGATATCTGGCGGCTACGGGCCAGTTTTCAGGCACATACCTGCACTCGTGAGGGTGGATGGATTGGCGTCCGTCCCGGTGGCATGCGTTCAGACCTGACAGGGTGCCGGGATAGGCCCCCTGGTAACTCCACCCTGCGGCGATGTTGGAGGGGGTGGTGATCGGCGCCGCGGCGGCGGGTGCCGAGCCCAGCAGGGCGGGGCCGGCGGCGAGGGCGAGACCTCGTTTCCAGGTAGACATGAGCTCTCCGATCGCTTGCCAGGTCACACCGTTCTCACCGCGCGCTTACCGCGACCTCACCGCACGCTCACCGGCTCAGGAGCACCCCATCCGGGTGGGGGCGATCGTGCCAGGGCGTGTCGCCCACTTCGACGCTCAGCCCGCCCCATACGCCGTGCTCCTCCCCAGTGCGTCAGCGGCTCCGGCACGTGGGTGTACCTCTCGGTAGTGGTCACCTGGGCGTGGTCGAGGATTGCCTGCATGATGCTGGGGGCTGGGCAGTGAGTCACGCTGCCGGCGACGCGGCCCGAACCGTCGCTCCCATCGACGGCGAGGAACCGCGAGCCCGGCCCTTCAGCTTGAGGGCCGAGAAGCCGACCGCTCGGGCGATGATCCGATGGACTTGAGAACCGTCTCGACGAAAGACCAGTTTCCAGCATGGTCGTGTAGACATGGTCCAAGTGCTCGGGCGCGAGCTTGTCGAGGCGGTGCGCCGAGAAGTGGGACGATCCAGTTGGGGTTTTTCGAGCGGTAGTCGTCGAGCGTGCGGGGTGCTATCTTGTCCGACGCCGTCAGCCGTTCACAGATCATGTCGAGATAATCGGACATCCATTCGGTGACCGTGGGCGCACAGCCGGGCTTGCTGACGGACCTGGTTTCGCGCTGTTTCTCCAACGCGGCGACTCTGATGGATCAACTACGTACTATGACGCCCAACGATCTAGGGAATTTCGGAGAGCAGCTTTGGGGAATTTACGAGAGCGCCATCAGAAGACGGCGGTCGAACTGGGGAACCTGCTCGCTGAGCAGGGGGATATGGACGGGGCGCGCGCCGCCTATCAGCAGGCCATTGACTCCGGTCATCCCGATCATGCGCCGATGGCGGCGGGCGAACTGGGGGCGTTGCTGCAGTATATGGGGGATGTGGACGGGGCGCGCGCCGCCTATCAGCAGGCCATTGACTCCGGTCATCCCGACGAGGCATCGAAGGCGGCGTACAACCTGGGAGTGTTGCTCAGGCATCAGGGGGATGCGGACGGCGCGCGCGCCGCCTATCAGCAGGCCATTGACTCCGGTCACCCCGATCACGCGCCGATGGCAATGGTCAACCTGGGGGTGTTGCTCAGGAATCAGGGGGATGTGGACGGGGCGCGCGCCGCTTATCAGCGGGGCATCGACTCTGGTCATCCCGAGCAGGCGCTGATGGCGGCGTTCAATCTGGGGAACTTGCTCGCTGAGCAGGGGGATGTGGACGGCGCGTGCGCCGCCTATCAGCGGAGCATCGACTCTGGTCATCCCGAGCAGGCGCCGATGGCGGCGTACAACCTGGGGAACTTGCTCGCTGAGCAGGGGGATGTGGACGGCGCGTGCGCCGCCTATCAGCAGGTCATCGACTCTGGTCATTCCGAGCAGGCGCCGATGGCGGCGGTCGAGCTGGGGGCGTTGCTCGACGAGCAGGGGGATGTGGACGGCGCGCGCGCCGCCTATCAGCGGGCCATCGACTCTGGTCATCCCGAGCAGGCGCCGATGGCGGCGTACAACCTGGGGGTGTTGCTCGACGAGCAGGGGGATGTGGACGGCGCGCGCGCCGCCTATCAGCAGGTCATCGACTCCGATCACGAGGTCGCTGCGGCCCACGCTCAGCATGCCCTTGAGAACCTCTCCGATCCCCCAACGCCCTCCTCGAACCCATGATCTGTATCTGACCGGTTGCTTCGCAGCCGGCGGACCGCCGAGCCCGTCGCGGCCCAGGTGGAACCGATATCCATTCCTGGCCTTCACCTACTGCACCTATCTGGGCGTCAGGCAGGTGATCATAACTTGGACTTGCTCCCGCGCAGGGGTGGCGTCTCGGGCGACGAGACCTGTGTGGACGTTCATGGTCTTCTGGCGCTTGCTGATCGGGCTGTCGCGTGTGGTCGCGCGACAGCCCGTACGTACCGTTGGGGAGGCGTCAGTTCAGGTTGTGCAGGCGCTTGTACTCCAGTGTGTATGCGAGTTTGCCGGGCTTGGCGTCGGAGTATGGCTTGCTCAGTTTGTCGAACTCGCCTTTGTCGGGGGCCTTGCCGTCGTTCCACTGGTTCAGGGCGCCCAACTGGGCGGCGGTGAAGCCGTTGTCGATGATGGTGGGCTTGGGCAGGGCGGTCATCGCTTCGGTCAGTGCTCTGACGGTGGCCAGGTAGTTGGCGTGGTCGTTCTGGTTCCAGGTGGTCAGGTCGATGGGCTTGGCGTCGCGGACCCAACTGCCCCAGTAGAACTCCTGGAAGGGCAGGCCGTTCTGTGCGTAGCCGATGTCGCGGCTGAAGTAGAGCAGGCTGCGGTATTTGTCATCGGTGAAATTGGCCAGGCCCACGCTGGTTGGCAGTTTGTTCACGGTGACCGGCTTGCCGTTGGGGGCGCGCAGCCATACCCACTTGTTGGCCCGCATCTCATTCCAGAACTTCTTGCGGGTGAGGGTGCTCAGGTTGGCCTGCACCCTGAGGCGCACGTGCATGCGCGCGCCGCCGTCTGGGGTTTCGAAGAAGGAGGTGAGGGTGTGGTGGCCGTCGGTGAGGAACGGTTCGCCGCCGGGGCCGATGACGACGGCCTTCATGGCGGCGATGCTGTCCGGCGTCTCCGCGCCGACCGGGAGTTCGCACGTGAATGAGGAGGGGGCGTCCAGGCGCGCGCCGGGCGACACGGACGCGGCCGCGCCCCGGCCGTCCGTTTCGCACCAGTCGTCGAACTTCTTGTTGATCGTGTCCTTGCCGAGGGTGTAGCGGCCGAGCTTGTAGTACACCTCGTCGTGCCCGAGCGACGGCTGGGTCGGGTGCACGTCGCCGATGCGGACGTCGAGCAGGTCACCGGGCTTGGCGCACAGGTACCGCGCGAACGGCGTGCTGCGGTTGTCGTGCTGGCAGAAGGGCGGCCGGGTGCCCGGCGCACCGGGTGCGGCGGCGAGCGCGGTCGGCGCCAGGGCGGCACTGGTACCGAGGATGACGGCGATGGCCGTCCCGAGCGTCGAGGCCAGGCGGTACGGAGAACTGATGCGCATAAAACGTGCTCCTCATCGGCAATGCGTACATCGACGGCGAGAGTGCCTGTAATCAACCAACACAGGAGATCACGACTGCGACATCCAGGAGAACCAGGGGCGAATATCGGTTATTTTCGGCGAATGACGGGGGGACGGGCTTCCAAATTCCGTCGCAGCGAACGGATCTGAACGACAGCGGAGATCATTCGGGGGGCCGCGCCGGTGAGCAGGGTGATACCGACCACGATGAAGGCGTCGTGGACGCTCACGGTCTCGATCAGTGAACCCTTTTCATCCTCTGGCGAGCTCGTAGTTCTGGAGGACGGCGATCGCCTTGCATATCCGTCCGGCCTTGTGCGGGCAGCAGCGCAGCTTGCGAAGGATGCGCCAGGTCTTGAGCTGCGCGTTCGCGCGTTCGCCGGGGCCGCGTAGACGGGCGTGAGCACGATTGGCCTGCTTTTGCGACTCGGGCTTGTTCTTGCCCTTGTACGGCGTGACGATCGGCTCCTCGGCGCCCTGGTAGCCCTTGTCGGCCAGGGTGAGGATGCCGGCTCGCTCCAGCGCTCGCTGGATCCCCCAGATGCGGGCGGCGGTCAGGTCGTGGCTCCTGCCGGGCAAACTCCCGGAAGTCCAGATGATCGTGCCGTCCGGGGAGGCGATGACCTGGATGTTCATGCCGTGCACCCGGTGCTTGCCGGAGAAGAACGGCCGGTCTGCCCTGACCCGGTCGGTGTGGATGAGCATGCCGTCCAGCACCAGGTAGTGCAGTCCCGCCTGCCCTGCCTTGCGTAATGCATGGCCGAGCCTGGGTGCGCGAGCCTTCAGCAGGGTGACGGTCTCTTGTACGTATCGCCAGGCTGTGGCCACCGATATCCCGAACCCGGCGCTCAGCTCGGCGAACGTCTCGCCTTTGCGTAGGTGGGCCAGGACGAGCAGGGCTTGGCGGCCGGGGTTGAGGCGCCGCCAGATCGAGCCGATCGTCTTGCGGTGTCGCCGGATGATCCCGGCCAGGTAGGTCAGCGTTGAGCGCGACAAATCGACCGCAGCACGGTAGAACAGCATTCGAGGCCCCTGGTGTCGGCGGATGGATTGTGGTGATCAACCCGTCTACCAGGGGTTTCTCTATGCGGTCAGGCGAACGACCGCCTCGCGATCATGCTGTGACCTGCAAGCTTCCAGCCGAGGATGAAAAGGGCTCAGTGATTGGACGGCCAGGGGCGAGAGGAACTGGCCGAGGAAGATGCCGGCGGTGAGTCCGCTGAGGACGCGGCCACGCCGGTCGGGTGGGGCGAGTTCGGACAGGCCGCGGGATGACGTTGGGGACGGCGAGGGACATGCCAGATCTCGGATAGGCGCCGCCAGTCCTATACCGCGTAGACGGGGGCGAGGTCGACGAATATCCGGTAGTCGGAGATCAGGCCGTCGTCGCGGGTGCGCCAGATCGACACGGCCACGACGCTGACGTCCTTGCCGTCGAGCCGCCGGTAGGTCACCTCGGTCTCGGCGATGGTGTCGGCGCCCACCTGCCAGTTCCTGACGACTCGGTGCCGCAGGCCGCCGATGGTGGAGAAGAACGCCCGTATCCCGGCGGCGATGGCCGCACGTCCTGCCAGCGGCTCGGCGTTGCCGAACACCAGCCTGGCGTCCTCGGCCAGTAACCGCGCGAACTCGTCAGCGTCGAACGAGTCCACCGACCGGAAGACGTGACGCACCGCATCGTCGGTCATACTCTCCCCTTCTTGTACGGCCGGGATCACTGGTGGGGACGATACGTGGCGGGGGACGGCGTACAACTATCCCAATGGTGGGGATCTTGTCCCCTGACGCGGCCCCCGGCCGTTCACGCGATCATGGGGCGGTGAGAGCGCGCATAGACTCCTTCCGCTGGGTCGATCTTGAGGACGGGCGGAAGGCCCACGATCCGGCCCATGCCAATGAACTCCTGGAGATGTACATCGGCCTCCAGGGCGAGGCGGGTGTCGAGCGTTTTCAGCTCTCCGTCTGCACCCCGTCGGCGCTCGCGGAACAGCTCAGCCCGCACTCCTTTCTCATCGGCCGGCACTGGCTATTCGTCGCCGAGCTTCATCCCGACAAGGTGACCGCGTGGTTGAGCGATCGCATCGCCGTACTGGAGGCTCCGACGTGGGATGAGCTGGCAGGGAAGATCGGCCGGATCGGGGAATGGGAGTTCGAGGACTACGTGCACTGAGACGGCGGAACGGGTTCGGGTTCGGCCTGCTCGGTGCGGGGGCTGATACCAGATTTGTTACGTTCCACCGCGCTGGTGATTACGCCGTGGGACGGCACCTACATTGCAGGCATGGCCAGGCGGAAACGGATGCTCCGACCGGTGTCCCAGTCTGTTCCCTCGGCCGGCGAGGTGGCGGAGAGCACTTCGGCGGCGGTGTCCAATTCGCACATCGTGATTCCCGCCGTGGCGACCGTCGTCAGCGCATTGATCACGGGGGTTTTCGCGCTGCTGGCCGTCCACGCGGCCAATGGAGCGGATCCATTGGCGGGGCCCACCATCGTGATCCAGGAGAACGGTGAACGACTGGACCGCGGCGGCTCTGATGAGCAGGCTCAGGGGGTGGCGAGCGGCCGGGCGGTCGCTACCGTCACGGTGACGCGGACGGTGTACGCGAGCCCAGCCGCGACGCCGAGGTTGCTCCCGGAGCTGCGGGACAGGTTGAACCGGCTGGACCGGGAGGAGCGGAGGGAACTGTCGGAGTATCTCAACCGGCTGGAGCGATCGGACGAGCTGCCTTCGGAGCGGAATGACATCGAAGGGTCGGCTGCGGAAACCGGCCCGTCTGGGGTCTACATCTACGGGCTGATCGCGCTCGTCTTCGCCGGGCTGACCGGCGGATGGTTCATCCGCTGGCGGGTCGCCCGCGACACGCGGCGCCCGCGCCCGGCCCGGAGCCGCTCCTGACGAGGAGGGCGACGCCGGGCTACGAGTTCATCGCCGTCATCGCGGGGCCGCGCTTCGGAATGTCCGTGCTGTCGCTAGTCGAGCCGCCATTCGCCTTTCTGGTCTCCGAACGTCATGCCGAACTGGAGTTTCCCGGGCTTTGATTCGCGGGGGACATCGAACACGACGATGCCCTTACGGAAGTCGCCTTTGGAGATCGTGACCGATCCCCCGAAGGAGACGCCCTCTTCGACGTCGGCGAACGTCGGGGTGTGCTGCTGACCTTCGGTGTCGATCAGTTCGGTGCTGATGAACGGGGAGCCGGTGTATACCTCCTGGCCGACGTTCTTGAGCGTGAGTTCGACGGCGACGTACCGGGCTCCGTCCTTGGGCTGGAGAAACCGGTTGTTCGGGGTCGCGGCGTCGATGATGCGATTGACGGTGACGGCCACCACGGCATCGCGGCGAAATCCCTTGACGATGAGGGTCTCGCCGACCTTGGCGACCCGGTTCTCTTCGTCTTCTTCCGCAGGTGGCTGTGTCGCAGGTGGCTGTGTCGCGGGCGGTTCCGCCGATGGCGGTGGTGCCAATGTCGCCGGGTTCGCCTTGTCGGGGATCAGGCGGACGCGCTCGTCGGTGGTGCCGGTGGAGGAACTGCCGATGGCGGCGATGGTCGCGACGCATCCGCCGAGTATCAGGATCGGGATGCCGATGGCGAGCATGACGATCAGGCCGGTGTTGCTGCGTCGCGGCGGCGGCGGAGGCGCGGGGTAGCCGAAGCCCGGCTGGGGGCCGTGTCCTGGCGGTAAGTGGCCATAGGGCTGCGGGTGCTGGCCGTAAGGGGGGTGCTGTGGGCCCTGTGGGGGATACGTCACGAGTTCTCCAGGAATTTGAGCGGCGCGTGGGAGACGCGTGGCGTGGACCTCTGGATTACTTCATGAGCGTGTCAGATGGCCTTCGCTGCTAAATGTCAGGTGATGGGAAGTTTTGAGCAGATGCATGCCTAGCATCCGGAATGATAGAAATTCTCGGCATGGAGTTCTTCTGTTATCACCGCGATCGGGTGGATTCGGCGGCGTTGCGTGATGAGCTGATTGAGGAGCACTGGTCCTATATGGACAGATACGCGGCGGAGCTGATCGCGCGGGGGCCGACCTTCGTCCGGGGGACCGAGACGGCGAGCGGCAGTGTGCACATCGTCGACCTGCCTGATCTCGCCACGGCTCGGGCGTTCGTCTTCGACGAGCCCAACTACCAGGCCGGGATCTACCGGGATGTGCTGTTGCGGCGCTGGCGCAACGTGCTCGGCCGCACCATGTGGGACTTTCCCGGCGGGCGGGAAGGCGGGAACCGGTATCTGGTGCTCGGGCTCGGGTCCGGACCGGCCGTGGACCTTGTCCCGCCACCCGGTCATGAAGGTCATGAAGGTCATGAAGGTCGTGAAGGTCATGAAGGTCGTGACGGGCTGATCGCGTACGGCCCGCTGCTCTCGGACGACGGCACACGCTGGCTGGGGACGGCGCTGCTGATCCGCGCGACGGATCCGGAAGCCGCACGGACCGTCCTGACGGTGGATCGGTACGCCGACATCGAGGTGCACGACTGGGAGTTCGGCGGGCGACGGTAAGAGCGGGCGAAGGGCCATGGGCAGACGGCCGGGCGATCCTCGGGGGCGTGGCGGCGGTTCGTGGGGGCCGCCCCAGGCCGTGGCGTCGTGGAGCGATCCAAGGGATGGCCGAAAGATCCGACAACGGCACTACCTCTTTTCTCGTCAGCCTCAGTGGCCACTGGCTACGCTGATCTTCGAATTTCCATACATGAGGATTTTTCAGGACTCAGGTAGTCGCCACCCCTCGGAGTATCAGTGAGACCACGGTCTCTATCGGCGAGCGTCGTTGTGCTCGCATCGTCGCCACCGTCGACAAGGCCACGCTGGCCGCGCTCAAGACCGACGAGCGTGTGAAGGCCGTCTACAAGGACGAACTCGGCAAGCCGGCGCTCGACGTCAGCACCAAGCTGATCGGTTCGGACAAGGCCAACCAGGCGGGCTGGACCGGCCAGGGCTCCACCATCGCGATCATCGACAACGGCGTCGACCGGGATCACCCGTTCTTCGCCGGGCGGATCGTGGGCGAGGCGTGCTTCTCCACCACCGACTCCGACCCGGAACTCCAGGCCGTCTCGTTGTGCCCCACCGGCACGACCAGCCAGTCCGGCGACGGTGCGGCGGACGTGAAGACCGCGCAGTGCATGGTGGACAAGCTGTCCGATCGGACCCTCCTGTGCTACCTGACGATCGCGCAGAACGGCAGCAAGGTCTTCCCCGAGGTCAACGACGCCCGTTCGCTCGGCAAGGCGTACAAGATCCTCGCCGCCACGAGCAAGGCGGCCAAGGCGCTGCTCGACCGTGAACTGCTGGCCGCCTGGTTCAACTGCGCCCACGGCGTCCACAACGGCTCCGCCAAGGTCCACGGCGGCACCACGCTGAAGCAGGCCATCGCCCACCGCTGAGCGGTCTCGCCTCGCCAAGAGCAGTCCGTCCAGCTCAAGGAGCGGACCGACTGCCGGTACAAGCACGTCAACAGGTAGCGAGCACCACTTGGGGGGGCGGTGCGGCGTCGCAACGCCCCCCGAGCGTCTGACATGACTCGATGATGTCTCCGTGGTCATATCCCGAACCTGAGGCAATCTTTGGCCGTGTCCCGGGAGGTCGCCGGCGACGAATGGACAATGCGCTGACTGATCGACCCGTCCGCCTATGGAGGAAATTCCGACCGTACGTGCACGACTGGACTCGAAAGGAAACCCATGCGCATCCATCGAACGCTCGGCGCCCTGGTCGGTGCCGCTCTGCTGCTGGTGACGGCGGGCGCCGTCGTCGCGCCCAGCGCACAGGCCGGTACGGCAAGCACGGCGGTGTCGCTGGACCCGCCGACCGTGAGCTCCACGAGCTGGTACTACATTCGAGCCTTCTCGAATCCGCCGTACGTGAGCCAGCCGGTGGCGGTGAGCGTCACCGGTGGCGTGCCGCCGTACTCCTACGCCTGGCAGAAGATCAGCGGGGACTACATCACCAGCGCGGCCAACCCCACCGGGAGCAGTACCGGCTGGTCGCGGCCGATTCCGCCGCGCAGCCGTAGCGGCGAATGGAGCTCCGAGTGGCGGTGCCTGGTCACCGACAGCCGGGGGATCATGGCCTACACGCCGACCGTCCACGTGAGCTTCATCTGGGAGAACGGCGACTGATGAACACCGGGGCGGGCCTCGGCCGTTCAGATGCGCCGGGGCCCGCTTCGCCGGCTGGTTCTTGTGCAGCCGGCGCCGCCCTCCGGTCAGGAGGAGAGCGAATTCGCCATGCCGCCGGCCGAGGCCGTCGAGGCTCCGCCGTACGGCGGAGGGCGGCTCCGCGCGATGGCGGAGACCGGGCGCGTACGGCTCGGCTGCCCGGCCGTGGTGGGCGTGTACGCAGGGCGGATATGGTCGGGGCGTGCTCGCGGACGCCCGAAACGCCCCATGGCAACCAGCCCGAAACGCCCTATGATCACCAGCCCGGAACAATCCATGAGACCCATGAGGATCAGGCTGGTCATCGCCGACGACCATGTCATGATCCGGGCGGGCCTGCGGCTGGTCGCGGAGAACGCGGGCGGCATCGAGGTGGTCGGCGAGGCGGCCGACGGACGGCAGGCACTCGCCGTCACCCGGGCCGAACGCCCCGACGTGCTGCTGCTGGATCTCATGATGCCCGTCATGGACGGCCTGCAGGCCGCCCGCACGCTGCTCGCCGACCCCGAGCCGCCCAAGATCGTGATGCTGACCACGTTCGGCGGCGACGAGAACCTGGACCAGGCCCTGCGCGCGGGCGTCAACGGATTCCTGCTGAAGACCTCGCCGCCCGAGCATCTGGTCGAGGCGATCCGGGTGGCCGCGGGGCTCGACGGCCTGGACGCGCTGATCGCGCAGGTCAAGGACACGGGCGTGACGGTCGGCGCGGAGGTGCGCGGACGGCCCCGGCCGCTGCCGCCGGGGCTCGACCTGTCGGCGTACCGGGTGGTCCAGGAGGCGCTGACCAACGCGCTCAAACACGCCCGCGCGGGCCGTATCGATGTCACCGTCACCCACGCGCCAGGCGCGCTGATCCTGGAGGTGATCGATGACGGCCTCGGCGGGACCGCCGGAACGGGTGGGCACGGGCTGATCGGGATGCGCGAGCGGGTGGCGTTGTACGGCGGCGAGCTGTCGGCGGGGCCGTCGCCGGGCGGTCGCGGGTACCGCGTGCACGCCAGGTTCCCGCTCGCCTGAGCGAACCCGAGCGAACCCGAGCGAATCAGCCGGGGTCCGCAGGCCCGCAGGACGGCGGAGCCCCGGTCGCCCGGCAGGCGGACGACCAGGGGGTATGCCCCGCCTTAGCGTCCTCTCCGATGGTTCGTCGTAAGGAGGGTGCCAGGATGCTGGTGTTGTCAGATCCGGTTCGTTTCCGCCGCTTGGCAGCCGGGGTGTGTCTCATCGCCGCGCCGGTCCTGTACGTCGCCGGGATCGCCGCCGATCCCGCGCTGCGACTGGGCGGCCCCACCGACACGGTCGGCCTCTACGGCCGGTACCTGGAGCAGGTGTCGGTGAGCGCGACCGTCCTGCACTGGAGCTGGGTGCTGCTCGTGCCGGGGCTGCTCGGCATGATCCATCTGGTACGTCGGCGCGCCGTGCTGCTCGGCAACGTCGCGGGCGCCGTCGCGCTGCTCGGCGTGGTGAACTTCTCCGCCCTCATGCTCGGCGACTTCTTCTACGCCCGGCTGGAGCGCGAGCTGCCCCCGGCCACCGGCGACGCGCTGGCTGATCAGGCCCTCGCCGATCCGGGGGCGATGTTCGGCTTCCAGCTCCCCGGCTTCATCGGACTCGCCGGGCTGTTCGTGCTCGGACTGGTCCTCGCCTACGGCGGCCACGCGCCGTGGTGGGCCCCGTTCGCCGTCATCGCCGGGATCTTCACCGTGCCGATCTTCTGGATCGGCACGGTGGCCGGAGGACTGCTCTACCTGGCGGGAGCGGGCGTGATCGGGCTGCACATGATCCGGATGACCGACGCCGAGTGGGCCGCCCAGCCGTCGGCCGGCGCTCCGGAAGACCGGTCAGGATTCGAGAAGCGTCCGCGCCCGGAGCGCACCTAGTGTGACCGGCATGGACACGAAACCGCAGCGTAAGCAGGGCACACCCGGGGCGTTCTCCCGGTGGACGCAGCATCGGGCGAACGCCCGAATGAACCGCAAGATCCGGCGGGGCAAGGCCACGTTCATGGGCATGGACGTCCTGATCCTCAACACGGTGGGCCGCCTCAGCGGGCAGCCGCGCGAGACCCCGGTGGCCTTCTTCCCCGACGTCGCCGCCTCCGGTGGCGAGGACTCCTGGCTGATCGTGGCCTCGGGCGGCGGAAGCCTGCACCCCGACTGGCACGCCAACCTGATGGCCAACCCCGGCCAGGTCACGATCGAGGTCGCCGGCCGGGGCACCCTCCCGGTCACCCCGCACCGCCTCGACGGCTCCGAACGCGAGCAGGCCTGGCAGGTCATCGCGGCCGCCCAGCCCCGCATCGCCAAATACCAGGCCAAATCCACTCGCCAATACCCGGTGATCCGCCTCAGCGCCCGGTGAAGGGCCCAGTGAAGGGCCCAGTGAAGGGCCCGGCTAGTGGCACGGTGTCAGCGTCAGGGGAGCAGGCCGCGGTCGTAAGCGGTGGCCACGGCGGAGGCTCGGTCGGAGACGCCGAGTTTCGTGTAGATGTGGGCCAGGTGGGTCTTCACCGTGGTCTCGCTGATGAAGAGGGCGGCGGCGGCCTCCTTGTTGGTGGAGCCACGGGCGACCAGGGCGAGGACGGTCCGTTCGCGTTCGCTCAGGCCGGCCGGGGCCGGGGTGCGGACGCGGTCGAGGACGCGGGCCGCCACCGCCGGGGACAGCACCGTCTCGCCCGCCGCCGCCGCGCGGATCGCGCGGAAGACCTCCTCGCGCGGGGAGTCCTTCAGCAGGTAGCCGATCGCGCCCGCCGTCAGCGCCGGGAGCACGTCGTCGTCGCCGTCGTAGGTGGTCAGCACGAGGACGCGGGCCGAGGGCACCCGTTCGGCCAGCAGCTCGATGAACCGCGCGCCGCCCAGGCCCGGCATGCGCAGGTCGGTCAGCACGACGTCGGGGCGTTCCCGGACGGCGATGGCCAGCCCGCGCTCGCCGTCCTCGGCCTCGCCGACGACCTCCAGGTCGGCCTGTTCGACGAACATGCCGCGCAGGCCGTCCCGGACCACGGGGTGGTCGTCCACGATGACCAGCCGTACCGGCCGCGCGCTCACGGCGCCTCCCGTTCCGCGTCGGCGGGGATCGCGGGGATCGCGGGGATCGTCACGCTGACCGCCGTGCCCTGACCGGGCGCGGACTCCACCTCGGCGTTCCCGGCGAGCCGCACCACCCGCTGCCGCATGGCCGTGAGCCCGAAGCCCCCGCCTTCCAGTTCGGCCGGGTCGAAGCCCTTCCCGTCGTCCCGGATATCGGCCACCACCACGTCCTCCATGTAAGACAGGGTGACACCGGTCTTGTCCGCTTCGGCGTGCCTGGCCACATTGGCCAGCGCCTCCTGTACAGCCCGGTACAAGGTCACCTCCACCTCGGGATGCAGCAGCCGCGCGGTGCCGGTCACGGTTAGCGTGGCGGGCAGTTCGTGCGTGGCGCTCCAGCGGGAGACCAACTCCGACAGCGCCTCCGGCAGGCGGGTCTCCGCCAGCGGCCCCGGGCGCAGGCCGTCCAGGGACCTGCGGACCTCCGTCAGGCTCTCCCTGGCGAGGCCACGGGCGACGGCCAGGCGCCGCCGTACCGCGTCGGCGTCGTTCGCGACCTCCTCGGCCGCCTCCAACTGCGTGACGATGCCCGCCAGCCCCTGGGCCATGGTGTCGTGGATCTCCCGCGCCAGCCTGCCCCGCTCACCGGCCACCCCGGTACGGCGGGCCGCCGCCAGCAGCCTTCCCTGCAACTCGGCGTTCTCCTCCCCGAGCCGGGCCAGCCGGGCGTTGGCGCCCTCCAGCGCCCGGTTGGCCGCCTGCCGTCGCTTGACCTCGGCCTCCAGAACCCTGATGCTCCAGCCGACGAACGCGGCCACCACCGCGCCGACGAACACCTGAACCCCCTGCCACGGGCTCTCCGCGTTGAGCAGTGCGTACGGACCGCCCACCGCGACGAGCGCCGTGGCCGCCACCCCCACGTAGGCGTAACGGCCCGGCAGTGCCACGAACGCCGCCGGGAAGCAGGCGAACACCAGCAGCGCGTACGCCAGGTGCCGCGAGGACAGCACCCACGTCAGCGCGAGCAGCCCGGCGAAGTAGCCCGCCATCGGCAGCAGCGCCCGCTCCGGCCAGTCGGGGTGCGCCAGCATCATCCACCAGTGCCACAGCGCGACGAGCACGGACACCCCGAGCGTGACGGCCCGATCGGGCAGCGGCACGGACGGGTCGGCCAGCGCGATCACCGTCGCCGGCGCGAGCAGGTACAGCGGCACGAGACGCCAGGCCCGCTCGCCGTCTTGGTATCGCGCCACGCCGTTCCCCCTTGCTATCGACGGCGGGGGTACGTCAGGCGCCGCAGCAACGTCTCCGCAGGCCCACGCACACCGCCCCTGCGCATGAACTCCGCCGCGACCACTGTCGCACCCCACGTGCCGATCGCCAACGCGACCGTGGCGGCGGACCCCAGCCGGCCGCCGAGCCCCAGCGTATAGGGGGCCAGCAGGGCCACGAAGATCACGGATTGCATGAGGTAGCACGTCATCGAACGCTGCCCGCAGGCCGCCAGCGCGGTCACCAGCGGGCCGCGCCGCGCCGTCCCGGCCCGTGTTTCGATCCGCTGGGCGATCAGCGCGATCAGGGCCGCGTAGCCGAGGCCACCGGCGATGCCGGACACGATGTGGAGGGCGTTGAACGCAGCCATCGCGGCGGCGGCGTCCGTGTGGACGAACCCGCCCGCGTTCAGCCCCACCGGGAGCCCGCCGAGCACGGCGACGAGCGGACCCCACAGGGCGGCCCGCCGCAGCAGCCGATCCGGGACGGCCGGCAGGTCCCGCCGTCCCGCCCACATGCCGACCAGCGCGGCACTGCCCACGCCCAGCATCCCGACCGGCGTCATCAGCCACTCCATCGGCCGCAGCAGCAACGCGGTCACCGGGTCCTCGACGGCGAACGACCAGAAGTACGTCCGCTCGTTCGTGCCGTACGGCGTGCTGTAGGCCAGCGTGGACGCCAGGGCGACGGGCACCAGCCAGGCCCCGGCGATGATCAGCAGGGTCCGGTCGCGCACCCGTAGCAACCGGCACAGCACGAGGCCGAGCAGCCCGTAGACGCCGAGCACGTCCCCGGAGAACAGCAGCGTGGCGTGCACCGCCCCGAACGCGATCAGCCACGCGCTCCGCCGCCGCAGCACCCGCCGCCCCTCGTCGTCGTCACGCCGCCGCGCCCAGATCCGCGCCACGCCGTAGCCGAGCAGCGCGGCGAACATCGGGTAGGCCCGGCCGTCGACGAACGTCATGTTCAGCGCGGCCGTGACCCGGTCGAGGAGACCGTGCTCGATGATGTGCTGCCGGACGCCGTACGGCCGGCCGTACAGGTAGATGGCGGAGTTGGCCACGGCGATCAGCGCCAGCATGACCCCTCTGGCCAGGTCGGGCGCAAGCTGCCGCTCCCCCTCCCCAACCGGCCGCAACCCCAGGGCGACTACCACGTTCCCTCCTCGGCTCGACGTCTCCCCCGAGTGTGCGAGACCGGGCAAGGCCCCCGAATCGTGCGACAGTGCGCCCTTCACCAGCAGACGAACGATCCCCCCATCCCCCATTCGGAGGATCCGCCAGCCCCTGCCGCCCCGCTCTTGTACTCCCAGGGAGCGCGCTGACGCGCACCCAATCGCCCTCGCTTCACTCGGACCCTTTCTCGGGCCGGGCTCCGCCCGGCGCTCGCGCCGCCTCGGCCGCCTGGATTCCCCGACCAGACTGCGACATCCCTGAGCGTGACCCGCCCAGTGCCTCGAACAGGCAGGACAGCACGACCCCACAGCCTGACGCGCCCTGTCGCGCGCGGAGTTCACCCGTTGGCGGACGCTTGCGAGCGCCTGCGCTGCCGGTGGATCATCCAGACCGCCAGGACACCATCGAGAACGAAACTCAGAGCCAGCGCGACATAGCCCGCGGTCTTATACGGCCCGACTACATACGGACTCTCTCCGTAATGCTTCGCCAGCGCGAGCAGCGCGACCACCATGCCGACGACGACCATCTGGGCGGCGACGAAAACGGCGATGACCCTCATGATCGGCATGCCGGAAATCGTACGACAGGACGCCTGTGAGCGTACCTGTCATCGTCGGCCGAGACCTCCTCGACGACATCGGCCAGAGGGCCGCCGATCTCTACGGCGAGTTGGAGTCGGCGCTGGTCAGGGCCACTGCCGTGCGGCTGGGAGAGGCCGTCGGCCAGCGCCTCTCCGAGCAGGATGAGCCGCACGCCGTCGTCCTTCCTTCCGGCCGTCCCGCGGGCGGGGGGTGCGGTGGTGTGTACGTGCAGGGCGACGGGGCGAGTGGGTGGGAGGGCGTTCGTGCGCACCCTCCGTCAGGGACGGGGAGATGGGTGGGGGCGCGCCCGATCGCGGGGGATGAGGGTTATGGGGTGGGGGTGAGGCGTTGGGTGGCTTTGGGGAAGAGGGCGGCGGCGCGGTGGAGGATGGAGGTGGATTGGGCGGGGGAGAGGGCGGTGGAGTGGGTCAGCGCGTGGAGGTTGGCGGTGGCGGAGGCCTCGGTGGTGCAGGGGGCGCCCCAGTCGCTGCCGTAGACGATGTGGTCGGGGCCGACGGTGGCGAGGGCCGGGAGCAGGGATTCCGCTGTGGCGGTCGCGGCCGTGTCCACGTACAGCCGGGCGACCTGCTCGTCGATCTCGATCGGTGAGATGCCGTGTGGTACCCATGCTTCGCCGCCGAGCAGGCGGAGGCGTCCGGTCAGGGCCGGGAAGGCGCCTCCACAGTGCGCGATGATGAAGGTGATGTCCGGGTACCGGGTGAACGTCCTGCGGAACAGCATGTCGAAGACGGTCCTGGCGGTTTCGAAGGCCACTTCGTACAGCGGCGCCGGGTGGCCCAGGACGGCCGGACGGCGGGCGTCCGGGTGAACGAAGACCACGGCCCCCCAGTCGTCGAGCAGCGCCCACAGCGGGTCGAGCGATTCGTCTCCCAGGTGCACGCCGCCTCGATGGGCGGTGACCGCGAACCCGTCGGGGTCCAGGTGTGCGCGTGCCCGCTTCGCCTCCTCCAGCGCGGCCGGCGGGTCGTCGGTGGGAAGCGCGGCGAGGAGGCCGAACCTCGACGGGTGGCCGGCCACGAGGCGTGCCCCGTAGTCGTTGGAGGCGCGGACGGCGGGCACCGTGCCGGGGACGTTGCTCAGCAACTGCATGGCCGTTCCGGACGAGTCCATGTAGGCGAGCGTCCGTTCCAGGGACCATTCGTAGGGTTCGGGGAAGTAGATCCCTCTGCCGAGCATGGCCTGCCACGCGCGGGTGCGTTCGTCTTTCGTGCTCGGCAGGGAGAAATGGGCGTGAACATCCATATATCCCCATGTCGTAGGTCGTCGTTCATCGGGTGAACAGCGCCAGACCTTTCTCGATCTCCGAGAGCGGGCTCCGGGCGAGGCTCGGCGCCAGCAGTGCTCGCGCCTCCGCCGGGGAGATCAGGGCCGCCGGATCCACCTCGTCCACCCGCCAGCTCCCGCTGTCGTCGTAGATGTACTCGCCCGCGAGCCGCCCCTCGCGGTACGGCCAGCACGCCGCGAAGTTGTGCGAGACCTGGTAGACACCCCCGGGCTCGACGTCCTCTCCGGCGAGTGCCGGGTCGGTGCCGCGTACCACCTGGGCGAACACGGCCTCGATGAAGATGCCGTGGTCGGAGACGGCCACGTTCTCCTCCAGCGCGCCGAACACGTTGGCGCCCTCGGAGACGATGCCCGAGTAGAAGGCGCGGACCTCGGCCATGCCGTCCAGCACCAGGGTCCGGCCCCGTTCGGTGATGCGGTAGACCGGGTGGTCCGCCGTCATGGCGGGAATGAGGATGTCCTCCCAGTGGCCGGACACCTCCAGCAGCGCGTGCCTGCGGTAGTTCTTCAGCATGTGCCGGTGCGCGGGGTTCTCGACGACCGCGAGCGCGGCATCGACACCTTCGGTGATGTCCCGTACGTCGAACACCTTCATCGTTGTCTCCCTTGCGAATGTTCTTGGTCGCCGAGGTAGGCCCCGGCCAAGTCGTCGATCCTTGAGCGCATCTCCGTCGTGGTGCCCGCCGCGACCACCGTCCCACCTGCCATGACGTGGACACGGTCGACCCACCGCAACGCCACGTGCACGTGTTGTTCGACGATGAGGACTCCGCATTCCCGCTCGGTCGCGATGCGGCGGAGCACCGGGAAGAACGCGTTGACGATGAGGGGCGCGAGCCCGAGGCTCATCTCGTCCACGATCAGCAGGGCGGGATCGCGGCACAGGGCCCGGGCGAGCGCGAGCATCTGCGCTTCCCCGCCGGACAGTGCGGCGACCTTACGGCCGCCCAGTTCCCGCAGCGCCGGGAAGTACTCCAGCACCGTCTCCGCCGAATCGCGGGTACGGCAGGCGAGCCGGAGGGTCTCGTCCACGGTCAGGGACGGGAACAGCGACCGGTCCTCGGGGACGTGCTGGATGCCGGCCCGTGCGCGGCGTGTGGGCGGCAGCCCGGTGATCGACCGGCCGTCCAGCCGGATCTCGCCCGCGTACGTGCCGACCAGGCCGGAGATCGCCAGCAGGGTCGTGGTCTTCCCGGCGCCGTTGGCGCCGAGCAGGGCGACCAGTTCCCCTCGATCCACCCTCAGTCCGACATCGCGGACGACGGGGACGGCCGTGTATCCGGCGCTGAGACCGGAGACTTCGAGCAGGCTCACGGTGACTCCTCCTCGGTGCCCAGGTAGGCCGCGATGACCCGGGGGTCGTTGCGCACTTCGCGGGGGGTGCCACAGGCGATGACCGTGCCCAGGTCGAGCACGTACACCCGGTCGCAGACGCCCAGCACGAGCGGCATGTCGTGATCGACGAGGACGACCGACGTGCCAGAGGCGACGACGTCCCGCAGGATCGCGCCCAGCAGGGCGCGTTCGCGGGCGTCGAGCCCGGCGGCGGGTTCGTCCATCAGCAGCAGCTTGGGCGCACCGGCCAGCGCGCGGGCGACGCCGACCAGGACCCGCTGGCCGTGGGACAGTTCGCCCGGCATCCGGCCGGCCAGCCCTTCGATGCCCAGCCGTGCCAGGACGTCCGCGGGCTCACCGTCCCGGCCCCGGACGGCGAGCAGCACGTTCTCGGCGACGGTCAGGTCCTCGAAGAGCTGGAGTGTCTGCCACGTCCTGGCGACGCCCATGCGCGCCCGCTCCGACGGCCGCCGGTGCCGGAGGTCGTATCCGTCCAACGTGAGCACGCCACCGGTGATCCGGGCGAAACCGGTGATCGCGTCGAGCAGTGTGCTCTTGCCCGCACCATTCGGCCCGATCACGCCGACCAGTTCGCCCGGCCGGATCTCGGCGCCGACCTGGTCCAGGGCGCGGACGCCGCCGTAGTGGACGCACACCGCCTCGGCGCGCAGCAGCGGTATCGCGGACATCACGACTCTCCCATCGCCGCCGCGCGGCGCGGCGTTCTTCGTCGCCGGGTCGCGCCGCGCAGCGTGCGTGCGGCGTCGGCGAGGCTGACGGCGACGCCGTTCGGCGATCCGATCACGGTCAGGATCACCGCGAGCCCGGCGAACAACGGCTGGTAGTCGGGGGCGATCCCGAACCAGGTGGTCACGGCGTGGAACAGCAGTCCCTGGGCGACCAGCAGGCCGCCGACGAGCGCGCCGCTGACCGTCCCGACCCCGCCGAGCACGGCGACACCGAAGAACGCGATGGAGGTCAGCGGCCCGAAGCGGTCCGCGCTCACCCCGGCGAAGTTGTAGCCGTACAGGACGCCGGCGGCGCCCGCGAGGAGGCCGCCGATCGCGAACGCGGCGGTCTTGACACCCCCGACGTTGACGCCCGCCGCCGCGGCGGCGGCCTCGCTGGAGCGTACGGCGAGCATCCGCGCGCCGAGCGCAGAGCGCCGGATCCACACCACGAGCAGCGCGCACAGCAGCAGGACGGCGAAGACGACGAGGCCGAACCCGCTGGTGGGCGGCTCCATCCCCCAGAACGAGCGGGACGGCGAGATCTCCATGCCGAACACCGCGATCGGCTCGACGTTCGCGGGCCGCAGCCCGCTGCCCCACTGCGGGTTGCCGAACCAGAAGCGCTGGGCGGCCACGCCTCCGGCCAGGGTGAGCACCGCGAGTTGGAGGCCGCGTACCCGGCGGGCGGGCACCGAGAACACCAGGCTGGTGATCACGGCCGCCGCGATCCCGGCGATCGGCGGCAACGGGAACGGCAGCCCCGCGTCGGTGCCGGCGGCGGCGGTGATGTACCCGGCGGCCCCGGCCACGGCCATCTGGGCGAAGGAGATCTGGCCCACGAAACCGGTCGTGACGACGACCGACAGGCACAGCAGCGCGCCGAGCATGGAATTGATCAGCGCCTGTCGCCAGTCGAAGGGCAGCCCGGCCAGCGCCGCGACCACGACCACGGTCCCGATGACGGCGGCGGGCCCGGCATGCCGGGGCCGTGGCGCGCGCGGCATCGACGGCGCGAGTGCGGTCAGCCGGTCGGGCAGCGTGCGCCCGCGCAGGTAGAGGACCACGGCCAGCACCAGGAACGGCACCAGCTCGGTCAAGCCGGGCAGCGGTCCGCCCTCGGCCTGGGGAAACCACGGCTGCCCCTGGAAGAGGGCGATCAGCGAGTTCACCATGCCGAGCCCGAACGCCGTGGCGACGGTGACGCCGAGCGAGGAGAAGCCGCCGAGCAGGGCGGCCGTCAGCACCGGCACGACCAGCAGGGTGAAGGCCACCGGCTGGAGTTGCGTGGTGGGCGCGGCGAGCATGCCGAACAGTCCGCCGAGCACCCCGGCGATCACCCAGTTGGCGGCCTCCAGGCGCGTGGTGGACAGGCCGAGGAGCACCGACCCCTTCATGTTGTCGGCCGCCGCGCGGGTGGCGATTCCGAACCGGGTGTGCCGGTAGAGGGCCCACAACAGGGCCGTCACCGCGATCACCAGACCGGCCAGGAGCAGCCGGTCCGCCGGGATCGTCACACCGAGCAGCGCGACCGATTCCTGCGGCAGGACGGCGGGGGCGGCGACCGGGTCGGCCCCCCAGCGCAGGACGATCACCGCCTGCACCGTCAGCAGCACCCCCGATGAGGCGACGATCTTGGCGAGCGGGCCCGCCGAGGCCAGCGGCCGGTAGACCAGCAGGTACTGGGCCAGGCCGAGGACCGCCGCCAGGACCAGGCCGACCAGCAGCGCGGGCAGGGTGTCGAGCGGCTGCCGGTCGGCCGTCAGGGGAATCGGGATCGGCAGCGCCAGGACGCCGGTCGTGCGCAGCTCGGAGTAGGTGTAGGCGGAGTAGGCGGCGGTGGCTCCGGCGGCGATGTTGATGACGCCCGAGGAACGGAAGGTCACCACCATGCCGGTGGCGAGCCCGGCGATCAGCGCGCCGTACCCGAGCCCCAGCAGCATGAAGGCGAGGATCTGCTCGAGGCCCATCATCGCGCCCCGAGCCGATACGTGTGCGGATGGTTCACTGCGCGATACCGATGCTCTCGGCGTTCACCTCGACGGACGGCTTCCAGCGGTCGCCGCCCTGGTATTCGGCCAGGAAGACGGTGGTCGAGCAGAGCGACGGCAGGCCCTTGTCCGCGAGGAAGCCGCAGTCGATGCGCTCCGGCCCGAGGAACAGCGGGCCGGTGAAGCCCCGCCACCACTCGGCGACCTTGGTGGGCTCGGGCTCGGCGCCCAGCCGGTTCAGCATCTTGGCATTCAGGATGATCGAATTCCAGGCGTAGGGGGCGAGCCCGCCGGCCTTGGCGTTCGGGGCATAGGTCTGCATGACGCTGCGGTAGATCGCGGCCTGCTGGTCCGTCCCGGGGGACAGCACGTTGCGGGACTGGCCGACGTACGTCCACTTCGGCAGGTCGCCGCCGTTGGCCTTGCGCACCGAGTCGTCGGTGCAGAAGTCGAGCGCGATGACCGGCGCCTTGACGCCGAGCTGCTGGACGGCACGCGCGGTAGGCACGCAGCTCGGCGTGCTCGCGATGCGCACCACCGCGTCGGCGTCCAGCGCGCCCGCCGAGACCAGCGCGGAGGCGACGTCGGCGGAACCGGTCTGGGTGGCGACCTGCTTGAACGTGACGCCGAGGTGCTTGAACGCGGTGGCGACCGACTTGGCGCCGAACGACGAGCCGGGGTCGTCGCCGTCGTAGACCACGGCGACGCGCTCGGCCTTCAGCACGTCGGCGACGTACTTGGCGATGCCGCCCTGGATCCCGTAGGAGCCGGGCCACGGCTGGTAGACGTCCTTCGCGGCGACGTCGGTGGGGGAGGCCGGGGTCTGCCCGACGACCGCCTTGCGTCCGCGCAGGGTGTCGTAGACGGACGCGGTGCCGACCGTCAGCAGGCTGAGCTGGACGACCTTCACACGGTCGTCGCCCGCCATCTTCTGCGCGCAGTTCAGCGCCTCCTCCTGCGCGGAGACGACCACGCAGGGCACCAGTTCGAGCGGACGGCCGTCGATGCCGCCCAGCTTCTCGTTGACGAACTTGACGCCCGCCTCCGCCGCGACCAGCGCCTCGGGGAAGCTGGGGAT
The DNA here is from genome assembly GCF_029382225.1 of Spongiactinospora sp. TRM90649. Lineage (GTDB taxonomy): Bacteria > Actinomycetota > Actinomycetes > Streptosporangiales > Streptosporangiaceae > Spongiactinospora. The sequence continues at coordinate 304,475 of NZ_JARLTC010000007.1, forward strand.
GCCGCCCTGCTGGGTGATGAAGCCGAGGTGCACCGGAGGCTTGCTGGTGTCGGCGGCCTTCGCGGTGCCGCCGACGTAGGTGCTCAAGGTGCTCTGCGCAACGCCCAGGTCCGGCAGCCCGGACGTGCCGCCGGCCGTCGGCGCCGGGCTTTCGCTCACCTTCGCGCCCTGCTCGGACGCCTGGCCGGAGCAGCCGGTGAGCCCCAGGAGCAGCACGGCCCCCGCCGCTGCCGCCGTCGCCCGCCGTGCACGGCCAGAGATGTGATCGGTCATTTCTTCGAGCCCTTCAGTTCGAGGTCGTTCGTGGTGAGCCCGAGCTCCGGGTCGTGGCCGTAGATCCATCCGTTGTGCGTCAACGGGTCCTCTTTTGCGAACGACTCGTCCCGGACCTGTTGTGCAGGGCCGTCGGGCAGGTGGTTGGTCTCGGCCCGGTCCCGGCTCGCCTGCTGGACCCGGGTGGCACGAGGGCGGCGGATTCGCTCGTAGCGTTCGAGCGCGGCCGACGGGTCGGTGGGCTGGTCGGCGAGGCAGCGGGCGAGCACCGCCGCGTCCTCGATGGCCTGCGCGGCCCCTTGGGCGTAGAACGGGAACATCGGGTGCGCCGCGTCGCCGACCAGCGCGATCGGGCCGTTGGTCCAGCGGGGCAGCGGGTCGCGATCCAGGAGCGCCCACTGGCCGGTACGGTCGGCCGCCGCGAGCAGCGCGGTCAGCTCCGGCGCCCAGCCGGCGAACTCCGCCCGAAGGTCCTCGGCCCGGCCTTCGGCCGACCAGGACTCGGTCGTCCAGTCGTGCGCCGGTCCGAAGGCGACGATGTTGACCTGCGCGCCCCCGGAGATCGGGTAGTGCACCAGGTGCCGGCCGGGGCCCAGCCAGAGCGTCTGCACCGGGCGCAGCGCGAACGACGGCGCGCGGTGCGCGGGCACCAGACAGCGGTAGGCGCACATCCCGGAGAACCTCGGCGCGCCGGTGCGGGCCACGAACCGCCCGACGGTGGTGTGCACGCCATCGGCACCGATGACGACGTCCGCGTTCACCCGCGCCCCGTCGGCGAAGGTGATCTCGACGTCGTCGGCACGCCGCTTCACCTGGGCGACGCGGCTGTTCAGCCGGAGCGCCGACGCGGGGAACGCGGCCCGGACCACGTCGAGAAGGTCGGCGCGGTGGGCGACATAGCACTGCTCGCCGTAGCGGCGCTCACATTCGTCGCCGAGCCGCTGGGAGAACAGCACCCGGCCGTCGGCCCAGCGCCGGAACTCCCAGCCGATTTCCAGCGCGACCGCGCGTGCGCTCAGCCGTTCGAACTGGCCGAGCCGGCGCAGCAGCCGTACCGCGTTGGGGGACACCACGAGCCCCGCTCCGACCTCGGTCAGTTCCCTGGCCTGCTCGTACACGGTCACGTCGAGTCCGGCACGGTGCAGGAACGCCGCTGTCGCCAGGCCGCCGATCCCCCCGCCGACGACGGCGATCCGGGGGGACGGCCGGTCGCTGATGCCCATTCGTGAACTCCTTCTGAGGGGGGAAGCGGGATGCGGACGGCGCGAGTGGCGCGGGCGTTCCGGTGTGCGAGCGCGAAGATCCCGTGAGGGAGGCGGCGGAAGTGCCGGCCACCTGGCCGTAGACTCGGCCGGCGGGCTTGCCCCTACGATCCGTGGCGGGTGCGCCGCACCGCAGCACGTTGTCCGCTGAACGGACTCCTTCCTGGTCCGGGCCGCCGGGCGAACCGCAGAATGACACCGGCGCCGCCGGGACGAAGCAGGTGATCGACATGGCCAACAGCACCGATCGTGGCCGTACGGTCACCTCTCGGGTCCTCGCCGTCCTGGGAGCCTTCACCCCGGCACGGCCGGAGCTGACGCTGGCCCAGATCTGCCGGATCACGGGCCTTCGCCACGCCACCGCGCATCGGCTGGTCCGCGAACTGGTCGGCTGGGGCGCGCTGGAACGCGTCCCGAGCGGCGCGTACGTGGTCGGGCTCCGGCTGTGGGAGCTGGGCACGCTCAACCCGCGCGGGCTGCCGCTGCGGGTCCGGGCGATGCCGTTCATGGAGGACCTGCACGCCGCCACTCGGCAGCACGTGCAGCTCGCCGTCCTGGACGGCGGCGCGGCCCTCGTCGTCGAGCGCATCTCGGCGGCCGGGGCGGTGCCCGTCGTCTCCCAGGTGGGCGGGCGCCTGCCGCTGCACGCATCGGCCGTGGGCAAGGTGCTGCTCGCGCACGCCGACGACGGCCTGTTCGCCGAGGTGACCGGGGACGGCCTGGCCCGCTTCACCACGGCGACCGTCACCGACCCGGCGGCGCTGCGGGTGGCACTGGCCGAATGCCGCCGGACGGGCGTCGCCGTGGTGCGTGAGGAGATGAGCGCGGGCGCCTACTCGGTGGCGGCGCCGATCACCGACGCCAAGGGGCGGGTGATCGCCGGGCTTTCCGTGGTCGGGCCGGATCCGGCGATCCACCGGCTGGTGCCCGCCGTCCTGATGGCCGGCCGCGGCATCTCCCGTGGCGCGTAAGCCCGCTCATTTCCCCTCCGGGGTGAGCACGATGTCGAACCGCGCCTGGGACCAGGTGCCGCCGACGGCCCGGCCGTCCGGTGCGGGCGTACCGGCCGGGTGGCGCTCGAAGTCCTTGACCAGGGAGTCCTTGACGCCGAAGACGCTGTCGCGGTCGAGCAGTTCGTCGCCCCGGACGAAGATGTGCGTCACCAGCCGGCGGCACCCGGCGGCGGTGACCATGAAGTGCAGGTGGGAGGCGCGCATCGGGGAGCGTCCGGTGGCGGCGAGCAGTTCGCCGACCGGGCCGTCGTGCGGGATCGGGTAAGGCGTCGGGGTGATCCCCCAGAACGCGTAGCGGCCGTCGTCGCCGCTGATCAGGTGGGCGCGTCCGGCGGTGCGGTCGTCGTCGTACTGCACGTCGTACCGGCCGTCCTCGTCGGCCTCCCAGACCTCGATCCTGGCCCCCGGCACCGGACGGCCCGCCGTGTCGGTGACCGTCCCCTCGACCAGGCAGGGCTCACCGGGGGCGCCGAAGGCGATGTCGCCGCCGATCGGCACCCGCGGGCTGTCCTCGACGAAGAACGGCCCGAAGACGGTGGCCTCGGTCGCGTCGCCGTGGGCCTCGTCGTTGATGGTGATGGTCTGCATCGAGGCGCCGAGCACGTCGGAGAGCAGGATGAACTCCTGCCGCTTGGGGCCGGTGATGTCACCGGCCGCGGTGAGGAAGGCGATCCCGGCGGCCCATTCCTTCTCGGTGAGCCGCACCTCGCGCAGGAAGCCGTGCAGGTGACGGACCAGCGAGAGCATCACCTCCCGGAGCCGGGGGTCGGCGCAGTCGTCGAACGACCGCAGCACCCGGTCCAGCAGGACGGCCTCGCGGCGTTCCCGTTCGTCTGATGGGGTGGTCACGATGTTCCTCCCGGGGTGGATCCGGTCCAGGCGGCGCGCAGGAGCGCGGCCAGCTCCGGCCGGTTCACGGGTCGTGGGTTGGCGTAGGGGGCGGCCAGCACCTCGTCGGCCACCCGGTCGAGGTCGGCCTCGGCGACCCCCAGTTCCCTGAGACCGCCGGGAACGCCCGGCCCGGTCGCCAGGGCCGCGAGCGCGGCGGCGGCGTCGTACGCGCCGAGCGCCCTGCGCAGCGCGGCATCGGCGCCCGGGGCGGCGGGCAGGTTGTAGGCGGCGACGTGCGGCAGCATGACGGCGTGCGTCTCGGCGTGCGGCAGGTTCAGCATGCCGCCCAGCACGTGACACAGCTTGTGGTGCAGGCTCATCGTGGTGGCGCCCAGGCAGGCGCCGCACAGCCAGGCCCCGCGCAGCGCCGCCTCCCGTCCTGCCGTGTCGCCCGTGTCGCTCGTGTCGCCCGTGTCGGCGGCGAGCGACGGCAGCGCGGCGGCGAGGTCGCGGACCCCCTGTTCGGCCATCGCCGCCACCACCGGCGAGCCGTCCGGCGCGTACAGGGCCTCGACGGCGTGCGCGATCGCGTTGACCCCGCTGGTCACCGAGACGGCGGCGGGGAGCGTCATGGTCAGGTCGGGGTCGTAGACGACGCCGCGCGGCAGCACGACCGGGTCGCGTCCGGTCGTCTTGCGGCCGTTCTCGGTGAGGCCCCAGATGGGGGTCATCTCCGAACCCGCGTAGGTCGTGGGCACCGCCACCACGGGCAGGCCCCGCCGCAGCGCGAGCGCCTTGCTCAGGCCGATCGTGGAGCCGCCGCCCGCGGCGACGCAGCCGTCGGCGGCCAGGCCGTCCGCGACGGCCTCGGCGGCGGCCACGGTCTCGACCGGCACGTGCATCCTCGCCTGGTCGAACACGCCCACGGCGCGCGGGCCGAGCAGGCCGGCCACCCGCGCGGCGAGGTCCCGCTGCTGCGGGGTGGACAGCACCAGTATTCGCCGCGCCCCGGTCCGTTCGGCCTCCTCGGGGAGCCGCGCCAGGCTTCCCCGGCCGAACACGACCCGCATCGGCAGGGCCTCGTAGACGAAGCCGCCTTCGTGAACAGAGCCGCCTTCGTGAACAGAGCCGTCCGTCATTAGTCCCTTGCCTTTCCGGTTCGCCCGCGTCGCCTGGCCAGCAAGGTGGAGATCGCCACCGCGACGACGAGGGCCGCGCCGTTGAACACGTCGGGCACCCAGTCGGCGGCGCCCGCCAGGGTGAGCCCGCTCACCGACACCGCGACGAACAGCGCGCCGACCACGGTGCCGAGCACGTTGTAGCGGCCGGGGTCGATCGCGGTGCCGCCGAGGAAGACCGCGGCCAGCGCCGGGAACAGCAGGTCCACCCCGCTGTTCACCAGGCCACCGCCGTTGCGCGCGGTGAGCAGCACGCCGGCGATCCCGGCGAGCCCGCCGGAGATCACGAAGGCCAGGAACGACATCCGGGTGACCGAGATGCCGACCAGGCGGGCGGCGGCCGGGTTGCCGCCGACGGCCTGCAACCGGCGTCCGGCGGCGGTGCGGCCGAGCACGAACCAGCAGGCCGCGATGACGGCCGCCACCGGCCAGATCACCTGGGGCAGCCCGAGCCAGACCCCCGATCCGAGATCGCGCAGCGGCTGTGCGATGTCGCGGGTGATGCCCACCCCGCCTGTGTACCACTGCACGACGCCGGGCAGAAGCGTGGCGGTGCCGATCGTGACGATGAACGCGTTGAGCCGGAGCACCGCCACCAGGGTCGCGTTGACCAGCCCGACGGCGAGCCCGGCCAGCAGGCCGCCGGCCACGCCCACCGCGAGCGGGGCCCGGAAGTCGGACAGCAGCGCCGCGCAGGTGATCGACGACACCAGCGAGGTCGCCGCTACGGAGAAGTCGAAGTGCCCGGCGACCAGCGGGAAGATCGCCGCGATGCCGAGCACCGACACCACGGCGATGTTGCCCAGCACCGCCTGCAGGTTCGCCGGCGTGGGGAAGGCCGCCGAGCTGGCGGGCAGCACGCTGAAGAAGACGAACACCGCGCCGAGCAGCAGGACCAGGCCGTAGCGCTCGCCGAGCCGCCGCAGCGCGGCGGACCGCGCAGGCCCGGGCGCCGTGCCCGGCACGGCGGTGGCGCTCATGACGCCTCCCGGTCGGTGTAGGAGTGCCGGACGATGGAGGTGACGGTGACCTCGGGGCCGGACAGCCGCGCGGTCACGCGACCGGCGCGCAGCACCACGACCCGGTCGCAGAGGTGGGCCAGTTCCTCGACGTCGGAGGAGGCGACCACGACGGCGGCGCCCCGCGCGGCGACCGTCCGCAGCCGCCGGTAGATGTCGGCCCTGGCCAGCACGTCCACCCCCTGGGTGGGCTCGTCGAGCAGCAGGACGCGGGGCGCGCGTTGCAGCCAGCGGGCGACCACGACCTTCTGCTGGTTGCCGCCCGACAGCCGGGTGATCGTCTGGCCGGGGGCCGACGCCTTGATCCTGAAGTCGTCGATCGCGGTCCGGGTCGCGGCCCGCTCGCTGGAGGGCCGCAGCCACGACCAGCGCACATGCCGCTCCAGGGTGGCGATCGTGGTGTTGCGCGCGATCGAGAAGTCGCCGAACAACGCGTCGCCGTGGCGGTCCTCGGGGACCAGCGCGACCCCGGCCCGCATGGCGGCGGGCACGGACGGCGGCAGCGGCCGTCCGCCGATCGAGATCGAGCCGGATCGCGGCCTGACCGCGCCGAACAGGCTGCGCAGCAGGGTCGAGCGCCCCGAGCCGAGCAGCCCGGCCACGCCCAGGATCTCCCCGGCGTGCGCCTCCAGGCCGACCTCGCGCAGCGGTCCGGCACAAAGGCCCCGGACCTGGACCACCGGTGGTTCCTGCGGCGTGGCGGGCCCGGCCGTGGCGCGCTCCGGATAGAGGGCCTCCACGGGCCGGCCCGCGATCAGCTCGGCCAGGCCGAGCCCGTCGAGGTCCGCCGTGGGACGGCAGGCGGCGACCACGCCGTCCCGCAACGCCGTCACCTCGTGGGCCAGCGACAGCACCTCGGCCGACCGGTGGCTGACGTAGAGGATGGCCTGCCCGGCGTCGGCCCGCCGGGCCAGCGCCTCAAGCAGGACGTCCACCTCGTGGTGGGGCAGGCTTGCGGTCGGCTCGTCGAGCACCAGGACCTGGTCCGGTTCGTCGTCGGCGAGCGCGCGGGCGATGGCCACCATGGTGCGGTCCGCCGGGCGCAGGCCGCCCACCTTCGCCTCCGGGGCGATCGGGAGGCCGAACCGCTCCAGCCTGGCGGCCGTGTCCCGGCGCAGCCGCGACCACGACACGGCCCCGAACCTGGCCGGGTATCCGAGGGACAGGGCGAAGTTCTCCGCCACGGTCATGTCGAGGAGCAGGCCGAGGTCCTGATGCACGAATCGCAGCCCGGCGCGCTCGGCCGCCGCCGCCGTGAAACCCGCGAGGCCGGTGTCGGGACGGCCCGGCCCGCGCAGGACGCCCGAGTTCGCGGGCTCGATACCGGCCAGCACCTTGATGAAGGTGGACTTGCCCGACCCGTTGCCCCCGGCGAGGGCGTGGATCCGGCCGGAGCGCAGGGTCATCGAGACGCCCTTGAGCACCGGGACATCGCCGTAGGACTTCCGCACGTCCTCGACCCGGAGGACGACGTCGTGCGGGTCAGAGGCGGTCATCGCCCCCACGCCTTGCGGTACGCGGAGCGGAAGTCCACGGGTGTGGCGTAGGCGCCCGACCCGGGCAGGTTGGCCTTGGCGTCGATGATCTGGAAGCCGAGCCCGGCGGGGGCGGGCTTCTCCCCGGCGAAGGCCCTGATCAGGGTGTCCACGGCGGCCCAGCCGTACCAGTCGATGGGCTGGCCGACCGCGGCGTGCTGGCCCCGGTCGCCGCGCACGAGGTCGAGGTTGGGCGGCAGGCCCTCGCCGCCGATCAGGCGCAGCTCGTCCTCGCGGGGCGATCCGGCGACGGCCTGCGCGGCCCCGGCCAGTACCAGCGAGTCCAGCGGGACCGACACCCAGGTGGCGTCGGGGTGTTTGAGCAGCGCCGACTCGATGATCTGGCGCACGTCGCCGAACGTGTTGTGCGTCACGTCCACGGTGTGGACGCGGCAGCCGGAGCACCCGGCGATGCCGTCGGTGAACCCCCGGTGCAGCGTCTCGCCGATGGTCGTGCCACGGAAGACCAGCTCCACGATCGACGCCTTGCCGCCCGACCGCGCCGCGATCCACTCGGCCCGCGCCCGGCCGATGGCCTCCTGGTAGGCGGTGTTGGTGGGGTGATCCTCCGATGGAACGACCGAGGCGGTGAACAGCTTCTCCCCGCCCGCGCCGGTGTCGCAGTCGAAGCCCCAGAAGTCGACGGTGAGCACGCCGGCGGCCTTGGCCTCGCTGAGCGGCTGCTGGACGTCGGAGCAGCCGATGGCCTCTGTGATGATCGCGTCCTGGCGGGCGGCGACGCCCTGGCGTACGCACTGGGCGAAGGCGCCTCCGGCGTTCAGCTTGCCGTCGCAGATCTGGGCCTGCCAGCCGACGGCCTCGGCCGCCTCCTTGGCCGCCTCGGCGCCGGTCTGGCAGCCGATCGCGCTCTGGCCGCAGGAGACGATCCACACCTTCTTGCCCTTGGGGGCGGCGGGAGCGGAGGTCGGCGGAGTTCCGTAGGAGGTTCCCTTGATGAGTTCGTCGAGGGCCTTGCTCCCGCCGTCCGTCGTGCCGGTGTTCGTGCCGGTGTTCGTGGTGGCGGTCGTGCCGGGCGAGCAGGCGCCGAGGGTGAGGATCCCCGCGCAGAGCAGGGCGAGCGGGCTGCGCCGCCAGGTCTTGCTGGACAACGTGGTACCTCCTGTCAGCCAAGTGCCGCCGCGAACAGCGCGGTCAGCTCGGTGACGGCCCGGTCGGCGCCGGGCGAGACGGCGGGCATTCCGAAGAAGGGGTGGATGAGATCGGCGTAGACCCGCAGCGTGGTGGGCACGCCGGCCTGGAGCAGCCGGGCCGCGAAGACGACGCCGTCATCGCGGAGCGGGTCGAAACCGGCGACGGCCACCACGGTGGGGGGCAGCGCGCCGAGGTCGCCGGCGAGCGCGGGAGACACCCGAGGGTCCCGCGCCGTCTCGGGGTCGCCGCCGAAGTACAGGTCGCCGACCACGTCGCGGTCGGCGGCCTGGAAGAAGTAGCCCGTGGCGTTCTCGGCCATCGAGGGGTACGACACGGTGAAGTCCGTGACGGGCGAGGCGAGCAGCAGGGCCCGCACCGGGTCGCCGCCGCGGGCGGCGAGCAGTGCCGTGACGGCGGCCAGGTTGGCGCCGGAGCTCTCCCCGGCCAGGCCGATCCGGCCCGGGTCGTCGCCGAGGCGGCCGATCTCGCTCCGCACCCAGTCGAGGGCTGCCGTGCCGTCCTCGACGGCGGCCGGGAACGGGTGCTCGGGGGCGAGCCGGTGGTCCACCGACACCACGACGGCGGACAGCTCGTGGCACAGCCGCCGGGCGACGTCCTGGGTGAGGTGGGCGCTGCCCATGGTGAAGCCGCCCGGGTGGAAGTACAGCACCGTCGGGACGGGCCCGTCGGCCTTCGGCCGGAACACCTTCAGGGGCAGGCTTCCGGCGGTGACGTCCTCCGCCGAGGCGACCGGCGCGAAGGCGGCGGGGTCCCAGCCGCTCTCGATGGCGTGGGTCATCCGGGCTCGCATCTCGTCCGGCGCACCGTCGAACGATCCCGGCGCTCCGATGGAGCGGAGCATGCCGAGGAAGCCGGCGAATCCGCTGTCGAGGGTCATGGTTCCTTCTCTTCTCTGAGTGGGGTCAGGGGGCGAGGACGTGGCGGCGGGAGCGCTCGGCGAGGTCGCGCAGCCGGTCCTGGTCGACGCCGAGGAGCACGCCGCCGCGCTTGCGGACCACCCCGCCGACGACGACCGTGTCCACGTTGCCGGGGTGCGCCGCGTTGACCACGGCCGCCACCGGGTCGGTCACCGGGTAGAGGTTGAGGTCGGTCGCCCTGATCAGCACGATGTCGGCTGCCTTGCCGGGCGTCAGGCCGCCCACCCGGTCGCCCAGGCCGAGCGTGTCGGCGGCGCCCTGGGTGGCCAGGTGGAAGGCGTCGGCGGCGGAGAACGCGCTCGGCGGGTCCTCGAACCGCGAGCCGCCGGTGTTCACCCGGCTGCGGGTGGCGGCCAGCGCCACCTTCATCTGGGTGAACAGGTCCGCCGCGCCGAACGCCTCGGTGTCGCTGCTGAGCCCGGTCGTGACGCCCAGGCCGCGCAGCCGGTCGATCGGGGTGTGCCCGATGCCGGGGAAGCCCTGCTCGTGCTGCGGGGCGACCGAGGCGGAGACGCCGTGGTCGGCCATCATCCGCAGTTCGTCGTCGCTGTTCTCGCTGCAGTGCACGAACGTCAGGTCGGGGCCGAGCAGGCCCGCGTCGTTGAGCCGGGAGATCGCCGCCATCGCGCCGAACGCCTCGCCGCAGCCCATGTGGATGGACGTGCGGATGCCCAGGTCGCGGGCCATCGCCAGGTCGTTGCGGGTCACGTCCATGGTGGACAGCTCCGGTCCGCGCCCGGCCAGCGCCAGGGTGACCAGGGCGTCGTCGTCGGACAGCAGCTCGTGGCGGATCCGGCGCAGGTCGCCGGTGTGGTCGCGGCCACTGTTCATGATCCACTCGGGCAGGTCCACCAGCGGCCAGCCGTGGCCGAACACCGCGCGCACGCCCGCCTCGCGCAGCCCGCGGATCGCCGCGTCGGCGTGGTCGGGCGAGTTCTGCACGTGCGACCAGTCCATGATCGTCGTGGTGCCCGCGTCGAGGGCGGCGAGCGCGCCGAGCAGGTTGCCGATGTAGACGTCCTCGGGCCGGTAGCGCGGGCCCAGCCTGCCGAACATCTCCCCGAAGTAGGTCATCAGGTCCATGCCGGTGCACCGGTGGCGCACGGCGGACTGCCAGGTGTGCTTGTGGGAGTCGACGAGGCCGGGCAGCACGAGCATGCCGGACGCGTCGATCACGTCGGCGCCGGGCGCGGCGAGTCCGGGGCCGATCTCGGCGATCGCGCCGTCGCGCACCAGGACATCGGTGACGGTGACGGTGCCGGTCGTGGGGTCGCCGCTGACGACGGTTCCGCCCGTGATCAGCAGGGTGGCGGCGGTGTGGTTGATGGGGTGGTTCATCGGTCGCGTCCTTCCGCTCAGTGACCGGCTGACGTCAGCCCGGTGCGGGCGCCGCGGCCCACCGCCTCGGCGTAGGCCGTGTCCAGTTCGGAGCCGGACGGCGTGGCCGTCCAGGCCCGCGCCACGTAGGCGTCGGGGCGGATGAGGGCCGCCGACGCGCCCGCCAGTTCGCGGGTGAAGCCGGGATCGTCATCCAGGACCCAGGTGACCCGGGGCGGCAGGGCGCGGGCGGCGGGGGCCCCGGCGGCGCGTTCGGCGAACACGAACGCGCTGCCCGCCGCGACCTCGGTGTAGCGGCGGTCGCCGAGCCGGAAGTCGCCGACGCGGGTGCCGTCCGCCGGGTGCGGGTCGCCCCCGCGGTGGTAGGTGGTCTTGAACCCGCTCAGCCGGTCGCGCAGGATGGCGTTCACCTCGGGGACGGGGATCAGCTCGGTCTCCACGAACCGCTTGAGCGCCAGCCCGCCCGGGCTGAAGTCGAAGTGCAGGGCGCACTGGGTGGCGACGTCGTCCATGAGGTCGCGGAGCACCGGGTGGCGTTCGTCGTCGTAGGTCTGGAGCAGCGACTCGGGGGCGTCTCCGGCGGCGACCAGGCCGAGTTTCCAGCCCAGGTTGAAGGCGTCCTGGATGCAGTAGTTCATCCCGATGCCGCTGGCCGGGTAGTGCACCCGGGTGGCCTCGCCGACCAGCGAGATCCGGCCCCGCCGCAGGTAGGGCGTCATCTTGTGGGTGTCTCCGTACCGGGACATCCACTTGGCGGAGGTGATGTCGAAGTCCTCGCCGAAGATGGCGCGCAGGCTCTCGCGGACCTCGTCGATCGTCACCGGCTCGTCGCGCGGCGTGGTACGGCGGGCCTCCGCGACGATGATGAAGCGGGTCGTCTTGTGGCCGAACGGATAGGCCAGCACCCAGCCGTTCTCGTTGCGCCGCATCTGCATGGACGCCGCCCAGGGGAAGGTCAGGTCGGCGTCGACCGACACGGCGGTCATCGCCGCCTCCCGGCCCTCGAACGGGAAGCCGGCGCGGCGGCGTACCTCGCTGCGGGCGCCGTCGGCGCCGACCAGGAACCGGGCGTCGAGCCGGACGGTCGCGCCGTCCGCGTCGAGCGCGGTCACGGTGACGCCATCGGCGTCCTCGGTGTGCTCGACGTAGGTCACCCCGCGCCGCACCTCGGCGCCGGACTCGGCGGCCCAGGCGCGCAGCAGGTGCTCGGTGGTGGTCTGCGGGAGGATCAGCGCGTACGGGTGCGCGCTGTCCAGCAGGTCGTAGCGCAGGCCCGTGAGCCCCGCGTAGATGTAGCGGGGGATCTCGAAGTCGGGCCGCCAGTGCTGCGCGGCCTCGCGGAACCGGCCCATCAGCCCCCGTGCGTCGAGGAGTTCGAGTACGCGCGGCTGGATGACGCCGGCCCTCGACGGGCTGTCGCCCTGCCGTTTCTCCAGAACGATCACACGCGCCCCGACCCGGGCGGCCTCGGCCGCGACGGTCGCCCCGGAGGGTCCTCCACCGATGACGATGACGTCCGCGTCAGCTCTTCGCATTTCCTGCCTCGCTTCTTGCTGCCTGTCCGTCCTGCGGACAGTTGTCCGCTTTTCGGCGGTGCGGCTGAGCATAAGTGAGCCCCCACCCTCCGTCAATGCTCTGAAGTCTGGGTTAAATACCTGTACAACAGCGGGTCGAGGCTGCGCGTACACTTGTCCGTTGTACGGATGATCGCCCCATCAAAGGGGCAACTAGGACGGTGACCATGGCCCGGGAGAACACCGGCCCCGACTTCATCGAGGCGCTCGCGCGCGGCCTCGACGTGATCAGGTCCTTCGGCGACCACCACCGGCCGATGTCGCTCAGCGAGATCGCGAGCGGGGCGGCGCTGGCTCGCCCGACCGCCCGGCGAATCCTGCTCACGCTGGAGCAACTCGGCTACGTGCGGTCCGGCGACGCCGGCTTCACGCTGACCCCCCGGGTCCTGGAGCTCGGCGTGGCCTACACGCTGTCGGCGGGCATGTGGGACATCGCGCTGCCGTACCTGCACGATCTGGTGCGCGCGACGAACCAGGCGGCCTCGGTCGCCGTGCTCGACGGCTCGGACATCATCTACGTCGCCCGCGCCGCCGTGCCGAAGGTGGTGTCGGCCAACATCACCGTGGGCATGCGGCTGCCCGCGCGCAGCACCGCGCTGGGCAAGGTGCTCCTGTCCGCGCTCGACGCCGACCGGCTCGCCGAGGTGCTGGCCATCCCGTCGGCCTCGGTGACGCGCCCCTTCCGGGAGCAGCCGCTGGAGAACCTGCACGCCGAGCTGCGGGAGATCCGCGCCCGTGGGTGGGCCGCCACGAACGAGGAGATGACGCCCGGCGTCCGGTCGATCGCCGCGCCCGTCCGCGACGGCGACGCCGTCGTCGTCGCCGCCGTCAACCTGAGCGCCATCTCCGCCGAGGTCACCCATGAGCAGATGACGAAGGACTTCCCGCCGCTGGTCCTGCTGGCCGCCGGGGAGATCGGCGACAACCACGCGCTGGTCAGGGCCGTCCCGCAGGCCGTCGTCAGGGGTGGAGCAGGTCCCGGCGGACGTGGGTCAGGTCGGTCGTGATTCGGGCGGCGGTCTCTCTGAGGGTGGGGAGGACGTCGCGCAGGAGGTCGGTGGCGGTGGCGCGGCTGACGTGGGTGGCGACGTTCATCGCGGCCACGACACGGCCGTCGCGGTCGTGCAGGGGGACGGCGATGGAGCGCACGCCGTCCTCCAGTTCCTGATCGACGAGGGCGTATCCGTCGGTCCTGACCTGCCGTAGCGCGGCCGTCAGTTCGCCGGGCGAGGTGACGGTACGGCTGGTCAGCGGCCGGGGGGCGATGGCGGGCAGCCGGTCGTCCGGCAGGTCCGCCAGCAGCACCCGGCCCATCGAGGTCGCGTAGGCGGGGAAGCGGGTGCCGACGGTGATGTCCACGCTCATGATGCTCATCACGGGCACGCGCGCCACGTAGACGACCTCGTCGCCGGACAGCATCGCGACGGACGCCGACTCGCGGACCCGGGCCACCAGGTCCAGCAGGTGCGGGCGGATGATCTCTTCGAGCGTCCGTGCGGACAGGTGGGCGTAGCCGAGTTCGAGGACCCTGGGCAGGAGCACGAAGCGGGCGTCCTCCTGGGCCGCGTAGCCGAGGCGGGTAAGGCCGAGGAGCGCCCGCCGTACGGTGACCCTGGGCAGGCCGGTGGCCCTGGCGGCGGCGCTGAGCGTCAGGCCGCCGCGCGCCGAACCGAGGGCGACCAGTACGGCCAGCCCGCGCGCCAGCGACTGCAGGTACTCCGCGCCCATCTCCTCCTTGGCGGCGCGCGAGGTGTCCGTGGCGGCCGGCGGCGCCGGGGGCGGAACCGGCGCGGCCAGTGCCGCCTCCATCTCGGCGACGGCCTCGCGCAGGTACGGCAGGGCGTGGTCGCGCAGCCCGGCGACGGTGTGCCTGCTGGTGTGGCTGGCCACGCTCAGCGCGCAGACCGCGCGGCCGGTGGCGTCGCGCACCGGCATGGCCACCGCGACCAGTCCCGGTTCCAGGAGCTGGTCGTCCTCGGCCCAGGGGGCGGCGGGGTCGAGCAGCGCCAGACCGGCGGCGCATCGGTCGGCGGGTAGCAGTTCCCCGGCGCGGAAGGCGATGGACATCGTGCGGCGGCGGGTGAACCGGCCGACCAGGCGCAGGCCGTCGCCGTCCAGGACGGCCAGTGACACCGATTCGTCCAGCTCCCGCGCGAGCCGGTCCGCGCGCGGGCCGAGCAGCCCGGCCAGGCCGTCGCAGGCCAGATACGCCTCGCCCAGCGCCATCAGGGGAGGGGCGAGGCGCACCTCGCGTCCCTCGACCCGCAGGTGTCCGAGGTGGGCGAGGGTCGCCACCACGCGGTCCACGGTCGACCTGGCCAGGCCGGTCACGCGGGTCAGGTCGGTGGCCCGCACCGGCCGCTCCGGGGCGGCGGAGACGGCGCGCAGCACGGCCAGGCCGCGTTCGAGGGTTCCGGCCAGGGCCATTCGATCTCCTTCGCACACGTACTTTGACAGGGACAAATCCGGCTGCGCATACTCGTTACTACATTAGTGAACTAAAGTTCACTATGCGAACACTTGGAGTGCTGTGGGGATGAACAAGGTGGTCGCCACCGCCGCCGAGGCACTGGCCGACGTCCACGACGGCGCGTCCTTCGCGGTCGGCGGCTTCGGGCTCAGCGGCATCCCGAACGTGCTGATCCGGGCCCTCTATGACAAGGGCGTGACCGGCCTCGGCGTGGTGTCCAACAACTGCGGCGTGGACGGCGGCGGCCTCGGCGTCCTGCTGGCGGCCGGGCGCATCTCCCGCGTGACGGCCTCCTACATCGGCGAGAACAAGGAGTTCGCCCGCCAGTTCCTCACCGGCGAGCTGGAGGTCGAGCTGACCCCGCAGGGCAGTCTGGCCGAACGGCTGCGCGCGGGCGGCTGCGGCATCCCCGCCTTCTACACCCCGGCGGGCGTCGGCACCCCGGTCGCCGACGGCGGCCTGCCGCTGCGCCACGCCAAAGACGGCTCGATCGCGGTGGCCTCGCGGCCCAAGGAGGTGCGCGAGTTCGACGGCGTCGAGTACGTCCTGGAGCGCGGCATCACCACGGACTTCGCGCTGGTCAGGGCCGCGCGCGGCGACCGGCACGGGAACCTGGTGTTCAACAGGGCGAGCCGGAACTTCAACCCGCTGGCGGCGATGGCGGGGCGCGTCACGGTCGCCGAGGTGGAGGAGCTCACCGAGCTGGACCCGGACGAGGTGCACCTGCCCGGCGTCTTCGTGCAGCGCGTGGTCGTGCTCACCCCCGAGCAGGCGGCCGACAAGGGCATCGAGAAGAGGACGGTCCGGTCATGACTTGGTCGCGGGACGAGATGGTCGCCAGGGCCGCGGCCGAGCTGCGTGACGGTGACCACGTCAACCTCGGCATCGGGCTGCCCACGCGCATCCCGTCGTTCCTGCCGCCCGAGGTGAACGTGGTGCTCCACTCGGAGAACGGCATCCTCGGCGTCGGCCCCTACCCGACCGAGGCCGAGGTCGATCCCGACCTGATCAACGCGGGCAAGGAGACGGTGACGGTCCGGCCGGGGGCGTCCTTCTTCGACTCCTCGCTGTCGTTCGGCATGATCCGGGGCGGTCACATCGACGTCGCGGTGCTCGGCGCGATGCAGGTCTCGGCCGGAGGCGACCTGGCCAACTGGATGGTCCCCGGCAAGCTGGTCAAGGGCATGGGCGGCGCGATGGACCTGGTCCACGGCGCCCGCCGGGTCATCGTGATCACGGACCACGTGGCCAAGGACGGCTCGCCGAAGATCGTCGAGGAGTGCTCCCTGCCGCTCACCGGGCGGGGCTGCGTGCACCAGGTGATCACCGACCTCGGCGTCCTCGACATCACCGACAAGGGGCTGGTGCTGGTGGAGACTGCGCCGGGGGTGAGCGTGGAAGACCTGCGCGCCCGTACGGCGGCGCCGGTGATCGCCTGACGGCACGCTGAACCCGGTCGCACCGGTCAAATCATGAGCAACCTACATATTTCCCCCGTCCGGGATTATGCTCTGGGAAATCCAGAAGTGGATCACACGGAGGTGCTCATGAAGAAGATGACCATCCGCCGTAAGGGCGCGGTGCGCCTGCTGTCCGGCGCTCGCCGGCTCTGGTTCGAGTGGTGCTGGTAACAGCCGGTACGGCGGGCGCCCCTGGGCGCCCGCCCCTGCCCCGGACGGCACGGCCGTGACCACCGAGGCGTACGACTGTCACCGTGATGACGGCCCCTATGCCGGGGTCGCGGACTTCCTCGCCAGAATCGCCACCGGCCACCCCCGCCTCGCCTCCGGCCACCAGGTGGAACTGCACGCCATCGCGCCCCGGCTCGACCGCCGGGCCCGCCCCGCCGCCGAGGAGGAGCCGATCCGCTTCCACCCGGCCCGGCGCACCGCGTGCCTGGCCTACGGCGCGGCGGAGTTCACCGCGACCTGGGCGGGCACCCTCCGGCGGCCGGTCACCGTACGGTTCGACCACGCCGGCGCCGCCGACGAGACCACCCGTGAACTGCTCGACGTGCTGGGCCGCCGGCTCCCGCCGTCCTCCCGGCTGACCCTCGACGTCCACGCCGGCGGACCCGCCCGCGAGCCGGAGGCGAGCCCCCTGCCCGCCGCGCTGCGCACGACCCTCGGCGAGAGCCTGGCCCGGGGCTTCTACCACCACGCCGCCCGGACCGCCCGGCGCGGACGCGCCGCCGTCACCCCGGACGGCGACCTGCGGCACTGGTGGGCGTTCACCACCGGCCTGGCCACCGCCCTGGCCGCGCTGGAGCAGGCGGCCGAGGCGCTCGCCCTCTACGACGAGGCCCGCGCCGTCACCGACGACCCGAAGATCACCACCTCGGCCGCGTATTCGACCGCCATGCTCTACGCCAGGCACCTCCCGGCCGCCGAACAGGACCCGGCGACGGCCCGGCACTGGCTGGACCAGGCGCTCCGCCTCGCCGCCGGCCTGGACGACCCACGGCGGCGTGTGGTGTCCAGCGTCTTCTACGAACAGGGCATCGCCCTGCTGGACGCCAAGGCGGGCGAACCCGCCCGCGCGCTACGGCTGATCGACGACGGCCTGGCCCGGCTGGAGGCGGTGCTCGCCCCTGGCGAGCGCCCGCAGGACCTCGCCCGCCTCCGCCACAACCGGGCCCAGGTCCACCTCGCCCTGGGCGACCCGGCGCGGGCCCTGGCCGACCTCGACACCGTCATCGCCCACGACCCCGGCAACTGCGAGTACTATGTGGACCGCGCCGCCCTGCACCGCGCGGCGGGCCGCACCCAGGCGGCGATCAAGGACTACGGCATCGCCGTCCGCCTGGGACCCCACCTGCCCGAGGCGTACTACAACCGGGCCGTCCTCCAGCAGGAACGAGGGCGCGCCGAGCGGGCACGGGACGACCTCACGCGGGCGCTCGCCGTCGAACCGGGGCACCTCGACGCCCGGATCGCCCTGGTCAACCTCCAGATGGAACGCGGCGACCTCGACGCGGCCGAGTCCCAGGCCCGCGCCGGACTGGCACTGGCCCCGCACGACCCCGCGCTGCTGTGCACCCTCGGCCTGATCCGCTCCGAGCGCGGCGCCCTGGCCGAAGCCGACGAACTGCTCACCCGCGCCCTCGCCGGAGACCCCGAACTGGTCGAGGCCTGGACCAACCGCGCCGCCGTTCGCTTCGACCGCGACGACGTCCCGGCCGCCCTCGCCCACCCCACCCTCGACCGCGCCACCCGCCGCGACCTCCGCACCCGCCTCGCCGACTGCCGCCGCCGTCTCTCCTAGCCGACGCGTTCCGGGGTGGGGGTGGCCGAGGTGGCGAGGTGGGTGTTGAGCCGTTCGCCCTCGATGTCGAGGTCGGGTAGTGCCCGGTTCAGGGCCTTTGGTAGCCACCAGGCTGCTTTGCCGAGCATCGCCATGACGGCCGGGACCAGGGTCATGCGCACCACGAACGCGTCGATCAGCACGCCGAGCGCCAGGGCGAAGCCCATGGACTTGATGATCGGGTCGTCCATGAAGACGAAGCCGCCGAACACCGAGGTCATGATGAGCGCGGCGGCGGTGACCACGCGGGCGTTGTGGCCCATGCCGTTGATCGTGGCCTGGCGGGCGGTGTCGCCGTGCACGAAGTCCTCGCGCATGCGCGAGACGAGGAACACCTCGTAGTCCATGGCCAGGCCGAACAGGATGCCGATGAGCAGGATCGGCAGGAAGCTGACCAGCGGTCCCGGCACTTCGACGCCGAACAGTCCGGCCAGGTGTCCCTGCTGGAAGATCGCCACGGTGATGCCGAAGGTCGATCCGATGGTCAGCAGGAAGCCGAGAGCCGCCTTCAGCGGCACCAGGATCGACCGGAAGACCAGCATCAGCAGCAGCACCGACAGCCCGACGACGAGCAGCAGGTAGACGGGCATCGCCTCGGCCAGCTTGTTCGACACGTCGATGCCGACGGCGGTCGCGCCGGTGACGGAGATCTCCGCGCCGTCGATGGTGGCGACCTTGTCCCGGATGGCGTGCACCGCGGCCTCGGTCGAGGCGGCGGTCGGCCCCTCCTTGGGGATGATCGCCAGCAGCGCGGTCGTGCCGGTGGCGTTGGGCTGCGGCGGCGTGACCGCCAGCACGCCCGGCACCTGCTGGATCAGCCCGGCCGCCTGCCCGGCGGCGGCGGTCACGTCGGCGGCGTTCTCGGCCGAGACGACGGCGATCAGCCGGGCGTTGAAGCCCTCGCCGAAACCCTTGCTGGTGAGGTCGTAGGCGGCGCGTTCCGGGGTGCCGGGCGCGGCGGTGCCGGCGTCGGGCAGCGCCAGCCGCAGTTCTTGCGCGGGCAGCGTGAGCACCCCGAGGCCGACGACGCCGACCAGCAGGATCGGCACCCGCAGCCGGCTGACCAGCCGTCCCCAGGTGTAACCGAAGCCTCCCTCGGCGACGGCCCGCCCCTCGCGCCGCTTGCGCGGAAGGACGCGCGGCCCGGCGTAGGCGAGGATCGCGGGCAGCAGCGTCAGCGCCACGAGCACCGCGACGGCGACGGTTCCGGCGGCGGCCAGGCCCATGACGGTCAGGAAGGGGATGCCGGCGACGAACAGCCCGGCCAGCGCGATCACCACGGTCGCCCCGGCGAACACGACGGCGGACCCGGCGGTGCCGGTGGCACGGCCGGCGGCCTCCTCCCGCTCCAGCCCGTCGGCCAGGAACTGGCGGTAGCGCGAGGTGATGAACAGCGAGTAGTCGATGCCCACGGCCAGGCCGAGCATCAGCGCGAGCACCGGGGTCACCGAGGTCAGCTCGACGGCGCCGCTCAGCGCGTACAGGCCTGCCATGCCGACCCCGACGCCGACCAGCGCGTTGAGCAGCGTCATCCCGGCCGCGACCAGCGATCCGAAGGTGATGATCAGCACGACCGCGGCGATCAGCACACCGATCGCCTCGGACCCGCCGACCTCCGGCGCGGCCCGCAGCACCTCACCGCCGTGCTCCACCTGGACGCCGGTGGCCGAGGCCCCGGCCTTCAGGTAAGCCTCGCGCTGGGCGTCGGTGATGTCGTCGATGCCGTCCTTGAATTGGACCTGGACCAGCGCGTACCGGCCGTCGGGTGAGAGCGCGCGGGCCTGGAAGGGGTCGATCGCGGCCAGCACGCCGGGCACGGCGGCTGCCTCCCTCACCACCGGTGCGACGACCGCCGGGTCCAGTTTCCCGCCTTCGGGGGCGGCGACGACGATGGTACCGACGGCACCGCTGGCCTGCGGGAACTCCCGCGCGAGCGAGTCGAGGGCACGCTGCGACTCGGTGCCCGGCATGGAGAACCGGTCACCGGACGGGCCGAGGAACAGGGCGGCGGCCACGCCCAGGAGGACGAGCAGCGTCAACCAGACGGCGGCGACTCGCCCCCGGTTGCGAAAGGAGGACCGGCCGAGCCGGTATAGCAGGGTCGCCATGAGTAGGGGTATCTCCCAGTGATCAATCGCGGCCGAGGGCGCGCAGCGCGCCTCGGGTCAGTTCCACACGCATGACCTCGTCGGGGACATCGACTTCGCGGGTGCAGGTCAGGCAGACGCCGACCAGCGCCATCCAGCCCACCACCCGGCGTTCCGGCTCGGGGGCACGGCCCACCAGGGCGTCCACCAGGCTTTCCGTGGCGCCGTCGATGTCGGGCAGTTCCGGACGGCCGAGCAGGGCCTCGACGTCCATGAGCAGGATCTTCACCTGACGGCGGAAACGCAGCGCGAGTTCCACCACCCCGGCGACGGCCTCCCGCGCGGCCCGCTCCCCGTCGAGCGGGGTGAGCCTCTCCTGAAGGGCCGTGAGGTCCTGTCCGACCGGCACGAACAGCTCGCTCAAGATCACGTCTTTGCTGGTGAAATGGTAGAGCAGCGACGCCTTGGAACAGCCGACGTCCGACGCGATGTCCTGAAGAGAGGTGCCCCGGAAGCCGTGGGCGGCGAACAGGCGGCCCGCCGACTCCAGGATCTCCGCCCGCATCGAGGTCATGGCGCCAACGTAACTGACCGATCGGACAGGCACTGTCCGATCGGTCAGAAGGTAGGCGAAATCACATAAATCACATAAATGGCTGTGAGGTCATGCGCGCAGCATCACGGCGGTGGCTTGGAGGATCTGGTCGCCGGTGGCG
The DNA here is from genome assembly GCF_029382225.1 of Spongiactinospora sp. TRM90649. Lineage (GTDB taxonomy): Bacteria > Actinomycetota > Actinomycetes > Streptosporangiales > Streptosporangiaceae > Spongiactinospora. Next base: position 325,164 of record NZ_JARLTC010000007.1, read on the forward strand.
TCGTGGGCGGACCAGAGGTAGTGCCGGATGGTCTTGCCGGTGGAGGTGGTGTGGGAGTCGCCGGAGGTGAGGCGGATGTGGAGGGTGGTGCCGGCGTGGAGCATCTTGGTGAAGCGGACCTGGTCACGCGTTCTACCACGCCCAGGACGCCGAGCGGGCGGCCGGAGGCGGCGGCGTCGACCTAGCCCGCCGTCAGCGCCCCGCGGATGCGCGGTCCATGATCTCCTCCTCGGTGAGCGGGTCGGCGGGGTGGTGGGTCAGGCACTGCGGTGTGCGGATCAGCACCTCGCCGACGCCCTCGCTCGCCGTGTAGAAGTGGCCGGTGTCCAGGCGGCCGACGCGGTCGGCCCGGCCGCCCCGGGAGCGGGCCAGTTCCTGGGCGACGGAGATCTGCGTGGGGCTGTTCAGGCGGCCGATGAACTGGGTGGTCGCGTTGCCCGCGATCTGGTTGTGCAGGCCGCGCGGGGCCTGGGTGGCGAAGACGAGCCCGAGGCCGTACTTGCGGGCCTGCGACGCCAGGGTCAGCGTGCTGGCCAGCGCCTCGGTCCTGGGGGTGGCTGGCACGAGCGACTGCGCCTCGTCCATCACGTACAGGCCGTTGAGCGGCTTGTCACGGGCCGGGTTGCGTTTGATCCAGGAGAACAGCGCCATCTGGAGCCGGTTGACGAAGCCCGGCCTGGCGGTGTCGGCGAGGCCGATGAAGCTGATCACCGAGACGCGGGCCCGCTTGCCGTCCGACGGCGTGAGCAGCCGGGCCGGGTCCACCGGTTCGCCGTTGCCCGCGAAGAGCGGATCGTTGATCGTGGCCGCCGTCAGGAGCTGCCCCATCTCGGCCGCGATCAGGTCGGCCCGGTCGATCTGGCTGGCCTCCAGCGGCAGGGTGGCGAGCATGCCGAGGAACGCGGTGAAGTCGCCGCCGCCCGAGCGGGCGAAGTGCTCCAGCGCCTGGCGGAGCACGGCCTTGCCCTTGCTCGCCTTGGCGCTCGGCCCGTTGACCTTCGCCCGGGGCGCGAGCGCCTCGGCGGCCAGGTCGAGCGCGGCGTTCAGCTCGTCGCGGTCGGAAAGGACGGCGGCGAAGTCCGGCAGCGGCTGGAAGCTCAGCGGACGCCCGCGCGAGCGCCCAGGGGTCCAGACCACGACCTCGGTCCCGGCGAGGTAGCGGGCGGCCTTGTCCTCGTCGCCGGGGTTCCAGTGCGGCGGCGGGGCGGGCCATGGGTCGCCCAGCCGGGCGAGGTCGTTGTTCGGGTCGAGCACGATCGAGGACACCCCGTGCAGCGCGCACTCCTCCACGAGGCGGCGCAGGAACACGGTCTTGCCCGATCCGGAGCCGGCGAAGACGGCGGTGTGCCGGGCCAGCACCGGGATTCTCAGCTCCAGGTCGGTGCCGTTGTCCAGCCGTCGCCCGACCGGGATCGTGCCGGCGGGCCCGGCGAGGACGGGGGCCGGTGGCGGCGGCGGCGCGGGAGCGGGCCGGGGCGGTGCCCCGAACAGGTCGCCGAACAGGTCGGTGCCGCTCGCCGGACGGCGGGCCCGCAACCAGGTGTCGAACTCGGGGTCGCGGTCTTCGGCCATCAGGCGCAGCGCCTCGAAGACGCGCACGTCGTCGGCGTGCAGGGGGACCGACCGCCCGCCGTACTCCTTGAGACGGGCCAGGCTCTCCTGGGTCTTCGGCCCGGCGGCCCACGCCTGGTTGCGCAGCACGACGAAGCACCGGTCGGGCACGTCCGGGCCGACGCCCGACGCCTCCATGCCCTCGGAGAGCCGTTTGAGCGCCGCCAGGTGGTGCGGTGCGCCGATCATCCGGAACGTCCAGTGCCGCTGCCGCTCCGACTCGGGGTCGAGCGGCTCCCGCAGCCGGGCGTGCAGGCGCGGGCGGCGGCCCGGCGGCGGATCTACGGAGAAGCCCCGGCCCGCCTCGCCCTGTTCGGTGATCCAGGCGTGGAGACCGGCGGCGAGCAGCGGGGGAATGAGCTCGTCCTCGTTGTCGGGTTCGAACACGCCGGTGGTGTCCGCCCGCTCGCACAGGCCGGCGAAGCGCGCGTCGAGCCTGGCGAGATCCGTCTCCGGGACGGCGGGCGGTGGCTCCTCGACGTGGTCCGGCCTGCCGACACGAGCCGGCCCGGCGGTATCGAAACGTTCCAGAATGCTCACCGCGCCATTGGCTCGGCACGCCTCGACATGCTCGCTGATGCGCCGGAGTAGCACCCGTGGGGTCAGCCCCGGCGCCGTCTCGAAGGCTGCCGGGGAGATCGGCCAGGCCGGGCCGGGCGGGGTGAACCCCGCGTTGGCGTGGGCGACGGCGAGCCGTCGTTCCACCAGGCTCCGGGCGACCTCCGCACTGGTGATCGTGTTGAGGATCAGCGAGGGCCGGAACCGGTCCCGTGCCGTCTGGACGCCCCGGTCCTGGATCCGCGCCCACGACGTCGGAAGGCAGGCCACCAGGCAGAGCGTCCGCCGGGTGGCGTGCCGCAGGCCCATGATGCCGCTCGCGATCTCACCGACCAGGTCCTTGCGTGGTTCGACCCCGGCCTCCGCCGGGAGGACCGGCGGGGCGTGTTCGAGCATCGCGTCGATCTGGTCCACCGCGATGACACTGGGACCGGTCATCGCGAGGATCATGGACAGTTCGATCGCGATGTCATGCGGCTGCCGGACACCCCTGCTCATGCCCCAGGCCCGGCGGTCGCCGTCCTCGGCCTCCTGCGCCGACATCAGGTGATCGTGGGCGACGTCGAGGGCGTGGCCGGACGCGGTGGCGTAGAGCGCGAGCGCGCGGATGGTGTCGCGGCAGGCCAGCAGGCCGCGGTCCTTGGCCAGCAGGCCGTCCACCAGGGCGTCGAGGTCGTCGCGGGTGACGCCGCGCCCGGCGGCCTCGAACCGCTCACCGGCTCCGGCGAGGTCGGCCAGCGCCCGGAGCGCCACCATGGCCTGGATCGGGTCGTCCGGGCCGGTGGCGGGGCGGCCCAGGTCGCCGACCATGGCCCCGGTGGTCTGCCGCCAGAAGTCGTCGCCCGCGCTGAAGTCCACGAGGAAGAAGTAGCCGCCCGCCTCGGCGATCCGCTCCCTGACCCAGCCGAGCAGGTGGGTCTTGCCCACGCCGCCTTCGCCCTGGAGCGTCACACCGAGCGGGCTGGTCTTCTGGGCGGTGGCGGCCTCGTGGATGCCGTCCAGGATCAGCCGCTCGGCCCTGAGGTGCATGCCGTCCACGTGGAAGGGCGGCGGGTTCCAGGCGTGCTCGGCGGTGGCCGCCCAGTCGAGCACGCGGCCGACGGCCCGCAGCGCCCGCTCTTCGGCGTCGTTCATCACGCCTCGATCGCCAGCAGGTGCTTGTGGACTCCGCTCACCGGCACGGCGGCCTTCCGGTCGTCGTCGGTCAAGGTTTTCTGGTCGGCCTCGGGCGCGAGGTGGACGTCGGGGAGGCGTTCCATGCGGCGCAGCGCGTCGTCCACGTCGTCGCGGGAGGCGTCGCCGAGCAGCGGGCGTAACCGGGTCAGGAGCACCCAGTCCTGCGGTTCGCGGGCCAGCCGCCAGTAGGCGTCCCGGATGACCTCGCTCAGGTCGGTCCTGGGAGCCTTCTCGCGGCGGGCGGTGACGACGAACTCGGCGAGGCTCAGGTCCTTGGCGTCGAGGTATCCCCGCAGCAGGCCGAGGACGCCGTAGAGGGTGCGCCAGACCGCGCCGCCGCGCGCCGGGGCGGTGTTCGCGAGTTCTGCCGCGCACCAGGCCCAGCCGTCGTCGGTGAGCGTGTGGTGGAAGGTCCGGCCGGCCTTCTCGCTCTCGACGAGGGCCTGCGCGTTCAGCCGGACCCGGATCTTGCCGTTCAGCGTGTCCCCGAAACGATCTCGCAGCTCCAGGTTGGACGCCGATCCGCCGAGCGCCATCAGGCCGAGGAGCAGGGCGCGCTCCCGGGTGCCGAAGTCTGTGTTCTCCATGTTCAGGTCTCCTCGGATGATCTTTCGAAGCCGGTCGCCCGCAGTTCGAGGCGGCCGTGGACTTCCATGAGCGTGCCGTGGGCGCGGACGACGGACCGGTTCCGGTGCGCGTCCACGGCGAGGTCGTAGGCCGGCTCGTCGGGGAGCCGGACCCAGATCGAGCCGCGCGGCTCGCCGTTCTCGGCCAGCACCTCGCCCTTGACATGGACCCGGAACCGGTCCACGTCGCCGTTGTCGAAGAGCGAGGTGATCAGGCCGGTGACGGAGGCGGTGTCGCGGTGCAGGCGTCGCAGCCGGTGGGCCACCCGGCGTAAGAGGCGTCCGGCGGAGCCGTCGAAGACCACGTTGCTCGCGGGGATCTCGGCGGGCAGGCCCCGCGCCCAGCGGAAGCCGATCTCGAAACGGCCCCCGTCGCCGGGCCCGGCGAACTGCGCGAGCGCCGCGCACAGCTCGGCCGACACGCCCTCGCGCACGACGCCGTCGAAGACGCCGATGTCGCCGGTGCGCTCCGCCTCGGCGGCGGTCTCCCACAGCAGCGCCGCCGTGCGCTGGAAGAGCAGCAGGGTACGGCGGGCCAGCGGGTCGCCCCCCGTTTTGTCACGATCCAATGGAACGCGAACCGTCAGGACGTCGTCGGACGGCACGATCGGCCCGATCACCGTGCGGTCGAGCAGGTCGCGCACCTCCCTGGGCGCGGCTCCGCCGAAGGCCGGACGGGGGCCGTGCAGCGCGGCGCGCGCCACGGCGCTCAGCGCGTCCCTGGCGCTGGTGAACGCGGTGACCGCGTCGATCAGCCCGAGCCCTTCGCCGCTGGGGACGATGGGCGCGCGGTACCACTGCACGTCGGCCATGGGCGCGCCGATGTCGGCGGCGATGTGCTCGCGCGCCCGGCCTTCCAGCCTCGCCAGCAGCACCAGGATGTCCCGGACGCGGCGGGGGCCGTCGCCGAGGTCGTCGGAGCCCGGCACCAGGATCTCGTGGTCGCCCGCGTGGACCCAGATGGTGCCGCCCCGCCAGCCGTCCGGCTGCAGGGCCCAGCCGGTCGAGGCGAGGTAGTCGCGGATGTCGGCGACCGTGAGTCTCGCGGTCACGCGGGCTGTCCCGTGGGCGCTCCCACGAGTTCGCGCAGCGCGCGCACGGTCAGCACGTTGCCCAATGGCAACTGGACCGGGCGGGTTCGCGTCTTGCTGGGCGCGGGAATGGGCGGCTCGCCGTCGAATCCCCGGTAGTAGCAGAGCCGGCTGAGTATCAGCCCGTCGGTTTCAACCCGGGCATAACGGTCAATTTCCGGTGGGACCACCACCACGAACAGGTAACGCGGAACGAGGAACGGACCCGCGGCGAGTTTGTTGTACTGCGTTTCGGTCAACCTGGGGAAAACCAGCTCGGGCCCTTTGCATATCGGCGCCGACCAGGACTTGACCTGCACTTCGATGGCGGGGGAGGAGATGTACCCGGTCCTTCCCGGATAACGGAAGCCGAGGTCGATGCCGTCGTGGTCGAGGTCGTCCTGGTACACGAGAAGACCCGCGGCGGAGGCGAGCGCCCGGACGTAGTCCTCGGCGAACTTTCCCTGATGATTGCGCGGGTCCAGCACGCAGCGATTATCGGCCGACCGGCGGGGACGATGGGGGGTCTGCGCCGCCGATGATGCGCGATCGTTTTCTTGCCTGAAATCGGATGAGGCCGCAGGATGGCAGAGAGCCCGATTCCGGTCTTCTCGGGGGAGTGAATATGGATCGCCTTAATGGCAAAGCGGTGATCATCACAGGAGCCGGGAGCGGGCACTGCTGCCGCAGTGAGACGAGTCAGGAGCTCTCAGGAGCTCTCAGGAGCTACGGTGCTCGGTCAGCTCGTACTCGATGAAGGCGCCGATCATGGCACGCCAGACGGCCTCGGCGACGTCGGGGGACAGGCCCTCGCGGACGGCGCGGTCGCGGGCGGCGGTGACCACGCGTTCGACCCGGTCGGGCGCGCGCACGGCCTGCTCGTCCCGCTTGAACCCGGCCGCCGCGCGGACCAGCCCCTGCCGTTCGGCCAGCAGGCCGGTTAGCCGGGTGTCCAGTTCGTCGATGCGCCGCCGCACATCTTCGAGTGAGGTCGGTTCCGACATCGAGGTCTCCGATCAGTCGTCGTGGCCGAGCCGTGCCCGCAGTTCGGGGAGCGCGTAGTCGCGCACGCTGCGGACCACCTCGGCGGGCAGCGCCGGGTCGGGCACCGTGCCGACCTCCCACCAGAGGTCGCGACGGCCGGGCATCAGGCTACCGATCCGGGTGAACCACGCCCACGACCCGTAGTAGGACGAAGCGGATGGCCGGTCGGGCAGCGGCCGTGACCACTTGGCCCGGTACAGCTCCCACTGCTCCACGGACATCACGCTGAGGTTGATCGTGAAGCGGACCTGCGTGCTCGTGTTGTGCGACGACCGCTGGAAGCCGAGCTGTGCCCAGTGCCGCTCGTCGGGCAGGCGGTAAACCTGGCCGGACCCGGTGAGACCGAGGTCACGCAGGGCCGGGGCGATCCCGTCGCGGAGCATCGCCCGGAAGGTCTCCTGTGCGGTGAACATGAGGGCATTCAACCGTGGAGCTGCGACAAAACCACTGAAAATCAGATTTCCCACTAGATCATATACGATATTCTATGTTAAGTTGACGCGCGTGTCCCCCACCGACTCGACCACTCGGGAAACGGTCGTCACCGTGACCGGCGAGGTCGCCCCAAGCACGCTCGGCGTGGTGCTCCCGCACGAGCATCTCCTGAGCGATTTCGCTCCCCCCGCCGACACCCCGGAGTCCTGGGGGGCCGTCGGGCACGTCCGGCCGACCACGGCGACCCGGCTGCGCGCCTACCAACTCCCGCTCACCGCCGGCCTGCTCGGCGAGGTCGCGATGGGCGTCGCCAACCGGGACGACCAGTCGCTCGACGACGAGGCGCTGGCCGTCCGCGAGGCCGCCGACCTCCGGGACGCGGGCGGCGGCACCCTGGTGGACGGCACCTCGATCGGCCTCGGGCGCGACCCGGCCGCGCTGCGCCGGATCGCCGAGGCCACCGGCCTCAACATCGTCATGGGCGCGGGCTGGTACCACCCGGCGCGGACCGAGGGCCTGGCCGGGCGCGACGCCGCGAGCCTCGCCGCCGAGATCGTCCGCGACCTCACCGAGGGCGTGGACGGCGTGCGCGCGGGCGTCATCGGCGAACTCGCCGCACTCGACCCCGGCGACCCCGCCCAGAGCGTCCTGCTCGTCGCCGCCGCCCGCGCCTCGGCGGCCACCGGCGCCCCGATCTCCGTCGCGCGCTCCGCCGACCCCGCCGTCCAGGAACGGGTGCTCGACCTGCTCGCCGCCGAGGGCGCGGACCTCACGCGCGTCGCGGTCGGCGACTGCGACCCGCTCTCCCCGCGCCCCGACGACCTGGAGCCGTTGCTGGCTCGCGGGGTGTTCGTCCGCTTCGACGGGCTGGGCCGGTTGCCCTCGGTGCTGAGCGTGGCCGACGACCAGGATGTGGCGGCGGCCGTGGTCGAACTCGCCCGCCGGGGTCACAGCGGGCGGATCCTGCTGTCGCAGGGCGTCCGGGCCAAGTCGCAGCTCCTCGCCTACGGCGGTGCCGGCTACGGCTTCGTGCTGCGGCAGTTCGTGCCGTACCTGCGGATGGTCGGCGCCGACGACGCCCTCGTCGAGACCGTCACCGTGGCGAACCCCCGGCGGTTCCTCACCGTCCCGACCCCGAAGGCGGATTCGTGAGCCGCTATCCCTTCGAGATCCCGAACCTCGCCGGCAAGGTCCTCACCGTCACGGGCCCGGTAGAGCCGTCCGCGCTCGGCATGACGGTCATGCACGAGCACATCTTCGTGGACCTGCGGCGGCCGACGCGCTTCCGCCGTCCCGGCGAGGACGCCCCGGAGGCCGCCGAGCCGCTCACCCTGGCCAACCTGGCGCGGGTGCGGCACGGTACCCCGAACGCCGACAACGACCTGATGGCCGACTTCGACGAGATGGTCCCCGAGGTGCTCGCCTTCGCGCAGGCCGGTGGCCGGACGATCGTCGAGGTCACCTCCATCGGCCTGGGCCGGGACCCGGAGGCGCTGCTGCGGCTGTCCCGCGCGACCGGGCTCAACGTGGTCATGGGCGGTGGGTTCTACACCCCGACCTTCCACCCGGCCGACATCGGCGAGCGCGATGTGGACGACCTCACCGACACCATCGTGCGCGACATCGTGACCGGGGCCGACGGCACCGCCGTCCGCTCGGGGGTCATCGGCGAGGTCGGCGCGGAGACCGCGCCGCTGACCGACGACGAGTTCAAGAGCGTGCGGGCCAGCGGGCGCGCGAGCCGGATCACCGGCGCGCCGGTCAGTCTCCACGTCGGCGGCGTCGGCGAGGACAAGTTCCGGGTGCTCGACACCCTGGAGGAGGAGGGCGTCGCCCCCGGCAACATCGTCTTCGGGCACGCCGGGGAGATCCTGACCAATCCGGCGTTCGCCGATCGCCTGCTGGCGCGCGGCGTGTTCGTCGAGTTCGACTTCCTGGCCTCGCCGGGCAGCCCGTGGGGCCACCTGTTCCTGACCGGCGACCATAAGGTCGCCCGGGGCGTGGCCGACCTGATCGAGCGCGGATACGCCGGGCAGATCGTGCTCGGGCACGACGTCTGCCAGAAGATCCAGCTCAAGCGGTACGGCGGCAAGGGCTACGACTACATCCCCCGGTACTTCCTACCCGGCCTGCGCCGACTCGGGGTGAGCGAGGAGGCTCTGCAAGTGATCATGGTGGAGAACCCGGCTCGGGCGCTGGCCTTCGAGGAGCCCCGATGACGGCCGGGACGGCGAGCGCGCCGGTCCCGTTCGACCCCAGCCTTGAGCCCGTGCTCGCGGCGATGCCCCGGCCGGACGGCCCCGCGCCGACGGTCGAGACCATCCCGCAGTGGCGCGCGGCCGGTGCGTTCATGGCGATGCCGTCCGTGGCCGAGGTGATCGGCGACCGCGCGATCGACGCCGAGGAGCTGATGGTCCCGGGACCGGACGGCGCCCCCGACCTGGAGATCACCGTGCTGCGCCCGCGCGGCCTGACCGCCGCCGTCCCCGGGCTCTACAACATCCACGGCGGCGGCATGATCAGTGGCCACCGCTCCATGGACACGCCCCGGCTGGCCGACCTCGTCGCCGAACTGGGCGTCGTCGCGGTCAACGTGGAGTACCGGCTGGCCCCCGAGCACCCCGACCCGGCTCCCGTCGAGGACTGCTACGCGGGCCTGCGATGGATGGCGGACCACGCCGAGGAACTCGGCGTGGACCCCCGCCGGGTGGTCGTCATGGGCGGCAGCGCGGGTGGCGGCCTGTCCGCCGGGGTCGCGCTGCTCGCCCGCGACCGGGGCGGGCCGTACCTGGCCGGGCAACTGCTGCTGTGCCCGATGCTCGACGACGGCAACGAGACCGTCTCCAGCCACCAGTACGACGGGCTCGGCACGTGGCCGCGCGCGATGAACCTGCTGGGCTGGCGGGCGCTGCTGGGCGATTCGGCGGGAGACCCGTCGGCCGACGTGTCGTCGTACGCCGCGCCCGCGCGGGCGAAGGATCTGTCCGGGCTGCCGCCCGCGTTCATCGAGGCGGGCAGCGCCGAGCTGTTCCGCGACGAGAACGTGGCGTACGCCTCCCGCATCTGGGCGACGGGCGGCCAGGCGGAGCTGCACATCTGGGGCGGCGCGTTCCACGGGTTCGACATCTTCGCGCCGGAGCACGAGGTGACGAAGGCCGCGCTGGCGTCGCGCCTTTCCTGGTTCCGGAGGGTGCTCGACCTGCGCTGATCAGCGGGTCGGTTTGCCAAGTCCGGACCCGGAGCGGGCGAGGCCGTCAGGAGACGCCGACCGGGCGTGGGTATGTCTCACGACATATCCCGCCATAAGGCGTGCAAGGAGGACGGCCATGCCCGGCGAACCCACCGCCGCCCAGCAAGTGATCGGCGGCTTCGCCCCCAAACTGGTGGAACTCACCGACGGGGTGCTGTTCGGCGACATCTGGGAACGCCCCGGCCTCTCACCCCGCGACCGCAGCCTCGTCACGGTCGCCGCGCTGGTCGCGCTCTACCGCACCGGCCAGCTCGAAGCCCACCTGCGGATCGCGCTCGGAAACGGCCTGACCAAAGACGAACTGATCGAGGCGATCATCCACCTGGCGTTCTACGCTGGGTGGCCGAACGCGATGACCGCCATCACCACGCTGAGGTCCCTCGTCGAGCAGGGCGGCCATCACACGGACCGCACCCGCTGAACCAGGCCGAGCGCGAGGTGGTGAGAGTCATCCCTCCCGGTTCATCGCAGGACCCATCGCACGACGGATTTCGTTACTGGGCGTTTCTCTCCTATAGCTGGGCCGACAAACGGCGGGCACGGGCGCTGCACCGGCGGCTGGAGCGGTTCGCCGTCCCGCGCCGGGTCCGCCGCCCGCTGCGGCCGGGCGGCCCGCTCAGCCGCCGCCTGCGCCCGGTCTTCCGGGACGAAGAGGAGATGGCGGCCTCGGGCGTGCTCGATGAGCGGCTGTGCGCCGCCGTGGACGACTCGGCGGCCCTGGTGCTGCTGGCCTCACCCGACTCCGCGCGGTCGCGCTACGTCGATCAGGAGGTCCGGCGGTTCGTCGCGACCAGAGGCACCGACCGGCTGGTCATCGTGGCGATCGGCGAAGGCGGGCGGTCGCGCCCGCCGCTGCCCGAGTCGGTGCGCGGCCTCACCGGGGAGCCGCTGTGGATCGACTGCCGCGACGACCGCGGGGTGGGACGGCGGGCTTTGGTCCGGATCGCCGCCGCCGTGCTCGGCGTGGACTTCGACCTCCTCTGGGGCCGTCACCGGCGCCGCCGCCGGAAGCTCCTCGCGGGCTGGACGGCGCTGGCCCTCACCGTCGCCGGCGTGGTCGGCGTCGCACTCTGGCAGCGCGACCTGGCCCAGGAACGCTCCCCGGACCGGCAGACCGCGATCTTCCGCGACTGGTACGCCCGGGACCACGGCGTCAGCCCGACCGACCCGCAGGTGCGGATCTCCCGCATCGACGACCTCAACGACGACGGCCTGCTCGACTACATCATGGACAACGGGGCCCTGGGCTTCTGCGGGTCCGGCGGATGCGGGATGGACGTCTACCTCACCAAGAGCCCCGGAAGATACGTCAGTGTGCTGTCCCTGCTCGGCGACACCACCCCGAGGGTCCGCACCGGGCGCGACGGCCGCAAGGAGATCGTCGTCACCCAGATGACCGTCGACCGGGAGCCGCTGTACTCCGTCTACACGCTGCACGGCGAGAAGTACGAGCTGCGGGGCTACGAGTTCTGCGACGGCCTCTTCTTCGAGAGATGCGAGCCGACGTTCATCCAGGATCTCCGGTACCAGGACGGCTTCGCCGTCGCCCCGGACGCGTCGCCCGTGCAACGGCCGCAGGCCGGGGCCCGGCCGATCGAAGACCTGCGGGCGGTCTCTCTCCAAGTCGCCGGGGTGCTCCCCGGCGGCCGGTGGTACCTGGTGTGCGGCACTGCGAACGCCGACAGCGGAGAGGCCGGGTTCGTCCCCGCCTCGTCCATCCGGCACTGAATCCGGTTTCGGTCACCCGGGGCGGGCCGGCGGAGCAAGATGGACGCCATGGATCGGGACGATGAGGAGACGTTGCGGGCGCGTGCCCAGGCCGGTGACGCCGAGGCGATGGTCGATCTCTGGCTGGCGCTGCGGCACGGGGCGACGGCCGGCGAAGGGGAGGTCTTCGTACGGCGGGCCGTCGAGGCTGGTTCGATCCGTGGCGCGCGGATGCTCGCCGCGTGGCTGGGCCGTACCGATCCGGCCGAGCGGGAGCGGCTGCTCCTGCTGGCGGCGGGCGCCGGTGACCGCACCTCGGCGGCGACCCTCGCCGACCTGTACTACGAGGCGGAGCGGTGGCCGGAGGCCGAGGAGTGGCTGCGCCGCGCGGCCGACCTGGGGGCCGGGTGGCCGGTCGGCGAGCGGCTGGCCCTCCTGCTGGCCCGGCGCGGGGCCGACGACGAGGTGTGGGAGCTGTGCCTGCGCGCCGACGACGATCCCGGCGGCGATTTCCACGGCCTGGCGGCGGCCGTGGGCTTCTACAGCCTGTCGGAGGCGCTGGCCGAGGAGGGGAACGAGCGGGACGCTGCCCGCTGGATGAAGGAGGCCTACGACTTCGGGCTGGGCGGCGCCATCGTGCGCTTCGGCGAGGAGCGCGAGCGCGCGGGCGACCTGGTCGCCGCCGAGCGCCTCTTCCGCGAGGCCGGGGCCGATCACGCGCTGGCCGGGTTCCTGGAACGGCGGGGCCGCGTCGCCGAGGCCCGCGAGCTGCACGAGGCCGGCGGCGACAGCGACCGGCTGGCCGATTTCCTGGAGCGCAACGGCGATCCGGCCGAGGCCGCCGCGATCAGGGAGCGGTTGCGGCGGGAGCGTGAGGTGCCCGCCGCCGAGGCGGACTGGGTCACGACGGTCGCCACGGTCGTGACGACCGTCGCGCTGATCCCCTTCGTGGAGGGCCTGGTGGGCCGCCTGGCCGAGGGCGCCTACGACGGCGTGCGCCACCGGCTGCGCGAACTGGCCCGCAAGCTCGCCAGGGGCCACGAGACCGCCGAGAGCACGCTCATCGTGGTCCACGACCCGCACTCGCACCTGCGCCTGCACATGCGGACCGACGCCACCGACGAGGCCCTGTCCGCGTTGCGCACGGCCGATCTCGAAGGCCCCGGCGGCGCGGTCCGCTGGAACCCGGAGATCCGGGAGTGGGAGCGGCGCTGACACCCCGCGTTCCCAGAGGTCGCGGCAGCGCCTAACGTGGTGACATGCGGCTGACCGCCTTCACCGACATCTCGCTGCGCATCGTGATGCGGCTGGCCGTGGCGCGGTCGGACGAACTGCTGACCACCCGCGCCGTGGCGGGCATGCTGGCGACGCCGTACACGCACACCGCCAAGGCGGTGGCCAAGCTGAGCGAGCTGGGCGTGGTGGAGGCCAGGCGGGGCCGGGGCGGCGGGCTGCAGCTCAGCGCGAAGGGGCGGGGTTCCACGGTCGGCGCGATCGTCCGCGCCCTGGAGCAGACCGCCGACGTGGTGGGGTGCGACGACGCCCCGCCGTGCCCGCTGCGCGCGGCCTGCCGGTTGCGGACGGCGCTGCGCCGGGCACAGGAGTCGTTCTACGCCTCGCTCGACGAGGTCAGCGTGGCGTCGCTGGTGGACGCGCCGACCGGGCCGGTCCTGCTGTCGCTGGCGCCACCGGCGCACTCTTCCTGAGGGGCACCCCCGGATCATGGGGCGGCTTTCGCGGCCTTTAATATGCATCTCAGATGCAAATTAAAGCTGGTCGATCTGGGAGGTACCAATGCTGTCCGCTCAGAGCGCGGTGATCGTCCGCGCCACGCTGCCCGTCGTCGGCGCGAACCTCGACACCATCACAGAGACGTTCTACGCCTCGATGTTCGCCGACCGTCCCGAACTGCTCGACGGCCTGTTCAACCGGGGCAACCAGCGCAACGGCGACCAGCGCCGGGCACTGGCCGGAGCGGTCGCCGCGTTCGCGGGCGCGCTGGTCGCCCGCCCCGATGTGCGCCCGGACGCGCTGCTGAGCCGCATCGCGCACAAGCATGTCGCCGTGGGGGTGACCGACGACCAGTACGTGATCGTGCACAAGTACCTGTTCGGCGCCATCGCCGAGGTGCTCGGCGACGCGATCACCCCCGAGATCGCCGCGGCCTGGGACGAGGTCTACTGGCTGATGGCCGGCACGCTGATCGCGATGGAGGCCCGCCTGTACGCCGAGGCCGGGGCGCGTGACGGCGCGACCTGGCGGCGGTGGCAGGTGGTCGAGCGGCGCGAGGAGACCGAGGAGGTCGTGTCGCTCGTGCTGCGGCCCCGCGGCGACGAGCCCGTGCCCCCCGCGCGCCCCGGCCAGTACGTCAGCGTGCGGGTGCGGATGCCGGACGGCGTGCACCAGTTGCGCCAGTACACCCTGTCCTGGGACGGCGCCGACGGCCTGCGCCGGATCACCGTCAAGCGGGCCGACGAGGGCGAGGTGTCCGGCCTGCTGCACGCCACCGTCGCCGAGGGCGACGAGCTGACGCTGTCCGCCCCGTTCGGCGATGTGGCGCTCGGCGAGGGGGACGCTCCCATCGTGCTCGCCTCGGCGGGCATCGGCTGCACCCCCATCACCGCGATGCTGCACCACCTGGCGCGCACCAAGGACACCCGCCGGGTGCTCCTGCTGCACGCCGACCGCTCCAGGGCCGCCCACGCGCTGCGCGGCGACATGGAACGACTGGCCGATGCCCTCCCCGCCGGAAAGCGCATCTTCTGGTACGAGAAGGACGGCGAGGGCCAGGGCCGCGACGGCAGGATGGACCTGGAAGGAGTGGACGTGCCCAAGGGCGCGGTCGTCTACCTGTGCGGCCCCCTTGAGTTCATGCGCTCGGCCCGCGCCCAGCTCATCCGCGCGGGAGTGCGTCCCAAGGACGTCCACTACGAGGTCTTCGGCCCCGACTTGCTGCTCGGAGTCGCCTGACGGCGAAGCCGACCCGAAACGGGTGAGGCGTTCCCGGCCGGATTCGGGGCAGGGTCAATGGTGATCGCTCGTAACCGTTAGGAGAGGACGCCATGGATATCGCGGCCATCACCTGCGCGGAGTGCATCGAGGGCATCCCGCACGACCCCGACGTCCACAACGAGCCCACCCCCGCGCCCGCCGTGCGGATCCCCGCCATGCGCCGCCCACCCGCCGCCGACCACCACCCGGCCTCACGCCCGGCCGACCAGCTCACGTAGGTCACGGGCCGCCGGAAGCAGGCGTGCCTCCTCCGGCAACGCCGAGATGATCCTCGTGCCGACGAGACGGCGGGCCGTGCTCATCTCACCCGTCCGCAGGAGGGTGACCGCGTCGCCGAGTCCTTCGCCGACATCGCGGCGCCGGACCCGGTCGAGGCATTGGATGAGGCGCAGCAGTGAGACGGTGCCGGGGGTGTCGTCGGGGGTAGAGGCCGAGCGCGTCGCTGAACGCGTCCTCGGTGCCGCTGTCGCCGATCATGGTGAGCAGATGGGCCTCGTGCCAGCGCACCCAGGCTTCGCCGAGGCCCGACTCCGGCTGGCCGTGGTCGGCGGCCGGTGGAAGGCGCTCGAAGGTGTGGCGGAACTCGCGCAGCGCGGCGCGCGCGTCGGCGGGACCGCCGCCTTCGTGGCCGTCGGCCGCCAGGCGGGCCCGGGTCGCGTGGGCGCGCATGAGCCCGTAGCTCGGGGTGTTCCCGGCGAGTTCGATGGCCTCGTCGGCCAGCTCCTTGACCAGGGCGGGCGCCGACCCGGCCCACCAGAGGTCGTCGGCCTCCTTCGCGCGGGAGTAGACCGCGAGAAGCCGGTCGCCGGAGGCGTCGGCGGCGCGGCGTGCGGCCCGCCAGACCTCGCGCGCCGTTCGCGGGTCGCCGGAGTCGTGCAGGTCGGTGGCGAGAAGGCCGGACAGTCGCGACCCGACCCGGAGGAGGCCGGCTTGGACGAGTGGCGGGTTTCCCTGTTTGAGCAGGCGGCCGATCGTTGCGATGTCGGCCGTCAGGTCAAGGATCAGCGCGCTGGACATGCGCCGAGACGGCGAGGTCGCGCACGCCGATTCCGGCGCGTTCACGGTGGCGGCGCAGGGCGCGGCCGAACTGGAGGCACCATCCGCGCAGGCCAAGATGATCTGCGCACGCTCAGCCAGCCGACGCGCACGTGGCGCACGGCTGCGCATTTTTTCAGGAAGGCGTTCTCTTGCTCGAGTTCGGCGATCCGCCGTTCCATTTCGCGGACCCGTGCCCGCTCCGCGGCGTCTCGGGCCTGTTCGGTGTTCCCGGACCGGCGGCGCTTCTCTTTGCCTACCCAGTTCCGTATGGTCTCGCGGGAAACTTCAAAATCCTTCGCCGCCTGCCCAATCGTCAACTGCTTGTCGAGAACAGCTTTGACGACCTCATCCAGAGACGCACAGAACGCTCCCTCAAACACCTTGGCGCGACATTGGCGACGAATATTGACATTACGAACATACCTCCCATTGAAAAGGTAGATGAGGCATGTCCCGGTTCCGTAATCCTGAAGATCTTTGTTCGGGTTTTGTCGCCGTGGGAGGAGTTTCCGACCGAGTTCGGGGCGGCCATGTCGGTAACGTCATTGTCGAGGTGCTCACGTCGGGCACCACCACGATGGCATTCACTCGCACGGAAGCACTCATCCCGCCTCGGATGACATATGGCCGACCGGGGGTATGCCGGCGAATCGGATCAAGCGGAGGTCGTGATGCCGGTCCCACTGTCCTATCCCGGCGTTTATGTTGAGGAGATTCCGAGCGGTGTCCGGTCCATCACCGGCGTCGCCACCTCGATCACTGCGTTCGTTGGCCGGGCCCGGCGCGGACCGACCGATGAGGATGGTCCGGTGACGGTCAACGGGTGGGCCGATTTTGAGCGGATCTTCGGCGGGCTCTGGGAGCACAGCCCGATGTCGTATGCGGTGCGTGACTTCTTCCTCAACGGGGGCGCACAGGCGATCGTGGTCCGGTTGTTCAGGCCCAAGGGCTCCGACCGCACGGCTGCCCAGCTGGGGCTCCCCCTGGAGACGGGGAAGGGCAACTACCTGCTGACCGCGCGATACCCGGGCACGTGGGGCAATCGGCTGCGGGCACGAGTGGGCTACGACACCAGGGACAGCGGGCCCAATTCGTTCAACCTCTTGGTCCGTGACGGCGGGACGGGAGTCGTCGAGGAGTTCCGTAACGTCTCGGTGGACCTCGACAACTCCCGCCGCGTGGACCGGGTGCTGGAGAACGAGTCCAGTCTCGTCGAAGGGACGTCTCTGGCCGGCGGGGCGAAGCGGCCCAAGGCGCATGACGCGCCCGACGCGGCGAAACCGCTGTGGGGGGACAACTCGACCAACACCAAGGTGGAAACGGCCGGCGAGGTCCCGCACGACGGCGAGGTGCTCACGGCCGCCGAGTACACGGCCGCGGACAAGCGGGGCATCCGGACGCTGGAGCGAGCCGACCTGTTCAACCTGTTGTGCCTTCCGCCGTACAAGCTGGACCCGGACGGCGGTGTGACCGGGGCGGTGGACACGAGCGTCATCACCGCCGCCGCCGCGTACTGCGAGCAACGACGGGCCGTCCTCATCGTCGATCCGAGGTGGAAGGCCAAGGCCGACGTCCTCACCGCTGCAGGCGACTTCGCGACCAGCGCCGGCACCCGGAGCAAGAACGCCGTGCTGTTCTTCCCGCGGATCAGGCAGGTCAACCCGTTGCGGGACAACCAGATCGAGCCGTTCGCGCCCTGCGGAGCGGTCGCCGGGGTGATCGCGCGCACCGACGCGCAGCGCGGCGTATGGAAGGCGCCGGCTGGCCTGGAGGCCGGGCTCGCCGGCATTTCCGGCCTGGAGGTACCGCTCACCGACGCCGAGAACGGCGAGCTCAACCCGCTGGGCGTCAACTGCCTGCGCATCCTGCCCGCCGCCGGCCCGGTGGTGTGGGGGGCCCGCACCATGGAGGGCGCCGATCGGCTGGCCTCCGAGTGGAAGTATCTCCCGGTACGGCGAACGGCGCTGTTCCTCGAAGAGAGCCTCTACCGGGGTCTCCACTGGGTGGTCTTCGAGCCCAATGACGAGCCGCTGTGGGCGCAGATCAGGCTCAACGTCGGCGCGTTCCTGCACGACCTGTTCCGGCAGGGCGCGTTCCAGGGGGTAACCCCCCGGGAGGCGTACTTCGTCAAGTGCGACAAGGAGACCACGACCCAGAGCGACGTCAACAACGGCGTGGTCAACATCGTCGTCGGGTTCGCGCCCCTCAAGCCGGCCGAGTTCGTCGTGATCAAAGTGCAGCAGCTCGCCGGCCAGATCGCCGTATAGAGGGGTGACAGGAAGATGGCGCAGTTCATGGTGAACCCGCAGCGCTTCGATCCGTACAAGAACTTCAAGTTCCGGGTCCGCTGGGACGGCCGTTACGTGGCCGGGGTCAGCAAGGTCGGTGCCCTCAAGCGCACCACCGAGGTGGTCGAGCATCGCGAGGGTGGCGACCCGTCGGCGGCTCGGAAGTCGCCCGGCCGTACCAAGTACGAGCCGATCACTTTGGAACGTGGCGTCACCCACGACACCGAGTTCGAGAAGTGGGCGGGCCGGGTGTGGAACTACGGCTCCGGCCTCGGCATGGAGACGTCCCTGAAGAACTTCCGCAAGGACATCACGATCGAGGTGTACAACGAGGCCGGGCAGCTGGCGTTGGCCTACAAAATCTACCGGGCGTGGGTCTCCGCGTACCAGGCGCTCCCCGAGCTCGACGCCAACGCCAACGCGGTCGCGATCCAGACCCTCACCCTCGAACACGAGGGCTGGGAGCGCGACTACGAGGTGGTCGAGCCGTCCGAGCCTAGTTTCACCGAGCCCTCCGTCTGATCCGCCATGGTCGTCCTCGCCCCCACCGCACTGCTCGCGGCCTGGGAACGTATGCGGGATCTGCCGCCGGTACAGCGGCCGGCCGAGTTGCTGCGTGCCTTCGGCATGCCGCGGCAGGACTCGGTGGGACGGCGGGACGCGGCGCTGCTCGAAGGTTTCGCCGAGAACTTCGGGCCGCTGCTGGAGGGCCTCGCCCGCTGTCCGGGCTGCGGCACGGAGGTCGAGCTGAGCGTGCCGGTCGCGGAACTGACCGCGGGCATGCCGCCGGCGCGGGCCGTCGAACCCGTGGACGTCGGCGGTCGCACCCTGCGCTGGCGGCTCCCCGACGACGACGACCTGGCCGCCGCGGCGCGGACCGGCTCCGCCGAACGGGGCGCGCTCGTGCTGCTGTCGCGGTGCGTCTCCGGCGACGCGCGGACTCTCGACGCGACCGAGCGGGCCGCGCTCGCGGCGCTCGTGGCCGCCGCCGACCCGTTCGCCGACATCACGTTCGCGCTCACCTGCCCCTGCTGCGCGCAGGTCTGGGAGGCGGCGCTCGACCCGGCCGAGTTCGCCTGGGCGCGGCTCGTGGCGCGAGCGCGCCGCCTGCTGGGCGAGGTGGACGAACTGGCGCGCGCGTACGGCTGGTCCGAGCGGCAGATTCTCGCGCTGCCGCAGGCACGGCGCGACTCCTACCTGGAACTGGTGCGCCATGGCTGACGTGTTCACCCGGCTCGTACGCCGGGCGCTCGGCGAGGCGGCAGGGTGCCATGCGAAGCCGCCCGCCCGATTCGAACCCACCGCGACCTTCATGGACGCCGCCGCCGACCCCGCCGGCCACCTTGGTGCCGGCTACGCGGTCGCCGCGGGTGCGCCCGACGACGTCTCCGGGAACTCCGGCGGAGGCAGGACGCACGGTGTGGCGGGCCCACAGGCTCCGCCGTCGCCATCGGCGGCGCACTCATCGCTGACGCCCACCCCGCGCCCGTCTTCTCCGGCGTCGACCCGCCGACCGGAGGCCGGTGGCGTGCCGACGATTCCAGCGAGGCGTCTCCGTGCCGCGGACGAGCGCGTGCGCGCGCCCGCGCCACCGCAAGGCGTGCGTCCCCCGGCTCGGGTGGAGCCGCGAAGCGACCGTCCCGACGATCCACATCGGGTACGCCCGATTCCGCCTGCGCCGTACATCGCCCTCCCGCCCCGGGGGATCCCGGCCCCGGGCGCGCCGACCGTACCGGCGGAGCCCGCGGTCCACATCGGCATCGGGCGCATCGAAGTGCGCGCGGTGCCGGCCCCGGCCGTGCCCGCGCCCGCCCCGGAGCCGCAGGCACCGGCGGCATCCGGTGTGAGCCTCGCCGACTACCTGCGCGGCGACGACGGCGGGCCACGATGAGCGGCGGCAGGGAGGCGGTCGCATGAGTACGGGACTGGCGCTCGGCGCGGTCAGCGCGGTGCTGCGCAACGTGCTGGACAACGGCCTCATCGATGCGGGTTCGGCGCTCCAGGGCTCGGTCAGGGTGTCGGTCAAGGCACCTGACCTGATCAAGCTCGACGACCCCCAGGCCGCGCCGCAGCTCAACCTCTTCCTGCATCGGGTGAGCCCCAACCCCGCCTGGCGGAACATGGACCTGCCGTCGCGTGACACGCGTGGGGACCGGATCACCAACCCGCCGCTGGCGCTGAACCTGCACTACCTGCTGACCGCGTACGGGCGCGAGGACCTGCACGCGGAGATCCTGCTCGGGTACGGCATGCAACTCCTGCACGAGCGGCCCTTCCTGGACCGGGCCGCCATCCGCAAAGCGCTCTCGTTGGTACCGCTGAACCCGAACATGCTGCCGGAGGCGTTCCGGGATCCGCCGAACGCCGGCCTCGCCGAGCAGTTCGAGACTCTCAAGATCACTCCGGAGCCGCTGGATGTGGACGGGATGTCCAAGCTGTGGTCCGCGGTACAGACCCACTACCGGCCCAGCGCCGCGTACGAGGTGAGCGTGGTGCTCATCGAGGCGGTCCAGCCGGCCGCCGATCCGCTGCCCGTGCTGACCCGCGGCCTCACCGTCACACCGTCACCGGGCCTGCCGTACCCGGCGATCGAATCCGTCGTCGCACCCGACGGCACCAGCACCGCCGAGCTCGGGGAGACCGTGACCGTGCACGGCCACCGGCTGGCTGGCACCGGCGTGACCGTCAGGCTCGCTCACCGCCTGCTCCCGGTCCCGCACGAGATCGCCATCGGGTCCAGCTCAGACCCCGGCCGCCTGTCGTTCACGTTGCCGGCGGGAGAACCCTCGGGGCAGGTCTGGCCGGCCGGTGTCTGGCGTCTCACGGTCACGTTGACACCCGTCGGCGGTGCTTCACCCCGCACGACCAACACCGCCGCGCTCATGCTCGCGCCCGACCCCGACACCGGGGCCGCGACGGTCACGCGCGACCCGGCGAGTGGCCGGCTGAAGATCACCTTCGGTGTCACGCCGCGGATCCGTCCCGAGCAGCCGGTCACCGTGGCCTTGAACTCAGTCGAGGCGACGGTCAGCCCGCGTGACACGCCGGCCGGGCAGGTGGAAGCGGAATTCGCCACCATCCCGGCCGGTGACGCCTGGCTGCGCCTGAGGGTGGACGGTGTGCGGAGCCGGCTGATCGACGACAGCGGACCCGTTCCGGTCTTCCGCACCGACCGGAAGGTGACCGTTCCATGATCGCGTCGGAGCGGGAGATGCGGGCGGACCGCGACCAGCGGCTGCTCAAAGCGGAGCTGGAGCGCCTGCACGCTCGCGTCACCGCGGGTGCCGGCCCCGCCCCGGACCGCGACGATGACGAGCCGGGGGACACCCGGCTGGCGCGGTTCCAGGCGGTTTTCCGGCTCTCGACATTCGAGCGCGAGCTGCTGATCTGGTGTGCCGGCAGCGAGCTGGACAGCCGGTTCTCACCGCCCACCTTCGGCCATGCGCTGTCGGCGCTGGACGGAGGCCACTGGGACGCGCTCGCCCCCGACGCTCCGCTGCGCCACTGGCGGCTGATCGAGCTCGCACCGGGGCCGGGGCTCATCGACCGCCCGCTGCGGATCGACGAACGTATCCTCCACCACCTCATCGGTGTGACCAGCGTCGACCCCCGGCTCGACGGTGTGCTGCGAATCGGGGCCGACGCGGCCGGTACGGTGACCCCGGCGCAGGCCGGGGTGGCCGCCCACGTCGCCGGCGTGCTGGCCCGCACCGGGCGGGGGCCGATCGTGCTGCTGGACGGAGCGGACGGCGAGACCCGGGAACGCGTGGCCGCGCACGTCGCGTCGGCGTTGGGGCGGATACCGGCGGTGATTTCGGCTGACCGTCTTCCGCTTTCCGGCACGGGGAGCGTGGCACTGGCCCGACTGGCCGAGCGTGAGGTTGCGCTGGTTGGGGCGCTTCCCTTCGTGGCGGTCTGCGAAGCGAGCCAGGGGGCCGAATCGTTCGTTGGGGAGCTCGGGTGCCCGGTGCTGGTCGGCGTGACCCCATCTGCGCCGCAGGCGTTCCGCGGCGCCATCCGGTGTACGGTGCCCAGCCCCGGCGTCGCCGACCAGCGTGAACTGTGGCGGCGACTGCTGGGAGAGGAGGAAGAGGCGGCGCGGGCCGCCGTGTCGTTCCGGTTCGAGGTGGGCGATATCGAAACCGTCGCCCGGGACGTGGCGGGGCATGGACTGCACCACGCCTGCCGACTCCACGCGCGAAGCGCGCTGGGCGGCCTGGCCGAGCGGGTGGAGCCTTGCGCAAGCTGGGACGATCTTGTGCTGCCCGCCCCCGCGGTGGAGACGTTGCGTGACATCGCCCGTCGGATACGCAACCGGGCGCGGGTCCACGAGGACTGGGGCATGGCCGGATCCTCACCACGCGGACTCGGGGTGACTGCGCTTTTCACCGGAGAGTCCGGCACCGGCAAGACCCTGGCCGCCGAAGCCCTCGCGGTGGACCTGGACCTCGACCTGTACCGCATCGACCTGGCCGCCGTGGTGAGCAAGTACATCGGCGAGACCGAGAAGAATCTCAAGCGGATCTTCGACATCGCCGATGCCGGCGGCGCAGTGCTGCTGTTCGACGAGGCCGACGCGCTCTTCGGGCGGCGCGGCGAAGTGCGCGACAGCCACGACCGGTACGCCAATCTGGAGATCTCCTACCTGCTGCAGCGGATGGACGCCTACCGGGGCCTGGCCATCCTGACCACCAACCTGAAGGCCGCGCTGGACCGGGCATTCCTGCGGCGGCTGCAATTCGTGCTGAACTTCCCGTTCCCCGACGCGGCCACCCGGGAACGGATCTGGCGGCTCATGTTCCCGCCGAAGGTGCCGTGCGCGGATCTGGACTGGGCACGGCTGTCCCGGTTGCAACTGCCCGGCGGTCATATCCGCACCATCGCCCTCGGGGCGGCGTTCCTCGCCGCGTCGGAGGACACGCCGGTGACCATGGCGCACGTGCTCGCCGCCGCCCGGCGCGAGTACGCGAAGCTGGAGCGCCCGCTCACCGACGCGGAAACCGGGGGGTGGGTCTGATGCGGGAGATCCACATCCACATCGGCGAGGTCGTGCTGTACGGCATGGCCCAATCCGATCCCGAAGCCCTTCGGGCGGCGCTGGAGGACGAGCTGCGCGCACTCGCCCACGGCCACGACGGGCCTTACCCGAACGGGCACGCCGCCCGCCTCGAAGGACAGCCGGTCACGCTCCCGGCCGACGGCGCCGCCGTCGCGCGATCCGTGTGGCACGGCATCGTCCGCCCGGCCGTACCGGGAGCCGCGTCATGAACGTTCACAGGGAACACCAGGTTCGCCCGCCGGACAGGGAGGCATTGCGGGCCGTGACGGCCGTCGTGGAGTCACCGGGCGAGGCGCTGGACGGCGGCACCCGGGTGGAGATGGAGACCCGGTTCGGCTTCGACTTCAGCCGGGTCCGCGTGCACTCCGGCGAGGCGGCGGTACGGGCGGCTCGCCGGATCGACGCCGCCGCGTTCACTTGTGGGCATCACATCGCGCTGGGTGTCCGGGCCGATCGGCATGTGCTCGCCCATGAGCTGGCCCACGTGGTTCAGCAGGCCGGGGCGGAACCCGGTCCACCGCTGCTGACAGCACCGGGCGACGCGAGCGAGAGGGCCGCCGACGCGGCGGCCGACGCCGTCGTACGCGGACAGGCGGCGCGGGTGCGCCCGGCCGGCGTGCCCGCGGGGACGCTGATGCGCCAGACGCCCAGGCTGGACCGGGGCTACGCGGGCGAGCAGCAGATGGGCTTCGCGGGATACCCGGCAGAAGAGGGCTGGGCGTTCCTGGAGGGCCCGAGCGGTGTGGCTGGACATGGGCCCAGTCACAGAGGTTTCGACGGTGTCGCGGTCCGATTCCCGAAGAACACGGTCGAGATCCACCTGATGGACAACAAGTCGCTGGCACGTGGCGGCAACGTTTCGAGCGCCACGGCGCTGACCAAGAACCTGATCACCAACCTCGACACGTTGATCACCAAGGTCTCCGCCCCCGGCTACAACGCGTTGCCCCCCAACCAGCTCAAACTGGTGCGCGACGCGCTAGGCGCGGCACGCGCCTCGCTGCTGGCCCCGGGCGCGCCGATGCCCGCCACGGTACGTTTGATCGTCACCAACGCCGGAGGCGCGTCAACCGGGGTGACAGAGGGCTTGGCGCGGCGCGGCGTCGTCTTCCGCGACCTCCAGACGATCGCCCCCGTCCCCGTCCCCGGCGCCGGGACATCATCGCTGGCCGCGCACCTGAGCGGGGAACAACGGGCGATCAAACGGATGGTGGTCATCACCAAGGTCGTCAAAGCCGGACTGCTGGTGCTGCAGATCATCGGGGAACTGGACGACGCGCTGTCCATGGTGAACATGGCGCAGAGCAAGCTCGCGGGAGGCGCGTTCATCCTGCACGACGAGGTCAGGCGGGCCAAGAGGCTGCGGGATGAGACGGACACCATGCTGAAGGAGTACAGCGAATACCACCGGAACCTCGGCGTCTGGAAGTGGCAACTGCTCAAGCTGCTCGGCCGCAACGCCGAGCGGATGAGAGCCGCGGCATCCGACGCGTTGCGGACGCTGGGCGAACTGGAGTCGTTCATCGCGGATCTCGACACCCGGATGACCCGTGTGGAGAGGACCCGGCAGGGGGCCCAGGCGCGGAAGCAGGCGGCGGAGGGCCTGCTCGAAAAGGGTGCGCTCGGCCTCGGCGCTCTCGGCGCGACCGCCTTCGGCGCCTACCAGGACCTGGGAGAGATCGACAACGCACTGGGCTCGGCCCATATCGCTCTGACCAGCGCACGGCAGGCGGCGACGGCGGACAGAGACTTCTTCGTCACCTACATCCGTGAGTGCGTGAAGTTGTACTTCGAGGCGCTGGGTGAGGCGGCGGGAGGTGGGGTTCCATGAGTGCGTTTCCGGGTTCGCCGAGGCTGGTCAAGGGTGGGATCGTGCTGGTGGATCCGGTCGGCGGCGCGCTGCGCCGGGTGATCTCGTTGCAGTACAACCCGGAGAGCCTGAGCCGTACGGTCCAGGTGAAGGCGGTCGGCGACGGCGGCGACCGGTCACAGGCGCTGCGGCTCAAGGGCAGCCCGGTTGAGACGATCAGGCTTGAGGCCGTCCTGGACGCCACCGACCGGCTGGAGTATCCCGACCGCAATCAGCACGCCGTGCGGTTCGGTATTCATCCACAGCTCGCGACGCTGGAGGCGATGGCGCATCCGTCCTCGGCCGCGCTGCTGGCCAACGACCGCCTGGCCGCCTCCGGCGCGCTGGAGGTGCTGCCCGTCGAGGCGCCGCTGGCGCTGTTCGTCTGGTCGCGCAGCCGCATCGTCCCGGTACGGCTGACCGAGCTCTCCGTCACGGAGGAGGCGTTCGACCCGGCGCTCAACCCGATCCGGGCCAAGGTGAGCCTCGGCCTGCGTGTCCTGTCTGTGGACGACGTGGGCTTCGAACACCGCGGCGGGGTGCTGTTCATGAACTACCTGCGGGCCAAGGAGTCGCTGGCCGGCAGGGCGGCTCCCGGCGTGCTGTCGGAGCTCGGGCTGGAGGGTTTGCCGTCATGACGGATCCGTTGCAGACACTCATCGCGGCCGGCGCCGTGCCCCCCGGCGGATTCCCGGCCACCAGCCGGTACGCGGCCACGCCGGTCCTGACCTACGACCCGGGGGATGGCCGGCGGCTGGTCGCCTACCTCGCCCGGCGGGTGGTGCCACACCCCGAGCGGCTGTCCACGATGGGCGAGCACACGGTGGTCGAGGGAGACCGGCTGGATCTGCTGGCCGGCCACCACCTGGGAGATCCCGAGCTGTGGTGGCGCATCGCCGACGCCAACGTGGCGGCACATCCCGACGAGCTGACCGCGAGCCCGGGCCGGAGGCTTCGGCTGACCGCGCCCGAGGGATTGCCGGGGGTGCCGGATGCTTAACGGTGACGTCAGGCTGTCGCTGCTGATCGGGCCGGCCGTGCCGATTCCCGTCGGCAGGCAGGTGATCGAGGCCGTCGAGTCGATCAGCGTCGTGGCGGCGGCGGGCGACACGCAGAGCGGATTCGAGATCGTTTTCCGGCTGTCCCGACGCTCCCCGCTGCACACGCTGTTCCTGCTCACTGGTGGCGTGGCCATCCCCGTCATGCGGGTCGTCATCGCCGTGACCATCCGTGGCAGGGCGGAAGTGCTCATGGACGGGGTGATGCTCCACCACGAGGTGCGTGACGGCGCGGGCGAGCCCACCCTCGTCGTCAAGGGCAAGGACCTGTCGGCGGTCATGGACTGGTTCGCCTTCGACGGTTTCCCGTACCCGGCGATGCCTCCGGTGGCGCGGGCGCTGGCTGTACTGGCGAAGTACGCGGCCTTCGGGGTCATCCCGGTCACCATCCCGGGCATCATCGAGGACCTGCCCATCCCGGTGGAGTCGATCCCCCGGCATCAGGGGACCGACTACGGCTATCTGAAGATGCTCGCCCGCGACGCCGGTTACGTGTTCTATCTCGACCCCGGGCCGGTGCCGGGAACCAGCTGCGGCTACTGGGGCCCGGAGATCCGGGTCGGCCCCGCCCAGCCCTCGCTCAACCTCGATCTCGACCCTCCGCGCCGCAACGTCGATTCCCTGTCGTTCTCCTTCGACAAGGAGCGTAAGGAGATGCCGGTGGTGTGGATCCAGGAGCAGTACTCCAAGGCGCCGATCCCGATTCCCATCCCCGACGTCACTCCCCTCAATCCGCCGCTGGGCGCGGTGCCGCCGCTGCCGCCCAAGCTCACGTTTCTCAACGACTCCGCGAAGCACAAACCGCGGGTGGCGCTGGCTCGCGGCATCTCCTACGCGGTCGCCCACTCCGACGTGGTCTTCGGCCAGGGCACGCTGGACGTCGTCAGGTACGGGCGGGTGCTGCGCTCACGCGGCCTGGTCGGCGTGCGCGGGGCCGGTGAGGCGTTCGACGGGCTGTACTACGTCTCCTCGGTGACCCACTCCATCAGGCGCGGAGAGTACAAACAGTCCTTCACCCTGGCCCGCAACGGCCTCCTGTCCACGCTGTCGGAGGTGCCGGTATGAGCCGTCCAATCGAGGACATAAAGAGGTACTACGGAAAGTATCGGGCGACAGTCGTCAATAACGTCGATCCACTGCAAATCGGTCGGATCCAGGTGATCGTGCCGGACGTGTCGTCGGTGGTGCCGACGAGCTGGGCGATGCCGTGCCTGCCGGTCTCGGGCGCCAACACCGGCGTCTTCACCGTGCCGACCATGGGCGCCGGGGTGTGGGTCGAGTTCGAACAGGGCGACCCCGACCATCCCATCTGGGTGGGCGGCTACTGGGGGTCGCCGGCCGAACGCCCTGCGCTGTCGCACACCATCCCGCCAGGCGTGCCGGGCATGACGATGCAGACGACAGCGCTCAACGCGGTGGTCGTCAACGACACTCCAGGCGTGGGCGGGGTGACCGTCTACTGCCGTGGCATCCCCATGATCTCGGTGACCGACACCGGGATCAGTATCACGAACGGCAAGGGCGCGATGATCAGCATGGTCGGCACCGCGGTGAGCATCGTGGGGCAGCCGGTCGACGTCAACGCCGGCGGACTGACGGTGGTGTGAGATGCCCGATCCGATCATCCACCTGGGAGCCGTCGTCACCTGTTCACACGGCGGCCCCGCCACGCCGCTCGCACCCAACCCCCGGGCACTGGTCAGCGGGCAGCCCGTGGTGACCGTCGCCACGCCGTACGCGGTCACGGGCTGCTCGCTGACGCCCAGCGGCGTGTTCTGCGGGAGCGGGCAGTGGGTCACCGGAGCGGCGCGGGTGCTCGTCACGGGCATGCCCGTGGCGGTGCAGACCGGCTCCTCCGTCTGCGTGGCGACGGGATCGCCGTTCCTGCCGATCACCGTGCAGCCCAGGGTGGTGGCGACGTGAACGTGGGGTTCCCGTACGGCTTCGACGCCACCGGCCGTACCGCGACCGCGGACGACGAGACGCACCTGCGCGACCTGATCACGCAGGTGCTCTTCACCGTGCCTGGCGAACGGGTGATGCGCCCCGACTTCGGCTCCGGCCTGCTCGCGCTCACCTTCGAGCCGAACAGCCCGGAGCTCGCCGCGACGACGCAGTTCCTGGTGCAGGGCGCGCTCCAGCGATGGCTGGGCCACCTCATCGCGGTCGAGGCGGTGGAGGTGACCGGATCGGACGGCGTGTTGCGGGTGCTGGTGCGATATGTGGTGCTGCGCACCCAGCAGCGCGTGGTGGACGAGTTCGCGACGCCGGGAGTGTTCGCATGAGATACGTGTGCCGCAACCAGCGCCGTCTGCCCGCCGTGAAGGAAGCGGGGGTGCTCAACGGCATCGAGTACCTCGAAGTGGCCACGGCCGGGCCCGTGCAGCGCACGCTGCTGGCGCGGCTGCTCAAACCGGCCGCGGGCGTCGCGGTCGACCAAGTGAGCATCGACGGCGGGGAACGCATCCCCGTCGTCGGAGTGCAGTGGGTGGCGCCGGCCGACGCGCTGCCTGCGGGCGAGGACCCGGCGCTGGTGGCCGGGCTCGCGGATCTCGATCACGTCCTGGTCGTGCGCACGGATCAGGCGGGCGATTTCTCCTACTACACGCTGCGCATCGACTCATCGGCGTTCGACCCGCTGCTGCGCGAGGTGGACTTCTCGTTCAAGGTGGCCTGCGACACCGGATTCGACTGCAGGGACGAACACGCGTGCGTCCCGCGGACGGCGGCGGTCCCGGACCTCGACTACCTGGCCAAGGATTACGCCAGCCTGCGGCGGATGCTGCTGGACCGGGTGAGCCTGATCTCTCCCCGCTGGCGCGAGCGGACCCCGGCCGACCTCGGCGTGACCCTGCTCGAAATGCTGGCCTACGCGGGCGACCGGCTCTCATACCGTCAGGACGCCATCGCGACCGAGTCCTATCTCGACACGGCGCGCAGCCGGATCTCGCTGCGACGCCACGCCCGGCTGGTCGACTACCGGATTCACGACGGCTCCGCCTCCCGCGTGCTGTTGCGCTGCGAGGTGACCGGCAACGGGGTCGAGGTCCCGGCCGGCACCAGGGTCTACAGCCGCGTGGAGGGCCTGCCGGGGCTGCTGACGCCGGAGCGGCAGAACGTCGCGTTGGCCGCGGGAGCCACCGTCTTCGAGACCACCGACCGTGCGGTGCTGTACCAGAGCCACGCCGTCCTCTGCTTCTACACCTGGGGCGACGACGAGTGCTGCCTGCCCGCCGGTGCGACGGAGGCGACCCTGCGCGGCAACCATCCCAACCTCAGGGCGGGCGACATCCTGATCTTCGCCGAGGTGCTCGGGCCGGCCACCGGCGACCCCGCCGACGCCGACCCGCGCCACCTGTGGCCGGTACGGCTCACGCACGTGGTGCCCGCGCAGGATCCCTCGGGAGGCCGCTTCCTCAACCCGCCGACCGCCGGTGCCGTCGCGGTCACGCGGATCGCCTGGGACGCCGCCGACCGGCCCCCGTTCCCCGTGTGCGTCAGCGCTCCCGCCGCCGGTGGCCGGCCGGTCAGCGTGGCCTGGGGCAACGTCATCGTGGCCGACCACGGGCGCACCATGCCCGACGAACCGCTCGGCACGGTGCCACAGCCGCACCTGTCGTACGCGGGTGTGACGCCACCACGCGCGGTGCCCGCACGATACCGGCCGAGGCTGCGGTTCGGGCCGCTGACCCGTGCGGTGGAGGTGAATCCCCCGGTGCTGGCCACGACCGAGCGGGACGCCGGCGTCATGGCCGACCTGGCCGCCCGCAATCCCAGTAGCCGGGTGCGCGACTGGCTGGCCGGGCACGGCGTGGAGTTCCGGCATGCGCCGCTGGTCGTACGGGGAGCCCATGACGAATGGTCGGTCAGTGACGGCGAGACCGTGGTACGGATCCGGGCGGGATCCGCCGACGAGGTGACCGTGCTGGCGCGGCCGATCCCGGCGGCCCATGTCACCGCAGCGACGCCCCGGCGGGCCTCTCCCCGCATCGAACTGACGGACGGAACCAACACCTGGCACCCTCGATGGGACCTGCTGGCCAGTGACGCGGCGGCGGCCGAGTTCGCCGTGGAGTCCGAACACGACGGCTCGACCTGCCTCCGGCTCAACCGGCCCGTCCCGGGCACGGCCTTCACCGCCCGCTACCGCACCGGCAACGGGGTGTCCGGCAACGTGGGCGCGAACACCCTGGTCCACATGGCCTCCACCGCCGGTGTGGTGACGGTCACCAACCCCATGCCGGCCGCAGGCGGGCACGAGCCGGAGACCGGCGACGAGATCCGCCGCGACGCACCCGCCGCGTACCTGGTGCAGGAGCGCGCCGTCACCCCGGCGGACTGGGAGGAGGTGGCCACCCGCCACCCGGACGTGCAGCGGGCGACCGCCACGTGGCGCTGGACCGGGAGCTGGCACACGGTCTTCCTCACCGTCGATCGCGTGGGCGGGGCCGACGTGGACGACGTGTTCGAGCGGGAGTTGCGCGCCGGGCTGGAACGCTACCGGCTGGCCGGTTACGACCTGGAGATCAACGGGCCCCGGTACGTGCCGCTGGAGATCGGGTTGCACGTGTGCGTCGCGGAGGGACACCTGCGTACGGCGGTGCGCCGTGAAGTGCTGAACGCGCTGACCGGCCTGTTCCACCCTGACCGGCTGACCTTCGCCCAGCCGGTCTACCTGAGCCCGGTCTACGCCACGGCACAGGCGGTCCCCGGGGTCTCCTCGGTCCACGCGTACCTGTTCCGGCGCCTGCACTCCCCGGGGGGCGGTGGCCTCGCCGCCGGCGTGCTGCGGATGGGCCGGCTGGAGATCGCACGGCTGGACAACAACCCGAACTTCCCCGAACGCGGGAAGCTCACCTTGACCATCGGGGGCGGACGGTGAACCGAGAATGCGAATGCGGCTGCTGCGCGGGTATCACCGGTAGCACGCCGCGGCCGATCGACAACCGGCCCGCGCTGCCACAGGTGCGCTACCGGCCCGGCGGGTACGCCGAGTTCCGCGAGAGCATGCACGCGGCGCTGACCTCCGCGCGCCGACCGGTCCTGGCCGGGCTGTCCACCCGTGACGACGAGGACTTCAGCGTGGCGTTGCTGGACGCGACCGCCTGCGTGGCCGAGGTGCTGACGTTCTACACCGAGCGGCTGGTCAACGAGTCGTACCTGCGCACGGCGCTGCACCGTCCGTCCCTGGCGGAGCTGGGCAAGCTGGTCGGTTACCGGCTTCGTCCGGGCGTGTCCGCCGGAACGCACCTGGCCTTCCACGTCCAGCCGCCCCCGGCGGCCGCGGTGGAGACGGCGACCACGCCGTTCCAGCGGGCGCGCATGCCGGTCGTCGTGACGATTCCGGCCGGGGTGCAGGTCCGCAGCGTGCCGGGGCAGGGCGAGCAGTCGGAGGTTTTTGAGACCGCCGAAGCCCTGCGGGCGCGCCCGGCGTGGAACCTCATGCGACCCGTGACGACGAAGCCCGCCGTGCTCGACACGGGCAGGCAGAGCATGTATGTCAGCGGGACCACCGCCAACCTCAAGCCGGGCGATCTGCTGCTGTTCCACGCGAACCAGCAGTCGTGGGAGGTGCGCCCGGCGCGGACCGTCACCCCGCAGGCCCATCTTGAACGCACGCTGGTCACCTGGCGTGACGCCCTGACCAAGCCAGGCCCGTTGACTCCCTATGTCATGCGCAAGCGGCTGAGCTTCTTCGGCCACAACGCGCCCCGTTGGCAGACGATGTCCAAGGAGTTCAAGACCGACTACGGTTGCCCGACCGGCTGCTCCGACTGGCCCGCGTACCTGAGCTCACCGCTGGCCATGACCTCCGACATGGACGGTTCCCACCCGGACATCGCGACAGGCGGCATGCTCGTCTTCGCCTCCGGCGCCGACATGGCGCTGTTCACCGCAGAAGCGGTCACGGAGCTGTCGCGGTCGGAGTTCGCCGTATCCGGTAAGGCGACCCGGGTCAGGCTGGGCGGCTCCCCGGCCGAATACACCAGGTTCGACCGAGACGTGCGCGGCACCACGGTTCACGCCGTCAGCGAGGCGCTGCCGCTCGCACCAGAGCCCGACCCCTTCCCGGTCGGAGGGGACAGCATCGTCGTCGCGGGCGACGTGCGGAATCTGCCCGAGGGACGCACGCTGCTGATCGTGGCCGGCGACACGGCCGAGACGGTGACGCTGAAGTCGGCGGAGTCCGACGGGGTGGCCACGTTGCTCACCCTGACCGGAAACCTGACCGCGGAGTACGAGCCGGAGGCCGTCCAGATCTTCGGGAACGTCGTGGCCGCCACCCACGGCCAGACCGTTCACCAGATACTGGGCGACGGCGACGCCGCCCGGCCGTTCCAGCGCTTCGAGCTGAAACACGCCCCGCTGACCCACGTGCCGTCGCCCACCCCCACAGGCTCGGCCTCCACGCTGGAGGTGCGCGTCAACGACATGACCTGGCACGAGGTCCCCTCGCTTCACCGCGCCCCCCCGGACGATCACGTGTTCGTCATCCGGGACGGCCCGTCGGGTGCCGTCGAGGTGCGCACCGGCGACGGGTTGCGCGGTGCACGGCCGGCGACCGGGCAGCACAACATACGCGCCGTCTACCGCAAGGGGATCGGCACTGCGGGCAACCTGCCCGCCGGCGCGCTGACCCAGCTCGCATCCCCGCCGCTGGGCGTCACCGGGGTTACCAACCCGGCACCGGCGGCGGGTGGCGCGGACCCCGACTCGGTCGAGCACGCCCGCGAGGGGATCCCGCAGTCGACGCGCACGCTGGGACGCGCCGTGTCGCTTCCGGACTACGCGGACTTCGCCCGTACGTACGCCGGGATCGCCAAGGCGCACGTGGCCGTGCTCCCGCTGCGCAACGTGCGCACGATCGTGGTGACCGTGGCGGGCGAGGGCGGCGCCGCCGTACCGCCGGAGGCGTGCGCGCGGCTGGTCACCGCGCTGCGCGGGCACGGGGATCCGCTTGTGCCGGTCGTCGTCGTGCCGTACCGGCCTGTGCCGTTCCAGTTCCGTATGAAGGTGCACCGGCATCCCGATCACGAGGCCGGGACGGTGCTCACGGCGGCTGCGGCCGCGCTGGCCGGGGCCTTCGGTTTCCGGGTACGGGAGTTCGCCGAGCCGGTGCACGCCTCCGAGGTGATCGCCGCGGCCCACCACGCCCCGGGAGTCGTCGCGGTCGACCTCGACGCGCTCTTCCGGGGTTTGCCCTCCGCCGGCAGGCAGCGCCTGCTCGCCGCCGGGCCTTCGGCGACGGGGGGATCACAGGTGCGGGGGGCGGAGACGCTGCTGCTGACCGCCGATCCCCGGCGGTGGCTCACGGAGATGCCATGACGGACCTGTACGAGCTGCTGCCCCGGGTGCATCGGCTC
Source organism: Spongiactinospora sp. TRM90649 (assembly GCF_029382225.1). Classification (GTDB taxonomy): domain Bacteria; phylum Actinomycetota; class Actinomycetes; order Streptosporangiales; family Streptosporangiaceae; genus Spongiactinospora. Next base: position 358,309 of record NZ_JARLTC010000007.1, read on the forward strand.
CGGGACGAACTGGGCGACGGACGGCTACGCCTGCTGCTGGAGGTCATCGGCGAGCAGCTCGGCGTGCTGGAGGAGAGCCTCGACCAGTTCTACGACGACCTGTTCGTGGAGACCGCCGCTGACTGGGCCGTGCCGTACATCGGCGACCTTGTCGGTCACCGCCCGCTGTACGGCGGGCCGCCCACCGTGGGCTCGCCGCGCGCCGAGGTGGCCAACACCATCGCCTACCGCCGCCGCAAGGGTACCGCGGCCATGCTGGAGCAACTGGCCTTCGACGTCACGGGCTGGCGGGCGCGGGCGGTCGAGTTCTTCGAGCGGCTCGCGACCACGCAGCACATGAACCATCCCCGCCCAGACCGGGGCGGCACCCCCGACGTGCGGCGGCGCACGCTGCCCGGCGCCTTCGACGAACGTGCTCACCTGGCCGAGGTCCGGCGCGTCTCGACAGGCGCGGGCCGCTACAACATCCACAACATCGGCCTCTTCCTGTGGCGCCTGGACGCCGTCGAGGTGTTCCGCTCGCCGCTGGTCCCCGACGCGGGCTCGCGGCGCCGCTTCCGCTTCCACCCGCTGGGCATCGACCAGCGGCTGTTCGGCAAGCCGCGGACCGAGGAGGGGATCACCCACCTGGCCGAGCCCTTTGACGTCCCGCTGCCGCTGACCAGGCGGTTCCTTGCGGACCATCGCGACGTCTACTACGGGCACGGCCGCAGCCTGCTGGTGGAGCTGGTAGGCGCGGCGACGCCGTCAAAGGTCCGTGTCTGCGACCTGTCCGACGTGGCCGACGACTGGGCGCACGCGCCGCAGCCCGGTTCGGACGTGCTCGCCGTCGACCCGGTGCTGGGCCGGGTGTACTTCCCCGAGGCGGTGCCCGCAGGCGTGATCCCCGTCGGAACGTTCCATCAAGGGTACGCGATGCGCGTCGGCGGCGGTGGCTATGACCGGGAGGCGTCGACGACCCCCGGCCAGGTCCGGCAGGTGTCCGGCGGGGCCGCGATCCAGCCCCACCTTGACAGTGTGACCTCCGGCGGCACGGTCCACATCGCGGACAGCTGGCTGTACGGGGAGACGCCTGCCTTCGCCACGGCTGCCGGCCGTACCGTGCTGCTGCGGGGTGCGCACCGGCGGCGGCCGCACCTGGCCGCGGCCGGGCCGGTGGCGATCCGGCCCGGTCCCGGCGGCACGGTCGTACTCGACGGCCTGCTGATCAGCGGCGACCGGCTGACGTTCGAGGACGGCGGCGACCTTGAGACGCGCACCCTGGTCCTACGTCACTGCACGCTCGTGCCCGGGCTCACCCGCACCGCCGGCAACGAGCCGACCCATCCGGTCGCCCCGAGCCTCGTCGTCTCGCAGCAGCCGGCACAGGTGATCATCGACCGCTGTGTGCTCGGACCGGTCGAGGTGGCCGACGGGGTGGAGGTGTCCATCCGCGACAGCGTGCTTGACTCCTACCGGGGCGGCTCGCTGACGCTCGCGGAGAGCACGGTGCTGGGCACGGTCACGGCGACGCGAATCGACATCTCCAACTCGATCGTGCTCGGCGCGGTGACGGCGCGGCGGCGCCAGGAGGGCTGCCTGCGGTTCAGCCGCGTGGCCGAAAGCTCGCTCACGCCGTCACGTCACCGTTGCACCACCGTCCCGCCGGCTTTCACCTCCGTCCGTTTCGGTGATCCCGGCTACGCGCAACTCCGCTCGTTTACGCCGGACGAGGTGCGACGCGGGGCTGACAACGAGAGCGAGATGGGTGCCGGCAACCATCTGTTCGCCCCACAGCGCGAGGCGAATCTCCGCCTGCGCCTCGACGAATATCTCCGCTTCGGCCTTGAGGCCGGCATCTTTCACGCGACCTGAGGTGCCACATGAGTGCTGATCTGAGTAGAGTCCGGTTCGACGCGCTGCGCGACTTCAGCAGCGTCGGCAGTCAGCAGGGCCGGGTGTGGCTCGACGCCGACTTCAACGAGCAGGTGGCCATCACCGATCGCCGGTTGCGGGCGCAGGCGGTCGACCTCACCCCGGGCCGGGTTGCGGTGTCCCGCCGGACTCCCGACGGGTTCCGGATCAGCTTGTCCGGCGGGAAGATGTCGATCGGCGCCGGGCGGATGTACGTGGACGGCCTCGTGGCCGAGAACCACGGCGACACGGTGGCCTTCGACCCCGTGCTGGCCGAGCCCAACGGCACGGACGAGGTGGAGTACGGCAAGCAGCCGTACTGGCCCGTACCGGCCGACCTGCCGGACGGCGGCCCGCACCTGGTCTACCTCGACGTGTGGGAGCGGGAACGCACCCACCTCAACACCCCGGACCTGGTGGACAGCGCCATCGGCGTGGACACCACGACGCGCACCCAGATCGTCTGGCAGGTCCGGGTCCTTCCCGATATCGGCTCCGGCGCCACCTGTGGCCAGGCCATCGAGGACTGGGACGAGTTGGTCGCACCCTCGCCGCTCCGGCTCACCACTGCGACCGAAGCGGTCGATCCTGTCACCGATCCGTGCGAGATCCCGCCCGGCACCGGCTACCGCGGGCCGGAGAACCAGTTGTACCGGGTCGAGATGCACTCCCCGACGCAGTTCACCTGGTCGCGTGAGAACGCCACCGTCGGCAGCGCCGTGGCCGAGGTGGTCTCGGCCACCTCGCTGCGCCTGCACTCGCTAGGCCGCGACGACGTGTCCATCAAGGACGGCGACTGGGTCGAGATCACCGACGACGCACGTGAACTCGCCCAGGCTGCGGGCGAGATGCGCCAGGTGACCGTGGACGTGGCCACCTCGACGATCACCTTCTCCCCAGCGCTGCCAGCCGGGCTGACCAGCCTGGACCACCACCTGCGCGTACGCAAGTGGGACTCGCCGTTGATCACCGTTCCCGCCGACGGCTCGCCGGTCTCGCTGGAGCACGGCATCACGATCGCGTTCAGCTCCACGGGCCCCGGCGCGCCGCGCCCCGGCGATCATTGGGTCTTCGCGGCCCGGGCGACCGCCCCCACTTCAGGGCAGTCGCTGGAGAAGCTGGTCGACGCGCCCCCGCGAGGCATCCACCACCACTACGCCCGGCTCGCGTTGATCACCACTCCGGACTCGGCCCTCGACTGCCGTCCCGAGTGGCCGGTCGGCTCCGGCGACGGCTGCCCCTGCGAGATCTGCGTCACGCCGGAGCAGCACAACGACCTCGGGTTCACGATCCAGGACGCGGTGAACATGCTGCAGAAGGCGGGCGGCGGCACCATCACCCTCTGCCCGGGAACGTATTTTCTGGACGATCGTCTCGATCTCAACGGGGTGAGTTCGATCCGGCTGCGCGGCAGCGGAACCAGCAGCCTGCTGGAAGCCTCGGAAACGGCCGTCATCATGCGCAACTGCTTGGACATCGAACTGGCGGATTTCCGCATCGTGTGCAAGGGCCACGAGAACCCGGGCATCGTGCTCACCGACGGCAACGAGGTGATCGTGCTGAAGCGACTGTCGGTCGAGCAGTCCGAGGGCCCGGCGCTCGGACTCGGAGGCGTGCAGACAGACCTCAGCATCGACGCATGCGTCCTGTCCGGTCTTCTCGGGATCACCGCCTGGAACCTGGACGAAGGGGGGGCGGCCGCACTGCTCACCGATGGACTGTCTGTCGCGAACACGCTGTTCCCCTGCCAGGCGCGGGGGATAGACATCGATGTCATGCGGCGGGTGACAGCCGAGCACAGCGGCCGTACCTCGATCCGCGGCAACACCGTGCTCGGGTGCGAGGAGGCGGGCATCGTCATGACCGGGCTTTCACCCCAGGACGTCGTCGGCCTTGACGGTGATCTCGACATCAGTGCCAACAACGTGCAAGTGGAAGGCACGGGCATCATGACCGGTCGGCACGCGAACATCCGCGACAACACGGTCATCAGCCGCGACCGCCAGGAGGGTGCGAACGGCATCGCGGTCCTGGCACTGCCGCCGGACACCGCCGACGGGGTGGTGACGGTGACCGGCAACACCATCACGGGCTTCATGGAGAGCGGCATCGCCGTCACCGCGTCGGCGCGGAGCCTGCTCATACAGCACAACACGATCCGGCGCACCGGCGCGGGCGTCGTGGTGCAGCCCGCGGACGGCGGCGGGGTGGTTTCCGTCCACGACAACCAGATAACCGACCTGCGGTCCTCCTCGAACGGCGGCCGTGACGCGGGCCCGCGGGTGGCGTTCGCGGCACTGGCACGCCCGCGACGGCTTGAGTTCACGGTCGGCGTCCTCGTCATGGGGGCGGATCTGGCCTCGGTCGCGGACAACACGATCGATGGGGTGGGCGCCGAGTCGCAGGATGTCGCCCGGCAACTCACCTGCCTGGGCATCGGCGTGCTGGCCTGTCAGGAGGGGCGGATCTCGGCCAACACGATCTCGCAGGTCGGGACGGCGGACCTGATGGTCAGCAGCTACGGCATCGCCACGGTCGGATGGCGGGACACGATATCCGTGGTGGACAACATCGTTCGCTGCGGGTCCGGTTCGCGACCCGGCACGCAGCCCGGCTGGACCGCGCTCGCCGCGATCATCAGCGACAAGTCGACCTTCGCCGAAATGCGCCTTACCGGATCGTCGGCCGAAGCGTGGCTGCTCGCCGGTGACCACGTGTACCGAATGGGCGGGCTGCTCGGAAATGTGGAGCTCACCGGGAACACGCTGCACGGCGGCGGTGTGGTGAACGCGGTTTCGGTGCTGGTCCCCGGCGAGGTGGTGATGAGCGCCAACCGGTGCACGCAGCCGGACGGGAGCCAGGTGCCGGTGGCCCACCTCAACGCGGACCTGGCCATCGTGCAAGGAAACCGTCTGGTCGGGGGCAGCCCGTCGATGACACTGGACGTCGCGCCGACCGCCGCCTCGGTGCAGGGGAACATCACCACCGGTGGTATCCGGATCCAGGGAGTCACGGTGGAGAACACCGGGAAGCCCTGGGCCCTCCTCAACCCGATCGCTTAGCACGCCCAAGGAGAGACCATGTCCAGGATTGACGATCTGACCCGGGCCCTGCCCCGGCTGGTCACCGAATCGGCGCGCCGCACCCGGCTGGCCACCGCGACACGCGCCGACCTCCGCAAGGCCCTGATCGGGAGGCACATGCGCAGACTGGCCGATGCCGACCCGGAACTCGGCACGCACCTGACGCGCGCCGCCGACGCGCTGGCGCAGCGGAGCAGGGACGCCGAGGCATGGCAGAAAGGGCTCACGGCGGCGACGAATCGTTGGAAGGCGGCACTGACTGAGCTCTCCCAGGCTCATCACGCCCACCCTGCCCGTTCAACTGGCACGAGCAGATGACTCCGGCGGCCAAGCGGTGTTCATGCCCCTCGTTTGGCCTTTTCCAGGGGTGTTTGCGTCCGTTCAGCCAGGTGCCGATCGGTGTGCAGCGGATGACTAGTGCCGCGTCACCGAACCTTGCTAGGTCATTGATCGTTGGTGGGTGAGCACGCCAGCCTTGTCCCGGAGTAGTT
>NZ_JARLTC010000070.1 GCF_029382225.1 Spongiactinospora sp. TRM90649
GCCGCAGGGTGAAGAGGCTGACGGTCTCCCACGCGTTCCACTCGGTGCTGATGGAGCCGATGCTCGCCGAGTTCGGCCGGGTCGCCGCCGCTATCGAGTACCGGACGCCGCAGATCCCGGTCATCTCCAACCTCACCGGCGAGCCGGTCGAGGAGTACACCGGCGAGTACTGGGTGCGCCACGTGCGCGAGGCCGTCCGGTTCGCCGACGGCGTCAAGGCCCTGGCCGAGCGGGGCGTGACCACCTGCGTGGAGATCGGCCCGGACGGCGTGCTCACCGCCATGGCCCGGCAGACCCTCGCGGACGCCCACCTGATCCCCGCGCAGCGCGCCGACCGCCCGGGCGCGACCGCCCTGCTCACGGCCCTCGCCCGGATCCACACGACCGGCGCGGCGGTGGGCTGGCGGGCCGTGTTCGACACCTGGGGCGGCCGGACCGTGCCGCTGCCCACCTACGCATTCCAGCGCGAGCGGTACTGGCTGGACGCCGCCGCCCCCGTCGCCGCCGCAGCCGACCCGGCCGAGTCCCGGTTCTGGGACGCGGTCGAGCGTGAGGACGCCGACGCCGTCGCCGGCACCCTGCGGCTCACCCCCGAGAGGCTGGGCGACGTGCTGCCCGCCCTGTCGGCGTGGCGGGCCGAGCGCAGGGACCGCTCCGCAGTGGACTCCTGGCGCTACCGGATCGTGTGGAAGCCGCTGACCGAGACGCCCGCGCCGGTCGCCGGGACCTGGCTGCTCGCCACCGCCGCCGGCGACCCCGGTGCGGCCGGTGTCGCCGACGCGCTGCGGGGGGCCGGGATCGACGTCGTCGAACTGGCCTTCACCCGCGACGAGGTGGACCGCTGGTCGGCGGCCGAGCGCCTGCTCCAGGCGGGGGAGGGGATCGCCGGCGTGCTGTCCCTCCTCGCCCTGGACGACGAGCCGCACCCCGAATACCCCCCGATGTCCGCCGGGCTGGTCTCGACCGTGGTTCTGACCCAGGCCCTCGGCGACGCGGGGATCGACGCCCCGCTGTGGTGCGCCACCAGGGGAGCCGTCGCGGTGAGCCGCTCGGACGCCGCGCCCGGCACCGCGCAGGCCCAGGCGTGGGGGCTCGGCCGGGTGGCCGCGCTGGAGTTCCCGCAGCGCTGGGGCGGCCTGGTGGACCTTCCGCCGGAGCTGGACGAGCGCGCCGCAGCCCGGCTCGCGTCCGTTCTCACCGCGGGCACCGGCGAGGACCAGGTCGCCGTGCGGGCGTCCGGCGTCTTCGCCCGCCGTCTGGCGCACGCCCCGCTGAGCGGCCCCGAGCCCGCGACCTGGACCCCGCAGGGGCCCGTCCTGATCACCGGCGGCACCGGCGCGCTCGGCGCGCACGTGGCCCGCTGGCTGGCCGGACGCGGCGCTCCCCGGCTGCTGCTGACCAGCCGCAGCGGCCCGGACGCCCGCGGCGCGGCGGCCCTGGTCGCCGAACTCGCCGAACTGGGCGCCGAGGCGGTCGTGGTCGCCTGCGACGTGGCCGACCGGGACACGCTGGCCGTCCTGCTGGCCGAGCACCCGGTCAGCGCCGTCGTCCACACCGCCGGGATCACCGAGTCGGTCGGCCTCGCCGAGACCGGGGTCGCTGAGTTCGCCGACGTGCTGCACGCGAAGGTGACCGGCGCGGCGAACCTGGACGAGCTGCTCGGTGACGGGCCGCTTGAGGCCTTCATCACCTTCTCCTCGATCGCGGGCGTGTGGGGGAGCGGCAACCAGGCCGCCTACGCCGCCGCGAACGCGTACCTGGACGCGCTGGCCGAGCGCCGCCGCGCCCGTGGGCTGGCCGCCACGTCGGTGGCCTGGGGCCCGTGGGCCGACGGCGGCATGGCCGCCGCCGGGGACGCGGCCGAGCACCTGGCCAGGCGCGGCCTGATCACCATGCCGCCCGCGCTCGCCGTCCGCGCGCTCGGGCAGGCCGTGGACCACGGCGAGACCACGGTGACCGTCGCCGACATGGACTGGGAGCGGTTCGCGCCCGCCTTCGGCTCCTCACGCACCAGCGCCCTGCTCGGGGACCTCCCCGAGGTGGCGGCGGTGCTCGCCCCCGCGCTCGCCCCGGAGACCGGCGTCCTGACCCGCTGGCGGGAGCGGCTGGCCCCGCTGGGCCGCGCCGAGCGGTCGGCGGCGGCCCTGGAACTGGTCGCGGCGGAGGTCGCCGCGGTGCTCGGCTACGCCGACGCCGACCAGGTCGGCCCGCAGACGCCGTTCAAGGACCTCGGCGTGGACTCGCTTACCGCGGTGGAGGTCCGCGACCGGCTCGCCGCCGCGACCGGCCTGCGGCTGCCCGCGAGCCTGGTCTTCGACTACCCCAAGCCCGCCGCGCTGGCCGACCACCTCGGCGCGGAGCTGGCGGGCGAGCGGGACGCCCCGGTGGCCGCCACCGTGACGGCCGCCGCCGAGGACGACGACCCGATCGTCATCGTCGGCATGGGCTGCCGCTTCCCCGGCGGCGTCCGCACCCCCGAGGAGCTGTGGCGGCTGCTCGCGGCCGGCGAGGAGGCCATCTCCGAGTTTCCCGCCGACCGTGGCTGGGACCTTGAGGCCCTGTTCGAGGGCGGCGGCGACGGCGGCACCTCCTATGTGCGGGCCGGTGGCTTCCTGCACGACGCGGGTGACTTCGACCCCGGGTTCTTCGGGATCAGCCCGCGCGAGGCCGTAGCCATGGACCCCCAGCAGCGGTTGCTCCTGGAGGTCTCGTGGGAGGCGTTCGAGCGTGCGGGCGTCACCCCCGGCGCCATCCGGGGCAGCTCCACCGGCGTGTTCGTCGGCAGCAACGGCCAGGACTACAGCTACCTGCTGCTCGGCTCGGAGGAGCAGGTGGAGGGCCACCTGGTCTCCGGCGCGACGGCGAGCATCATCTCCGGCCGCCTGGCCTACACCTTCGGCCTTGAGGGCCCGGCGGTCACCGTGGACACGGCCTGCTCGTCCTCGCTGGTCGCCCTGCACCTCGCGGCGCAGGCGCTGCGCAACGGCGAGTGCACGCTGGCCCTGGCCGGCGGCGTCAGCGTGATGTCCACCCCCGGCCCGTTCGTCGAGTTCAGCACGCTCAGCGGGCTGGCGAGGGACGGCCGCTGCAAGGCGTTCGCCGACGCCGCCGACGGCACCGGCTGGGGCGAGGGCGCGGCGATGCTCGTGGTCGAGCGGCTGTCCGACGCCCGCCGCAACGGCCACCCGGTGCTCGCCGTGATCCGCGGCAGCGCGGTCAACCAGGACGGCGCGTCGCACGGCCTGACCGCCCCCAACGGCCCCTCCCAGCAGCGGGTCATCCGCCAGGCGCTCGCCAACGCCGGGCTCACCGCCGCCGACGTGGACGCGGTCGAGGGCCACGGCACCGGCACCCGCCTGGGCGACCCGATCGAGGCCCAGGCCCTGCTCGCCACCTACGGCCAGGACCGCGAGGAGCCGCTGCGGCTCGGCTCGCTGAAGTCCAACATCGGGCACACCCAGGCCGCCTCCGGCGTCGCGGGCGTGATGAAGATGGTGCTGGCCATGCGGCACGGGACGCTCCCGGCGACCCTGCACGTGGACGAGCCCACCCGGCACGTGGACTGGACGGCCGGCGCCGTCGAACTGGTCACCGAGACCACCCCCTGGCCGGAGACCGGCAGGGCGCGCCGGGCCGGGATCAGTTCGTTCGGGGCGAGCGGCACCAACGTCCACATCGTGATCGAGGGAGAGCCCGCACCGGCCGGGCGCGATACCGGCGATCCTAACGGTGTCCGCCCGTACGTGCTGTCGGCCAAGACCGCGCCCGCGCTGCGCGCCCAGGCCCACGAACTGCGCGAGCACCTCGCGGCCGAAGCCGCCCCCGGGCTCGCCGACACCGGCCACTCGCTCGTCACCACCCGCTCCGCGTTCGAGCACCGGGCCGTCGTCGTCGCGGCGGACCGCGCCGAGCTGACCGGCGCGCTCACCGCGCTCGCCCAGGGCGAGCCCGCCCCCGCCCTCATCACCGGCAAGGCCGGAGAGACCACCGGAAACGCCGCCAAGGTCGCCTTCCTGTTCCCCGGCCAGGGCTCCCAGTGGGCCGGCATGGCGCTGGACCTGCTGGAGACCTCCCCGGTGTTCCGCGCCAGGTTCGAGGAGTGCGCGCACGCCCTGGCCCCGCACATCGACTTCGACCCGTTCGCGGTGCTGCGCGGCGACCCGGGCGCGGCCCCCATGGACCGGGTGGACGTGGTCCAGTCGCTGCTGTTCGCGGTGATGGTGTCGCTGGCCGAGCTGTGGCGCTCCAACGGGGTCGTCCCTTCGGCGGTCGCCGGGCACAGCCAGGGCGAGATCGCCGCGGCCTGCGTCGCGGGCGCGTTGTCCCTCCAGGACGCCGCCGCCGTGGTGGCCCTGCGCAGCCAGGCCATCGCCGGGGTGCTCGCCGGGCACGGCGGGATGGCCTCGGTGGCGCTGCCCGCCGAGCAGGTCAGGGAACGCCTGGCCCGCTGGGAGGGACGCCTGGACGTGGCCGCCGTCAACGGCCCCGGCGCGGCCGTCGTCTCCGGCGAGCCGGAGGCCCTCGGCGAACTGCTCGCCGAGCTGGAGGCGGACGAGATCCGCGCCAAGCGGATCCCGGTGGACTACGCGTCGCACTCCGCGCACGTGGAGGCCGTCCGCGACCGGCTCGCCCAGGTGCTGGCCGGTGTCACACCGCGCGAGCCGGAGATCCCGATCTACTCCTCGGTCACCGGTGACGTCCTCGACGTGCCCATGGACGGCGAGTACTGGTACACCAACCTGCGCCGGACGGTCCGGTTCGAGGACGCCACCCGCGCCCTGCTGCGCGACCGCCACCAGATCCTCATCGAGGTCAGCCCGCACCCGGTGCTCACCATGGCGGTTCAGGAGACCATCGAGGCGGCGGGCGCGCCCGCGCACGCCATCGGCACGCTGCGCCGCGACGACGCCGACCGGCGGCGGGTGCTGACCTTCCTGGCCGAGGCGCACGTGCGCGGCGCGGCCGTGGACTGGGCCGCCGCGTTCGCCGGCGACACCCCCGCCAGGGCCGACCTGCCCACCTACGCCTTCCAGCGCAAGCGGTACTGGCCCCGCGTCGAGCCCGCCGAACCCCCGGCCGCCGCCGTGTCGCCGGTGGAGGAGCGCTTCTGGGACGCGGTGGCGGCGAGCGACGTCCGCGCCGTCGCCGACACCATCAAGGCCGACGGCGAACTCGACGCCGCGCTCGGCCAGGTGCTCCCCGCGCTGTCCTCCTGGCACCGCCGGGTCAAGGACCTGGCCGAGGTGGACGCCTGGCGCCACCAGGTGCGGTGGACGCCGGTCACCGAGGCGACCGTCCCGGTCGTGTCCGGCCGGTGGGCCGTCATCGTGTCCGCGGGGACCGACGCCGAGCCGTACCTGAGCGGGCTGCGCGGGCACCTCGCCGACCTGACCGTGCTGACGGTCGATCCGCTCATCGCCGAGGAGGACCACGCGGCGTTGCTGCGCGAGGCGGCGGGGGAGGGACCGGCGCTGACCGGCATCCTGTCGCTGCTGGCCCTCGACGAGAACCCGCACCCCGAGCACACCGCGCTGCCCGTCGGGCTGACCGCCACCCTTTCGCTGCTGCACGCGGTCGTCGAGACCGACCTCGGGGCGCCGCTGTGGTGCGTCACCAGGGGAGCCGTCGGCGCCGCCGCCGGAGAGGCCCCCGACCGGCCGCAGCAGGCCCAGATCTGGGGCCTGGGCCGGGTGGCCGCGCTGGAGCATCCCCGGCAGTGGGGCGGCCTGGTGGACCTGCCGCGCGACCTCGACCAGCGGGCCGTCGCCCGGCTGGCGGGGGCGCTGGCCCGCACCGACGACGAGGACCAGCTCGCCGTCCGCAAGTCGGGCGTCTACGCCCGCAGGATGGCGAAGGCGGCCGGATCCCCGGTCGTGCGGAACTGGCGGCCCCCGTCCGGCGCGACCCTGATCACCGGCGGCACCGGGGCCATCGGCGGGCACGTCGCCCGCTGGCTCGCCGCCAACGGGGCCGGGCACCTGGTGCTGATCAGCAGGCGCGGCCCGGCCGCCGCCGGCGCGGCCGAGCTGGAGGCGGAGCTGACCGCGCTGGGCGCGCGGGTCACCGTCCGGTCCTGCGACGTGGCCGACCGCGACGAGGTCGCGGCGCTGCTCGACGGCCTGGCCGCCGACGGCGTGACCGTGCGGTCCGTCATGCACACCGCGGGCCTGGGCGTGCTCGCCACCCTTGAGCACACCAGCGTGTGGGACCTCGCCCAGCTCATCACCGCCAAGATCGCCGGAGCCAGGCACCTGGACGACCTGCTGGACCCGGCCACCCTCGACTCCGTCGTCTACTTCTCCTCCATCTCAGGGGTGTGGGGCGTCGGCAGGCACGGCGGCTACGCGGCCGGGAACGCCTATTTGGACGCCTATGCCGAGCGGCGCAGGCAGGAGGGCGTCCCGGTGACGTCCATCGCCTGGGGACCGTGGGGCGGCGGCGGCATGGTGGACCTGACCACCGTGGAGCCCATGCTGCGGCGCGGCGTCCCGCTGATCCAGCCGCAGCCCGCCATGATCGCGCTGCAACAGGCCCTCGACCACGACGACGCCTTCATCGCCGCCGCCGAGGTCGACTGGGAGACGTTCATCCCCGCCTTCACCTCACTGCGGCCCAGCCGCCTGATCGCGGACCTGCCGGAGGCCAGGCGGCTGCTCGCCGCCGCCGCCTCGGCCCCCGCCTCCGAGCAGCACGAGGGCGACGACGGCGGCGCCGCGCTGCGCGCCCGGCTCGCCGGACTGGCCGAGCCCGAGCGCGAGCGGGCGCTCCTCGACCTGGTCAGGACGCACGCGGCGATCGTTCTCGGCCATGAAGGGCCCGAGGCGATCGAGTCCGGCCGCGCGTTCCGGGAGTTCGGCGTCGACTCGCTCACCGCGGTCGAGCTGCGCAACCGGCTGGCCGCCGCCACCGGGCTCACGCTCCCCGCGACCCTGGTGTTCGACCAGCCCACCCCGGTGGTGCTGGCCGCGTACCTGCGGTCCCAGATCATCCCCGACGAGGTCACGGACGAGCTGCCCACCATGGACGAGCTGGACCGCCTGGACGCCGCCCTCGCCGCGAGGACCAAGGACGACATCGCCCGCGTGCGGGTCGTCATGCGACTGGAAAGCCTGCTCGCCGGGCTGCGCGACCCCGCCGCCACCGGAGGCGAGACCTCCGAGGGCGACGGGGACCTGCTCAGCAGGCTCAGCACGGCGAGCAATGACGAACTGTTCGACCTCGTGGATCGGGACCTCGGACTCAAGTGACTGCTGACCACATCGAGGGAGCGGCTCTCAGATGACGGATGAGAAGAAGCTACGCGACTACCTGGGCCGGGTGATCGCCGAGCTGCACGAGACGCGTCAGCGCCTGCACGCGGCCGAGTCCAAGGACCGCGAGCAGGAACCGATCGCCATCGTCGCCATGAGCTGCCACCTGCCCGGCGACGTGCTCAGCCCGGAGGACCTGTGGCGGCTCGTCTCGGACGGCGGCGACGCGATCACCTCGTTCCCCACCGACCGGGGCTGGCACCCCGACGGCCTGGCGCACCCGGACGAGGACCGTCCCACCGCCGCCGACGCGGCCAAGGGCGGCTTCCTGCACGACGCGGGCTGGTTCGACCCCGGCTTCTTCGGGATCAACCCGCGCGAGGCGCTGGCCATGGACCCCCAGCAGCGGATCGCGCTGGAACTGGCCTGGGAGACCGTCGAGCGCGCCGGGATCCACCCGCACAGCCTGCGCGGGAGCAGCACCGGCGTGTTCGTCGGCACCAACGGCCAGGGCTACGGCGCGGGCATGCAGGCGGGCATGGCCGGGTCCGAGGGCTACATCCTCACCGGCGGCGCGACCTCGGTGGTCTCCGGCCGGATCGCCTACACCCTCGGGCTTGAGGGCCCGGCGGTCACCGTTGACACCGCCTGCTCCTCGTCGCTGACCGCCATCCATCTGGCCTGCCAGGCGTTGCGGCACGGCGACTGCGACAAGGCGCTGGTGGGCGGCGTGACGGTGATGCCGCACCCCACCGGCTTCCACGAGTTCAACCGCCAGCGCGGGCTGTCCTCCGACGGCCGCTGCAAGGCGTTCGCCGCCTCCGCCGACGGCATGGGCATGTCCGAGGGCGCGGGCATGATCCTCCTCACGAAGCTGTCCGACGCCGTCCGGGCCGGGCACCCGGTGCTCGCGGTGGTGCGCGGCTCGGCCGTCAACCAGGACGGCGCGTCCAACGGCCTCACCGCCCCCAACGGCCCCTCGCAGCAGCGGGTGATCCGCCAGGCCCTCGCCAACGCCCGGCTGTCGCCCGAGCAGGTGGACGTGATCGAGGCCCACGGCACCGGCACCGCGCTCGGCGACCCCATCGAGGCCCAGGCCCTGCTCGCCACCTACGGGCAGGACCGCGACCGGCCGCTCTGGCTGGGCTCGCTGAAGTCGAACATCGGCCACACCCAGGCGGGCGCCGGGGTGGCCAGCGTGATCAAGATGGTGCTGGCGCTTCGGCACCAGACCCTGCCGCGCACCCTGCACGCCGAGCAGCCGACCCCGCACGTGGACTGGTCCGCCGGAGCGGTGGAACTGCTCCAGGAGGCCAGGCCGTGGCCCGCCGGGGAGCAGCCCCGCCGCGCGGGGGTCTCGTCCTTCGGCATCAGCGGCACCAACGCGCACGTGCTCATCGAGGAGGCCCCGGCGCGGCCGGAGCCCGCGGCGACCGCGACCGGCGAACCGCCGTTCGTCCCGGTGCTCATCTCTGGGCGCACCCCGGAGGCGCTGCGCGCCCAGGCCGGACGGCTCGCCGAGTTCGCCGCCGGCCGCCCGGACCTCGCGCTGACCGACCTCGGCTACTCCCTCGCCACGACCCGCGCCTCCTTCGAGCACCGCGCCGTCGTCCTCGCCACCGGCAGGGACGACCTGCTCGCGGGCCTGGCCGAGGTGGGCACGGCCCGCGCCGGGCAGGTCACCGCCGACACCGGCCTGGTCGCCTTCCTGTTCACCGGCCAGGGCGCGCAGCGCGCCGGGATGGGCCGGGAACTCTACGACGCCTTCCCCGTCTTCGCGCGGGCCTTCGACGAGGTATGCGACCGCTTCGAGGGGCACCTCAAGGGGATCGTGTTCGGCGACTCGGGCCTGCTCGACCAGACCCGCTACACCCAGGCCGGGCTGTTCGCCCTGGAGGTCGCCCTCTACCGGCTGCTCGCGTCGTGGGGCGTCACCCCCGACTACCTGCTCGGCCACTCCATCGGCGAGCTGGCCGCCGCGCACGTCGCAGGCGTCATGTCGCTGGACGACGCCTGCCGCCTGGTCGACGCCCGTGGCCGCCTGATGCAGGCCCTCCCGGCGGGCGGCGCGATGCTGGCCGTCGAGGCTTCCGAGGACGAGATCACCCTCGACGACGCCCGCGTGAGCGTCGCCGCGATCAACGGCCCCACCTCGGTGGTGCTCTCCGGCGCTGCCGAGGCCATCGACGAACTGGAGGCCGGATACCGGGCGGACGGCCGCCGGGTGAAGCGCCTCACGGTCTCCCACGCCTTCCACTCGGTGCTGATGGAGCCGATGCTCGCCGAGTTCGGCGCGATCGCCGCCGCCGTCGAGTACGAGACGCCACGGATCCCGGTCATCTCCAACCTGGACGGCGAGCCCGTCACCGAGTACACCGCCGAGTACTGGGTGCGGCACGTGCGCGAGGCCGTCCGGTTCGCCGACGGCGTCGCCGCGCTGCGCGCCCGCGGCGTCACCAAGTACATCGAGGTCGGCCCCGCCGGGGTGCTCACCGCCATGGCCCAGCCGTCCGTGGCCGAGGGCGCGGCCCTCATCCCCGCGCTGCGCGCCGACCGCCCGGAGCCCGAGGCCGTGCTGCGCGCCCTGACCGACGCCCACCGCCACGGCACGCCCATCGACTGGAACGCCGTGTTCGCCCCCTGGGGCGGCGCCCGCGTGGACCTGCCCACCTATGTCTTCCAGCGGGAGCGGTTCTGGCCCGCCACCGGCACGGTCGGCGACGTGTCCGCCGTCGGGCTGGGCGGCGCCGACCACCCGCTGCTCGGGGCCACCGTGTCGGTCGCCAACGGCGGCCGGGTGCTGCTCACCGGCCGGCTGTCCACCGCCACCCACCCGTGGCTGGCCGACCACGCCGTGCTCGGCACGATCCTGCTGCCCGGCACCGCGTTCGTGGAGCTGGCGCTGCGCGCGGGCGAGCAGGTCGGCTGCCCGACGCTCGACGAGCTGGTCATCTCCGCCCCGCTGGCGCTGCCCGAGCGCGGCGGGGTGCGGATCCAGATCGACGTCGAGGCGCCCGCCCACGACGGCTCGCGCGCCGTCGCGGTCTACTCCCGCGCGGACGACGACGACGCCGAGTGGGTGCTGCACGCGTCGGGCACCCTGACCGACGCCGCCCCGCAGGCTCCGCAGGACCTCGCCCAGTGGCCGCCCGCCGGGGCCGAGCCGATCGACGTCACCGGCTGGTACGACGGCGCGGCGGCGGCAGGGCTCGCCTACGGCCCGGCGTTCCGCGGCCTGCGCGCGGTCTGGCGGCGCGGCGGCGAGGTGTTCGCCGAGGTCGAGCTGCCTGAGCGGGCCCAGGCCGAGGCCGCCGGCTACGGCGTGCACCCCGCGCTCCTGGACGCCGCGCTGCACGCCATCGGTGCGGGCGGCATGCTCAGCGGCGCCGCCGAGGTCCGCCTGCCGTTCGGCTGGACCGGGATCTCGCTGCACGCCGCCGGTGCCGCCGTGCTGCGCGTACGGCTCGCCGAGACCGCCCCCGACGCCGTCACCCTGGTCGCCGCCGACGGCACCGGCGCTCCCGTGATCAGCGTCGCCTCGCTGGTGCTCCGGCCCGCCGCCGGCGCTTCCACCGGGCCCAACCTGCGCAACGCGCTGTTCACCCTCGACTGGAGCCCGCTGGCCTCCGCCCCGGCCGGACAGGGGCCGGACCCGGTCACGGTGGGCGGGAACGCCGCACT
Organism: Spongiactinospora sp. TRM90649; assembly: GCF_029382225.1. GTDB lineage: Bacteria > Actinomycetota > Actinomycetes > Streptosporangiales > Streptosporangiaceae > Spongiactinospora. The sequence goes on from NZ_JARLTC010000070.1 coordinate 10,932, forward strand.
GGCCGCGCTCGCCGAGACCCCGGACGTCGTCGTCTACGACGTGCCGGAGGACGGCCTGCACGAGACGCTGGCCGTCCTGCACACCTGGCTCGGTGACGACCGGTTCGCCGCCTCCCGCCTGGTCGTCCGCACCGGCGACCCGCTGGCCGACCTGAACGCGGCGGCCGTGTGGGGACTGGTCAGGAGCGCCCAGACGGAGAATCCCGGCCAGATCACACTGGTGGCCGCCGACGCGGGCGATCCGCTGCTCGCCGCCGCCCCCGCGACCGGCGAACCGCAGCTCGCGGTCCGCGACGGCCGCGTGCTCGCCCCGCGCCTGGCCCGCGCCGGGACCGCGACGACCGAGGACGCCCCGCTCGACGGCACCGTGCTGATCACCGGTGGCACCGGCGTGCTCGGCGGGGTGGTCGCCAGGCACCTGGCCACCACCCACGGGGTCCGCCACCTGCTGCTGCTCAGCCGCCAGGGCGCCGACGCCCCCGGCGCGGCGGAACTCTCCGCCGAACTGGCCGCCCTGGGCGCGCACGCCGAGTTCGCCGCCTGCGACGCCGCCGACCGCGACGCGCTGGCCGCCGTCCTCGCCGCCGTCCCGGCCGACCGGCCACTGACCGGCGTCGTGCACGCGGCGGGCATCGTCGACGACGGCGTGATCGCCTCGCTGACCCCCGGCCGCCTGGACGCCGTGCTCGCCCCCAAGGCCGTCGGCGCGCGCAACCTGCACGACCTGACCGAGGGCCTGGACCTGCGGATGTTCGTGCTGTTCTCCTCGGCCTCCGCCACCTTCGGCGCGGCCGGGCAGGGCAACTACGCCGCCGCCAACGCGATCCTGGACGGTCTCGCCCACCTGCGCCGGGCGAACGGACTGCCCGGCGTCTCGATCGGCTGGGGCCTTTGGGCACAGGCCAGCGGCATGACCGCCGGGCTGGACGACGCCGAGCGGGACCGGATCACCCAGGCGGGCGGCGCGCTCGCCACCGAGGACGGCCTCGCCCTGTTCGACCTGGCCGTGCGCGGCCCCTCGGCGCACGTCGTGGCCATGCACCTGGACATCCCCGCGCTGCGCGCCGGCCTCGCCCAGGACCCGGACGCCGAGATCCCACCGCTGCTGCGCGGTTTCGCCAGGGGCCGGGTCCGCCGGGCCGCGGGCGCCGCCCGGCAGGCCGAAGGATCCACGCAGGCCGCCGAGCTGGCCGCGCTTCCCGACGACGAGCGTCCGGCCGCGCTGGTCGCGGCGGTGTGCGCCGAGGTCGCCGGGGTGCTCGGGCACGCCTCCGCCGACCTGGTCGACCCCGCCCGGCCATTCAAGGAGCTGGGCTTCGACTCGCTGACCGCCGTCGAGCTGCGCAACCGGATGAACGCCGTCACCGGGCTGCGGCTGCCCGCCACGCTGGTCTTCGACTACCCGTCGCCCGCCGCGCTGGCCGCGTACCTGCTGCCCGAACTGCTGGGCACCGCGCCGGACGCCGCCGCGCCCGCCGCCGTCCGGCAGGCCGCCGACGCCGACGAGCCGATCGCGATCATCGGCATGAGCTGCCGCTACCCGGGCGGCGTGAACTCCCCCGAGGACCTGTGGCGGCTGGTCGCCACCGGCACCGACGCCATCTCGGCCTTCCCCGCAGACCGGGGCTGGGACACCGACGCGCTCTACGACCCCGACCCCGACTCCGAGGGCAAGTCCTACGTCATGGAGGGCGGGTTCGTCCACGACGCCGACGAGTTCGACCCTTCGCTGTTCGGCATCTCGCCGCGCGAGGCGCTGGCCATGGATCCGCAGCAGCGGATGATCCTGGAGGCGTCGTGGGAGGCGTTCGAGCGGGCGGGCATCGACCCGACCTCGGTGCGCGGCAGCCGTACCGGGGTGTTCGCGGGCCTGATGTACCACGACTACGCCTCCACGATGACCGTCATGCCGGAGGGCGTGGAGGGCTTCCTCGGCACCGGTACGGCGGGCAGCGTCCTCGCCGGGCGCGTCTCCTACACGTTCGGCCTGGAAGGGCCGGCCATGACCGTGGACACCGCCTGCTCCTCCTCCCTGGTCGCCCTGCACCTGGCCGCGCAGGCGCTGCGCAGCGGCGAGTGCAGCATGGCCCTGGCGGGCGGCGTGACCGTGCTGTCCACTCCCGCCGTGTTCATCGACTTCAGCAGGCAGCGCGGCCTGGCCTTCGACGGCCGCTGCAAGTCCTTCGCCGCCGCGGCCGACGGCACCGGCTGGTCCGAGGGCATCGGCGTGCTGCTGGTGGAGAAGCTGTCCGACGCCCGCCGCAACGGGCACAAGGTGCTCGCGGTGGTCCGCGGCTCGGCCGTCAACCAGGACGGCGCGTCCAACGGGCTCACCGCCCCCAACGGCCCCTCGCAGGAGCGGGTGATCCGCCAGGCGCTCGCGAACGCCGGGCTGACCCCCTCCGACGTGGACGCGGTCGAGGCCCATGGCACCGGCACCACGCTCGGCGACCCGATCGAGGCGCAGGCCCTCCTCGCCACCTACGGCCGCGAGGACCGTGAGGAGCCGCTGTGGCTGGGCTCGCTGAAGTCCAACCTGGGCCACAGCCAGGCGGCGGCCGGAGTCGGCGGCGTGATCAAGATGGTCATGGCCATGCGGCACGGGATCCTGCCCAAGACCCTGCACGTGGACGAGCCCACCCCGCATGTGGACTGGGCGGACGGCGCCGTCGAACTGCTCACGGAGGCCCGCGGCTGGCCCGAGCTGGACCGGCCCCGCCGCGCCGGTATCTCCTCCTTCGGCGTCAGCGGCACCAACGCCCACGTCATCGTGGAGCAGGCCGCCACGCAGGACCGGCCCGCCGCGCCGCGCGCGGTGCCCCCGCTGGTGCCCTGGGTGGTGTCCGCCAAGACGGGCGAGGCCCTGCGGGCGCAGGCCACCCGGCTGCTCGGGGTCCTCGGCGAGGACCCGGTGGACGTGGCCTGGTCGCTGACGGCCACCCGCGCCGAACTGGACCGCCGGGCCGTGGTCCTGGCCGCCGACACCGACGGCCTGCGCGCCGGGCTCACCGCCGTCGCCGAGGGCGCGCCCACGGCGATCACCGGTACGGCGAGCCGTGGCGGCGTCGTGTTCGTGTTCCCCGGTCAGGGGTCGCAGTGGATCGGCATGGCCGCCGGTCTGCTGGAGTCCTCCCCGGTGTTCGCCGC
>NZ_JARLTC010000071.1 GCF_029382225.1 Spongiactinospora sp. TRM90649
GCGAACACCGGGGAGGACTCCAGCAGACCGGCGGCCATGCCGATCCACTGCGACCCCTGACCGGGGAACACGAACACCGGGGCCGAGACGCTCTGCGCGACGCCGGTGATCACCGGCTCGGCGAGCCCGGCCGCGTGGTCCGGGCCGAGGACCACCGCGCGGTGCTCCAGCGCGGCCCGGGTGGTGGCCAGCGACCACGCCATGTCCACGGGGTCGCGATCGGCGTAGGGGGCGAGCCTGGACAACTGCTCGCGCAGCGCGTCCTCCGTCCGGGCGGAGATCACCCAGGGGATCTGGCGGGGGACGACCACGGGCTCGTGCGTCTCGGGGACGGTCTCCTCGACCGGCCGCTCTCGGGTGTCGTCCTCGTCCTCGTCATCGGTCGTGGCCGTCTCGGTCGGCTCCTGCTCGATGATGACGTGGGCGTTGGTGCCGCTCACGCTGAAGGAGGAGACTCCGGCGCGGCGCGGGCGTGCCACCTCCGGCCAGGGCCGGTTCTCGGTCAGCAGCTCGACGGCGCCCGCCGTCCAGTCCACCTCGGGGGACGGTTCGTCCACGTGCAGGGTCTGCGGCATGACGCCGTGGCGCAGCGCCTGCACCGCCTTGATCACTCCGGCCACGCCGGCCGCGGCCTGGCTGTGGCCGATGTTGGACTTGATGGATCCGAGCCAAAGCGGCTCCTCGCGGTTCTGGCCGTAGGTGGCGAGCAGCGCCTGCGCCTCGATCGGGTCCCCGAGGGTGGTCCCGGTGCCGTGCGCCTCGACGAGATCGACGTCGGTGGTGGTCAGGCGGGCGTTGGCGAGCGCCGCGCGGATCACCCGCTGCTGCGAGGGGCCGTTGGGGGCGGTCAGGCCGTTGGACGCGCCGTCCTGGTTGACCGCGCTGCCCCGGATGACCGCGAGCACCTGGTGCCCGTTGCGGCGGGCGTCGGCCAGGCGCTCAAGCACGAGCACGCCGACGCCTTCGGCCCAGCCGGTGCCGTCGGCGGAGGCGGCGAACGCCTTGCAGCGCCCGTTGCCGGACAGTCCCTTCTGACGGCTGAACTCGGTGAAGATCCCCGGATCGGTCAGCACGGTCACGCCGCCGGCCAGCGCCATCGCGCACTCCTGCTCGCGCAGCGACCGCACGGCCAGGTGCAGGGCGACCAGCGAGGAGGAGCAGGCGGTGTCCACCGTGACGGCGGGGCCCTCCATGCCCAGGGTGTAGGACACCCGGCCGGACACGACGCTCGGCGCGTTGCCGGTCAGCATGTGGCCCTCGGCGCCCTGCGGCAGCTCCGTGACGGCGGCGCCGTACATGGAGGCGGACGCGCCGATGAAGACGCCGCCCTGGGTGCCGCGCAGCGACTGCGGGTCGATGCCGGCCCGCTCGACGGCCTCCCACGACGCTTCCAGAATGAGCCGCTGCTGCGGATCCATCGCCAATGCCTCGCGCGGCGAGATCCCGAACAGCGCGGCGTCGAACTGGGACGCGTCGCTGACGAAACCGCCCTCACGCACATAGGAGGTACCCGGTTTGTCCGGATCAGGATCGTAAATCGCGTCCAGGTTCCAGCCACGGTCGGTGGGGAACGGGGCGATGCCGTCGCGCCCGGACACCACCATCTGCCACAGGTCTTCCGGCGTCTCGACGCCACCCGGATAGCGGCAGCTCATGGCGATGATCGCGATCGGCTCCCACTCGCGCGCCTCGGCTGCTTTCAGCCTGCGGCGGGTCTGGCGCAGATCGGCGGTGAGACGTTTGAGGTAATCAAGATACTTCTGATTGTCTGTCACTCGACGCCACTTTCTACGAACCGAGAACGCCAAAAGCGCGCACTTCGAGGAAGCAATGGATATCACCAGCGAAATCCGGGAAATCGCCGACTATTAGCCGCACTCGATGGCTGAAAAGCGGAAGCGACCTGCGAATCCACATTCCCGCACATATGACTGAATATGACCATACTGAGGGGCTAAACACGGAACAACCCGTGCGTACCCCTAGCATGCGTGTCAGAAGTTTCTTTTCAGTGTGCCGGCCTCCCGGACGCGAAACGGCCCGGCACCGCGGGTGCGGTACCGGGCCGGATCGGGCCGCCGGGCCTCAGGTGAGGCCCAGCTCCCGCTGGATCAGGTCGAGCATCTCCTCGTCGGAGGCCGACTCCAGATCGTCCACCGCCACATCGTCACCGGAGGACCGGGCGTCGGCCCACCTGGACAGGAACGCCTGGAGGCGAACCGCCACCTTGACCCGGGTCAGGCCGTCGGGGGCGGCTGCGCTGAACGCCGCGTCCAGCGAGTCCAGGCCCGCCAGCAGCGCGTCCACTCCGGTGCCCTCGCCGGTCGCCAGCTCGCCGCGCAGGAACCCGGCCAGCTCCGCCGAGGTCGGGTAGTCGAAGGCCAGCGTCGCGGGCAGCTTCAGGCCGGTGGCCCGGCCCAGGCCGTTGCGCAGCTCCACCGCGGTCAGCGAGTCGAAGCCCAGCTCCTTGAAGGCCCGGTTCGGCTCGACGGCCTCGCCGGACGCGTGGCCGAGCACGCGGGCGACGGCCTGCCGTACCAGCCCGAGCAGCACCTCCTCCTGCTCGGGGGCGGACAGCCCGGCCAGACGCTCGCGCAGCGCCGCCGCCTCGCCCTGCGCGGACGGCTCGCCCGCCCGCTCAGCCTCGGCCGGGACGTTCAGCTCCGGCAGGTCGGCCAGCAGCGCGCTCGGCCGGGCCATGGTGAACGCCTCGGCGAAGCGGACCCAGTCCACGTCGGCCACGGTCACCGACGTGTCGCCGCCGTCCACCGCCCTGGCCAGGGCGGCCACGGCCAGTTCCGGCGACAGCGCGCCGAGACCCCTGCGCCGCAGGTACTCCTCGGCCTCCGCGTCGGCGGCCATGCCCGCCTCCGCCCACGGGCCCCACGCCACCGACGTGGCCGCCAGGCCCCGCGCCCTGCGCCGCTCGGCGAGCGCGTCGAGGTAGGCGTTGGCCGCCGCGTAGGCGGCCTGCCCGCCGCTGCCCCACACCCCGGCTATCGAGGAGAAGAGCACGAACGCGTCCGCGCCGGGCAGCAGCTCGTCCAGGTGCCGTGCGCCGAGCACCTTGGCCCGCATCACCTCGTCGAACTCGGCGGGACCGGCCTCGCCGATCCGGGTCGTGCCGTTCAGCCCCGCCGCGTGGACCACGGACGTCACCGGGTGCTCGGCCAGCAGCGCGGCCAGCGCGTCGCGGTCGGCCACGTCGCAGGCGGTCACGATCGCCTCGGTGCCCAGCTCCGCCAGCTCGGCCACCAGCTCGGCCGCGCCCGGCGCTTCCAGGCCGCGACGGCTGGTCAGCACCAGCCGCTCCGCGCCCCGGCCCGCCAGCCAGCGGGCCACCTGCGCGCCGAGCGCGCCGGTACCGCCGGTGACCAGCACCGTGCCGCCGGGCCGCCACGGCTCGTCGCCGTGACCCGCCGGGGCGTGCGCCAGCCTGCGCGCCAGCAGGCCGTCCTCGCGGATCGCTAGCTGGTCCTCACCGGTCGTGCCCGCGAGCGCGGCGGCCAGCAGGCCGGCCGCCCGCTCGTCCGGCACCGGCGGGAGGTCCACCAGGCCGCCCCAGCGCTGCGGGTGCTCCAGCGCGGCCACCCGGCCGAGCCCCCACACCTGCGCCTGCGCCGGTCCTGCCGGGTCGTCGTGCGGCGTCGCCGCCACCGCGCCCCGCGTCAGGCACCACAGCGGAGCCGTGATCCCGGCCGTCTCCAAGGCGCGCAGCAGGTCCAGCGTCCCGGCCAGGCCGACGGGAGTCCCCGGGTGCGCCGGGAGGTCCCGGTCGTCGAGGGCGAGCAAGGAGACCACGCCGTCCACCGCGCCGACGCCACCGTTGACCTGTCCGTTGACGTGGCCGTTGACCGGTGCGAGGTCGCCGACGGCCCGCACGACCACCTCCGTGCCCCGGTCGCGCAGCGCGCTCGCCGTCCAGGCGGTCAGCGGGTCATCGCCGTCGGCGGCGACCACGAGCCACCGCCCTGACGGGGCGTCCGCGGATTCCGCGAGCGGCTTCCAAGTGACCTGGTAGCGCCAGTCGTCGGCGGCACTGCCGTCGGCGCGCCTGCGGTCCCAGGCCGTCTCCGGCCAGAACCGGTCCCGGTCGAAGGCGTAGGTGGGCAGCGCCACCCGCCTGCCGCCGAGCCCAGCGGCGACCGGCCGCCAGTCCACGTCCACGCCGTGGGTGTGGAGCCCGGCGAGCGCGGCGAGCAGGGTCTCCGGCTCGTCGCGGCCCGCGCGCAGCGCGGGGACCAGGAGCGCCTCGCCGTCGATGGACCGCTGGGCCATCGCGGTGAGCACGCCGTCCGGGCCGATCTCCAGGTAGGCGGTCACGCCCTGCCCGGCCAGCGTCCCGACCCCGTCGGCGAACCGGACGGCCTCGCGGACGTGCCGGACCCAGTACTCGGCGGTGTACTCGGTGACCTGCCGCGCGTCCAGGTTGGACACGATCGGCACGCGCGGGGTCCGGTACTCGACCTTCGCCGCGATCTCGCGGAACTCGGCGAGCATCGGCTCCATCAGCACCGAGTGGAACGCGTGGGAGACCGTCAGCCGCTTCACGCGACGGCCCTCGGCCCGCCAGGTCGCCTCCAGCTCGTCGATCGCCTCGGCCACGCCCGAGACCACCACGGACCTCGGGCCGTTGACCGCCGCCACGCTCACCTGGTCGATGAGGACCAGTTCGTCCTCGGCTGCCTCGACCGCCAGCATCGCCCCGCCCGCCGGGAGCGCCTGCATCAGCCGGCCCCTGGCCGCCACGAGGCGGCAGGCGTCCGCGAGCGACATGACCCCGGCCGCGTGGGCCGCCGCCAGTTCGCCGATCGAATGGCCGAGCAGAAAATCGGGAATGACGCCGAGCGATTCCACGAATCTGAACAGCGCCACTTCAATGGCGAACAATCCCGCCTGCGTATAGGCGGTCTGGTGAATGAGTTCGGAATCGTGGAATAGCACCTCGCGCAGCGGGCGGTCCAGTTCGGCGTCCAGGTGCGCGCAGACCGCGTCCAGCGCGTCGGCGAAGACGGGGAACGCGTCGTAGAGTTCGCGGCCCATTCCGGCGCGCTGCGAGCCCTGGCCGGTGAACAGGAACGCGGTACGGCCGTGCGCGGCGACGCCCCTGGTCACGCCGGGGGCCTCCTGGCCCTGTGCCAGCGCGTCGAGGGCGCCGAGCAGTTCCGCTCGACCGGCGGCCAGCACGACCGCCCGGTGGCCGAGCAGCGCCCGGGTGGTGGTCAGCGACGCGGCCACGTCCAGCTCGCGTGCGCCGCCGTCCAGCAGCGCGCGCAGGCGGCCCGCCTGGCCGCGCAGCGCCCCGGCCGAGCCTCCGGACAGGAGATACGGCAGCGGGTACGGCACCGGCCGCGTGCCCGGCGCGGTCTCCGCCACCGGCTCGGGGGCGGTGAACTCCTCGATGATGGTGTGCGCGTTGGTGCCGCTGAGCCCGAACGAGGAGATCCCGGCCCGGCGGGGGCGGTCGCCGCCCGCCCATGGGCGGTTCTCGGTGAGCAGGGCCACCGTGCCCGCCGTCCAGTCCACGTGCGAGGTGGGCTCGTCCACGTGCAAGGTGCGCGGCAGTACGCCGTGCCGCAGGGCCAGCACCATCTTGATCACACCGGCGATTCCGGCCGCGGCCTGGGTGTGCCCGATGTTGGACTTGATCGAGCCCAGCCACAACGGCTCGTCCCGGTCCTGCCCGTAGGTGGCGAGCAGGGCCTGCGCCTCGATCGGGTCGCCCAGCCTGGTGCCGGTGCCGTGCGCCTCGACGGCGTCCACGTCGGAGGGGATGAGCCCCGCTCCGGCGAGGGCCTGCCGGATCACCCGCTGCTGGGAGGGACCGTTCGGGGCGGTGAGGCCGTTGGACGCACCGTCCTGGTTGATCGCCGATCCGGCCACGACGGCCAGCACCTCGTGCCCGTTGCGGCGGGCGTCCGACAGCCGCTCCACCAGGACCACGCCGATGCCCTCGCCCCAGCCGGTGCCGTCGGCCGCCTCGGCGAACGGCTTGCACCGCCCGTCGGGGGCGAGCCCGCGCTGACGGGAGAACTCGACGAACGCGCCGGGGGTCGCCATCACGGTCACGCCGCCCGCGACCGCCAGCTCGCACTCGCCGTTGCGCAGCGCCTGCACCGCCAGGTGCAGCGCCACCAGCGAGGAGGAACAGGCGGTGTCCACGGTGATCGCCGGGCCCTCCAGGCCGAACGCGTAGGAGATCCGGCCGGACATGACGCTGGCGGCGTTGCCCGTGCCGACGTGTCCCTCCAGCTCCGCGTGCCCGTCGAACAGCAGGGCTGGGTAGTCCTGGCCGTTGGTCCCGGCGAAGACACCGGTACGGCTGCCGCGCAGCGAACGCGGGTCGATCCCGGCCCGCTCGAACACCTCCCAGGTGCCCTCCAGCAGCAGCCTCTGCTGCGGGTCCATGGCCAGCGCCTCACGGGGCGAGATGCCGAACAGCCCGGCGTCGAACTCGGCAGCGCCGTCCAGGAAGCCGCCCACGCGGGCGTAGGTCGTGCCGGCCCTGTCGGGGTCCGGGTCGAACAGCGACCCGAGATCCCAGCCGCGGTCCTGCGGGAACCCGCCGACCGCGTCGCCGCCCTCGGCCAGCAGAGTCCACAGCTCCTCGGGCGAGGACACCCCGCCCGGGAAGCGGCAGCTCATGCCGACGATCACGATCGGGTCGTCCGTCGTGCCGGTCATGGTGACCGTCTCGGCGGGCGCGTCCGCCGTGCCTCGGATCGCGGCCAGCAGGTGCGCCGCCAGGGCGGCGGGGGCCGGGTAGTCGAAGACCAGGCCGGCGGGCAGGGCGAGGCCGGTGTCCGCGCCCAGCAGGTTGCGCAGCTCGACCGCCTTGAGCGAGTCGAAGCCCATCTCGCGGAAGGCACGGCCGGGTTCCACCGCGCCCGCCGTGGCGTGCCCGAGGACCGCCGCCGCGTGACCGCGGACCAGGTCGAGCAGCAGCCGCTCCCGCTCCACGTCCGATCCGGCGGACTCCAGCCGGGCGCGCAGCGCCGCCGTCCGCTCCTCCCCGTCCGTTTCGCCCTTGTCTCCCGGACGACCGGCCGCCTCGCGGGCCTCCGCCAGGTCGGCGAACAGCGCGCCAGGCCGCGCGGCGGTGAAGCCCGGGGCGAACCTGCCCCAGTCGACGTCCGCCACGACCAGCGTGCCGTCTCCGTCGTCGCCCGTGTCCAGCGCCGCCGCCAGGGCGTCCAGCGCCCGCTCCGGGGCCATCGCGACCACGCCGCCGCGGCGCATCCGCTCGGCCGCGACGTCGTCGGACGCCATGCCCGCGCCCGCCCACGGGCCCCAGGCGATCGAGGTCCCGGCCAGGCCGCGCGCCCGGCGCCGCCCGGCGAGGGCGTCCAGGTAGGCGTTGGCCGCCGCGTAGTTGCCCTGCCCGGCGCTGCCGATCACACCGGCCAGCGCGGAGAAGGTGACGAAGGCGTCCACGGGGGTGTCGCCCAGCGCCTCGTCCAGGTTGGCCGCGGCCCGGGCCTTCGCCGCGAGCACCGCGTCCAGCCGATCGGAGGTCAGCGCGGACAGGATCCCGTCGTCCACCACCCCGGCCGCGTGGATCACGGCCGTCACCGGGCGGGCGGCGAGCAGGTCCGCGACCGCCGCGCGGTCGCTCAGGTCGCAGGCCACGACGGTGGCCCGCGCGCCCAGCTCCGCCAGCCCGGCCACCAGTTCGGCGGCTCCCGGCGCGTCCGCGCCGCGACGACCGGCCAGCACCAGCTCGGTCACGCCGCGACCGGCCAGCCAGCGGGCCACGTGCCCGCCCAGCGCGCCCGTGCCACCGGTGACCAGCACCGCGCCGTCCGTCGTCCAGGACTGCCGCGCGCCGCCGCGCCCGAGCGGAGCGCGGCGCAGCCTGCGCCCGAACACTCCGGACGCCCGAACCGCGACCTGGTCCTCGCCCGAACCGCCCGCGAGCACCGACGCCAGCCGCTGCCCGGCACGCCGGTCCAGCGTTTCCGGCAGGTCCACCAGGCCGCCCCAGTGCTGCGGGTACTCCAGCGCCGCCACTCTGCCCAGGCCCCAGACCTGCGCCTGGGCGGGGTCGGCCGCGCCGTCCGACCTGGCCACCGACACCGCGCCCCTGGTCATGGACCACAGCGGGGCGGCGATCCCGGCGTCGCCGACGGCCTGGATCAGGGTGAGGGAGCCGGCGACACCGAGCAGCGCCACCACCGCGGCGACGTCGCCCGCCTCGCGGAGCCGTTCGGCCATGGCGGCGCGGTCCTCCGCGACGGGCAGGACGGCGACCGCCGCCCCCGCGTCGCGCAGCGCCGTCACGATGTCGTCTGGGGCCTCGCCGTCGGCGGTCACGATCAGCCAGGTTCCCGAGAGCCCTTCCGTCTGCCGGTCCGCCAGGGGCGTCCAGCGCACCCGGTAGCGCCAGGAGTCCGCCTCGGACCGGTCGCGCCGCCTGCGGCGCAGGCCGGACAGCACCGGCAGCGCGGGCAGCAGCGACTCCAGCGAGGACCGCTCCCCCGTGTCCGCGCCCAGGCTCTCGGCCAGCGCGTCGAGGTCCTGCCGTTCGACCGCCGCCCAGAAGCCCGCCTCGGCGTCTCCGCCGGTCTTCGGCGCGGGCTCCAGCCAGTAGCGCTCGCGCTGGAAGGGGTAGGTGGGCAGGACGACCCGAGCCCGACCGCCCTGGAAGACGGCCGCCCAGTCGGGGGTGATCCCGCTGACGTAGAGGCGGGCGAGTCCGTGCATCAGCGACTCGGCCTCGGGACGGTCGGCGCGCAGGGCGGGGACGAGGGTGGCGGTGTCGATGGCGTCGATGGACTGCTGGGCCATCGCGGTGAGCACGCCGTCGGGGCCGATCTCCAGGAAGCGGGTCGCGCCCTCGGCGCGGAGGGTCGCGATCCCGTCGGCGAACCGGACGGCCTCGCGGACGTGACGCACCCAGTAGTCGGCCGTGTGGTTCTCGACGGGACGCCCGTCCAGGTTGGAGATGATCGGGATGGTCGGCGTGCGGTAGGTGACGGCGGCGGCGATCTCCCGGAAGTCGGCGAGCATCGGCTCCATCAGCACCGAGTGGAAGGCGTGGGAGACGGTCAGCCGCTTCACCCGGCGTCCCTCTGCGCGGTAGGTCGCTTCGAGGTCGTCGATGGCCTCGGCGACTCCAGAGAGCACGATCGAGGTGGGGCCGTTGATCGCGGCGATGCTGACCTGGTCGTTGAGGGTGATCTCGTCTTCGGTGGCCTCGACGGCGAGCATCGCGCCGCCCGCCGGGAGGGCCTGCATGAGCCTTCCCCTGGC
>NZ_JARLTC010000072.1 GCF_029382225.1 Spongiactinospora sp. TRM90649
GCAGCGCCGCACGGTCCAGCTTCCCGTTCACGGTGATCGGCAGCCGGTCGATGACCACCAGCGCCGGGACCATGTACGCCGGAAGAGCGGCCCCCAGCCGGGCCTTGACGGCCGCCGCGTCGAGCGGGTCGCCGGGTTCGGGCACGAGGTAGGCGACCAGGCGCTTGTCACCCGGAGTGTCCTCGCGGACGACGACGGCGTTCTGCCGTACGCCGGGAAGGGCGGCGATGGCGGCCTGGATCTCGCCGGGTTCGATGCGGTAGCCGCGGATCTTGACCTGGTCGTCGGTGCGGCCGAGGAATTCGAGGGTGCCGTCGTGGTTCCAGCGGGCCAGGTCGCCGGTCCGGTACATGCGGCTGCCCGGCGGGCCGTAGGGGCCGGCGGTGAACCGCTCGGCGGTCGTGGCCGGGCTGCCGAGATAGCCACGGGCCAGCCCCGCGCCGGCCGCGTACAGTTCCCCGGCGACCCCTGCCGGAACGGGCTGCAGGTACTCGTCCAGCACGTACAGCCGGGTGCCGTCCAGCGGCGTGCCCAGCGGCACGGTGTCGCCCACCCGATCGCCGCTGCGATACGGCGTCTGGGTGACGCACAGCGTCATCTCGGTCGGGCCGTAGGTGGTGCGGACGATCGTGCGGGGGCACCGCTCGATCACCCTGGCCACGGCCTCCGGCGCGATCACGTCGCCGCCGGTGGTGACCTCGTCCACCGAGGCGAGCGTGTCGGCGAGGTCGGCGGCGACGACCCGGAACAGCCCGGCCGTCATGCTGATCCGGGTGATCGCGTGCCTGCGGATCAGCGAGCCGAGCGACCCGGCGTCCAGCTTGCCGGGCGGCGCGACGACCACGGTGCCGCCGTTGAGCAGCGGCGCCCAGATCTCGTACGTGGACGCGTCGAAGGCGTGCGACGCGTGGAACAGCACCCGGTCGCCGGGGCCGATCTCCCAGCACGGGTCGAGGGCCAGGTCGGCGACGTTCCCGTGGGACACCGCGATGCCCTTGGGGGTGCCGGTGGAGCCGGAGGTGAACATCACGTACGCGGTCTGCGCGGGGTGGACGGCGGGCCGCGAGACCGGGGCTGTGGCCGCGTCGGCGGGCATGACCAGGACGCGGCGGCCCGCGGCGGCCTGCCGTACGGCCAGCTCGTGGTCGCGGTACGCCTCGTCGATCAGCAGCACCGGGCAGGACACCCCGTCGGCGATCTCCCGCAGGCGGGCGGCGGGATGGGCGGAGTCCAGCGGCAGGTAGGCCGCCCCCGCCTTCAGAACGCCCAGGAAGGCCACGACCAGCTCGGTCGAGCGCTCCATCAGGATCGGCACCGGCGCGTCGGGCGCGACACCCGCCCGCAGCAGCGCCGACGCGGCCCGGTCGGCCCGCTCGGACAGTTCGCGGTAGCTGAGCCGGGCGGTCCCCTCGATGATCGCGGGCGCCCCCGGCGTGCGGCGGACCTGCTCCTCGAACGCCTCGATCAGCGACCGGCCCGGCCTGGACGGCACCGCGCTGCGCCCGGCGGCCAGCATCCGGTCCCGCTCGGCGGGCGGCATGATCTCGATCCGGCCGATCGGCGTGCCGGGGTCGGCCAGTGCCCGGCCGAGGAGGCCGATCAGGGTCTCGCCGAGACGGCGGGCGGTGGCCTCGTCGAAGAGGTCGGTGGCGTAGCCGAGCCACAGGGTCACCCCGGCCGGGGCGCCGTCCTCGGTCAGCCGCTCGGCGAACGTGAAGTCCAGGTCGAACTGCGCCACGTCCGGCTCCGCCGACTCGTCCGCGCAGTCCAGGCCCGGTAGCGCGAGCGCGCGGTCCACCCCGTCGGCCATCCCGATCGTGACCTGGATGAGGGGGTGATGGGTGAGCGTGCGCGCGGGCTGGAGGTCTTCGACGAGGCGGTCGAAGGGGAGGTCGGTGTGGTCGTAGGCGGTCAGGTCGGTCTGGCGGACGCGATGCAGCAGCGCGGTGAAGGTCGGATCGCCTGCCAGGTCTGTTCGCAGGATGAGGGTGTTGACGAAGAAGCCGACGAGGTCTTCGAGATGCTCGTGGGTGCGCTGTGCGGTGACGGTCCCGATCGGGATGTCGGTTCCCGCGCCGAGGCGGTGCAGGACGGTGGCCAGCGCGGCGTGCAGCACCATGAAGACCGTCACGTCGTGAGTGCGAGCCGCCTGCCGCAGGGCCGCGTGCGACTCGGCGTCCAACTGGAGCGTCAGCGTGCGCCCATGGTGGGTGGGCACGGCGGGCCGTGCCCGGTCGGCGGGCAGGGCGATCTGGTGCGGCATCCCCGCCAATGCGGTGCGCCAGTGCTCCAGGTGCCGCTGCGCGTCCTGGCCGAGCACGTCGTACTGCCACAGCGTGTAGTCGGTGTAGGTGATCGGCAGCGGCTCCCAGTCAGGAGCGGCGCCGCCGACCCGAGCAGCGTAGGCGGCCGAGAGATCCTGCGCGAGAGGGCGCATGGACCAGCCGTCCGCCGCGATGTGGTGCAGCACGATCACCAGCAGCCAGGCTCCGGAGTCCCGCGTGAGGCTCACCCGGATCGGCAGCTCCTCGGCCAGGTCGAACCGATGCCCCTCGGGTTCGGGGTTCTCGTCGATGACCAGCAGCGCGCGGGCCTCGTCCGGGGTCAGCGGTTGCTGGAAGGGCTCGCCGTCCGTCTCCCGGAACAGCGTCCGCAGCGGTTCGTGCCGCTCGATGAGGTCGCCGAATGCCGCGCGCAGGGCGTCGGCGTCGAGCGGGCCGTGGAGACGGGTGTGCAGGGGCACGTTGTAGGTCGCGCCGTCGTCCAGGCGGTGCAGGAACCACAGCCGCCGCTGGGCCGGGGACACCGGCACGCTCGCCGGACGCGGGCGTCTGGCGAGTGCCGGGAGCCGCGTTTGGGCGGCCTCGTCGAGATGAGCGGCCAGCCGCGCGGGCGTCGGCGCGTCGAACAGTGCCCGCAGCGGCACCGGGTGGCCGAGTGCGGTCTGTACGCGGTTGACCGCCCGCACGGCCAGCAGCGAGTGCCCGCCCAGCTCGAAGAAGTCGTCGTCCGCGCCGACCTCGGGTGACCCCAGGACCTCGGCGAAGATCGTGCACAGGAGTTCCTCGCGCGGCGTCGAGGCCGCGCGGGACGCACCGGCCCGGACGGCCGGCGCGGGCAGCGCCGCCCGGTCCAGCTTCCCGTTCACCGTGATCGGCAGCCCATCGATGACCACCAGCGCCGGCACCATGTAGGCGGGCAGGGTCGCGGCCAGGCCGGCCTTGACCGCCTCGGTGTCGATCGGATCGCCGGACGCGGGCACCACGTAGCCGACCAGGCGCCTGTCTCCAGGAGTGTCCTCACGCACGACCACCGCGGCCCGCTCGATCCCGGAGTGCGCCAGCAGCGCGCTCTCCACCTCACCCGGTTCGATCCGGAAACCGCGGATCTTGACCTGGTCGTCGGTGCGGCCGAGGAATTCGAGGGTGCCGTCGTGGTTCCAGCGGGCCAGGTCGCCGGTCCGGTACATGCGGGTGCCGGGCGGGCCGTAAGGGCCGGCGGTGAAGCGCTCGGCGGTGGTCGTCGGGCTGCCGAGGTAGCCCCGGGCCAGACCGGAGCCCGTCGCGTACAGCTCCCCGGCGACCCCGGCCGGGACCGGCTGCAGGTACTCGTCCAGCACGAACACGTCCGTCCCGGCGACCGGGCGGCCGATGGTCACCGGGCCGCCGGCTTCGAGGCGGCCTCCGGTGGCGCAGACCGTCGTCTCGGTCGGGCCGTATGAGTTGACGATCGTGTGCTCGCCGGACCACCGCGCGAGCAGGCTCTCGCCTGCCGCCTCGCTGGCCGTGATGATCGTCATCCCGGGCGGGAGGATCCCGTCCCTGAGCGTCATGAGCAGCGACGGCGTGAGTGTGACGTGCGACACCTGCCCGGGCGACCGCCCCGCCAGCAGGTCGCCGGGGTCGCCGACGACCAGCGTCCCGCCCATGAGCAGGGCCATGACCATTTCCCACACCGAGCCGTCGAAGCTGATCGAGGCGACCTGGAGGATCCGGCTGCCGGGCGTCACGCCGTAGGTGGCGAACTGGGCGGTGAGGCGGCCGAGCCCCGCGTGGGGGAGCATGACTCCCTTGGGCGTCCCGGTGGAGCCGGAGGTGTAGATCACGTACGCGCCGTTGTCCAGCGCCGGGGCGGTCACGGGAGCCGATGGGGCGCTCTCGCCGAGGTCGGTCTCGGCGACGAGCACCTGTCGTACCGGGGTCGTGCCGGTGAGCCGGTCGCGGGTGTCGACGAGCGCCAGCACGGGGTCGGTCTCCGTGAGGATCAGCCGTTTGCGCGCGGCCGGCAGCTCGGGATCGATCGGGACGTACACGCCTCCCGCCTTCGCCACCGCCAGCAGCGACAGCGCCAGATCGGCCGACCTGTCCATGGACACCGCCACACACCGGTCGGGGCCCACGCCCGCCGCCGCCAGGAACGCGGCGAGCCGGTCGGACCTCTCGTCGAGTTCGGCGTAGCTCCACCGCAGGGGCCCGTCCTCGACGGCGGGCGCGGCGGGATCGCGGCGCACCTGCCGCGCGAAGAGCTGGGGGAGGGTGGCGGACGTGGCGTCGGCTCCCCGGGCCCAGTGGCCGGTCAGCGCGCCGCGCTCGCCGTCCACCAGGACGTCGAGGGCGCTGATTCGCACCTGCGGGTCGGCCGTGACCTGGCGGAGCACGGCGAGCACCCGATGCCCCAGCGCGGCGGCGGTCTCCTGGTCGAACAGGTCGGTGGCGTACCCGACGGCGAGCTGGGCGCGCGTCTGGCCCGTGCGCGGGTCGGTCCGCTGTTCGAGCCCGACGGACAGGTCGAACCTGGCCGTGGTCGTGGGCGGCTGGAGCATCTCCGACGTGAGTCCCTCGCCCTGGAGCAGCGGGATCTCCTCGATGTCCTCCGCGACGGCCAGCACCTGGATGAGGGGGTGGTGGGTGAGCGTGCGCGCGGGCTGGAGGTCTTCGACGAGGCGGTCGAAGGGGAGGTCGGTGTGGTCGTAGGCGATCAGGTCGGTCTGC
Source organism: Spongiactinospora sp. TRM90649 (assembly GCF_029382225.1). GTDB lineage: Bacteria > Actinomycetota > Actinomycetes > Streptosporangiales > Streptosporangiaceae > Spongiactinospora. Next base: position 4,992 of record NZ_JARLTC010000072.1, read on the forward strand.
CGGACACGGTCCAGCAGCGCGGTGAAGGTCGGATCGCCTGCCAGGTCCGTTCGCAGGATGAGGGTGTTGACGAAGAATCCGACGAGGTCTTCGAGGTGCTCGTGGGTGCGCTGTGCGGTGACGGTTCCGATCGGGATGTCGGTTCCCGCACCCAGGCGGTGCAGGACGGTGGCCAGCGCGGCGTGCAACACCATGAACACGGTGACGTCGTGAGTGCGCGCGGCCTGTCGCATGGCCGCGTACAGCTCGGGGTCCAGCGGCAGGGTCAGCGTGTGCCCGTGCTGGGTCTGGACGGCGGGCCGTGGCCGGTCGGCGGGCAGGGTGATCTGGTGCGGCATCCCGGCCAGGGCGGCGCGCCAGTGCTCCAGATGATGCGGCCCGTCCTGGTCGAGCACGTCCTGCTGCCACAACGTGAAGTCGGTGTAGGTGATCGGCAGGGGCGCCCAGGTGGGCGGCGCACCCGTGGTGGTCCTGGCGTGATACGCCGCCGAGAGGTCCTGCGCGAGGGGCCGCATGGACCAGCCGTCGGCGGCGACGTGGTGCAGCACGATCACCAGCAGCCACGTCCCCGGCCCCTGGTCGATCAGCGTGACCCGGATCGGCAGCTCGGCGGCCAGGTCGAACCGGTGCGCCGCCGCCTCCGCCGCCAGGTCGTGGCCCGGCGGCTGCCGCCGGTGGTCCACGACCAGTAGCGCACGCGCCTGCTCGGGCGGCAGGATGTGCTGGAACGGTTCGCCGTCGGCGTCACGGATGAGCGTGCGCAGCGGCTCGTGCCGTTCGAGCACATCCCCCAGGGCTCGGGTCAGCGCGGGAACGTTAAGGCGGCCAAGGACGCGGGTGTGCAGGGGCACGTTGTAGGAAGTGCCGCCCTCCAGCCGGTCCAGGAACCACAGCCGCCGCTGAGCGTAAGAAAGCGGGAACATCAAGCAGCCTTTCGAGGACTTGTGGACAACGGCAATTCCGGTGCGAGCTATTCGTGATTCGCTTCCATGGCGGCCACAAGGCTGTTGGGCCGCATATCGGTCCAGTTCTTCTCGATGTACGTCAGGCACTCACCGCGCGGGGAGTCGTCAAGCCTGACTTCCCAGCCTGACGGAACATCAGCGAAAGCCGGCCACAGTGAATGCTGGCCTTCGTCGTTGATGAGGACCTTGAACTGGAGGGATTCGTCGTCGAACGGATTCATCAGATCCTCCTGACCTGCTGTGGTTAGGGCCGATCGGCAAACCCAACGCGGACAGGCTAAGCACCGGCCTTGCCGGAAAACAAGGCAGGTGAACGCGCTCGAACTGGCATGAAGGTGCCATGGCCGAGGGCTTGCCGATCGGGTCCGGGCCATTTCCGGACGCCTGCTTTCACGAAGATGCCAAGCTGGACCGGAACATTGTCGTACCGGAACGGCGTCCCTAGGCTGATGGCCAAATCCGCGTGAGCGAGAGGAGCGGCCATCTCCATGAGCGCCGCCGAATTTCCTGCCGACAATCAGGATGGCGGGGCAGGGAATGCGTTTTCGAAAGGCTCGGGCGAGCCTTTCGGATCCGTGTCCTCGTCCTCCTGGACGCGAGGGCCGTACGCGCCCGCCGGGACGGTTCCCGCGTTCTTCGCGGAACGGGTCCGCCTCGCCCCGGACGCGCCCGCCGTCGAGGACGGCACGTCCCGCCTGACCTACGCGGAGCTGGACGCCGCCTCTGACGCGCTGGCCGCGCTGCTCGCGGTCCACGGGGTGGGACCGGAGACGGCGGTGGCCGTGTCGATGTCGCGTTCGGCGGCCCTGGTCGTGGCGATGCTCGGCACGCTCAAGGCGGGCGGCGTGTACGTGCCGGTGGATCCCGCCTACCCCGAGTCGCGCAAGCGGCTGATGCTGGAACAGGTGCGCGCGCCGATCGCGCTCGTGGACATCCCGGACCGGTTGCCGGAGGGGAGCACCCGGCGGCTGGTGATGGGCGAGCCGGACCTGTCCGCCGCCCCGGCGCCCCCTCCGGCCGCCGACCTCACGCTGGACAACGGCGCTTACGTGATCTACACCTCCGGCTCGACCGGCACGCCCAAGGGCGTGCTGCTGCCGCACGCCGGCATCGGGCGTCTGGTGGCGCGGTTCGGCCAGTTCGGCGCGGGCCCCGGCAGCCGGGTGCTCCAGGTCGCGTCGATCGGCTTCGACGGGTCGGTCTGGGAGATGTTCATGGCTCTGCTGACCGGCGGGACCGTCGTCGTCGGCGACCCCGGGGAGCTGCTCGCGGGCCGTACGCCCGGCGGCGTCACGCACGTGACGCTGACGCCCTCCACGCTGGCGACGCTCCGGGAGGACGCCCTGCCGGCCGGCACCACGGTGATCACCGCCAGCGAGGCCGCCACCGGTCACCTGGTGGACCGGTGGGCGGACAGGTTCGCGCTGGTCAACTCCTACGGCCCGACCGAGACGACGGTCTGCGCCACGGGTGGGCCGCTGGTCCGGGCCGACGAGGTGACCATCGGGGTGCCGGTGCCGGGCACCGAGGTCTTCGTCCTCGACGAGCGCCTGCGCCCGGTCCCGGCCGGGGTGACGGGCGAGCTGTACGTCGCCGGTCCCGGCCTCGCCCGCGGCTACGTGGGACGGCCGGAGCCGACCGCCGAGCGGTTCGTCGCCTGCCCGCACGGATCACCGGGCGGCCGGATGTACCGCACCGGCGACCTGGCCGAATGGACGCCCGACGGCCGCCTGCTCTTCGCCGGACGGGCCGACGACCAGGTCAAGATCCGCGGCTACCGGATCGAGCCGGGCGAGGTCGAGACCGCCCTGCTGGCCCACCCCGCCGTCGCGCAGGCCGCCGTCGTGGTTCGCGAGGACGCCCCCGGCGGCAAGCGGCTCGTCGGCTACGTCGTGCCCGCGCCCTCGGGCGGGCGCGAGACCTGGGACCGGCTGCTGGCAGAGCGCCGGCAGAACGCCGACGACCTGTACCGGCAGACGCCCGGCGGGCCGTTCGGCCACGACTTCTCCGGCTGGGACGGCAGCCGCACCGGCCGGCCCATCCCGCTCGCGGAGATGCGCGAGTGGCGTGCGGCGACCGTCGATCGGATCCTCGCGCTGCGCCCGCGCGACGTCCTGGAGATCGGCATCGGCACCGGCCTGATCCTCGCCGAGGTCGCGCCGCACTGCGCGTCCTACTGGGGCACCGAGCTGTCGTCCGTGGTGCTGGACCGGGTCCGCGCCCACGTGTCGGAGGATCCTGCGCTCGCCTCCCGCGTGCGGCTCTGCCACCAGCCGGCCCACGACATGGACGGCCTGCCCGACGGCCGCTTCGACGTGGTCGTGATCAACTCGCTGATCCAGTACTTCCCGGACTCCGAATACCTGACGACCGTGCTCCGGCAGGCCCTCGCCAAGGTCGCCCCCGGCGGGGCGGTGTTCGTCGGCGACGTGCGCAACGCGCGGCTGCTGCGCTGCTTCTGGAGCGCCGTCGAGAACCACCGGGCGGGGGCCGGGGCCGGCCGGGAGACCGTCCGCGCGGCGGCGGAGCGGCGGATCGCGCTGGAGGAGGAACTGCTGGTCGATCCGGACTACTTCGCGGGGCTGCCCGACGAGCTGGACTCGCTCGGCGCGGTGGACGTCCGCATCAGGCGCGGCCACGCGGACAACGAGCTGACCGCCTACCGGTACGACGCGATCCTCTACCGGAGCCCGGCGCCGCCGGGGCGCGGCGGCGAGGTCCTCGCCGTCGCCTGGGGGGAGACCGGCCTCGCGGCGGTCGAGGGCCTGCTGTCGCAGTCGCCGTCCGGCCTGCGGGTGAACCGCGTCCCGAACGGCCGCATCGCCGGGGACCTCGCGGTGACGCGCGCCCTGCACGGCGAGACCGTCTCGACCGCCCCCGGCGTGGACCCCGAGGCGCTGCACCTGCTCGGCGAACGGCTCGGCTACCACGTGGCCGCGACCTGGACCGGTGACGACCCGGAAGGCGCGCTGGACTTCCTGTTCACCCGGACGGACGGCCGGCCGGACCTGTACGAGCCGGGCACGACCGCGCCGGACGAGCGCACCAACCATCCGGGCAGGGCCCGCCGCAACGCCGCCCTCGCGACCGACCTCCGCGAGAGGGCCCGCGAGACGCTGCCGGAGTACATGGTCCCGGCGCTGGTGGTCATCGACCGGCTGCCGATCACCGTGAACGGGAAGCTGGACCGTGCGGCGCTGC
>NZ_JARLTC010000073.1 GCF_029382225.1 Spongiactinospora sp. TRM90649
TCGGTGACGGCGTCGAAGGCTTCGGCGAACACCGGGAAGGTCTCATACAGTCCCCGGCCCATCCCGGACCGCTGCGAGCCCTGGCCGGTGAACAGGAAGGCCGTCTTGCCCGGCGTGACGGATCCGGTCACGACGCCGGAGCCGTCCTCGCCGGTGGCGAAACCGGTCAGGCGGGACACGGCGGTCTCGCGATCGGGGGCCAGCACGACGGCGCGGTGCTCCAGGGCGGCGCGGGTGGTGACCAGGCTGTGCGCGGCGTCGATCGGCGCGGCTCCGGCCGTCAGCAGGTCGGCGAGCCGTCCTGCCTGGCCGCGCAGCGCCTCGGCGGTGCGGGCCGAGAGGACCAGCGGCACGTACGGCGCGGCCACCGGCTCCGGCCCCGGGACGGCGGGCTCGGCCGCCTCCTCAAGCGCGAACTCGGGCGCCTCCTCCAGGATGGTGTGCGCGTTGGTGCCGCTCACCCCGAAGGAGGAGATCCCGGCGCGGCGGGGACGGCCGTCCACCTGCCAGGCCCGGTTCTCGGTCAGCGGTCGCACCGCGCCCGCCGTCCAGTCCACGTGCGACGACGGCCGGTCGATGTGCAGGGTCCGCGGCATGACCCCGTGCCGCATGGCCATGACCATCTTGATCACGCCCGCGACACCTGCGGCGGCCTGAGTGTGCCCGATGTTGGACTTGATGGAGCCCAGCCACAGCGGCTCCTCGCGCTCCTGGCCGTAGGTGGCGAGCAGGGCCTGGGCCTCGATCGGGTCGCCGAGCCGGGTGCCGGTGCCGTGCGCCTCCACCACGTCCACATCGGTGGTCGAGAGGCCCGCTCCGGCCAGCGCCGCGCGGATGACCCGCTGCTGCGAGGGGCCGTTGGGGGCGGTCAGGCCGTTGGACGCGCCGTCCTGGTTCACGGCCGAGCCGCGCACCACCGCGAGCACCCGGTGCCCGAGGCGGCGGGCGTCCGACAGCCGCTCCACGAGCAGCACGCCGACGCCCTCGCCCCAGCCGGTGCCGTCCGCCGCGTCGGCGAACGCCTTGCAGCGGCCGTCCTGGGCCAGGCCCCGCTGCCGGGAGAACTCCACGAAGGCCACCGGCGTGGCCATCACGGTCACGCCACCGGCCACGGCGAGGTCGCACTCGCCGCTGCGCAGCGCCTGCACCGCCAGGTGCAGCGCCACCAGGGACGACGAGCACGCGGTGTCCACCGTGACGGCGGGCCCCTCAAGTCCGAAGGTGTAGGAGATCCGGCCGGACATCACGCTGGCCGCGCTGCCCGTCGCCAGGTAGCCCTCGGCGGCCTCCGGGTCCGCGCTGATCACACTGCTGTAGTCCTGGCCGTTGGTCCCGGCGAACACACCGGTACGGCTCCCCCGCAACCCGGTCGGGTCGATCCCGGCCCGCTCCAGCGCCTCCCAGGTCCCCTCCAGCAGCAGCCGCTGCTGCGGGTCCATCGCCAGCGCCTCACGCGGCGAGATCCCGAACAACTCGGCGTCGAACGCCGCCGCGTCGTGCAGGAACCCGCCCTCGCGGCCATAGGTGGTGCCAAGACGGTCCGGGTCCGGATCGAAGAGCGACTCAAGGTCCCAGCCCCGGTTGTCCGGGAATTCCGAGACGGCGTCCACCCCGCCCGCCACCAGCTCCCAAAGCTGCTCCGGCGTCCGCACTCCCCCGGGGAACCGGCAGCTCATCCCGACGATGGCGATCGGCTCGGAGTTCTGCTCCTCGATCTCGCGCAGGCGCTTATGGGCCTGGCGCAGCTCGCCGGTCACCCACTTCAGGTGGTCAAGGAGCTTCTCTTCATTCGCCATTGGAACGTCTCCCGCCAGAAGCAGCTAGCTGATATCGCACGATCATCAGGACTTTCCGAACTCACGCTGAATCAGGTCGAACAGGTCGTCGGCGGACGCGTCGGCCAGCTCGGCCTCCGCGTCGGCCTCGGCTGTGGCGATGGCCGCCTGGGCCGTCTGAGCCGCCTCGGCGGCCAGCCTCGACACGAGGTCCTGCAGCCGGGTGGTGACGGCCGCCAGCGCGGCCCCGCCGGCGGGCAGGCCCGCGATCGCGTGCTCCAGCCGGTCCAGCTCGGCCGCCGCCGCGTCCCCCGCGTCCTCCTCGGGGGCCAGCTCGGCGAGCAGGAACCCGGCCAGCACGGCGGGCGTCGGATAGTCGAACACCAGGCTCGCCGGCAGCCGCAGCCCCGTGCAGGCGCCGAGCCGGTTGCGCAGTTCCACGGCGGTCAGCGAGGTGAGGCCGAGGTCCTTGAAGGCCCGCTCCGCCTCGATCGCGGCGGCCGACTCGTGCCCCAGCACCAGCGCGGCCTGCTCGCCGACCAGTTCCAGCACGATCTCCTCGCGGTCCGCCTCCGAGGAGACGGCGGCCAGGAGTTCGCGCAGTTCGGCGGCCCGGTCGGCGGGCTCGGCCGCCGATGCCGCGCCGTCGGCCCGCTCCGGCGTGTGCAGCCAGCCGAGCAGCGGGCTGCGCCGGGCGGCGGTGAAGGCGGGCGCGAACCTGGGCCAGTCGATGTCCGCGATGGACACACCGGCCTCGCCGCGGTCCACGGCCTGGGCGAGCGCGGCGACGGCGGGCGCCGGGGGCAGCGGCGTCACCCCGCCCCGGTGCCAGCGCCCGGCGGCGGCCTCCCCGGTGGCCATGCCGTCCTCGGCCCACGGGCCCCAGGCGACCGACACGGCGGCCAGGCCCAGGCTCCTGCGGTGTTCGGCGAGCGCGTCCAGGTAGGCGTTCGCGGCGGCGTAGTTGGCCTGGCCGGGGTTGCCGAGCACCCCGGCGAAGGAGGAGAAGAGCACGAAGGCGTCCAGCTCCCGCCCTTCGGTCAGTTCGTGCAGGTGCCGGGCGGCGAGCGCCTTGCCCGCGAGGACGCTCCGCAGCCGATCCGGGGTCAGCGAGTCCACGAGGCCGTCGTCGAGCGCGCCCGCGGCGTGCACGACGGCGGTCAGCGGCAGGTCGTCCGGGATCTCGGCGATCACCCGGGCGAGCGCGTCGCGGTCGGCGACGTCGCAGGCCACGGCCGACGCGCGCGGTCCGAGTTCGGCCAGCAGCTCGCGGGCGCCCGGGGCGTCCGCGCCGCGGCGGCCGACCAGCAGCAGGCGGGGCGCGCCGCGTTCGGCGAGCCAGCGGGCGACGTGCGCGCCCAGTGCCCCGGTGCCACCGGTGATCAGTACGGTTCCCGTCGGGATCCAGGCGTCCCTGGCCGGGGCGTCGCCGAGCGGCGCGCGGGCCAGCCGCCTGCCGTAGGCGCCCCGGGCCCGGATGGCCACCTGGTCCTCGCCGGAGTCGCCCGCGAGCAGCGCGATCAGCCGGTCGCCGCCGCGTTCGTCCAGTTCGGCGGGCAGGTCGAGCAGTCCGCCCCACTGGTCGGGCAGTTCCAGGGCGGCGACCCGGCCGAAACCCCAGACCTGCGCCTGGAGCGGGGCGGTCACCGCGTCGCGCTCGCCGGTGGCGACCGCGCCCCGGGTGAGGCACCACAGCGGCGCGTCGAGCCCGGCGTCGCCCATCGCCTGGGCGAGGGCCACCGTCCCGGCCAGCCCGTGGGACACGCCCGGCCGGTCCGTCAGCGGGCGCTCGTCGAGGGCCAGCGTGGACACCACGCCAGCGACCTCACCGGCCGCGCGCAGCCGGTCGGCGAGCGCGGCGCGCGTCAGGCCGTCCGCCGGGACCTCGATCCGGGTGAACCGGACGCCCGCCCGGGTCAGGGCCGACTCCACGTCCGCGTCGGCGTTCTGTCCCGCCGGGGAGAGCAGCAGCCAGGTTCCGGCGAGCACCGGCACGACCGGCTCGTCGGTCAGCGGCAGCCAGGAAACGCCGTACCGCCAGGAGTCGGAGGCGTTCTGCGCCCGCCTGCGCCGGCGCCACGCGGACAGCGCGGGCAGCACGGCCCCCAGCTCGTCGCCGGGTTCCAGCTCCAGTGTTCCGGCGACGGCCTCAAGGTCGTCGGCCTCGACCGCCTCCCAGAACCGCGCCTCGACGACGTCCCTGGTCAGCTCCTCGTGGCGGGGCGCGGCCTCGGGCCAGTAGCGGCGGCGCTGGAACGCGTAGGTGGGCAGCTCGACCGTCCCCGTGGTGCCGTCGAAGACGGCGGTCCAGTCGGGGCGCGCGCCGTCCGCGTAGAGGCGGGCGACGGCGGCGAGCAGCGCTTCGGGTTCCTCGCGGTCGGCGCGCAGCGCCGGGACGAGAGTGGCGGTGTCGATGGACTGCTGGGCCATGGCGGTGAGCACGCCGTCCGGGCCGATCTCCAGGTAGGTGGTCACGCCCTGCCCGGCCAGTGCCCTGACGCCGTCGGCGAAGCGGACGGCGTCGCGGACGTGGCGGACCCAGTACTCGGCCGTGTAACCCTGCATTACCGAGCCGTCCAGGTTGGAGACGATGGGGATCCGGGGCTGCGCGTAGGAGATCTCCGCCGCGACCCGGCCGAACTCGGCGAGCATCGGCTCCATCAGCACGGAGTGGAACGCGTGGGAGACGGAGAGCCGCTTCACGCGACGGCCTTCCGCGCGGTAGTTCGCTTCGAGTTCGTCGACGGCCTCGGCCGCTCCGGACAGGACGATCGAGGTGGGGCCGTTGACGGCGGCGATGCCGACCCGGTCGTTGAGCGTGATCTCCTCTTCGGTGGCCTCGACGGCGAGCATCGCGCCACCGGCGGGCAGGGCCTGCATCAACCGGCCGCGCGCCTCGACCAGACGGCAGGCGTCTTCGAGGGACATCACCCCGGCGACGTGCGCGGCGGCGATCTCACCGATCGAGTGGCCGAGCAGCAGGTCTGGGACGATCCCCCACGATTCGACGAGGCGGAACAGCGCCACCTCCAAGGCGAACAGCCCGGCCTGGGTGTAACGGGTCTGGTCCAGCGGGCCGCCGTTCTCGAAGATCACCGAGCGCAGCGGGCGGTCCAAGTCGGCGTCGAACCGCGCGCACACCGCGTCGAAGGCGTCGGCGAACGCCGGGAAGGCCGCGTACAGTCCCCGGCCCATCCCGGCGCGCTGCGACCCCTGCCCGGTGAACAGGAACGCCGTCCGGCCCGCGCCCGCCGTGCCGCGCACCACGGACGGGGAGGCGTTGTCCCTGGCGAGGGCGTCCAGGCCGTGCAGGAAGTCGGCGTGGTCGGCGGCCAGCACGACCGCGCGATGCGGCAGGCCGGTGCGGGTCGCGGCCAGCGACCGGCCGACGAGCGCGGCGGACGGCTCGTCGCCGAGCACGGTGAGGTGATGGCGCAGCCGTTCCGCCTGGGCTCGCAGGGCGGCCTCGGACCTGGCCGAGAGCACCCACGGCAGGGCGTGGAACTGCGGAGGGGAGGACGGCCGTGCCGTCGGCGCCGGGGCCTGCTCCAGGATCGTGTGCGCGTTGGTGCCGCCGATGCCGAAGGCCGACACCGCCGCGCGGCGCGGCCGTCCGGGCTCCGGCCAGGCGGTCCGCTCGGTGAGCAGGCGGACGGCGCCCGCCGTCCAGTCCACGTGCGGGGTCGGCTCGTCCACGTGCAGGGTGGGCGGCAGCTCCGCGTGCCGCAGCGCGAGCACCATCTTGATCACGCCCGCGATCCCGGCGGCGGCCTGGGTGTGCCCGATGTTGGACTTCACCGAGCCGAGCCACAGCGGCTCGTCGCGGTTCTGACCGTAGGTCGCGAGGAGGGCCTGGGCCTCGATCGGGTCGCCGAGCGCGGTCCCGGTGCCGTGCGCCTCGACCGCGTCCACGTCGGACGGCTCCAGCCCGGCGCCCGCGAGGGCCTGCCGGATCACCCGCTGCTGGGACGGGCCGTTCGGCGCGGTGAGGCCGTTCGACGCGCCGTCCTGGTTCACGGCCGAACCCCTGACCAGGGCGAGCACCTGGTGCCCGTTGCGCTCCGCGTCCGACAGCCGCTCCAGCAGCACCAGCCCGACGCCCTCGCCCCAGCCGGTGCCGTCGGCCGCCGCCGCGAACGCCTTGCAGCGCCCGTCGGCGGCCAGGCCGCGCTGGTGGCTGAACTCGACGTAGGCCAGCGGCGTGGACATCACGGTCACGCCCCCGGCCAGCGCCAGTTCGCACTCGCCGTTCCGCAGCGCCTGCGCCGCCAGGTGCAGCGCGACCAGCGAGGAGGAGCACGCGGTGTCCACGGTCATCGCCGGGCCCTCAAGGCCGAACGCGTAGGACACGCGCCCCGACATGACGGCGGCGGCGCTGCCGATCGCGAGCTGGCCCTCCAGCCCGGACGTGGTCCCTGCCGTCGCCACGTCGCTGTAGTCCTGGCCGTTCGTACCCGCGAACACCCCGGTACGGCTGCCGCGCATCGCGGTCGGGTCCAGCCCGGCCCGCTCGAACGTCTCCCAGGCCGCCTCCAGCAGCAGCCGCTGCTGCGGGTCCATGGCCAGCGCCTCGCGCGGGGATATCCCGAACAGGTCGGCGTCGAACTCCGGCGCGTCGTAGAGGAACCCGCCCTGCCTGGCGGGGGCCGCCGCGTCGCCGTCCGGCTCGGCCATGCCGGTGAGGTCCCAGCCCCGATCGGCCGGGAAGTCGGACAGCGCGTCCACCCCGCCCGCCAGCAGCTCCCAGAACTCCTCCGGCGTCCGCACCCCGCCCGGGAAGCGGCAGCTCATCGCGACGATCGCGATCGGTTCGTCCACCGGCCCGCGAGCCGCCCGCTCGGCGCCCGCGCCCGCCACCGTCCCGGCCAGTTCACCGAGCAGGTAGCCGGCCAGCGCGGCCGGAGTCGGATAGTCGTAGATCAGCGCGGCCGGGAGCTTCAGCCCGGTGGCCGCGCCCAGCAGGTTGCGCAGCTCGACGGCGGTGAGCGAGGTGAAGCCGAGGTCCTTGAACGCCCGCCCGGCCTCGATCGACCCGGCCGAGGCGTGCCCGAGCACCTGGGCCGCCTTGCTCCGCACCAGCTCGCCGAGCAGGTTCCCGGCGGCGGGACCGGCGGCGGCGAGGCGCTCGCGCAGACCGGTGGCCGCCGCGTCCCCCGTGTCGGCGCGCTCGGCGGTCGCCCGCGCGGCCTCGGGGATGTCGTCGAACAACCGGCTGTCCCTGACCACGGTGAACCCGGGGCCGAAGGCGGACCAGTCGAGGTCGGCGATCGTGACGCAGGCGTCGCCCTCGGCCAGCGCGTGGCCCAGCGCGGCGACGGCGGGCGCGGGCCCCATCGGCGGCAGCCCCATCCGGCGCAGCCGGACGGCCACCATCTCGTCGTCGGCCATTCCCGCGTCGGCCCACGGCCCCCAGGCCACCGACGTGGCGGGCAGGCCGTCCGCGCGGCGGCACTCGGCGAGCGCGTCCAGGTAGGCGTTGGCGGCGGCGTAGTTGGCCTGCCCGGCGTTGCCGATCGTGCCGGTGAGCGAGGCGAACAGCACGAACGCCGACAGGCCGGAGTCCCTGGTCAGCTCGTCCAGGTTGCGGGCGGCGAGCACCTTGGCGCGGAGCACGGTCTCGAACCGGTCGGGGGTCAGCGCGTCGATGACGCCGTCGTCGACCACTCCGGCCACGTGGAAGACCGCGCTGACCGGGTGCTCGGCCAGCAGTGCGGCCAGCGCGTCGCGGTCCGACGCGTCGCACGCGGCGACCGTCGCCGTGGCGCCCAGCTCCGCCAGCTCGGCCGCGAGTTCGGCCGCGCCCGGGGCGTCCGGCCCTCTGCGGCTGGTCAGCAGCAGGTTCCCGGCCCCCCGGACGGCCAGCCAGCGTGCCACGTGCGCGCCGAGCGCGCCGGTGCCACCGGTGACCAGGACGGTTCCGGTCGCCAGGTCCGGGCCCGTCGTGCCGTCCCGCTCGATCGGGGCACGGCGCAGGCGGCGCGCGAACACCCCCGAGGGGCGGATGGCCACCTGGTCCTCGCCGGTTCCGGCCAGGACGTCGGCCAGCCGGGCGGCGGCCCGCTCGTCCAGTTCCTCAGGCAGGTCCACCAGGCCGCCCCACCAGCGCGGATACTCCAGCGCGGCGACCCTGCCCAGGCCCCACACCAGCGCCTGCCCGGGGGCCGGAGCCGGGTCGAACCGGCCGGCCGCCACCGCGCCCCTGGTCAGGCACCACAGCCGGGCCTCGGAGCCGGTGTCGGCGAGCGCCTGCACCAGCGCGGCCGTCGCGGCGAGTCCGTGGGTGAGGGCCGCGCCGTCCGCGACGGGCTCCTCGTCCATGCCGAGCAGGGACACCACACCGGCCAGCGGGCCCAGCTCGCGCAGGCGCTCGGCCAGCGCGTCCCGGTCGAGGCCGGGACGGCGCAGCACGGTCACGCCGGCCCCGGCGCGTTCGAGCGCCTCGGCCGGGACGGCGGGGGTTTCGTCGTCGTCCGTCACCAGCAGCCAGGTCCCGGTCAGGGATCCCGTCGCGGGCTCCACGGGCCGCCAGGCGATCCGGTACCGCCACGAGTCCGCCACCGAACGTTCCCGGCGACCGCGACGCCACGAGGAGAGCGCGGGGAGGACCGCGCCCAGGGCGTCGCCGTCCAGGTCGAGCGTCCCGGCCACGGCCTGCACGTCCTCGGCCTCCACGGCCTCCCAGAACCGGGCCTCCACCGGATCGGCGGCGACGGCGGCGGCCTCGGGGGGCGCGTCCACCCAGTAGCGCTCGCGCTGGAAGGGGTAGGTGGGGAGGTCGATGGCGCGGGCGGCGGGGAGCAGGGCGGTCCAGTCGGGGATGTGGCCGCTGACGTGGAGGGTGGCCAGGGCGGTGATGACCGTCCGGGGCTCGTCGCGGTCGGCGCGCAGGGCGGGGACGAAGGTGGCGTCCTCGATGGACTGCCGGGCCATCGCGGTGAGCACACCGTCGGGGCCGAGTTCCAGGTAGCGGGTGACGCCCTGGGTCTGGAGGGTCGCGATCCCGTCGGCGAAGCGGACCGCTTCGCGGACGTGACGGACCCAGTACTCGGCCGTGTACTCGGCGACCGGTGAGCCGTCCAGGTTGGAGACGACCGGGATCTG
>NZ_JARLTC010000074.1 GCF_029382225.1 Spongiactinospora sp. TRM90649
GGACCTGATCAACGGGATCAACCCGGGATTCCTGGAGCTCGCCGCCTCCCGCGGCGCGACCCGCGCCGCCGGCGGAAAGACCACCCTGCACAGCGGCACGGTGACGGTCCCGGTGCTGAGCGAGCGGCAGGCCGGGATGTTCTTCGAGATGCAGGAGGACCGTGCCGGTGATGTCACCGTCCCACCCGGCGCGGCCGGGGTCGCCGTCGCTGAACAGCCCGGTCAGGTTGCAGTTGATTTCGTCGCCGTCGCGCGTGATGTCCGGCGCCTGGTGCGGTGATGTCCGGTTTGACGGCTCGGTCGATGAGGCGCGGGCCCCGGCTGGAGAATTTAGCCAGCTCGTCGTTCCGGTCCACCACGCCGACCGTCAGCGCGGCGCCGGCGCTTCCGGGGTTGAAGATGCCCTGGCTTCCCACGTTGCCGGCCCCGATGACGAACAGGCTTCCGGTCTGCTCACTGAGGGTGTTCACCGCCTCCTCGAACACGTCCAGGCCCGGCGTGTCCGTCCCGCCGAGGCTCATGTTGATCACCGTTGCCTTGATCTCGTTGGCCGCCCACTCCATCCCGGCGATTATGTCGGTCGTCCGGCTTGTCCCGACGTCTCTGAGGACCTTGCCGACGGCGATCTTGGCGTCCGGGGCGACGCCCCGGTACCTGCCACCGGAGGCCTGGCCCGACCGCACCGGTGGGGCCGTGATTCGGGCGGTGCACGGGCTGGGTGGGGTGGGCAGGCGCACGCTGGCCGCGCCTTGGAGGAGCGGGCGGCTTGGGCGCGGCGGTGGCCGGCCGTCCATGCCGGCCGGCTGGTGGTACTCGACAACGTCACCCACTCCGCCGATGTGGCCGGACTGGTGATCTGCCGCTGGCGGTCAAACAGGCCGACGCCCACATGCGCCAGTCCCATCGGCCAAGGGATGCGTCAACGCCGAGCTTCTCTGCCCTTCATGCGCTCAGGTACATCAACACCGCCCGGACGCGGCGGTGTTCATCGGTGGCGGTGGGCGGGAGGTCGAGTTTGGTGAAGATGGCGTTGATGTGCTTGCCGATCACTTTCTCGCTGACCTTCAGCTCGTTGGTGATCGCGGTGTTGGAGCGGCCTGCGGCCATCAGGGCGAGGATCTGACGTTCGCGAGGAGTGAGGCGGTTCAACGGGTCGTGGTGGCGGGTGAGGAGCCGACGGACGACTTCGGGGTCGATGACGCAGCCGCCGGCCGCGACCCGCTCGACGCCGTCGACGAACTCGCTCACCTCCAGGATGCGATCCTTGAGCAGGTAGCCGACGCCTCCGGAGTCCGTGGACTCCAGCAGCTTGGCCGCATAGGCGGTGGCCACGTACTGGCTGAGGATCAAGACGGGCAGTCCGGGGTGCGTGCGGCGCAGGGCGACGGCGGCGCGCAGGCCCTCGTCGGTGAAACCCGGCGGCATGCGTACATCGGTGACAACGATGTCGGGAGACTGCTCGGCGACGGCGGCGGCCAGTGCGTCCGGGTCGGCGACGGCGGCGGCCACCTCGTGCCCGAAACGGGCCAGCAGCGCGGCGAGCCCCTCGCGGAGCAGCAGCGCGTCTTCGGCGAGCACTATGCGGAGCATGGCAGCTCCAGGCGGACGACCGTCGGCCCTCCAGGCGGGCTGGTCACGGTGATGGCGCCGGCCAGTGCGTCGACTCGGTCGCTCAGGCCGGTCAGTCCGGTACCGCGGGCCGGATCCGCCCCGCCCCTGCCGTTGTCGCGCGTCTCGACGGTCAAGGCGCCCCCGGTGACGCGGCCGGTCACCTGGATCTCGGTCGCCGCGGCGTGACGGGCCGCGTTCGTCAGGGCCTCGGCGATGACGAAGTACGCCGTCGACTCCACCGGCGCGGGCAGTCGTCCCGGCAGGTCCACCTCCACGCTCACCGGTACGGCGAAGCCGCCCGCCAGTTCGGCTACCGCGGCGGCCAGGCCCAGGTCGGTGAGCACGCGCGGGTGGATTCCGCGGACCAGCTCACGTAGCTCCGCCAGAGCCGATCGTGCCTCCTCGGCGGCTCGGGCGAGCAGCGGCCGGGCGGCGTCGGGACCGTGCTCCAGCTCCAGCTGAGCCGTGACGAGCGTCATGCCGAGCCGCAGCAGCCGCTGCTGGGCGCCGTCGTGCAGGTCCCGCTCGATGCGACGGCGCTCGGACTCGAAGGCGTCGATCAGGCGGGCGCGGGAGCGCATCAGTGAGCGGACGCGGGCCTCGGCTCCCGGGCAGAGCAGCAGCCGGGCCAGCGCGCCGTGCACCAAAGCGGCGACGGCCGTCGTGTACGCCAGGAGGACGGCCGTGGCCAGAACGGCCAGCGCCGCCCCACCGACCAGCGGAACCGCCACCTCGCCGCCGACGTCGGCCCGCGCCGCCGGCACAAGTGGCGCCGAGCCGCCGACGGCCGAGGTGGCGAAGTTGGCCACGCCGCTCAGATAGATCAGCGCCGGGGCCCACCCCAGCAGCACCGCGATGACGTTCACGACCAGCAGCACGCTGCCGTGCAGCACCAGATAGGCCAGTTCGCGCCAGGTGACCGCCTCGGTGTGGCGGGCTCGTAGCCACGCGGTGACCGTGGCCCGGTCCGGCGGGCGGTGCGGGTCGGACAGGGCGGGGCCGCCCAGGAACGACACGCGTCGCCGTTCGACCGCGACCAGTGGGTGGGTGAGTACCGGCGTGAACACGAACGCGCCCGCCACCAGCGCCACCGGCACCCACACCATGGCGATGACGCCGCTGGCCACACCGGTGAGCACGTAGGCCACGGTGCGCAGCGGCCAGGTGGACACCAGGAAACGTAAGGGGTCGCGGCGCAGCGCCTCCGCCACTGTCACGTCCATGGCCGCCACCCTACGAGGTAGGGCCTGCCCACCCACGCGACTGGGGGCAGGGACTCCTGTGCTCACCTGCCGATCCGCCTTTGATGGTCCTCGACCGAGAAGGAGGAACCATGGCGGGATTCAGGTACATGCTGGGCACGGTGCTCACCAGCGCCGCGCTCGTGCTTCCGGGAGCAGCCGCCGGCAGCACGCCGGCGATCGAATGGGCGCCGTGCGCGGACAACCGGACCGTGGAGTGCGGCCTGCTGCGCGTCCCAATCGACTGGGAGCGACCGGGCGGGGCGAAGTTCGGGCTGGCGGTGGCCCGGCACCAGGCCACCGATCCGGGGCGGCGCATCGGCGTCCTGGTGGTCAACTTCGGCGGCGGGCCGGGGACCGAGTTCCTGCAGGGCGAGGCGGGCACCTATTTCAGCAAGGAGATCCTGGCCAGGTTCGACGTCGTGGGGTTCGACCCGCGTGGCGTCGGGCGCAGCGGCGCGGTGCGATGCTCGGCCGACATCGTCCGCCGCGAGCCGCTGCCGGAGCCCCGCGACCAGGGGGACTTCGACCGGCTCAAGGCGTACGCCGCCGAGCTGGCCGCGGACTGCCGACGGCGCACCGGCCCGGTGGCCGACCACCTGGACACGACCAGCGTCGCCCGCGACATCGACGCCATCCGGGCCGCGCTCGGCCAGCGCAAGATCAGCTACTACGGCATGTCCGCCGGGACGCTGGCCGGGCAGGGGTACGCCGAGCTGTTCGGGCGGAACATCCGGGCGATGTCGCTGGACAGCAGCGTCGATCACAGCCTGCCCACGGGGCGCTTACTGATCAGCCAGGCGGCGAACGTCGAGGACTCGTTCCGGGCGTTCACCCGCTGGTGCGAGCGGGACCGGGCGTGCGCGTTGCACGGCCGGGACGTGCCGCGGATCTGGGAGGGCCTGATGGCCAGGGCCGACCGCGGCACGCTGGGCGACCCGGCGCTGAAGGGCCGCGTGCTGAGCGCCTACGACCTGGCCACGGAGGCGCACCTGGGCGGGTTCATGGAGCCGTCCTACACATGGCTGGCCGAGCGGCTCGCCTCGCTGGAGTCCGGAAAGCCGGGGCCGCGCGGGGTCGTGCGCGGGCTGCCGGGTCCCGAGGTGCGGGAGATCGAGCATCCCGCGCCCGCGGCATGCCAGGACTGGCGGCTGAAGATGCCCGACTACCGGCGGTTCGCCGCCTACGCCGAGCGGATGCGCCAGGTCGCACCGCACATGCGCACCCATCCCGACACCCAGGCCTTCGCATTGACCTGCGCGGTCTGGCCGGTAGAGCCCAATAGCCCGCAGCACCGCCTCAAGCCGGCCACCGGTACTCCCCCCATCCTGCTGATCAACGCGCGACACGATCCGGCGGCCGGACATCGATGGGCCCTCAACGTCCGCCGCCAGCTCGGCCGGAGCGCGGCGCTGGTCACCTACGAGGGCGCCGGGCACGGCGCCTACCAGCGCACGGCCTGCACCCGGCGGACGGTCGATGACTACCTGCTGCGCCTGCGCGTCCCGGCCGACGGCTCGAGCTGCCCTGCCTCCTGATGTCACCCGCCTGACATCCGCCGGCGATATGGGCGAGACATTGGAGGACTGGGCGCTGTTGGCCCTTGTACCGATGCCGTCGGCTCCAGGTCTTCAGGCAAGGTTGGGTTTCGCTGCGATCCAGGCGCGCAATCGTTCGGTGAGGGCCTGGTCGTGGAGGCCGGGCAGATGGTGGGCGGCCGCGCTGATGAGGTTCTTCGCCTGCCGCGAGGTGCGGATCGCCGGGAGGTTGCCAGGGCTCAGGACGCAGCGAACCTCTGCCTGGTCGAGGGTGATGGGGATGGCGCTGGGGCAGCCGCGGACGATCCGGTCCGCGGCCGGCAGCACCTCGGCGAGCTCGGCGGCGTCGCCGTCGTAGGAGCCGACCCGGACAATTACGAGAGATCGAAGGGGGCGGGGAAGTGGCCTTCCCAGATCTGGCGGGATGCCTGTTCGGGGTAAGGCAGAGTCTTCGACTCGGTGTCCAGGACGCGGGTGAGGTTCCCGCCGGGCCGGTGGGCGGACCACCCTGCGTTGCCGGTGGTGACGAAGCGGACCCATGCCTCCTGGAGTTCGCGGGAGAGCGCGACGGCCTCGGAGGTGGGCTCCTCGCCGATGAGCTGGGTGCCGACGGGGCTGTCCAGCGTGCCGAACGCCAGGGGCACATCGAGGCTGTGGCAGGCACCCAGGATGCCGCCGAGGGCCGGGGCGACCCAGCACAGTTCGAACAGGTACGAGGTGCCGCCGGCCGCGGCGTTCGCCTCGGCCAGCTTCTGTGACGGCATGCGGAAGAGGGCGTCGGAGTACACCGTCTCCACCAGCTCCTCCGGGCCTGCCTGCGGGAACGCGGCACGGTAGGCCCGCGCGCCGTCCGGCTGCGGGGCCTGCAGTTCCAGGGCTGCGTGGGCGTCCTCCTCGGTGAAGGTGCCGTACCGTCCGCTCATGACGCTGAAGTACCGGAACTCGTCCCGGGTGTGGCCGACGAGCAGTTCGGTCCCGCTCGCGCGCGCGCCGGTCAGCGCGGGCCAGGGCGTTTCCGGGAGGACCTCGCCGTCGACGACGGGGCACAGCGCAGTGCCGGTCTCCGTGAGGCGTCCCCAGCTCTCCCGGTGCGCGTGGAGGCCGGCGTTGAAGGAGGTGAGTTCGGCGGCCAGGTGCCATGGGTCGATGTCGCGCAGGGCCTCGGCGGTGGGGGCCGCCGCGCCGAGCCGGTCCGCGAACGCGGCGGTGACCTGCCGTGCCAGCGCGGGGGTGCTGTGCAGCCCCGGCACCGAATGGGCGATGGCCCGCCGGAACAGGCCGCGCGCCGGCTTCATCGTCAGCAGGGCGGCGACCGACCCTGCCCCGGCGGACACCCCGGCCACGGTGACCCGGCCCGGGTCGCCTCCGAAGGCGGCGATGTTGCGCTGCACCCACTCCAGCGCCGCGATCTGGTCGAGGAATCCGCGGTTGGGCGGCGCGTCGTCGAGGAACGCGAAACCCTCCGCGCCCACGCGGCAGTTGATGGTCACCACGACGAGTCCCGCCTCGGCCAGCGCTGCCGGGTCGAACATCGGGTCGCTCGACGCCGCCGAGAGGTAGCCGCCCACGGGGATCCACACCAGCACCGGCAGTCCCGCCGCGCCGGGATCCGGAGTGCCGACGTTGAGCGTCAGCCAGTCGGGGCCCTGCGGGGGCACGTCGATCGGCAGGGACAGCGGCACCACGGGGCCGAACTCGACCGCCTGCCTCGTCCCCTCCCAGCGGTACGGCGGCGCGGGCGCGGCGAAGCGGAGCGCTCCGACCGGGGGCTGGGCGTAGGGGATGCCGCGGAACACCGCGTGCCCCTGCCGCCGGCGCCCCTGCACCACGCCTTCCGTGGTCCGCACCTTTGGCTGTTCGGACATGACGATTCCTTCCCTCGATTGGATCCCAGGGTTACGGGTCAAGTGTATTATGTCAACTGTATTGGAACAGTCCCGAGGTACGAGGGAGTGGCCGGCGATGCCGAAACAGGTGGATCACCGCGGACGCCGCGAAGCGATCGCCCGCGCACTGTGGCGGGTGGTGGACCAGCGCGGCGCCACACAGCTGACGATGCGCGTGGTGGCGCAGGAGGCGGGCATGTCACTCGGGCAGCTGCAGCACTACTTCGCCTCCCGGACCGCCATGCTCTCCTTCGCCATGGACTTCGCGTCCGAGCAGACATCGGCGCGCGTACACCAGGGGCTCGAAAAGCTCGGTGACCGTCCGCACCCCCGTGACGTGCTGCGACTGACGCTCGCGGAAATGCTCCCCCTGCATGCCGACGCCCGCGCGACCAGCCGGATGAGCGCCGCCTACGCCCTGGAGGCGCTGCACGACGAGGCCGTGCACGAGCAGGCCCGCCGCGGCCTCGTCCAAGGGCGGGCCCTCGTCGAGCAGTTGGTCCGCCAGGCGATCGCCGACGGGCACATCGACTCCGCCCACGACCCGGCGACCGAGACCAACCTGCTCCTCGCCCTCACCGGCTTCACCTCCCTGATCGAACTCGACGTGATCGAGCCCCAGGACGCGCTCGCCGCGATCGACGTGCATCTGGACCGGCTGTTCAGGAGTACGTGACCTGCCCCCCGGACACGGGGGCGGGTGTGAACAAGATCAGCTCTAGGCTAGATCACCCGCAGCCACGCGGAACGTGGCGCGCAACGGATCGTCGCCGACACGGACGCGGGCAATGTCCCGATGGCCCGCGCCTTCGAACGCGCCGGCTACCGCAATTTCGCCATCCGCCTGGTCCTGTCCCCTCTCCCGTCCCACACCTGATCGATCGCCTCACCCCTGGCCGACCGCCCGGCGGCGAACGCGTCCGACCGGCCACCAGTGCAGTGACCACGAACGTTCACCGTGTTCAACCGTCGCCCTCTTTCGACCTCGACCTGGCCATGGCGATCCTGTCCGGCCCGCTGTACTTCCGGCTCCTGATCACCCAAGAACCACTGACTCATGAATACGTCGACCGGATCCTCGACGCCCTCCTCACCGGGATCGGCCCCACCCCATGAGACACGCCCGAACGGCTCCTGGAAACGCAATCCTGAGCTCGATCACAGAGGGCTACGTTGGGTCCGGCGGCCGGTCGTCGGACAATGTGTCGGCTGTCTCAATCGGTCGTGCTGGCGTGCGCGGCGATGATTCGCCAGCCGTTCGTCTCGTCGTACAGCCAGGTGCGGGTGTAGCGCATCCTGGCCGCGAACGGCGTACCGGAGACGGTCCCTTCGACGGTGCCGAGAAACCACGTCACCCCGGTGTGCCCATCGGCGAGCACGGTCAACTCCTCCTCGACCAGCTTCGTCATCACCTGCGCCCGAGTGCGGTGCACCTCCAGGTCGTCCGCCTTGGTCGCAGTGTTCGCACCGAAGGTAAAGATCAGCCGATCATCCAGCAGCCGATCCAGTGCCTCGACATCTCCAGCGAGCTGTGCGGCCTGGAGTCGGCGCTCAGCGTCCCGCAAGTCCTCCATCATGAGATCCACCCTCCCAGCCGACGCCGTATCCGCGCCAGGACGTTCACGCTCGGCTGATCTTCGCAGTCCGATCCAGGGACTCCGATCGTCGGCGAGTGGGTGCCGGATTCAGAAGGCTTCCCGGCGGGCCGTTGAAGTGGTGCGTGGCAACACCGGCCGCAGGATCGTCGCGGGCAGTCCCAGGGCGCGGATGTAGGACTCGATCGCCGCCTTGCTCTCGAAGTGCTCGATCCCGGTGTGCCGCTCGGCGCCGCCGACCGAGCTGTAGACCAGGTGCCCGACACGCAACGACCGCACGTTGCTCCAGGCCGCCCGCGACGTGCTCGCCGAAGACGGCGCGCACGCGTCCGTCGCCGCCA
>NZ_JARLTC010000075.1 GCF_029382225.1 Spongiactinospora sp. TRM90649
CGGCGGCGGGGGCCGGGCCGGTGAGCGCGAGCGCGGCGCGCAACGAGCGCCGCGCCTCGGTCCATCGGCCGCGCAGGAACCAGTACCAGCCCAGCGCGGCGGCGAGCCGCAGCGCCGCGGCGGCGTCGCCGTCGGCGACCGCGCCTTCGGCGGCGGCGCGCAGGTTGGCGGCCTCGGCGTCCAGCAGGTCGAGCCGTTCGCGTTGTCCCGGGCCGCGCAGGCGGGGGTCGGCGTGCTCGGCGAGCGCGGTGTAGTGCTCGCGGTGCCGGGCCCGGACCACGTCGAGTTCCCCGGCCTCGCGCATCCGTTCGGCGCAGTAGACCGCGACCGATTCCAGCAGCCGGTAGCGGGGGCCGTGCGGCCCGTGGGCGACCACGACCAGGGAGCGATCGACGAGCCTGGCCAGCAGGTCCAGCAGGTCTTCCGCGGGCAGATCGGGGCCGGAGCACACGGCCTCGGCGGCCCGCAGGGTGCAGCCGCCGGCGTGGACGGCCAGGCGGCGCAGCGCGAGCCGTTCGGGCCCGGTCAGCAGCTCCCAGCTCCAGTCGATCATCGCGGTGAGGGTGCGCTGGCGGGGCGGCGCGCCCCGGTGCCCGCTCGCCAGCAGGCGGAAGCGGTCGTCGAGCCGGGCGACCAGTTCGTCCACGCCGAGGACGCGTACCCGCGCGGCGGCCAGTTCCAGTGCCAGCGGGATGCCGTCCAGCCGCCGGCACAGCGTGGCCACGGCGGGCGCGGTGGCGGCGTCGAGGGCGAAGTCCTTGGCGGCTGCCGAGGCCCGCGCGGTGAACAGGCGCACGGCGCCGAACCCGCGCAGTTCGGCGGGGTCGCCGGGCGTTCCGGCGGCGGGGGCCGACAGCGGCGGCACGTTCCACGCCACCTCGCCGGGCACGGCCAGCGGTTCGCGGCTGGTGGCCAGGATCCGCAGGCCGGGGGCGGTCTTGAGGAGCAGTTCGGCCAGTTCGGCGACCTCTTCGACGACGTGCTCGCAGTTGTCCAGGACCAGCAGGGCGCGGCGCCGGCGCAGCGCGGCGGCGAGCCGGTGCGCCGGTCCCGCGGGTGGGCCGTCGGCGGCGTCCTGGACGGCGAGCGCACTCATGATCACTTCGGCGAGCGCGCCGGAGGGCCCGGTGTGGCCGCCGAACCCGGGGGCGAAGGCCAGGCGGTCGAATCCGGCGAGTTCGACCAGCCACACGCCGTCGGCGTACTCGCCGGTCAGGTGCCGGCCCACGGCCAGGGCCAGGGTGGTCTTGCCCACGCCGCCGGAGCCGGTGAGCGTGACCAGGCGGCCGGCGGCCAGGCGGTCGCGGACCTGTTCCAGGGCGTCGTCCCTGCCGATGAGGTCGCTGAGCGCGGCGGGCAGGTTGGTGCGCGCGCCGTGCCCGGCCGGGGCGGCCCCGGCTGGCGCGGCGGGCTCGGCGGGGGTGAGGGACGGGTCCTGGGCGAGCATGGCCCGGTGCAGGGCGGTTAGGGCGGGGCCGGGGTCCAGGCCGAGTTCGTCGGCCAGCAGGCGGCGGAACTCCTCGTAGGCGCCCAGGGCCTCGCTCTGGCGGCCCGCGCCGTACAGGGCGCGCAGGTGCGCGGCGCGCAGCCGTTCGCGCAGGGGGTGCTCGGCCAGCGGCGCGAGCAGGTCGCCGGCCAGGGCGGCGTGCTCGCCGAGGGCGAGCCTGGCCTCGGCGAGGTCCTCATGGGCGGTCAGCCGCCGTTCGTCCAGGCCGGCGATCAGCGGCCGGGCGAACGGGTCGTCGGCGAAGTCGGCGTAGGCCCGGCCGCGCCACAGGGCCAGCGCCTCGCCCAGCAGGGCGGCCCGCGCGGCGGGGTCGTCCTGCCGTTCGGCGCGGGTGAGCAGGGCCTGGAACCGCCCGGCGTCCACGGCGTCGGGGCTGACGTCGAGCTGGTAGCCGGCGGGACGGGAGCGCACCAGTTCCCTGGCGCCGGGGGCGGCGTCCTCCAGGGCGCGGCGGAGCTGGGAGACCTTCGCCGACAGGGCGGCGCCGGGGTTGCCCGGCGGGGCGTCGCCCCACAGGTCGTCGATGAGCAGGTCGGCGGGCACCGGGCGGCCCTCGTGGGCGAGCAGGTCGGCGAGCAGCGCCCGGACCTTCGCGCCGGGGACGGGCACCGGCCGGCCGTCGGCCGTCCACACGGCGAGCGGACCCAGCACCCCGAAACGCATGAGAGTCACGATAACCACCCTCGCCAGGCGATCGCCACGCCTTTCCGGCAGCTCGGGCGGGGCCGTAAGGAGACGGGAAGGAACCCGTAAACGCGTCGCGGGACGGTGGTTCGTGACGGGGGGGCGGCGTATCGCCTCCCCGGTTCCGGCCCTTCAGCGAAGCGAGGCACAACAATGACCGAGCACATCTCCCGCGTCGTCCGTGACCTGCGCCGCGGCCTCGCCGGTGCCGTCCTGGCGCCGGGCTCGGGCGGTTACGACGAGGGCCGCCGGGCGGTGGATCCGGCGTTCGAGTCGCGTCCGGCGGCGATCGCCGAGGCCTTGGGGGCGGCCGACGTGCGGGCGGCGCTGCTCACGGCCCGCGAGCACGGCCTGCCGTTCGCGGTGCAGGCCACCGGGCACGGGACGCGCGTCGCGTGCGACGGCGGCGTGCTGGTGAAGACCTCGGCGATGACGGGGGTGCTGGTGGATCCGGAGCGCCGGGTGGCGCGGGTCGCGCCGGGCACCCGGTGGGGGGCGGTCCTCGCGGCGGCGGCGCCGTTCGGGCTGGCGCCGCTGTCGGGGTCCTCTCCGGACGTCGGGGTGGTCGGGTACACGCTCGGCGGGGGCCTGGGGTGGCTGGCCCGCTCATACGGGTTCGCGGCCGACAGCGTGCTGCGGGCCGAGGTCGTCACGGCCGGCGGCGAGCGGGTGGTGACCGACGCCGGTTCGCATCCTGAGCTGTTCTGGGCGCTGCGCGGCGGCGGCGGCAACTTCGGCGTGGTCACCTCGCTGGAGTTCCGGCTGTATCCGGTGGCGCGGGTGTTCGCGGGCACGGCGTACTTCCCAGTCGGGCGGGCGGCGGCGGCGCTGGCCCGTTACCGGGAGTGGATCGGGCAGGCGCCCGATGAGCTGAGCACCGCCGTCCTGGTCACCCGGATGCCCGGCCACGCGGGGATCCCCGGGCCGCTGCGGGGCGAAAGGGCGCTGGCCGTCAAGGCGATGCACACCGGTTCCCCGGCGGCGGCGCGGCGCGCGCTGGCCCCGCTGCTGGCGGCGGCGGGCCCGGCGCTGCTGGACGACATGCGCCCGATGCCCTACGCGCGGACCGCGATGGGCGGGCTGCCGGCCCGGCACATGGATCTGGTGACCTCGCTGCCGGACCTGGTGATCGACGCCATCGTGGACGCGGCCGGGCGGCCGGACTCGGCCGTGGGCACGGTGGAGGTCAGGCACTGGGGCGGGGCCATCGCGCGGCCGGGGGCGGGCGCGGGCCCGGTGAGCCACCGGCGGGCGGCGCTGTCGGTGATCGCGGACGGCGTGCCGCCGGCGCTGGTGGCGGCGCTGCGGCCGTGCGCCACCGGCGGCACGTTCCTGAACTTCCTGGGCGACGCGTCGCGGACGGCGAGCGCGTACACGGCCGGGGACCTGCGGCGCCTGCGCGAGGTGAAGCGGGCCTACGACCCGGCCAACGTGTTCCGCGTCAACCACAACATCGCCCCCGCCCCGGCCGGTTCGGTGTGCGTCCCCGCCTGAGCGGGCGGGCACGCCGGCGCCGGCCTGTCCGACTCCCAGTTGCGCACGCGTTCGGTGCCGCCGTCGGCGATGTCCCCGCTGGGCCTGATCCGTCACATGGCGCACGTGGAGCGCGTCTGGTTCCGCCTGGTCCTCGCCGGTGAGGACGTGCCCCTGTTGTTCAAGGACGGCGACCCGGACTGCGACTTCAACGGCGTGGAGTCCGCGCCGGCGCGGGAGGCGTTCGCCGCCTGGCGGGCCGAGGTGCAGCACGCGCGGAAGGTGTCTGCGGCGCTGCCGCTGGACGCGGTGGGCGAGGGGGAACGGCACGGGCAGGTCTACTCCCACCGCTGGGTCCTGGTCCACATGATCGAGGAGTACGCCCGGCACAACGGGCACGCCGATCTGCTGCGCGAGCGGATCGACGGCGCGACCGGCGCCTAGGATCCCTCAGCGGGCCCGTCCCAGTGCGGGACCTCGCGCAGCGGCCGCGCTCAACCGCGTGCCGACCCGTGCTCAGTCGTGGTCGGCGCGGGGCAGCGTGACGATCACCCGCAGCCCGCCGCCTTCGCGGGGGCGCACGGTGGCGTCGCCGTGGTGGGCGCGGGCGACCGAGCGCACGATGGACAGGCCGAGCCCGGCGCCGGCGCCGGTGACCGTCCGGTCCCCCTCCAGCCGGCGGAACGGCTCGAACAGCGAGGGCACCTCGTAGGCGGGGACGACGGGGCCGGTGTTGCTCACCTCGATCTCCACCGTGTCGCGGTCGCGGACGCGGCTGGCCACGCGCACCCATCCGCCGTGCGGGAGATTGTGGCGGATGCCGTTCTCCACCAGGTTGTGCACGAGCCGTTCCAGCAGCAGGGCGTCGCCGGCGGTGGGCGCCTCGCCGGGTTCCTCGTGCAGGGCGACGCCGGTCTCCTTGGCCTCGACCTCGGCCTGGGCGGCGACGTGCCCGACGACGTCGGCCAGGTCCACCGGCAGCCGCTGGACGATCTCGCGCTCGGATCCGGCGAGCACCAGCAGGCCGCTGATCAGCCGCTCGTGCCGGGAGTTGATCTCCAGCAGGTCCTCGCCGAGTCGTTTGACGTCCGCCGACGCCGAGGCGCGGCGCATGGCCAGTTCGACCAGGGCGCGGCCCAGGGTGAGCGGAGTGCGCAGTTCGTGGGAGGCGTTGGCGACGAAGCGGCGCTGGCCGTCGAAGGAGCGGTCCAGGCGTTCCACCATGGTGTCGAAGGCGTCGGCCAGGCCTTTGACCTCGTCGTCGGGGCCGTGCAGGGCGATCCGTTCGTGCAGGCCGCGGTCGGCGGCGGGGGCGGCGGCGATCCGGCGGGCGGTGTCGGTGACCCGGTTGAGGGGGACCAGCACCCGCCCGGCGACCAGCCAGCCGAATCCGGCCGCCGCGCCGCCGACGACCAGCAGGGCCAGCGCGCCGAACGTCAGCAGCGAGGTGGTCGCGGCCTCCTGCAGGTTCGCCTGCTGGGAGCGCATCCACTGCTCGGCGGCGTCGCCGGTGACGGTCTTGCCGTCGATGGTGAAGTAGACGTTCGGCGGGGGGCCGGGGCCGCGCAGTTCGGTGCGGGCCAGCACCTTCGCGCCGGAGCGGTTGATCTGCTGGCTGAACAGGGCGTAGGTGGTGCCGAGCAGGACCAGCCCGGCCAGCATGAACAGCCCGCCGTAGATGAGGGTCAGCCGGGCCTGCAGGGTGATGGGGCGGCGCAGCCGCCGGACGGCCTTCACCGGATCCGGTATCCGACGCCGGTGACGGTCTCCACGACGGGCGGGTCGCCGAGTTTCCTGCGTAGTTTGTGCATCGTCAGGCGGACCGCGCCGGTGAACGGGTCGGCGAACTCGTCCCACGCCTTTTCCAGCAGGTGCTCTGCGGAGACCGCAGCCCCGGCGGCGAGCAGCAGTTCGGCGAGCACCGCGAACTCCTTCTTGGCCAGCGGGACGTAGCGGCCGTCGCGGAACACCTCGCGCCGGGCGGGGTCCAGGGTGATGCCGGCGTGACGCAGGACGGGCGGCGCGGCGGGGCGAGAGCGGCGTCCCAGGGCGTGGACGCGGGCGGCCAGTTCGGCGAACGCGAACGGCTTGCCCAGGTAGTCGTCGGCGCCCAGCGACAAGCCTTGGACGCGGTCGGTGATCTCGGCGGCGGCGGTGAGCATCAGCACCCGCGCGGCGGTGGGGGAGGCGACGACCTCGCGGCACACCGCGTCGCCGTGCAGCAGCGGCAGGTCGCGGTCCAGGACCACCACGTCGTAGTCGTTGACGCCGACCCGGGCCAGCGCGGCCACGCCGTCGTGGGCGACGTCCACGGCGTGGGCCTCCTCGCGCAGCCACTCGGCGATCGCCTCGGCGAGCCTGGGCTCGTCCTCCACCACCAGCACCCGCATGTCCCGTTCCCTTCCGCCGCCGGCGCCTCGCGGCCCCGGCAGCCATGCTGGCCCATGCCGCGTTTCCTTTCCGTTAGCGGCCACCGGGGCCGAAGGAGCCAAGGCGGGTGGAAACGCCAGGGAAACACCGTCCCGGCTTGCATCGGCTGCTGACCGGCCGGATTCACCGGCCAGGCGACCGACGAAGGAGACGACGCGATGCGCAGGTCGATCCCGGGCGCGCTCGTGGCCCTGCCGCTTGCCCTGACGTTCACGATGGCGCTGAGCGGGTGCGCGGGCGGTGCGGCCCCCGGCGTGGCGTCGGCGGGCCAGGGCACGACGGCCGCCACCGCCACCCCCAGCCTGAGCCGCGACGAGATGGGCGTGAAGTTCGCCCAGTGCATGCGGGAGAACGGGGTGAACATGGACGACCCCAAGCCGGGTGAGGGCATGCGCCTGAAGTTCCAGGGGGACCGGGCGGTGATGGACAAGGCGATGGAGGCCTGCCGGCAGTACAACCCGCAGTCCAACGCCACCGGCGCCCCCGATCCGCAGGCCGAGCGGCGCGGGCGGGAGTTCGCCGCGTGCATGCGGGAGAACGGCGTTGAGGAGTTCCCCGACCCCAAGCCGGGGCAGCGCGGCATCATGATCACCCCCGAGGTGGGCGAGGACCCCGACTTCGAGGCCGCCCAGAAGGCATGCGAGGACAAGGCCCCGGGGCTGGGCAAGCCCGCGGGGGGTCGGTGATGGGGCAGCCGGACGCGCCGGAGCGGCCCGTGGCCGTCGGCGGTGAGGAGCCCCGCCCGCCGCGCCGCCGCCGTGGCCGCAGGGCCGCGGTGGCGGCGGTGGCCGTGGCCGC
>NZ_JARLTC010000076.1 GCF_029382225.1 Spongiactinospora sp. TRM90649
CCACATCCGAGGTTCTACCAGCCACGGCCGGCCCGCCACCGGACCTCACCTAGATCCGAACCTCAAACAGCTCCTAGTGTCATCCGCCTGAAATTCGTCGGCAATATTTGGTGAGGGATTCGAGGATCTCCTCGGCGGTCTTGGTCCAGACGAAAGGCTTGGGATCGGCGTTCCAGCGGTCCATCCAGGCGCGGATGTCGTCCTCCAGCGCCCGGACGCTCTTGTGCACTCCTCGGCGGATGAGCTGGTCGGTCAGGTAGCCGAACCAGCGCTCGACCTGGTTGATCCAGGAGGAGCCGGTCGGCGTGAAGTGCATGTGGAAGCGAGGGTGCCGGGCCAGCCATGCCTTGATCGCCGGCGTCTTGTGCGTGCCGTAGTTGTCACAGATCAGGTGGACGTCCAGCCCGGCCGGCACCGTCTTGTCGATGGTGGCCAGGAACTTCTTGAACTCGGCGGCGCGGTGCTGGCGGTGCAGCTCGCCGATGACCCGTCCGTCGGCGATGTTGAAGGCGGCGAACAGGCTGGTGATGCCGTGACGGACGTAGTCGTGGGTGCGCCGCTCGGGCATGCCCGGCATCATCGGCAGCACCGGCTGTGACCGATCCAGGGCTTGGATCTGGGATTTCTCATCCACGCACAGCACCACCGCGCGTTCCGGCGGGTCATGATAGAGCCCCACCACGTCGACGACCTTCTCCACGAACAGGGGATCGGCCGACAGCTTGAACGTGCTCGTGCGGTGTGGCTTGAGGTCGAAGGCCCGCCAGATGCGGCCGATGGTCGACTCCGACAATCCGCTGCGCCGGGCCATCGAGGCGCGTGTCCAGTGCGTGGCGCCGGCCGGTGTCTCCTCCAGCGTGGCCACCACCACCTGCTCGACCTGGTCCAGCCCGATCGACGGCGGACGGCCCGGGCGCGGCTCGTCGATCAGCCCGTCCAGCCGCAGGCGCAGGAACCGATGACGCCATTTGGAGACCGTGTCCGGATGCACCCGCAGCTCAGCGGCGATCTGTTTGTTGTCCTTACCGTCCGCGCACGCCAGCACGATTTTCGCGCGCATCGCCAGGACCTGTGCGGACTTGGCCCGCCGTGCCCATCGCTGCAGCACCGCCCGTTCGGCTTCCGACACCGTCAACTCCGCCTTGGGCCGGCCCGTGCGCGCGTCGTCGGCCAGCGCCTCCAGCCGACCTCGGGCGAACGCGGCACGCCACTTGCGCACCGTGCTCTCGGCAAGGCCCAGATCACGCGCCACCTGCGCCGTACTGATCCCTGGCCCTGAACATGCGAGCACGATCCTCGCCCGGACCGCCACCCTCGACGACTCCGCTGACATGCCGGTCAGCCGGGCCCGCTCATTCTCTGATAAGAGGATCTCCACTGCGGACGGTCCTGGAAGCGCCACAACCAATACCATACGGACTTACCCGACAAATTTCAGGCGGATGACACTAGTGCTGTGACCGGAAACGATCACCGGGGTCGCGTGTAGCCGCCTGGGCCGGTTGGATGAGACACCTCATGTCCGATCGTGCAGGGGAGGCGCGATGGCGGAAGCGGTCAGAGTACGCAGGCTGATGGACCACGAAGGACAGAAGCTGCAGCGGATCGTACGGCGGGGCAGCACCAGCACGGTGCGGTACCGGCGGGCGATGATGCTGCTGGCCTCGGCCGGCGGGAACACGGTCCCGGTGATCGCCCGCCTGGTCGCCGCCGATGAGGACACCGTCCGCGATGTGATCCACCGGTTCAACGAGATCGGGCTGGCCTGCCTGGACCCTCGATGGGCGGGAGGCCGTCCCCGCCTGCTCAGTGACGATGACGAGGCCTTCATCGTCTCGACGGCCACCACCCGCCCGGCCCGGCTCGGTCAGCCGTTCACCCGCTGGTCGATCCGCAAACTCGCCGCCTACCTGCAGCGCCTGCCCGGCCGGCCCATCCGCCTGGGCCGGGAGACCTTACGCGCCCTGCTCGCCCGCCAGGGGATCACCTTCCAGCGCACCAAGACCTGGAAGGACTCACCCGACCCCGAGTTCGGCGCCAAGCTGGAGCGTATCGAGTACGCCCTGTCTCAACGGCCGGAACGGACCTTCGCCTTCGACGAGTTCGGCCCTTTGGGCATCCGCCCGGTCGCCGGATCCGGCTGGGCGGCACGAGGGCGGCCGGAGCGGCTGCCCGCCACCTACCGGCGCACACACGGCATCACCTACTTCCACGGCTGCTACTCGATCGGCGATGACCTGCTGTGGGGCGTCAACCGAGCCCGCAAGGGCATCGATCACACCTGGGCCGCGCTGCGTTCCATCCGGGCGGCCCGCCCGGACGGCGGGCCGATCTACGTGATCCTGGACAACCTGTCGGCGCACAAGAACTGGCGCATCCGCGCCTGGGCGAAGCGGCACAAGGTCGAGTTGTTGTTCACCCCGACCTACGCCTCCTGGGCCAACCCGATCGAGGCCCACTTCGGGCCGCTACGGCAGTTCACCATCGCCAACTCCGACCGTGCCAACCACACGGTCCAGACTCGGGCGCTGCAGGCTTACCTGCGCTGGCGAAACGCCAACGCCCGCCATCCAGACGTGCTGGCGGCTCAACGCCGTGAGCGCGCCCGTATCCGCAGTGAGAAGCGCATCCGCTGGGGTGGCAGGCCCCTCGCGCCCGCCGCTTGAAACGCCTCCTACACCCGGTGGTCGTTTCCGGTCACAGCACTAGTGTCATCCGCCTGAAATTCGTCGGCAATATTTGGTGAGGGATTCGAGGATCTCCTCGGCGGTCTTGGTCCAGACGAAAGGCTTGGGATCGGCGTTCCAGCGGTCCATCCAGGCGCGGATGTCGTCCTCCAGCGCCCGGACGCTCTTGTGCACTCCTCGGCGGATGAGCTGGTCGGTCAGGTAGCCGAACCAGCGCTCGACCTGGTTGATCCAGGAGGAGCCGGTCGGCGTGAAGTGCATGTGGAAGCGAGGGTGCCGGGCCAGCCATGCCTTGATCGCCGGCGTCTTGTGCGTGCCGTAGTTGTCACAGATCAGGTGGACGTCCAGCCCGGCCGGCACCGTCTTGTCGATGGTGGCCAGGAACTTCTTGAACTCGGCGGCGCGGTGCTGGCGGTGCAGCTCGCCGATGACCCGTCCGTCGGCGATGTTGAAGGCGGCGAACAGGCTGGTGATGCCGTGACGGACGTAGTCGTGGGTGCGCCGCTCGGGCATGCCCGGCATCATCGGCAGCACCGGCTGTGACCGATCCAGGGCTTGGATCTGGGATTTCTCATCCACGCACAGCACCACCGCGCGTTCCGGCGGGTCATGATAGAGCCCCACCACGTCGACGACCTTCTCCACGAACAGGGGATCGGCCGACAGCTTGAACGTGCTCGTGCGGTGTGGCTTGAGGTCGAAGGCCCGCCAGATGCGGCCGATGGTCGACTCCGACAATCCGCTGCGCCGGGCCATCGAGGCGCGTGTCCAGTGCGTGGCGCCGGCCGGTGTCTCCTCCAGCGTGGCCACCACCACCTGCTCGACCTGGTCCAGCCCGATCGACGGCGGACGGCCCGGGCGCGGCTCGTCGATCAGCCCGTCCAGCCGCAGGCGCAGGAACCGATGACGCCATTTGGAGACCGTGTCCGGATGCACCCGCAGCTCAGCGGCGATCTGTTTGTTGTCCTTACCGTCCGCGCACGCCAGCACGATTTTCGCGCGCATCGCCAGGACCTGTGCGGACTTGGCCCGCCGTGCCCATCGCTGCAGCACCGCCCGTTCGGCTTCCGACACCGTCAACTCCGCCTTGGGCCGGCCCGTGCGCGCGTCGTCGGCCAGCGCCTCCAGCCGACCTCGGGCGAACGCGGCACGCCACTTGCGCACCGTGCTCTCGGCAAGGCCCAGATCACGCGCCACCTGCGCCGTACTGATCCCTGGCCCTGAACATGCGAGCACGATCCTCGCCCGGACCGCCACCCTCGACGACTCCGCTGACATGCCGGTCAGCCGGGCCCGCTCATTCTCTGATAAGAGGATCTCCACTGCGGACGGTCCTGGAAGCGCCACAACCAATACCATACGGACTTACCCGACAAATTTCAGGCGGATGACACTAGGTCGTCTCCGCGGTTCTCCTCAAAGTTGGCCAGCACGACGTCGGGACGCAGCGCGGGATGTGTGCCAGCTCGGGGGTAGAGACGGTGAGGGACTTGTCTCGGCCGCGTGATCAGGCATTCTGCCAAGGTATCGGAGCCGGTTCGAGAGCGCTGCAACAGCTCGTCTATCGGTCGCTTGGTCGGCTTGTGTGATTGAGAAGAGCTTGTGTTTCTGGGGAGCATTCCACGCCGAGGGTGTTGAGGCGTGCTTTGAGGTGGCGGACGCGTAGGCGGGCTTCGTCGGGGCGGTTGAGGGCGATCAGGAGTCGGATGACGGATCTGGCGGCGCTTTCGGTGTCAGGGTCGAGGGTGCAGGCTTGGTCGTAGGCCTCCAGTGCTCGTTCGGTTCGTCCTGCGCGTTCGTGGAGTGCTCCGAGTTGGAGGAGTGCCTTGACGCTGGCAACGGTTAGGGGCCAGCGGTGGTCTTGGTCGAGCCAGTCGTACTTGAGGCCGCGGCCCAGAGGGCCCCGGCAGATGTGGGCAACTGTTAGCAAGGCGGATGCCCTGGCTTCCTCGCTGGTGGCGGTGCGGGCGTTGGCGAGGGCGCGGTGGAAGGTCCAGACGTCTACGTCGACGTGTGCTGCCTCGATGCGATAAGTCTTGCCGCTGCGTTCTACGAACTTGGCCTCCTATTCGCCCGGGGCGGCGGCATCGCGGAGGGCAGCGCGCAGGTCTTTGAGCGCGGCGTGAAAGCGGTACGCGGCCAGGGTCTCCTCCACGTCTGGCCACATTTGCTCGCAGATCTCCTCCCGGTCAAGGCCCTTGGGGTGGACGGCCAGGAGGACGAACAGTTCCACCAAACGCGACCCCTCATGATCGTCGGTGTCTAGCCAGTCGATCAAGAACAGGGGCCGCGTTCGCGTGCCATCATCCCCGATCGACGTGCTCTCCCGCTACCTGGAGCGCGTCTCCCTCACCGACCCCGCCTTCGACCTGCCCACCCTGGCCGAGGTGCTGGATGCCGTACCCGACCCACGCCACCGCCGGGGACGTCGCTACCGGCTCGGCCCACTACTCGCGTTATCCCTGCTCGCCGTCCTCAGCGGAGCGACGTCCCCGGCGAAGATCACCCGGTTCATCGCCGGATACGACCCCGGCCTGCGCACCCAACTCGGGCTCCCCGCCACCATCCGGCCGGCCGCCAGCACCCTCGGGCGGCTGCTGGCCCGCCTGGACGGCGACGCCTTCGACGCCACGACCTGCGCTTACCTCGCCGCGCTGACCACCTGCCACCCGCCAGAAACGACTACCCAGACGACCACCACCGCCAGAACGCCCCTGCTCGGCCTGGCCGTAGACGGCAAGACCCTGCGCGGCAGCCGTACCTCGGACGGTGTCACTCACCTGCCGGCCGCCGTCCGGCACGACACCCAGACCGTGCTCGCCCAACGGCAGGTCCAGGCCAAGAGCAACGAGATCCCCACCTTCACACCCCTGCTGAGCAGCCTGAACCTTGCGAACATCGTCATCACCGCCGACGCCCTGCACACACAAGCCGAACACGCCCGGCA
Organism: Spongiactinospora sp. TRM90649; assembly: GCF_029382225.1. Classification (GTDB taxonomy): domain Bacteria; phylum Actinomycetota; class Actinomycetes; order Streptosporangiales; family Streptosporangiaceae; genus Spongiactinospora. The sequence continues at coordinate 5,635 of NZ_JARLTC010000076.1, forward strand.
GATCGTCGCCGCCGGCGGCCACTTCCTGTTCATCGTCAAGGCCAACCAGCCCACGCTCCACCGCAGGCTCAAGGCGCTGCCCTGGCGCGAAGCGGTCCTCAACGACCGCACCAACGAGCGCGGGCACGGCCGCCGCGAGATCCGCCGCATGAAGATCTGCACCACCCGCCCCGGCCTGCCCTTTCCCCACGCCGCTCAGGCCATCCAGGTCAAACGTCGCCGCACCGACCTAAAACCGGCAAGACCACCATCGTCACGATCTATGTCATTACCAGCCTGTCACCGGGCCGCATCACCCATGCCCAGCTCGCAGCGCTGATCCGTGGGCACTGGGGCGTCGAGGCTCTGCACCACATCCGCGATGTCACCTTTCGCGAAGACGCCTACCGCGTGCGAACCGGCGCCGCGCCCCGAATCCTGGCCAGCCTCCGCAACCTGGCCGTCGGCCTGACCCGCCTCATCGGCTGGACCAACATCACCGCCGCCACCGGCCACTACCGCAGCCACCCAGCCGATGGTCTTCAGCTACTCGGTCTCACCACATGAGAACGCTTCAGCCCTGAGTCCCGTGGTCTCCAGCCGGCGGATGATGCCCCAGATGCGCGCCGCCGTCAGGTCGTGCACCGAACCCGGAAGCGACCCCGAGGTCCACACCGGTGTGCCGTCCGGAGCGGCGATGACCTGGACGTTCGAGCTTGTCACCTCAAGTGTGTAAAGATCCTTCCCGGGTGATGAAGAACCTCTTTACCTGATCCGGCCTGGATAGG
>NZ_JARLTC010000078.1 GCF_029382225.1 Spongiactinospora sp. TRM90649
TGTTGGTTCGGGTGTTTCTTCGTTACCGGGGCTGGTTGGGCCGGGCATACCGCATCAGGCACTCGTTGGGGTGTTGGTGGTCGTGGTGCTGGTCGGGTTGGTCGTCTGGTTGTTGTTTGAGATTTGCATAGTGGACGCGAGCATCTTTTGTGGCCAAGTTTTTTAGGGCACACGGTGGATGCCTTGGCATCAGGAGCCGATGAAGGACGTGGGAGGCTGCGTTAAGCCCCGGGGAGTCGCCAGCCAGACTTTGATCCGGGGATGTCCGAATGGGGAAACCTGGCACCAGTCATGTGGTGTCGCCGCCGTCTGAATGTATAGGGCGGTTGGTGGTAACGCGGGGAAGTGAAACATCTCAGTACCCGTAGGAAGAGAAAACAATAGTGATTCCGTTAGTAGTGGTGAGCGAACGCGGATGAGGCTAAACCGTATGCGTGTGATAGCCGGCGGGCGTTGCGTGTGCGGGGTTGTGGGACATGCCTTTCAGGGGGCCGCCGTTCCTTGGGGGAGTGAGAAATCCATCTGGTAGTCGAAGCCTTTGGGATGGGGCGCCGTAGACCGTGAGAGTCGGGTAGGCGAAATCGGATGGACTTCCTTGGTGTGTTCCCGAGTAGCACGGGGCTCGAGGAATCCTGTGTGAATCTGCCAGGACCACCTGGTAAGCCTGAATACTCCCTGATGACCGATAGTGCACGAGTACCGTGAGGGAAAGGTGAAAAGTGCCCCGGTGAGGGGTCGTGAAATAGTACCTGAAACCGTGTGCCTACAAGCCGTGGGAGCATTGCAACAGGATTGTGGTGTGACTGCGTGCCTTTTGAAGAATGAGCCTGCGAGTCATGGTGTGTGGCGAGGTTAACCCGGGTGGGGGAGCCGTAGCGAAAGCGAGTCTGAATAGGGCGTTTGAGTCGCATGCTGTGGACCCGAAGCGGAGTGATCTACGCATGGGCAGGGTGAAGCTCAGGTAAGACTGGGTGGAGGCCCGAACCCACCAGGGTTGAAAACCTGGGGGATGACCTGTGTGTAGGGGTGAAAGGCCAATCAAACTCCGTGATAGCTGGTTCTCCCCGAAATGCATTTAGGTGCAGCGTTGCGTGTGCTTGCCGGAGGTAGAGCACTGGTTGGCTGATGGGCCCGACAAGGTTACTGACGTCAGTCAAACTCCGAATGCCGGTATAGCTGAGCGTGGCAGTGAGACTGCGGGGGATAAGCTCCGTGGTCGAGAGGGAAACAGCCCAGATCATCGTCTAAGGCCCCTAAGCGTGTGCTAAGTGGGAAAGGATGTGGAGTCGCAGTGACAACCAGGAGGTTGGCTTAGAAGCAGCCATCCTTGAAAGAGTGCGTAATAGCTCACTGGTCAAGTGATTCTGCGCCGATAATGTAGCGGGGCTCAAGTGCACCGCCGAAGACGTGGCATTCCGTTGCTTTCGGGCGCGGGATGGGTAGGGGAGCGTCGTGTCCTGGGTGAAGCGGTGGGGTGACCTTATCGTGGACGGGATGCGAGTGAGAATGCAGGCATGAGTAGCGAATCGAGGGTGGGAAACCCTCGCGCCGGATGACCAAGGGTTCCTGGGCTAGGTTAATCCGCCCAGGGTAAGTCGGGGCCTAAGGCGAGGCCGACAGGCGTAGTCGATGGATGACGGGTTGATATTCCCGTACCCGCTGCTCCGCGCCAATACTGAACCTGGTGATACTAAGGGTCCTTAGCCCGGTCTGTCCTTCGGGATGGGCGTCAGGGTGAACGCCTGGCCTGAGCTGGTAGTAGGTAAGCGATGGGGTGACGCAGGAAGGTAGTCCATCCCAGGCGGTGGTTGTCCTGGGGTAAGCATGTAGGGGGAGAGATAGGTAAATCCGTCTCTCGTGTCCCTGAGGTGTGATGCCGAGCCGATTGTGGCGAAGTGGATGATCCTATGCTGCCGAGAAAAGCCTCTAGCGAGTGGTGTGGCGGCCCGTACCCTAAACCGACTCAGGTGGTCAGGTAGAGAATACCGAGGCGATCGGGTGAACTGTGGTTAAGGAACTCGGCAAATTGCCCCCGTAACTTCGGGAGAAGGGGGACCTTTACTGGTGATGAGTCTTTGCGCTTTGAGCTGGTGGGGGTCGCAGTGGCCAGGGGGAAGCGACTGTTTATTAAAAACACAGGTCCGTGCGAAGTCGTAAGACGATGTATACGGACTGACGCCTGCCCGGTGCCGGAACGTTAAGGGGACCGCTTAGCCGCTTTTTGGGTGGCGAAGGTGAGAACTTAAGCGCCGGTAAACGGCGGTGGTAACTATAACCATCCTAAGGTAGCGAAATTCCTTGTCGGGTAAGTTCCGACCTGCACGAATGGCGTAACGACTTCCCCGCTGTCTCAACCACAGGCCCGGCGAAATTGCATTACGAGTAAAGATGCTCGTTACGCGCAGCAGGACGGAAAGACCCCGGGACCTTCACTACAGCTTGACATTGGTGTTTGGGGCGGCTTGTGTAGGATAGGTGGGAGACTGTGAAGCTGTCACGCTAGTGATGGTGGAGTCGTTGGTGAAATACCACTCTGGTCGTTTTGGATGTCTAACCCGCGCCCGTGGATCCGGGTGGGGGACAGTGTCTGGTGGGTAGTTTAACTGGGGCGGTTGCCTCCTAAAGGGTAACGGAGGCGCCCAAAGGTTCCCTCAGCCTGGTTGGTAATCAGGTGTTGAGTGTAAGTGCACAAGGGGGCTTGACTGTGAGACCGACGGGTCGAGCAGGAGCGAAAGCTGGGACTAGTGATCCGGCACCACCGTGTGGATGGGGTGTCGCTCAACGGCTAAAAGGTACCCCGGGGATAACAGGCTGATCTTCCCCAAGAGTCCATATCGACGGGATGGTTTGGCACCTCGATGTCGGCTCGTCGCATCCTGGGGCTGGAGTAGGTCCCAAGGGTTGGGCTGTTCGCCCATTAAAGCGGTACGCGAGCTGGGTTTAGAACGTCGCGAGACAGTTCGGTCCCTATCCGCTGCGCGCGTAGGAGACTTGAAAGGGGCTGTCCCTAGTACGAGAGGACCGGGACGGACGAACCTCTGGTGTGCCAGTTGTATCGCCAGGTGCATGGCTGGTTGGCTACGTTCGGAAAGGATAACCGCTGAAGGCATCTAAGCGGGAAGCTTGCCTTGAGATGAGGTCTCCCTCCCATGAGAGTGGGGTAAGGCTCCCGGTGGACGACCGGGTTGATAGGCCAGGTGTGGAAGCGTGGTAACGCGTGGAGCTGACTGGTACTAATAGGCCGAGGACTTGACCATGATATTCCGTGACTTTTTGTTGCGTGTTGGTGCTCGCGTTCACTGTGTGATTCTGAGGCCACAACCGGGCTTCCCTTGTTTGGGGGGCGGGTTGGTTGGTTCTTGGGGTTGCGGTGGTTATGGCGGTGGGGAGACACCCGGTTACATTCCGAACCCGGAAGTTAAGCCTGCCTGCGCCGATGGTACTGCACTGGGGACGGTGTGGGAGAGTAGGTCGCCGCCGCACGATCTTTGAATATGAAGGGG
>NZ_JARLTC010000079.1 GCF_029382225.1 Spongiactinospora sp. TRM90649
GCCAGGGGAAGGCTCATGCAGGCCCTCCCGGCGGGCGGCGCGATGCTCGCCGTCGAGGCCACCGAAGACGAGATCACTCTCGACGACGGCCGGGTGAGCATCGCCGCGATCAACGGCCCCACCTCGATCGTGCTGTCCGGAGCGGCCGAGGCCATCGACGAACTCGAAGCCGGATACCGAGCCGAGGGACGCCGCGTGAAGCGGCTCGCCGTCTCCCACGCCTTCCACTCGGTGCTGATGGAGCCGATGCTCGCCGACTTCCGGGAGATCGCCGCCGCCATCACCTACCGCACGCCGACCATCCCGGTCATCTCCAACCTGGACGGGCGTCCCGTCGAGGGCTACACGGCCGAGTACTGGGTGCGTCACGTCCGCGAGGCCGTCCGGTTCGCCGACGGGATCGCGACCCTCCGCGCCGAGGGCGTCACCGTCTTCCTGGAGCTGGGACCCGACGGCGTCCTGTCCGGCATGGCCCAGCGCTGTGCGGAGGGCGCGCTGCCGCTTCCCGTGCTGCGCGCCGACCGGTCGGAGACCGAGGCCCTGCTGCAGGCGCTGGCCCGCGCCCACGTCACCGGCGTCCGGGTCGGCTGGGCGGAGATGTTCGCCTCCTGGGGCGGCCGGAACCGCGTGGGCCTGCCGACGTACCCGTTCCAGCGGGAGCGCTACTGGCTGGACCCGGTGGACCCGAAGGCGCTGGCCGCCGGGGCGGCCGACCCGGTGGAGACCCGGTTCTGGGAGGCCGTGGAGGCCGAGGACCTGCGGGCCGTCGCGGGCACGCTCGACCTCGACGACACCGCACTCGGCACCGTGCTGCCCGCCCTGTCCGCCTGGCGCAGGCGGCACCGCGACCGGTCCACGGTGGACTCGTGGCGGTACCGGGTGGTGTGGAAGCCGCTGCCGGAGACCGTCACCCAGGCGCTGTCCGGGACATGGCTGGTCGTCACCGCCGGGGCCGGGCAGGACGAGGACGTCGTCTCGGCGCTGCGGGACGGCGGTGCGGAGGTGGAGCGGATCGTCGCCGGCGGCGAGGACCGCCACGAGCTGGCCGCCCGGCTGGCCGAGCTGGACCCGCCCGCGGGTGTGCTCTCCCTGCTGGCCGTGGAGCCCACGGTGCTGCTGGTGCAGGCGCTGGCGGACGCCGGGATCGACGCGCCGATCTGGTCGGGCACCCGGGGCGCGGTGTCGGTCGGCCGGTCAGACCCGCTGACGAACCCGGTCCAGGCCCAGGTCTGGGGCCTGGGCAGGGTCGCCGCGCTGGAGTATCCGCGCTGGTGGGGCGGTCTGGTGGACCTGCCCGCGACCGTGGACCGCAGGGCGGGCGAGCGCCTGGTCTCCGTGCTGTCCGGCGAGTCGGGCGAGGACCAGGTCGCGGTCCGCGCGTCCGGGGTGTTCCGCTGCCGGCTGCGCCGCGCGCCGCTGGCCAGGGGCCGGGTGCCCGCGCCGTGGCGGCCGGGCGGGACCGTGCTGGTCACCGGCGGTACCGGCGCGCTCGGCGCGCAGGTGGCCCGCTGGCTGGCGGGCCGGGGCGCGGAGCGGCTGGTGCTGACCAGCCGTCGCGGCCTGGAAGCGCCGGGCGCGGCCGAGCTGGTCGCCGAGCTGGCGGAGCTGGGCACCGAGGCGATCGTGACCGCCTGCGACGTGGCCGACCGCGACGCGCTGGCCGCGCTGCTGGCCGAGCACCCGGTGACCGCCGTCGTGCACACGGCGGGCGTGATCGGGGCCGTGGCCCTGGAGGAGACCGGGCTCGCCGAGTTCGCCGACGTGCTGCGGGCCAAGGTGACCGGCGCGGCCAACCTGGACGAACTGCTGGCCGACGCCCCGCTTGAGGCTTTTGTCACCTTCTCCTCGATCGCAGGTGTGTGGGGGAGCGGCAACCAGGCCGCCTACGCCGCCGCGAACGCCTACCTGGACGCGCTGGCCGAAGAGCGGCGCGCCCGTGGCCAGGCCGCCACCTCGGTGGCCTGGGGCCCGTGGGCCGAGGCGGGCATGCTGATCGCCGAGGAGGCCGAGGACTACCTGCGCAGGCACGGCCTGCTGGCCATGCCGCCAGAGCTGGCGATCACCGCGCTCGCTCAGGCGGTGGACCACGGCGAGACCTGCGTGACCGTCGTGGACGTGGACTGGGAGCGGTTCAACCCGGCGTTCACGTCGAGCCGTCCGAGCCCGCTGCTGCGCGACCTGCCGGGCAACGCCGACCAGGCGCGCCCGGCGAGCGCGCCGGACGGTGGTTCGGCGTTCGTGCGGGGACTGGCGGCGCTGCCGTACGCGGAGCGGCTGCACGCCGTCGAGGAGATGATCAAGGTCGAGGCGGCGGCCGTGCTCGGCCACGCCGACCCCAGGTCGGTGGAGGCCGAGCGGTCCTTCAAGGACCAGGGCTTCGGCTCGCTGACCGCCGTCGAGCTACGCAACCGCCTCGCCGAGGTCACCGGCCTGAAGCTGCCCGCCAGCCTGGTCTTCGACTACCCGACCTCCGCCGCGATGGCGCACCACCTGATCGGGCTGCTGGTCGGCATCGACCCGGAGGTCGTCGCCCCCGTCACCGGCACGGCCCAGACCACGGACGACCCGATCGCGATCGTCGGCATGAGCTGCCGGTTCCCGGGCGGGGTGTCCTCGCCGGAGGAGCTGTGGGCGCTGCTGGCCGGCGGCGGTGACGCGGTCGGCGGGTTCCCCGTCGATCGCGGCTGGGACCTCGCGGCCCTGTTCGACCCGGACCCCGACCGGGCCGGCACCTCCTACGCCCGCGTGGGCGCGTTCCTGGACGGCGCGGCCGAGTTCGACGCCGGGCTGTTCGGGATCTCGCCGCGTGAGGCGCTGGCGATGGACCCGCAGCAGCGGTTACTGCTGGAGAGCACGTGGGAGGTGTTCGAGCGCGCGGGGATCGACCCGCGTTCGCTGCGCGGCAGCCGTACCGGTGTGTTCGCCGGGACCAACGGCCAGGACTACACACGCATCACCGTCGAGTCGCCCGAGGCGTCCGAAGGTCATGTCGCGACCGGCGGCGCGGCGAGCGTGATGTCCGGCCGGATCTCCTACGCGTTCGGCCTGGAGGGCCCGGCGATCACGGTGGACACGGCGTGCTCGTCGTCCCTGGTGGCGCTGCACCTGGCGGTGCAGGCGCTGCGGAACGGCGAGTGCGAGCTGGCGGTCGCCGGTGGCGTGACCGTGATGGCGACCCCCGGCGCGTTCGTCGAGTTCTCCCGCCAGCGGGGCCTGGCCCAGGACGGCCGCTGCAAGGCGTTCGCCGAGGCGGCGGACGGCACCGGCTGGGGCGAGGGCGTCGGAGTGCTGCTCGTGGAGCGCCTGTCGGACGCCCGCCGCAACGGGCACCAGGTGCTGGCCGTCGTGGCCGGATCGGCGATCAACCAGGACGGCGCGTCCAACGGTCTCACCGCCCCCAACGGTCCTTCGCAGCAGCGGGTGATCCGGCAGGCCCTCGCCGGGGCCGGACTGGAGGCCGCGGACGTGGACGCCGTCGAGGCGCACGGCACCGGCACCGCGCTCGGCGACCCGATCGAGGCGCAGGCCCTCCTCGCCACCTACGGCCAGGAGCGCGAGGAGCCGCTCTGGCTGGGCTCCATCAAGTCCAACATCGGCCACACCCAGGCGGCGGCGGGCGTCGCGGGCGTGATCAAGATGGTCATGGCCATGCGGCACGGCATGCTGCCGCGCACCCTGCACGTCGACCGGCCGTCCACCCACGTGGACTGGACGGCGGGCGCGGTCGAACTGCTCACCGAGAACCGGCCGTGGGCGGCCGGCGACCGCCCCCGCCGGGCCGGGATCTCCTCGTTCGGGATCAGCGGTACCAACGCGCACACCATCATCGAGGAGCCGCCGCCCGCCGAGTCCGAGGTCGGGTTCGAGGCGGAGCCCGGCGCGGCGCCGCCGCCGGTCGTGCCGTGGCCGCTGTCGTCCGACTCCGCCGCCGGGCTTCGCGAGCAGGCCGCCCGGCTGCGGTCCCACGTCGACTCGGCGGAGACCGCCGACCTGATCGACATCGGCCTGTCGCTGGCGACCGCCCGCGCCGCGCTCGACCACCGCGCGGTGGTCCTCGCCTCCGACCGTCAGGCCGCGCTCGACGCCCTCGGCGCGCTCGCCGCCGGCACGGCGTCGCCCGCCGTCGAGCAGGGCGTCACGGCCGGTGGCCGCCTCGCCTTCCTGTTCACCGGCCAGGGCGCGCAGCGCGCCGGGATGGGCAGGGGCCTGTACGCGACGTTCCCCGCCTTCGCCGACGCCCTGGACGCGGTCTGCGCCCACCTGGACACCGAACTGGACCGCCCGCTGCTCGACGTCCTCTTCGACGACGGCGACGCGCTGGACCAGACCGTCTACACCCAGGCCGGGCTGTTCGCCCTGGAGGTGGCGCTGTTCCGGCTGCTCGACTCCTGGGGCGTGCGGCCGGACTACCTGCTCGGCCACTCGGTCGGCGAACTGGCCGCCGCGCATGTCTCCGGAGTGCTCTCGCTGGCCGACGCGTGCGCCCTGGTGGCGGCGCGCGGGCGGCTGATGCAGGCCCTCCCGGCGGGCGGCGCGATGCTGGCCGTCGAGGCGGCCGAAGAGGAGATCGCCCTCGACGACGCCAGGGTGAGCATCGCGGCGATCAACGGGCCGAGGTCCGTGGTGGTCTCGGGTGTCGCCGAGGCGATCGACGAGCTGGAGGCCGGGTACCGGGCCGAGGGCCGCCGGGTGAAGCGGCTGACGGTCTCGCACGCGTTCCACTCGGTGCTGATGGAGCCGATGCTGACCGAGTTCGGCGAGATCGCCGCGCGGCTGGACTACCAGCCGCCCCGGATCCCCATCGTCTCCAACCTGGACGGTGAGCTGGTCACCGTCTACACCGCCGACTACTGGGTCCGGCACGTGCGTGAGGCCGTCCGGTTCGCCGACGGCGTCGAGGCCCTGCGCGCCCGTGGCATCGCCAAGTTCATCGAGCTCGGCCCGGACGGCGTGCTCACCGCGATGGCTCAGCAGTCGGTGGAGGACGCCGTCCTCATCCCGATGCTGCGCGCGGGCCGCGACGAGGCCGAGGCGCTGCTCACCGCCCTGTCCAGGGCGCACATCAGCGGCGAAGGCCCCAACTGGCACGCGGTCTTCGGCCCCTGGGGCGGCCGGATCGTGGACCTGCCCACCTACGCCTTCCAGCGCGAGCGGTTCTGGGCCCAGGCCCGTCGCGTCTCCGGTGACCCGGAGGCGGCGGGGCTGGGCGCGGTGGATCACCCGTTGCTCGGCGCGGCGGTCCCGCTGGCCGGTGGAGACGGTGTGGTGCTGACGGGCCGGTTGTCGGTGGCGGCTCAGCCGTGGCTGGCCGATCACGT
>NZ_JARLTC010000008.1 GCF_029382225.1 Spongiactinospora sp. TRM90649
CCGACCTCCCCTTCGACCGGCTCATCGAAGACCTCCAGCCCGCCCGCACCCTCACCCACCACCCCCTCATCCAGGTGATGCTGCTGCTCGGCGACGCCGGGGAGGACGTGCCCCCGCTCAGCGTGGACGGCCTCTCCAGCACTCCGGTGGCCATGCCGGTGACCGGGGCCAAGTTCGACCTGGCCGTCCAGTTCACCGAGCATCTGGCCGACGACGGGACCCCGGCGGGGATCAGCGGCAGCGTGAACTACGCCGCCGACCTGTTCGACCACGAGACGGTGCGGTCGATCGCGGCCCGGCTGGAGGGCGTGATCAGGGCGGCGGTCGCGGACCCCGAACGGCGCGTCGGCGAGTTCGACGTGGTCCCGGCCGGCGAGCGGCGGCTGCTGACCGAGGAATGGAACGACACGGCCAGGGAGACGCCCGAGGGCACGCTTCCGGCGCTGTTCCAGGAGCAGGTCCGCCGCACGCCGGACGCGCCCGCCGTGGAGGGACTCTCCTACGCGGAGACGAACGCGCGGGCGAACCGGCTGGCGCGGCTGCTGCGGGACCGAGGGGCGGGACCGGGGCGGCTGGTGGCGGTACGGCTGCCACGGTCGGCCGAACTGGTGGTGGCGCTGCTGGCCGTGACGAAGTCGGGGGCCGCGTACGTACCGGTGGACCCGGAGTACCCGCCCGCGCGGGTGGCCCGCATCCTGGGGGGCGCGGATCCGGTGCTGGTCATCGACGAGGAATGGCTCGCACACGCGGACACCTCGGGCTACGACGACGGCGACCCCGGCCCCGTGCACCCCTCCTCCCCCGCCTACGTGATCTACACGTCCGGCTCGACCGGACAGCCGAAGGGCGTCGTGGTGGAGCACCGGTCGCTCGGCGCGTACCTGGTGCGGGCCCGTGAGGTGTATCCGGACGCGGCGGGGGCGTCGCTGGTGCACTCGTCGTACGCGTTCGACCTGACGGTGACCGCGCTGTGGTCGCCGCTGGTGTCCGGCGGGCGGATCCTGCTCGGCGAGCTGGACGAGAGCGTGACCGGGGTGTCGTTCATGAAGGTCACGCCGTCCCACCTGGCGCTGCTGCGGGCGCTGCCGCCGGACGCGTCGCCGACCGGCACGCTGATCGTGGGCGGTGAGGCGCTGCACGGCCCGGCGCTCGCGGCCTGGCGGGAGGAGCACCCGGACGTGCGGGTGATCAACGCCTACGGTCCCACCGAGGCGACGGTCAACTGCACGGAGTTCCGGCTGGAGCCGGGCGCGGCCACTCCCCCGGGGCCGGTGCCGATCGGCCGGCCGTTCTGGAACACCCGCGTGTACGTGCTGGACGACCGGCTGCGGCCGGTGCCGGTGGGCGCGGCGGGCGAGCTGTACGTGGCCGGTGTGGTGCTGGCCCGGGGCTACCTGGGGCAGCCGGGGCTGACGGCCGAGCGTTTCGTGGCCGCGCCGTTCGGCGGGCCTGGCGAGCGGATGTACCGGACCGGCGACCTGGTGCGCTGGCGAGCGGACGGGAACCTGGAGTTCGTCGGCCGCGCCGACGACCAGGTGAAGATCAGGGCGTATCGGATCGAGCCCGGCGAGGTCGAGTCCGTGCTCGCGGCGGCCCCCGGGGTGGGGCGGTGCGCGGTGGTGGTCCGCGAGGACCAGCCGGGCGACCGGCGCCTGGTCGGCTATGTGGTGCCCGCGCCGGGGAGCCGCCCGGACCCGGCCGTCCTGCAAGGACACCTGGCCACGATCCTGCCCGGCTACATGGTGCCGGTGGTCGTGGTCCTGGACCGCCTGCCGCTCACCGTCAACGGCAAGCTCGACCGGGCGGCGCTGCCCGCGCCGGTGTACGAGACGACGGCGGGCGACGACGGCCCCCGCACCGCCCGCGAGGAACTGCTCTGCGACATCTTCGCCGAGGTGCTGAACCTGCCCTCGGTGGGCGTGGACGACTCGTTCTTCGACCTCGGCGGGCACTCCCTGCTGGCGGTGAAGCTGGTCAGCCGGATCCGCGAGGTGTTCGGCGCGGACGTCGGGGTCTGGGAGGTCTTCGACGCGGCCACCGTGCGGGAGCTGAACGCGGTGATCGACGACGGCGGCGTGCGGGGCATCGCCCCGGTGATCCCGTACCGCAAGGCCGGGGACCTGACGCCGGTCTTCCTGATCCCGCCGGTGAACGGGCTCGGCTGGGGCTACTCGGCGCTGCCGGGCAGGCTGCCGCCCGGGCATCCGGTGCACGCGCTGCAGGACCCCCGGCTGGTCGCCGGGGAGGTCGTGCCGATGGGCGTGGCCGAGCTGGCCCGCGCGTTCGTGCGGCGGATCAGGGAGATCCGGCCCGCCGGGCCGTACATCCTGGCCGGGTGGTCATTCGGCGGGACCGTCGCCCAGCAGGTGGCGGTGGACCTGGAGGCGGCGGGCGAGGAGGTGCCGCTGACCGTCCTGTTCGACTCCTACTTCGGCCCCGGTGGCCGCTCCGACGCGACGGCCGAGGAGCACGACCTGCGGGTCATGGCGTTCGACGGCGCGGTGGCCGCGCCGGTGGCCGACCCGGCCGAGCTGCGGGCGCTGCTGCGGCGGGCGGGCAGCCCGCTGGGCGCGCTCGGCGAGCGCGAGATCGAGAACCTGGCCCGCATCGCCCGCGAGAACCACCGGGCGATGACCGAGCACTCGCCGCGCCCGGCGCGCGGCCGGGCGCTCTTCTTCGACACGGCGCCCGACATCGTCGGCGCCGTCCCGGCCTCGGCCGCGTGGAAGGACCTCTTCCACGGCGGGTTCGAGTCCCGCGACACCCGGTTCGACCACATCGCGATCATCAAGGCGGCGGCGCTGGACGAGATCGGCCCCGAGATCGCCAGGCGGATCGCCCTCGCCGGCGGACGGCCCCGCCCATCCCACGAAGACGCCCCCCTGGGAGGCATGTCATGACCACCGGTCCCCGGGCGCTGCGGAAGGACGAGCTGCACCCCAGCCTCGCCGACCCCGTCATGGACACGATGAACTTCCTCAACGAGATCACCTTCCGCTACCCGGAGGCGATCTCCTTCGCCCCCGGGCGTCCCTACGACGGCTTCTTCGACACCGAGCACGTCTTCGGCCATCTGCGCCGCTACCTGGACCACCTGGCCGGGGAGGGGCGGTCGCCCGCCCAGGTCCGCGAGGCCGTCTTCCAGTACGGGCCGTCCGCCGGGCGGATCAGGGAACCACTGGCCGCCGCGCTGCGGATCGACGAGGGGATCGACGTGCCGCCGGAGTCGATCGTGGTGACGATCGGCTGCCAGGAGGCGATGTTCCTGGCGCTGCGGGCGCTGATGTCCGGCCGCGAGGACGTGGTGCTGGCCTCCAGCCCGTGTTACGTGGGGATCACCGGCGCGGCCCGGCTGCTGGACGTCGAACTGGTCCCGGTCATGGAGGGTGAGGACGGCCTGCGGCCGTCCGACCTGGCGACGGCCGTGGAGCGGGAGCGGGCGCGCGGGCGGCGTCCCAAGGCGGTCTACGTGATCCCCGACCACTCCAACCCGTCCGGGGTCACCATGCCACTGGCCGCGCGGCACGACCTGCTGGAGGTGGCGGCCAGGCTCGACGTGCTGATCCTGGAGGACAGCCCGTACCGGCTGGTCGGCACCGGTCCCCGGCTGCCCAGCCTGAAGGCACTGGACCGCGACCGGCGGGTGGTGCACCTCGGGTCCTTCTCCAAGACGCTCTTCCCCGGCGCACGGGTCGGGTACGTGGTGGCCGACCAGGTGGTGGTGGACGAGGCGGGCCGTAGCGGACTCCTGGCCGACGAGCTGGCCAAGATCAAGAGCATGATCACGGTGAACACGCCGTCGATCAGCCAGGCCGTCGTGGCCGGGGCACTGCTCGCCTGCGACGGGCGGGTCTCCGAGTACAACCGCGACGCCGCCGCCTACTACGACGACGCCATGCGGTTCACCGTGAAATGCCTCGAACAGCGCTTCCCCGCCGGGCATCGTGCCGAGGCCGGGGTGCGCTGGAACAGCCCCGAGGGCGGCTTCTTCATCTTCCTGCGCGTGCCGTTCCGAGCGGACAACGCCGCGCTGGAGCGCTCCGCGCAGGACTTCGGCGTCATCTGGACGCCGATGTCGTACTTCTATCCGCCGGGTTCGCGCCTGGAAGGCGAGGGCGACCACGCCATCCGGTTGTCGACCAGCTACCTGACCCACGAGGAAATCGAGGAAGGCGTGACCCGGCTGGGCGAGTTCATCGAATCCACCGCAGGCCGTCCCGGCCGCCGGCAGCACGAGAGGTGAGTGCAGTGACGAAGGACCAGATCCGGCCGTCGCTCCGTGGCAAGCCCCGCTCCTGGGGCTGGACCTACCGATGAGGGCCGGTTCCGTTCGCCGGGAGGGCGCGCCCGCCGCCCCGCGCCCGCCGGGGATCTCACGCATCGCGGGCGTCGGCACCGCCACGTCGGGGACCTCGCTCTCCCAGACGGAACTGCTCGACATCCTGCGGGTGGACGACCCCAAGGTCCGCTCGATCTTCATCAACAGCGCGATCCAGCGGCGCAACCTGACCCTTCCGCCGCCCGACGAGACGGGCAGGCGGGCCCCCGAGCCGCAGGGCGACCTGCTGGACAAGCACAAGCGGCTCGCCGTCGAGATGGGCGCCCAGGCGCTGACCAACTGCCTGAAGGACGCCGGGGCCACGCTGTCCGACCTTCGGCACCTGTGCTGCGTGACCTCGACGGGGTACCTCACCCCGGGGCTCAGCGCCCTGATCATCCGCGAACTGGGCATCGACCCGCACTGCGGCCGCGCCGACATCGTCGGCATGGGCTGCAACGCCGGGCTGAACGCCCTCAACGTGTGCGCCGGATGGTCCGCCGCCCATCCGGGCGAGCTGGCCGTGGTGCTGTGCAGCGAGGCGTGCTCGGCCGCCTACGCCCTGGACGGCACGATGCGCACGGCGGTGGTGAACAGCCTGTTCGGGGACGGCGCCGCGGCGCTGGCCATGATCTCCGAGGGAGGCGAACGGCAGGCCACCGGCCCCCGGGTGCTGAAATTCGCCGGATACATCATCACCGACGCGATCGAGGCCATGCGCTACGACTGGGACCGCGCCCAGAGCCGGTTCAGCTTCTTCCTCGACCCGCAGATCCCCTACGTGGTCGGCGCGCACGCCGAACGCGTCATCGACCGGCTGCTCGCGGGCACCGGCCTGCGGCGCGGCGACATCGGCCACTGGCTGGTCCACTCCGGCGGCAAGAAGGTCATCGACGCGGTGGCGATCAACCTCGGGCTGCGCCGTCACGACCTGCGGCACACCACCGGGGTGCTGCGCGACCACGGCAACCTGTCCAGCGGCTCGTTCCTGTTCTCCTACGAGCGCCTGGTCGAGGAGGACGTCGCCCGGCCTGGCGACCACGGGATCCTGATGACCATGGGGCCGGGATCCACCATCGAGAGCGCGTTGATCCAGTGGTGAGTGCGAAGGAGGAACCGGTGACCGGTAGGACCGGAATCGAGGACGGGTTCACGCTGCGGATCGACGGCGCCCGGCCCGTCACGGCGGACTCCGTCGAGGCGATCGCGGCGATGTGCGACGCGGCCGAGGACCACGGCGGCCCTGGGGTGGTGACGCTGCGGGTCTCGGGCGCGCCCGGCCATTCGTGGACGACCGACCTGAGCGTGGGCCTGGTGTCCAAGTGGGAACGCGCCCTGCTCCGGCTGGAACGGCTGCCCATGGTGACGGTCGCCGTGGCGTCCGGGGACTGCGGCGGCGCGGCCCTCGACGTGCTGCTGACCGCCGACCTGCGGGTCGCCGCGCCCGGCACCCGCCTGCTCGTCGCCACGGACGGCGACGCCACCTGGCCCGGCATGGCCCTGCACCGGCTCACCCAGCAGGCCGGGACCGGCGGGATCCGCGCGGCGGCGATGCTCGGCGTGCCGATCGAGGCGGACGAGGCGCTGGCACTGCGCCTGCTCGACCGGGTGAGCGACGACCTGGCCGGCGCGGTCGCGGACGCCGCCGCGCGGGCGGCCGCGCTCGCCGGTTCGGAGCTGGCGATCAGGCGGCGGCTCGTGCTCGACGCGGGCACGACCACGTTCGAGGACGCGCTCGGCGCCCACCTCGCCGCCTGTGACCGGGCGCTGCGCAGAGGGGCGGGGCGATGAGCCTCACGGTCGCCCGCGAGCTGCCCGGCGACCTGCGGTCGGCGCGGGCGGCGCTCGCGCGGGCCGTGGCCGGCGGCGGGGAACGGCTCGCCGCGCTGCCGCCCCCCTGCGACCGGACGGCGGAGCAGCGGGCGCGGGCCGAGGCCGTGCACGACGAACTGCGGGACCTGCGCGCCCGCTTCGTCGGCGCGCACGCCGAGGAGGTCTACGACCTGCTCACCGACGGGCGTGCCCGGCACCTCCGGATCGGCGAGCTGGTCACGGCCGCCGCCGAGGCCTTCCCCGGGCTCTTCTCCGGTGGGGAGGAGGGCCGCGAGATCGACGAGGGCATCTTCCTGCGCGGGGTGCTGCGCTCGCCGTCGGCGGGGGCGCACCTGATGGACGCGCAGCTCCGCCCCACCCCGCGCGCCCTGCGGCTGCTGCCCGAGTTCACCAGGACCGGCGTGGTGGAGATGGAGGCCGTCCGGCTGGAGCGCGACGCGGGGGTGGCCCGGCTGACCATGTGCCGGGGCGACCGGCTGAACGCCGAGGACGAGCGCCAGGTGGACGACATGGAGACCGCCGTGGACCTCGCCCTGCTGGACCCGTCGGTCCGGGTCGGCCTGGTGCGCGGCGGGGAGATGACCCATCCGCGTTACCGGGGCAGGCGGGTGTTCAGCGCGGGGATCAACCTGAAGCGGCTGGGCACGGGCGGGATCCCGCTGGTCGGGTTCCTGCTGCGCCGCGAGCTGGGCTACATCCGCAAGGTGTGGCACGGGCTGCGCACGGACGCGGCGGGCTGGCGCTCCGGCCTGGTCGAGAAGCCGTGGCTGGCCGCCGTGGACGGCTTCGCCATCGGCGGCGGCGCCCAGTTGCTGCTGGTCTTCGACCAGGTCATCGCCTCCGCCGACTCCTACGTGAGCCTGCCCGCGGCGAAGGAGGGGATCGTCCCCGGCGTCGCGAACCTGCGGCTCACCAGGGTCGCCGGGGCCAGGCTGTCCCGGCAGGTGATCCTCCAGGGCCGCCGGATCCGGGCCACCGAGCCCGACGCGCGGCTGCTGCTGGACGAGGTGGTGGAGCCGGAGGAGATGGACGCGGCCATCGAGCGCGGTCTGGCCCGGCTCTCCGGCGAGGCCGTCCTGGCCAACCGGCGGATGCTGAACCTGGCCGAGGAGCCGCCCGACGTGCTGCGCGCCTACCTGGCGGAGTTCGCCCTCCAGCAGGCCCTGCGGGTCCGCGGCGAGGACGTGCTCCGCAAGGCCGGCCGGTTCGGCACCTCATGAGCCGCCCCCGGGTGCGCTACGTCAAGGACGGCCATGTCGCCCACATCACCCTGGACCGGCCGGAGGTGCTGAACGCGATGGACTCGCGCACGCACGAGGAGCTGGCCGGGATCTGGGACGACGTCGAGGCCGACGACCGGGTGCGGGTCGCGGTGCTCGCCGGGGCGGGCGACCGCGCCTTCTCCGTGGGTCAGGACCTGCGCGAACGCGACCGCCTGCAACGGGAGGGGGACCCCGCGACGAGCTTCGGCAGCCGGGGGCTGCCCGGCTCGCCCCGGCTCACCGACCGGTTCACCCTGTCCAAGCCGGTGATCGCGCGGGTGCACGGCTACGCGCTGGGCGGCGGGTTCGAACTCGCCCTGGCCTGCGACCTGATCATCGCCTCCGACCAGGCTGTCTTCGGCCTCCCCGAGGTCAGGCTCGGCCTGATCCCCGGCGCGGGCGGCGTCTTCCGGCTGTTCCGGCAGGTGCCGCAGAAGGTCGCCATGGGACACCTGCTCACCGGCCGCCGGATGAGCGCGGCGACGGCGCTGCGCCACGGCCTGGTCAACGAGGTCGTCCCCGCCGACCGGCTGGACGAGTGCGTCCGGGAGTGGACCGGCGACCTGGTTCGGGCGGCCCCGCTGTCGGTGCGCGCCGTCAAGGAGGCCGCGCTGCGGTCGTTCGACATGCCGCTGGAACGGGCGTTCACCGCCGAGTACGTCTGGGAGGAACGCCGCCGCCGGGGACCGGACGCCGTCGAGGGGGTCAGGGCGTTCGTGGAGAAACGCGATCCGGTGTGGTCGGGAACGGCGAAGGACGACGAAACTGCGCGCCTGACTACTCGTTAAAAGTGATGAAGCGGTCCGTGCCGCGACGGGGGTTTTTTACGCGGAATGACGATGACTACCCCATTGGCACCAACAGAACATTGTCACATCCACCCCATCCGGCCGAGGAGTCTGTACGACACATGGCGGATCAGAGCACGCGTCGCCGAAACCGGCATGCGATCGACGAAGCACAGCACATCATCGAGGAAGCACTCGCGGTGTATCGCCTTAAACTCTCCGAACCGCTGGCTCTCATCGGCCCGGATCGAGTCCGCGAGCTGTTACAGGAGGCGTTCGCGCACCCGGCGGGCGGTCATGTCCGGGTGGCTTGCGGCTCGTGGTCCGCGGACGACGAGCTGGAACTGGCGGAGCTGCTCCGCGGGAACGCCAGCGAGGGGAAACCGGAGGTCCTGCTGCTGCACTGCCATCCCCCCGTACCCGACCGCACCGGGCTGGACCACGTGAAGAGCCCGCTGATGCGGAGCGTGCCGGCGGAGGGGTTCCAGGTGCGGTACTCCGCCGCGCGCCTGCCGTACATGATCCTGATCGACGACCACACCGCCGTGATGCGCACCTCGCGCCAGCCCGGCGAGATCGAGGACGTGCTCATCAGGAACCGCGACGTGGTGTTCCTGCTGAGCCGGGTGCACGACGTGTGGTGGCGGTCCGCCGCCGACGTGCACCCGCCGGGGATCGGGCGGGTCACGCTCGACTCCACGCAGATGCACGTCCTGGCGTATCTGCGGGACGGCGTCAAGGACGAGGCGGCGGCCCGGGCGATGAACATCTCGCTGCGCACCTACCGCCGCCAGGTGGCCGGGATCCTGCGCAGCGTGGACGCGAACTCCCGCTTCCAGGCGGGGCTCAAGGCGGCCCAGCTCGGCCTGACCGGGCCGTGCGACGAGATGACGGGACAGCGCGATGACACGGCCGAGTGACGTCGCCGAGGGGCGGGTCCCCGACGCGCCGCTGATCCGCAACCGCGACTTCCAGTTGCTGTGGACCGGGTCGGTGTTCTCCTCGCTGAGCCGGGAGATGACCGACCTGGCCTACCCGCTGCTGATCCTCTCGCTGACCGGCTCCCCCGCCGCCACCGGCGCCTTCGGCGGGGCGCAGCTACTGACCTCGCTGCTGGTCGGCATGCCCGTGGGCGAGCTGGCCGACCGGTTCGACCGGCGGCGTCTGCTGCTGCTGGCGCAGGCCGTCCGGCTGGCCGCGACCGCCACCGTGGTGCTCGCGCTGACGGCGGGCACGCTGACGTTCGCGCACCTGCTGACGGTCGCGGTGGTCGTCGGGGCGACCGAGCCGCTGGCGGGGGCCGCGCGGATGGTCCTCGTGCGGGCCGTCGTGCCGTCCTCGCGGCTCACCGCCGCGCTAACCCAGGACGAGGTCAGGACGCACGGCGCGGCGCTGTCCGGGCCGCCGCTCGGCGGCGCGCTGTACGCGATCGCCGCGGCCGTGCCGATCGTGACGGCGATGGCCTGCCAGGTCCTCTCCCTGCTGACGGTCTCGCTGATCCGCCCGCCGAGCGCCGCCCGGCGCACCGGCCCCCGCTCGGACGAGAACGACCCGGTGCTGCGGCGCATGGCCGTCGGGCTGCGCGTGCTCTACCGGGTGCCGACGCTGCGGTACGCGACGCTGACCGCCACCATGCTGAACCTGGCGGGGGCGCCGCTGGTGCTGATCACGGTGGTGATGCTGGAGGATCGCGGCGTGCCGTCCGGGCAGATCGGCCTGACGGTGACCGCCATGGCCGCCGGCGGGCTGGCCGGGGCCGCCCTGGTCGGGCCGCTGCAACGCCGGCTGCGGCCCGGGGTGCTGATGCTGGCCTGCGGCCTGTCCACCGCGGTGCTGATCACGCTGCTGCCCGCGCCGTTCGGATCCTGGTGGGCTGCGGTGCCGCTGTTCCTGCTCGGGCTGGTCGGGCCCTCGGTGCGGATCCTGGTCGACGTGCTGATCTTCCGCCAGGTCCCCGACGAGCAGCGCGGCCGGGTCATCGCGGCGTTCATGACGATCCTGGGCGTCGGCTCCTCGGCCGGGCTGTTCGGCGCCGGGCTGCTGCTCGACCGGCTGGCGGCCACGCACGCCACCCTGGTGCTGGGCGGGCTGCTCGCGGCGTGCATGCTGGCGGCCATGGCAGCGAGGGGCCTGCGGACGGCCCGCTGGCCCGAGGACGAACAGGACTCGCGCGCCTGAGGAATGGCCGTAGAATTCGCCGGGAAAGGCCGGTGACCGAAAGCTGCCACCCCTGCGAATCGCACGCGAATCGGAGTCAGGTTCCTGCACCTGAACAGCGGATGGAATCGGCTTTTAGCGCGTGTAGCGTTCGCGAATGTGAGCAGAGACGAACTCTTCTTTGTCCGCCAGAACATCGTCGCCGAGGGCCTGATCGACCGCTTCTACGCCTGGTCGTATCTCGTTCCGCCCGCCGCGTCGGCCATGAATCTGGCCAATCTGCACCTGTCGATGCTGGAGTCGTACGTCCAGCAGCCCGACGTACACGCGGCCGCCGTGGCCAATCCCAAGATGCGCGGCGGCTTCTTCATCGACCACGACGGCCGGCGCGTCGCGGAGATCGACGAACTGCGCGCGAGCCTGCTGCGTGACAACGCGGCCCTCATGGAACTCGCCGCGGGCATCCGCGCGACGGACGAACTGCTACGGGCGGAGGCCACCGGTTTCGACCTGTCCGGCCTCTACCCGCGGCTGCCCGAGGCCGTGCGCGGCTTCGTGGAGATCGTCTACGACCTGAACCACCAGCCGTCGATGCGCTTCCTGGAGCCGCTGCTCTACCACAGCCGCTACCACCGGGAGGAGCGCCAGTCGATCGACCTGTTCCTGGACGAGGGCCAGACCAGGCCGTTCACGCTCAGCACGCCGCGCCTGCCCCAGCCGGGCCACGTGCAGCGCCCGCTGCCCATCCGGCACCCCGGCATCGACCGGTTCTTCGGCGCGCTGCGCACCCCGCTGCCCTTCGGCGAGCTGAGAGACGCCCTGGAGATCGACTCCGAGGCCGACGCCAGGACCCTGCGCGGCTTCCTCACCACCGAGCCGGATCGCACCCCCGACCGCGAGGTGACCGAAGGGGCCCGGGTGCGGTACTACGGCCACGCGTGCCTGGTGATCCAGAGCCCGGACGTCTCGATCATCACCGACCCGTTCATCAGCGCCGACGCCACCGCCGGCGACCGGTACACCTACGCCGACCTGCCCGACCGGCTGGACTACTGCCTGATCACGCACGGCCACCAGGACCACATCGTGATCGAGTCCCTGCTGCGGCTCCGTGAGCGGATCGGCGTGGTCGTGGTGCCGAAGAACGGCTCGGGCAACCTCCAGGACCCCTCGCTCGGGCTGTGCCTGGAACGGCTCGGCTTCACCGTGCGCGTGGTGGACGACTTCGACGAGATCTCGTTCCCCGGCGGCGTCATCGTCGCCACCCCCTTCCTCGGCGAGCACTGCGACCTGGACATCCGGGCCAAGAGCACCTTCTGGGTGCGGATAGGCGGCCGGTCCGTCTTCATCGACGCCGACTCCTCGGGCATCGAGCCGGAGCTGTACCAGCGGATCTTCGACGCGGTCGGCCCCGCCGACGTCGCCTTCCTCGGCATGGAGTGCGACGGCGCACCGCTGACCTGGCTCTACAACGCGCTGTTCACCCAGCCGGTGAGCCGCAAGATGAGCATCACCCGCAAGCTGTCCGGCTCCAACGCCGAACAGGCCCTGGGCATCGTGGACCGCCTCAAGGTGAGCGAGGCGTACATCTACGCCATGGGCGAGGAGGACTGGCTCCAGCACGTCATGGCCACCAGCTACACCCCCGACTCCTACCAGCTCGAACAGGTGGACGCCTTCCTGAAGTCCTGCGCCGACCGCGGCGTGAAGGCCGAACACCTGCTCAAGCAGAAGGAGCTGCGCTGGTAACCCCGCCCCCGCCGGGGTATCGGATAGCCTCACCGGAAGGCAGAGCGGCGGCGGGCAGGTGTGGCGCGAGTGGCAGGGCCGGTGGAAAGGCGATACTCACCCCGGGATGCCGACGCGCTCTGCGCGGCCGCCGAGCCGCTGCTCGGGCGGGCCGTCACCCTGCTCGGCGATCACGAGTCGGCCCGTGCGGACGTGCGGGCCGGGCTCGACGCGTTACGCGATGAGCTGTGCCGTACCGACCTGGCCACGATTCCGGTCGCCCGGATCAGGGACGTCACCGAGGGGCGGCTGCGGATCGGCGCCCTGGAGGACGCCGGGTACACCACGGTGCTGGCCGTCCGCGACGCCACGCCGTACACGCTCCAGTTGCTTCCCGGCATCGGCGCGCAGACCGCCGCCCAGATGCACGCGGCGGCCCTGCAGATCGCCAGGGCCGCCGCGGCGGCGGTGAGCGTCCGGATCGACGTCGACCGGCGCGATCCGATCAGCACCGCGCTGGTGATCGCGCTGCACCGGCCGGTGAACGCCGGGCCCGACCTGGCCCGCGCCGTCGACGCCGCCCGCGACCTGTACGACACGCTCGGCCCGCTGCTGGCGCGGGCGCGTCCCGCCCGGCGCCGGTGGCGGATGTGGCTGGCCGGGTCGGGCAAGCGCCGCGACGCCCACGAGGCGCTGTCGCGCCTGGCCGGCGTGGTCGAGCGGTCCGCCGAGACCGACCTGCTCCTCACCCAGGTCACCACCGACCTGCTCCGGCCGTCCGTGTCGGAGCTGGAAGCGTGGGTGGACTTCGAGCACCGCTCCGCCGAGTACTACGGCCTGCTGGCCGAACTCGCCGGGGAACCCCTCACCCAGGGCCGGGGGGCGCTCCCCGACGACCTGGTGGCCAAGGTCGGCGCGCAGGAGCTCGACGACACCCACCGCCGGGTCTCCCTGCGCGGCTACCAGTCGTTCGGCGCCCGGTTCGCGCTGGCCCAGCGCCGGGTCATCCTCGGCGACCAGATGGGACTGGGCAAGTCGATCGAGGCCATCGCCGCCCTGGCGCACCTGCGCGCGCGGGGCGGGTCCCACTTTCTGGTGATCTGCCCGGCCAGCGTGCTGATCAACTGGACCCGCGAGATCGAGTCCCGCAGCACCCTGCGCGCCTACCCGCTGCACGGCCCAGAGCGGGGCCTCGCCCAGCGAGAGTGGGCCCGCCACGGCGGCGTCGCCATCGCCACGCTGAGCGGCCTGCACCAGTTGACGGTCCCCGCCGAGGTGCCGGTGGGCATGGTGGTCGTCGATGAGGCGCACCTGGTGAAGAACCCGGAGGCGCGGCGTTCCAAGGCGGTCGCCGCCTGGTGCGCGCGGGTCGAGCGGGTGCTCTTCCTGACCGGCACCCCGATGGAGAACCGGGTCGAGGAGTTCCGCCGCCTCGTCGAGCACCTGCGCCCCGACCTCGCCGCCACCCTGCGGACCAGCGACATCGTCGCCGGGGCCAAGGCGTTCCGCAAGGCGGTCGCCCCCGCCTACCTGCGCCGCAACCAGGAGGACGTGCTCGCCGAACTGCCCGAGCGGGTGGAGTCGCGCGATTGGGTAGAGTTCAGCGGCGCCGACCTGGTCGCCTACCGCGACGCGGTGCGCAGGCGCAACTTCATGGCCATGCGCCGCGCCGCCTACGCCCACCCGGAGACCTCGGCCAAGCTGAAACGCCTGCGCGAACTGGTGGACGACGCCCGCGAGGACGGGCTGAAGGTGCTCGTCTTCTCCTACTTCCGCGACGTCCTCGCCACCGTGGCCGCCGCCCTGGACCCCGCGCACGTGCACGGGCCGCTGTCCGGGTCGGTCTCACCCGCGCGCCGTCAGGAGCTCGTGGACAGGTTCTCGGCGGTGGACGGGCACGCCGTCCTGCTGAGCCAGATCGAGGCCGGGGGCACCGGCCTGAACATCCAGGCGGCCTCCGTGGTGGTCTTCTGCGAGCCGCAGCTCAAACCGAGCCTCGAAGACCAGGCCGCCGCCCGCGCCCACCGCATGGGGCAGGTGCGCACCGTCCAGGTGCACCGCCTGCTCGCCGTCGACTCCCTCGACCAGCGCCTCCTGGAGCTGCTCGGCCGCAAGGCCGCCCTCTTCGAGCGGTACGCGCACCGCAGCGACCTGGCGGAGTCCGCCCCAGAGGCGATCGACGTGTCCGAGCACGCGCTCGCCCAGCGGATCATCGAGGAGGAGCAGAAACGCCTCGGGGCCGAGGCCCCGGCCTCAGGCGGGGCGGTCTCAGATGGAGCGATTTCAGGCGGAGCGGTCTCAGGCGGGGCCGGCCAGGTCGGCCTCGACGGCGGCGGCGGCGCGGGACAGGGCCCCGACCAGTAGCGGCAGGCGGCGCCGGTCGTAGCGCGCGCTGGGCATCGACACCGACAGACCGGCCACGGCCCGGCCGTCAGGGGTGCGCACCGGCACACCGAGGGCCACCACGCCGCGCTCCGAACGCCCCTGGTTGAGCGCGAAGCCGTTGCGCCGGACCCGGGCCAGCTCGGCGCGCAGCCGCTGCAGGTCGGGCCGGTCGGCGGGATGGTCGGCGTAACGCTCGGCCGGGTAGATCGCCGGAAGCTCGTCATCCGCCAGCTCGGCCAGCAGCAGCAGCCCCGCCGTGGTGCGATGGGCGGGGAACACCATGCCCTCGCGGGAACCGACCCGCAGGGCCTGCGAGGACTCGACGCTGGCGATGAAGCGGGAGGTGTCGCCGGTGAGCACCCCCAGGTTGACGGACTCGTCGAGCACTCCGGCCAGCCGGTGCATGTGCGGCAGCGCCGCCGCCCGCAGCCGCGAGGCCACCGAGGGCGAGTGGGCGGCCAGTTCCAGGACCGGCCCCGCCCGGTAGGAGCGGCGGTCGTCCTGGACCGCGAAGTCGCGGTACACCAGCATCGCCAGCAGCCGGTGGGCGGTGGAGCGGGCCACGCCCAGCCGCTCGGCGACCTGCGAGACGGTCAGCTCGCCCTCGAGTTGCAGCATGGTGGCGATCCGCAACGCGTGGTCGACGCTGCTGATCAGGTAGGTCGGCGGGTTCTTCAGGGGCTTGTCCATCACTCCTGGATTCTGTAGAGCAGAATTCTATGTTCTGCACAGTGTGACGGTAGCAGCATTGACGGCATGAGCACCCCTGTGACCAGGACAGAGTTCCCGGTGTCCCCGGTGTCCCCGGTGCGGCTCGCCGCGATCGACGCCCCGGGCCAGCCCGACGTCAGTCCCGCGCTCGAAGACCTCTACCGGGGGTTCGAGCAGGAGTTGCTGGTGCCGCTGTGGACGGAGATCGGCGACCTGATGCCCGCGCATCCGCGTTCGCGCGCCGTGCCGCACCTTTGGCGCTGGGACAATCTGCGCGCGCTGGCACAGCAGGCCGGAGATCTGGTGCCGGTCG
Source organism: Spongiactinospora sp. TRM90649 (assembly GCF_029382225.1). GTDB lineage: Bacteria > Actinomycetota > Actinomycetes > Streptosporangiales > Streptosporangiaceae > Spongiactinospora. The sequence continues at coordinate 15,496 of NZ_JARLTC010000008.1, forward strand.
GCCGTGGCGGGGAACGCCGGGCGATCGCGCTGGCGAACCCGAGCCTGGGCGGCCGTCCCTTCGCGACCCCCACGCTGTGGGCCGCGATCCAGTACCTGATGCCCGGTGAGAACGCCCCGGAGCACCGCCACACCCAGCACGCCTTCCGCTTCGTGGTCGAGGGCGAGGGCGTCTGGACGGTCGTGAACGGCGACGCCGTCCCGATGCGCCGGGGCGACTTCCTGCCCCAGGCCGGGTGGAACTGGCACGCCCACCACAACGCCACCAGCGAGCCGATGGCCTGGATCGACGGCCTCGACATCCCGTTCCAGTACGCCAACGAGGCGCAGTTCTTCGAGTTCGGCCGCGACGAGATCAGCGACGCCGAGCGGATCACCCCCGAGCGGTCCCGCTCCGAGCGGCTGTGGGCCCACCCCGGGCTGCGTCCGCTGGGCGTCGGCGAAGCCGGTACGGGCACCCCGCTGCTGTCCTACAAGTGGGAGTTCACCGACCGCGCGCTGAGCGACCAGCTCCGCCTGGAGACCGAAGGCTTCGGCGGCACCGTCGAGCCCGGCCACGCGGCCGTCCTCTACACGAACCCGGCCACCGGCGGCGATGTCCTGCCGACCATCCGGGTGGAGATGCACCGGGTGGCGCGCGGCGCGGAGACCGCCCCGGTCCGCGAGACCGGATCCTCGGTCTACCAGGTCTTCGACGGCTCGGGCAGCGTCACCGTGGGCGACCGGACCTGGTCCGTCACACGCGGCGACCTCTTCGTCGTGCCGTCCTGGGAGCCCTTCTCCGCCCGCTCGGAGGCCGGGTCCACCGACTCCGACTCCGGCGCGCTGGACCTGTTCCGGTTCAGCGACTCCCCGATCTTCGAGGCCCTGTGCCTCAACCGTCTCCAGCACGAAGGAAGCACCCGATGAAGCTCGCCACTCTCCGCCTCGACGGCTCGACCAGGGCCGTACGTCTCGACGGTGACCGGCTGGTCGACCTCGGCGCCGCCGACCTCGGCGAACTCCTCTCCCAGGACGGCTGGGCCGAGCGCGCCGCCGCCGCCGACGCGAACACCGCGACGACCTACCCCGTCGAGGGCGCCGACTTCGCGCCGGTCGTCCCGCGCCCCTCGAAGGTCGTCTGCGTCGGGCTCAACTACAAGAACCACATCCAGGAGATGGGCCGCGACCTGCCCGAGTATCCGACGCTGTTCGCGAAGTTCGCCGACAGCCTGATCGGCGCCACCGACGACATCTCCCGCCCGGAGGAGACCGCCGAGTTCGACTGGGAGGTCGAGCTCGCCGTGGTGATCGGCGCGCCGGTCCGGCGGGCCAGGGGCGCGGCGGCCGAGGCCGCGATCGCCGGGTTCACCGTCCTCAACGACATCACCTGCCGGGACTGGCAGTTCCGCACCCGCGAGTGGCTGCAGGGCAAGATGTGGGACTCCTCCACCCCGGTCGGGCCGTACCTGGTCACCCCGGACGAACTGCCCGGCGGCGTGCGCCCCGAGCTTGCGGTGAAGCTCAGCGTGGACGGCGAGGTCATGCAGCACGACAACACCGCCGACCTGCTCTTCGACCCGGTCGCGCTGGTGGAGTACATCTCCACGGTGGTGCGCCTGAGCCCCGGCGACATCATCGCCACCGGCACGCCCGGCGGGGTCGGCCACGCCCGCGACCCGAAGCGCTACCTGACCGGCGGCGAGCGCGTGGTGACCGAAGTCCAGGGCATCGGCCGCCTGGAGAACGTCGTAACGGGCACCGCCTGATGACACGTCGCACCCTTGAGGACGCGCTGAGCTGGAGCGCGGCGGGCACCGAGCTGTTCCACCGGGCCGTCGCCGGGTGGGGCGAGGAGCAGTACCTCGCCCCGTCCGGGCTGCCCGGCTGGTCCCGCAAGCACCTGGTGGCCCACGTGGCGGCCAACGCCGACGCCCTGTGCAACCTGGTGCGCTGGGCCGCGACCGGCGAGAAGACCCCGATGTACTCCTCGCCCGCGCAGCGCGACGCCGACATCGCGGCGGGCGCGACCAGGACGGCCGCCGAGCTGACCACCTCGCTGCACGAGTCGGCGGAACGGCTCGCCGTCGGCGTCGCCGCGCTCGGCCCCGCGCAGTGGAGGTCCGAGGTCGTCACCGCCCAGGGCCGCACGGTGCCCGCGACCGAGATCCCCTGGCTGCGGTCGCGCGAGGCCTGCGTGCACGCCGTCGATCTGGCGGCCGGTGTCACCTTCGCCGACCTGCCCGCCGGGTTCCTGACCGCGCTGGCCGGCGACATCGTCGCCAAGCGGGGCGCCACGGCCGGGCTCGCGCTCACGCTCACCGCCGCCGGTGACCGCTGGGAACTGCCGGGTGCGGGTGATCCTGTCACGCTCACCGGACCGCTCACCGAGGTCGTCGCCTACCTGGCCGGCCGTCCGCACGCCCTGACCACCGCCGACGGCTCCCCGGCCCCGGCCCTGCCGGCGTGGCTGTGAGCGACATGACCGCGTCCGCGTCCCCCGCCGACGTCCTGATCGTCGGCGGCGGCATCGGCGGGCTCAGCGCCGCCTTCGCCCTGGCCCGCGAGGGCCTGCGGGTGCGCGTGCTGGAGCAGGCGCGCGAGTTCGGCGAGGTCGGCGCGGGCCTGCAGATCGCCCCCAACTGCACCCGCATCCTTTCCGACTACGGCCTGCTCGACGAGGCCAAGCGCCTCGGCGTGCTGCCGAAGAGCATGGTGATGCGCGACGCCGTGGACGACGCCGAGCTGACCCGCCTGGACCTCACCGACCTGGAACGCAGGTACGGCTTCCCGTACATGGTCATCCACCGCAGCGACCTGCACGGGATCTTCCTGCGCGCCTGCCGGACCGCGGGGGTCGATCTGGTGACCGACGCCCGGATCGTCGGCTACGAGAACACCGAGGCCGGCGCCCGGGTGGTGTCGGAGGACGGCCGCACCGACGAGGCCCGCGTCGTCATCGCGGCCGACGGCCTGCACTCCGTGGCGCGCGGGCTCCTGTCCGACGACGAACCGGTCAGTTCCTCCTACGTCGCCTACCGCGCCGCCGTCCCCATCGAGCAGGCGGGCCGCGACGTGGACCTGTCCGAGGTCTCGGTCCACGTGGGCCCGGGCTGCCACTTCGTGCACTACGGGCTGCGCGGCGGCGAGATGCTCAACCAGGTCGCCGTCTTCCAGTCGCCCAAGGCCCTCGCGGGCGAGGCGGACTGGGGCACCCCCGACGAGCTGGACGCCGCCTTCGACGCGACCTGCCCGGAGGTCAAGGACGGCATCTCGCTGATGTGGCGCGACCGCTGGTGGCGGATGTTCGACCGCGACCCCATCATGACGTGGGTCCACGGCAACATCGCACTGCTCGGCGACGCCGCCCACCCGCCGCTGCAGTACATGGCGCAGGGCGCCATCATGGCCATCGAGGACGGCTGGGTCCTCGCCCGCCACGCCGCCGCCCACCGCGCCGAGGACGGCTCGATCGACTGGCGAGCCACTCTCACGGCCTACGAGGCCGTCCGCCCCGAACACTGCCGCCGCGTCCTGACCACGGCCCGCGCCTGGGGCGAACTGTGGCACCTGGACGGCCTGGCCCGCCTCCAGCGCAACACCCTCCTGCGCGCCCGCGACACCTACGACTACTCCTTCATCGACTGGATCTACGGCCCCACCGCCCTGACACCGGAGGAGGAGCCGCCGATGTTCGCCCCGATCCCGCTCGGCTCCGCCGACATCTCCGGTCTCACCCGGTGATGGTGATCGCCTTCTCCGGGCACCGGCCCCGCTCCACCAGCGGGGCCGCTACGGAACCGTGGACCAGAACTTGGGCGGGTTCACCGCAGAATCGATCATCCGAAGCCTGCTTCCCACGGGGGGATCGACGCCTCGCAAGGTGATCAAGCACGGCCCGTCGGACTCTTCCAGCAATGGAAACGCACTCGGCGAACCAACTGCGACCGTCGCGATCACGACCCCATCTCGACCAGCCCATGGTGCTTGTGCGGGTACTCGATCCGATGCGGGCCAGTGGCCGCGATCGCGGCCACCTCCCGAGCTCGCTGCATCTGACGACCGTCATTGGTGACAACCACGTGAAACCCCTCGGCGGCGGCACGCGGATACAGAGCCTCGTCCCGCGTACCCGACCAACCGGCAAGGTCCAGCGAATGGACGATGTCGTGGCTCAGCACGAAACTCGTCAGAACCTGGTGCACCGGGCGGGGGACGTCGTCATCCAGCAGCAGCCTCACGCTGTTCCCTGGGGGGTTCGCAACTGTCTACGTAGTCCGCGAAGTCGGCGGCGTCCAACGCCGCAGTGGCGGACACGCTCGGTTAGTAGTCCGCGATCCGCGCGGCCGGAACACCGTCCCGCAGCAGCGCCGCGATCTCGTCGTACGGCACGCGGGTCCCTTCGATCACCGGCATACCGCCACGGACCGCCGGATCGATTGTGACGTGGTCGCGGGGACGCAACAGGTCCGGAATGTACCGTCCATCTCGATAGAACGGCCGCAGCACCCCTACCAGCTCATGGATGACGATGTTGGCCGTGCGATGTACCAGATCGGTGGCCTGCCCCTGCTCGACCAAGTAGATCGTCGAGCCATCGGTCACCAACCGGTAAGCCGACAGATGCTCTGTGATAATGCCATGTTGCGTCCCGGCTTACGCCTCGTCGGCGACCACCAATCCGGGGCCTGAAGCGGTGGCGCGCGCGCATCCTCGGCAAGGAAGACTTCCATCACTTGCCCTCGTTCCGCTCGACACGCAGAGTCGTTTCCTGTTTCCTCCGAAGTTGGAAACAGGAAACCCACCGACGACCTTGCCTGCCCGGCGCCGTATACGGCAGCTTTGTTGGAGCGCTCCCGGGCTGTTCGGGCGGGGGTGACGGAGATTCACATGGTCGAGCAGCCGCCCCAGTTCGGTAAGGAATTACGGAAACGCCGGCTCGCCGCCGGTCTCTCCCTTACCGGGCTGGCGAAGAGGGTCAATTACAGCAAGGGCCAGCTCAGCAAAGTGGAACGGGGTCTGAAAAGACCAAGCCGACTGCTGGCTGGACTATGCGACGTGGAACTGGCCGCGGAAGGTTCTTTGATCACCTTTCTCGATGAGGAGATCACCGATGCGGAAGGCGTCACGACGAACGACGGCGGCACGGCCGGATCCCAGGAGGTGTGGCTGATGGGGCTGTCGCCGACAGGAGGAAGCCGGTTCCAGTCCATGAACCGGCGTCAGATCATGACCACGGGCGCCGCGTCCCTCGTGGGACTCGCAGGCGTCGGCATCGGCGGGCGGATGCCAGGCTCCGCGGTGGAGGGAGAGTCACTCCTGTCCGCGTCTCGCTCGATCTTCGACGAGTACCGCAGACTCGGCCAGTCGGTCGAACCCGGGCTTCTCCTGCCCGCGCTCATCGCGCAGACCCACAGCCTGCGCGAATACGCCGAACAGGCCGATCCGCGAACCCGTCGAGCTCTGCTGCTGCTGGGGTCCCGGTACGCGGAGTACATCGGCTGGCTGGTGCAGGAGATGGGTGACGAACAGGCCACCCTGTGGTGGACCCGCCGCGCCGTCGAGATGGCCGCGGCCGGCGGCGACCAGGACTTCGCCGCCTATGGTATGGCACGGCACGCCCTGATCACGCTCTACCGTAACGACGCCGGACAAACGATCGAACTCGCCCGGCGCGCGCAGCGCGACACGGTTCTGCCGAGGATCCAGGGGCTCGCCTCCATGCACGAGGCACAGGGACATGCCCTGGCCGGAAACCACACTGCCTGTATGTCCGCTCTCGATCGAGCGCGCACCGCACTCGATCGCCCCAGTGCGGACGAAGACACTCCGATCATCGGCCCGACGAACCTCCCCGACCCGGTGACCATGATCACCGGTTGGTGCCTGTACGACCTGGGCCGCCCGCGCGAGGCGGCCGAGATCCTCGGCTCCCAGCTCGCCGGGGTGCGGCCAGAGGCCTTGCGCACACGGGTCCGCTACGGCGTGCGGCAGGCGCTCGCGCACGCGGCGGCCGGAGACGTGGATCACGCCTGCCATCTGATCAGCGGTCTGTTGAACGACGTGGCGACCCTGAGATCCGCGACGGTGGCCATGGACCTCCCCCGGCTCGCGCGCGTGCTCGCCCGATATACGCATCACCCCGCCACGCGGGACCTCGCTCCCCGCCTCGGCGCCCTGACAACCACCGGTCTCCTCTAGGAAGGCGATTCGTGTCCGAGATCTTCATCAACTACCGCACCGGCGACGGCGACAAGACCGCCACCACGATCGAAACCAAGCTCGCCGACCGCTTCGGCAGGGAGCAGGTATTCCGGGACCGTACCTCGATCAGGCCCGGAGAACACTTTCCGCCCAGGCTGCTCCACGCGCTCCGGAGCAGCTCCGCCGTCGTCGCCGTCATAGGCCCGGGCTGGGCCCGCTCCCCTCTCCTACACGACGAGAAGGACTGGGTGCACCGAGAACTCGCCGAGGCGCTCGCCTGCCAGATCCACGTCGTCCCCGTCTTCGACGGCCTTGGTATCCAACGGCTGAAGGCCGAGGAGCTACCGGCGGACCTCGCCCGGCTCGCCGAGATCCAGTACTTCGAGCTCGGCGGCAACCACACTCAGGACCAGCTCATCGCACTCGGCAACCTCCTCGCGGATCTCGTGCCCGAGCTCAAGAAGACGGATCGCCTCGACGACCGTTCCAGCGAGCCGGGCACGGTGGCGAACTCTGTACACGACACTCACGGCACGACCGTTCAGGGGCGCGACCTCAGCGGCACGTTCCACATGGGCAAGGGCGACATCCGGCAACACACTCACGACACCAACACCACCTACGGCGGCTCGCACATCACCGGCCCCGGAGGCGTCCATGTGGCGGGCGACAACTCCGGCGGCATCAATCACCGATTTGGCGATTCCGCCATGCGGGATAAGGAGGACGACGTTCGTTGAACGACCAGTTCATCTATAACATCGGGCATGCCGATGGGGATTTCCTCCTCGGCAATGGCGATATCAGCGATCTCCTGAGGGATTCCAGCGGGAAAATGCCACGGGGTATCGTCGATGACCAGCTCGTATGGCTGCGGCGAAACTTCGTGCATCCCCGAGGTTTCGCGCGAGCGCGCAGCATCCTCGGCGAATACAGAACCGTATTCATTCGCGGTGTTCCGGGGAGCGGGAGAAGGACGGCGGCCAACATGCTGCTGTATGAACTGCGCGAGAAGGCCCGGACATTCCAAGAGCTACTGCTACAGGAGAACCGTCCCCATCATCTGGACCTGGAACAAGTGGGCAATGGAGACCTGCTGTTGCTCGATCTCATACCTGTGCAAGGAACGGACTGCCGCGAGGTCTGCGACGAGTTGGGGGCGCTACGCAAGACTGTAAAGGATCGAGCCGCCCACCTTGCGGTGGTCCTTTCCGATCACGCGGCCAGAACTCTGTCGTCCGACCTTCGGCGATTGGTCGTGGAGATGGCCGCTCCTGGAGCCGAGGGCGTGCTGCGCCGCCATCTTCGATCCGCAGGCATCATCGTCCTGCCGGAGCAGCCATGGCCGTCTCCCATCCTTCACCACCTTCGTACCGGTCCGTCGCTGGACCAGGTCGCGCACTATGCCGACCTGGTGGCCGAAGCGCGGGCGAAAAGCGGCGGGCGTGGTGATCTGCAGGCGTGGTCGAAGGCCGTTAACAACTCACGCTCGAAGCTGGACGTTGGGTTACCCAGTGCGGACGGTGAGCCGGAAGGCCGCAGGCAGGCCCTGTTGATGGCCACCGCGATGCTGCACGGAGCACACGCCGACGATATCCACCAGGCGAGCAACCTACTGCTCCAAGCGCTGGAACACGACGGTGACGAGCAGCCGATCCTTGAGCGAACAGACCTCGCCACCCGCTTCAAGAAGATCGACGCATATATCAAGCCACGTTCAAGGGAAGTCCTGTTCCGATCATTCGACTACGACTACGTCGTCAGACAGCACTTCTGGAGAAATATTCCAGAAATTCGCGATCCACTACGGAAATGGGTACAGAAGGCGCTCACCATTGCCGGACTGGACCAGCGTGAACGCGACCTCCTGGTCGAGCGGTTCACCGAACTCTGCCTGGATGAGCGTTACCGACCCATGTTGATGCCCCTGGTCGAAGACTGGTCCGCAAGGGGGAACAAGATTCATCTACGTGCGGCGGCCCTGACCTTGAGGCAGGGACTACTGGACGAGGAGAACGGCCAGTTCTTTCGCCGGCAGATCTATGAATCCGCCACAGCGGGAGAACCGTCCCACGGCCTCCGCTTCGTGCTGGTGCGGGCATGCAGCGACGTCATCGCCGTACGGCATCCCGACGAAGCGATGGTCCGACTCCACCACCTGGCACGCCGGGAACGCGACGGGATACTCGCCCGCGAAACGCTCACCGAGCTTGCCTGCGGCAAGCACAGGCATCACCGGTTCATGCTGCGAAGACTGGAGGAGGGCCTTCAACGCCCCCGGCGCTGGCCGGTGGACTTCGACCTGTTTCACGACCTCACCGCCCCGGACGCCCTCACTGCCCCAGGACCAGACGGGCCCGGACTGCTCGCGGAACCGGAGATGAGACATCGGTTGACCAATGGGTGGCGTGCCGTCTTCACCCACCATGCGGAGCGTGCCAAGGGCACGCGAGTACGTGACTGGCTGACGGCCGCACGAGATCGCGAAACATACCGGGAGGCACTGCTCGACGTGCTCGTCTCAGCGGCCACGCCCCGCATCCAGGTCCTGGCACCCCTGTACACCACCGCGCGCGACCTGCCGTACACCACCGAGGAAGAGCGGCAACGCGGCGCCCTCCTCGCGAAGACCCTGCGACAGAAGATCGCCGCGGCCACCAAGAACCACAAAGAAGGCGAGAGTCGTACATGAGCCAGGGACGTGGAACGGTGGACATGTACTTTGCCGCCATCGGCACGGTGCTACTGCTCGGCCTCGGCTACTTCGCCCCATGGCCCTTCTGGGCATCGGTCCTGCTGGTCAGCGCGCTGGTGGCGGGCGCGATACTCGTCACGCGGAGGGCAGGCCGTAGGCCGAGGCCGGAGTCCACCCCTGCCTACTCGTCGTTCCCTCCCGCCCCTAGACCGGAACAGAGACGGAAGCAGGTAGAGGAGATTCCGCTACCGAGTTCTACCAAGGATTACAATTTCCTGTTCTCGGCCACGGTGCTGTGGACCCCCAGCGAGGATACGTCGCACAACGTTCCTTTAAACCTGGAAGGCGTCGCCGTCCAGGCGGTCATCGAGCGCGCCAGAGAAGTGACCGAACGGTGGTCTCCGGAGCAGGTGAGCCTCGCCCAATGCGAATTGGGCGGCACGCTGGGACGCGCGCCGGAAGGCCATCGCGAAGTGCACGTCGTGGCGCAGGGAGTCGTCCTCACACTCGCGGACGACGACCGTAAGCGGCTGGAAATGCTAGCCATCCAGCGCAAGGAGATGGCCGTCTGGCAGCAGAACAAGGAGGCCGAACAAAGCAGACGGCGGTATCTCAGCGAGGACGTTTTGAAGAGCCCCGGCGCCGCGGTCGTCTGGCACCTGGACAGGAACGGTGAGCAGGTGGAAGCGACGGTGAACGACATCGTGCGCTTGACTCGGCTCTCCCTCGCGGCGCATGACAGGCTCCCCGAAGACCACGGAGCCGATCCAGCGCGCCCGCCATACCATGCGACGCCGGCCGACCATGCCGATGCCATGCTCTTCACCGCCGGCGTCGAGGATACGGACCAGCAAGCGTTCTTCGCCGCGGAACTGGCCGATCTGTTCACCAGGTACGGCAGCCAGGAAGCGGCGGACGACCTGCGGCGGCGCTTTGATCAGCCGCGGTCCCACCCGGCGTCGGAGGGGACCTTCAGGACACCAGAGGAGTCGAACCTCAACGGCACCGGTCACGACGACGGATCGGTCAATGGCTCGGCCGCCGCCTTGAACGTCGGCGCAGGGCCCGAGAGCGAGGATGGTGAACCTCGTCCCGAATGACCCGGAACGAGGGTGTCGGTGCCCGGTCGCCGGATGTGGGCGGAGTCGTGGCGGCGGAGGGTCCGCAGGTGGAGAAGGCAGAGCAGGGACAGCGCGGCGCAGGTGGCGAGAGCCAAGGGGGACGCTGTTGGGGAGCAGGAGACCACCGAGGGCGCAGCGCTGCTTCAGCCCGCCCGCACCGCCCGTACCCGACACCCTGGAGTGCCTCGCCCCGCCCTCTCCAGCCCGAAACTCCGCACGGCCCTGGCCGTGCTGCTCCTCCTCATCGGCAGCGCCGGGGGCTTCCTCCTCGGCCGCGTCTGACCCGTCGAGGCGACCTCGTAGGAGGGTCAGAGGCGCTGGTACATGATGTGGAGGCCGACGTAGCCGTGGGTCGGGTGGTGGAAGCCCTCGGGGAGGGTGGTCATCAGGGCGAAGCCGAGTGAGCGCCACAGGGCGACCGCTCGGGTGTTGGTCTCGACGACGGCGTTGAACTGCATCGCCCGGAAGCCGTCCTCTCGGGCCTGCTTCAGGACGTGTTCGCCCAGGGCCCGGCCGACTCCATGGCCGGAGTGGGCCGGGTCGACCATGAAGCTCGCACTGGAGATGTGGGCGGCGCCGCCGCGGTGGTTGCGGACGCTGTTGGCGGTGCCCAGGATGGTCTCGTCCGGGGAGACGGCGACGAAGGTGCGGCCCGGGGGTGCCGGGAACCACATCTGCCTGGCCTGGGATTCGGTGGTGTCGCGATCCCAGGAGAACGTCTCACCCGCCCGCACGATGCCCTCCATGAACGCCCACATCCCGGGCCAGTCGTCCGGTGTCGCCTCTCTGATCAGCATGGCCGCCAGCATGCGTCAGCCGCCCGGGGGCCGCAACCGGGTTTCGGGCCGTGATTCTGGGGGTCACTGAGGGGAGGTCACGGGGAGTCAGCGGGTCCGTACGGGGGGCGGGTCCGTGCGGGGGGTGGGCGGTGGAGGGGGCGGGTGGAGGGAGAGGCGATTGCCGCAAAATCGCTTGTTGTTGATTATGCAACACCGTCCCGCACAGATTACGATCCCCCCATGCCGGAGCGCGCGAACGTCAGGGATCTCGTCCCCATCGCCGAGTTGCTGTCCTATCGCCTGTCACGGACGTCGGCGGCGCTGTCCCGCAGCGCGGCGCTGCGCTACCGGCGCGAGTTCGACGTCACCCTCGGCGAGTGGCGGGCGATCGCCCTGATCGGGTCTGATCCGACGCTCACTCTGAACCGGATGGCTAGGCGCGCGGGTCTTGACAAAGCGCAGATGAGCCGGGTAGTGACCAAGTTGACGGAACGCGGCCTGGTCAACCGGACCGCGGGGTCCGGGCGGACGTACCAGCTGGCGCTCACCGAGGCGGGCATCGAGGTCTACCGTGGCCTCATACTCGCGGCGAACGAGCGCGACGCGACGTTCCTGGCCGTCCTGTCGCCTGAGGAACGGCAGGTGCTGGTGCGGGCGCTGGACAAGCTGGCCGACCTCGCGCTGGATGTGGAGCGTCACGAACGCGATCTCTAGAGTGTTGACAAAGTCAACAGGTTCGCGTACTCCTAGAGCCAGCAAGAGGAGGTGGCTCGATGGCCGACGCGGTCACGGTCTGCGCGTACGTCGTCCCGGGCGGACCACAGGTCCGGCGCACCGAATCCGGGACGGAGGAAGCTTGATGGATCTCAGAACTGCGTGTCCTCTCACCGCGCACGAGGCGCTGGACCGCGCCGCGCTGCTCGCTCCCGACATCGAGGCGATAGTCACCGCCGATGACCGGGTGACCTACGCCGAGCTGGCCGAGGAGGTCGCCCGCATTCGCGCGGCGCTCACCGCCGCCGGCATCGGGCACGGTGACCGGGTCGGCGTCTGCCTGGGCAACGGGCCGCGCTGGGTGGCCCTGTTCGTCGCCATCGGAAGCGTCGGAGCCGTCACGGTCCCGGTGAACACGCGGTTCACCGCCGGCGAGGTGGAGTACACGCTGCAGCACGCCCGCATCTCCACCCTGTTCGTGGCGGACCGGGTGCTGAGCGTGGACTTCATCGCGATGCTCCGTGAACTCGGCATCGGTCATGCCGGAACACCGACCTGCCCGGCCCTGCCCGATCTCAAGTCGGTCGTGGCGCTCGGCGAGAACGTGCCGAGCTGGGCGACCGCGTGGTCGGACTTCGTCGACGCGGGGAGCGACGTAGGCGACGTGCCGCCCACCGCCGGTCCGGACGACATCCTGCTGGTCCAGTACACGTCAGGTACCACCTCGCGGCCCAAGGGCGTGCTGCTCACCCATAGCAGCATGTGCGCCGACGCGTTCTTCGCCGGGGTACGCCTCGGCCTGCGCACGGGCGATCGCTACCACAGCGCGCGGCCGTTCTTCCACGTCGCGGGGAGCACGCTCTCGGTGCTCGCGTCGATCCAGCACGCGACCACGCTGGTGACCATGCCCCGCTTCGAGCCCGGCGAGGCGCTGCGCCTGTTCGAGGTGGAACGGTGCACGCACTTCTCCGGCAACGACACCATCGCGCTGATGCTGCTCAACCACCCCGACCGCCCCCAGCGGAAGCTGCACCTGCGGGGAGCCTGGGTCGCGGCGTCCCCCACCGTGATCCGGCGCGTGATCGACGAGCTGGGCGCCACCGAGTGCGTCGCCGCCTACGGCCTGTCCGAGGCCTCCCCCAACGTCTCGTTGTCCGCCTGGTGGGAGGACGAGGCCGTACGGGTCTCCGGCGCGATGCGCGTCCAGCCGGGTGTCGAGGTCCGGATCCGCGCCCTCGACGACGGTTCCGACTGCGCCCCAGGCGAACCGGGCTCGATCCTCGTCCGCGGCTGGAACGTCATGCGCGGCTACCTCGACGACCCCGAGCAGACCGCCGCCACCATCGACGCCGACGGCTGGCTGTTCACCGGCGACATCGGCATCCTCGACGAGGCCGGTCGCCTGCAGTTCGTCGGACGCACGAAGGACATCATCAGGGTCGGCGGGGAGAACGTCGCCCCCGCCGACATCGAGGACGCCCTGCACCGCCACCCCGGTGTCCGTCAGGCCGCCGTGGTCGGGGTCCCGCACGAGCGGCTGATCGAGGTCCCCTTCGCGTTCGTCGTGCTCACCGAGGCCACCGACGCCACCGAGGAGGAGCTGCTCGACTGGTCCCGCTCGCACCTCGCGGGGTTCAAGGTCCCTCGTTACCTCCGCATCGTGGAGGGGTTCGAGAACATCGGGATGACCGCCAGCTCGAAGGTGCAGAAGAACCAGCTCGCGGCCCACGCGCGCAAGCTGCTGGAGCAGGGGCGCAGCGGGGTGGGGGCGTGATCTCCACCTCGGTCACCCGCCTGCTCGGCATCGACCTGCCGATCATTCAGGGCGGAATGTCCTGGGCCTCGTCCTGCTCCGCCCTACCGCTCGCGGTGAGCCGCGCCGGTGGGCTCGGAGTCGTCGCCGTGGGCCCGATGCGGCTCCCCGATCTCACGCGCACGCTCGACGAGATGGAGGCCGGTACCGACCGGCCGTGGGCCGTCAACCTGCCCCTCTACCGGCGGGGCGCCGACGAGGTGATCGATCTCCTCCTCCGGCGCAGACCGCCGATCCTGATCGCGTCCCAGGGCGGGACGCAGCGCTACCTCGATCGCTTCCGCGACGTCGGCACGACCTGCCTGCACGTCGTCGCCGGCACCGAGCACGCCCACAAGGCGGCGACGGCGGGCGTCGACGGACTCGTCGTCGTCGGCGCAGAAGCGGGTGGCCACCCGCCGCCCGCCATGGTCACCACGCAGGTCCTCGTGCGCGCCGTCGTCACCGAGATCCCCGACATCCCCGTCATCGCCTCCGGCGGTGTCGCCGACGGCGCGGGTCTCGCGGCGATGCTCGCCCTCGGGGCCGGCGCCGCGCAGTTGGGCACCCGGTTCCTCGCCAGCCACGAGGCGACCGTCCACCCGAACTACAAGGCCGCCGTCCTCGCGGCGAACGTCGACGGCACCCGCACCGTCGGGCACGGCCTCGGCCTCACCCGCGCGCTGGCGAACGAGTTCACCGCCCGCATGACCGAACTCGAGGAGTCCAACGCGGACCTCGACGTGCGCCGCAAGGCGTTCCAGGCCGCGACGCTGAGGGACGCCGCACTGCACGGCCACGTCGACTGGGGCAAGGCCGAGGCGGGCCAGTCCGCCGGGCTCATCCACTCGGTGCTCCCGGCCGCCGAGATCATCGAGCAGATCGTCACGGAGTACGACGCCGCCTGTGCGCGGCTCCACCCAACTCGATAGCGGTCGCCGGCGCGCTTCGGAGCCTGTCGTCGATCACCGGACGTGCGGCGATCACCCGACCCAGTGCGGGCTCGCAGCACCTTGACAGCACCGAACTCGCCGATATCGGATATGGGATCGGCAAGCTTTGCCCTTGAGGCAAGGGAGGTAAATCTTGAACGAAACTGTTCAAGAGACGCGGATCGGCCACGTCACCACGGCGTTCGGCCATGACACCGCCGAGTTCCGCCGCGCCGTCTCCGCCTCGAACATGCCGCTCCGCATGACCGATGTCGCACCTAATGATCGATGCATAACCGCTCTTCCTGACAAACCAGAGTCCGCCGCTGCGGGCGAAACCGAGCTTGATGAGCCGAGCGGGGATCGCAGGCGCTGCCTCATCCGCGCCCGCGACGTGCCCGCTCGCCCTCGCCTCGTCTTCCTCCGGTGAGGAGAACCATGATCAGCGATCTTTCCGAAGCCTCGATCCGTCGACCCATCCACGGACTTCTCACGGCCGCGGACATCGGCCTCACCAGAACCGATCCGCCGCCCGCCCTCGTCGGCCGTGTGGTCGTGCTCTACGACGACCACGGCACCCGCGTCACGCACCGTTTCGGCACGGATACCGTCGCGTGGACGCGGAGCCCGGGGCGCGGAGACGACGTCTCGGCCTCCGGAGAGGACCACTATGAGGCGTTCCGGATCGCGGACGATCTCTTCTACGTGCAGTTCCGCCGCACGCGGACGCCGGAGGAGACCATCAGCCTCGCGCTCGACTTCACGAGCGGGCACGCGCTGTCGGTGACCAGTCTGATCAGCGACCCCGCACCGGGCCGCCCCCGGGTCCGGCAGCGCTTCGCGACGGCGCGGATCGAAGGCATCGAGTCGACGATGCTCCCACCGGCGCTGTCCACCGCGCTCACCGGCCGCCGGGTGCTGTGGGAGTACGGCCCCGACCGCGTGTACGAGCACATCTACCTCGGGCCGCGTCAGTACACCTGGCAGTGCCTGGCCGGTTCCGAGGAGGGGCTCGCGGACACCGACGAGTGCACCGCCTACGAACTGCGTCCCGGCATCTTCCTGTTCGCTTGGCAGGAGAAAGCGCTTCCCTGCGCGGCGGTGACGGTCGCCGACCACCGCGACATCCGCAGTATCCGTTCGCGGGGCGTGCTGTTCGGTCTCGACGAGGCGCGTCAGGCCCTCGCCCATTTCACACTCGACGGGTTCGGCAAGCTGATCAGCACGACGGTCTATCCCGCCGAGTTCGACCCGGCGCGCTAGTCCAGGCTCGTTAGTCCCGGCACGTCAGACCCGTTTCCGCGGGCCGGACGGCATCCGCCGTCCGGCCCGGGGGGCCCACATCACACCATCGGGAGACTGATACATCACGTCTAGTATGCACGGAGAGCGGGATGAACAGACGCAGAGCGAAGACCGTACTCGCCCTCGGAACAGTGGCCGCGCTGATGGGCACGACCGCGTGCACCAGCGGAGGCGGCGCAGCCGCCGGAGAAGACGTACGACCGACGATCCGATACGGGATCATGACCCAGGGCTTCACGTCGATGGATCCGCTCCAGGCGCTGCAGCCGCTCGACCGAATCCTGTCGATGATGCTGTTCGACGGCCTGGTCCGCTACCGGACCAGCGACACCACCGCGCCGTTCGAGCCGGGAATCGCGCAGGACATCCCGCAGGCGCAGACGAAGAACGGCAAGCAGGTCTGGACGATCAACCTCCGCGAGGGCGTCATGTGCCCGGCCGGACGCAAGACCAAGGCATACGAGCTCACGTCCGAGGATGTCGTGTACTCGCTGCAGCGTGCCGCCGACCCCGAACGGTCGTCGTTCGCCGGTAGCTACACCGACTACAAGAGCGTCGACGCCCCCGACGCCCGCACGGTCGAGGTCACGATGAAGCACCAGGTCTCCCCGGCCGTGTTCCTGTCGACGATCGCCAACTGGCAGGGCGGGCTCATGGTGTGCAAGAAGGCGGTGGAGGCCGAGGGAGAGGAGTTCGGGCTGCACCCGGTAGGACCGGGCCCGTACACATTCCGCGGCCACACCCCGGGACAGCAGGTCGACCTCGTCGCCAACGACGCCTACTACCTCGGCAAGCCCCTCGCGGCCGGGTGGACGATCCGCTTCATGAACGACGACACGGCCCGGCAGGCCGCGTTGTTCAGCGGCGACATCGATCTGGCCGACCCGTCGGCCGGCGGCGACCTGGGGCTGCGGATGATCGACGAGCGAGAGGGGTTCAAGGTCGTCACGGCCCCGTTGTTCGGCATCTGGTACGCCATGTTCAACACCAAGGTCAAGCCGCTGGACGACGTGCGGGTGCGCCAGGCGATGGCGTACGCCATCGACCGCGCCGACTACGTCGCCGCGGCCGGCCCACGCACCGCCAAGACCGTGCTCAGCGCCTGGAGCGACGCGATGCCGGGCGGGGTGCCCGACGCGCACACCAAGGAGGCGGGCCTGGCGTACGACTACGATCTGGACAAGGCGCGCAAGCTCCTGGCGGAGGCCGGATATCCCGACGGTTTCCGCATCACCGTCTCAGGTCCCGCGGGCATGCAGTACTACGAGATCCTGCAGGCGCAGCTCAAGAAGATCGGCGTCCAGGTCGACATCCGGAACGTCGACACGCCGGCCTGGCAGAAGGCCCAGTTGTCCGGCAAGGAACCGATCATCGTCACGCTCATCGCGTACCGGGCCACCCCGCAGATCACCTATGGCGCGTTCTTCTACGGACCCTCCTCCGTGCTGGGCGGAAGCCGTCCGGCGCAGAACTACATCGGCTACGACGGCGCGGACACGCTGATCGATCAGGTCACGCGGGAGTCCGACCCGGGACGCCAGACGCGGCTGTGGCAGGACATCAACGACCAGATCCTCCGCGACGCCGCGGCGAAGCCGCTGATGCTGGCCTACCGGACCTACGGCGCGGCGTGCGGGTTCACCTGGGGCGGCGTCGAGCCGCCCGTGGCGATCCCGGGGAACTGGCAGGCCGGCCACAAGGCCACGGTCGACCGCAATGCCAAGGGCTGTTGAGGCTCGCCTCCCCTGTCAAAGATCCAAAGGAGTAGCCACCCGATGACCGTGACACCCGTCCCGTTCGACCCCGACCTGCTGCCCGTCTACGAGGCCCTCACCAGCGGTGGGGGCCCGCCGCTCGGCCCGGAGGTCATCCGCGCGCAGCGCGGCGCCGGGCTGATGGCCAAGCCCATCGAGGACATCCTCGGTGGCCGTCCGGTGGAGTTCGAGGACCGGGTGATCCCGGGCCCGGCCGGAGCCCCGGACCTCACCGTCTCCATCCTGCGCCCGAAGGGCGGGGTCACGACCCCGGCCGCGCTGTACAACATCCACGGCGGCGGGATGTGCATGGGCAACCGGTTCTGGTCCATGGAGAGCTTCGTGGAGCTCGTGGACGTCTACGGGCTCGTCGCGGTCTCCGTGGAGTACCGGCTGGCGCCGGAGCACCCGGATCCCGCGCCGGTCGAGGACTGCTACGCGGGCCTCGTCTGGCTCTCCGAGCACGCCGGCGAGCTGGGCTTCGACCCGGGACGCATCGTCGTGATGGGGCGCAGCGCGGGCGGCGGCCTCGCCGCGGGCGTGTCGCTGCTGGCGCGCGACCGGGGCGGGCCCGCCATCGCCGGGCAGGGGCTGTACTGCCCGATGATCGACGACCGGAACACCACGCCGTCGAGTCACCAGTACGACGGGATCGGCTGGTGGGACCGTAACAGCAACCTCTGGGGCTGGCGTTTCCTGCTGGGTGACGCCGTGGGCGGCCCTGAGGTGTCCCCGTACGCGGCGCCGTCGCGGGCTACCGACCTGTCCGGTCTGCCGCCCGCCTACATCGACGCGGGCGCCTGCGAGGTGTTCCGCGACGAGGCCGTCGACTACGCGACACGCATCTGGGCGGTCGGCGGCCAGGCCGAGCTGCACATCTGGGCGGGGGCGTTCCACGGCTTCACGGAGCAGGCTCCCGACACCACGGTCAGCCGGGCGTCGAAGGCCGCCCGCGGCTCCTGGCTCGAACGCGTCCTCGATCTCCCCCCGGCGACCGCCGGGAAGGTCGAAGGCGGCGGGCCGGCCGCCACGCCGCTCGACGGCGTGCACGGATGATGACGGCCGTCCTCCGATATACACCAGCTTTGACATGTAATATATCAAGGGTAGAATTCAGGGTAGTAGAGGACGTCACGTAGCGCCGTCGTCATCGGCCCCGGCGAGGATCGGGGTCAGGCCGTCCGGCGATTCAGACGAAGTGAGGAGCGATCCATGACGATGAACTACCGCCCCGCGGAGCTTGATCTGAGCGAAGCGAAGCAGCGGCCGCTGGTGCCGCCGAGCGCCACGCCCATCGAGCCGGCCGAGATTCTCACCCGCAACCGCGTCCTGCACATGAGCGAGGACAAGAAGTTCATCATCGGCCACTGGGAGTGCGCGCCGGGGTCGTCCCGCTGGGAGTACCCCAACCGCGAGGAGTCCATCTTCGTGCTGTCCGGCAGCATGACCGTGCAGGAGGACGGCGGCGAGCCCGTCAAGCTCACGGCCGGGGCGAGCGCGGTGTTCCCGATCGGCTGGAAGGGCACCTGGACCGTCCACGAGACCTTCCAGAAGGTGTACCACATCTACCGCCACTAAGATCGTGGCAAGTAGAAAGGCCCGGAAGCCTTACGGCTTCCGGGCCTTCGCCATTGTGCTCGCGGCACGAAAGGCCGCCCGGGGGTGGGCGGCCCCCTCTACTCGCGGGCGGGGAAGTGGCAGGCGTTGAGCGCGCCGATCCCGGCGCGGTCGAGCAGCGCGGGCTCCTCCTCCGCGCACACGTCGGCGGCCTTCCAGCACCGGGTGCGGAACCGGCAGCCGCTCGGCGGATCGGTCGGGCTGGGGACGTCGCCCTCAAGGATGATCTCTTTCTTCCGGCCGCGGGAGCCGACCTCGGCCGAGGGGATGGCGCTCAGCAGCGCCTGCGTGTACGGGTGGCTGGGGTCGGACAGCACCTCCGGGCCGGCCTCGACGATCCGGCCCAGGTACATCACCAGCACGCGGTGGCTGACGGCGCGCACCACGGCCACGTCGTGCGCGATGAGCAGGTAGGACAGTCCCAGCTCGTCCTGCAGGTCCATGAGCAGGTTGATGATCTGAGCCTGGATGGACACGTCGAGCGCGGAGATCGGCTCGTCGAGCACCAGCACCTGCGGCTTCAGCGCGAGCGCGCGGGCGATGCCGATGCGCTGCATCTGCCCGCCGGAGAACTCGTGCGGGAACCGGTTCGCGTACATGGGCTGCAGGCCGACGAGCTCCAGGAGCTCCTCGGCCACGTGCTTCTCCCGGGGGATCCCCTGCACGCGGAGGGGCTCCTCGATGATGTCCCGCACCCGCATCCGCGGGTTGACCGAGGCGAACGGGTCCTGGAAGACGATCTGCACCTCCCGCCGCAGCATCCGCATCTGGCTGCGGCTGGCGGTCCTGAGGTCCATGCCCTTGTACCAGATGTTCCCGGCGGTCGGGCGGGCAAGCCCGACGAGCGACCGTGCGACGGTCGACTTGCCGCACCCCGACTCGCCGACGAGCGCGACGGTCTCGCCCTTGTTCAGCGTGAAGTCCACCCCGTCGACGGCGTACACCGTCTCGGCGTACCGGCCGCGCCTGCGCCTGCCGAGGGGAAAGTGGATCTTAAGTCCCTCGATCCGCAGCAGTTCCTCGCCGACCGGTTCCGCGGGGTCCACCACGTCTTGCTGGGCGCTGTGCAACATGAGCTCCGACTCCTCACCGTCGAGCACGAGCGTGGGGCACGCTCAGGGAGAAACCTCTTCAAGGAAGTGGCATGCGGACCGGTGGTCGTCCGTCGGCGCCGGGCGCAGCTCCGGCTGCTCCAGGAGGCACCGCTCCCGGTCGCCGCGAAGGCCGCACCTGGGCGCGAAAGAGCATCCGGGGGGCAGGTCCGTCGGGTTGGGGGGAAGGCCGGGGATCGGCGTGAGCCGCCGCCGGACGGAGTCCGCCGGCAGCCGGCTCGGCGTGCACTGGAGCAGGCCGACGGTGTAGGGGTGCTTGGGGTTTTCGAGCACCTCCTGGACGGTGCCCATCTCCACCACCCGCCCGCCGTACATGACCAGGACACGGTCGACGTTCTGGGCGACCAGGCCGATGTCGTGGGTGATCAGCATGATCCCGACGTTGGTGCGCTGCTGCACCTCGCGCAGCAGCCGCATGATCTGCGCCTGGATCGTGGCGTCGAGCGCGGTGGTCGGCTCGTCGGCGATGAGCACCTTCGGGTCGCAGCTCATGGCCATGGCGATCATCACTCGCTGCCGCATACCGCCGGACAGCTCGTGCGGATACTGCCGGGCGCGCCGCTCCGGCGCGGGCACCCCGACGGCCGCGAGCAGTTCGACGGCCCGCTGCCGGGCCGCCTCCCTGTCGGCCCTCGACGGCCTGCGCTGGTGGGTCAGGATCCCCTCGGCGATCTGCGCTCCGATCCGGTGGACGGGGTTGAGCGAGGTCATCGGGTCCTGGAAGATCATCGCTACGTCCGTCCCGCTCGCCGCCCGCAGGCTGCGGCGATCCAGCGCCAGCAGATCCTTCCCCGCCACCCGGATCTCGCCGGACACGACCTTGCCCGGCGGCTTCGGGATCAGCCCGAGGATCGACATCGCGGTCACGCTCTTGCCCGACCCGGACTCGCCGACGATCCCCAGCGTCTCCCCGGCACGCAGGTCGAAGCTCACGTCGGTCACCGCCGCAACGGTCCCGCGCTTGGTGGTGAACACCGTCGTCAGGTTCCGGACGGACAGGCACCCGTCCGACGCCGGGGTCTGCGGACGTTCGTGGATTTCTGACTCGGTCACGTCGGTCATCGACATACCTTCGGGTCGGCCGGTCTCCGGCGGGTCAACTGTTCGCGGTCCGGGGGTCGAGGGCATCGCGCAGCCCGTCACCGAGGAGGTTGAAGCCCAGGGCGGCGGCGAAGATCGCCAGTCCGGGCAGCAGCGAGAACAACGGGTCCGTCTGCAGGTAGGCGGTGCCGTCGCGGAGCATTCCACCCCACGTGGCCGTGGGCGGCGGCAGGCCAAGGCCGAGGAAGCTCAAGCCCGCCTCGATGCGGATCGTGACGGCGGCGGTCATGCTGGCGATGACCACCATCTCGCTGCGCAGGTTGGGCCAGATGTGCTTGTACAGGATCCAGGGCGCCCGCGCGCCGAACACGATGCTGCTCTTCACGAACTCCCGCTCCCGGAACGCCAGGGCGGGTCCGTGCGCGAGCCGGGCGAACACCGGGACGATCCCGATCACGATCGCCAGCGTGATGTTCCAGGTTCCCTGCCCGAACAACGCGACGAAGAGCAGGGCGAGGATGAGCCCGGGGAAGGCCATCAGCACGTCGACGACCCACATGATCACGCGCTCGGTCTTGCCCCGGAAGTAGCCGGCGATCATCCCGACCGGAATTCCGATGGCCATCCCGATCAGCACCGACGAGACCCCGATGAGCATCGAGGCCTGAGCGCCGTGGATCAGCCGCGCGTAGATGTCCCGGCCGAACTGGTCGCGGCCGAGCCAGTGTTCGGCGCTCGGCGGCTCAAGCTGGGCCGTCAGATCCTGCTGCGCCGGGTCCGCGGAGGTGAACAGGGTCGGAAAGAGCGCGACGAGCACCAGAAAGGCGATGATCAGCCCGCCGATGATCAGCAGCGGGTTGAACCGGCCCCGGCCCCGTCTCCGGGGCCTCGATGCATCTCGCGAGTCACCCTTGCCCGGTGGGGGGACGGTTGCGGTCACCACCGCTCCCGAGTCGTTCATCGTCATGCTCGCACCGGCATTCGTGTCGTCTCGACGTCACTCGGGCGCCGAGGGCTGTGGATACAGAGCGGCCGGAGGCTTATCGGATCCATGGGCGGGTCCTCACGCCGTCTTGGTTCGTGGGTCGAGGACGTGGTAGAAGGCGTCGACGGCCGCGTTCACCAGGACGATCACCGTGGTGACCACGATGATGCAGCCCTGCACGGTCGTGTAGTCACGTGCCTGCATGGCGTGGACCATCAGGCTGCCCAGCCCCGGGCGGGCGAACACCATCTCGATGAGCACCGCGTCCCCCACCAGGGTGATGAACGAGATACCGGTGATCGAGACGAGCGGAAGCGAGCCGGGCTGGAGCACGTGGCGCACCAGGACGCGGCCTTCCCGCACTCCCTTCGCCCGTGCCGTACGGACGTGGTTCTCCCCGATGATCTCGACCATCAGCGAGCGGGTGACCCGGGACGTGAAGGCGGTGCTCACGATTCCCATGGCCAGCGCGGGCAACAGGATGCGTTGCAGGTTCGAGCCGAGTTCCGTGAAGGGGGCGACCCCGTTCGTCGGCAGACCGAGCGGCAGCGCGATGAACAGGATCAGCAGCACCGCGACGAAGAAGCTCGGGAAGGACAGCCCGATCAGCGACAGGACCCGCCCGACGATGTCGGGCGACCTGTCCTTCCAGACCGCTTCCACGATGCCCAGGGTGATCCCGCCGAGCTTGCCGAGGATGAGCCCCGCCACGGCAAGCTCGAGCGTGTGCGGGAGCACACTCAGGATCGACTCGCTCACCGGCAGGCCGTTGGTGAGCGACTCGCCCAGGTCGCCCTGGGCGAGCTGGGTCAAGAACTTCCAGAACTGCACGAGCACCGGGTCGGTGAGCCCGAGCTTCTCGTTGAGCCGCGCCACCGCGTCCGGGGACGCGTCCTGGCCCAGCATGGCCACGGCGGGGCCGCCGGGGGTGAGCCGGATCAGGAAGAAGACGGCGGTGGAGACCACGGCCAGGGTCAGCAGCAGCCGCCCGGCCAGCCTCACGAAGTAGCGCCCCATCAGCCGTTCTCCGCTCGTGAGGCCACGGTCGCGCCGCGGGTGGCTCGCGATGCCGCGAACACGTCGGCGAGCATGGGCAGGTTCTGCACGGAGGTCCGCGCGATGAGCGTCGTGGCGACGCAGTCGTGCCAGCGCGTCTCAAGGTCCCGCTGGACCTTCTCCGGCGGGCCGATCAGCGCGATCGCCTCGACCATCTCCGTGGGCACGGCGGCCGCCATGCCCTCGCGGTCGCGGGCCTTGAACCGGTCGACGATCTCCTTGCAGGGCTCCTCGAAGCCGAGCCGGGCGATGGAGTTGTAGTGGAAGTTCATGCCTTCCGCGCCGTTGGCCGCGATCTGGAAGGCGACACCCGGCCGGAGCTCGTCGGCGGCCGTCTCGACGTCCGGCCCGAACGCGACCATCACGCCGGGAGCCACCTCGAAGTTCTCGGGACGCCCGCCGGGCCGGCTACGGAAGCCGATCTCAAGACGCTCCCGGTACCAGTCGTCGAACTCCGGGGAGAAGTTCGTCGGCAGCCAGCCGTCGGCGATCTCGGCGGACAGCGAGATGTTCTTCGGCCCTTCCGCGCCCAGGTAGATGGGGATGTCGGTGCGGGCGTCCCGGATGCCCGGGCGGATCGAGCGTCCCAGCCCGGTTCCGCCCGTCACCGGGAGCTGGTAGACCTCGCCGTCGTGGGCGACCCGCTCCCGCGCGAACGTGTCGCGCATGATCTTGATGTACTCGCGGGTCCACCGCAGCGGCCGTTCGAAGGGTACGCCGTACCAGCCCTCGACCACCTGCGGGCCGGACAACCCCAGCCCGACGACCACACGCCCGCCGGAGAGCCGGTCCAGGGTCATGGCGGCCATCGCGGTCGCGGTCGGGGCACGGGCGGCCATCTGCGCGACGCCCGTGCCCAGCCGCATCGTCCGGGTCTTGGCACCCCACCAGGAGAGGGGGGTGAAGGCGTCGGTGCCGTACGACTCCGACGTCCACGCCGACTCGTAACCCGCGGCCTCGGCGACCTCGGCGGCCTCGGCACCCAGCGTGTAGATCGAGCAGGCGAGCTTATCGATCACTTGGCGCTCCCTCCGGCCCGACCCACCACCCGGGGCGTGGTCACCATTGGAAGTTCGCCCCGTTCGCCCGCCTCGCCAGCTGCGCGGTGCGCATGACCCGGTAGCCCGCCTGGACGGCGGGGCCATACGGGATCTCGGCGGACTCGTAGAAGAACCTCTTCGCCATGTGCACCGCGTAGGCCTGGTTCGCCGCGACCTCCTGCGCCAGCTCCATGGCCCGCGCCTCCAGCCGCTCGGCGGACACGACCTCGTTCACGAGGCCGATCCGCAGGGCCTCGTCCGCCGGCACGCGCCGGCCGGTGACGAGCATCGACATCGCCGCCCGGGTGCCGACGACCTCGCGCAGCCGCGGGATGCCGTTGCCCTGGACGAGGCCGTGCGTGACCTCCGGGTGCCCGAACACGGCGTTCTCGCTCGCGATCACGAGGTCGGTGAGGTTCACGACCAGGGTCCCGAGACCCAGCGCGTAGCCCTGCACCGCCGCGATGATCACCGGCCGTGCGTACCGGAAGTTGTGCGACAGCTCGGTTCCGGTGGACACCTCGAACGACGGCGCCTGGCTCTCTCCCAGGTGGTCGCCCAGCTCACTGAGGTCGGTGCCGCCGCAGAACGCCCGGCCCTCGGCCCGCAGCACGACCGCGCGGCAGTCCTGCAGTTCGTCGCCGGTGAGCACCGCCGCGAGCTGCCGGTGCATCTCGAAGTTGAACGCGTTGAGCTTCTCCGGCCGATTCAGCGTGATGACGCCGACGCCATCGGACACGACCTTGAACTCGACCTCTGCCACTACAGCACCTCTCCTTCGCACAGCACGGGATCAGCAGTCCTTCGCGTTGGGATCGACGGTGGCCTGGTAGCTCGGCTGGAAGTTGCCGGGAATCGCGACCATCGGCTCGACGCCGCCCATGGTGAACCCGCAGACCGCGCCGTACGCCTGGTAGGACACGTAGAGCGGCTTCGCGGCGGCGTCCTCAAGGATCTTGTCGTTGATCTGCTGCCACAGCTGCGCCTGCTCCTTGGAGTCGGACGCCAGGGATGCCTTCTCGATCAGGTCGTCGGCCCCGTCGTATCCGCCGAAGTTCTGCACCGGGCTCTTGCCGCCCCGAACGTACGAGGGTCCGTAGAAGAAGTCCGTGAACGGAATCTGCGGCGTGGGCCGGTACGAGATCAGAGTGAGCATGAGCGGCTCCTGGCCGGTCATCATCGCCGTCTGCCAGGTGGGCACGTCCACACTCTTGATCTTGACGTTGACGCCGATCTCCTTCATCTGGGCCTGCAGGATCTGGGAGGAGGTCGCGTTGCTGGGCGTGGTGATGGTGACGTCGAAGCCGTTGGGGTATCCCGCGTCCGCGAGCATCTGACGGGCCTTCGCCACGTCGAAGTCGTACGCCAGGCCGGCCTCCTGCACGTGCGCGTCGGGAATGCCGCCCGGCAGCTGGGCGCCCCACACGCTGAGCGTCGGCTTCGCGGTCCGCTGCCCGGCCGAGGCCACGTAGTCGGCGCGGTTCACCGCGTACGCCAGCGCCTTGCGCACCTCCGGCTTGGCGGTCGGGCCGTTCTTCGCGTTGAACAGCAGGTACCAGGTGCCGAAGAGCGGGGTCTCGACGACCTTGAACCCCGGCCGGGAGTCGATGACCTCAAGGCCCTTGTCGCCGGTCGCGGTGGGCGACGCGATGTCCAGGTCACCCCCGAACAAGGCGGCCTGGCGGGCCGTGTCGTCCGCCATGAACCGGATCTCCCACCCGGCGGCCAGCGGCTTGCCCAGGTAGTAGTCGTCGTTCGCCTTCAGCGTGACGCGCTGGCCCGGGGTCCAGTTCTCGAACTTGAACGGACCCGGTCCCACCGGACGCTTGCCGAAGTCCTCGCCCTCCGCTTCGGCGGCCTTCTTGCACACCACGAGCCCGCCCTGCCAGTTCGAGATCGTCGGCAGGAACGCGGCGGGCGACACCGGGTGCTTCATCGTCACCTTCACGGTCCCGGCGTCCACCGCCTCGACCTTGTCATAGGCGCCGAACACCGAGGCGAAGGTCGACGAGTCGGGGTTGGCCGCCCGCTTCAGCGAGAACACCACGTCGTCGGACGTCAGGTCGTACGCCGGGGTCTTCTGGCCGGCGGGGCACTTCACGCCCGGCCGGAGCGGGATCGTCCAGACCTGCTTGCCGTCCTCCGTCGCGGACTGGGGGATCTCCTTGGCGATCCCCGGCTCGAAGGGGGCCGTCGAGTTCCCCGGCACATACCGGACGAGGCCGTCGAACAACATCATCGAAAGGGTGCGGTCGGTCGGCTGTACGGCACGGACCGGGTCCATCGACGTGATGCCCTCGGTGGCCACGCCCCATCGGATGGTCGGCCGCTCGCTCGTCGCCGCGCCGCCGCCACTACCGCCACTGTCGCCACTGCCACAGCCGGTGGCCGCCAAAACCACGACTAGCGCGGCCGGAGCCACCATGCGGGCCTGGATCCCACATATCTTCATCGTTCGCTCCCATGTCCCGGGCACTGACCCGATGTTCGAAAGTTCTTCAAGGAATTGCCGATAAGGGCCGTGCCGAGACGGCTGCGATCCCGTCCCCGAATGATGGAAATCGCGCTGGGCTGATTTCGCCTGCAATAACTGCAATTTAACGTTGGATGTTACACCTGAAATATCACATATGCAATGCCTCAGGGCCGGGACATCGCCTCGCGGGTCATCAAACTGATGTCACGGGCGTACTCGAAGGCGTGGTCGTAATCGAGCTCCTGGACGGCACGGAAGACACGCTTGGTGAGGCGGATCGCGGTCGGCGACTTCTCCGCCAGAGCCTGCGCGTAGCCGATGGCCTCCTTCATCAGGTCGTCGGCGGGAACGATCCGGGTGACCATGCCCATCGCGTGCGCCTCGGCCGCGTCGATGAACCGGCCGGACAGCAGCAGGTCGAGGGCCTGGAGGCGCCCGACCAGGCGGCTCAGGCCGACCGCCACCGTGACCGGCGCGATCCCGTGGTTGGTCTCGGGATAGCCGAACCGCGCCGTGTCGGCCGCGATGACGACGTCGCACGACACCGCGAGCGCGCAGCCGCCGCCCACGGCGAACCCGTTGACCGCGGCGATCACCGGCTTCGGCAACCGCGACATCTGCTCGTAGATCCGGTCGTGGTCGATCGCCTGCAAGTACCGGCCCCACAGGTCCTCCGGCGGGGTGCCCGACCCGGCCTCCTTGAGGTCCTGGCCCGAAGAGAACGCGGGGCCGCTACCGGTGAGGACGATCGCGCCGATCTCCGGGTCGGCGACGGCGTCGTCCACCGCCTGGTGGAAGAGCCGCCTCAACTCGCTGTTCATCGCGTTGCGGACCTTGGGACGGTTGAGCGTGATGACGCGCACCCGGCCGTCGGTCCGGCACAGCACCGCTGCTTCGGCGTTGTCAGCCACTCGCTTTCTCCTGACGTCGATGGGACACGGCTGGAATCGGGAATCGGATGGACAGATGCGGTCAGGAGCCGACGAGAAGGCGCACGGGGTTGTCCACCATGATGGATTCGACGACCTCGTCGGGCACGCCGGCCTCACGCAGATCGGGTACGACCTGCTTCGGCACGTAGGCGTATCCGGGTCCGCCCGCACTGGCGCGGTCCCCTGGGATGCACACGTCATGAGAGATCAGCAGATGCGACGCCCAGCCCCGGCGGATGAACTCCACCATGTTGCGGATGCGCCGTTCCTGCTGGTGGGGATTGCGGGGGCCGTTGCGGTCGTAGCTCACCAGCGCGCCGCGTTTCGCGAGCTGTTCGTGGTAGTCGAGGTAGGGATACATGTCGCAGTGGGCCACCGCGACCCGCCGCAGGTCGCAGCCCTCCTCTTCGAGCACGTCGAGCTGCCATCTCCCGACGTCGCTCTTCACCGCGTGCAGGACGAGCCCGAGATCGGTCTCCTTCTGCACCCTGGCCGCGGCGCGGAGCACCCGCTCCTCGACCGCGGACAGGTAGCCGTGGTCGGCCCCGATCTCCCCGATCACGCCCGGCCGGATGCCGTGCACCCCGGTCTTGACGTCTTCGAGCAGGACCTCGGTCAGCTCCGCGACGCTGACCTTGTTCATGTCCTCCTCGTAGAAGGACTCGCGGTACCAGCCGCAGCCCATCACGATGTGCACGCCGGTCTGCTCCGACACCGAACGCAGCAGACCCGGGTTCCTCCCCAGGCCGTTGTTCGTGCAGTCGATGATCGTGCTGCCGCCCGCCGCCTTGAACTCCTTGAGGTCGGCCACGGCGTCCTCGGACTCGTCCAGGGTGGGATCGGGCCGCGGCCGGTCCTTGATGAGGTCGCAGACCACGTGTTCGTGCGGCAGGATCCGGCCCAGCTCGGACACCGGGACCGGGCCGCGCACGGTCTCGACGGTCCGGCCGCCCGCTACGCCGCTTTCCACAGATCATTCCTGTCGCTCTTGAGCGTCACCTCGGCGATGCCCTCCGGCGCGGCCAAGAGCTCCACCTCGGTGAGCCGCTGGGCGTCCTCCAGGGTCCAGCCGGGCACGAGCTCGCGCACGATCGCCTTGCCGTCCTCCAGGTCGATCACGCCGATGTCGGTGACCAGCCGGTCGACGCACCGCGGGGCGGTCATCTCCAGGTCGAGCCGGTTGACGAGCCGCCGCGGGCGCGGCAGTAGCTGCAGGGCGACGACCACCCGCCGGGCGCAGAACGCGAGGTCCTGGGCGCCGCCGACGGCGCCCGCCACCGCGCCGGGCAGCCAGAAGTTGGCGATGTCGCCCTGCACGCTCACCTGGAACGCGCCCAGGATCGTCGCGTCGAGGTGGCCGCCCCGGATCAGGGCGAAGGACTCCGCGTGATCCATGACGACCATTCCGGGACGCGGGATGAGCGGCTGCCGGCCCGCCGAGGCCAGCGAGGCGTCGACCTCGTCCTGGGTGCGGGCCGTCCTGCCGTGTCCGAGGACGCCGTGCTCGCTGTGCAGCAGGATGTCGTCATCCTCCTCGATGAACAGGCTGCACATCAGGGGCACGCCGACGCCCAGGTTGATGACCTCTCCCTCACGGAAGTCCTGTGAGATGCGTCGCGCGATTCCGACCCTGCTCAGGGTTGGCACGGAGGGGTTTTGAGCTGGCGTCATAGCCTGGCCGGGGGCCCGGGCGCAGTGTCCCCCGAACTCCTTTCCGAGGATGGATTCACCCGAGGCTGCCCGACCGCCCCGGTCCTGGAACTCGCCTGACCGCTGATCACTTCACCATGAGACGTCTGTCGCTCAGTACGATCCGGTCCACGTACGGACCGGGGGTGACGATGTGCTGCGGGTCCAGATAGTCGACGACTTCCTCGACCTCCACGATCGTCACCTTGGCGCTGCCGGCCACGACGGGGTTCGTCGTACGGGCGCCGTGCCGGTAGATGAGGTTGCCGAACCGGTCGGCCTGGTATGCGGAGATGATGGCGAAATCAGAGCGAATCGCCGTCTCCAGGATGTGCGGCACGCCGTCGAAGTAGCGGACGTCCTTGCCCTGGCCGATCTTGGTGCCCGCGCCGACCGGAGTGTAGACGCCGCCGAGTCCCGCGCGCCCGCAGCGCAGCCGCTCGCACAGGCTGCCCTGCCCGATCAGCTCGATCTCCACGTCGCCCCGCCGGACGCCCGCCTCCAGCGGCCCGTCCATGTTCGGGTTGTTGATCGACGAGAAGGTGGTGATCGCCTTGCGCACCTGGCCGAGCTCGGCGAGGTACCCGACGGGGTAGACGCCGCCCTCCGGCTCCGGGATGAACGGCTGGTCACCGCGGACGATCCCGTACGTCTGCGCGCCGGCGCGACCGCGGCCGGCCTCGCACGCGATGATCGTCAGGTCGCGCAGGCCGCGATCGGCGATTGCCTTGATCAGCGTGCTCGGGACACCGGGCACGCCGACGAAGCCGCCGAAAGCGATCATGGCACCGCTCTCGATGTCGGCGACGGCCTCGGCCGCCGACTCCACGACCTTATTGATCATCAGTCACCTTCCGTGCGTTTGGACGACTTTGCGTACGTGATGGGCGTCGGGTTGCCGTTCGGCTGCGCCGTCACCACGAGGAGGCGCACCCGTGCGGTGGCGTCCAGCATGTGCTTCTGCATGGCGGTGTAGGCGGCCTCGGCGTCACCGGCCTCGATCGCCTCCGCGATGGGACGATGCTGAGACGCGGACACGGTGAGCCGGCCGGGCTGGCTGAGGTTGCGGAACCGCAGCAGGCGCACCCGCCCGTCGAGCACCGCGAACGAGTCGCGTAACCCGTCGCTCCCGGCCATCGCGAGCAGGGCCTCACGGCGTTCTTCCAGCGCCCGTACGTACCCCTGTACGTCGTTGGCGCGAGCCAGCCGTTCGAGCTCGTCGAAGGTCCCGTGAAACGCGGCACGTTGTTCGGGGGTGCCGCGCTGGGCGGCCCACGCGGCCATCATCGGTTCCAGCGCGGTCTTGATCTGGTAGACGTCGGTGATCTCCTGCGGGCTGATCTCCCGGACGAAGACGCCGACGCGCGGGGTAATGGTCACGAGACCCTCCACGCTCAACTGCTGGAGGGCATCGCGAACCGGTGTCCGGGACACGCCGAACCGCTCGGCGAGTTCGTCGGTCGAGATCCGCTCACCGGAGGCCACCGTGCCGTTGTGGATCAGTGCACGGATCTCTTCGATGACGACGTCCTTCGCCGAGAGAACACGGAGTCTCAGGGAAGTGCCCACGCGCTCAAGTATGAGCGCTGATATACTACATGTCAAGGATCAGCATCTCAGCGCCGCTCGATGATGCCGCCCCGATCACACCTGTACGGCCCTGTCGTGCGGCTACGATTACCTCGGGGCTCTGTACATCAGCGCTAATGGAGTAGGTGACATCGTTGGATTCACAGTTCCGGATCCTCTCGGCCAAAGATGTGGTCACCGAGGAGATCCGCGCGCTGATCCACAACGGCACGATCACCTCTGGTGAGCGGATCTCGACCGACGAACTCGCCGAGCGGTTCGGCGTGTCCCGGACCCCGGTGCGCGACGCCCTGCAGCAGTTGAGCGTGGAGGGGCTGGTCACCATCACCCCGCGCGTCGGCGTCTTCGTCCGGGAGATCAGCCCGCAGGAGATCAACGACGTCTACCAGATCAAGACCGCGCTGGAACCGATGATGGCCGCGTGGGCCGCCGTGCGCGGCACCCCGGAGCAGCGGAGCGCCCTGCTGCGGTCGGTGGCCGATCTGGAGCGGGCGGCCGCGGCCGAGGACGTCCCCACGTACGCGCGCATGATCGAGGAACGGTACGAGGAGATGCTGACGATGGCCGGGAGCGGCGGGCTGCGCGACGCGCTCGGCGTTCTCGACGGCCGCGTGCGCCTGCTGCGGTTCCGCGACCTCCACCAGCCCGGCAGTCTCGCCGAATCCGTCGCGGGGCACCGCGCGGTCGCCGAAGCGATCGCCTCCGGCGACCCGCAGGCGGCGTACAACGCGATGCAGGCCCACATGGCGCAATCGACCGCGAAGGTCCAGGCGCTGATGCCGGGGACCGACAGCGACACGCCGTCGATCGCCCAGCTCGCGGCGGGCCGCCGTGGAACGCAGAGGCCGAAGCGAGCGCCCAGGAAGCGCTCGTCTTCGACCTCGTTGTAGACCCCGCGTCATGATGTAGATCCGCGTCAGGCGGTGCGGGCCCCCGCATCCATCGTTCGCGAAGCCCCGCCGCCTGCCAATGGCGCCTACCCGGCGCTACTTCCCGATCCGGACCGACACGAACTTCGCCTGGGTGTAGTGCCGCAGGGCCTCGACGCCCTTCTCCCGGCCGTGGCCGCTGTTCTTGAAGCCGCCGAACGGGCCCTCGATCAGGCCGGCCGTCCACTCGTTGATGTGGACCTGTCCCACCTGAAGGGCTGCCGCGACGCGGTGAGCCCGGCCGAGATCCGCCGTCCAGAGGCCCGCCACGAGACCGTAGTCGGAGTCGTTGGCCTTGGCGACGGCGTCGTCCTCGTCGTCGAAGGGGATGACCGACAGGACCGGGCCGAAGATCTCCTCGCGGGCGATCCGCATGTCGTTCGTCACGCCGGTGTAGATCGTCGGTTCGATCAGCCACCCGTCGCCGGTGGCCCCACCGCCGACGACCAGCGTGGCGCCCTCCTCGCGCGCGACCTCGAAGTAGGACAACACCTTCTCGAACTGGGCCTTCGTCGTCTGCGACCCGTAGTCCTCGCCCGGCTTCAGGGTCTTCACCCGTTCGACCATCCGCGCCACGAACTCGTCGTGGATCTCGCGGGCCAGCAGCAGACGGGTGCCGTTCGAGCAGACCTGCCCGGCGTTCCCGACGAACGCCCTCGTCGCGCCCGCGACGGCGGCGTCGAGGTCGGCGTCGGCGAACACGATGTTCGGCGACTTCCCGCCCAGTTCGAGCGTGATCGGGATGATCTTCTCGGCGGCGGCCCTGCCGACGATGCGGCCGGCGCGCACCGAACCGGTGAACGCGACCTTCCGGACATGCGGGTGCTCGACGATCGCGCTGCCCACGACGTCGCCAACGCCGGTGACCACATTGAGCACGCCCGGCGGCAGCCCGGCCTCGGCGGCGATCCGCCCGAGCTCCAGCGTGGTCGAGGACGTGAACTCCGACGGCTTGCAGACCACGGCGTTGCCGACCGCCAGCGCCGGCGCCACCGACCTGGCCGCCTGGTTGATCGGGACGTTCCACGGGGTGATGACCCCGACCACGCCGAACGGCTCGTGCCGCGTGTAGCCGTGGTAGCCCTCGCCGAGATCGAGGATCTCCCCCGCCGGCAGGTTGACCAGGCCCGCGTAAAACTCGAAGAACGCCGCCGCGCCCCGGATCTCGACGTCCGCCTGCCGCAGCGGCTTGCCGGTCTCACCGGCCTCCAACTCGGCGAGCCGCTGCCGCTCACGACGCAACCCGGCGGCGATGGCCATCAGGACCCGGCCGCGGCGGATCGGCTTCGCCGCCGCCCACTCGGCGTAGGCGGCGTTCGCGGCGGCCACCGCCCGGTCGGCGTCCTCCTTGTTGCCCAGCGGGATCTCGCACACGGCCTCGTCCGTGCCGGGCCTGGTCGACGTGAACCGCTCGCCACCCGTCGACGGCGTCGGCTCGCCGTTGATCCAATGTTCGTACCTAACCACCATTTGCGAACTCCTCCCCGATCAAACCAGTCGTACGAATCAGGCGGGCTGCGGTTGCCCGGCCCCCGCGGTCGTGCGGAACACCTCGGCCAGCTTGAGCAGGTCGTCCAGGCGCGCCCGGGCGATCAGGCTGGTCGCGACGCACTTGTTCCACTTCGTCTCCAGGTCGTGCCGGATCTTCTCCGGCGGCCCGACCAGCGCGACCGCCTCGACCATCTCGGTCGGCACCGCGGCCACCATGCCTTCGCGGTCCCGTTCGAGCCACTTGGCCTGGATCTCGCGGCAGGCCTCCTCGAACCCGAGCCGCGCGACGGCGTTGAGGTGGAAGTTCATGTTCGCCGCCCCGTTCGCCCCGATCTGGTAGGCGATGAACGGGCGGATCCGGTCGGCGGCGGTCTCCAGGTCCGGGCCGAACGCCACCGACACCGCGGGCGCGATCTCGAAGTTCTCCGGCCGGCCGCCGGGCCTGGCGGCGAAGCCCAGCTCCAGCCGCTCCCGGTACCACTCGTCCGCGCTGGGCGAGAAGTTCGTCGGCAGCCAGCCGTCGGCGATCTCGGCCGACAACGAGACGTTCTTCGGCCCTTCCGCGC
Source organism: Spongiactinospora sp. TRM90649 (assembly GCF_029382225.1). Taxonomy (GTDB): domain Bacteria; phylum Actinomycetota; class Actinomycetes; order Streptosporangiales; family Streptosporangiaceae; genus Spongiactinospora. The sequence goes on from NZ_JARLTC010000008.1 coordinate 49,294, forward strand.
CCAGGTAGATCGGGATGTCGGTACGGCCGCCGCGCAGCGTGGAGCGGATCGGGCGGCCCATTCCCGAGCCTCCCTCCGCCGGCAACCGGTACGTCTTGCCCTCGTACGCGACGCGCTCCCCGGCGATGGTCGCGCGCATGATCGCGACGTACTCCCGGGTCCAGCCCAGCGGGCGTTCGAAGGGCATCCCGTACCACCCCTCGACGACCTGCGGGCCGGAGAGCCCGAGCCCGATCACGGCCCGCCCTTCGGAGAGCTGGTCGAGGCTCATCGCGGCCATCGCCATCCCTGTCGGGGGGCGCGCGGCCATCTGGGCGATGTCGGTGCCGAGCCGCATCGTGGTCGTGTGCGAGCCCCACCAGGCCAGCGGCGTGAAGCAGTCGGCGCCGAACGCCTCATAGGACCACGCCGACTCGTAGCCCGCGCCTTCGATCGCCCGCACCGTCGCGGCCACGTCCCCCGGGTGTTCCGGGTCGGCCAGCCCGCCGATGGCGCATCCCAACCTGTTGATCACCATGCATTCCTTTCGTCTCTGGCCCCGTTACCGGCCTCGTCGCTTGCCACGTCATTCGCCGCGGAAGCGGGGCGGCCTGCCCTCGCGCGCCGCGGCGAGTCCTTCGAGCCGGTCCGTGCTCGTGAGAAGCCGCTTGTACAGCTCGGCCTCCAGCTCGACCCCGCTGTCGATCTCCAACTGGGTGGACAGGTCGATGGCGCGCTTAGCCTGCACGACGGCCAGTGGCGCCGCCGCGCTGATCTCGGCGGCGAGCGCGTCCACCCTGGCCTCGACGTCGGCGGCGGGCACCGCGTGGCTCACCAGCCCCCACTGCCGGGCATCGACGCCGGTGAACCGGCGGCCGGTGAAGATCAGCTCCTTCGCCCTGGGAATGCCCACGAGCCTCGGGAGCAGTTGCGTGCCGCCGCCCCCCGGCATGCTGCCGAGGGTCGTCTCGATGAGCCCCATGACGGTGTCCTCGGCGGCGACCACGATGTCGCAACTGAGCGCCAGCTCAAGGCCGCCGCCCAGGGCGTACCCGTGCACCTGTGCGACCACGGGGCGCGAGCAGTGGTACATCGCCGAGAACACCCGGGGCACGAGCCTGCGCCGCCGCTGCAGGTCCTCGACCGACATCTTGGCGCGTTCGGTCTGATCCGCGCCGACGCAGAAGGCCCTGCCCCGCCCGCGCACCACGACGCACCGGACGTCGGCCGCGTCCTCGATCTTCGCGAAGACCCCGAGCAGGCACCGGTACATCGGCGAGTTGACCGCGTTGAGCACGTCGGGCCGGTCGAGGGTCACGTACGCGACGTGACCCTCGATGCTCAGGTCCACGGGCTCGTCGGCCCCGGTGCCTGCCGTCTCCATGGTCTACCGCCGGTGCTTCCGGATGAACGACAGCAGCGTCGAGTTGAACTCGCGGTGAGACTCCCAGTGCGGGGCGTGCCCCGCCTCGCTGAAGATCACCACTTCGGAGTTACGGACATGGCGCGCCAGCTCGCGCAGACGCGTCGGCGGGAGGTACAGGTCGCAGTCCCCGGTGAGGAGGAGCATCGGCGTCCTGATCGACTCGATCGCCGGCCACAGCAGCTTGTTCTGCGGGGGCTGCGTCACGGTCGTGACCGGCAGTTCCGTGTGCTCGATCCACGTCGCCATGGCCTTCGGCTTCGCGGCCCGGTAGGACGGGCCGAGCTCGCGGAACGTCTCGGGCAGGTTGAACCAGCCCTCCGGCAGGAGCTCCGTGGTGACCGCGTTCCACGACGGCTCCTGGATTCCCGCCAGCGTCGCGCCGACCGTGCAGCTCAGCAGCCGGTCCGGGGCCGACAGGCCGGCGTCGAACGCCGCGAACGCGCCCGCGGCCAGGCCGACCAGGTGGAACTTCCCGACGCCGAGCGCGTCCATCAGCGCGAGCAGGTCGCCGACCATCGTGCCGGGGCGGTCCGACGGCCCGGCATCCGACCCGTGGTATCCCCGCCGCGAGTAGCTGATCACCCGGTAGCCCTCGGCGGCGAACACGGCCTGCTGGTAGCCCCACGAGCCGCCGTTGCCGGTGTGCGGGTGCATGAGCACCACGGTCTGGCCCTTACCCGGACCCCTGCGGCCCTCGCCGGTGTCCCAGACCGCCAGACGCACGTCCGGGATCTGCACCAGCTTGCGGCCTGTCATCGCGGGCAGCGGGTCCCACGAGGTCTGCGCGGGCAGCACCTTCTCGCGCCCGCCCTTCGGGCCGCCGGCCTGCTCCACCGCCGCGAACGCGGCCGACGGCGCGAGCGCGGCGACGCTCGCCCCCGCCACCCCGGCGAGTATGTTGCGTCGATTCAAGGTACGACCGGTCCTGTCGTTCATCGCTTCCTCACACTTTCTCGAACTTGACAGAACAGAAGCCAATGCATCCGGCAGCGGTCGTCCCCACACGTTCGAGCCGGGAGAATAGGCGTTCTTCAGTTGCCGCCAGGACGTTGCCCGACGAGCAGTTGCAGGGGGTTCTCGCTGAAGATCGTCTCCACGACGTCCTCTGGAACCCCGGCCGCGATCAGGTCCGGCCCGACCTGTCGCAGCACGTACGAATAGCCCGGGCCACCACGGCGCTCGCGCATTCCCAGCACGCATACGTCGTGGGACATCAGCAGGCTCTTGCCCCATCCGCGGCGGACCAGCTCGGCCGCGTTCGCGATCCGCTGCTCCTGGAGCAGCCGGTCACCCGGGCCGTTGCCGTCGTACATCACCATCGCGCCGCGCTCGGCGAGGCGCTCGTGATAGTCGACGTCCGGATACGTGTCGCAGTGACCGACCGCGACCCGGCTCAGGTCGCAGCCCTCGTCCTCCAGCACGTCGAGCTGCCAGGCGCCGACCTCGCTCTTGACGGCGTGCAGGATCAGCCCGAGCCCGGTCTCCCGCTGGGCGCGGGCGGCGGCGCGGAGCACCCGCTCCTCGACCCCGGACACCCACTCGCGGTCGGCACCGATCTCGCCGATCACTCCCGGCCGCACGCCGTCCTCGCCCTCGGCGATGTCGATCAGCAGGCGCTCGGTCAGCTCGGCGGTCTTCGCCTTGTTCATGTCCTCTTCGTAGTAGGGCTCCCGGTACCACCCGCAGCCCATGACGATGTGCACGTCGGCGCGTTCGGACACCGAGCGGAGCACGCCGGGCTTACGGCCGAGCCCACCACTGGTGGCCTCCACGACGGAGCCGCCGCCGAGCTCCTTGAAGACCTTCAGGTCCCGGACCGCCTCGTCCGGGTCGTTCAACGCGGCGAGACCCATCTGCCGGGTCACCCGGAACAGGTCGCACGCCACGTGCTCGTGCGGCAGCACGCGTCCGAGTTCGGACACCGCGACCGGTCCGCGTACGGTCTGGACCGTCAGTCCCTCAGCCACTGCCCGTCTTCTCCTTCGCTTTTCTCGATCACCGCACGGCCGACGGTGCTGACCGCGCCGTCGGCGGAGACGCCGTACAACGTGAGATGGCGCGAGGACCCGTCCCCGGCGCCGTCGTCCGCCCGGGCGAGCACGCGGAACGGCGCGCCGACCCGGTCCATCCCCCGGTAGGAGGCGCTCAGCTCGCGCACGAACGTCCCGCTGCCGCCCCACTGGACGGCGGCGCGCGCCAGGTAGGCGAGCTTGAGCAGGCCGTGGGTGATCGTCCCCGGCAGGCCCCTCGCCTGCGCGAACGCGTGGTCGTAGTGCACTTCGTAGAAGTCGTCGGTGGCCGCGGCGTACCGCACGACCTCGCGGCTGCTCGGGGTCACCTCGATGACCGGCACGGCGTCGGCGGGCGACTCCATGTGATGCCCGGATCCGCCGCCGCCCCCCTGCCGCGCGCCCGTGCGGATCGTCGTCGTGGACGTGCGCGCCACCACGTCGTGCGTCATGCGGCGCCGGTACGTCGTCGCGAGCTCGTAGAACGTCAGGTCGCTGTCCCGGCCCTGCTTCGTGGTGACCGACTCGACCACCGTGCGCCGCTCCAGGATCTCGCCCGGTGTCACGGGCGCCTCCCACCGGCACCAGTTGCCGGCGTTGAGCCGGACCGGCGCGTCCGGGACGCCCATGGCCGCCGGGTCCGTCCGGTGGGCGACCAGGAACGTCGGGGGCAGCAACGTGGGGCAGGGCACGTGACCGTCGGTGTACGGCGGGCCCTGCAGGCCGGTGATCTCCTGCAGCACCCGCGCCCGCCACTCGTCACAGACGAAGATCTCCCACCCCGGTTCCGGCTCCACGGCGTCCGACACCGCTCACACCTCCGGTTCGATGCGGCTCGCGGCCCGGAGGGCAGCGCGCACCGCGGGGGTGATGGGCGATTCGAGTTCTTCACCGACGTGCGCGACCAGGCCGGCCGTACGGCTCATCAGGGCGAACCCGCGGTGCAGTCGCCAGGGCACGCCCGCTTCGAGCAGCAGCGCCGCGGCCGCGCCCGTCGCGTTGAGCGGGAGCGCCTTGCCGGTGAGCGCGGCGGCCCGTTCGACGACGAGTTCGAGGTGCTCGATGTGCTGTCCGGCGACCTTCTGGTCGCGCGCGACGGCGAGCAGTTTCCCGGCGCGCGGGTCACCGTCACGGTGCAGGCTGTGGCCGAGACCGGGGATCCGCTCGCCCGCGTCCACGAGGGCGCGCAGCCGCGTGTCCGCCGCGTCGCGGGCCTCGGCGCCTGCGGCGACGTCGCCGGCGATGTCCGAGAGCAGGCGCCCACAGCCCTCCATCGAACCGAGCAGCACGCTTCCCGCGCCGAGCAGGCCGGCCGCGACGGCGCCCTGGATCGCCTCCGGGGCCACCCAGAACGTCAGCCGCGCGGCGAGCGCGCTGGGCGTCAGCCCGTGGTCGAGCAGGCTCACCAGCACCGCGTCGACCACCTTGGCCTCGGCGGGGGTCGGCCTGCGGCCGGTCACCGCGAGCAGCGTGACCTCGGTATAGGTCAGCTCGCCGATCAGGTCGTCGACGAGATCCAGTCCACGTACCTGTACGTGGTGTTCGTCCGCCGCTCCCACCGCGGTGCCGATCTCCAGCGGCACGCTGCGCCCGCTCACCGCGACATCTCCTCGGCTCGCGTGACGGCTGAATCGTGCGGACCGTGCGGGGAGCTCGCTGTCGGCCGAGCTGTCATGTTCCGTCTCCCAATCCGAGGATCTCCGTGGCCTGGTGGTCGGACGCCTCCGGCATCGGCAGTCCGAGCGCCGCGAACCGGCGGAGCGGCGTGGCTCCGAGCCGCTCCTGGATCGCACTGGTCACGTCGGAGTAGGTGAACTCGTCGGCGAGGCGCACGCTCTCCTGTTCCGCAGGAGGCTCCCACCGGGCGAGCCGGCGGCCGGCCGCCGTGAAGGTCTGCCCGGTGATGTGCTGGTTGGCCGGGTCGAGCAGCGCGCGGATGAGCGCGGCGATCAGTTCGGGGCCCTGCCGCTCGCCGTCCGGCCTGCTGCCCTGCATGCGGTCGTTGAGGCGCGAGGTCATGCGCGTCGCCGCGGAGGGGACGACGCAGTTGACGTTGACGCCGTAGCGTCCCATCGCCAGCGCCGTGCTCTGGGCGAGGCCCACGACGCCCGCCTTGGCCGCCGCGTAGTTGGCCTGCGCCGGGCTGCCCTCCATGCCCGCCGCCGAGCTCAGCAGCACGATGCTTCCGGCGCGCTGGCGGCGCATCTGCTCAGTGGCGAAGCGCACGCAGTTGAAGGTGCCCTTGAGGTGCACGGCGATGACCGAGTCCCACTCGTCCTCGGTCATGTTGAAGATCATGCGCTCGCGCAGGATGCCGTGGCAGGTGACCAGGCCGTCGAGCGAGCCGAACTCCTCGACCGCGCGCCGCACCAGGTCGGCCGCCGCGTCGAAGGAGACGACGTCGTGCTGGTGGGCCACGGCGCGGCCGCCTCGGGAGCGGATCCGCTCGACCACGGACTCCGCCACCTGCCGGTCCGGGTCGTGGCCGTCTACGGACACGCCCAGGTCGCTCACGACGACGCCGTAGCCCGCGGCGGCGACGCACTCGGCCACCGCGGCTCCGATGCCCCCACCCGCACCAGTAACGATCACTCCGCCCGGCACGGCCACCTCACGCGCTCACTGAGGACGCGGCGGAGCGGCCGAGCGCGCCCGAGGCCGCCGAACCCGCGATCCGCCCGAACACCGAGCCCGCCGTGAGCCCGCTGCCCCCCGGGTAGTTGAAGTAGAAGATCCCGCCGACGATCTCGCCGCACGCGTACAGCCCGGGAATGGGCTGCCCGGTGACGTCGATCACGCGCGCCGACGTGTCGATCTTCAGGCCGCCGAAGGTGAATGTGATTCCACACGTCACCGCGTAGGCCTCGTACGGCGGCGAGTCGAGCGTGTTGGCCCAGTTCGACTTCGGCACCGCCAGCCCGGAGGTGCCCCGGCCGTCCTTGACGTTGGGGTTGAACGGGACCGACTGGTCGACCGCCGCGTTGTACTCGCGGGCCGTCCGCAGGAACTGCTCCGCGTCGATGCCGTCCATCCGCTGGACGAGTTCTTCCAGAGTCGGCGCCACGATCTTCGTGACCTGCCGGATCCGGTACTCGTCGCGCAGCAGATGGGTCACCTTGCTGTCGAAGACCTGCCAGGCGATCTGCCCCGGCTGGCGCAGGACCTCCTGGCCGTACTTGGCGTAGGTGTAGTTCCGGAAGTCCGCGCCCTCGTCGACGAACCGCTCGCCGCGGCTGTTGACGATGATCCCGAAGGGATAGCTGTGCTTCTGGAAGCCGTCACCGACCACACGGTCGCCGAACGCGGGCGCGTTGCTGTCCCAGCCCACCGCGTGGGCGCCCGACCAGTTACCCCACGACATGGCGCCGATGTCCATCGCCATGCGGTGCCCGTCGCCCACGTCGAACTGGGTGCCGCGGACCTTGGCGAACTCCCACCCCGGTCCCAGGTAGCGGGTGCGCCACTCGGTGTTGGCCTGGAATCCGCCGCAGGCCAGGATGACGGCGTCAGCGGAGATCGTGCGGATCTCCCCGCCGGCCCTGACCACGACGCCGGTCACCTTGCCGCCGTCCTCGGTGAGGCCGATGGCGCGGTGGCCGTAGAAGACCTTGCCGCCCGCCAGCTCGAACGCGTCGAACAGCGAGTCGACGAGCCCGGGGCCGCCGCCGTTGACCTCCAGCGTCAGGCCTCCCCAGAAGGTGAACTTCCCGTCCACCTGGAACGCCTGGCGGCCGTAGATCGGCAGGAACCGCACGCCCTTGTCGCGCATCCACTTCAACGTGTCGAAGCTGCTGTTCACCATCAGATCGACCAGGTCGGGGTCGCAGCGGTACTGCGTGACCCGTGCCATGTCGTCGAAGAACTGCTCCTTCGGGTAACTGCCGAAGTCGGTGTTCGCCAGCTGCCCCTCTGACAGGTCGGGGACGAGCTGGAGGATGTCCTCCCGGCCGTCGTAGGCGAAGCGCATGGCCCCCGCGGTGAATCCGGAGTTCCCACCGCGCTCGGGCTCCGGCGCGGCTTCGAGCACTGTCACCTCGGCCCCGCCGTCGAGAGCGGCCAGCGCGCTACACAAGCCGGCGTTACCGCCGCCGATGACGACAACTCGACTTTGACCCATGCCTGCCCCTCTCCTTGCATGTGCAACGTAAACTCTAATATATCAGATGTCAATGCTGAGGCCGGGCGGCCCCGGGGTGTCCCGGACGGTCGAGCGTCATCCTCCGGGACGACGCCGTCGCGACCTACGGAGGAGCCTGGCGAGACCCGGTGACGATGTGCGGGGCACCGCGGCGGCGGCAGATTGGGCCAGGTGAACACCTCTCCCCCACGGAACCGCCCCGCGATCGCGCCGACCCTGATCATCGCCGCCTGGTCGGTGGGCTACCTGCCCCTCAGCCTGCTCTGGGCCATCGGCGGGCCCGCATATCCCTTCGACGCCGGCCGTGGGGGCGTGGGCAACACCCTGCTCGACCCTCTTCCAGCGGCGGCCGGCGGCGTCACGCTCGCGGTGTCGGCGCTGGTGGCCGGCGTCGTCGCCGTGCTCGCCGTCAGAGGTCCGCTCAGCCGGGCCCCCGCCGTCGTGGCCGTCGCGGTCGGCGCAGGCCTGGCGGTGCTCCTGCCTGACGTGCGCATCATGATGACCGCCGGGTATCTGCCGGTGATGCTGGTCGCCGCGCTCGCCGGCCAGGCCGAGTTCTCGATGATCGCGACCATGCTCACGTGGCCGAGCGTCAACCTGCTCATCCTGGTGGCGGCCGGCATCAGCCTGATGGTCCTGGGGACGCGCGCGCTGATCGCGGAGCCCGGGCGGCCCGGTGGCGCCGCCGGCGCGCTACGGGTCGGGCAGTACGCGACCGCCGTCGCCGTCGCCGTCCCCGTCGTCTACGCCGTCACCCGCTTCGGCTGGCTGCTGGGCGTGCCCGTCGGGATCAGCGACCGGTTCCTGGCCCACATCGCCGAGATCACCCCGATCGGCGCCGGTCTCAGCACGCTCGCTCTCATCGGTGCGGTCCTGACCGTCGGCTTGGTCCGGCCGTGGGGCGAGATCTGGCCGCGCTGGGTGCCGTTCCTGCGCGGGCGTCCGATTCCGGCGAGGCTCCCGGCCTACTCGGCACTGGCCCTCTCCCTCCCCATCACTTCCGCCGGACTGATGTACGTCCGCAAGAAGCTCACCGGCGAGCAGGTCGGCCCCGCGGGGGCGGACGGCGAACTGGGGGCCTGGCTGCCGGAGATGTTGTGGCCGCTGTGGGGTGCGGCTCTGGCGGTGGCCGCGCTGGCGTACCTCTTCCGCCGCCGGCACCTCGTTCACGCACGCCGACCATAATGGTGGACGTGCGAGAGTCCCCGTCATCTTCCGACGCCGCGGTGGACTCGTTTCTCGACCGGCATCAGGTGAGCACCGATGCCCTGCTCGCGGTCCTGCTACTCCTGCCGCTCGGCCTGGTCTCGCTGAGCCTGCTCCGGGTCTCGGACAGTCCTCTCCCGCTCCGCCTGCTCGCGGGTCTCGGCCTGCTGGTGCTGCACGGGTGCGTCGTTCCGCGTCGGCTGCGCCCGTTGATGGCGTACGGCCTGGCCGCCGCGGCGATGCTGCTGCTGGTGGCCCTGCCGCCGCTGCATGACCCGGGCGGCGCCTACTATCCGGCGGTGCTGCTGCCGAGCACGCTGGTCTTCGGGCTGCTGCTCTACACGGTCTGCGGCCGGCTCGACCTGCTGCCCAGCCTCGCCTGCCTGGCCGTCGCCCTGACGGGTGTGGCCCTGGTCCTGGCGCGTCTGTGGAATCCGGCCTCATGGGGCGGCTCGTCGGGCTCCTACGAACCGGTCGCGTGGCGGATCGGGCTGTCGGTCGGCCTGGTCGCCGCGGCGGGGTGCCTATGGTCGCTGGGCCGCCTCAGCCGGATCCGGGTGTTGTTCCTGTCCGAGCTCAGAGCGAAGGCCGAGCGCGCGGAGGCCGACCGTGCGAGGGAGCGGCAAGAGGCGGCGCGGGCGGAGCGCGACCGCATCAGCCGCGAGATGCACGACGTGGTGTCCCACTCGCTCGCCGTCATGGTCAGCCAGGCGGAAGGCGGCAGGCTGTCCGATCCCGGCTCCCCCGGGGCGGGTGTGTTCGCCACCATCGCCGGGGTCGGGCGCGAGGCCCTGCGCGACATGCGCGGGCTCCTTGGCGTGCTACGCGCCGACGGCGGCACCACTCCGCAACCGGGCCTCGGCGATCTCTCCGACCTACTCGACCAGGTGCGCGACACAGGCGTACGGCTCGCCGTACAGGAGGTCGGGGACGCCCGGCCGCTGCGCCCCGCCGTCGACCTGACCGCCTATCGTGTCATCCAAGAGGGACTGACCAACGTGATCAAGCACGCGGGGGCGACGGCCGCCGCCGGCATGACGCTGGCCTGGCGCGCGGACAGCCTGCACATCACCATCACGAACGACGGCGCCGGGCCGCCCGCAGGAGAGGCCGGCGTCGGGCTGACCGGGATGCGCGAACGCCTCAGCATGGTGGGAGGCACCTTGGAGGCCGGCAGACGCTCCGGCGCCGGCTTCGAACTGTCGGCCACCCTGCCTTATGAGCCGAGGAGTCTCCCATCATCCGGATCATGATCGTCGACGATCAGGAGCTGCTGCGCAACGGCCTGACCATGGTCGTCAGGTCCCAGCCCGACATGGAGGTGGTCGCCGAGGCCGTCGACGGCCTGGCGGCCCTTTCGGCGCTGGAGTCGCGGCACATCGACGTGGTGGTTATGGACATCCGGATGCCCCGAATGGACGGTGTCATCGCCACCAGGGAGATCCAGCGGCTGGACGACCCGCCGAAGGTGCTGGTGTTGACCACGTTCGATCTCGACGAGCACGCCCTGGCCGCGCTGCGCGCCGGTGCGAGCGGGTTCATGCTGAAGGACGCGCCAGGTGAGGAGATCATCGCCGCGATCCGGCACGTGCACCGGGGCGACTCGATCATCGCGCCCGCCACGACCCGCCGGCTCATCGGGCGGCTCGTCGCGAAGGCCGACACCGACCCGGACGCCGTGCTCAACGTGCTCACGGAGCGTGAACGTGAGGTCTTCCTCAGCCTGGCAGGAGGTGCGTCCAACGCCGAGATCGGGGCCGAGTTGTTCTTGTCGGAGACCACGGTCAAGACCCACGTGGGACGCATCCTGACGAAGCTCGGGCTGCGCGACCGGGTGCAGGCCGTGGTGCTGGCGTACGAGTCCGGCGTTGTCACCCCGGGTGAACGTTAGGCACCGGCTCAACGGAGAGCCTGCGAGAACCGAGAAACCCCGGCTCAGTGCACTGAGCCGGGGTTTCCATCGGGTGCGCCGCCAGGGACTCGAACCCCGGACCCGCTGATTAAGAGTCAGCTGCTCTGACCAACTGAGCTAGCGGCGCGTCTGCGTCACCAAGGATACAGGACGGTTGCGGGGTCTTCGTACGGGTTTTGGGGGTGGGAAAGGTCAGGGCCAGAGGGGTTCGGTGGTGGCGACGGCGGGCTCGCGGAGGACGCCGAGGCGTTCCAGGAGGGTGAGGAAGGTGGACGCGTACGGGGACGGGGCGGAGACCGAGGCGACGCGGTTCCAGTCGACCTGTTCGCGCAGGGCGCGGACCTGCGGGAGCAGGGAACCGTAGTCGCAACTGTGCTCGGAGAGCGGGAGGAGCCAGGAGATGACCAGGTCGGTGGCGTCCAGCACGGGCAGGATGACCGCCGACGCCGTCAGGGGCTCGGCCCGTTTGATCAGGTCGGGGGTCACCTCGCGGTCGGCCACGCGGAAGATGAGATCGACCAGGTGACCCTGCTCGTCATACGCCTTGACCAGCCAGTCCTCCGGCGGGCGCACGATGCGGAAGCCGAGCCTGGCGAGGGCTTCGAGGGCCGGGTCGACGTCTTCCCGCACCAGCACGAAATCGACGTCGTGCAGGGAGGGGGCCGCGCCGCGGGCGTAGGCCGCGCAGCCGCCCGCGAGCGCGAAGCGGACGTCGGCGTCTTTCAGGCCGGTTCCGGCGCGTTTGAGGGTCTCAAGGATGGCATCGGTGACCTCATGGCTGTGGCTGCCCATGATGATCCGCTACCCGATCGACCTGCGGCTAGACATGAGCGTGGTCTCGCAGGGTAGCCGCTGCCGTATGACCCAGCCACTATCGGCCAGAACGGCCGATGCAGACGCCGATGCCGGACACCTGATGGATTCGGGTCCGGATGAAAGTCACAAGGAACGGGTGAACCGTGAGCTGGCCGAGTTACTGCAGGGCCTGCGGGTGGCGGTCACCGGGGTGCAGGTGCTGTTCGCGTTCCTGCTGACGCTGCCCTTCGCCGCCGGTTTCCCCAAGGTGGACACCGTCGGGCGATGGCTGTTCTTCATCTCCCTGATGGCCGCCGCCGCCGCTTCCATCTGCTTCATCGCGCCCGCCGCCCAGCACCGGCTGCTGTTCCGCACCGGGCTGAAGGAACGGATGCTGCACAACGCCAACGGGCTCGGAATCGCGGGCGCGCTGCTTCTCACCCTGGCGATGACCAGCGCGGTCGCGCTGGTCACAGAGGTCGTCATCAACTCCTGGCAGGCCACGCTTTTCGGAGCGGCGGTGGCCTTGGCCTGCGGTTGGCTCTGGTTCGCCCAGCCATTGCTCACGCTTTACCGCCACCGGGAGGACGGCGATGTTAAGCGCTGAATCGCCGGGGCAGTAGCGGGCCCATGGCCACATTGCTTTGGATCATCGCAGTCGTACTCGTCATCGCCGGGATCTACGTGATCCTGGCCCGGCGCGACATCCTCTGGGGTGTCGTGCTCATCGTCCTCGGATTCCTCGTCGGCCCCGGCGGGGTGAGCATCTTCAACGTATAAGGCCGAGGGGCGATGAACCTCTCGGCCACCCAGGCCGTCCGTCCTACGGCGTCTCCTCCTTCCCGAGGCGGTAGACGCCGTAGGCTCGGCCGAGCACCGGAAGCGCCACGTTACGAACCCGGATCCCGCCAGGCGTCACGCCCTTCTCGGTACCGAGGTGGGCGTGACCGTGCAGGATGAGGTCGGCGCCCTCGGCGTCGACCGCCTCGGCCAGCAGGTAGCTGCCGAGAAACGGATAGATCTCCTTGGGCTCCCCCTCCAGGGTGTCCTTGACGGGTGAGTAGTGCGCGAGCACCACCCGGTGATCGGCCTGGGTCTCCTTCAGTGCCACCCGCCAGCGTTCGGCGATCTCCTTGGTATGGCGGACGAACGCCTTGGTCTCCGGCTCGCCGAACTCACTGGCGCACTTGCCGGCGAACCCGCCGCCGAAGCCCTTTCCCCCGACGACGCCGAGCGTCATGCCGTCGCGCTCGATGACCGTGGCGTTGTCGTTCAGCACCGTGATCCCCGAGTCGCGCAGCAGCACGGCGATCGCTTCCTCCGCGTCGGAGTGGTAGTCGTGGTTGCCGAGCACCGCGACCACCGGGATCGGCAGGCCGCGGAACTCGTCGGCGACCACGCGCCCCTCCTCCGCGGTGCCGTGCCGGGTGAGGTCGCCGGCCAGCAGCAGGACGTCGGCCCGCTCCTCGATCCCGTCGAGCCGGGCGCGAAACCTGCCGCGCAGGTCCTCGCTCATGTGAATGTCACCGACCGCGGCGATGCGCACTCTCACAGGGTCTCCTCTTCTCCCGGGTCACGGACCTCGACCACGCTGACCTCGTTGTGGACCGTCAGATCGGGCGCGGCCTCATGAGCCACCCCGGCGATCATCCGGCGGCGGTCCTCGCCGGTGACCTGCCCGCGCAGGTAGAGCTGATCCCCACGAACATCGACGCGGATGCCCAATTCGTGCGTACGTGTGTCCTCGGCCAGCGCGCGCTGAATTCTGGCGGCGACGTACTGTGGGGCTTCGTCTGTCATCATGACTCCCTTCACAGCCCTCGTCTACGGCCTCCGCTTGCCCTTGCGCGGCGCCGCGAAACCGGCGGGCCCCGTGCGGCGGGCTTTGGCGGGGTTCGACGCCGGGAGATCGGGAACACCAGTGGCCGAGGCGTTTCACGCCCCGTGTCTAGGACGCAGGCACTCTCGTCGTCTTCGCCATGCCGGAAGACCTCCGGCGGCGCACGCAGGAGTGACCATGCGACTTGTCGTTGACACCCCAGGCCATTCGCTACATGTCCGCCCATCCGGCTCCGATGGGCCTTCCGGTCCGTGCGCGCTGGTCCTGTGCGGGGACGGTCTCGGGGCCCTGCTGGCGGCCGTCCCGGCGCTGCGGGCGCTGCGCGGGTCCGGTCAGCGGGTGCTGCTGGCCGCGCGGCCCGAGCTGGCGGAACTCGCGGCGCTCACCGGTGCGGTGGAGCGCTTTGTCCCACTGCACCCCGGCCGCCCGCTCACCTTGGCCGGCGGCCCGCCGGACCTCGCCGTCAACCTGCGCGACGCCGATCCCGGCACGCACCGGATGCTGCTCGACCTGCGTCCGGCCGACCTGTGGGGGCATCGGTCCGGCGGCACGGACGGGTTCACCGGCCCCGAATGGGACGAGGACGTGGCGGACGACGCTCTCCGCTGGTGCCGTCTCCTGGAGTGGTACGGCGTGGCCGCCGACCCCGGCAACATCGCCCTGCCCATTCCGTTGTGCCGCAACCAGGCCAAGGGGGCCGTCGTCGTCCATCCCGGCCAGGGCGGACGCTTCCGGCACTCCGCGTACTCTGCGCACGCTGCGCACTCTGGACGCTCCGGGCGCTCTGCTCACCATGGTGACCGAGGCCGCCGGCCCGAGCACCGTTTCGCGCTGGTGGCCGATGTGGTGGCCGGGAAGGGCGGTCAGGTGGTGGTGACCGGCGGCCGGTCGGACCGTCTCGTCGCCACGCGGGTCGCCGCGCAGAGCTTCCTGCCGCCGCATGCCGTCCTGACGGGCCGTACGTCGATGCGGCAGCTCTGCGCCGTGGTGGCCGGGGCCCGGCTGGTGGTGTGCGGCAGCGCGGGCATCGCCCGGCTGGCCGAGGCGTACGGCACGCCGTGCCTGCGGGTGGACGACCCCGCCACCAGCGTGGACGGCGTGCTCGAAGCCGCGCTCACCCTGCTCGCGGGGCATGAGAGCACCCGCGCTGGGTACGGGACACTCTCCGCTGTACGACAGAGGAGGTGGAGATGACGCGACGCGAGAAGCCGGCCGTTCCATCCACACCGCGGGACGTGGTGCACATCCGGATCGGCTCGTTCTTCCTGCTGTTCGCGGCGGCTGTGGGCGTGCTCGGCGTGGTGGCGCACATCTACTGGCTGACGATCGTGATGGCGGTCGTCGCCGTGGTGACCATCATCGACATCTGGCTCGCCGTGCACCGGCAGTCCGCGCGCGAGCAAGAGGGGGACGGCAGTGCCGGACTGGAATAGCGACACCTGGCATGACAACGGCTGGAATGACACGGGTTGGCATGACACCGGCGGCGACACCCGGCCGGAGCAGCCCTTCGCGAGATCCCCCGAGCGCAGGGACGCGCTGGTCGGCAAGGTCGTCGTGGTGACCGGCGCCGACGGCGCCGTCGGCCGTGCCGTGGGCGGACGGCTCGGCCAGGAGGGCGCGCACGTCGGACTGATCGCCGGGGAGTCGGCGGGCCTCGCCACCGCCGCCGTGGAGGTGGGCGCGGCGGGCGGCAGCGGCATGGTCTACGAGGCCGACCCGTCCGACCTGGCGCAGGTCAGGACGGCCGCCGAGCGGATCGAGGCCGATCTGGGCCCGATCGACGTGTGGATCAATGTGACGTTCCCCACGGAGGCCGCGCGCTTCGCCGACATGGACCCCCGGGAGTTCGAGCGGGTCACGGATGAGGCGTATCTCGGCTGCGCGTGGGGCACCCGCGTGGCACTCGACCTGATGCGCCCGCGCGGGCACGGCGTGATCGTGCAGGCCGGATCGACGCTGTCGTATCGGGGCGTGCCGCTCAGGTCCGCGTACTGCGGGGCGGAGCACGCGATCAGCGGCATGACCGAGTCGATCAGGACGGAACTCCTCGAAGAGGGCAGCGCCCTCAAGATCACAACGGTCCGGTTCCCGGCTCCGGCTCCCACGGACGACCAGGACGGCTCGGCCGTCCACCGTCCGGACGCCGTCGCCGAGGCCATGGTCTTCGCCGCGCTGCACCCCGAGCGCAAGGAGCACCGGGTCGGCGCCTCCACCGCCGCGACCCTGATCGCCCAGCGGGTGGCCCCCGCCGTGGTGGACCGCTACCTCGCCCGCGGCGGCGCCGCACGAGACCGGGGGAAGGCGCGGTATCGGAGCATCCCCGTATGGGTGTCGGCCGCCGCCGGAGCCGCCGCCGGGGCCGCCGCCGTCGTGGGATCGGCGCTCATACGCCGTCGCCGCCGCCAGGTTT
This sequence comes from Spongiactinospora sp. TRM90649, assembly GCF_029382225.1. GTDB lineage: Bacteria > Actinomycetota > Actinomycetes > Streptosporangiales > Streptosporangiaceae > Spongiactinospora. The sequence goes on from NZ_JARLTC010000008.1 coordinate 65,012, forward strand.
CCGCTAGGCGGGTCGGGTAGTCGGGGAGTCAGTGCAGAGACGAAGGGAGTCATCATGCCCGAACGCGATCTCCGCTACCTGGCCGACCTCGCGACGCAACTGCGCGTGGACGCCGTACGGGCCTCCTCCACCGCCGGATCCGGGCATCCGACCTCCTCGATGTCCGCCGCCGACCTCATGGCCGTGCTGTTCGCCTGCCACCTCCGCTATGACTTCGACCACCCGGATTCCCCGGCCAACGACCACCTGATCTTCTCCAAGGGCCACGCGTCCCCGCTGCTGTACGCGCTCTACAAGGCGGCCGGGGCCATCACCGACGAGGAGTTGCTGTCGTTCCGGAAGCGTGGCAGCCGGTTGGAGGGCCATCCGACCCCCAGGCTGCCGTGGGTGGACGTGGCCACCGGCTCGCTCGGCCAAGGACTGCCCGTGGGGGTGGGCGTGGCCATCGCGGGACGAAGGCTGGATCACCTGCCGTACCACGTGTGGGTGCTGTGCGGGGACGGCGAGCTGGCCGAAGGGTCCATGTGGGAGGCCGTTGAGCAGGCGGGATATGAGGGACTCGGCAATCTCACCGCCATCGTCGACGTGAACCGTCTCGGCCAGCACGGGCCGACCCGGCACGGGTGGGACACCGGCGCGTACGCCCGCAGGCTGTGTGCGTTCGGCTGGCACACCGTGGAGATCGACGGGCACGACCCCGGACAGATCGACTACGCCCTCAACGACGCCCGCAACATGCGCAGACGGCCCACCGCGATCCTGGCGCGGACCAGGAAGGGCGAGGGCGTGTCCGCCGTCGAGGACCGCGAGGGGGCGCACGGCAAGCCGCTCGCCGACCCCGAACGCGCCATCGGGGAGCTGGGCGGCGAACGCGAGACCATCCGCGTCGAGGTGACGAAGCCGGATCCGGCGCGTGAACCCAATGGAGTCCCCCACAATCCGCTCAAACTCCCGCACTTCACTGTCGGGGACGAGGTCGCCACCCGCACCGCCTTCGGCGAGACCCTCGCGGCGCTCGGCTCGGCGCGCGGCGACGTGGTGGCCCTGGACGGCGAGGTCGCCGACTCCACCAAGGCCCAGGTGTTCGCCGACACCCACCCCGAGCGGTTCTTCGAGTTCTACATCGCCGAACAGCAGATGATCGCGGCGGCGGTCGGCATGCAGGTACGCGGCTGGGTGCCGTTCGCGACGACGTTCGCCGCGTTCCTGACCAGGGCCGCGGACTTCATCCGGATGGCGGCGATCAGCCAGGCCGACATCCGGCTCGTCGGCTCCCACGCGGGCGTCGAGATCGGCCAGGACGGCCCGTCGCAGATGGGCCTTGAGGACCTGGCGATGATGCGCACCGTCCACGGCAGCACGGTGCTCTCCCCCTGCGACGCCAACCAGACGGCCAAACTGGTGGCCGCGATGGCGGACATCCCCGGTGTCGGCTACCTGCGGACCACCCGTGGGACGACCCCGGTGATCTACGACCCCGACGAGGAGTTCGCGATCGGCGGCTGCCGCGTCCTGCGCAGCTCCCCGGAGGACCTGGCGACGATCGTGGCCACGGGGGTCACCGTCCACGAGGCCCTGGCCGCGGCCGACGAACTGGCCGAGGAGGGCACCCGGGTCGGCGTGATCGACCTCTACTCGATCAAGCCCCTGGACGTGGAGGCCCTGCGCTCGGCGGCCACCACCACGGGCAACCTGATCACCGTCGAGGACCACTGGCCCGAGGGCGGCCTCGGCGAGGCGGTCCTGTCGGCGGTCAGCGACCTCGGCCCCCGCGTCATCAAGCTCGCCGTCCGCCACATGCCAGGCTCGGCCACCCCGAAGGAACAACTCCGCGACGCGGGCATCGACCGCACCGCCATCCGCGAAGCCGTCCACCACCTTCGCTGACGACTCCCCCACCCCCATTGACCTCTCCGTACGGCCGCCAGATCGGCGGTCCGTACCCAACGGCCCTCGCTGCGCTCGGACGATCTTCCTGGTGTCGGGCTACGCCCGACGCCCACGCCCTCGCCTGCCACCCGGTCATGCGGGGAAGTGGCAGGCGCCGTAACGACTGCGGACGCGCGGCAGCAGGGAGACAGCGATGACCAGGGCCGCCTAAATCGCGCATATTGGTACCGACCGTTCCTGCGAGCGTGGTGCACAAATAAAGCCTTGCGCCGTAACCTGAAGTCATTGGGGACTCCAGAAGGGCTGGGCTATGCCTGAAGGCTACAAAACCATGGAACTCGCCGCCCGACTCCAGACCGCAAGAAAGCGACGAGGACTCACCCAGAAGGAACTCGCCGACCTAGCCGACATTTCGGTCAGCCTGGTAAGGAAGATCGAACAAGGTGTCGTTCAGGACACACGGCTGGAGACGGTTCGCCGCCTGGCCGCCGCTCTTCGCGTTCCCACCATGAGCCTCATCGGCCCCTCCCAAGGCGAAGAGGAGAATGATCTCTCAGCCCATATAGAGATATGGGATGCGACGAAACGCGCACTTGTGGGCCGCATAGAACAGCCCACAGAAGCACCGACCAGTGAGGGCGTTCGAGCCGCGTTCGACGCGCTCAAGCCACTTATGGCTGTGCACCAATACGCTGAAGTCTCCCAGACCCTGCCGTATCTACTGCGGGACGCCGATGCCCTCAACGGCTCCGGACGGGCCATTCGCTCGCAACTGCTCAACTTCGCCGGATGGTTCTTCGTTCAGACCCGGCAGTACAGCACCGCCGACGTGACGCTTCAACTCGCTCTCGACACGGCGGACAACAGACTCGACGCCGCCGCAGCGGTGAGCACCATGGCGTGGTTGCATCTCCGGCGCGGCCTCCTCGACGAAGCTCGCTCCATAACCACGACCTGGGCTGATGAGATCGAACCTCGCTTCAGCCGCGCGACTGCGGGCGAACTGAGCGCGTGGGGACAACTCCTGCTGTTCGCCTCCGCCGCCGCGATTCGCGACAATCGGGAGGGCGAGGCCGAAGACATGCTCAAGCTGGCCCGCGCTGCCGCCGCGAGAATCGGCCATGAGATTCTCGCCGACACCAGTACGGCACGGACATTTGGGCCATCAACGGTCGCCATGCAACGCGCAGAGAATGCCACCATTCAGGACAGGCCCGACAAAGTACTAAAAATCGCCGAGCAGATACCGGAACAGCTTCTGTTGGCAAAGGCCGCAGGGAGGAACCGGCACCATCTGGACGTGGCAAACGCTCTGGTCTCCACTCGGCGCACCAGTGAAGCGCTGGGCGTTTTGATGAAATTGTCACAGGCTTCACCGGAGTGGATCTCTGTGCAACATTACGCGAAGGACATCCTTACACGCGTGATCAGTCGCAGGCGGACCCTTACGGAAGAAATGCGCGCACTCGCCGACGTCGTCAAAATGCCTTACTGACCAGCGCCGTTCACTCTCGTTGAGACTTCCGAGAGATCTCCTCGGAAAGTACCAATGACACTTTCACGGGCTCGATTTACGGTCACCTCATGCCTTGAAAAGGCGGAACCCGCCGGGACGCTACGAACGCTCGACGGGTTCCTTGACCGCAGATAGGAGCTGCGACCCGTGGGAGATCTTATCCCTGTGCCGGAATCCGGCATGCCCGATTTGATGGAGATCGAGCAAGACGACGATGTACTCGCTTCCTGGAAGGTGGATGCGGGGAAGAGCAGTTCTGCTGGTGTGACCGGTTCGGCAGCCGTCGCGGCGGCGGACATGCTGGCGGCGCTGGCCACCTTCCCGGACGGGCGTGGCCGGGTGCGGTTCGCGCGGATCATGCCGTCCATGTCCGGGGCGGAGTACCTGTACGGCGCGACGGTGCTGACCGCGCATCGCCGTGACGGGGCGACGACGACCGTTTCGGGTGACGCGTGGGACCTCTAGCGATGAGCTGGCGTGGCAGCGGGGCGTGGATGACCTGACCGCCTCGGCGGGGCGCGCACGCCACCTTCCCGGCCGCGCCTCGCCGAGGCCCCCCGCCAGCCACCTGCCCCGGACATCCCGGCGGCCCGAGGCCGCCAGCGGCGGCTGGACGCTGTCCTCGGCTGCGCACTCAGCCGAGGACAGCGCCAACCCCTCCACTCTCCGGGCACACTTCGATCGCCTCCTGCGCGCCTGCCGCTCCAGAGCGCCCGCGATCAGTTTGGTGAGATAGCGGTCTACGGCACGCCGGCGACGGCGCCGGTCAGTGGGAGGTGGGGGCATTGAACCGTCACACCATGGGGTCGTCGTGGCGACGCTCCTCGTACACGCGTCGCGTCGTGGGCGCCTCATGGTGGGTGGTGGCCACGACGGTACGGCGGGCCTGCTGGATCCGGTACAGCCCGAACAGCAGTCCGGCCACGCCGCCCACCATCAAGATCACGCCGACCACGTTGATGTCGACGCCCGCCAACTCGAACTCGACCGCCCAGGTGAGGATGGCACCCAGCATGATGAGGATGATGCTCCCGGCGATGGTCATGGGGTTGTCTCCTTCCAGCCAACGCATTGCCTTCTATCCGTCAGGCGGATCTCAAACGTCACCCCCGCGCTGAACCGCCCCTTACCGGGCAGGAGAATGACACCCACCCCACGACCCACCCCGGAGGTGACGGAGTTTGACGACGCCCCCGGCCGAGTCCCCCACCGGACAGGCCGCCACCGACACGCCCATCGTCGTGATCGGGCTCATGGGTTCGGGAAAGACGACGGTGGCGACCCTCATCGCCGAGCGGCTGCACCGCACGCTGCGCGACAGCGATCCCGACATGGAGGCCCGCTACGGAATGACCGCGGCCGAGACGGTCGAGCGGATGGGTGCGGAGGTCCTGCACAAGCGGGAGTTCGAGCATCTGCGCGAGTCGCTGACCGACGACCCGCCGTCCGTGATCGCGGCGGCGGCCAGCACGATGGACTCGCCGGACACCCCCGCCCTGCTCGGGCCGGTGCTGGTGATCTGGCTGGACGCCCCGGACGCGGTGCTGGCCGAGCGGATGCTGTCCGGCCGGCATCGCCCGCACTTCGAGGCCGACCTGAGGGCGATGCTGGCCAAGCAGCGGGCCGGCCGGGGGCCGATGATGGCACGCGTGGCCGACCTGACGTTCGACGTCGCCGAATCGCGACCCGAGGAGGTCGCGGCGGGGGTGTTCAGGGCGCTCGAAGCCCTCGAAGCGTTCTGACCCCGCCGAACCGGACGAACCGCTGAACCGGACGGACCAGGGTCAGGCGGGGGGCCGCGCCGCCGCGGCCGCGCCCACCGTGACGCCGGTCAGGTCGTACACCTCGGAGTCGGGCACTTCGACGAAGTCGGCCACCACGCATGAGATGTTGTCGGGGCCGCCGCCCTCGTTGGCCAGTTCGATCAGCCGGGCGGCGACCTCGGCGAGGTCGTCGAGGCCGGACATCACCTCGTGCAGCGTGTCGGGGCCGACGACCGCGGTGAGCCCGTCGGAGCACAGCAGGTAGCGGTCGCCCGGCTCGCCCTCGCGAACGCGCACGTCGGGGTCGCCGTCGCCGGTGCCTTCGAGCACGCGCAGCAGCATCGAGCGGCGCGGGTGGACCGACGCCTGCTCGGGGGTGATCCTGCCGTCGTCCACCAGCGTCTGGACCAGCGTGTGGTCGTGGGTGATCTGGTAGAGCGCGCCGTCTCTGAGCAGGTAGGCCCGCGAATCGCCGATGTGGGCGAGGGCGAAGTTGCCGCCCTCCCAGAGCATGGCGGTGAGCGTGGTGCCCATTCCGCGCAGGCCGGGGTCGTTCTCGGTCATCTCGCCGATGGTGTGGTTGACCTCTTTCACGAGCGTCCGCATGGTCGCGTGGAGGTCGACGCCGTCGGTGGGAAGCCCGCCGTCCATCGCCGCCACAGCGGTGATCGCGACGGTGCTGGCGACCTCGCCGTGGGCATATCCGCCCATCCCATCGGCCACGGCGAGCACCCGGGGACTGGCGTAGGCCGAGTCCTCGTTCTGCTCACGGCGGCGGCCGACGTCGGAGGCAGCGGCGTAGCGCAGCGTGTGTGCCATGTTAGTAGTTAATCATTGGTTGAGTCACTTCACAAGCAAAAGAGTCGTAGACCGATGGGACAGGTTGAACTAGTCTGGCGACCATGGGCAGCGACGCTACCGTCAACGCGGGCGACATAGCCCGGCTCGCCGATGTGGGGCGTGCCGCGGTGAGCAACTGGCGTCGCCGCTATGACGACTTCCCGCGCCCGGTCGGCGGCACCGCGGCCAGTCCGCTCTTCTCGCTGCGCGAGGTCGAGGACTGGCTGCGCAAGAACGGCAAGACGTTCGAGGTGTCGCTCGGCGACCGGGTCTGGCAGTCGCTGCGCGGCGCGGGCGACGATCTCAGCCTGCCCGAGCTGGTCGGCCGGGCGGGCATCCTGCTGCTGTTCCTGCACCGGGATCCGGCCGGATGGCGGCGCCTGGCGCGAGACCCCGCGCTGACCGGCCTGCCGGCGGCGGTGGCCGCGGCGACCCGCGACGTTCCGGCGTTCGGCGGCGCGGAGCCCGGCCCGCACGTGGCCCGGCTGGTGGCCGAGCTGGCCGGGGAACACGGCCCGGCGGACGCGTTCGAGCTGATCGTCGAGCGTTACGTGGAGGCCCACTCGCGAGCGCTCGACGTCACGCGCGGCGACTACGCGGCGCTGATGACCCGGCTGGTGGCCGGGCCGGACACCCGCACGGTGCTCGACCCCGCGTGCGGCATCGGCACCCTGCTCGTGACCACACTTCCCCGGAGAAACACCGACAATTCCACGAAGAACGGGCATCAAGCCGCCGAGACCCGGCCGGGAGATCATCCGCGGGTGCTCGGGCAGGAGATCAACGAGACGGCCGCGGCTATCGCGGCCGTCCGCCTGCTGTTGCGCGGAGCCCACGCAGAGATCATTGCAGGAGATGCGCTCACGCGGGACGGGTTCGGGGCGACCAATGCCGACGCCGTGGTGTGCCACCCGCCGTTCAACGAGCGCGCCTGGGGGTTCGACGAGCTCACCGGCGACCCGCGCTGGGAGTACGGCCTGCCACCGCGCGGCGAGTCGGAGCTGGCCTGGGTGCAGCACTGCCTGGCCAGGGTACGGCCCGGCGGCACGGTCGCCATCCTGATGCCGCCCGCCGCCGCGAGCCGCCGTCCGGGCCGGCGCATCCGGGGCAACCTGCTGCGCGTCGGAGCGCTGCGCGGCGTGGTGTCCCTCTCCCCCGCCGGTTCGCCGGGCGGCCCCGACCTGTGGCTGCTGCGCCGTCCCGCGCCCGGTGAGCGCCCGCCGTCCCTGCTGCTGATGATGGACGCGGGCGACGACCTCGCGGCCGTGGAGGCCGCCTGGCCCGCCTTCGCGAACGGCACGGCGGGCAAGGAGGCCGAGCCAGGCCGCACGGTCCGGATCATCGACCTGCTGGACGACGAGGTGGACCTCAGCCCCGCGCGGCACCGCCCGCGCCGGGGCGCCGAGGAGCTGGGCCGCGGGTTCGCCGCCGCGCGCGAGGCGTTCGGCACGGTGCTGGCGGCGCTGTCGGCGGGACCGCCCGCGCTGCGACCGTCGGGCGAGGAGCGCGAGCCGCTGATGACGAGCGTCGCCGAGCTGGTCAAGGAGGGCCTGATCACGGTCTACCAGGCCCCGTTCAAGGTCCCCATGGGGCAGGGCGACCTGCTGGTGCTGACCGGCGACGACCTGGCGGCCGGGGGCCCGCCGACCGGGCGCACCTGGGCCGACGCGGCGCTGGTGCCGCTCGCCGCCGGTGACATCGTGACGTCCCCCACGGGCGTGGTCCGGGTGACCGGACCTGGCGACGGCGCGGGCGCGGCGCTCGGGCCGCAGCTCACCGCCTACCGGGTGGACCCGGCCGGGCTCGACCCCGACTTCGTGGCGGGGTTCCTGCGCTTCGCGGGGGTGTCGGCCGCCGCCACGTCCTCGCGGGTGCATCCCGCCTCCAGCAGGGCCGACGCCCGGCGCGTCCGCATCCCGCGCCTGCCGCTGGAGGAACAGCGCGCGTACGGCGGCGCGTTCCGGGAACTGGTCGCCCTGGGAGATCGCCTGCGCGAGACGGCCGCGCTGGGCGAGGCCTTGATCCGGCTAGGCTTCGAAGGGCTGGCCGACGGTCACCTCCGGCCGTGCGACAAAGGGGCGTAGCCCTCCCGAACGTCCCGCAGAAGGGGTGCGATGGTCATCGCCGACCGCTACGTCCTCGCCGACCTCCCGCTCGGGCAGGGCGGCATGGGCGCGGTCTACGGAGGACACGACCGGCACCTCGACCGCAAGGTCGCGGTCAAGCTGCTGCGGGTGCCCGCCGAGCACGACGCGGAGCTTGAGCAGCGATTCATCCGGGAGGCGCGCATCCTGGCCCGGCTGGAGCATCCGGGGGCGCCCGTGCTGTTCGACTTCGGCGCGCACGACCAGCGGCTGTTCCAGGTGATGCAGTTCATCGACGGCGTGACCGTGGCCGACGTGATCAGCGAGCACGGCCCGCTGCCGGTGCCGTGGGCCGCGGCGATCGCCGCGCAGGCGTGCGCGGTGCTGTCGGCGGCGCACGCGCTGTCGATCTGCCACCGCGACCTGAAGCCGAACAATCTGATGCTGTGCCCCGACGGCAGCGTCAAGGTGCTCGACTTCGGGCTCGCCGTGCTGCGGGAGGCGGGCGCGGCGCCGTTCACCCGGATCGGGCAGATCCTGGGCACTCCGGCGTACATGGCGCCCGAGCAGATCCGTCACGGCGTGGCGAGCGCGCGCAGCGACCTCTACGCGCTCGGGTGCGTGCTGCACGAGACGCTCAGCGGGCGGCCGGTGTTCACCGGGCCGACCGACTACTCGGTGCTCGACGCGCACGTGAACCACCCGCCGCCCCCGGTGGACGGTGTGCCGCCCGGCCTGGCCGCGCTCGTCGCCGCGCTGCTGGAGAAGCGGCCGGAGGACCGCCCGCCGGACGCCGCCGCCGTCTACGGGCTGCTGGAGCCGTTCGCGGTGGGCCTGCCCGTCCTGCCGGGGTTCCTGGCCCCGCCGACGGTGCCGAGCCCGGGGCGGATGTACGCGCGGATGGTCGGCCGCGTCCTCGACTGAAAGAGCCTCGAAGACTCAGTCCCACCAGAAGGACCAGGCGTTGACCCCGGCGATCTGCTCGGCGTACTCCTCCAGCGTGCCGGGACCCTGGACGATGCTGTCCGGGCAGAACGCCCAGTGCTCGGCCGCGACGTGCAACGTGTGCTCGTAGGTGGTCGGCGGCGCGGCCACGCTCAGCTCCAGGGTGTTGAAGCCGACGGCGACCACGCGCGCGCCGAAGCGCTCCTCCCAGCTCCGCACCACGGCGGCCAGCGGCGGCGTCCACTCGTTGTGGTGCAGCGCCCCCTGCCAGCCCATCACCGCCAGCGCGTCGGCCCCGCGCCGGACCGCCGCGAGGCCCAGCGGCATGCCGCGCTCGGCCAGCACGCCCGCGTACCAGTCGGCGACCTGCTCGGCCGGGGCCATCGGACGGCCGGGCGCCGCCAGCCCGGGACACCGGTCGCCGAACGGGGCGAGGTCCTCGATCTGGTCGGGGTGCGCGAGTTCGCACCAGTCCTCCCACACCTCGGCCATGAACTGGGCGGGCTTGTAGTTGTCGATCTCCTCGGGGACGTCGGGCGCGATCTGCCCGGCCGCCCACGGCTGCACGGACTCCTCAAGCAGCACCGGCCACAGACCCGAGTGGGCGTGCTCGGCCCGCAGCGCGGCCCAGAGCTCGCCGGAGCCCGGCTCGTCGCTGATCCAGAATGCCGGCTGCGCGCAGGACCGGCCGGGAGCGTATCCGGGGTCAGGCCACACGAGGCCCCCCGGAGGAAGATCGACCGCGAGGGACCTGCCCGTGCCGCCATCGGCGAACAGCTTGCCCAGCCCTGTCGGCAGCCCTCCCCGTTCGCGCTCGTCCATCCCTACCGTTCCGTTGCCGACCACCACACCTACCGCATCTCGGCGCAGTCGAGATGGTAGTGCCGCACCGAGGTCGTCCGCTGCCCCGGCAGTACGCTGGTCCGGTGGAATGGGCATTCTGCGCTGACATCACGACGTTCCCCCCGCAGGCCGAGACGTGGCTGCGCCGTGATCCGGCCGCCAACACGGTGCCTTTGACGCTGCTGCTGCGGCTGCGGCTCGGCCAGGCGCCCGCTGGCGGCGTGCTGGGCTGGCTGCCGGACGGGCCGGAGGTCCGGGGCGTCGTCGTGCAGACCCCGAACTACCCGATCGTGGTCACCGACGCCCCCGCCGAGGCGGTCACCGCCCTGGCCGGGGCGCTGGACGGGCGTGAGGTGCCCGGGGTGACCGGGCCGCTGGCCACGGCGGAGATCTTCCGGCGGGCCTGGTCGCGGCCGGAGTCCGGGCGCATGGCCCAGCGCCTGTATCGGCTCGGCGCACCGCGCCCGCCCGCCGCCGACGGCACGGCGCGACCTGCCGGGCCCGCCGATCTCGACCTGGTCGCCGGGTGGTACCGCGAGTTCCTCGACGAGTCGCATCCCGACCACCCCGGCGACGACCCCGCCCCGGGGGTGCGCCTCGGGATCGAGCGCGGCGAGCTGATCCTGTGGGAGTGCGGCGGGCGGCCGGTGGCGCTGGCCGGGTTCACCCCGCCGGTCGCGGGCGCCGCGCGGATCGCGATCGTCTACACCCCGCCCGCCCACCGCCGCCGGGGCTACGGCGCCGCCGTCACCCACGCGGCCTCCGAGGCGGCGCTGCGGACGGGGGTCGGACAGGTGCTGCTGTTCACCGACCTGTCCAACCCGACGTCCAACTCGATCTACCAGGCGATCGGCTACGTCCCGGTCGCCGACTACGCCCACATCTCATTCGGCTGAGCCCGCCCTGGGCTTGGCGGCGCCGGGCCGTCCGCAGCCGCCGGGATCGACGCCGGAGACCTTCCACTCGGCGCCCCGATAGGGCGACATGAACCGGGTGAGCAGGTCGATGGCGTATCCCTGGACCTGACCTCCGGGGTCGAGGAGCGAGACCACCTGCGGGCCGTCGGAGCCGCGCAGCGTGATGCCGCCGTCGCCGGTGCCGCCGGGCACCAGGCCCGGCCGGGTGCTGATCGTCACGCACGCGAGGTCGGCGGGGCCCGCGGAGAGCCGCTGGCGGGCGCTGATCGGGCGCAGCGTGCCGTCGTAGCGGCGGAACCGCAACGAGTCGGCCGGTCCGATGCGGAGCGTGTCGGAGAACGCGTCGCGGCCGAGGCCCTTCTCGATCCGCAGGTTCACGTTGACGTCGGGCCGCAGGGCGACGTCCCGCGCGCCGATGTCGACACGGCGGTAGCGGCCCTCGAACCCAGGGAACAGGTAGCCGAGCGCCCGGTGCGCGGTCATGCCGAACGGGATCCGCCCGGGGCTGATCTTCATCCAGGAGACGCCGGAGATGCCCAGCGACAGGTCGCCGATGGCGCTGCGGCCGAGGCCGAAGTGCCCCTTCATCCGCAGGTCGAGGAATCCGCCGGTGTAGGGGACCTCCTCCTGCGCGGAGATCGGCTGGCGGCGCACCGGTTCGACCGACAGGCCCGCGTGGACCTGAAGCCTCCCGGTGGGCGTCGGGCTGGAGATCACCTCGGTCGAGTGGTCGGCGTTGAGCCGGACCTTGGTGTCGGCCGCGAGGTCGGTGACGCCGACCGAGGCGTCCAGCAGGCGGCCCCCGGTGGGCCGCCAGAACTGCTCGACCAGCGAGCCCTGGACGGCGAACAGCCCGTCGAGCGTGCCCGCCGCGGCCTTGTACGAGAAGGTCGGCATCCGCAGGCCGGTGTCCGGGATGTCGGAGGCGAGGTCGAGCGACGCGGGCACGTCGGTGAACCTGACCAGGGCGGTGCCGGGGCGCGCCCCGCGCGGCGCGGAGGTCACCCGGGCCACCAGTTTCCTGATGGCGGAGGAGTTGCGCACCGCGATACCGGTCTTCTTACCGTAGACGCCCGTGACGGACGCCGACGCGGGAACGGGGTTCATCTCGACCTCGCCGCGCAGTGTTCCCGGTGTTCCCGGTGTTCCCGGTGTCCCCGGTGTCCCGCCGGGGCCGCCGGTGTCCACCTCGGCCGTCGCGCGCAGCGAGGTGAGCGTGGCGGGGGGTTCGATCCGGTACCCGGCCCGCACCACGCTCGCGTTCCGGCCGTCGGCGTCCTTGCCGGGGGCGACCTCGAACGGGCCGACGGCCATGCTGGTGATCGACTCCGGCAGGCCGTCGAGTACGGCACGCGCCCGGAACGGCGTGGGCGTCACCACGGAGCCCGCCAGATAGACCCCGAGCTTCCGGTCGCGGGGCCTGAACCCGGCGAAGGAGAACGTCCGCTTGGCCGGGTCCACGGTGAGCTTGGCGGGAAGGCCGGTCAGCCGGATGTGCCCCTCCACGCCGAAGCAGCCGCGATCGGTCGTGCAGAACGCCCCGGCGTCGGAGGCGCAGCCGGGGGCGCCGGGCGTGCACCGGATGTCGATGAGGGACACACCGCTGGCGAAGCCGGGGATCGCGGTGTCGCCGCCGGACAGCGCGGCGGCCTTGCCCAGCCAGATCCGCGCGGCCAGGTCGAGGCGCGCGCCCCCGGTGTCGTAGGTGACGATTCCGCCGGGCCCGGCGGTCACGGTTAGGTCGCCGGGGATGGGGCCGACCGTGCCGAGCGCGCCGAAGCGCAGGTCACCGGCGAGCGTGACGTCCGCGTCCAGCGCGACCCGCTGTTTGCGGCCCTTCAGCACGGCGGACATGTCGCCTCCCGCGCCCTTCAGCTCGGCTTCGGACAGGCCGTCGATGCGGACGCTGGCGTCGAGGTTCTGGTCGGACTGGCGGTAGTGGGCGGCCAGGTGCGGCCCGGTCGGGGCCTTCGCGCCGTCGTGGTTGGTGATCGCCATGGTGGCCGCGCCGATCGGGCCGCTCACGCCGCGGAACCGGTAGGAGCCTGGGCTCCAGGTGGCCTCGAAGCGGGCGGGCACGTCTCGGACCTCGGCGGCGGCGCGGAAGTAGCGGCCCTGCGACTTGACGCGGGCCAGCGCGGTGACCGAGTCGACCGGCTCGTCGGCGTTCCAGTCCAGACGGCGGCGCGGCACGTCGGCGGTGACGGTGATCGCGCGGCGGACCCCCTGGACGGTGATCGAGAGGTCCTCCCCCGACGTGGGGGCGACCTTGGTCACCGGGGTCCTGCTGACGAAGATGTCGGCCTTGGCGAGCCGCTGGTCCGTGGACAGGTGGGCCACCGTCCGCTCGCCCATCTGCCAGGAGGTCTCGACGCGGGACCGGACGCCGTGCAGGGTGGCGTCGATGGTGGGGCCCCCGCGACTGCCGGTGTAGGCGACGCGCAGCCGGGAGATCGCCCCGCTCGCGGTGTACTCGGTCTTCCTGGCGGCCGGGTCGAGCCGCACGCGGACGCCGGCGGGGGTGTTGGACAGCTCTATCCGGGTCAGGTGCGTTCCGTCGATGTCGGCCGCGGCGACGAACGCCCCGCCGCCCGGTCCCCCGTCCGGGCCGAGCCGCAGCGCGGCCTCCGGGCGGTCGCCGTAGCGGGCCTCGAACCCGGACAGGCCGTTCATCCGGCCGGAGACGCCCAGCCGGTCGCCCCTCTTGATCATGGTGAGGTGGCCGCCGTCGGGGGTGGCGACCGCGCCGCCGTTGCGCTGCAGCACGGCGGCGAAGCCGCCTATCCGGGAGCTGGACCGCTGCGTGACGGTGCGCGCGGCGGCGTCGTGGATCAGCCGCACGCGTGCGGGCAGCCCGTTGAGGGTGGCGGTGAACACCGTGCGGGCCGCCGCCTGGTCGTAGTAGACGACGTCGGCGGACGTGGCGCGGCCCGAGCCGGTCTCGGTGGTCAGCCCCTGGTTCCGGCCGCCGCCCGGGTCGTAGCGCGCGCGGAAGTCGGTGGGCAGGCCGGTCATGCCGATGCTCGCGACCTTGACCGGCCGTCCGCCGCGGAAGACGTAGTTGTGCAGCTTCGCCGAGGGGATGCGGGCCGAGCCGGTGAGCCTGACCTCCGCCGCGCCGCTCTTGTCCGGACGGCCGAGCCTGGCCGTCAGCCGGTCGGGCACCCGGCTCACGCTGAGCTGGGTCACCTGCTCCTGGTACGGCGCGGCCCCCCGCCGGTCGTTCACCACCAGCGCGTCGAGGCGTCCGCCGCCCTCCGAGCGGAGGGTGATCGTGCTCTCCAGCCGGGCGAGGTCGAGCCGGGCCCGGGCGGTCGTCCGCGTGGGCGCGGGCCGCTGGGCCAGGCTGGCCACGGTCGCGCCGACCGGTGTGTCGCCGCGCATGGTGGTGACGGCGGCGACGGTCGCCGTCGAGGCCGCCGGGCCGGAGCGCTTCACCTCGGCGCGCACGTCGAACACGCCGCTCCCCGCCTTGGCCACGCGGAAGACGCCCCAGTCGGCGGCGGACAGCGAGCCGCCCCTGTGGAGCCCGTCGAAGCCGACCGACAGGCGTGCTCCGGACGTGCCGGGCAGGTCGTACTCGGCCCACACCTGGGCCTTCAGCGGGCCGCCCTTGGTCTCGCTGGACGCGGCGCGGCGCACCGACACCCCGGCCCCGGCGGAGAGGTCGGCGCCGCGCTCGAACATGGGGACGACCTCGACGGTGACGTCGGCGGTGCCGTCGCCGGTCACGTCGGCGGAGGCGGGTTTGAGCAGCGGCTGCGGGCCGGAGCACGACGCCCGGCGTCCCTCTGCCTCGGCGCACAGCCGGAAGGTCATCGCGGCCACGCCCCGCGCCGCCGTCTTGCGGATCGCGTTGAGATCGACCCCGGTCAGGTCCTTGAGCCCGTCGGCCAGGCCGCCCAGTTCGCGCGTGACGGGCTTGAGCAGCCGCAGGTGGTCGGTGTCCGGGCCGGTAGCGGGCAGCAGCCTGCGCGCGTCGGGGCCGCCGCCGAGCCCGGCGGCCTTGAGCCGCGCGGTGGCGTCGGCGGCGATCCGGTCGGCCAGGGCGGTGCCCTCGGGGACGGTCACCGCCGGGGGCCGGGGCCCGACCTCGCGGGCGGGGACGGGCCGGGCGGCGATCGAGGGGCCGCGCGGCACGTCCTCCTTCATCCGGGAGGGGGCCTCGACCTGGGGGACGGGCTCGATCCGGGGCTTGGCGGCGGCGGGCGGACGCGCCGCGGTCTCGCCGCCCGCCGTGACGGCGGCCCGCGCATGGGCGGGCGGCGCCGTCGCGGCGCTCGCGAGCAGCGCGACGGCGAGGACACGCGTCAGGGCATGTCGGTGGAGACGCGGCATCAGGTGAATTCCCCCCGCGGGTCTGAGCAGCGGCGACCGATGAAACAGGAGTGACGAGCCGACCACAGATGACCACCGCCCGTCAATCGGAACATGACAATCCGTCGAGGCAGGTCGTGGGCCGTTCCGGATATCGGGCGAAGCGCATTTCCATTAGTGGGGCGGTCGGCCGTGGACCGGGTTGGGTTGTGGCCGCATTTCCCTTATATACGGACAAACGGTGGGCCCTGGAAATGGGATCGACCGCTTCTCCCCTACGCTGACCTGCCCGTCACGGCCGTCACGCAATGCCGTCGAATGGTCACGGAAATAGCCTGGACTTTAGCGCCCGCCCCGGCTTCCGGCGCCTTTCGAGTTTCGGACGCCAAGCCGCCGGCGCGCCTTCGGCGGCGGCCTCTGGCGAGTTTTCCCCCGTCTCACCAGGTGAGACACCCGGCGATCGTCCGCTGAAACGCGATCGGGTAGCGTCGGACCGACGTATGCACACGCAAGGGGAGCGACATGAGTGACACGAGCGACAGGAGTGACAGGAGTGACAGGAGTGACGCTGTGGACATCGCGCGGGCACTCCGCTGGATGGACGAGGGCCAGCGGCTCCTGGAGGAGCAGATCGCCTCGGCCGACCTCTCCGGGCCCTCCCTGCTGCCCGGCTGGACCCGCGCCCACGTGGCCGGGCACGTCGCGGCCTCCGCCGACGCCCTGGGCAACCTGCTGACCTGGGCGCGAACCGGTGTCGAGACCCCCATGTACGCCTCCGACGAGGCCCGGAACGCCGACATCGAGCGCCGCGCCGCGACCCTGACCCCCGAGCGACTGCACGGCGAGGCGGTCGAGGCGGGCAAGCGCCTGGGCGCGACCATCGCCGAGATGCCCGACGAGTCCTGGGACGCCAAGGTGCGTCACCGCAGCGGCGCGGTGTTCAGCGGCCGTGACCTGCCCTGGCTGCGCGTCCGGGAGGTCTGGATCCACAGTGTGGACATGAACACCGGCGTCGGTTTCGACCGGTTCCCCGCCGACCTGGTGGACGCCCTGCTGTCCGACGTGAGCCGTGACCTGCCCAAGCGGGAGGGCTGCCCGGCGGTCGTCCTCGCCCCGTCCGACCGCGACCGCACCTGGGAGATCGCGGGCGCCGGAGCAGCCGTCACCGCCGATGCCCCCGCCGCCGGCCTGCTGGCCTGGACCATCGGCCGGGCCCCCGCCCCTGGTGCGTCCCTGCCCGCCCTGCCCGCCTGGCTGTGAGTGGACGGCCGTAATGGGTAGCCGTAGTAGGTAGGCAGTAGGTAGGAAGGCCAGTCAAGGCAGGCAGACGAGGGGGTGCCCGGATGTCCACCGACGATCCGCAGGCGAGGTTGCGGGAGATCGACGAAGATCTCGCCAAGCTGAAGGACGCCATGGGCGGCCCCGTCGACTATCCGCAGGACGCCGGAGACCAGGCCTCCGACCTCACCAGGCGAGAAGAACTGAACGCGGAGATCGAGGCGCTGAAGAGAGAACGCGACCGGATCCGCCGGGGCCTGGAGTAGGCCACGGCGGCCCGGCCGCCGGCTCAGTCCTTGACCGCGCCGCCCAGGCCCGAGACCAGCCTGCGCTGCACCGCGATGAAGAAGATCAGCACCGGGATGGTCATCAGCGTCGAGGCGGCCATGATGCCACCCCAGTCGTTCTCGTCCGGTTTGAAGAAGACGAGCAGGGCGGCGGGCAGGGTCTGGTTGTCCTTCGCCGAGATGATGAAGGTCCGCGCGAAGATGAAGTCGTTCCAGGCGGTGATGAACGAGAACACGCTCGTCGCGATCAGGCCCGGCGCGACCAGCGGGAACAGGATCCGCCACAGCACCACGGCACGGCTGGCGCCGTCGATCATGGCGGCCTCCTCCAGCGCCTCCGGCACCGCCGCGACGAACCCGCGCATCATCCAGATCGCGAACGGCAGCGAGAACGCCAGATGGACCAGGACCAGCGACCCCAGCGTGTTCAGGCCGACGCCCGGCACGGTGGCGCCGATGTCGCGGACCAGGAAGAACAGCGGGATGGTGAGGGCCTCGACCGGCACCATCTGGGCCACCAGGAACATGATCAGGACGGTCGTCCTGAACCGGAAGGTGAAGCGGGTGACGGCCACCGCCGCCAGGAACGCGACCAGCGCGGAAAGCACGACCACGGTCAGCGCCACGACCAGGCTGTTGACGAAGTAGCGGGCGAAGTTCTCCCCGCCGAGCACCCGCTGGAAGTGCTCGAAGGTGGGGGCGAACGTCCACGGCCGCACCTGGAGCGACTGGATCTCCCCGGCGGGCTTGAGCGCGGACAGCACCATCCAGTAGATCGGGAACAGCGTGACCAGGGCGGTGACCACCGCGACCGTGTTGGCCACCAGGCGGGCTCTTCTCACAGCCGCTCCCCCGTCCGGTACAGCGCGCGAATGTAGAAGAGCGTGACCACCAGCAGGATGAGCGTCATGACCACGCCGATCGCCGAGCCCAGGCCGTACTCCGACGAACCGAACGCGGTCTGGTAGGCGTAGACGTTGAGCACCGAGTTCTGCAGGGCGATGCCGCCTCCGTTGGTCATCACGTAGATCTGCGTGAAGATCTTGAAGTCCCAGATGATCGACTGGATCACCACGATGGTGATCAGCGGGCGCAACATCGGCACGATGATCCGCCAGAACGACTGCCACTCCGACGCGCCGTCCAGCGAGGCCGCCTCTCGCACGGAGGACGGGATGGCCTGGATGCCCGCGTACAGCGTCACCATGACCAGCGGGAACGAGTGCCACACGACGGTCGCGCCGATCACTCCGAAGGTGATCCACTTGTCGTAGAACCAGTTGAACCCGTCGATCCCGAGCACCTGGTTGACCAGGCCCAGGTCGGCGTCGAAGAGGAACATCCAGACCGTCGAGCCGGTCATCGCCGGGGCCGCCCACGCCGCCATCGCGGCGACCGACAGCAGCAGCCCTGGCCAGCGTCCGGCCCTGGTCAGCACCACCGCGAGCGTCGCGCCGACGGCGAGCGTGGCGATCACCAGGGCCAGCGCGAACACCACGGTCTGGCCGAGGATCGACCAGAACCGGTCGTCGGAGAACAGTGTGGCGTAGTTGCCGAAGCCGATGAACCGCGTCGGCTCGCCCCCGCTGACCTGGGCCTGCCGGTAGTCGAAGACGGACAGCAGGCCCAGCATGTAGATCGGGTAGCCGAACAGCGGCACCAGCACCGCGGCGGCGGGAAGCAGGTAGATCAGCGGGCGCAGGCGGGCGCCGGGCCCGGCCTTCGGCCGCCCGTGGCGGAGCCGCCCGCGGCCCGGCGCGCTCCCCGGCACGGTGCCGGCGGCCACTTCCGCCGACACCGCACCCTCCGGGGACGACCTCTCGGAGCCCGCCGAGACGACGGCGGGCCCGGCGGTCACGGTTCCGGCGTCCGCGCTGGGAGGCCGTCCCGGGCCCCCGGAGGACGACGGGTCGTCACGGTCCGGGGGCGGTGGGGAGGGAGGAGCAGTGGTCATGACCGTCCGAAGGCGGTGTTCACCGCCGTCGCCGCCTCATCGGTGGCCTGGTCGACGTCCGACTGCTTGGTCGCGATCTTCTGCAGCATGGTGGGGATGACCTTCTGGTTGTCGATCTTCACCCAGGCCGGGTCGATCGGCACGAACTTGGTGCCCGCCGCCACCGTCTCCAGGAAGGGCTTGAGGAACGGGTCCTTCGCGGCGAGCTCGTCGCGCGCCCCGGTGAGGGTCGGCAGGTTCCCCATCGCGTCGTACATCTTGAGCTGGTAGGTCTTGCCACCGAGCAGTTGCAGGAACTTGACGGCGAGCGAGCGGTGCTTGCTGCTCTTCATCACGCCCAGGTTGTTGCCGCCGGCGAAGGCGGGTGCGATCTTGCCGGACTCCGCGCCGGGCAGCGGGATGACGCCGTACTTGCCCGCGGCCGCCCCCGCGTCCACCGCCGACCTGCTGAAGTTACCCAGGATGCCCATCGCCGCCTTGCCGCTGGCGAACAGCTCGACGGTCTTGCCGCCGGTCAGGCTCGCGCACGCCTGCGGCGGGCAGACGTCGTCGCTGAGCAGGTCGGTGTACGCCTTGACGCCCTTGCGGGACTCGGGCGAGTTCAGCTTCTCGATGTCGCCGCCGGCGTCCCAGACGAACGGCAGCGCGCCGAAGGTGTACTCGCCGCCGACGGCGATGCCGTACAGGTCGGGCTTCTTCTCGCGGATCGTGCGGGCCGACTCGGTCAGCTCGGCGATCGTCGCCGGGGGCTTGAGCTTCAGCTCGTCGAAGACGTCGGTCCGGTAATAGAGGGCGCGGATGCCGATGAACCACGGCATGCCGTACAGGTTGCCGTCCACGGTCGCGGATCGCCGGAGGTCTCCGCTGAGATCCGCGTACTCGGGCCAGCTGGAGAGGTCCGGCCCGAGGTCGGTGAACCCGTCCGCCGCCGCGTACTCGGCGAGGTCGGTGTTGCCGTACTCGGCGACGTCCGGCGCGCTCGCGGGGTCGTTGAACGCGCCCTTGAACTTCTCGTGCCTGGCCGGAGTGGTCGGGATGTAGGTCACTTCGACCTTGGTCCCGGCGTTGGCGGCGGTGAACTCCTCGATCGCCTCCTGAACGACCTTCTCCTTCGGCGCGCGGTTCGGCTCGTCGAACAGCCAGACCCGCAGGGTGCCGGACTTCTCATCACCGCCCGTGCCGCTCGGGGCGGTGGACGGCGCGCAGGCCGCGAGCGCGAGGAGGGCGGCACCTGTCGCTACCCAGTTAAGAATCTTCACTATTACCTCCGATGGCGGCAGAGACTAAGTTCGCGCCCACTACACGGGAAGAGCGCGACCGGTTTGTTGTGCATTGCAGAACGATGTTGTGCATACGTGACAATGAGGAGAACCGCCTCGTAGCTTCTGGAGCGGTGATGACAGAACCCCCCGCCGAGCGCAACCGGTCGGCCTCACTGCGGCGGGCGCTGGCCGTACTCGGGCACGTGCGCGACCACACCGGCGCCGACCTCTCGCTGACCCGGCTGGCCGAGGCCGTCGGCATGTCCAAGAGCACCGTGCTGCGCATCGCCACGCCGCTCGTCGAGGCCGGGCTGCTGGTGCGCGACCGCCGCAGCGGCGCCTACCGGCTGGGGCCGGGAGCGCTCCACTTGGGCCAGGCCTACCTGGCCAAGCTGGACCTGCGCGCGATCGCCGCCGAGGAGTCGCACCGGCTGATGGTGGAGGTGAGCGAGACCGTCCACCTGGTGATCTACGATCCGCCCGACATCGTCTACATCGACAAGGTGGAGAACGCCACGAATGTGCGGATGGCCTCGCGGATCGGCAGCCGCGCGCCGCTGCACTGCACGGCGGTGGGCAAGGCGATCCTCGCCTGGCAGCCGGACCATGTGGTGGAGGAGGTCGTCGCGGGCGGGCTGCCCACGGTGACCCGGCACACCATCACCGACGGCGCGAGCCTGCGCGCCGAGCTGGGCCGGATCAGGCAGCGCGGCTACGCGGTGGACGACCGGGAGAACGAGCCGGAGGTGCGCTGCGTGGGCGCGCCCATCTTCAACCAGGCCAACACGGTGACCTCGGCGATCTCGGTCTCCGGGCTCACCTCGCGCATCACCGCCGCCAGGGTGCGCACGCTCGGGCCGCAGGTGGCCGAGGCAGCGCTGCGCATCTCACGCAAGCTGGGCTCCACCCGGTGACTCGGCGGTGATCTCGTCGTACTCCTCCCGGGCCCGCATCAGGTCTTCCAGATGCGCGGCGGCCCACGCCCGGCAGGCCGCGATCGGCCCGAACAGGCTGCGGCCCAGCTCGGTCAGCTCGTACTCCACGCGGGGCGGGATCTCCGGGTAGACGGTGCGGGTCACCATGC
Organism: Spongiactinospora sp. TRM90649; assembly: GCF_029382225.1. Classification (GTDB taxonomy): domain Bacteria; phylum Actinomycetota; class Actinomycetes; order Streptosporangiales; family Streptosporangiaceae; genus Spongiactinospora. The sequence continues at coordinate 85,992 of NZ_JARLTC010000008.1, forward strand.
CGTCGCGCTCCAGCGCGCGCAGCGTCTGGGTGAGCACCTTCGGGGTCACCCCCCGCATCGGCACGCGCAGCTCCGAGAAGCGCCGGGGCCCCTCCTCCAGGCAGACGACCACCATCGCGGTCCACTTGTCGCCGATCCTGATCGGCATCGCGCTGGACGGGCAGGCCGGGTCGAACATCTCCGGGTCGAGCGGTTCCTTCACCCGCCTGATGGTAAGTAAGTATCGTTGAAGTAACAAGTATCTTCTGGATACCGTCCCTGATGTCCTACGACATGAGGAGGCGGGTGCGCATGCGCGCCATCAGGTTCCATGAGTACGGCCCGGCCGACGTGCTCCGGCTGGAGGAGACACCCGATCCGGTCCCGGGTGCGGACGAGCTGCTGATCCGGGTGGAGGGGGCGGGGGTCTCGTTCGTCGAGGTGCAGATCCGCGGCGGGCTGATGCCGCAGGTGCCGCTGCCGCTGCCGTTCACGCCGGGCTTCGAGATCGGCGGCACGGTGGTGGCGGCCGGGCCGGGGGCCGACCAGGAGTGGGTGGGACGGCGGGTGCTCGCCCTGAGCATGGCCGGCGGCGGCTACGCGGAGCTTGCCGTGGTGCCGGCCGCCGCCGTACGCGCGCTGCCGGACGGCCTCGCACTCGACGACGGCCTGGCCATGCTGGCCTCCGCGCCCGCGGCGATCGGCGCGCTGGACGCCGCCGCCATCCGGCCGGGCGAGACGGTGCTCGTCGAGGCGGCCACCGGCGCGGTCGGCGGCCTGCTGGTGCAGCTCGCCAAGGACGCCGGGGCGCGGGTCGTCGCGGCGGTCAAGGGTGAGCGCAAGCTCGCGTTCGCCGAAGAGCTCGGCGCCGACGCCGTGGTGGACTACGGCCGCCCCGGCTGGGACGACGAGGTCAGGAAGGCCGCGGGCGGCGACGTGGCGGTGGTCTTCGAGACGGTGGGCGGGGAGGTCGCGCGGACCGCGTTCGGCCTGCTCGCGCCCGGCACCGGCCGGATGATCATCTACGGCACGGCCGGGGGCACGCCGCCGGAGCTGGACGTGGCCGGCATCCTCAACCGGGGGCTGACCGTGCGCGGCTTCGCCTCGGTGCTGCTGCCGCCCGCCGAGGTGGCCGCGCTGCAGGACCGGGCCTTCGCCTACGCCGCCGACGGGCGGATCAAGGCGGTGACCGGGGTGGTGCTGCCGCTGGCCGAGGCCGCCGCCGCGCACCGCGCCTACGAGGAGCGGACGACCATCGGCAAGACCGTCCTGCGTCCGTGAGGACGGCGCGCGCCACTCGACCGGCGCGCGCCGGGCGGTCTCAAGCGGCGCACAGCGGGCAGTCGCCGGTGGTGATCTGCATGCCCACCTGCCCGCCTCCGCCGAGGCTGACGACCTGGCCCGCACCCAGGCAGTAACGGCACGGCGAGGCCCCGGGGACCGCCGGATCCTGCCACGCCCCGCGCTCCCACGCCGCGGCCTCGGCGGAGGTCAGAGAGCCCGGACCTTCCACCCGTCCCCGCCCGGAGCAGAACCCGCACCGGGAGGACAGGTCGCCCTCGCCGTCGCGGCCTTCGCACACTGGGCATCTGATCGGATCTGTCATGTCCGGCCGGTCCCTTCCCAGGGCTCGCAGGTCGTCATCGGACCCGACGCTACGCCCACGTGTGCTCACACGTCAGCCAGGCGTAAGCACACTGCGACCGATTGGCTACGTATAGCGAGTGCGCGGCCGGGAATTCTCGGGGAGGAAGGTCGAACCCCACAGGAGGATCGATGTCGAGGGCGGTCGGTTCCGTGCCCACCCACCCAGGCCGGCCGTTCCTCGACGGTTCCGCTCCCGCGTGCGAGCCTCCGTGCCGGTCGGCATGGCCGGTCAGCGGCCGGGCGCGCACCCGCAGCTCGGGGCCGGGGCCGGTCCCCCGGTGAGCCTGAGCCGGTCGATCAGCGAGGGCAGTTCGCGCATGTCATGGAAGATCACCGTGCCGGGGCCCTCCAGGCGGTGCGGCGGGGTGAGCCCGCCCGCGTATCCGAAGGAGCGCATCCCGGCGGCGCGGGCCGCCTGCACGCCGTACCGGCTGTCCTCGACCACCACGCACCGGGCGGGTTCCACGCCCGACCGCTCGGCCGCGTGCAGGAACAGATCGGGTTCCGGCTTGCCGTGGGCGACCTCGGTGGCGCTGAAGATCCGGCCCTCGAAGCGGGGATACAGACCGGTGCGCCCGAGGGTGTGACGCATCTTGCCGTGACTGCCGCTGGAGGCGACGCAGGTGGGAAGCGTGATCGCGTCCAGCGCCTCGACGATGCCGTCCACCGGGGTCAGCTCGGCGTCGAGGGCCGCGCGGTAGACGCTCAGGAAGCGGCGCTCGGCCTCCAGCGCGAGCTCCGGGCCGAGCCTGGCCTCGATCAGCGCGTTGATGGACTTGCTGGACCGGCCCATGAACAGGTCGACGACCTCCGCCTGGCCGAGCGGCCAGCCCAGTTCGCGCAGCACGGGCGTGAGCACCCGCGACGCGATGCGCTCGCTGTCCACGAGCACGCCGTCGCAGTCGAAAATTACCAATTCAACCGGTTCAGTCACCAGTGCACGCTATCCGATGGGCCGACCGCTCAGGTGTCCCGCAGGATGCGGTGCAGCAGGGCGGGCGTCTCGACGGCGGGCGCGGCCTCGGTGGCGAGGCGGTTCATCACGTGCGTGTAGTGCGCGACATCGGCCGGGCGGTCGGGATAGAGCGCGCTGGCGAGCTGCTCCAGGTACACGACGTCGGGCAGGACCCTCTCGGGCAGCCGCAGGATGGTGATCGGCCCGCCGGAGGCCGCGTGGCCGCCGGCTGTGAACGGCAGGATCTGGATGGTGATGTGCGGCATGTCGGCCGCCTCGATGAGGTGCTGGATCTGCGCCCGCATCACCGCGGCGCCGCCGATCGGACGGCGCAGCGCCGCCTCGTCCAGCACCGCCCACAGGCGTGGCGGGTGGGCCCGGTGCAGGATCTGCTGGCGGCCCATCCGCAGCTCGACGCCGCGCTCCACGCGCGACTCGGAGACGCCGATGTCGCCGAGCGAGATGACGGCCCGCGCGTAACCGGCGGTCTGCAGCAGGCCGGGCACGAACTGCACCTCGTAGGTGCGGATCAGGCTCGCGGCCTGTTCCAGGCCGAGGTAGGCGTGCAGCCAGTGCGGCGTCACGTCGGAGTAGGCGCTCCACCAGCCCGGCGTGTTGGCGTGCTGGGCGAGTTCGAGCAGGGTGGCCCGCTCGTCTTCGCCGCTGACGCCGTACAGGGTGAGCAGGTCGGCGACATCTCGCAGTTTGCAACCGATCCGGGCCAGCTCCAAGCGGCTGATCTTGGAGTGGGAGGCGCGGATGGCCTCGCCCGCCTCCTCCCTGGAAATGCCCATAGACTCACGTAAGGCGCGTAAGCGCGCACCTAAGATCATGCGTGGCACCATCGGCCCGGCGTGCCGGTGCTCCTGATCCACCGCCGCCTCAAGGTATTCGACGGCATCCATGACGCTCACTCCCCGATCGACGATCATGCTGACCGACCAAGCCTCTCACTTGACTCGCATCGCACACAGTGGGATGACATTGTTGACAATTTTGGACCTTCTAGCATCCGTCATTTCGCCCACTAAGGGAAATAACAACCCCTGATAGCGCTCTCTCACCTTCCTGCCGAAGGGAAGAACGCTACCCGACGTCCAAGGTGGTCCTGATCAACATTGGCTCGACACCGTGCGTGAGCGGCTTCGCCGGGATCGGGTACGGGGCACGGCCGGCGCCCTGCCAGGACGCGCCGGCCGTGCCGGTCTCTCAGGTGCGGGTGATCCGCACCGCGTCGGCGATCACCTGACCGGCGCCGGAGGTCCACCGGCTCACGCCGACGACGTCACGGTCTCCCGCGGCCAGGGAGAACGTGCCGATGGAGCGCCAGGTGCCGCCGCCCGCGCGCTGGTCCACGTAGACGGTCTTGTTTCCGCCGCTCGCGGCGACGATGTAGGGTGCCGCGCTGTTGTAGCCGGGGTCGGCCGGGTACCAGACGTCCACCCGGTATGTACCCGCGCTGGGAATCTTGACGCGGAACCAGGCGGGATCGCTGGTTCGCGCGGGCGCGGTGAACCGGTAGTCGGCCCCGTGCCGCTGGCCCGAGTAGGCCGAGGTGCCCCAGGCGGCGCTCGCGGTGAACCGTCCGGCGGTGGTGTTGTCCACGGTGGCCGACCATGACGGGTTGCCGCCGCCGGTCACGAACCCCATGTACCGGGACCAGTTCCAGTGCGACCCGGGGTCGGTGTGGTCGGCCCCCGGCACCTCCTTGTGGCCGATGATGGCGGCCCTGGTCTTGGGGATGCCGTACTTGTCGCAGAGGTAACGGGTCAACGCCGCCGAGGACCGGTACATGGCGTCGGTGAACCACGAGGCGTCGCTCACGAAGCCCTCGTGCTCGATGCCGATGGACCGGGTGTTGTAGTTCCAGTTCCCGGCGTGCCAGGCGATGTCCTTGTCGCGGACCATCTGGGTGACGGCCCCGTTGGAGGACCTGACCACGTAGTGCGCCGAGACCTTGGCGCTCGGGTTCTGGAACCAGGAGATCGTCCCGGCGTACGACCCCTGGGTCACGTGGATGACGATCCGGTCGATCCGGTGGCTGGACTCCCGGTTCGCCCCGGTGTAGTTGCCGGAGTTGGCGGCCACCCACGCGGCGCCCGGGTAGTCGGCGCTCGCCGCGCGGAATCCCGAGCCGCGCGCGTTGAGGTCCTGGATCCGCGCGTACGGCCCGCGGTCCACGGTGATCTCCCTCGGCGCGACGGTGACTCCGGCCGCGCGGAACCCGGTGCCGAGCAGCTCGTAGACCGTGTCGGCGTACAGCCGGGCGACCTCCGGCGTGGAGGCGTTGCCGTACTCGGCCACGGTCGTGTACCAGCGGGCCACGTCCTTGCGGGCGGCGGCGTCGAGGCCCTGCTCGTCGGCGAGGGCGCGGAGCACGGCCGCCCCGCCGAGGACGTTGGCGGCGGTGTCCGCGCGCAGCCTGGCGACCGGCTCGCCGGTCAGTTCGGCGGCGCGTTCGAGGGTGTGCGTGGTGGGATTGCCGACCAGGTGCATGACGCCGTAGCCGCCGCTGGCGCTGGGCGCGCCGCCGTGGCCGTCGAGGTGGGTCTCGGCGTAGGCGACCGCTACCAGCAGGTCGCGGGGCACGTCGCGGGCGGCGGCGGCCTCGGCGAACGCGGTCTCCAGGGGATCGGCGGCCGCACGGGCCCACGCCGGGCCGGCCACACCGGTCTGCGACACGGCGAGCGCGGCGAGTACGGCGACGGCCGCTAATCGGACGACGGTCATGAAAGCTCCTCCATCGGGGATCCGACGGCATGCCACAGTAGGGGCAAATCATGACTTGTGTCGTTAATTGACATTACTGGTTGGTTAGAGGAAACCTTCCTTCTTTACAACCGGTGTCGATGAAGGTCGATCAGCCGGACGCTTCGAGCCGCCGCCGGACGGCGTCGCGATCCACGCCGAGGACGCGGATCAGATCGGCCACCGGGTCGGGGGCCGCCGAGTCGAGCAGCGCCGTCAGCAGCCGCGCTGGGGCGACATGGCGGGTGCGCACGGTCGTGCCCCGCACGGCCTTGCCGAGCGTCGCCCGGGCCGTGGAGGTCACCGCGCTGACCCGCACCGCCGGATGCCGGTGCGGCGCGAACTCCGGGTCGAGGATGTCCCCCACCCGGATGCCGATCGAGGCCAGCGCCTCACGGTCGAGCAGGTCGAGCCCGGAGCGGGCGGTCCCCAGGTCCACCCCGAAGGCGCGGGCGGCCGGGGACTCCGGTGCGCGGAGCAGTCCGAGCAGCAGGTGCTCGGTGCCCAGGCGGCGGTTGCCCCGGCGGCGGGCCTCGTCGAGCGCGGCGTCCACCACCGACGCGAAGGGACTGCGGGATCGGCCGAGCATGTGCGCCTCACTTCCCGTACTTGGCGTGCACCGACTGGCGGGACATGCCGAGCGCGTCGCCGATCTGCTCCCAGGTCCAGCCCTGCTCTCTGGCGGCGGCGACCGACAGGGCCTCGACGCGCTCGGCGAGCCGGTGCAGCGCGGAGACCGCGCGCAGCCCCACGGCCGGGTCACCGGCCTTGAGTCGTTCGGAGATCCGCTCTACGTCCACCCTGTCAGGCTAGGTTGACAAAGCCGATTTTGTCAACCTAGCCTGACAGCCTTCCACCGATCTGGAGGCGAACGTGGACACCGATGTCGTCATCGTCGGCGCCGGGCCGACCGGGCTGCTGCTCGCGTGCGAGCTGCGGCTGGCGGGCCTGCGGCCGGTCGTGCTGGAGCGGCGGCCGGAGCCGTCCGAACTGCCCAAGGCCAACGGGCTGGGCGGGCAGATCATCCGGCTGCTCGACCAGCGCGGCCTGCTGGGACGCCTGAGCGAGGGCAGCCCCTACTCAGGGCCGGTCCCGAGGTATCCGTTCGGCCCGATCCCGCTGGAACTGTCCAGGCTGGGCGGCGAACCGCCGTTCGAGGTGCTGGTGATCCAGCAGCCCCGGCTGGAACGGCTGCTCGGCGAACGGGCCGCCGAGCTGGGCGCGGAGATCCGGCGCGGGCACGAGCTGACCACCATGGCACAGGACGAGAGCGGGGTGACGCTGGCCGTGCGCGGCCCCGACGGGCCGTACCGGCTGCGCGCCGGATACGTCGTGGGCTGCGACGGCGCGCGCAGCCCGGTGCGCGAGCAGGCCGGGATCGGCTTCCCCGGGACGGCCGACCCCGACGCGGTGCGGATCGGGCACTTCCGGTCCGAGGGCGCGGCCGGGGCGCTGCTCGAAGCCCCCGAGGTCGAGGTCCCCGGCTTCGGACGCCTGGAGCCCGGCTGGAACCACACCCCGCGCGGGCGCGTCATCGTGACCTCGCTGCACCCGGGCGTCCACGTCGTGGGCATCCGCGAACGGCGCGGGCCCGAGTCCGGTACCGAGGACGGAGTGGACGGCGGCGCGGTGTCGCTCGCCGAGTTCCAGGAGGCAGCGCGCCGGGTGCTCGGCGCGGAACTGCCGCTCGGCGAACCGATCTGGATGTCCCGGACGGTGGCCCAGGCCCGGCTCGCCGACCGCTTCGTGGACGGGCGGGTGCTGTTGGCCGGAGACGCCGCGCACCTGTTCCCGGCGGGCGGCTCGGCCCTCAACGCGGGCATGACCGACGCGCTGAACCTCGGCTGGAAACTGGCCGCGCGGGTGCGCGGCTGGGCGCCGCCGGACCTGCTCGGCTCCTACGACACCGAACGCCGGGCCGCCGCCGCCCGCGCGCTGCTGCACACCCGAGCCCAGGCGGCACTGGACCGCGACGGCGACAGTGAGGAGAGCGCGGCGCTGCGGGAACTGGTCACCGAACTGCTGCGGTTCGAGGAGCCGCTGCGGCACGTGGCGGAACTCATGAGCGGCGCGGACGTCCGCCGGCCCGCCCCCCACGGTCACCCCCTCGTCGGCCGGATCGCCCCCGACCTCCCCCTTAAGCGTCCGTCCGGCGAGCCGTCCCGGGTCGCCGAACTGATGCGCACGGCCCGCCCGGTACTCCTCGACCTCGGCGTCCCCGGCCTCCGCGAAGCGGCCGATCCCTGGCGCGACCGCGTCGACCTCGTCCCCGCCACCAGCCCCTCCCCACCCGCCCACGCCCTCCTCATCCGCCCCGACGGCCAAGTAGCCTGGGCCGCCGACACCCCCGACACCCTCCCCCAGGCCCTCCAGCACTGGTTCGGCCAATCCCTCACATCAACCAACCCCACCGCCCACCACAGAGCCTGACCGCGGCCGGGAGCGGTCAGGTTGAGGTGCCTGATTTCCGCCATTGGGCGTAGAGGGTGGCGAAGGGGCCGCCGTGGGTCAGGAGGGTGGCGGGTGGGCCGGATTCCACTACTCGGCCGTTGGAGATGACGGCGACCTGGTCGGCTTCGAGGACGGTGGTCAGGCGGTGGGCGATGACGACGACGGTCCGGCCTCGGCGGAGGCGGCGCAGCGCCTCCTGGGCCCGGCGTTCGGACTCCTCGTCGAGGTGTCCGGTGGCCTCGTCGAGCACGAGCACCCCCGGGGGCCTGATCCACAACCGGGCGAACGCGAGGAGCTGGCGCTCCCCCGCCGCCAGGTGGTCGCCCGCCGGGGCGTCGAGCCCGCCGTCCAGCCGTCGTACCAGGGCGTCCGCCCCCACCGCCGCGACGGCGTCCGCCGCCTCGTCCCGGTCCGCGCCGGGCCTGCCGAGCAGCAGGTTTTCCAGGATCGTGCCCCCGAACATGAAAGGCTCCTGCGGAACGTAGGCGATCGCGCGCCGCAGCCCCGCCAGGCCCACCGCGCGCAGATCGAGGCCGTCCAGGGTGACCGTCCCGTGAGCCGGATCGTAGGCGCGGGTCAGCAGCTTGGCGATGGTCGACTTGCCCGCCCCCGTCGCCCCGACCAGGGCCAGCGTGCTCCCGGCGGGAACGCACAGGTCCACCCCGCGCAGCGCCTCCGGCGGGTCACCGTCCCCTGGGTAGGTGAACCGCACGTCTCGCATGCGCAGCTCGCCCGCCGCGCGGGGCGGCGGCACGGGGTCGGCGGGCTCGGCCACGGCGGGCCGCCGCGCGAGCACCTGGCCGACGCGGGCGGCGCCCGCCGTCCCGGCCTGCACGCTGTCGAAGAGCTCGCTGAGCTGGAACACCGGGTCGAACAGCAACCGCAGGTAAAGCAGGAAGGCCGCGAGGGTGCCGATCTCCAGTGCGCCGCCGATCACCTGGTGCCCGCCGACGGCCAGCGCGACCGCCGTGGCCGCCGCCCCGCCGAACTCCACGGCGGGGAAGAACAGCGCCGCCTGCACCACCGGGCGGCGGGACGCGTCCCGCTCCCGTCCGTAGGCCGTGGCCAGCCGCCCGGCCGCCGCCTCCTCCCGGCGGAACGCCTGCAGCACGGGCACGGCGGCGACCAGCTCGCGCGCCTCGGCGGCGGCCGAGCCTGAGCTCTCCCGCACGCGCCGCCACGCCACCGCCGACCCGCGGCGGAACCACGTGACCAGGACGGCCAGCGGCGGGGCCACCAGCATGACGGCCAGCGCCAGCCGCCAGTCCAGCACGAAGAGCACGACGGTCACGCCCACCGCCGTCACCGCCCCGGTGACCAGCCCGACCAGGGCCTCGGCGGCCAGCGGCTGCATGGCGGCGACGTCGCCGGTGATCCGCGCCACCACCCCGCCCACGCGCTCGCGCTCGTGGAAGTCCAGGGAGAGCCGCTGCAGGTGGGCGAACAGCCGGGAGCGCACGGTGTGCAGCACGCTCTGCGCTGCTTTGGCCAGGACCAGGACCTCGGCCCTGGCCGCCGCCCACTGCACCGCGACGACCACGACACAGGCGACGAAGACCCAGGTCAACGCGTCCCGATCCGCGCGCACCACACCGTCGTCGATCCCGAGCTTCACCAGGTACGGCAGACTCAGCCCGGCCGCCGTCCGCACCAGCACGGCCGCCCCACCCAGCGCGAGCGCCCGCCACCGCGCGACCAGCAACGGCCCCAGCCAACCCCGCACGCCACCATCGGAGCTACCGTTCATCGGCCCCCCTCATTCCGGCCATGGCTCTGCTCGGGGTGGCTGTTCGGCCGTTCGCAAGGTGGATGGTGCGGGTTGTCAGGTGGTGTAGGGCGCCGGGTCCGGTGGTGAGGATGGTCATGCCTGGGAGTGCTGTGGTCAGGCGGGTCACCACGGATGCTGCGGTGGCCGCGTCCACCTGGGAGAGGGCGTCGTCGAGGAGGAGGAGTCTTGGGTGGGTGAGCAGGGCGCGGGCTATCGCCAGGCGTTGGCGTTGGCCGCCGGACAGGGTGTCGCCGTGCTCGCCGATTCTGGTGTCGAGGCCCCCTGGGAGGGCGTCGAGCAGGTCCAGGGCTCCTGCCGTTTCGAGGGCGGTGAGGATGTCGCCGTCCGGCGCGTCGGGGCGGCCAAGGGCGACGTTCTCCCGGAGGGTGCCGGAGAGCAGGATCGGGTGCTGGGGGACGATGGCGACCTGCTCGCGCAGGGAGGCGAGGGTGAGGTCGGCGATGTCGTGGCCGTCCAGGGTGACGCGGCCCGTCGTGGGGGCCGTCAGGCGTGGGATCAGCGCGAGGAGGGTGGACTTGCCCGCGCCGTTCGGGCCGGTGATCAGGACGCGTTCGCCCGGCTCCACGGCGAGGTGGACGTCCGCGAGCACCGGGCGGGACGCGCCCTCGGGGTGCACGCCGATGCCCTCGAAGACGACGCGGGCGCCGCGCGGCCCCTCCGGTGGGCGCGGCGCGGTCAGGGGGCCGTCGGTGATGGCGGGAGTGCGGTCGAGGATCTCGAAGACGCGCTCCGCGGCGGCGGTCGCCCGCCTGATGACGCCGGTCATGGCGCTGAGCAGGTACATGGGGCCGGTGAGGAGGAGCAGGTAGGCGTTGAAGGAGATCAGCGTGCCGAGGGTGAGGGCGCCGTCGATGACCAGGTGCCCGCCGTACCAGAGGATGGTGGCCTGGCCGAGCGCGGGCAGCGCGCCGAGCGGGGTGCCGAAGCGGGCGCGCAGCCGGGCGGCGCGCAGGCCCTCCGTCATCAGGCCCGCGCTGACGCGTTCGAAGCGCTCCTGGCGGAGGTCCTCGACGCCGAGGGCCTTGACCGTCGCGATGCCGGCCGCCGTCTCCTCCGTCTCGGCCGCGAGGTCGCCCTCCTTGGCGTACAGGGCGCGGAACACGGCCCGCTGCCGCGCGTCGTAGCGCACCGCGACGACGGCGAACAGCACGGTGGTGGGCAGCACCGCCAGGGTGAGCGCGGGCGACAGGAAGGCCATCTGCGCGAGCGCGGCCACCGCCGTCAGGGCGTTGATCACGCCGTACAGGAAGCCGAAGGCGAGGAACCCCTTGATCGCGCCCATGTCGGTGCCCAGGCGTGACATCACCTGCCCCGTCGGCAGGGCGTCGGACCGGCCGGACTCCAGCGCGAGCAGCCGCCGGGCCAGGCGGGAGCGCAGGTCGTACTCCACGTCGAGGGCGATCACCCCGCCCGCGGCCCGCCGCAGCGAGCCGCAGGCCCAGCGCAGCGCGGCCAGCCCGAGCAGCGCCAGGACGCCCGTGACGACCAGGTCCGTACGGCCCGGCAGCACCGCGTCGTCGATGACCGCGCGGGTGACCAGCGGCAGCGCCGTGGACAGCCCGATCACGGCGAACCCGAGCCCGAAGGTGACGGCGGTGCGCCCCCGGTGGGCCCCGAGCAGCCCGATCACCCGCAGCAGCGGCGACCTACCGGACATCGGCGGACGCGAGCGGACGCCCGGCCTTGCGCGCGATGAACCCGGTCACCGAGAGGTCGCCGGGGAACTCGCCCCGGCCGACGACGAAGATCTCGTGGAAGAGGTCGAACAGCAGCAGGTCCAGGTTGTCGTCGAAGCAGAAGCCGAACTCGTGCCGCTCGCGGTACTCCGGGGGCAGCGACCGGTCGCACAGCCGCTTCAGCTCGCCGCGCAGGCTCCACCCCGAGGAAGGCGCGCCGATCTTGCGGCGCAGCACGCTGTCGGCCAGCGGCCCCTCGCCGCCGCACAGCCGCAGCGCCGCGCGCCGCAGCAGCAGCTTCTGCAGGCCGAACCGGTGGCTCACCTTGTACTCGGTCGGCAGCGCGGTGACGTATTCCACCAGCGGCTTGTCCAGGAACGGCACGCGCATCTCCAGCCCGGCCGCCATGGACGACTTGTCCAGGGTCTCCAGGTGCATCCGGACGAGCTGGTCGCGCATGTTGTCGGCGAAGGTCCGTTCCAGGTACTCCTCGAAGCTCAGCTCGCCGGACAGCCCCTGCAGGATCTCGCGGGCGCGCGGGCTCGGCAGCGCGCGCAGCCGTCGCAGCGTGTCGAGCCGGGGCTGGACGTACCGCACGCGGCTCTGCCTTTCGAGGTAGTCGCCGTAGCCGCCGAACAGCTCGTCGGCGCCCTCGCCGTTCAGGCACACCTTCACGTCGCGGGCGATCCGCCCGGACAGGTGGTAGAGCGGGATCCCGCCGACCCCGACCAGCGTCTCGCACGACCACAAGTAGGCGGGGATGGTGTCCAGGTACCGCTGGAAGCCGATCACCTCGACGTGGTGGGGCAGGTCCAGCCACCCGGCGACGCGCCGGGCCTGGACGATGTCGGGGTGGCCGGGCGAGTCCCCCACGCTGTAGACGCGGAACGGCTCGCCGGTCACCCGGCGCATGAGCGTGGCCAGCACCGCCGAGTCCAGGCCGCCGGACAGGGTGAGCCCGACCTCGACGTCCGCCGCCAGGTGGGTGGCCACCGCGTCCTGGAGCAGGTCCACGACGTTGTCCAGGGCCTCGTCGAACGTGGCGGCGCCCGCCGCGGGGTCGGGGGTCGTCGCCCGGTACGGCGTCACGCGCGGCTCGGGATCCTCGGCCGACGCGGTGAGCAGGCATCCCGGCGGCAGGCTCCTGATGTGCCGGAAGTAGGTCTGGTCGCCGCTGATGTGCCCGAGGACCAGGTGGTCGGCGAACGCCTGCGCGTCCAGTCCGGCGTCCACGCCGGGGTGCCGCAGCAGCGCCTTGACCTCGGAGGCGAACAGCAGCGCGCCGGGCGCGCTCGCGTAGTAGAGCGGCTTGATGCCGAGCGGGTCGCGGGCCAGCAGGACGCGGTCGCCGTCCGCGACGGCGACGGCGAACATGCCGCGCAGGTGCTCGGCGAACCGCTCGCCGTACTCCTCGTAGAGGTGCAGGATCACCTCGCTGTCGGAGGCGGAGGTGAAGACGTGGCCGCGCCCGCCGAGCCTGGCCCGCAGCGCGCGGTAGTTGTAGATCTCCCCGTTGACGATCAGCCGGACGCCGCCCGCCGCCAGGCGCATCGGCTGCCGTCCCCCGGTCAGATCGACCACGCTCAGCCGCCGGAAGCCGAGGCCGACCGGCCCGGCCAGGTCGAACCGCTGGTCGTCGGGGCCGCGGTGGGCCAGCGTCCGGGTCATCTCCGCCACCAGCTCGCCGTCGGCCACCCCGACGACTCCGGCGATTCCGCACATGTCACTGCTCCTTCGGGTCACCCTCGGGCGCGCGGAAGCCGACCGCGCCCAGTTCGCGGAGGCTGAGCAGGGTCGCCAGGGCCGCCGACCGCGCGTCGGGGGCCAGTGCCGGGGCGCCGACCGCGCGGGCGACGTCGGCGAGCACCTCCTCCGTGGTCCGCACCCCGTCTCCCGCCTCGATCAGGGCGGCGGTGGCGGCGTTGACCCGCAGGCGGCGCACCAGCACCGCGGCGGGCCGCTTGACGAACAGCAGGTACTGCGGGCGGGCCAGCCGTTCCACGCGCTCGGGCACCCGCCCGTCCTCCAGTTCGGGGACGATCGCGGCCAGGTCGTGGGAGAAGGTGGCCAGGCGGACGTTGGTGGAGGTGACCGGCACCAGGCCGGGCAGGTCGCCGGCGCTCAGCGGCCCGGCCGCCTCGTTGAGCAGCGCGACGGTGGCCGCGCCCTCCCAGGCCGCCGGGCTGGTGCTCAGGTCGAGCACGATCCGCTCGTACTCGACGACGTCCTCGGCCCAGCCCGGCGTCAGCGTCCCCTCGCGCAGCAGCCGGACGGCGAAGGCGCACAGCCGCTCGGCCTCCACGATCATCGCCCCGTTGGCCTCGGGGACCGGCGGGAACTCGCCGCAGAACCGCTCCACGTGGTCGTGCAGGTCGTGGTGCAGCAGCAGCGAGGTGAGCGGCAGCGCGCCCAGGGCGAGCTCCAGGCGGCTGTCGGCCAGCAGCCGCGCCTGCAGCGCGAGCCGGTCCCGGTCGATGCCGCGCAGGCTGCTCAGCTCGGCGTCGCTGAGGTCGTAGGCCGCGAGGGCGGCCGGTTCCCCGAGCATGAAGCCGCGCTGGAACGTCTGGTCCGTCAGCATCCTGCTGAAGGCCCGCTGCATGTCGAGGAGGGTCACGCCGCGTTCTCCCCGGCGGCGGCGCCCGCCATCATCTCGCGCGAGCGGCTCAGGTGGGCGAGGATCTCGCCGAACTCCGGCCAGCCCTGGTCCCACTCCAGCAGCACCGCCTTGACCGGCGCGCGCCGCAGCACGTGGTCGAGCAGCCCCCAGACCTCCTCGCTGACGGGCTCGCTGTGCGTGTCGACCAGCATGCCGCCGATCTCCTTGCCGCCCGCGATGTGGATCTGCACGGTCCGCTCCAGCGGGATCGAGTCCAGGAACTCGTACGGGTCGAAGCCGAGGTTGACGGAGTTGACCCAGACGTTGTTCACGTCCAGCAGCAGGCCGGTGCCGGTCTCCTCAAGGACGCGGGTGATGAACTCGGCCTCGGTCATCTCCGCGCCGGGCAGTTCGGCGTAGTAGGTGATGTTCTCCAGCAGGAACGGCGCGTCCACCCGCTCGGTCACCGTCTTGACGTTGCGGCAGACCACGCGCAGGGTCTCCTCGGTGAACCAGAGCGGCGTGAGCTGGTCCACGTTGGTCTCCGGGACCTTGGTGAAGCTCAGGTGGTCGCTGAACCACGGCGCGCCGGTCCGCTCGACCAGACTCGCGAGCCGGGACAGGTAGTCCGCGCCGGGGATGACGTCGGTGCCGATGGAGAGGCCGACGCCATGCGGGATCAGGGTGAACCGGTCGCGGAGCGCGAGCAGCCGGTCCAGCTTGTCGGGGGCGGCGTACAGGTACTGGTCGGAGATGATCTCAAGAAAGTCGATCTCGTCCGCCGCGGCCATCGTCTGCTCGTGCAGCGGGGTGCGATACCCAAGGCCGGCGCCGAGCCTCGGCAGGTCCTCGAACATGCCTTCCTCCTGTTAGCGGTGGTACCGAAGGTCGCCCGGCACGTCTCACGCGCCGGGCGGTGGCGGCGCCGTGATCGCCCGCCCAACGGGCACGACGGCCCCGGCCGCCGTGCCCTGCCCTGCTCAGGTGGGCGCGCGGAGCGCCCTACCCGTCCTGCTTAGTGGGCGCAGCCGGAGCAACCGCTGTGCGCGCACCCCGAGCAGCTTCCGCAGCCGCTGCAGGCCACGTCGGGCTGGGCCATCACGATCTTCGAGTTGAGCTGCTCCAGCTCGAACTCCAGGTCCGCCCCGGTGAGCGACAGGCTCTCCATCGTCATCGTGGTCATCGCTGTTCCTTCCTGTTCATCGGATGCGGTCCCGGGACGCCGGAAGGTTCCCGGCCCCCGGGGGTTCCGGCGGGAGGATGGGGCCTCCCGCCGGGGTCTTTGGGGGGCTACGCCTTGCAGCCGGTGCAGCCGGCGCAGGAGACCTCCGGCTCGGACGCGCCCAGCCGGGTGGCGAGCTGCTCCAGTTCGAACTCGATGCCCGCCGCCACCGGGACGGGGGCGTCCGTGATGGTCCTCATGGCGTTCCTCTCCTTCTCCTCCAGGCACGCCGGTACGGCGGGGCGCCGCCCCGTGCGGCCGGAGGTCCGTGGGAGACGGCCGGGTCGGGCCGCCTCAGCCGGCCACGAGGACGGGGCCGGTGTCGCCGGCGACCCGCGGGTCGTCCTCGGCGGGGGACGGCCGGACGAAGACCACGACCCCGGCCCGGTAGAGGCCGGACAGCGCGGTGAGCACCTGCCCAGTCAGCCGCTCGGTCAGCCGGTCGGCGGTGCCGCCGGCGTCGGCGGCCAGCCGCTCGATGACGTCGGCGGTCGGGGCGGTCCCGTCGCACAGCCGCAGCAGCGCCGCCGTCGCCGGGCTCACCCGCAGTTCGGTCTGGGCCAGGTTGGCGAGCCGGGCGAAGCAGATCAGCACCGGGCGGTCGCCGCCCGCGCCGCCGCCCAGGCAGAACCGCTCGACGACGTCGCGCTCGAACCGCTCCAGCCGGATCTCGGCCCGGACCAGCGGGCGCAGCCCGGCGACGGTCTCCGCCGTGATCGTGCGCCCGCCGAGCGCGTCGGGGGCGGGGGGCAGTGCGGGGCCGGGTCTCGTCTCGCCGGCGCGCAGCGCCCACAGCCGGGCCCGCTGGTAGCGCAGCGGGCCGGACAGCCCGCCGGGGTCGCCCCGCTCGGCGGAGCGCCGTTCGAGGTGGCCGCAGAACTCGTCGAGGGTCCGCAGGTCGTGGGGGGCCGGGGCGGTGCGCCCTGCCTCGAATTCGGCGACCAGGTCGTCCAGGGCGTCGCCGAGCAGTTCCCTGGTCCAGGGCATGCGCCCGGCGACCCAGGCGGCCAGCGTCTCGCCGGACTCGGCGGGGGTGGCGTCGCGGGTGACCGCGCGGGTCAGGAGGTCTTCCCAGGCGTCGCCGAACGGGGTGAAGCCGGGGAACCCGGCGGCCACCGACAGGCCGTTCCTGCCGATTCGGCGGGCGGTCTCCGGCTCGTCCACCAGCGTGGTCAGGCGGGCGGCCAGGACGTCGTGGTCCTTGGGGTCGGGCACCAGCACCACGTTGTGGCCGTCGGTCAGCTCGTCGCGGTAGCCCTGTTTGGCGTGGATGTCGCCGGACAGCACCAGGCAGGTGCCCGTGGCCAGGACCTCACGGGGCACCACCGGGCCGTGGATGACCACCGGGAAGTCGCGTTCGAGGAAGCAGGTGGCCGTGCAGGCGCGGATGAGGCGCGGCACCTGCCAGTGCGGGAGGAACGGCAGCAGCCAGGTGCGGTCGCGCAGCCCGTGCTCGTCCACGGCGGCCCGGACCGCGCCGGTTCGTGATCGGCCCGCCATCAGCAGCAGGTTGAACGCCCTGCCGGACTCGCGGACCCGGCCTAACGCGGCGATCAGGTCGAAGGTGCCCTTGAACTCGCCGGGCTTGCCGTACATGCCGATGGTGGGCAGCGCGGGGTCGTACCCGGACGGCGGCGTGCCGTCCGGGAGCGAGCGCGCCAGCTCGTCGATCTCCGCCGCGCCGAGCGGTTCGGCGTCCGGCCCGAAGCAGGGCGGCACCGCGTAGGGCGGCGACATCCGGATCGCCCGGCGCCGCACGCCCATGCCGAGGAACCGGCCGGTGAGCGCCGGTTTGGTGATGACGGTTCGGGCCGCGCGGAAGACCTCCTGGTAGGTGGCCGCCAGTTCGGGGATCCGCATCAGCCGGTCGAGGTCGCTGCCCGCGTGCTGGACCAGCACCGGCAGCCCGGTCCAGCCGCCCACCAGGTGCCCGGCGACGCCGTACGGCTCCAGGTAGGAGGCGACCACGACATCGCAGTGGAACTCCCTGACCACCTGGACGGCCAGGCCGGCGAGCTTGCTGACGAAGGGGTTGCCCTGCGGGATGTGGTCCATGCGGCGGCCGAAGCGCTCCGGGCGGAAGACCCGCACGAACCCGCCCCCGGGAAACGTGGGTTCGTACTCGGCCTCGCCGTCGCCCAGCCGGACGCGGAACGACGGCTCGACCTCGTCGGCGTTGGTCACCACGTACACGCGGTGGCCGCGCTCGGCGAGCACCCGCGCCGCCCAGTAGGTCTGGGCGCTCACCCCACCCTCGATCGGGGGGTACTTTCCGATCAGGCAGACGCTGAGCGAACCGGTTCCGTCCACGACATCGATGGCCATGCTCTCCCCAGGTGAGGTCCGGCAATCCCGACTTTTCGCCATATATCCGGCTTTGTCGGCGCGATTGCCATCCTGCTTCGGGGGTCTTGCGGGCCACTTGGAAATCGATGGGGCGGCACTGCAACCCCTCACCGCACGAGCGGAGCCTCCCGGGGAACAGCGCGCAGGGCCAGCACGGTGAACAGCGCCGCGCACACCGCCAGGGCGGCGAACTGACCGATCTGCACGACGGCCATGGTCCGGGTGATCGGGTCGACGCCCTGGAACAGCAGCGGGTGAAGCCGGGCCACCAGCACGGGAACGGCCAGGATCGCCAGTGCCCACGGGCGGAACGGCGAGCGGCGAGCGGCCAGATGGACGGCCGACGCCGCCAGCAGGCCCAGGCACGCCAGCCCCGACGGGGCGAGCCACGGCCACACGAACGACCAGACGCGCAGGTCGATCTTCGGCGCGAGCGACGCCGCCCCCGCCACGAGCAGCAGCGCGCCCAGCGCGAGCCCGGCCCCGACCGGCAGCGCGGCGAGCCACCCGGGCAGGTCCGGCCGCGGCGCCGCGCGGTGGAAGCCCGCCCACAGCGCCAGCACGGGCACCGCGGCGAGCGGGACGTTGAGCACCGCGCCGAGCGGATCGACCGGCAGCGTCACGGCCGTGGCCAGAACCGCCGCCGCCACCGCGAGCCCCCGGGCGGCCCGGGTCGACCCCCTGGTCAGCGCCAGGAAGGCGGCCGCCCAGAGCAGGCTGTCGAGCCCCCGCGCCAGTCCTTGCACGGTGTACGGCGAGGGCGTCGTCCACAGGAAGCCCACGGCCACGGCCACCCCGATGGTCGCGTGAAAGAACAGCCCGAGCACGGCGACCTGCCGGACCGCCTCGCCCAGGGCGACGTATCGCGGCGACGCTCCCGCACCGCCCATCCGGACGCGCAGCCCGAGCCCGGCCAGGCTGGCGATCTCCGGCCACCGGGGCCGGGCGTCCGGCTCGTCGGCGGCCTCGCCGGCGCCCTCCATGAAGGCGTCGACCATCTCCTCCTCACGCCCCGCACGGTAGGAGCGGGGCAGCAGCACCCGGATCGCCAGGCGGTAGCGGTCTTCCAGCAGGCTCATCAAGCACCCCAGGCGTGGTGGGCCCGCAGCCGTGCGCGGGCGGTCTCGGCGTTCCCGGCCAGGCGGGCGGCCTCGGCGGCGAGTGCCCGCGCACCGGAGTCGGTGATCCGGTAGTAGCGGCGCAGCCGCCCCTGGTGCACCTCCTCGCGGTCGAACTCGACCAGCTCGTCGGCGGCCAGGCGGTCGAGCACGCCGTAGAGGGTGCCGATCTTCAACTGCACCCGGCCCTCCGACAGCTCCTCGACCTCGCGGACGATGCCGTAGCCGTGCCGAGGCTCGCCCACCAGCGCGGTGAGGATCAGGAAGGCGGGCTCGGTGATCGCACGCTGGCTCATGCCGCTCACCATATCCTGTCTCGCAGGATATGGTGAAGCCCCGGATCACTCCTGACAGCCGTCATGACCGCACGACGAAGGGCCCGGCCGATGGCCGGGCCCTTCGTGGGGTACGCGCGACTAGCGGACGCCGGGGAGCTTCCCGGTCCACAGGTTGGAGGCGTACTTGTAGATCGCGGCGGTCTCACCGTCGAAGTACGGCGAGGAGATGCGGTCGTAGCGGTTGTTGTCGTCGGAGTCGATCGCGAGGCTCACGACGCCGTTCAGGTAACCGACCCGCTTGGTGTTGCTGTACTGCTTGATGAACGGGCCGCCGGAGGAGCCGGGGGTGAAGGCGCACTTCACCGCTACACCCTCTTCGACCTTGTACTTCGGCACGGCCGGGCCATAGTAGGTCTTGCCGTAGCAGAACTTCATGGTCTCGCCGGTGTAGACCCGGTCGCCGTCGGGGTGCGCGGCGGTCGGGTAACCGAAGACGTAGACGTTGGCGCCGACCTTCTGGTTCCAGGCGAAGCCCTGGCCGCCCACGTTGTCGCTCAGGCGACCGGCGTCGACCCAGCGGCGCCCCTCGCGCTTGATGCCGTTGTAGACGTTGACGAAGGCGTAGTCCCTGTCGTAGTCCTCGAAGTTCGCGAAGTCGTAGTGGGTGTGCATCTGGGCGCCCACGTAGTAGCCCCAGTTGGCCTTGCCCTCGTGGTAGCCGGGGATGAACACGAAGTTCCGCACGGCGGTGTTCTGGTCGGTGTCGTAGACGCAGTGGCCCGCGGTGGCGACCAGGTTCGCGTACTTCGACTCCACGGCGGAGGCCGAGCAGTAGTACGGCCGGCCGTTCACCTCGAAGAACACCCGGCCCACGGTGGTGGGCAGGTTCACGTTCTTGGAGCGGCCCGCGGAGCGGTTGCTGCTGTCCGGGGAGATGAGCCCGGGAGAACCGTCGGCGCTGGCCTTGCGGGAGGTCTTGAACTTACCGGACGCGCTGGAGCCGTCGGTGTAGTGCTTCGCCGCCTTCAGACGGGCGGCGGTCCACTTGCCGGCCACCTTCGTCGCGCCGGACTTGGACGCCAGCGAGACGGTCTTACGGTCGGGTGCCGCCTCGGCCGTCGTGGCGAGCGACGCGCCGACCACGGTGGTGGCGACCAGTGCGCCTCCGAGGGGGAGGGCCAGGCGCTTGGCTCGGGTGTTCAATCTTGCTCCTTCTCACATCGTCGTACGGCGGGACGTCGGGTCCTGCTCTGCGCCACGCAACCGTTCGAGCGTGGGTCACGGAATGTCAAAGACAGTCCATAGCCCCGGTCAAGAGACACAAAAGAAGACCGTAGTCATACGGATGCGACCGATGGGGCATAAGTTGCATTAGGCGGTAGACCGTTACTGGTCCGTTACATGTCACCGGTAAACCAAATGAAGATCCACAAGTCGCCCATAGGCCCTACGACCAGCCGGGTAGCACATAGAAGCACACCGATCCGACCGGACATCCGATCGGTAAGTGGTAGACGTCACATCCGTATGTGCGATTGGGGGTCAGCCGAATATGGCGCAGGTTGTCAGTTCCGGACAGCCGTAGATCACCCGGCGATCATCGCCCACCCCCGGGGGCTCTGGCCGTCGCCACGGCGGAGGTGCAGGATGTCATTACACGGCTCGCCCCCGGCGAGACGGCTCGGGGAGACCTCCATCAAGGGGTGCAGGGGTCGAACGGAGGAAACGCGCATGTATCTCCATGTACGTCTCATTTCTGTGGCCGAGACCGTTGCCGTCATCAACCTGGCGGGAGAGCTGGACGCCACGACCGTGCACGCGCTGCTCGCCGTACTGGAGCAGCTCACGGCCTCGCCGGTGACACACGTGATCGTGGCCGCCCGGGAGCTGTCGTTCTGCGACATGAGCGGCGTCGAGCAACTGGCCGCCACCCACCAGACCCTGCTCGCCAAGGGCGGCCGGCTGGTCATCGCCGAGCCGGGTCCCGGGCTGTGCCGCCTGCTGGAGGTGATGGCCGAGCACGTACGGCCCGCCATCCAGGCGTTCCCGGCGCTGACGGAGGCGCTGGCCGACGCGGGCGTGGACCTCGACGCCGCGGTCCTCCCGCTGCTCCGGGTGCGACGCCACCTACCCCGCTACCGCCGGATCCCCCACGTGGCGGTCGCCCCCGGGCGAGCCGGGACGAGACACCTGCGGCCCGGCAAGCCTCCGGCCCAGGAGCAGCCGTCCCAGCCTCCGCCTCCGGCCGACACCCGCCGCTCGCTGATCAACCGGTCGCACGAGCTGCGCCGTCAGGCGCGCCAGCAGGTGAACACCATGCAGTGGCGGCTCTTCCTGGCGGGCCGGTCCAGGACCACCCTGTCCGACACCCTGGACCGCTGCCGCGACACGCTCGCCATGATGCGGGCCAAGGTGCGGGAGTCCCCCACGCGAACGGGGCCAGGAGGTCCACCCCCGGCCGGTGACGGGCAGGCCCGATGACCACCGGCGGCGACGAGCCCCGGCGGGAGCGCGACGCGGAACCCGGGCCGCGGCTGCTCGCCGAGCAGGCGCGGGCCAGGGCCGCGCGGGCGCGGGAACGCGGACGCCGCGCGGGGATCAGGGCCGAGCAGGTCGCCCGGCGCAGGCGGCAGCTCGCCGACGCCCGCGCCGAGCGCGAGCCGCCTCCGCCGCGATCGGTGCCCGACGTCATCGAGACCGCCCGCCGGTACGCCGAGGCGGCCAGGCTCAGCGCCGAGGCGAGCCGGGCCTACTCGGCCCAGGCCCACCGGGAGTCGGCGATGCTGCACGACGATCTGGCCGCCGCCGGAATCGGCGACGCCGAGGCGCATCGCCGCGAGGCCGAACGCCAGCGAAGGGCCGCCGAACGACAGGCGTGAGAGCGCTCCCGCGATAGCGCCCGGGGCCCCTTACGGCAGGGGTTCTGAAGCGTACTCTTCCCATGTGACGTCAGAGGAAGAGCGCGAGTTCGACGAACTCCTCATTCTGCTGAAGGAGACGCGTGGATTCGATTTCACGGGTTACAAGCGGACGACCCTCATGCGCCGGATCAACCGCCGGCTGGAGGCACTGAAGCTCAACGACTTCAGCGAGTACCGCGACCTGCTGGAGGTCGAGCCCGAGGAGTACGGACGGCTCTTCGACAGCCTGCTGATCAACGTCACCGGCTTCTTCCGCGACCCCGCCGCCTGGCAGACCTTACGCGAGGACGTGATCGCTCCACTGCTCGGCGCCAGGACGGCCGGCCAGGCGATCCGGGTGTGGAGCGCGGGCTGCGCGAGCGGCGAGGAGGCGTACACGGTCGCCATGGTGCTGGCCTCCGAGCTGGGCATGGACGCCTTCCGGGACCGGGTGAAGATCTACGGCACCGACCTCGACGACAAGGCGCTGCAGGTGGCGCGGGCGGGCGTCTACGCCGAACGCCAGCTCACCACGGTGCCGCCGGCGCTACGGGAGACCTTCTTCGAGCCCGTGGAAAGCGGATACGCCTTCCGCCGCGACCTGCGGCGCCAGCTCATCTTCGGCCGCAACGACCTCACCCGCGACGCCCCGATCTCCCGCGTCGACCTGCTGCTCGCCCGCAACACGCTGATGTACTTCAACACCGAGACGCAGCTCAGCATCGTCCGGCGGTTCCACTTCGCGCTCGCCGACCCGGGGTACCTGTTCCTCGGCAAGGCCGAGATGCTGCTCAACCACGGCGACAAGTTCGAGCCGGTCGATCTGCGGATGCGACTGTTCCGGAAGATCAAGACGGCGGCGCCCGGCAACCGGCCCTCGTGGCCGCTGGGCGGGGCGTCGGAGCGCTCGCCGTACCTGCCCGCGCTTGCGGCCATGGCGCTGGCCGCGGGGCCGGTGGCGCAGATCGTGATCAGCCGTGAGGGCAGCCTGGCGCTGGTCAACACCAGGGCGGAGGCCCTGTTCAACCTGCGCCCCCGCGACGTCGGGCGGCCCTTCCAGGACCTGGAGGTCTCCTACCGGCCGATCGAGCTGCGCTCGGTGATCGAGCAGGCCCGCCAGACGATGCGCCCGATCGAGCTACAGGACGTCGTGTGGCACCGGGTGGGCGCGGCGGAGAGCAGCGTGTTCGACGTCTCGGTGGTCCCGCTGCTGTCCGGCGGCGACCTCGTGGGGGTGGGGATCCACTTCTCCGACGTCACCCGCTACCGCAAGCTCCGCGACGAGTTCGAGCAGGCCAACCGGGAGCTGGAACAGGCCTATGAGGAACTCCAGTCGCTCAACGAGGAACTGGAGACCACCAATGAAGAACTCCAGTCCACCAACGAAGAGCTGGAGACCACCAACGAGGAGCTCCAGTCCACCAATGAGGAACTGGAGACCATGAACGAGGAGCTCCAGTCCACCAACGACGAGCTCCAGCACATCAACGACGCGCTGACGAACCGCAGCATCGAGCTCGACCAGGCCAACCAGTTCGTCTCCGCCGTGGTGCGCAGCCTGGGCGACGCCGTGATCGTGCTGGACGACGACCTCATCGTGATCGTCTGGAGTCCCGGCGCCGAGGAGCTGTGGGGGCTGCGCTCCGACGAGGCGGCGGGCAAGCCGCTCGCCTCGCTCGACATCGGGCTGCCGCTCGACGCGCTGACGCCGCACCTGCGGGCCGCCATGACCCGCGACGCCCGCGCGGTGAACCGGATGGACGGCGTGGTCATGGACGCGGTCAACCGCCGGGGACGCACCACCCCGCTGGCCGTGAAGATCTCCCACCTGCGCCGGGCCGACCACTCGCGGCGCGGGCTCATCCTGGTCATGACGGTCCTCGACCAGAGCTGACCCCGGCGGGAACCCGCCCCGCCACGACGCGGGGCGAGGTCCGCGGGCGGACGGCCCGCGCGCGTTAGGCTCGGTCTGCTGACGATCGTGATCTTTGGGGGGCACGATGAGCGAGGTCGCGTGGATCGGCCTGGGCGCGATGGGCGGGCGGATGGCCGCCCGGCTGCTGGCCGCGGGCCACGAACTGATCGTGTGGAACCGCACGGCGGCTCGGGCCGACCCGCTCGCCGCCCGGGGCGCGCGGGTCGCGGCCACCCCGGCCGAGGCGGCGCGCGGCGTCGCCACCGTCGTGGTGATGGTCACCGGGCCTGCCGCGCTGCGCGAGGTGACCGAGGGTCCCGACGGCATCGCCGCCGCCGTGTCCCCCGGCGCGACCGTCATCGACATGTCCACCGTGGGTCCGCCCGCCGTGGCCGACCTGCGCGCCGTGCTGCCGCCAGAGGTCGCGCTGATCGACGCGCCGGTGCTGGGCAGCCTGAACGAGGCCGAGAGCGGCACGCTGTCGGTCTTCGTCGGCGGCGATCCCGGCCCGGTGGCCGCCGCCCTGCCGCTGCTCGGCGTGCTCGGCACCCCGGTCGAGGCGGGCCCGCTCGGCTCGGGCGCGGCGGCCAAGCTGGTCGCCAACGAGGCCCTGCTCATCACGCTCACCGCGCTCGGCGAGACGCTGGCGCTGGCCGACCGTCTCGGGCTGCCCCGCGACATCGCCTGGCGGGTCCTCGGCCTGACCCCGCTGGGGCCGCAGGCCGAGCGCCGCCGTCCGGCCGTCGAGGCCGACGATCCGCCCAAGCTGTTCGCTCTACGGAACGCCGTCAAGGACGCGGGCCTCATCACGCACGAGGCGGGCGCGGCCGGACGGCTCGCCGAGGCGGCCCGGTCCTGGCTGGCCGACGCCGAGGCCGCCGGGCTGGGCGACCACGACTACACGGCGGTGATCGGCCATATCCTGGCGTCCGGGCGCCGCGCGGCGCCCGGATCCGGGCCCCGTCCGGAAATAGAGCCGGATTGAAGCGACACCCGACCGGGACGCACCAGATTGGGCCGGACCGGGGCCGCACCGGCGTCCCGGCCGAAGCGCACAAAGATTGATCAGTACGGCTTGTGCGGATCGGGCATTGGCCTCAGGCGGCGATACGGTTGAGGATCACCACATGGACCTGTTGAACACGCTCGTGGACAAGGGACTCCGCGCCGAATCACCGACGCGGGAGGAAGCGCTCGCCGTGCTGGCGACCACCGACGAGGAACTCCTCGACGTCGTGGCCGCCGCGGGGAAGGTGCGCAGGCGCTGGTTCGGACGCCGAGTCAAGCTCAACTACCTGGTCAACCTGAAGTCGGGGCTGTGCCCCGAGGACTGCGGCTACTGCTCGCAGCGACTGGGTTCCAAGGCCGGGGTGCTCACCTACACCTGGCTCAAGCCGGAGCAGGCCGCCGACGCCGCCGCGGCCGGGGTCGCCGGCGGGGCCAAGCGGGTCTGCCTGGTCGCGAGCGGTCGCGGCCCGACGGACCGCGACGTGGAGCGCGTCGCGAACACCATCGCCGCGATCAAGGAGCGCGCGGGCGACGTGGAGATCTGCGCCTGCCTCGGGTTCCTGTCCGGCGGGCAGGCCGAACGGCTGCGCGACGCCGGGGCGCACGCCTACAACCACAACCTGAACACCGCCGAGGCGACCTACGACGAGATCTGCACCACCCACGGCTACGACGACCGGGTCGAGACCGTGCGCGACGCCAAGGCGGCGGGCCTTTCCGCCTGCTCCGGGCTGATCGCCGGGATGGGCGAGAGCGACGCCGACCTGGTGGACGTGGTGTTCGCACTGCGCGAGCTGGACGTCGACTCGGTGCCGGTCAACTTCCTGATCCCGTTCGAGGGCACGCCGCTCGGCCAGGAGTGGCACCTCACCCCGCAGCGCTGCCTGCGCATCCTGGCCATGGTGCGGTTCGTCTGCCCGGACGTGGAGGTGCGGCTGTCCGGCGGGCGGGAGATCCACCTGCGCACACTCCAGCCGCTCGCGCTGCACCTGGTCAACTCGATCTTCCTGGGCGACTACCTGACCAGCGAGGGCCAGGCGGGCAAGGCCGACCTGGAGATGATCGCCGACGCCGGGTTCGAGGTGGAGGACTCGGGGACGACCACGCTGCCGGAGCACCGGGGCGGCGCCCCGGCGGCGGACGCCGTCGAGGAGGAGGCCGAGGACACAGCGGGCACAGGGGTCACAGGGGCGCGTACCGACCTGGTCGTGGTGCGCCGGCGCGGAGCGGGCACCGACCTGCCGCCCAATGCCTGACCGCGCGCTGCGCCCGTGCGACCTGCTCGACCTCGACCGCGCGCACGTCTGGCACCCCTATGCCGCGATGCCGGGCGGTCAGCCGCCGCTGCTCATCGAGTCGGCCCGGGGGACGCGGCTGCGTCCCGCCGAGCCGGTCGAAGGGCACACCGAGCTGGTGGACGCCATGTCGTCGTGGTGGTCCGCGATCCACGGCTACCGTCATCCGGTGCTCGACGACGCACTGCGGGACCAGGCCGGGCGGATGAGCCACGTGATGTTCGGCGGGCTCACGCACGAGCCCGCCGTCCGGCTCGCCGCCCGGCTGGTGGAGATCACGCCGGAGCCGCTGCGGCACGTCTTCCTCACCGACTCCGGGTCGGTGTCGGTGGAGGTGGCGATCAAGATGTGCCTGCAGTACTGGCGCTCGCTCGGCCGTCCTGGCAAGCATCGGCTGCTGACCTGGCGCGGCGGCTACCACGGTGACACCTTCCACCCGATGTCGGTGTGCGACCCGGACGGCGGCATGCACACCATGTGGGACGGCGTGCTGCCCCGGCAGGTGTTCGCCGACGCGCCGCCGTCCGGTTACGAGGTCGAGCCCGACCCCGGCTACGTGGCGCACCTGGCCGACCTGATCGGACGGCACGCGCACGAACTCGCCGCCGTGATCGTCGAACCGGTCGTGCAGAACGCCGGGGGGATGCGCTTCCACTCCCCCGGCTACCTTCGTGAGCTGCGCGCGCTCTGCGACGAGCACCAGGTGCTGCTGGTGTTCGACGAGATCGCCACCGGCTTCGGGCGCACCGGCGAGCTGTTCGCCGCCGGCCACGCGGGGGTGGCCCCCGACGTGATGTGCGTCGGCAAGGCCCTGACCGGGGGCTACCTCACCATGGCGGCGGCGCTGTGCACGACCGAGGTCGCCGAGGGCATCGGGCGCGGCGACTTCCCGGTGCTCGCGCACGGCCCGACCTTCATGGGCAACCCGCTGTCGGCCGCCGTGGCCAACGCGTCCCTGGACGTGCTGCTCGGCCAGGACTGGCGGACCGGGATCGAGGCGATCGCCAAGGGCCTGCGCGAGGGGCTGGACCAGGCCCGTGGCGTCGCCGGGGTTCTTGACGTGCGGGTGCTGGGGGCGATCGGGGTGATCCAGCTCGACCACGAGGTGGACCTGCCCGCCGCCACCCGGGCCGCGGCCCGGCACGGCGTGTGGATCCGGCCGTTCCGCGACCTGATCTACACGATGCCGCCGTACGTCGTGGACGACGACGACCTGCGCCGGATCACGACCGCGATGACGGCGGCGGCGGCCGTGAGCTGACCGCCGCGCGTCGTCACCGGTCGAGCGCCCGCCGCAGCACGGCCGGCCGGTTGGTGACGATGCCGTCGACCCCGTAGGCGGCCAGGCGGCGCATCGCCGCCTGGCCGTCCACCGTCCAGCAGATCACCCGCATCCGGTAGCGGTGGATCCGCCGGACGTAGTCGCGGGTCACGTCGGTGTAGGGGACGTTGATCAGCCCGGCGTACCTGGACAGCGCGGCGAGCCGCCCGGGCTCGGGCGTGCCGAGCAGGCCGATCGGGATGTCCGGCATGATCTGGTGGAACCTGCGCATGGAGCCCCAGTCGAAGGACTGCACGATCACCCGGCCCGCGGACAGCCAGGCCCGGTGCCGCCGCAGCTCGCCGGCGACGCGGGTCTCGATGCCCGGATGGCGCGCCGGGTCCTTGATCTCCAGGAGCAGGCCGAGGCCGCTGCCGCGCATCGCGGCGAGCGTCTCGCCCAGCGTGGGCACCCGCTCCCCCTCGTATCGCGATCCGAACCAGGACCCGGCGTCGAGCCTGCGGATCTCCGCGAGGGTGAAGTCGCCGACCGCCCAGGGGGCGCGGCCGGGGAAGACGCGCTCGGCGTCGGTGGTGCGCGCGAGCGTGCGGTCGTGCATCAGGACCAGCCGGTGGTCGCTGGTCTGCTGGACGTCGAGTTCGAACACGTCGGCGCGCTGGACGCGGGCCAGCACGAAAGCCGCGAGGGTGTTCTCGGGCGCGTCGGCGGAGGCCCCGCGGTGGGCCACGTTGACGATCGCCGGGGAGGGGGCGGCGGCCACGGGGCGGGCGAGCGTCACGGGAGCCGTCAAGGCCGTCAGGAGGGTGATGATGACCAGGGGGACAGGTCGGAACACGGGTCTCCTCATGGGCGGAAGCGACCGGTACTACCTTTCTGACGGGCGTGCATGACGACAAGTTGATGGAGGAGTTTCCCGATGGTGCCGAAAAGATGAGCATCCGGGGCGCGAATCGCCGGTTAGGGTTCCAGGATGTCGAAACGCAGGCCGCTGGAGCCTTCACCACCGCCTGTTCCCTTGACACGGGTCGTCCAGAAATGTGTGGATCCGTCGTGCCAGCGCGCCTGCCGGGCCGCGCGGCTGACGGCGGTGCCCGCCCTCGGCACCTCCTCCTCGTACAGCCACACGCCGCCCCCGTCGCCCTCCGTCAGCAGCTCACCGAGCGGCTCCCGAGGCTTCCCCTCCGGGTCGTCGCCCCGGACCAGCGGTACCAGGCGCAGCAGGATCGACTCCTGGTCCGCGAGCTTCTCCGGGGCCAGCGGATACCAGTTGAGCGGCACCGACGTCTCGACCCGGTAGCGCGGCGGGCTTCCAGGCGGCAGCGGGGCGGACTCCGGCGGCGGCGGGTCCGTGGCGAACCGATCGATGACGCCGCCCGCGTCGTCGGGGACCGTCGGCTCCACCGCCCAGGCCAGGTTGACCATCTCGTCGCGCAGGTACAGCACCGACTCCAGCGGCGGGCCGTCCAGGGCGTCCGGCAGCGCGGGGGGCAGGAAGAACCACGGTGACGTGGGCCGCTCGCGGCCGGGCTCGGACGGCCCGGCGGCGTCGGTGAGCGTGAACAGGCTCCAGCCGTCGTCGGCGGCGCCCGCCGGGTCCAGCACGCGCTTGCCGCCGAAGACGTCGGTCACCCGGAAGCCCGTCACGCGGGTGAGGCTGCCGACGGGCAGCCGCACCGGCAGCATCAGCCAGTCCTCGCCGGAGTAGGTGACGAACGCGGTGAGCAGCAGCCGCCCCAGGTCGCTGGGGGCGGCGTCGATGCCGCCCGGGTCGAACCCGGCGTCCTCACACTCCCAGAACCTGGGCACGGGCATGCCGCCGAAGCGCGCCGGGGTGGGAACGGCGCGGACGTCGGTCAGGGTCAGCGGCGCTCCCTCGGGCGGCGTGGCCGCGCCCGGTACGGCGTCGGCCGCCCACCACTCCAGCCGCCCGCCGGGGTGACCGGTCGCGCGCAGCCTGACGTCGGGCAACGAGGCCGCGCCCAGCTCGAAGGCGTACTCCAGCCGGTGCACGTCCCACGTCTCGGGGCGCACGGGCATGGCGTCGTCGGACGCCTTGGGCGCGCGGGCGTTCCACCAGGCGAGCCAGTCGGCGGCGAACGGGGCGATCGTGTCGGCCCCGGCGGACGACAGGCCGAGGTTCGCCGCCTCGTCCGCCCGCTGCGCCGGGTCCGCGAGGCGGGCCAGCGGACCGGCCAGCGCGGCGCCGTCGGGCAGCCGCGACCGGATCCTGGCGGGTATGCCGCCTTCGGCGGGCGGGGGCGGCTTGCCGTCCACCGGGAACGGGCAGGCGTTTACGAACAGGGCGAACAGGTCGCCGTGGCCCGCGTCCAGCAGCGCGCGGCGCAGCCGCAGGCCGCCCGCGACGCGCAGCCCGGGGTCGGGCCGCGACTCGACCTCCTGCTCGATGAGCCGTTCGAGCGGTTCCGTCATCCGGTCGTACGGCCGGTCGGCATCCTCCCCGATCGGCCGCCAGCGGTCGAGCAGGTGGATCTCCGCCGTCAGGTCCACCCATGCGGCGGAGGCGGCGTCCTCCGCGGTGAACTCGCCGAACTGCCACTGGCGGGCCAGCAGCCACAACGGGTCGTGGACCCGGGCCGCCAGCCCCTCCTCCACGCCGCCCGCGCGCGGGATCGTCTCGTATCGCTCCATCGCCTCACTCCGCTCCGGGGACGGGCAGCAGCCCGCGCAGCGCGGGCACGTCGATCAGGTCGAGGGTCCGCATGACCGCGAGCCGCAGGGTGTCCTCGACGACGCCGTGCACGTCCTCCATCCGCCACGGCCGGTCCAGGTCGGGCGGCACGGCCAGCAGCAGCGCCTGCGGCGCGCGGGCCCCCGGACGGTCGTGGTGGAACGCCAGCGCGGCGATCTCCTCCGGCCCGTTCGCCCCGCTCGGGCGGGGCACCGCCTGGTTCCAGGTGTCCATGACCAGCCCGGCGCACTCCTCGCCCTCCGGCGGGCCGTCGTGGTGCAGCACCAGAGTGGCGCGGACGGGCGGTCGGTCCCCCTGGACCGCGGGCGCCGTGGCCACCCACCTCGCGCCCGGCGCGAACGGCGTCTGGGTGGCCGTGACGTCGCCCTCGGGCCGCTCCGCCAGCACGATCCCAGCCACCAGCGTCTCCTCAAGCGTGGCGACCGTCGGCCGGATCCGCGCGATCCCGCGCAGCCAGTCGCCGATCTCGTCGGGACCGGCTCCCGCCGGAACCCGGTCGGGTCCGGGCGGCGCCGTGTTCAGCACGGGCACGACCTGCATGTGGTCGCCCGCAAGGACGCGCACCCGCGACGTGGTGTCCCGCACCCAGGCGTCGGCGTCCGCGGGGCGGGACGGCGGCGGGGGCGGCGGCTGCACGGTGTCCGGATCGATCATCGCCAGCACCTTCCCGCCCTGGCCGACGGGATCGGCGCCCGGGTCGGGCAGGGCGGCGGCGACGCCGAGCGCGGCCAGGGGCGCGAGCGCGGAGCCGACCGCGGCGGGGTCGGGCCGCTCGGGGGCCAGGGCGGTGGCCAGCGTCTGGCGAGCCGCCGCGACGGCGGCGAGCCAGGTCCCGGCCCTGGCGCCGAGCCCGTCGAGGTCGGCCAGCGCGTAGGGCTCGGCCGTCAGGTCGAAGTGCCCGGTGAGCAGGGGCGTCGCGGAGGCCAGCAGGGCGCGCAGCCGTTCGCACAGCAGGCCCAGCTCACGGGCGCGCTCGACGCTCGGCTCGTCGAGTTCCACCCCTGCCTGCCGCAGGGCGTCCATGAGCGGGGATCCGCCGGGCGCGGCGCGCGCCGCGCCGACGACGTCGAGCGCGCACCAGCCGAGCGCGTCCAGCCCGACCCCCTCGCCCATGCGGCCGCCCCCGCCGAAACGCCAGTCGCCGGCGGGGCCGAGCCGGGCGCGGCACCAGCCCTCCACCGCAGGTTCCAGGACGGCGAGCGCGCGGTCGTCGTTCCACCCGGTGACGCCGCCCCCGGACGGGCATAGCACGCCGACGTGGTGGGCGACGGTGGTGGCCCCGCGCGGGGTACGGACGAGGTCGAACTCCCCGGGGAGCCGGTCGCCGCGCCCGATGGCGTCGGCCGACAAACCGGCGCGCAGCGGGTTGCCGCCCACCAGATGAAAGACGCTCTCGCCCACCAGCAGGTCACCGCCGGCGTCCACCATCTCGTCCAGCTCGGCGATCAGCCGGTCCACGACCTGGCGCTGCTCCGGCGGGAGCTGGTCGAGCAGCCCCTCCTGGCCTTCGGCGGGCTGGGCCATGCGCAGGCGCTGGCCGTCCACCACGTTGCGGGCCTCGACGCTCGTCGCCGCGCCCGGGGTGCCGGTACCGGGGACGACGGCCAGCGAGGGCGGATACGCCAGCCGGAAGTCGTCGATGAGCTGGTCCAACTGCGCCTCGTGCAGGCCGCGTTCGAAGCGGTAGCCGAGCAGCGCCCACAGCGGCTGGCCGGTGCGGATGCCGTCGATCATCTCCCGCGCGGCCCGGACCCGCCACGACTGTAGATCGACGGCGAAGGCCGCCTTGTCCGAGTGGGCGCGAAATCCCGCCCGGAGCACGGCGGCGGTCGCGGCGTGCTGAAGGGACGGCGCCAGGATGTAGCCGTCGCTCTCCGGGCCGGTCCCCGGGTCCCGCACGTCGGTCAGCCAGCCGTAGACCCCCAGGCGCAGGCCGGTGGGCTCGCTCTCCCTGATGCGCCGCAGCCGGGAGTCGGCGTAGGAGGTGATCCAGGCGTCCACCCGGTGGCCGACGGTGTCGAAGACCTCGAACATGAGCCGGTCGAGCCCCGGCAGATCGGTCTCGGCGCGCGGTTCCAGCTCGACCAGGGCGGCGGCCAGCTCTCGGGTCCTCTCCAGCGCCACCGGCAGGAACGCCTGCTCTTCCGGGGTCGCCGCCTGATCGTCGCGCATCCGCCGGTTCTGCTGGATCAGCAGCACGAGGTTCTCGAAGACGCGCCAGGAGATGCTGTGGAACGTGTCGGGGTCGGGCGACTCGATGAACGGCGCCAGGGCGTCCTGGAGTTCGGTCCTGCGGGCGTCGAGGGCGGTCTGGTCGGCGTCGGCCGAGGCGTCCAGCGCGGCCTGCCGTTCGTCGGCCAGGCGCAGCAGCTCGGCCAGCGGGCGGGCGGCGAGCACGGCCTTGACGTTTTCGGAGGGATCCCCGAGGACCGGCCGTGGCGGTTTGCCGCTTTCGTCGGGCAGGTGAAACTGCTCGGCGCGCGACCCGGGGGGCACCGAGCCCACCACGGAGGGCGGCGGCTCGTCCACCTGCGCCTGCCCCAGTTCCACGGGCCTGGTCATGGTGTCCACCATGCGCTCGGCGGCGGGGGTGCGGCTGAGCAGGTCGAGGATCACGGCGTCCTGGTCCTCGCCCGCGCCGACCTGGACCGCGCTCGGGAACGAGTCCTCCAGGGTGCTGGTGACCGACAGCAGGTGCCCGGTGAGCCGGGGGTCGGTCACGTCGCCGCGCCACAGGTCGAACGACGAGGCGGGCAGCACGCCGTACGGCTGGCGGCCCACCCGCAGCGTCGGCAGCGTCCCCCGGCTGCGGACGTGGTCGGTGAAGTGCGCGACCAGGTCGGTGACGTCGGGCGGCACGACCATGTCGTCACGGGCTTCGGTCGACGGCGGATAGGGCCGCAGCAGCAGCGACAGCGCGAAGTACAGCCCGAACGCGTGGTGCAGCCGGGTCAGGTCCGGCCCGTCGTCGTCGCCGAGCGCGTCCTGCACGGCGGCCAGGACCTCCGCGCCGTCAACGCCGAAGGCGCGGGCGGCGCGCGCCGCCGCCTGCGGGCCCGCCGGGTCGTACTGCTCACGCTGCCGGTCGATCTCCTCCGGCGGGCGCGGCTCGGGATGCGACCGCCAGCCGCTGCGGGTGGCCAGGGTGTTGTTGGTCGGCGTCCGGGTGGGCAGGAACGCCAGGCCGTCGCCGAACCGGTGGGCGAGCAGCGCCGCCTGCCAGCGGGCGGCGGCGGTCTCGGGGTCCAGCCCCGCCATCACGCCGACGGCGGTCAGCAGATCGTAGGGTTCGTCGTTCTCCGGCAGCGGCACCGCCAGGCCCATCCCGTTCTCGACGGCCCTCCCGAAGTCCACGAGCCATCGGCTGTCCGGGTCCCAGGGCAGGCCGTCGGTGCGCGTCACGCCCTCCTGCGGCGGCGCGAAGCCCAGCTTGAGGTCGTCGGGGATGTCGGCGCCCTCCTCGCGCCAGGCGAGCCGGAGCCCGTCCTCGCCCTCGTTGTAGGCGGAGAAGACGAAGCGGTCCGGAAGCAACATGGTGCGGGCCGCCCGCGTCCAGGTGCCGGATCGGGCGGCGGGCTCCGGCGCCCCCGGCCTGAGCGCTTCGAGCGCCCAGGCGGCCCGCGCGGAGCCGAGCCGGGCCACCAGCTCCGCCCAGGCGGCGGCGCGGAGAGCGTCGTCGGCCTCGGGCGCGGCGACGGCCGTCCAGTAGCGCTGACCGGCCTCGCGCTCGACCGCGGTCAGCCCCTCCTCGTGCGCGTCCACGTGCACGTCGTCGGGGTACACCCGCAGGAGGAGCTGCGCCGAACCGGCCACCTGGGAGTGGACGGCCTCCAGGCGCACCGGGGTCAGCAGCAGCGGCACCGGCCGGTCGTCGGCCCAGATCGCAGGTTCGGCGGCGACCGCCTCGTCGTAGGCCCCGGGGGCCGCGGCGTACGCCTCTTCCGCTATGAGCAGTTCCAGCCGCATCGTGTTCAGGTCGTCCTCGGCGCGGGCCACCTCGTCGCCGAGCCCGGGGTGCTGTTCGGACTCCGGTCCGAGCAACGCCAGCTCCCGCTGCAACGCGGCGAGGTGGGCGGCCTGGTCGTGCTCACGGCGGCGCTGCCGGTCGGCGTCGCGCCGCCGCGCGGCGATGGCCAGCCGGAGGCGGGCGAGTTCGGTCGGGGTCATCCCCGTCCCCTTCCGAGGAGCAGAGCGGCGTGCATGGCGACGCTGAACGGCTTCTGCAGCGCGATCCTGGCGATGTGAGTGGAATCCGCGCCAGAGCCCCAAACCAGGTTCAGCGGGTTCTCCCCGGGCGCGGTGATGTCGGTGCCGGCCACGGCGAAACCCCGGTTGGTGGGATCGACCCTGGGCCAGTCCAGGTCGTCCCACTTGCCGAAGGTCTCGTTGGCCACGTCGAAGCCGAAGCGCATCCGGTAGTCGTGTTCCTGGAAGACCATGAACCAGCCCGGCGCCTCGGCGCTCACCGGGGCGGTCAGCTCGCCTGGCGGCACCGCGAACGCGTAGGCGGCGGTGGCCGGGTCGAGCGGCAGGGTGAACAGCGGGTGCGACACGTCCTCCGGCACCGTGCTCGGCGTGGGCCGGGTCGCGCCCTCCGGCAGTACGGCGCGGACCGCCGTGACGACCATGTCAGGGAACCTGCGGACGATCTCGCCGCGCACCAGCAGCACGGTCAGGTCCTGGATGAAGTTGCCGTGCATGCCCAGGCTGGTGTGCCAGTCGGTGAGCGGTGGCACGTCGGAGTCGGAGCCGGGCTGCGGCCAGAACCGGCGGAACGGGCTGCCGCGCTGGTCGGTGGGGTATTCGCGCCACAGCAGCTCGGACATCATCTCGTGGTTGAGACCGACCAGGTAGCTCTCGATGAACCGGTTGTTGGACTGCAGCAGGCCGACCCGTTCGGCGGGGAAGTCGCCCAGGCCGGGCAGCAGCCACTCCGGCGTCTCCGCCAGCATCGCCAGGGACATCGGCGCGGCGAAGACCGGGTGACTCATCAGCGGGGCGAGGCCCGGCTGGTCGATGGCGCCGGGCACGCTGAGACACGCGTTCAGGCGGCGGACGATCCCCTCGCCGGGGTGCAGGGCGGAGGCCAGCCGTCCGGTGAGGACGTCCGGGGCGATCTGCACGCCGGTCGCGGTGAGCATCCGGCCGTCACCGGCCGCCGCCGAGCTGAAATCCGTCTCGGCGAGGGCCTGAAAGCTCTGGCCGACCACCTCCATCTGGTCGACCAGGACACCGGCGATCGTGTCCACCTCGCGCGGCTCGAAGGCGATGGCGTCCAGGCCGCCGATCGCGCCGAGCCGCTCGCTCACCATCGCCCCGGCCGCGCCCAGATCGTTGACGCCGGCGACCTTGCGGACCGCGTCGAGCATGACGATCTGCCGGGCCGCGCGCTCGGGGCTCGGCCGGTCGGACGTCTGCCGTGGCAGCACCGGATCTGGCACGGCGACCGTCGCCTGGCCCATCAGCCCCTTGGTCACGACCGAGTCGATGCCGGCCGTGGTGCGGCGCGCGATGTGCCCGGAGGGCCGCATCAGCCGCGCGAAGCCCGTCGAGGCGGCGGCGTCGGCGAGCGGGCTGGCGGTGATCTCCAGGGCGAGCGTCGGACCGCCCTCCTCGGCCGTGCGGGTGCGCGCCGACGCCGGCGCCGCCAGGGTGACCAGCTCGCCGGGGGCGAGCGTGGCCACGTGCCGCCGGTGCAGGGACGCGGCGACCTCGGCGGACAGCTCGGCCATGGCGCGCCTGCGGTTGGCCTCGCGGATGGCGCCGACCTGGTCCCAGGCCCGCGCCATCAGCTCCTCCTGATGGGCGCGCACGTAGTCCGCGCCGAGCGCGGCGGCGATCCGGAACGGGGGTTCGAGGTTCAGCTCGGTGGTCCAGCCGAGATCGGGCAGCGGCAGTTCGGGGCTGGGCTCCACCCGGTCCAAGCCCGCGTGCTTTCCGCCGTAGATCGGCGGGGCCACCGCGCCGGTGACGTCACCGGGATCGTGCGTGCCCTCCAGCCGGTCGGCCGGTACGGCGAGCTCCTTGGACAGCCGGGTGCGCAGGTCGCTGAGCGTCTCGAAGGGAAGCTCCTCGGGCGGCGCCATCTGCTCCGTGGGCGGGCGCAGCACGCCGTCCACCCGGATGACGAGCGGGCCGTCGGTGCCCGCCAGCGGGGGCATGCCCGGCCAGGGCTCCGAGATGTCGACGTCGTGCCCGCCCATCCCGGCCATGGACTCCACCGGCCGCAGGCGGCGGACATAATCCTCGAAGTCGCCCGGTGGACCGGTGCCGAACTCCCACCAGTAGTAGACGGGCAGCGTGACCTGTTCCTCGCCGGTGCCGATCCCCCAGGCGTGGGCGAGGCTCTCGGTCGGCTCGCCCGTGACGCCGAGCCCCGCCGCCACACCGCCCTGGAAGGCGGGCACGACGCAGGCGCGGTAGCGCCGGTCGTCCGGCAGCAGCCGGGGGCACAGCAGCCGGGCGATCATCTCCTCGCCGTTGGGGGACGACTGCACGTGCGCCCAGGCCCACGAGTCGGTGAGGTCGGGCAGTTCCCGGGTGGCGACCACCAGGCGGGGCAGCGGCCGGGCGGCGGGGTCGAAGGCGTTCGCCGCGTCCACGACGACCAGGACGATCCACGGCCGCAGCCGTCCGTTGCCCGGGCCCCGGAACGGGGCGGCCGGGGTCAGCAGCCAGGGCAGTTCCGGCGGGGAAAGCTCCACCGCGGCCATGTCGTTGCCGAACGCGTCGGCGGCCCCCGCGGCGGGGAAGACGCGCCGCACCGACCGAGCGTCGATGGCCTGCACGCCGCCGGGTCCGAGCATCCGCAACGGCTTGGCGCGGCCGACACGCCCGCCGGCGCCGGGCCCCGTCAGTCGCACGCTCACGTCGAACTCGGCCGGGCTCAGCGGCCCGCCGTCGTCCACCCGCTCGATCGCCGCCCCGATGGAGCTGTGCGCCCAGGCGCCGAAACTCAGATCGGCCATCAGCCGGCCACCTCCCACGCCTGGACCACCATCAGGCCTGGGCCCGCACCGGCGAGCGCGTCGTGCATCTCGGCCGAGGTCATCCCCGTCGCCTCGGTCGAGACCTCGCTCATCGACCAGGCGGACACGACCGCCATCGGCGGCTCCTCACTCACCCGGACGGTGTCCTCCGGCGGCGGCCACCACATGGAGTCCGCGAGACGGGTCACCGCGGCGGCGGCCAGCAGCACGTCCATGTTCTGGACCAGCCGGGAGGCGAGGATCTCGGGAGGGCTGATCTCGTCGGCGAACACGCTGGTCTCGAAGCCGATGGTGTGCTCCACCATGGGCGGGAACTCGACCGCCTCGCCCGACAGGTCGAAGCCCGACTTGTAGTACTCGAAGGAGGGACGGGCGAGCTGCTGGTCGTCGCTCATCCCCAGGAACTGCGCGGGCGCGAAACGATCGCGTACGTCGTTCTGGTGGCGCGCGGGCCGATCACCGAGCTGGGGGTCCGCGATGTCCCAGCGCTGCCGTGCGGCAAGCGGGACGCGCTCGAACCGGTCGATGTCGATGCCGAACGGCACCACGCTCTGCCGTACGGTGATCGCGCCGTACGGATCGACCAGGTCGCCGCGCGCGACGCGCTGGTCGGCCTCGCCGGTGAGCACCAGGACGGCGGGCGCGTCCGCCCGCCGGTGGGCCGTCCACGCTCCCGGCGATTCGAGCGCCCGCTTCAGCTCCTGGCCCACATCGCGCGCCGCGAGCGGCGCCGGGGGCAGCGCGCCCCACGTCTCGTCGAAGCTGAACGGCACGCTGAACAGGAACAGATCGACCTCGCCCCGCCCGCGCGCGTGCCACGGCGCGGGCCCCTCCAGCCGCAGGCTCAGCGCCACGCCGACCAGGTCCTCGCCGAACACGGTCAGCGCGACGCCGACGCTCACGTCGGCGATGAAGTGCAGCGGCTCGAACTGCAGCAGCAGGTCGAGCGAGAGGTGGCCGCGGATCCCGCACTTGGCGACCTGGGCCACCAGTTCCAGCCGCGCGCCGAACTGCAGCGTGTTGGTGGTCAGCGCGAGATACGCCTCGCAGCGCAGCTCCAGGAACGGCAGCGGCGACATGTCCGTGCCGATCCGCTGCAGCGGCGGCACGCCGCGCGGCGGGGTGAACGCCGGGTGGAAGCCGCCCGCGCTGAGCACGAACTCGGGGTCCGCGCCGCCCCTGGTGAGCAGGCAGACGTCGCCGGTGAGCGGCACGCCCACGATGTGGGAGCCGGTCATGCTCGCCACGATGAGCACGCTGGGCTCGCCGGGGTCGAACTGCCCGGCGAAGGTGACCTGGATGAGGATCAGCGGGGCCAGCGGGTCGGGGATGGCCATCACCAGCTTGCCCAGGACGGTCAGCCGCTGCCGGGCCCCGATCTCCACCAGCACGGCCACCGACGCCGTGACCAGCCGCCCGCCCCAGCTCACCTGGAACATCGGCCCGGCGACGACCCAGCCCCTGGCGGCGGGGAAGATCTCGGGCAGGGCCCGGCCCACCGCGTCGGCGGCGGCGGCCGGGTCGGCCGGGAACAGCAGCGCGGCGGCGGTGCCGTTCTCCACCGCGCGCAGCAGCGCGTCGCGGTCCACCCGGCGGTTCACCCCGACCACGCCGCCGATGCCGCTGACCGCGAAGCCGAAGCCGATCTGGATGCCCGGCGGCGGGAACGTCGCGCCGAGGATCGCGATGAAGGACGGCGGGCTCATGCCCAGCACGCCGAAGGCCGTCACGGACATGGGCGGGATGGCGGCGGAGATCCCTCCGGCGTACTCCCCCTCGCCGCGGCCGATCAGGAATCCGCTGCCCTTGACCACCGGCAGGTCGAGCCGGACTCCCGCGCCGGTCGGCGCGAGCGGCGCGATCTGGTCGCCGATGCCGGGCACCGGCACGTCGCCGAACGCGAACGGCAGCTCCAGCCCGAGGCCCTCGAACCGCATGGTGACGGGCGCGCCCGGCAGGCTGAGGGTCACGGCCGTGCGGACGCCGACTGTCAGCGTGACGCTCGTGCCGGACGGCGGGTCCAGCCGGAACGCGATGTCCAGGCCGTCGAGCCGCAGGCCGGGGGCCGCCCTGGCCACCGGCAGCCGGACGGTGAGCGCCGGGTTGCCCAGGAGCGAGATCCCCTGGTCGGGGTCCATGCCGAGGTCCATCGCCAGCGGCAGCGGGCCGAGGCCGCCGAGCAGGGCGGACAGGCCGCCGGGCACCAGTTCCACGGAGCCGCCGGTGTTGCGCGCCCAGCCGTGCCGCCGCAGCGCGCCCGCCTCGGCCCGTACCTCGCCGCCGAACACGATCGCGCCGAGCCTGACCCCCGGCCCTCCGGGGACGCCGTATCGTCTGCCCTGGTCGGGCCGGGTGAACTCGACGCGGAGGAAGCCGCCGTCGGTGGTGGAGCCCGGATCGACGGAGCCGTCCGCGCCCATGCTCATGTCGAAGACGCCGTCGGCGAGACCGGTCACCGTCATGGTCCAGCCCTCGGCCAGGTCGGCCGCGACGGCGTCGGGCTGCGCGCCCGAGGCGGTGAGCCCGACGCGGACGTCCGCGCCCGTGCCGGTGACGTGGACGGCGAAGGCGAAGCCCCCGCCGGTGCGGGCGGCGTAGGCGATGCCGGGCACGCCGTCGGACTTCCAGCCGTGCAGCTCCGCGCCGAGGCCGTCGGCTCCGCCGGTCAGCGCCCGCAGGCCGCGCAGCGTCAGGGCGGCCAGCGGGTCGTTCACGGGGATGTCGCCCAGCGGCGCGAGCAGTTTGCCCGCCAGCGCGGTGCCCTCCCACTCAGGACCGGCGGAGCCGAGCCCGTTGAAGGAGGCGGCCTCCTGTAGCTCGCCGACGATCCGGCCGAGCGCGGTGACGAGCGCGCCGCGCAGTGCGGCCGCGAGGGCCTTGCCCGAACCGTCAGCCATGACGGCGTCGACGTCCAACGCGCACGGCGTCTATGATTCCCGGCATGTCACTCTCCGTACGCGCAAAAGTCCCTATGGTCACCGTACGGAGGCGAAGGCGGGCGCGTCGAGACGCCGCGGGCACCCCGGACCATTCCTTTGAGTCCTTTGAGGTGGCGTTAGACGCGTCTAGACAGAGTCAGCGGCGGCGCGGGCGCATGAGGTCGAAGGTGGCGACCGTGGCCAGCGCGTAGCCGAGGTACGGGACGGCGTCGCCGACCCACCCCGCCACGCCCCAGGTACGCGGATCGGTCAGGTCCGCGAGCACACCGGCCGCCTCTTCCGGCAGTGAGCCGGCCGAGCGCCCGCGCACCGCCATGTCGAGATGGCTCACAGTGTTGAGCGCGGTGGTGCCGGCCGCCCCGGCGGCGGCGCCCGCCACGAGATGGCGGGTCAGGCCGGCGTTTCCCATGCGGTATGCGTTACCAGGGCGGACGAGGCCAAACGTCGCCCGCCCCGGCCACCGGGGTCAGCTCACCCGGTGCGTGCTCAGAAAGACGGCGAACTCCTCAAGCGAGATCAGGCCGTCGCCGTCGGCGTCGGCGGCGCGCACGGCCTCCACCGCCCGCTCCTCGGTGATCGGCGAGCCCATGGTGCGCATCAGCGCGTGGAGCTCGGCCGCCGAGATCCGGCCGTCGCCGTCGGCGTCTACGAGTTTGAACGTGGCCGCGTATTCGTCGGTGTCCACCAAGGTCTGGCACCTTCCCGGTCGTGAAGTCGCTCGGAACAATACCGGCGCCCACTACCCATCTGCCGAGAAACTCTGCACAAATCACCGCAGGGAAGGGCTTTCCGGACCCGCGCGGAGGTCGGCGAGACGCGCCGGGTTCGGCCAGTGCACGTGGTGGGCCCACCCCAGCCGCTCGAACCAGCGGATCAGCCGGGCGCTCGGGTCGAGCTGCCCGCGCAGCACGCCGTGCCGGGCGCAGGTGGGATCGGCGTGGTGCCAGTTGTGCCAGCCCTCGCCCAGCGTGAGCAGCGCCACCCACCCGACGTTGGACGAGCGGTCGCGCGCCCGGAACGGACGGTCGCCGAAGGTGTGCGCGATCGAGTTGACCGACCAGGTGACGTGGTGCACCACCGCGTAGCGGACCAGGCCCGCCCAGAACAGCGCGGTCCACGCGCCCTGCCAGGACATCGACCACAGGCCGCCCGCCGCCGCGGGCAGCGCGAACGACAGCGCCATGACCGCCGGGTAGGCGGCGTCGAACCGCCGGACGTCGGGGTCGTCGAGCAGGTCGGGCACCCAGTGCCGGCGGTCGGAGCGGCGCCGCGCGGTGTAGAACCAGCCGACCTGCGCGTGCAGCAGGCCGCGCAGCAGGGCCAGGCCGGAGTCGCCGTAGCGCCACGGGGAATGCGGATCGCCCTCGCGGTCGGCGTACTTGTGGTGACGGCGGTGCTCGGCCGCCCAGAGGGACACCGGGCCCTCGACGGCCATGCCGCCCGCCAGCATGAGCGCGACGCGCAGCGGCCTGGCGCACCGGAAGGCCCGGTGGGTGAAGAGCCGGTGGTAGCCGATGGCGATGCCGAAGATGCTCACCAGGTACATCACCACGGCGAGCACCACGTCGCGCGGGCCGACGCCCCAGCCCCAGGCGGCGGGCACCGCCAGCAACAGCGCGACGACGGGCAGAACGACGAGGACGATCAGATACGCCGTGCGGCGGCCGGCGGTGAGCTGCACCGTCTCCGCCGGAGCCGGGCTCTGTCGCTGGGCTGGTCGTTGGGCGGGTGACGAGGGCACGCCCCTCATTGAACGGCCGTGACCACCGGTGACGACAGTGGCCGGAGAGTAATACGATGATTACTGAAAGGAGCCACAAGACTGCATTCGGTAGCCATGAGGCAAGGTCGTCCCGCGCCCCTAGATTGTGTCCGCACCCGGGCGGCCCCGTCCGGGCCGAGCGCGGGAAGTGAGGCGGCATTGAGCGCTGTCGAGCAGGTGGCGACCGGCGGCTACCTGGGCCGTTACGACCAGGCGTTCGCCCGCGACCCCTCGGCCGCGATCGGCCTGGTGCAGGGCTGGCTGCGCGGCGAGTGGCGCCCGCTGTTCGCCGAGCTGCGCGAGCGCCGGCCGGTGTTCGTCACGCCCGCCTTCACCGTCGTGACCCGCCACGCCGACGTCACCGAGGTGCTCTCCCGCGAAGAGGTCTTCACGGTCCGCGCCTTCGGGCCGCGACTGGAGGCGGCCCTCGGCGGCCCGTTCATGCTGAGCCGCGACGCCACCCCGATGAACTGGGCCGACAAGGCCCTGATGCGGGTCATGCTGCCGCCCGCCGACGCCGCGCGCGTGCGCGAGCTGGCTGGCCGGATCACCGACGAGGCGCTCGACGCCGCGCTGCCGCACGGCCGGGTCGAGCTGGTCCACGACGTGTTCAGGAAGGTCGCGCTCGGTGTGTGCGCCGACTACTTCGGCCTGCCCGGCCCCGCGCCGGGCGTGCTGTCCGGCTGGACCAGGGCGGTGATCGCCGACGGGTTCGCCAACTACCAGGGCGACCCGGCGGTCCAGGAGGCCGGGCACCGCGCGGGCGCGGAGCTGATGGCCTACCTGGGCGCCGCGCTCGCCTCCCGCAGGGCCGCCCGCGCGGCGGGCGAGACCGCGCCGGACGACGTCTTCGCCCGGCTCGTCGCCACCTCGCTGCCCGGCCCGCTCGCGCCCGCCGACGAGCGCATCCTGATCAACATGGCCGGGCTGCCGCTCGGGTTCGTGGAGAGCGGGCCAGGGGCGATGGTCGAGGCGCTGGAACAGCTCCTGGCCCGCCCGCAGGTCCTCGCGGAGGCGGTCGCGGCGACGGCGGAGCCCGATCCGGGCCGCTTCGACGCCCACGTCTGGGAGGCGCTGCGGTTCAGCCCGTTCTTCAAGCTGCTGCCGAGGGTCTGCGCGCGCGACCACGTCCTGGCGGCGGGCACGCCGCGCCGCACGCTGATCAGGGCGGGCACGTTCGTGCTGGCCGCGCCCGCCTCGGCCGTGTTCGACGCCGAGGTGGTCCCCGAGCCGGACGAGTTCCGCCTCGGGCGCCCCGGCCATCACCACCTGTTCTTCGGGCACGGTCACCACTCGTGCCTGGGCGTCCATCCGGCCAGGGTGATCATCTGTGAGCCGCTGCGGCGGTTGCTGCGCCGTCCCGGCGTGCGGCCCCTGCCGCCGCCCGAGGGCGAGATCGCCCGGTCCCACGGCGTCTTCCCCGACCGGTTCGTGATCGGCCTCGGGGAGGCCGGGTGAGCCGGGTGGGCCGGGTGGGCCGGGGAAGCACGGCCCGAAGCGCGATGACCGACGGCGCGGCCAACCGGCTGCGCTTCCTGGCCCTGACCGGCGGGCGGCCGTTCTGGGACCTGGTCCAGGCGGTGGGGCCGGTGCGCCGCCGTCTCAACGCGCTGCTCATCGACGCGGCGGTCCGCGAGATGCCGCCCAGGCCCGAACCGCTGAGCACGATGTCCGACTACACCTCGTGGGCCTCACTGACCGACCGCACCTACAGCGGCAGGCACGTTCCCCCGATGGCGGGCGACGACACCCGCAGGCCGTCGTCCGCGCACGCCGCCGACCTGTTCACCAGGGGCGACGCGATGATCCCCTGCCCGCGCTCGACCGTGCTGTTCGCCTATTTCGCCCAGTGGTTCACCGACGGGTTCCTGCGCGGCCAGTCCAGCCCGCCGCGCGATCCGCGCAAGAACACCTCCAACCACCAGATCGACCTCAACCAGCTCTACGGCCTCGACGCCACGGCCACGGCCGCGCTGCGCACGTTCGAGGGCGGGCGGCTGAAGAGCCGGTCCATCGGCGGCGGGGAATTCCCGCCTTTATTGTGCGAGAACGGGGAGATCAAGCCGGAGTTCGCGGCGCTGCGGATGATCCGCTTCGAGGAGATGCCGACCGCGCTGCGCGACACCCTGTTCGCCACCGGCAGCGACCGGGGCAACACCCAGATCGGCTTCACCATGCTGACCGTGCTGTTCCTGCGCGAGCACAACCGGGTGGCCGGGCTGCTGGCCGCGAACTACCCGA
This sequence comes from Spongiactinospora sp. TRM90649, assembly GCF_029382225.1. Taxonomy (GTDB): domain Bacteria; phylum Actinomycetota; class Actinomycetes; order Streptosporangiales; family Streptosporangiaceae; genus Spongiactinospora. Next base: position 129,838 of record NZ_JARLTC010000008.1, read on the forward strand.
AGTGGGACGACGAGCGGCTGTTCCAGACGGCGCGCAACATCCTGATCGTGTTGCTGATCAAGCTGGTGATCGAGGAGTACGTCAACCACATCACCCCTTACCACTTCCGGTTCAGGCTCGACTCCGGGCTGTCGGCGCGGCTGGCCCACGCCCCCTGGTTCCGCGAGAACTGGGCGTCGGTGGAGTTCAACCTCGTCTACCGCTGGCATCAGCTCATCCCCTCCCGGTTGCGGGTCGGCGGCCGTGACCTGCCGATGGCCCAGACCCTGATGGGCAGCGCGCTGATCCCGGGGCCGGGGCTCGGCACGCTGTTCGAGGAGGCGTCCAGGCAGCGGGCGGGCCGGATCGGCCTGTTCAACACCGACCCGGTGCTGCGCGAGGTGGACATCGCCAGCGTCGAGGCGTCGCGGACGCTCGGCCTGGCCCCCTACAACAGCTACCGCGAGCACTGCCGGTTCCCCAGGATCCGCCGCTTCGAGCACGTGAACGCCGACCCCCGGGTCAGCGACGCGCTGCGCGAGCGGTACCGGGGCGTCGACGACATCGACCTCTATGTCGGCATGTTCGCCGAGGAGCCGGGGTCGCCCGAGGCGATCCTCCCGCCGCTGCTCACGAAGATCATCGCGGTCGACGCCTTCTCCCAGGCGCTGACCAACCCGCTGCTCGCGCCACGGGTGTTCAACGCGGCCACCTTCTCCCCGTGCGGCCTGCGCGTGATCGCCACCACCCGCTCGCTGTCCGACGTCCTGCACCGCAACGTCCCCGAGGATCCGCGTCCGCGCCTCGTCAGCATGTCGCGCGGGGGCACGTCGTGACCACACCGGCCGGGCCGTCGCACGAGGCGGTGACGTCGGCGCGGGCCGCCGCGCTGCGGGCCGCCGCCCGCGATCTCGTGGAGATCGCGGAGACCATCCAGGCCGCCGCCGTGCACGCCACCACCGCGCTCGGCGGCTCCGTCTCGCCCGCCGCGCTGCGCCGCGCCCCGGTGGCGGGCCTGCGCGCGCAGCGGGCCCTGGCCCACGCGGTGACCGACGCCCGGGGGCTCGGCTACTCCCCGGCGGGCGGCAGGCTGGCCACCCTCGCCGCCAGGCTCGGCTCCATGGCCGGGGCGGAGAGCCTGGCCGTGCGGGTGCTGGCCACGTCGCTGCGGCTGCGCATCGCCGCGGTGGCGCTCGACCACCCCGAGCTGACCGGCGACCCGATGCTGACCAGGCTCATCGAGGCGGCCGCCGCCGACCGCGACCTCGAAGCCGTGCGCGCGCTGCGGGCGCTGCTCAGGGACCGCGGCTCGGTGCGCGCGCTGAGCGCGCTGGCCCCGGTCTTCGGCGAGGTGCTCGCGCTGCGCGCGCTGCTCGACGAGAACCCGCTGAACGACGCCACCGCGTGGCTGATCGCCACCGGGAAGGGCTACGCCACCGCCGACCCGCTGACCGGCGTGAGCAACCGCCTGGTCGCCGCGCTCGACCGGGGCGAGGGGGCCGCGCGGCGGGTCGAGCCGTCCCCCGGCGAGGCGGCGCGGCTGAGCGCGCAGGGGTCGCTGCTCGGATTCCTGGGCAACATCGCGGTGCTGGGCAACACGGGCCGGGTGCTGATCCAGAGCGTCCAGGGGGCCGACGGCGTGGTCCGTTTCGTCGTGCAGGCCCCGGGCATCCGGGCGAGCCGGGTGGACGACGACTCGCCGCAGGACATCCTGGGCGCGTTCAGCACCTCCGTGCTGGCGAGCAGCCCCTACAGCCGGGCGCTGGCCATGGCGATCGACGACTACCGGCTGCCGCCCGGGGCGGAGGTCGCGCTCGTCGGGCACAGCGCGGGCGGCGCCGCCGTGCTCAACCTGGCTCAGGACCGCGAGTTCTGCGCCCGGCACACGGTCACGCACGCGGTGGCGGTCGGCTCGCCGATCGACTTCAAGACCCCGGCCGACCCGCGCACGTGGGTGGCGAGCGTCACCAACCAGCACGACATCATCCCGACCCTGGACGGGCAGGGCCCGGGCGTGTGCGCCGATCTACACCCCGAGTGGTACGTCGTGGACTACGACGACCCCACCCACATGTTCCCGCTGTGCCACAGCGTCGAGCGCTACATCGCCAACCTCTCCGCCGACCTGCCCGAGCAGCGGGCGCACATCGACCGGCGGCTCGCGGCGTACGCGGGGCGCGTCGTGCGCACCCAGGTCTACCTGCTGTTCGACGAGAACGAGACGCCGGGCGACTTCCCCTTCCTCACCGTGCCCACCTACCCGCTCGGCCCGGAGACGGGCGCGCCGGAGGTGCCCGTCCGGTGTCACGAGGGCGGCGCGCTGACGGCCTGCTTCGCCGCCGACCCCGCCGCGGCGGGCCGCCTCCTCGGCGGGGCGGGTCTCGGGCCCGCCGTCCGCGTCGGCCGGCACGCGCTGGTGGTGATCCACGCGGCCTGGAACCGCCGCACCTCGCTGGGCGGCCACCGGGAGCTTCAGGTCGGCGTCGTGGTGCCCGGGCCGTTCTCGCCCGCCGGGGTCGACGGCATGCGGGGGTGGCTCGACCTCACCCGGCGAGCCGATCGGCGGCGGTCGGGCGACTACCTCGTGGGGTGCGTGGTGGACGCCGACTCCGGGCCCGACGGCGACGACGTGCGCCGTGCCGTGGAACGCGGGCTGTGGGGGGCCGAGCCGTACCCGCTGGCGGTCGGGTTCCGGCTCAGTGGCGGTGCGACGCTGATCACCGTGGGCGAGCCGGGCGATCGGGTGCTGACGCTGCGCGGGCTGCTCGGCCCCGGCGTGCCCGTCCCGGCGCGAGACCAGGTCGCCTACACCCGTACGGCGGGCCGCACGCTGCGCTCCAGCGTGCGCGCCCGTGGCCGGGCGCGGGCCCACCCCGCCCCGTGGGCGCGCCTGACGGTCGGCGATTCCTCCCACCCCCTGGCCCGCCTGCTGCGCGACCTCGGCCTCGACGGCGCGCGCCCGCTGTGGTGCGTGTCGTCCCCCCGCCGCCGCTCGCTCCGCGACCCCGGCGTCTCCCTGCCCGGCGGCAGACCCGCCCCGACCGAACGAGAGGTTCCATGCCCCCCAGCGAGATCGCCGTCCACGCCGCGACCCTGCGCGACGACGCCCGCGCCCTCGACGACTGCGCCGAGCGCCTGCGCGCGGTCGAGACCGAGCTGACGGCCGGTGGCGCGGCGCCCGCCTGGCTCCGCGAGTCGGTGGCCGCCCACCTGGCGGCCTGCGCGACGGCCGCCGCCGACCTCGGCACGGCCGCCGACCGCCTGCGCGACTACGCCGGCCGCTCCACCCGGGGCTGACCCCCGCTCACTCGCCGCCGACCGCGTCCAGGCAGCGGGCCGCCTGGGCGCGGAGGGCGTCGGCGAGTTCCGGCTGCCCCTCGGGGAGGGTGAACGCGACGTCCACCGTGATGATCATCCACACCAGCGCGGCCGCGTCGTCCGCGCCGACGTGCAGCAGGCAGCTCCGCTCGTCCACCGCCTCGACCACGCCCATGCCCGGCCAGATCCGGGCGGCGACGCTCTCGGCGGGCTCGTGCAGGATCACCGTGGCCTGGCAGGGCCACGCCCGCGTGGACAGCCGGTCGGCGAGATAGGCCGCGGCGTCTCCGCCGGGCGGGGTCCGGGGAGAGAAGCGCGCCCCGGCGGGAGAGCGCAGCGCCATCCGGTCCACCCGGAAGGCCCGCCAGTCGACGCGGCCCGTGTCCCAGGCGACGAGATACCAGTGCCGCCCGAAGCTGACCAAACCGTGCGGCTCGACGGACCTGACCGTGTCCCCGCCGTGCGGGCTGGTGTAGTCGAAGCGCAGCCCCACCCGCCGCCGGCAGGCGTCGGCGATCGCCATCAGGGTGTCGGGGCTCACCTTGGGCCCGGCCGCGGCGACGCGCACGGTCGCGGCGTGCAGCGTGCTGACCCGGTGCCGCAGCCGCGCGGGCAGCACCTGTTCGAGCTTGGTGAGCGCCCGCACCGAGGTCTCCTCGATGCCGGCCACCGAGCCGCCCGCCGCCGTGCGCAGCCCGACGGCCACGGCCACCGCCTCGTCGTCGTCGAGCAGCAGCGGTGGCAGCGCGGCTCCGGCCCCGAGCTGGTACCCGGCGGTGCCCTGGGTGGCCAGCACCGGATAACCCAGTTCGCGCAGCCGTTCCACGTCTCTGCGGACGGTCCGGGTGGTGACGCCGAGGCGGTGCGCGAGTTCCGTTCCTGACCAGTCGCGGTGGGTCTGCAGCAGTGACAGCAGTTTGAGCAGCCGCGCGGAGGTCTCCAGCATGCCCACGAGAATGCCACACGCTTAGGACCGATCCTTTCCTAAGGGCCTCCTACCGTCGTGGACATGACGAACCCGCACGAGAGTGTTCACCCTTTCCGCATCGACGTCCCGCAGGATCAGATCGACGACCTGCGCGTCCGGCTGGCCGCCACCCGCTGGCCCGACGAGCTGCCCGGGGTCGGCTGGGCGCGCGGCGTGCCGGTGGACTACCTGAAGGGGCTCGCCGAGCACTGGCGCACCGGCTACGACTGGCGGGTACACGAGGCGGAGCTTAACGAGCACCCGCAGTTCCGCACCGAGGTGGACGGTCAGAACATCCACTTCCTGCATGTCCGCTCGCCCGAGCCGGACGCCGTGCCGCTGCTGCTCCTGCACGGATGGCCCGGCGGAGTCGTGGACTTCCTCGACGTCATCGGCCCCCTGTCCAACCCCCGGGCGCACGGCGGCGACCCGTCGTCGGCGTTCCATCTGGTGATCCCGTCACTGCCGGGCTTCGGGTTCTCCACCCCGCTGGACGGACCCGGCATGAACGCGCCGCGGGTGGCCGACACGCTGGCGGTGGTGATGTCCCGGCTCGGTTACGCTCGCTACGGCGTGCACGGCTACGACATGGGCGCCTGGGTCGGCCGCCAGGTCGGGCTGCGCCACCCTCGGAACGTGCTCGGCATGCACTTCAACGCGCTGGTCACGGTCCCGATGGGGGTGGAGGGCGAGATGGACGGCCTCAGCGAAGTCGAGCAGGAACGCTGGGAGCGCATGGAGAACTTCAACGACGGCTATCTCCAGTGCAACTCCAAACGCCCCCAGACCGTGACATACGGCCTGCATGACTCCCCCGTCGGCCAGCTCGCCTGGATCGTGGAGAAGTTCAAGGAGCTGACCATGCCCGAGGACTGCCTGCCCGAGGAGGCGATCGACCGTGACCGCATCCTGACCGACGTCTCGGTGTACTGGTTCACCGGCACGGCCGGGTCGGCGGCGCAGCTCTACTACGAGGAGATCAGCGCCTCCGGCTGGTCGGCGGACGGCGAGCAGCAGGAGTGGGCGGCTCCGGCGCGCGGCACCGTGCCGACGGCGGTACTGGTCTCCGCCCACGACGTCGCCGTCCGCCGCTGGGCCGAGCGCGACGACAACGTGGTGCGCTGGACCGAGCTCGGCAAGGGCGGCCACTTCCTGTCCTTGGAGGAGCCGGAGGCGCTGGTCGCCGACATCCGCGAGTTCTTCGAGAAGACCGGCTGAGTTGACGGCGCTCGGCCCGGCCGACCGGGAGCACCTGCTGGCCGCGATCCGCCTGGCGGCCCTGGCCCGCGAGCACGGCAACCATCCGTTCGGCGCGCTGCTGATGCTCTCCGGCAGGGTCGTCGCTGAGGCCGAGAACACCGTGGTCACCGGCCGCGACATCACCGGCCACCGAGACCAACGCCGTCGATGACCCACTCCGCCGACGGCACGCCACCCGTCGGCGGAGTGGTCCGGTTTCAGCCGGGGTACCTGCCCGGCCTGACGCACTTCTGGGGTTACTCGGGGGTCAGGCGGTGGCGGTCGCGGTAGGTGCGGGCCTTGGCCCGGTTGCCGCATTCGGCCATTTGGCACCAGGTGCCGGAGCGGTTGCGGGAGTGGTCGTAGAAGCACCAGAGGCAGTCTTCCGCCGGGCAGACCTTGAGGCGGAGCCAGGTGCCCGCGAGGGCGGCGGTTCCCGCGATGGCGAGGATGTGGCCGAGGGCTCGGCGGGGGCCGCCGCCGGAGGCGGGTTCCAGGAGCATGGTGCCGTCCTGGCGGTATCTGAGCCGGACGTCGGCGTCGCCTGATAGGCGGTTGAGCACCACGGGGGCGCCCGGGTCGACGGGGCGGCCGGTGTTGCCGAGGGCCAGGGCGCGGAGTGCTTCGCGGGCCTCGATCGCCTGCCGCCACTCGGCCTCCGTCACGGGCGGGGCGCCGATGCCGATCAGGTCTCGCTCTCGCAGCCACTCGTGCATGCCGGCCGGGTCGGAGAGCGCGTCTACCTGGTGTTCCAGGTCGCGGGTGTTCACGAAATCACGCACCAGTTCCAGTGCACCGGGTGCTTCTTGCCGCTTGCGCGGAGCCGCGCTGTGCATAACCATCTAATTAGTTTAGCGGTTATCACCCAGGGCAGTGGAGAGCTGAATCCCAGCCGGCTGAGAGGTGCGGAGATGATCGAAAAGCTCGTACGGGGGCCCCTTGCTCGGCATGGGGGGCTGTTCGCCGTCGTGGTCGCGGCGGGGCTGTGGGGACTCGGGGGAACCGTGGCGGGTGCCCTCTTCGACGCGGGCGCCGACCCGCTGGAGGTCGTCGCCGTCCGCACCTGGACCTCGCTCGCCGGGCTCGCCCTGCTGCTCGCCTGGCGGCGGCGCGCCGCGCGCCCGGCCCCGCCCCCGGCGCGCGGGGCGTGGGTGGCGATCGTCGGCTTCGGCCTGTCGGTGGCCGTGGCCAACGCGGGACTCTTCCTGGCGATCAGTCGTTTACCGGTCGCCGTCGCGCTCGTGCTGCAGAACCTCGCCCCGGCGTTCGTCATCGCCTGGAGCGTGCTCGCCACGCGCCGCCCGCCCGCCGTCCGCGTCGTGGCGGGGCTCGTCGTCGCGCTGGTCTGCGTGGCCTTCGTGGTCGAGCTGCCGACCGCGCCGCTGCACCTCATCGACCTGCCGGGGGTCGCCTTCGGGCTGATCACCGCCGCCGCCGTGGCCGCGTTCTCCGCGTTCGGCGGCAAGGCCGCCGCCGCGTGCGGAGCGCTGACCGCCAACACCTGGGCGTTCGCGATCTCCGGGCTGCTGTGGGCGGGCTACCAGGTCACGCAGGGCGTGCCCGCGCTGTCGAACAGCCCGGGGCTGCTGCTCGCCGCCGTCGGCGTGGGCGTGCTGGGCACGCTCGTGCCGTTCCTGCTGTTCTCCTGGGGGACGGCCCGCGTCGGCGTCACCGTGGCCGCCGTGAACATCTCGCTGGAGCCGCTCTTCGGCGCCGTCCTGGCCTGGTCCTGGCTCGGCCAGCGGCTCACCTTCGCCCAGATCGCCGCCGGGGTGATCTTGCTCGTCGCGCTCATCGACCTGCAGCGCACACGCACCGACGTCACCACGAGCGAGGCCCCCGTCCCCCCACGGCGTCGCGCCCGATCAGCGAAACGGGACCTGGTCTCGCGAGAGGCCGTCGAGGGCTGAGGCGGCGGCAGCGGTGGCGATGAGACTCGTGAAGAGCACTGCAATGCCCGGCGTGCCGGAACCGGTCGCGCGGGAGATCGGGCGCGAGATGGAGCGGGAGATCGAGCTGCGCGTGCTCGGCCCGGTGGAGGTCGGGGCCCGTGGAAGGACCATCCGGATCAGAAGCCGCCGATCCAGGATCATGCTCGCGATGCTCGGCGTGGAGGCCGGTCGCCCGGTCGCCGTCGATCGCATCACCGAGGCGATCTGGGACGACGATCCGCCCAGCACGGCACGCGGCCAGATCCAGATCTGCGTCTCCGAGCTGCGCCGGATGTTCGAGGGCATCGGGTACCGCCATGTCCTGGTCACCCGTCCGCCCGGATACGCGCTCGAAGTCCCGGTGGGCGCGATCGACCTGCAGCGCTTCGAGGACCTGGCCGGACGCGCGTGGAGCCTGTCCGAGCAGGGCGACCTGGTCAGCGCGGCGCACTGCCTGGACGAGGCGTCGGCGCTCTGGCGGGGCGACGCGCTGGCCGGTCTCGACGGCCGCCTGGTCAGTGCGGTCCGGACCCGGCTGGACGAGAAGCGCCTGGCCGCGATCGAGGACCGCATCCGGCTGAACATGGTGCTGGGCCGCCACGAGTCGCTGGTCCGCGAGCTGACCGACCTCGTGGCCCGCTACCCGCTGCGCGAACGGCTGCAGGCCCATCTGATGCTCGCGCTCTACCGGTCGGGCCGGCAGGCCGAGGCCCTGGAGCGCTACCAGCGCGCCCGGCAGGTCTTCATCGACGAACTGGGCATCGAGCCGGGCGAGGAACTGCGCGGGCTCCAGCACGCGATCCTCGTCCAGGACACCTCGCTCTGCGAGCCGCGCGGCGTGCCGGGGTGGACGCCCCGGCCGTCCGCTCCGGCGCGGGCCGTCCCCCGGCTGCTGCTGCCCGACGTCGCCGACTTCACCGGACGGCACGCGCTGCTCGACGACATGCGCGCCCGCCTGCGGAACGCGGCCTCCACGCCCGGCGCCCCGCCGGTGCTGGTGGTCTCCGGCCCCGGCGGCGTCGGCAAGACCACGACGGCCATGCGGCTCGCGCACGACCTGGCCCCCGACTACCCGGACGGGCAGCTCTACGTGAATCTCCAGGGCTGCTCCGCCGACCCGGAGTGCCCGACGCACGTGCTCAGCAGGTTCCTGGGCGCGCTCGGAGCCCGGGAACGGTCGCTGTCCACGGGGGTCGAACGCGCCGAGGCGTACCGGAGCCGGCTGGCCGACCGCCGGATGCTGATCGTCCTGGACGACGCCGCGGACGAGGAGCAGATCGCCCCGCTCATCCCGGTCGGCGCGGGGAACGCCGTCATCGTGACCAGCCGCGCCCGGCTCGGCGGGCTGCCGGGCGCCGAGCACGTGGACGTGCCCACCCTCGACACGGACACCGCCATCCAGATGCTGGGGCGGGTGATCGGCCCTGAGCGGGTGTCGGCCGAGCCGGAGAGCGCCGCCGCGCTGGCCCGCCTGTGCGGGCACCTGCCGCTGGCGCTGCGGATCGCCGCCGCCCGGCTGGCCTCCCGTCCGCACTGGCGGCTGCTCGACCTGGTCGGACGGCTGCGCAGCGAGACCCGCATCCTGGACGAGCTGGTGTACGGCGAGCTGCGGGTCCGCAGCAGCATCGAGGCGAGCTGCGCCAGCCTGGACCTTCCGGCGCGGCGGCTGCTGCGCAGGCTCAGCGTGCTCCCCGCCCCCGACATCGGATCCTGGGTCGCCGCGCCGCTGCTGGACGCCGCCCCGGACGACGCCGCCGAGGTGCTGAACCAGCTCGTCGACGTCCATCTGGTGGAGGCGACGACCACCGCGGGGGACGGCATCCGCTACCGCCTCCATGACCTGGTCCGCGTCTACGCGAGAGAGCGGTTCCTGGCCGAGGAGGCCCCGGGGTGCCGCGACACCGTGATGCGGCGTCTGCTGGGCGCGTGGCTGGAGCTGGTGGGCGAGGCCCACCGCAGGGAGTACGGCGGGGACCACGGCGTCCTGCACGGGGCGGCGGTCCGCTGGGCGCTGCCCGCCCAGCACACCGATCTGCTGCTGGCGGACCCCACGGCCTGGTGGACGGCCGAGCGCTCGGCCATGGTGGCGGTGATCCGCCTGGCCGCGTCGGCGGGCTTCCACGAGGTGTGCTGGGACCTCGCCCTGACCTCGGCGACGTTCTTCGAGCGCCACACCCGTTTCGACGACTGGTGGGAGACCGGCACCCTGGCCCTGCAGGCGGCCCGGGCGGCCGGGGACCGGCGGGGCGAGGCGGCGATGCTGTACTCGCTGGGCACCCTCGACCTGACCTTGTACTCGCTCGCGGGCGCGCGGGCCCAGTTGGACAGCGCGCTGGAGCTGTTCCGGGCGGAGGGCGACCAGCGCGGGCAGGCTCTGGCGCTGCGCAACCTGGCGGTGCTGCACCGGCTCAACGGGGAGTCCGGCGAGGCGGCGGCGGCCTACGAGCGCACGCTCACGCTGTTCCGCACGGTCGGCGACGACGTGGCGTGCGCGGACGTGCTGAGCGGGATGGCGCAGCTCAAACTGGACGCCTCCGACACCCAGGCGGCCGGGATGCTGCTGGCCGAGGCCAAGGAGACCAGCGACGCGCTGGGCTGCCGCCACGTGCAGGCCAGGGTGCTGCGCCGGCTCGGCGACTACTACCTGCGCACCGACAAGGCCGAGCAGGCGGAGGACGTGTTCTACCAGGTGCTGCGGATCACCCGGGAGATCGCCGACCACACCGGCGAGGCCAACGCGCTGCTCGGGCTCGGCGACGCGCGGCTGCGCCAGGGACGGCTGGCCGGCACCGAGAAGGCCCTGGCCCAGGCCCGGCAGATCTCCCAGCACATCGGCGAGCGGATCGTGGAGGGCCGGGCCGCGCTCACCCTGGCGGAGTTGGAGCACGTACGGGGCAAGGTGCCGCAGGCGATCCCGCTGGTGGAGTCGGCAGAGGAGATCTTCGCCCGGATGGGCGTGCGCCTGTGGCAGAGCAGGGCGACCCTGGCCCTCGGCCGGTTACGTGGCCAGCGCCCCCGGCAGACCGACCCGCCGCCGGACCGCGTGCTCGACCGCCTCCCGGTGGAAGATCCGGCCATCCGGACACACCCCCACCACGACGAGTCCGGCCTCCGCCTCGTCATGCGCCCAAGCGCCTGACGACCCCGATGACCTGGTAGGGCGGATATCGGGCGGGCGGGGGCCGGGAATCGTGTGGGTCCTATTGCGCGGCCATCCCATTCCGCATCCACAAATTTATGCCTTGCATTTCGATATCGGCACAAAAGTGCGCTGATATCGGTTCGTCCAATGCTTGTCCACGTGCCCACCGACTATCTCGAACTCGACGATCATGAGCTCTGGGCCGTCGTGCAGGACTGCGACCCCATAGAGATGGCGCATCGGGCGCTCGCCCGCCGGTATTCCGGCCGGGCGGGTCCCGCTCCGGCGCGGGCCGCGCCGGGGCCGGGCGGGGTCGCGCTGGCGCTGACCGGGGGCGGCGTGCGGATCACGCCGCCGGAACGGCTGGCCACGCTGTGGGGGGCGACCGTCGCCGCCGCCACGGCGCATCATCTGATCCCGCCCGGGGTGGTCGTCGCGGGCCTGGTCGTCGAGGGCGGCGGCGTGGACTACCTGGCCATGCTCTGCCGGGCACTGCCCGACCTGTCCCACGTGGTGCTGCACGGCGAGCGCCCGCCCGATCCCCTGCTGACGGACCTGCTGGACGCCCACGGCGTCCGCGCCGGGTACGCGCCGAGCCCGGAGGCGGCCTTCCACGGCTCCGACATCGTGATCAGCCACGGCCGCGTGCAGCGTCCGCTCTCCCCTCGCCACGTGCTGATCGAGGCCGGGGAACCACGGGAGGGGCCCGCCGGGACGGCCCGCGTGTTCGCCGATCGGCCGCTGCCCGGCGAGCGGGACCTCGGCGACCTGCTGACGTGGCCGCCGTCGGCCGTCCGGGCCGCAGGGCCGGTCGTGGTCCGGGTCCGGGAACCCGCCTACGGCGCGCCGGTGCTCCCGGCCCGGCTCTTTCAGGCAGCGCTGTCACGCGACCTGGGCACCCGCCCAGATCAGTGACTGAAGCCGTGACCAGGGGCGGGATATGACCCGATAGCGGGTGAAAAGACCGACCATAGTCGCCGCCCGTTCGCTCAGAACGTCAGCCGATTCGCCGACCGAGGAGCGAACCCATGGTCAACATCCCACCCCCCGCCGGCAGCATCGAGGGCCTGGCCGACCTGCGCGTCCTGACGAACGCCGCGATCGACGTCCTCACCGAGGTGGCCGCCGCCCGCACGGGACCCGTGGCCCCCGGCGGCCCCGAGGCGGCGCGCGAGTTCGCACGGGAGGTCCTGACCTCCCCCCTGCCCGGACGGCCCGCCGCCGACCCGGTCGCCGTCTTCACCGACCTCGTCCGCGCCTACGCCGAATGGTCGGTGGACATCGCCCACCCGGCGGCGGTCGCGCGGATGCAGTGCCCGCCCGCCTCGGTGGCCGCCGCCGCCGAGCTGGTGACGGCGACGCTCAACCAGTCGCTGCACGCCTGGGAGAGCGGGCCGTTCGCGCTTGAGCTGGAGCGCCACGTGGTGGCCGAGCTGGCCGCGCTGGTCGGCTACGGGCCGCAGGCCGGAGGCACCCTGACGGCGGGCGGCAGCATCTCCAACCTGATGGCCGTGCTCACCGCCCGCGACAACGTGGCACACCGGCGGGTCGGCCGGGTGCCGTTCTCCACGGGGCTCGCCGGGCTGGGCGTGCGGCCGGTGGTCCTGTGCACGGACGCGACCCACTTCTCCCTCGGACGGGCGGTGGGCATCGTCGGGCTCGGCGAGGACGCCATCGTGCGCGTGCCGTCCGACGCGCTGGGGCGGCTGTACCCCGACGCGCTGGAGCACACGATCGCGGGCCTGCCCGAGGACGTGATCCCGGCGGCGGTCATCGCCTGCGCGGGCGCGACCGACCAGGGCTGGGTGGACGACCTCCCGGCCATCGCGGAGGTCGCCCGCCGGCACGGGATCTGGTCGCACGCCGACGCGGCCTACGGCGGCGGCGTCCTGTTCTCCGACCGGATGCGCCCCATGCTCGCCGGGATCGAGGAGTACGACTCGGTGACCATGGACCTGCACAAGTTCGGCTGGACGCCCGCCTCCACCGGCGTCTTCCTGGTCCGCGAGAGCGCCTCGCTGCGGCACCTGTCGGCGGCGGCCACCACCCTCAACAACACCGACGACGTGGACGCGGGCTTCGTGGGCCTGTACGGCGACTCCATCCAGGCCACCCGGCGGGTGGACGCGCTGAAGGTGCGGGCCACGATGGCCGTCCTCGGCCGTGAGGGGCTGGGCCGGATGGTCGAGCGCTGCCACGAGCTGGCGCTGCACGCCGCCCGCCGGGTCGAGGCCGAGCCCCGCCTGGAGCTGGCCGCCACGCCCGCCGTCTCCACCGTGTTGTTCCGGTACATTCCGAGGGACGCCGCGGGCGACGGCGAGGTGGACGCCTTCACCGGCACGCTGCGCAGGCAGCTCATGCTCGACGGCCGCGCGCTGCTGGCGCGCAGCAGGGTCCGCAGGGACGACGGCACCGCGCCCGTCTACCTCAAGCTCATGCTGCTCAACCCGGCCACCGAGCCCGGAGAGCTGGACCAGGTCCTGGACGACGTCCTGGCGACGGCCGACAAGGTCGAGTCCGCCGCCTTGCCCGCCTGAAGGAATGATCAAGGTGACCACGGAAACGACCATGGCGCGAGGGACCGGCGCGCCTCCGACCCCGGCGGCGTACTCCCGCGACGACGAGATCCGGGCCGCGATGCCGCGGTTCCGCCCGCTCACCCTGCTCATCGGCAAGCCGTATCCCGGTGAGCGGCCGATGCCGTTCACCCCGACCACGCACCTGGTGACGTCGTCGGCCTCGCTCGTGCTGGGCACGGCGCTGTCGGCCGGGGCGGTGCTGGCGGCGGGGTGGTGGCTGGTCCTGCTCGTGCCGGGCTGGGCCGTCACCCTGCACGGCGCGCGCAACCTGCGAATGATGATCTACCACCAGTGCGCCCACCGGAACATGTGGCGGCGGGCCCGCGCCGACGCCGTGCTCGGCAGGCTGATCGCCGGGCTGCTGCTGGTGCAGAGCTTCGAGCGGTACAAGACCGAGCACGTCGCCGAGCACCACGCGCGCCACCACATGACCCTGCGCGACCCCACGGTGCAGGCGTTCCTCATCGGGCTCGGGCTCGATCCGGGGATGACCCGCCGCCGGATGTGGCGGACGGTGATCGCCAAGCTGGTCTCTCCCCGGTATCACGCCAGGTTCTTCTGGGCGCGGCTGCGCTCGTACTGGCAGCAGGCGAGCCGCCGGGAGCGCGTGGCGACGGTGGCAGGGCACGCCGTGCCGTTCGCGCTCGCGGCCTGGCTGAACGCCTGGCCGGTGCTGCTGCTCGCCTGGCTCCTGCCGCTGACCGTGTTCTTCCAGGTGAGCAACACGTTACGGCTGTGCGTGAAGCACACCTTCCCGCCCCGTGGGGAGCAGGAGCAGCGCAGCAAGGAGCATTTCGCCGGGCTGACCAACTCGATCTTCTTCGGCGACGTACCGCCGCGCCCGGGGCCGGGGAGCCGACGCGCCTGGGCCCGATGGTGGCTGCGGCTGGTCACGGTGCACTTCCCCTGCCGCTACCTGGTGCTCACCGGCGACACCATCTGCCACGACTACCACCACCGGCGCCCGATGGACCCCGGCTGGGCCCGGTACATCCACGCCCGCCAGGCCGACATCGACGCCGGGCACGCCGGGTGGCCGCCGTACAAGTCGGTGTGGGGCGGGCTGGTGCCCGCGATCAACACCGTGTTCGACTCGCTGGCCGCCGCCGATCCCGGCTACTACGACCCCGCCCGCCTCGCCCAGGTGAACCAGCGGGAGCTGTTCACCGCCTTCGACGACTGAACCGCTTTCGACCACTGAGGAGCCGGCCATGCCGAACCCCAACGAACGAACCGTCATCCTCGGGGTGGCGGAGAGCGACGCCCACGCGGTCGCCAACCATCTGATCGCCATGCAGCTTCGCGAACACGGGTTCACGGTGGTGAACCTGGGCGTGTGCACCCCGCTCGCCGACTTCGCCGACGCGTGCGACGCCCATCCCGAGGCCGAGGCGGTGATCGTCGGCAGCCTGAACGGGCACGCCCGCACCGATCTGGCCGCGTTGCCCGAGCTGCGGGCGGCGGGACGCCTGCGGCTGCCGGTCGTGCTGGGCGGCAACCTGTCGGTCGGCAGCCACAAGAGCGCGGACGACCACGCGCGGCTGCGCGCGCTCGGCGTCGACCACCTGGTGGAGGATCCGGGCGAGCTGCCGCTGTTGCTCGACCTGCTGCTCGCGGCGCGCACCGGAATTCCCCTGAAGGCGCGGGCCGATGAACCAGTGGGGTGAGATGGAGGTGGCGCCGGCCACGGCCGGCGCCGTCCCCGCATGGCCCGACGTCGTCGACGGGCTGCGCCGGGTCCGCCACCGGGCGGACGAGACGCTGCGCGCGGCCGACGCCGCCGGACGTCCGTTCGTGCAGCCGCGCTGCGGCGTCGGCGGCCACGGGCCGATGAGGGCGCTGCTCACCGGGCTCGCCGAGGCGGGCCCGGGGATGCTGTCGATCACCATCGACTCCCACACCCGCCTGCGGCAGTTCGACACCGCCGCCCGCGTGCTGGCGGAGGACCCGGCGCGGCTCAACGGCTACCCGCTGGTCGCGCACGGCTGGCGGCGCGGCAGGGAGCTGACCCGGACCGTGGACGTGCCCCTGGAGGTACGGCACGGCTCCCCCGACGCCAGGGACCTGTTCGCCGTCGCGCTCGCCTCGGGCATCACCTCGTTCGAGGGCGGCGGCATCGGCTACAACCTGCCCTATTCCAAGGACGTGCCGCTGCGGGTCTCGCTGGAGTCCTGGCGGCAGCTCGACGACACCTGCGGACGGCTGGCCGCCGAGGGCGTCGTGATCGACCGTGAGCTGTTCGGCACGCTGACCGCCGTCCTGGTCCCACCGTCGATCAGTCTGGCGGTGACCATGCTGGAGGCGGTCGCCGCCGCCCGGTCCGGCGTCCGGTGCCTGTCCATCGCCTACCCCCAGGGCGGTGAGGTGCACCAGGACGTGGCCGCGCTCCGGTCCATCCGCACGCTCGCCCGCCGTTACCTGCCGGACGGCGTGGCCGTCCACCCGGTGCTGCACGAATTCATGGGCGTGTTCCCCGCGCGGCGCGCCGACGCCGAGGCCCTCGTCCTGTACGGCGGGATCACCGCCCGGCTCGGCGGCGCGACCAAGGTCATCAGCAAGACCCGTCAGGAGGCGCTCGGGATCCCCGACACGGCGGCCAACGCCGAGGGCATCCGGGTGGCGGCGATGGGATCCCACGAACTGCTGGACTTCGTCCGGCTCGACCAGGCACGCGTCGAGGAGGAGGCCGACTGGATCCAGCGGGAGGTCGCCGAGCTGGTCGAACCGGTGCTGGCGGCCTCCGACCTGGCCGACGGCATCGTCCGCGCCTTCGCCTCGGGCCGCCTGGACATCCCGTTCAGCGCCAGCGTACACGCCCGCTCCGAGGTGATCCCGGCCCGCGACGACAGCGGCGCGATCCGCCTCTACCGGACCGGGAACCTGCCGCTGTCCGACCGCAGCCGGCGCCGCAACGCCGCGCTGGCCGAGCGCGCCGCCCGGGGCCGCCCCATCGACGCCATCACCGCCGACATCAACTACTTCGCGCGCGAGGGAGATCCACGATGACCAGCACGCAACAGCCGAGCACGGCCCGGTCCGTACGCGACGACGACCGCGACCACGTCTTCCACTCGTGGTCGGCCCAGCGCCACATCGACCCGCTGCCGGTGGCCGGCGGCGAGGGCCGCTGGTTCTGGGACTACGACGGCAACCGGTACCTGGACTTCTCCTCCCAGTTCGTCAACCTGAACATCGGGCACCGCCACCCGAAGGTGGTGGCCGCGATCGCCGAGCAGGCCGCCGAGCTGTGCACGGTCGCGCCCGCCTTCGCCAACGACAAGCGCGGCCGGGCCGCACGCCTCGTCGCCGGGCGCGCGCCCGGCGACCTGAACCGGGTGTTCTTCACCAACGGCGGCGCGGAGTCCAACGAGCACGCGGTGCGGATGGCCCGGGTGGTCACGGGGCGGCCGAAGGTGCTGGCCGCCTACCGGTCCTACCACGGGGCCACGCACACCACCATGCACCTGACCGGCGACCCGCGCCGCTGGGCCACGGACACCGGCGCGGCCGGGGTCGTGCGCTTCTTCGGCCCTTACCTCTACCGCTCGCCGTTCCACGCCACCACGGAAGAGGAGGAGTCCGCTCGCGCGCTGGAGCACCTGGAGCAGGTGATCGCCCTGGAGGGGCCGTCCACCATCGCGGCGGTGCTGGTGGAGCCCATCCCCGGCACGCCCGGCATCCTGGTGCCCCCGGACGGCTACCTGGCGGGGGTCCGGCGGCTGTGCGACGAGCACGGCATCATCATGATCGTCGATGAGGTGATGACCGGCTTCGGCAGGACCGGCGCGTGGTTCGCCGTCGATCACTGGTCGGTGACGCCCGACCTGATCACCTTCGCCAAGGGGGTGAACTCCGGGTACGTCCCACTGGGCGGTGTGCTCATCGGCGACCGGGTGGCGTCCGCCTTCCAGGACGTCCCCTATCCGGGCGGCCTCACCTACTCCGGCCACCCGCTGGCCTGCGCCGCCGCCGTGGCGACCATCACCGCCATGGAAGAGGAGAACATGGTGGGCCACGCCGCCCGTCTCGGCGAGCGCGTCCTCGGCCCCGGCCTGCGACGGCTGGCCGAGAAGCACCCGTCCGTCGGGGAGGTCCGCGGCCTGGGCGTGTTCTGGGCCCTGGAACTGGTCAGAAACCGCGACACCCGGGAGATGCTGGTGCCGTACGCGGCCACCGGCGCCCAGAACGCCCCGATGAACGACGTGGTCGCGGTCTGTAAGAAGCGCGGCCTGTGGCCCTTCGCCAACTTCAACCGCCTGCACGTCGTGCCCCCGTGCAACACCACCGAGGCCGAGGCCGAACTCGGCCTGGACATCCTCGACGAGGCCCTCACCGCCGCCGACCGCCACGTCGAGCCCTGACCCGCCGGCGCGACGTCAGGTCGCGACGTCGCTGCCGCCGCGAGTGCCACGAGGCACCCGCGAGAAAGGAAAAACCCCAGACCGCGATCGGTCTGGGGTTTTTGTCGGGGTGCGCCGCCAGGGACTCGAACCCCGGACCCGCTGATTAAGAGTCAGCTGCTCTAACCAACTGAGCTAGCGGCGCTTGCGACGGGTGTAACTGTAGCAGCACGGGCATGGCGGTCGCACATCGTCGGCGGTGGGACCCGTGTTCCAACCGAGATGTGCGTTATATCGGTGGTTATGGCGACGCAAGGGCCTGGAGTTCTACGATCTCCACAGAACGTGCTATTCAGCAAGGAGTGTAGTGGAGGAGATCGAGGTACCTCCGGGAGTCGACCCCTCGGTTCCCAGTGTGGCCCGGATGTACGACTACTACCTCGGGGGTAAGGACAACTTCGCCTCCGACCGCGACGCCGCAGCGAAGATCGTCGAGATGATGCCCAACGTCCGGGACGTGGCCCGGGAGAACCGGGCGTTCCTCGACCGGGCGGTCACGCTGCTGGCCCAGGAGGGGATCGACCAGTTCCTCGACATCGGCGCCGGTCTGCCCACGCAGCGCAATGTGCACCAGGTGGCCCAGGATGTGATCCCCGGGGCGCGGGTCGTCTATGTGGACAACGATCCGATCGTGCTGGCGCACGCGCGGGCGCTGCTCGTGGAGAACGAGGGCGTGGTCGCGGTCGCGGCCGACATGCGGTCCCCGTGGGCGCTGCTCGATCATCCTGACGTCCGCCGTCATCTCGACCTCTCCCGGCCCGTCGGGCTGCTGATGCTCGGGGTGCTGCACTTCGTCATCGACGACGAGATGGCGACCGGCATCGTCCGGACGCTGCGGGACGCGCTCGTGCCCGGCAGTTACCTGGCGGTCTCCCACGCCTATCTGCCCGAGCTGACCGAGGAGCAGGAACGCCGGCGGGCGAAGATCTACAGCCGGACCAACTCGTCCGCCACGTCGCGGTCGGCCGAGCAGATCGGCGTGTTCTTCGAGGGGTTCGACCTGCTGGAGCCCGGCATCGTGGCGCTCCAGGACTGGCGCTCCGACGGGCATGTCACGATGGTCGCCCCCGGCGGGGCCGGGGCGCTCGGCGGCGTCGGACGGCTGAGCGAGCGCTAGCCGAGGTCCGGACATGATGCGGGGCCGGGCGGTTTCCCCCAAAACCACCCGACCCCGATCTACTGCGATCTGCCGGTTCCTCCCCCCGGAAACCGGCAGGTCGCCGGTGGATGCGTTCCCCCATCGCATCCACTCTGGAGAAAAGTCCATGTCTTGGGCCTTTGGCCCGTTGACCTGTCTTCAACAGTACAGACGCAGGGGCAATGAGCTCGTCATCCAGGGGTTGATTTTCGGGCTACACCCAGGGTTGACCAGGTATGACCAAGCCACTCTCATAGGCCACCACGACGGCCTGCGCACGCGAGGTCAGGCCCAGCTTGCCCATGACCCGGTTGAGATGGGTCTTGACCGTACCATCCGAGACGTGCAGCCGAGCGGAGATATCCCGGTTCGACAGGCCCTGGGCGACCAGCCTGAGCACCTCGGTCTCACGCTCGGTCAGGTCGTCCAGGCGCTCGCACGATGGGGCGGAGGGCGTGGCCGGCCGGCTCACGTAGGCGTCGATGAGCCGCTGGGTGACCGTGGGATCGAGGAGGGCCTCCCCCGCCGCCACCGTGCGGATCGCGTCGATCAGCTCGGCCGGCGGCGTGTCCTTGAGCAGGAACCCGGCCGCTCCGGCACGCAAAGCCTCGAACACGTGTTCGTCTATGTCGAAGGTGGTCAGGACGAGCACCCGCACCCCTGACGGCATGCGCCGGGTGGCCTCGATGCCGTCCATCACCGGCATCCGGATGTCCATCAGTACCACGTCGGGCCCGGCCCGCTCGGTCTCGGCCAGCGCCCGCTCGCCGTCCGCGGCCTCGCCGACGACCTCCATGTCGTCCTGCGCGCGGATCAGCGCGACCAGGCCGCCCCTGATCAGCTCCTGGTCGTCCGCGACCAGGACGCGGATCCCGCTCACCCGCCGGCCTTCCCGTACGGCAGGACCGCCCGCACCTCGAAGCCGCCCTCCGCGCGCTCCCCCGCCGTGAGCGTCCCCCCGACGAACGCCGCGCGCTCCCCAAGGAACCGCAGCCCCCGCCCGCCCCGCAACCGCCGGTCGGGACGCCCGTGACCGGCGGGACCGGCGTCGGTGACGCGCACGCGCACCATGTCGGGCCCGGCGTCCACGCGGACCCAGGCTCGGGTGCGCCCGGCGTGCTTGAGCACGTTGACCAGGGCCTCCTCGCAGATCCGGAAGGCCGACAGCTCCACCGTGCGGTCCTCGTAGGGCGGCGTGCCGGTCATCCGCAGCTCGGCGTCGACTCCGGCGGCGCGCATCCGCTCGATGAGCCCGGGGATGTCGGCGAGTCCGGGCTGCGGGCCGTACTCCTCGCGCTCCTCGGGACGGCTGAGCACGTCGAGCAGCCTGCGCAGGTCGGTCATCGCGGTCCGGGCGGCCTCCTCGATCGCGCCGAGCGCCCGCCGCGCCTCGTCGGGGTCGCGGTCGAAGACCTCACGGGCCACTCCCGCCCGCAGCACCACAATGCTCATCGCGTGCCCCACCACGTCGTGTATCTCACTGGCCAGCCGGGCCCGCTCGCGCAGCACCGCCATCGAGGCGCGTTGCTCCGCCGCCTCCCTGACCAGCCACTCGTGCTCGATCAGCTCCCGGTTGAGCCGCCGCTGCCCGGGGATGACCCAGCCGAGCCCCCACGCGCTGAACGTCGCGAGCACGACCGCGAGCATCCACTCGCGCGGGCCGTAGCGGATCAGCGCGGCGGCGGGCACGGCCAGGGCGAGCACCCCGGCGACGATCCCCTGCACCGTGGATACCCGGCTGACCACGGTGTATACCGCGAGCAGGCAGGCCAGGAACACGGCGGGCGGCATCGGGTGCAGCAGTTCGACGCCGACGCTCGCGGCGATCACGACCGCGAACACCGGCCACGGACGGCGGCGGCGCACGGCGAGCGGGAGCGTTGCGAGCGCGGTCAGGACCGCGTGGGACGCGAAGTCGGCGGCACCGCGGGGCAGCGCCTCCTCGCCCGGCATCCCGGGCAGGCCGTGCCAGCCGCCGATCGGGTGGGTGAGCACGGCCAGCGCGAACAGGCAGCACGCCACCCCCACGTCGATCGCCCTGCCGTGCCGTTCCCCCCAGTCGAGCACGCCAGGGGATCTACCCCGGGAGCACGAGGCGTACCTCGGTGCCCTCCCTCAGTGAGCGGCTCACCGTGCAGTGGCGGTCTTCGACCCGCTGGGCGACGGCGCGGAAGACCTCGTCCGCCTTGGGGTCGCCTTCGGGGAGTTCGACGTCGTAGGTGATGGTCACCGGGCCGAGCAGGTTGGCCTCGGCCTTCTCCCCCTGGACGGTCATCGCCAGGCGGACCAGCCGGTGGCCGCGCTGCGCGGTGAGCGGCTCGACGGTGACGATGTTGCAGCCGCCGACGGCGGCCAGCAGCAGTTCCACGGGAGTGAACGCGCCCGGTTCGTCAGGGCCGCCGACCTTGATCTCGGCCCCACGGTCGTTGCGGGCCACGAACCCGTCGTCGCCGGTTCGTTCCACGTTGACGATCGCCATTGTTCAACAGTACTCAAAACGCTTAGCACGGCATTACGCCCCACCTGCCATGCTGACCCCATGACCGCTAGGGGAGGAGTGGACACGATGGCGTTTCCCGGTACGGCCCGCGTCGAGCAGGTGATGGGACTTCCGGTCAGCGTGGACGTCCGCACGGCACTGCCGGCCCGAGAGCTGTCCCCGGTGCTCGACGACGCCTTCGCCTGGCTGCGCTGGGTGGACCGCACGTTCGACGTGGCCGACGGCGGTGCGGCCGACCTGACGGAGCGCGCGTCCGGCGACCACACGTCCGAGCTCACCGAGGTCCTGGAACGCTGTGCCGAGATGCGCGACGCCACGGGGGGATACTTCGACGACCCGGCGGTGTACGTGCGGGGCTGGGCGGTGGAGCGGATCTCGCGGGCGCTCAGCGTGGCGGGCGCGGTCGACCACTGCGTCAACGTGGGCACCGCCGTGCGGGTGCGCGGCTCGGCCAGGCCGGGGGCGCACTGGCGGATCGGGATCCGCGACCCGAGAGACGAGCAGGTGTGCAAGGTCCTCTTCGCGCACGACCTGGCTGTGGCGACGGCCCATGAGGGCGCCCGCAGGTCGGTCACGGTGGTGGGCCCCGACCTGGGGGCGGCGTGCGGCTACGCCGCCGCGCTGCGCGCGATGCCGCCCATGCCGGCCAGGCGGTTCGCCGAGCGGCTCGGCGCGGCCGGGCCGTACGACGTCCTGCTCGTCGAGCGGGACGGCCGTACGACGGGCACTCCCGGCCTCATGGAGTACGGCGCCGCCGCCGGTACCGCGATGGCGGGCTGACGCACGGCCTCGAGTCGCGGGCGCTGTCAAGCATCAGGATGTTTTCCCAGGTAGTCGATGTAAATCGGGCGTAGGGCCTCGCCCAGGCGCCCCTCGCCCGAGACCATCGCGTCGCTCAGCAACGCGGAGATCTTGCTCAGGTCGTTGGCCGTCTCATCACCGTGACCGGTAGCCGCCTCGGCGGCCGGTATCGCCTTCAACAGGTCCCACAGGAAGCCGAGGTCACCGTGCCGCACGGCATAGTGCACCGCGCGATCGTGCAGCTCCCTGGCCGAGAGCGACTCCAGACTGTCCGCTTCCATCTCATGCCCACCCCCTCTCCGTGCCTTCCCTGACGTCGTGGTGATCACGCAGCATTACCCGTGATGTCCCCCTGTTAACCCCTGCGACCGGCCCGACCGGCGGGGCCCGACCACATAGGGTCGGAGGCGGGGAAAGCCTTTACTAGGTCATGAACCGGGCCGGGTATCGCTTTCCCTCGGCTATACCCCTTCGCCGATCGCACGTGGGAGGATGCCTCAGCGTGAAAATAATCCTCAAAATCATCGTGGTGGCCGCCGCCCTCTGGGTGGCCACCCAACTGGTGAGCGGGATCACCGTCTCCGGTGACACCAACACCACGATGGTGCTCACCCTGCTGGGCGTGGCACTGATCTTCGGCCTGGTCAACGCGGTTCTCAAGCCGATCATTCACACTCTGGGCTGCGCGTTCTACATCCTCACGCTGGGGTTGTTCGCCCTCGTGGTGAACGCCGGGCTGATGCTGCTGACGAGCTGGATCGCCCAGCAGCTCGGGCTGGCGTTCCATGTCGAGGGATTCGTCAGCGCGCTGTGGGGCGCGCTGATCGTCGGCGTGGTGAGCTGGCTGCTCGACCTGATCCTCCCCGACTGACCCATACCCCACGGGCCGCCGCCCGGGTGAGGCCCCTGCCTCGCCCGGGCCGCTCGCTTTCCGGGCCGCCTGCTTTCCGGGCCCGTTCTCCGGGTCAGTTCACCCGGCCCACCGAGCCCCGTTCACGCAGCTCGGGAGCCTGCACGATACGGCGCCGCCGGGTGGCGCCGTCGGTGGCCGCGATCACCAGCCGCACGGCGGCGCGCACGATGCCGTCGATGTCCCAGTTGACGGTGGTGAGGCCGGGCTGGAGGAGCCCGGACATCGGGTGGTCGTCGTACCCCATGACCGAGAGGTCGCCGGGGATGCGCAGCCCGCGCTCCGCGGCCGCCGCGTAGACGCCGTAGGCGATGGAGTCCGCGAAGCAGAAGACCGCGCCCGGCGGGTCGCCGCCGCCCAGCAGGCGGTGCGCGACCTCGGTGGCGCCGCCCAGCGACTGGGGGGCGGTGACCAGTTCGACGTCGAGCCCGAGGCGGACCGCCTCGGCGGTGACATGAACGTCGGCCGGGCGGTCGGGGGTGCTGGCCATGGTCGGGGTGAGCACCGCGATGCGCCGGTGCCCGTTGCCGCGCAGGTGCTCCAGGGCCATGGTGGTGCCACGGCGGTTGTCGAAGACGACCTCGCCCGCCGTGCTGGCCCCGGCGAGCGCGTCGCCGATGGCGACCACGGGAAGGCTCGCGCACAGGTCGGCCCAGAACTCGGCGGCGGGATCGACCGGCTGCACGATCAGGCCGTCGACCCGCTGGTCGCGGAGCTGCTGGGCGAGGGTGCGCTCGCGGCCGGGGTCGCCGGAGGCATCGAGGATGAGCGCGTAGCGGTCGTTGTCCTTGAGCGCCCTGCCGATGCCGACGGCGAGGGCCTGCTGCCAGAGGTCTTCCAGTGAGCCGCAGAGCAGGCCCATCATCCCGGTCTTGCCGCTGGCCAGGGCCCGCGCGATGGGGTCGGCCTCGTAGCCCAGTTCGGCGGCGGCCTGCCGGACGCGCTCGATGGTCTCGTCGGAGACCTGGAGGCCGCGCAGGGCGTAGGACACTGCGGCCGGGGAGAGGCCGGTGGCCTTGGCCACCTCGCGGATCGTGGCTCTCTTGCGCGGCTGCGTCACCTCGCAAGCTTATGTCGAACAGGTGCCCGTGGGGCGCTTCCGCGCCGAGCAGGGGTGCCCCGTCAGGGTTGACACTCCGGAGGTGAAGCGATTCACTGAATCGAATCACTGAACCGTTTCACATGCCCCCCGTGCACGCCTGACGAGGATTGCCTATATTATCAGTAGGGAATTAGGGATTGGAGGTGACCAGATGAGCGTGGACGTGCACCAACATCTGTGGACGCCCGCGTTCACAGACGCGCTGCGCCGCCGCCACGCCGCGCCGTACCTGGACGGCTGGACGCTCCACCTCGACGGCGAGCCGCCGTTCACCGTCGATCCCGCGACCCACGACCTCGCCCGGCGCTCCGCCGCCGACCACGACCTCGACATCGCCCTGGTGTCGCTGTCCAGCCCGCTCGGTATCGAGCACCTGCCTGCCACCGAGGCGTGGCCGATCATCGAGGCGTACCACGAGGACGCGTCGGCACTCCCCCGCCCCTTCCGCGCCTGGGCCGCGACCTGCGTGGACGATCCCGACCCCGGCCGCCTGGAGAAGGACCTCGCGAGCGGCCTGGTCGGCCTCCAGCTTCCGGCGACCGCCGTCCAGGGGGCCGAGGGCCTGGAGCGGGTGGCGAGGCTGCTCGACACGCTCGCCGACCGCGACCGGCCGCTGTTCGTGCACCCGGGCCCGGCCGCGCGCCACGACGGGACACCGGCCGAGGGTCCCGGCTGGTGGCCCGCCGTGGTCACCTACGTGCAGCAGATGCACGCCGCCTGGTACGCCTGGCACGCCCACGGCAGGCCCCGCCATCCCCGGCTGCGCGTCTGCTTCGCCCTGCTGGCCGGGCTGGCCCCGCTGCACGGCGAGCGCCTGCTGGCCAGGGGCGGATCCGGACGCGGCCGGGTCGATCCCCTGACCTTCGTCGAGACCTCCTCCTACGGCCCGCGCGCCATCGACGCGGTGATCCGCGAACTGGGCGTGGACGTCGTGGTCAACGGCTCCGACCGGCCGTACGCCACGGCACCCGAGACCGGCCTCGGGGCCGCCGCCGACCACGCCATCCGCACCGCCAATCCACGGCGGCTGCTCGGCTATCCCTCGATTGCGACCTGCGTTTGAGACCGGAGAGGAACCGGACATGAGACACGCCCAGAGCGGCCACCAGGCCGTTGAGACCGCGCCCGCCGTTGATCCGACGCCCTTCGAGGACATCCCCGAGCGGAACCTCGACCGCAGGGAGCTGCGCGAGCTGGTGGACACCCTGGCCGCCGACCCGGCGACCTGGGCCGCCCATGTGGACTTTCCAGACGACGGCGACGGACGGCACTACGCTTCGCTGCACCGTGACGCCTATGTGGACGTTTGGCTGCTGTGCTGGCGACCTGAGGACGACACCGGCTGGCACGACCACGACATCTCGTCGGGGGCCGTGCACGTGGTCACCGGGGCGTTGAAGGAGTGCAACCCGAGGATCGGCGGGGAGCATCTGGAGACGGAGGTGTCGGCCGGGGCCTCGTTCTCGTTCGGCCCCGACCACATCCACCGTCTGACCGGCGCGACGCACGGCAGCGTGTCGATCCACGCCTACTCCCCGCCGCTGTGGCGGCTCGGCCAGTACTCCATCAGCGACACCGGCGTGATGCGCCGGGTGTCGGTCAGCTACGCCGACGAACTGCGCCCCATGGACGACGTCCAGGTGGCGTGAGCGTCGCGTTCAGCGGGCCGACCGCGCGGCGAGCACGGCCCGCGCGGTGCCGGGGTTGTCGGCGAACACGCCGTCCACGCCCAGGTCGAGCAGGCGGTTGAGCCACCCCGTGACGTCGCCGGTGGCGCGGGCGTAGGCCGGGCTCGCCGGGTTGCCGGTGCGGTGGTCGAGCGGGAGCTGGGAGTTCTCGTCACGGATCGTCCAGGTGTGGACGGCCAGCCGCGCCTTGTGCGCGTCGCGGATCAGGGTCGTGGGCGGCAGCAGCCGGCCGTCCGGCCCGGTGGGCACGATCCTGCGGGTGTCGACGCCGAGCCCGTCGGCGTAGCCGGCGACGTCGCGCAGCCCGGCGGGGGTGAGCAGCTGGTCATAGGTCAGCGGGTCGCCCGCCGCCACCCGGTCGTAGGGGGCGCCGGTCGCGGACACGAGCTGGATCAGCGGCAGGCGGGTCTTCTTGCGCAGGTCGCGCAGGTTCGCGGTCTCGAAGGACTGGATGTAGACGCGGTCCCTGGCGTTGCGCCAGCCGTTGGCCGCCAGGGTGGCGAGCAGCGGCTCCTCCAGGGACAGCCCGATGGAGTCGAAGTAGGTCGGGTGCTTGGTCTCGGGGTAGACCCCGACGCCGTGCCGCTGGGCGAGCCGGATGACCTCCTCGAAGGTCGGCACCAGGGCCAGGCCGTCGTAGGCGGTGTTGCCCGAGCGCAGGTCGGGGAGCCGCTCCTTGGCGCGCAGCGTGCGCAGCTCGGCCAGGGTGAAGTCCTCGGTGAACCAGCCGGTCACCGGCACGCCGTCGATCGTCTTGGTCGCCCTGCGGGGGGCGAACTCGGGACGCGCGGCCACGTCGGTGGTGCCGGAGATCTCGTTCTCGTGCCGGGCGACCAGCACGCCGTCCTTGGTGGAGACCAGGTCGGGCTCGATGAAGTCGGCGCCCAGGGCGATGGCCGTCTCGTAGGAGAGCAGCGTGTGTTCCGGGCGCAACGCGCTCGCGCCACGGTGGCCGATGACGATGGCGTCGGGGCCGCGCCGGTCGGCGGCGGCGGTCTCGGGTCGAAGCAGCACACCGGCGACGCTACCGCCCAGCAGGACGGCCAGCGCACCGGCCGCGAGGGCTTTGAGGGTCTTCATGGCCGGGAACGTACGGCCCGTGAATGAAGATCAGGTGTTCTCCGCGCTACCCGCGGACACACAGCAGGTGGCGCAGGGCTCGTCGATGTCCGGCAGCGTGATCCACAGGCAGCAGGTGCGCCGCCGGTAACCGTCGCCGCTGAAGTCGAGCAGGCCGTCCACCGGCTTGCCCACCGCGGCGAGCAGGTCGGCGGCCCGCGCCGTGGGCGGCAGCACCCTGGCGAACGCGATCACCGGGTGCGCCAGCGCCTCGGCGGTGGAGCCCCACAGGTTGCGCTCCCCCACCCGGGTCAGCCCGCCGATCGCCTTGATCAACGGCCGCTGCCCGTCGAGCAGCGCCTGCCTGATCGCCGCACCCAGGTCGTCCACCACGATCGTGCCCGGCTCGCCCGCCAGCGGGTCGCCGGGCAGCACGGCGGTGCGGATCGAGGTGGCCGCGACCGTGACGCCCGCCTCGGAGACGCGAAAGCAGGTCTCGTCGAACGGCATGATCGGCACCCGCCGGTTCAGCGCCCAGCCCAGGGCCATCGGGACGGTGTGCCAGTAGCCGTAGGTCTTCCACAACAGCGCCGCCTTGACGTGGCGCGGAGCACTGGACACGACCGCGACCTCGTCGATCAGCCGGGCCAGCCGGTCGTACGGCTCGCGGGTCAGCGCGGCGGCGGGGACCCAGCCCTCCTCGGCCGGATCGGCGGTCAGGGCGGGCGGCACGCCGAGCACGCCGCCGCGCTCCGCCGCCATCAGCTCAAGCAGCTCGCGCAGGCCGGCCAGCGGCTCTGCCAGGGTCACCGTCATGATCCCCCCGAGGAAGACGCCCCACCTTTAGGAAAGGCTCACCTTAGTAAGCGTTTCCTAAGTTACTACGGGGACGGCCGTCCGGCGAGTACACCGGCCACAAGCTGCACGACGACCACAGCGGTTCCCACGGTGAGCGGGAGCGTCCAGCCGCCCGAGACCTGGTAGAGCAGTCCGATGAGCAGCGGCCCGAGCGCGGCCAGCACGTAGCCGAAGGTCTGCGCCACGGCCGACAGCGCGGTGACCGATCCGGCGTCGGGGGCGCGCAGCGCGATGATCAGCAGGGCCAGCGCGAGCGACGCGCCCTGGCCGAGCCCCAGCACGACCATCCACAGCCACGGGACGGTGGTCGGGGCGATCAGTACGCCCAGGTATCCGGCCATGGTCAGCGCGCAGGCCGCCACGAGGTGCGGCACCTGGCCACGCGCCCGGCCCGCGTGCGCGGGAACCGTCAGCGTCGCGATGACCTGGCCCAGGTTCGTCAGGCTGAGCAGATATCCGGCCTGGTCGGCGGGCAGCCCGGCGTCCGTGAAGATCGTCGGCAGCCAGGCCAGCATCACGTAGAAGGTGAGCGACTGCAGGCCCATGAAGACGGTGACGTACCAGGTCTTCGGGCGGGAGAGCAGCGCGCGGTAACCCCCGTGCCCCTGGCGGGCGGACAGGTGCGGGCGCCGGACGGCCTGCGGCAGCCAGACCAGCGTGGCCACGATCGCCGGGACCGCGACCGAGCCGACCGCCACGCGCCACCCGGCCCCGGTGGCGTGCTCCAGCGGCACCATCAGCCCGGAGGCCGCCGTGGCGCCCAGCACGAGCCCGGAGGTGTAGAGGGAGGTGAACAGGCCGACGCGGTCGGGGAAGTGCAGTTTGACCACGCCAGGCATGACCACGTTCATGATCGCGATCGCGGTGCCCGCGAGGGCCGCGCCCGCGTAGAGCGCGACCGTGCCGTCCATGCTGCGCAGCAGCACTCCGAAGGTCAGTACCAGCAGCCCGGCCAGCAGCGTGCGGTCCAGCCCGATCCGCCCGGCGAGCAGCGGGGCCAGCGGCGCGACCACGCCGAGGCAGACGACCATGACCGTGGTGATCGCCCCGCCGGCGGCGGGGGTGAGACCCAGGTCGGCCATGATCTCGCCGAGCAGCGGCGACACGCCCGCGATGGCGGGGCGCATGTTCACGGACGCCAGCAGGAGACCGGCGATCAGCAGGATGGTCCCGGCGGTTCGCCGGTTCGCGGCAGGTGCGGCCTGGTCGACATCCACTGAAGTGGTTGTATCAGACGGAATTCCGGGCACGCCCTCGCCCCGTACCCCGCCAAGAGGCGGCCCGTTCGGCATCCGTACAATCATTCATCAGGCGCACACAACGAACGAGGAGCGACGGTGACCGCAGACGTCTACGTGCTCGACGCAGTACGCACGCCCATCGGCAGGCATTCCGGCGCGCTCGCCGGGGTGCGGCCCGACGACCTGGCGGCGCACGTCGTGCGGTCGGTGGCCGGGCGGGCCCCGAGCCTGGATCCGGCCGCCATCGACGACGTGTTCCTCGGCGCGAGCAACGCCGCCGGCGAGGACAACCGGAACGTCGCGCGGATGGCCGTGCTGCTGGCCGGGCTGCCGGTCACGGTGCCCGGCACGACCGTGAACCGGCTGTGCGGGTCCGGGCTGGAGGCGGCGATCGCGGCCTCCCGCGCCGTCGCGGTCGGCGACGCGTCGCTGGTCGTCGCCGGAGGCTCGGAGTCGATGAGCCGCGCGCCGTGGGTGATGGCCAAGCCCGCGCGGCCGTACGAGCGGGGGCCACAGACGCTGCACGACACCGCGCTCGGCTGGCGGATGGTCAACCCGCGGATGCCGGACCAGTGGACCGTCGCCCTCGGCGAGGGCGCCGAGATCCTCGCCGAGCGCTACTCGCTGAGCCGCGAGCGGCAGGACGCCTTCGCGGTGCGCAGCCACCGGCGGGCCGCCGACGCCTGGGAGCGCGGCGTCTACGCCGACGAGGTCGTGCCCATCGCCGACCTCGACCTCGACCGAGACGAGAGCATACGGCCCGACTCCACGATGGAGACGCTGGCCCGGCTGCGCCCGGTGTTCCGCCGCGACGGCACGGTCACCGCGGGCAACTCCTCCCCGCTCAACGACGGCGCCGCCGCGCTGCTGCTCGGCGACGAGGCGGGCGCGGCGCGGGCCGGCAAGCGGCCGCTGGCGCGGATCGTCTCGCGGGCCGCCGCCGGGGTGGAGCCGCACCTGTTCGGCATCGGCCCCGTCGAGGCCGCCAGGACCGCGCTCAAGCGCGCCGGTCTGGCGTGGTCCGACCTGGCCGTGGTGGAGCTGAACGAGGCGTTCGCCGCGCAGTCCCTGGCCTGCCTGGCCGAATGGCCCGACCTCGACCCGGAGATCGTCAACCCGAACGGCGGGGCGATCGCGATCGGCCACCCGCTCGGCTGCTCGGGCGCGCGCGTCCTCGGCTCGCTGGCCTGGGAGCTGCACCGCAGGGGCGGCGGCTACGGCATGGCCGCCATCTGCATCGGCGTCGGGCAGGGCCTCGCGGTCGTGCTGGAGGGTTGCTGAACGTGGAAGGGGTCTTCGCGGGCACGTTCGCCAGGGGCGGGGTTCCCGGCGAGGTGTCCGGCGCGGCGTGGCTGGCCGCGATGCTCGACGCCGAGGCGGGGCTCGCCGCCGCGCAGGCCCGCATCGGGCTGTTGTCCGACGAGGCGGCTGACGCGGTGGCGGGGGCCTGCCGTCCTGAACGGTTCGACCTGCACGCGCTGGCCGAGGCGGAGGGGCCCGCGGGCAACCCGGTGATCCCGCTGGTGGCCGCGCTGCGCGGGCTGCTGCCCGCCGAGCACCGGGGCGCCGCCCACCTGGGGGCCACCAGCCAGGACATCCTGGACACCGCCGCGATGCTGGTGGCCAAGGGCGCGCTGCTGCCGCTGCGGGCCGACCTCGACGCCGCCGCCGACGCCTGCGCCGTCCTCGCGGCCCGGCACCGCGACACCGTGATGCCCGGCCGCACCCTCCTGCAGCAGGCTGTGCCGACCACCTTCGGGCTCAAGGCGGCGGGCTGGCTGACCGCGCTCGACGCCGCCCGCGCCCGGCTCACCACGCCGCGCCTGCCCGTCCAGTACGGCGGAGCCGCCGGCACCCTGTCGGCGCTCCCCGTTCCCGGCCCCGAGGTGATCGCCGCCTTCGCCGCCGAACTCGACCTGGACGAGCCGGTCGTCCCCTGGCACACCGACCGGACCCCGGTTGCCGAGCTGGCGGGCGCGCTCGGCACCGTGGCCGGGGTACTCGCCAAGATCGCGACCGATGTCACCCTGCTCGCCCAGACCGAGGTGGCCGAGGTCGCGGAGCCGACCGCGCCGGGCCGGGGCCGCTCCAGCGCGATGCCGCACAAGCGCAACCCGGTGGGGGCGGTCTCCGTGCTGGCCAACTCGCACCGGGTCCCCGGGCTCGTCGCCACGCTGCTGGCCGGGATGGCCCACGAGCACGAACGCGCGGCCGGGACCTGGCAGGCCGAGCAGGAGACCCTGTCCGACCTGCTGCGGCTGACCGGCTCGGCCGCGTCCTGGGCGCGCGAGATCCTCGAAGGACTCCACGTGGACACCGAACGGATGCGCGCCAACCTGACGGCCACGGGCGGGCTCGCCCTGGCCGAGAGCGTCGTCGCGAGGCTGGGCGGCGGATCGGACGCCCGTGCCGCGGTGGACGCCGCCTGCGCCCGCGCCTTGGCCGAGGGCACGCCGCTGCGCGAGGTCCTGATCGCCGACGACGCGGTGCCGCTGACCCCCGGCGAGATCGACGCCGCGCTCGATCCCGCCGGCTACCTCGGCTCGGCCGGGGTGTTCGTGGACCGGGCGCTGGCGGCGCACGGCGAGAAGGAGAACCTGTGATCATTCCCTGGTACGAAGCGGCGGGCGACCCGGAGGCTCCGGCCCTCGTGCTGTCCAGTTCGCTCGGCACCACCACGGCCATGTGGGACGCCGTCGTGCCCGCGCTGGCCGAGCACTACTGGGTGATCAGATACGACCACCGGGGGCACGGCCGCTCGCCGGTGCCCGCCGGGCCGTACCGGCTGGACGACCTCGGCGGCGACGTGCTCGGCCTGCTCGACCACCTGGGCCTGGACCGCGTCCGGTTCGCGGGCCTGTCGCTGGGCGGGATGACCGGCATGTGGCTGGCCGCGCACGCTCCCGAGCGGGTGTCGAGCCTGGCGCTGCTGTGCACCTCGGCCCGGCTCGGGCCGCCGGAGACGTGGACCGACCGGATCGCCACCGTGCTGTCGGACGGCACCGCCGCCATCGCGGACGCCGCGCTCGGCCGCTGGTTCACCCCGGAGTTCCGCGAGCGGCGGCCCGACGTGGCCGAGACCTACCGGGCGATGCTGGCCGCGCAGCCCGCCGACGGCTACGCCGCCTGCTGCGCCGCCATCAGGGAGATGGACCTCACCGGCGACCTGCGCTCGATCACCGCGCCGACGCTCGTCATCTCCGGCGAGGAGGACCCGGTCACGCCGCCCTCGCACGGGCTGGCCATCGCCGGGCGAGTGCCGGGCGCCGAGATGGTGACCGTGCCCGGCGCCTCGCACCTGGCCGCCGTCGAGCGTCCGGACGAGGTGCGGGCGCACCTGCTCGACCACTTCGGAAAGGACTGACGATGGATCACCGCGACCGCAGGGCCGAGGGCGAGGCGGTGCGCCGCGCCGTACTCGGAGACGACCACGTGGACGCGGCCACCGCCCGCACCACCGAGTTCACCGCCGACTTCCAGGACTTCATCACCCGCTACGCCTGGGGGGAGATCTGGACCCGCCCCGGGCTGGACCGCCGCACCCGTAGCTGCGTCACGCTCGCCGTGCTCACCGCGCTCGGCCACGAGCACGAGGTGGCCATGCACGTGCGGGCGGCGCTGCGCAACGGGCTGACGCCCGACGAGATCAAGGAGGTGCTCCTGCACACCGGCGTCTACGCGGGGGTGCCCACCGCCAATCGCGCGTTCGCCATCGCGCAGGCCGTCCTCTCGGAACACGCCGATGCCGGATCCGGCTGACTCCGCCGCCGTCGCCGCCGCCGAGCGCGCGCCCGAGCACGTCCAGTCGCTCACGCGCGGGCTCGCGGTGATCCGCGCCTTCGGCGCGGACACCCCCGAGCTGACGCTGAGCGAGGTGGCCCGCGCCAGCGGGCTGACCCGCGCCGCGGCCCGGCGGTTCCTGCTCACGCTCGTCGACATCGGCTACGTGCGCACCGACGGGCGGGTGTTCGCGCTGTCGCCCCGGGTGCTGGAGCTGGGCTACGCCTACCTGTCCGGGCTGTCGCTGCCCGAGGTCGCCACCCCGCACCTGGAACGGCTGGTCGCCGAGGTGCGCGAGTCGGCCTCGGTGGCCGTGCTGGACGACGCCGACGTCGTCTACGTGGCCAGGGTGGCGACCGGCCGGATCATGCGGGTCGCCATCAGCATCGGCACCCGCTTCCCCGCCCACGCGACCTCGATGGGACGCGTGCTGCTGGCCTGGCGGGCCGACCTGCCGGAGCGGCTGGCCCGCGCCGACCTGCGCCCGCTGACCGGGCGGACCATCACTTCGCCCGCCGGGCTGGCGGAGGAGCTGGCCCGGGTGCGCGAGCAGGGCTGGGCGCTGGTGGACCAGGAGCTGGAGGAGGGACTGCGGTCGATCGCCGCGCCGGTCAGAGACCGGGCGGGCACGGTGGTCGCGGCGGTCAATCTGTCCACGCACGCCAGCCGGACGAGCGTTGCGGCCGCCCGCCGCGACCTGCTGCCGCCGCTGCTGGCCACGGCCGCCCGCGTCGAGGCCGACCTGCGCGCCACGCGCGCGGCCGGACCCGCCACCGCCCTCTGAGACTCGACCGGACGACCAGCGTCGGGCACACCCGCCCGGTGTTGGTCACCGCCACCGCCCCGACGACACGTCCCTCCAGGTAGGCGGGCGTGTCGGCGGAAATGTCCTCGACGTAGTCCAGCGCGTTCTTCAGCAGCCCCGACATGCCGCCGTGGTAGGTCGGGGTCGCCAGGATCACGCCGTCGGCCCGGCGCAGCGTGGACAGCAGGCGGCGGACCGCCGATCAGTGCCAGTTCCATCCCGCTCACCCCGCCCTCAGCGCGACCGGGCGCGCGGGCTCGGCGGCCGGGCCGGCCGGTGCGGGAGGACGCGGGTCCTGGGGATTGGTTACGGCGCGACGGATATGGTCGGACTCGTACCGCCGAATCAGGGGGAGATCTCCATGGAATCGACCGCCAACGTGACCACCGACCGCCCCGAGCGTTACCTGAAGCAGCTCTGCTCTCACCTGGGCCGCAAGATCCAGGCCGACCACACCGAGACCGAGGGCCTGCTGACGTTCGCCTACGGCCAGTGCGAACTGACGGCCCACCCCGGTTCACTCGCCCTCCGCGCCGCCGCCCCCACCCCCGACGACCTGGACAAGGTCGAAGACGTGGTGGCGAGACACCTGGCCCGTTTCGGCGACCGCGACGAACTCACGGTCACCTGGACCCGCTCCACCGACTGACCCCACCGCTAGTGGGTCTCTTATGCTGTTGCAATGTCCTCGCAAGTGGTCGTGGAGGTGCTGCTGCTGAGCGGCGGCGGCCCGGCTGAGATCGCCTATCGGCGCGTCCACGGGCCGTTGGCGCCGTCGGTGCATCCCGACGCTGCTGCCGGAGCCCTCGCGGGGGCCGGGGAGCACGATCTGCTGCTGCACTCCACGAGCTGGCGATATGACACCGGGGTCGGGTCGTGCTGACCTACGTGGCCTGCCCTGATCCATCCATGGAACTCCCGGCGCGTCCCGTCCATGTGGATGGGGCCGCCGCGCCCGGCCGTACCGATCCCGCGATAACGCGTGGCGAATTGTCGGTGACGCGGGTCACACTGAGCGTATGGGCCGCCCTCCCGCGCAACCGGCTGAAAGAGATGGCGAAGCAGACGGCGTGAGCGACGGCGCCGTCCGCCCCGCTCACCCCGACACCCCTGATCACCCTGATCACATCGATGGGCTCGGCGAACTGGCCGCCCCCGACTGGTTCGCCCACGGCGAGCGGATGATGGGGGTGGGCTTCCTCACCGTGGCCAGGCGCCTGCCGTCCCTGGTCGCCCAGGCGGTGCGGATGGCCTGGCAGGCCAGCCCCCGCGACACCCTCGCCACCGTGGCGCTGAGCCTGCTCGGCGGGGTGTTCACCGCGTTCGGCCTGCTGGCCACCACCGGCGTCCTTGAGGCGCTGTTCTCCGCGGGCCCCACCCCCGAGCGCATCACCGCCGCGCTGCCCGCGCTGGCCATGGTCGCCGGGGCCGCCGTGATCCGCACCTCCCTCCAGGCGGGCGCGGGCTGGGCGCAGTCCCGGCTCGACCCGCAGGTGAGCCGGATCGCCGAAGAGCGCCTGTACGGCGTGACGAGCCGGGTCGATCTGGTCGCCTACGACGACCCCGACTTCCACGACTCCCTCCAGCGCGCCCGGCTGCGCGGCGTCAGCACCGCCGACTCCGTCGTGGGCACCACGATCAACGTGCTCACCGGCGTCATCGGCATCGCCGCCGTGGCCGGGGTGCTCGGCGTGCTGCACCCCGCGCTGCTGCCGCTGCTGGTGCTGGCCGTCGTGCCCGACGCCTGGGCCGCCGTCCGCTCGGCGCGGATGCGCTACACCACGATGTACGCGCTGATCCCCGCGCACCGCCGAAAATGGATCATCGCCGCCCTGCTGGCCGACCGCGAACCGGCCGCAGAGGTCCGCTCGTTCACCATGCGCGGCTTCCTGATGCGCATGTACGACGCGGTCGCCAGGGCCGAGCAGAGCGTGATGCTCCGCCTGGCCAGGAAGCAGATGCTGGCCCGCCTGGTCGGCGAGGCCCTCGGGGGCATCGGCACCGGCATCGTCTACGTCGTGCTCGGCCTGCTGCTGATCGCCGGCGCGGTCCCGCTGGCCGTGGCGGGCACCGCCGTCCTCGCCATCCGGTCCGGCCAGTCCTCCCTGAACACCCTCATGTTCGCCACGAACCGGCTCTACGAGGAGGGTCTCTACTTCACCGACTTCCTCGACTTCTGCGCCGAGGCCGAGTCCAGGATCGGGCGGGAGCGCCCCAGCGACGCCCCGCACTTCTTCGAGCGGATCTCCGTCGAAGACGTCACGTTCACCTACCCCGCCGCCGACGTCCCCGCCCTGCGCGGGGTGTCCGTGCACATCGACCAGGGCGAGGTGGTCGCCCTGGTCGGCGAGAACGGCTCGGGCAAGACCACCCTCGCCAAGATCCTGGCGAACCTCTACGAGCCCGACTCAGGGCACGTCCGCTGGGACGACACCGACCTCGCCCTGATCGAACCGCACGCGCTGCGCTCCCGCATCGCCGTCATCGCCCAGGACCACACCCGCTGGCCGCTGACCGCCCGGCACAACATCACCATGGGCACCGACAAGGGCGAGCCCGCGCTGCTCGCCGCCGCCGAGGTCGCCGGGGCCGACGAGGTGATCGCCGACCTGCCGGCCGGCTACGCCACGCTGCTCGACCGCCGGTTCAAGGACGGCAAGGAGCTGTCCGGCGGCCAGTGGCAGCGCATCGCGGTGGCCAGGGGCTTCCACCGCGACGCCGCGCTGCTCATCTGCGACGAACCGACCGCCGCCCTCGACGCCCGCGCCGAGCACGCCCTGTTCGAACGGGTACGCCGCCACGCCGACGGGCGCACCGTGCTGCTGATCACCCACCGGCTGGCCAGCGTCCGCTACGCCGACCGGATCTATGTCCTCGACCACGGCAAGGTCGCCGAGCAGGGCACCCACGCCGACCTGATGGCCCTCGACGGCATCTACGCCGACCTCTACACCCTCCAGGCGCAGGCGTACGCCCCCGACGCGGCCCGTCGCGAATCGGAGGGCCGGCCGTCCATGTGACCGCGTTCCGCATCAGTCTTTCGTCATCGCGCCCAGCACCGCGTTGATTACGGACGCGGCGTCGTCCCGGTCCCGCCGCGCCCTCGCGGTGTCCTGTTCGCGCTCCGGCTCCAGCGTCACCCCCACCGCCACGTACGGTTTGCCCGAAGGGGCGAACCCGGTCGCCACCGCCGGTTCCCCCGGCAGTTCCACGGCCGCCGTGCCCGGCCCGCCGCGCTTCGCCTTCCGCGTCATCGTCCGGGCCACCGCCCGCGCCACCTTGGCGGGCATCGCCCACCGGTACAGCATGGGCGTGGTCTCCTCCAGCACCGTGCCGTCGTGCATCCGGATCTCGCGCACCAGATGGGGCCGCATCAGCACCCCGCCGTTGGCCACCGCCGCCGACAGCATGGCGATCTCCAGCGGCGTCGCCCTGGCCCCCTTCCCCGGGAACACGCTGGGCGACACCCACAGCGGGATGTAGAGGCCGCCGGAGTTGAACCCGAACCCCATGGCCTGCCGCCACAGCGCGCCGCCGGTGAGTCTCGCCGCCTGGCTGATGATGCCGAGCGCCGGTCCGACGGGATACGACCGGTTCAGCGCGCGGTTCATCAGCGGCGAGGCGTCGTCCGCCAGCAGCGCCGACTCCACCCGGGAGAGCGCCTGCGGATCGTGCGTGGCCAGCCGGTTCGGGTCGTAGGAGGGGAAGGAGACCAGCGCCAGGATCGCCCCCGTCGCCGGGTCCAGGGCGACGACCGCCCCACGGCGTCCCGTGTCGCGCAGCGCCTGGTAGGCGGCCCGCTGCGCGCGCTCGTCCACGGTCAGCCGGATGGAGGCGGCGGCGTGCCCGAGGTCGCCGAGCAGCGCCCGCACGTGCACGCGCGGATCGGCGCCGGACAGGACGGCGTCGCGCGCCCCCTCCATGCCGGTGGCGGCGAACAGCGACAGGTGTCCGGTCACCGGCGCGTAGACCGCGCCGCCGGGATACACCCGCCGATATCCGAACCGCCCGCGCTCGCGCACGCTCGTCGCGAGCACCCCGCCGCCCCTGGCCAGCAGCTCCCCGCGCGGCTGGTCGAACCGCTCTATCTGCGTGCGCAGATTGCGCAGGTCACGGCGGAGCGCGTCGGCGCCGAACGTCTGGAGATGGCTCACCTGGACGAGGAGCGCGAACATCAGCACCGCGCAACCGACCACCACGCGGCGCAACGGCACGTCCATCCGCCCCGCCATGCCCCCTCCGGCCCACTAACCCCCCATTAGGTCTGGTCTAACAACCCGACCGAAAAGCCCGCCTCCGCTCCGCGTAACCGCCCCGCCAAAAGCGTCGTTCACGAACGCGTGCCGACGGCCCGCAGCCAGCGGGGCAGCAGCGCCCCGGCGGTGATCGGCGCGAGCCCCCAGGCCACCGGCGCGACCGTGCCCATGAGCTCCGGCGAGTCGATCGCGAACCCGGCCAGGGCGACCAGGCCCGCGACGCCCGTCACGGCGAACGCCGCGGCGAGCGCCACCGCGCACCCCTGGGCGCAGGAGATCGCCCTCCCCGGCGCGGAGTACTTCCGGACGCTGAGCGGCGTCATGACCGTGGACCGCTATCCCGCCTTCTGCCGTCTGCTCACCGACGAGGCGGTCACCGCCGACATCGGCTACACCGCCGAGGACTTCCGGTTCGGCCTGGACCGCATCCTGGCCGGCCTCGCCGACCTGCACGGGAACCGCAGTTCTTCATAGACCGGCTCCCCGGCTCCACTGTTCACGCGCTGGTTCACGAGACTGGGACGGCGTGGCGCTCCTCTGCCCGCTCGGCGTGCTCCTCCGGACCGTCGAGTTCCAGCACCCGGCGATACCAGGAGATCTTGCTCTGGATGGCCCGCTGCTGGTCCCTGAGGTTGCCGATCTCCGCCTCCACCCGCCGGTCGTGCTCCGCCAGCACGGCGACCCGGTCGGTGATCGTGTGGTCGCCCGCCCGGGTCAGCTTGGCGAACCTGAGCATCTCGGCGATCGGCATCCCGGTGTCGCGCAGGCACCTGACCATGCCCAGCCAGCCGATGTCGCGCTCGGAGAAGCGCCGCTGGCCCGCCGCGTTGCGGGTGACCGGCTCCAGGAGCCCGATCCGCTCGTAGTAGCGCAGGGTGTCGAGGCTGAACCCGGTCCGTTCGACGGCCTGAGCCGGTGTGTACATCTCCACCAAGGCAGCTTCGCACCTGGAGTGGGCTCCAGGTCAAGCTCCAGCACCGGCCGCGCGTGCCGTCAGTCGACGGCGATCGCCTCGATCTCCAGCAGCCACTCCTCGGAGTAGATGTCGGTGATGATGATGGTCAGCGCGGGCGTGTGGTCGCCCAGCACCTCCTTGCGGATGCGCCCGTTCGCCGCTCGGTACTCGCGATCCGACAGGTAGGTGGTCACCTTCGCCAGGTTGCGCACCCCCATCCCGGCCTCGGCCAGCACCCCGAGCACGTTGCGCCAGACGATCCGGCACTGCGTCTCGAAGTCCTCGGGGACCTTGCCCTCCTCCGCCCAGGGCACCTGTCCGCTCACGAACACCGTACGGCGCGCGCCCGTGACCAGCGTGCCGTGCGTGTAGTCGCCCGGCGACTGAGGCAGGAACTCCGGGTCGAGCGGGCGGATGGACGGTTCGCTCACAGGTCCTCCAGCGCTACGTGATGATCGTGGACGGGCACGTGCATCGCGGTGTAGTAGACGCACTCGACGTCGCCGGGATTGGCGAAGGCGTGCACGCAGTCGCCCGCGTAGTAGAGGGCGTCACCGGTGTCGACCTCGTGGGTCACGCCGTCGAGCGTCACCGTCAGCCGTCCCGTCTCGACCGCGAGGTATTCACGTGAGCCGGGGGCGTGCGCGGCGAACGCGCCGACCAGCACCCCCGGCGGCACGGTGGTGCGGATGAACTCGAACTCGACCCCGGGCAGATTCGGCGACAGGATCCGCCGCTGCCAACCGGTCTCATCACGAATCGCGGGCTGCTCCCTGGCCCGCAACGTGATCACCCTGTCGGGCTGCTCCTCGCCCAGCAGCCGCGACACGGTGACCCCGAGCGCGGTGGCCAGCCGGGCCAGGACCAGCACGGTAGGCAGCTTCGTTCCTCGCTCGACGGCCGAGATCATGCTCCGGCTGATCTCGCTGAGACCCGCCAGCTCATCCAAACTCAACCCGCGCCGCCGCCGCTGCTCCCGCAGCCGAACCCCGAGCCCACCGACATCCATGGCTCCACTATAGGAGAAATTTTCCACTAAAGGCGAATGTTTTCGGTCAGTTCGCGGGGCAGCCGGTCATCTGCTTCCGGATGTGCGCGGACAGCGCGGGAGACGACTTCATCCGTTCCGGCTGCGCCCAGACGATGACCTTTCCCGGGGCCGTCGGCACCGCGTCCATGACGAACCAGTCGCCCGGGACCTGCTTGGCGGGCTTGGACCGGTCGCTCACCCTGAACTCCTCGATCGTGCCGTCGCGCTCGGCCAGCGCCGCCCGCACCTTGTCCACGGTCATGCCGCGGAACGGGACGCAGTGCAGCAGTTCGCCTGTGGCGTCGACGTCACCGGCGGATTCGTACTGCTCGCCGGGCTTGGCCGGGCGGGCGAAGAAGATCCGCGCGCTGCCCTTGAACTCGGCGGGGATGCGGAAGGAGAGCACGCACCGTCCGCCGGGAAGGTCGCAGTCGACCGAGTCCTCGGCGATGTTGGCTCCTTCGGAGATTTCCTGATTCGTGACCTGGCCGGCCATGCTCGGCGAGCCCGGCCCGACCGACAGCCCTACGTCGAATCCGCGGGCCTTGAACTCGGCCGTGAAGCGCTCGGGATCGGCGTAGAGGTCCTTGACGGTGACGATCCAGTCGCCCCCGGAGCGCTGGAACGCCAGCGCGGCGGGGGGCGCGATGCCGCTCGGCGCGTCGGCGGGGAGGAAGGCCACCGCGAGGGCGGCCGCCGTCCCAAGCGCCATGGCGGCGGGGATCAGCACCGGCCAGCGCGGCCTGCGACGCGCCTCGACCGGCGTCGCGACGATCTCGTTGAACAGCTCCCGCGCCCCCTCCCCCGCTTCGGGCGCGTGGGGCGCGGGGTCGATGGCGCCCACCATCCGGCCGATCTTGCTCACAGGCTCTCTCCTCTCGGTTCCGCGATCGCCTGTCCTTGTTCCGTCAGCCCCAGCCCGACGGCCAGCCGCTTGCGCGCCCGGTGCAACCTGATGCGCGCCGCGGTCGCCGTACAGCCGAGCACC
This sequence comes from Spongiactinospora sp. TRM90649, assembly GCF_029382225.1. Lineage (GTDB taxonomy): Bacteria > Actinomycetota > Actinomycetes > Streptosporangiales > Streptosporangiaceae > Spongiactinospora. The sequence goes on from NZ_JARLTC010000008.1 coordinate 170,504, forward strand.
TTGCCGATCTCCGGGCCGGTCAGCTTCTCCCAGAAGGCCAGCGCGAGCACCTCCCGATCACGGGCGGACAGCTCGTCGAACGCCGCCCGTACTCGGTCGTGCCGGCCGTCGTCCTCAACGGCCGCGGCCGGCCGCGCGGCCGACAACTCGTCCTTGAGCCGCGCCGCCAGCCCCGCTCTACGCGACTCCCCCCGCCGCTGGTTGGCGAGAACGCGGCGCGCCACGCCGTACAACCACAGCCGGGCCGCCTCCCCCTCGGGCACCTCGGCGATCCGCCGCCAGGCGGTGAGAAACGTCTCAGAGATCACGTCCGCCGTATCGTCGGGCGAGTCGGTACGCCGGGCGGCGTAATGGTGAATGGCCGGGTAGTGCGCGGTGTAGATCGCTTCCAAGCGGTCTCGCGCTCCCGGTGGATGGCTCACGGATGGCTCTCCTCATACCAAGGCGTCCGAACACCCCGATAAATGTCCGGCACCCTCTCCGAGTGTTTCGCCCCTCCACCGAGGGCTCAGGCGGCGCCCACGCCTTCGGTGCTGATCTTCCATCCTGGGAAGTGGACTCCGCCGACGCCGACGCGGCCGGCCTCCGAGATGCATACCGAGAGTTCTGCGGATCGCCGGCCAGGTGATCACCGGATCATCAGCATGATCGGGGCTGTGGTCTATGTTGGGAGGGTGACTACCGGGACGGCTTCGCGCCACACACGGATCGGTGACCCGGTGCCCTTCTGAGCGCCGTACGGGCCGGTGCGGGCCCGCTGTTCGATCGAGGAGCTCGCGCCGCCGCACGGGCACCGCCTCCCGTCGTGTTGATCTCAGGCTCGGCACATCGACCACACGACAGGAGAGTTCATGCCCATCAAGACGCTGCGGATTCCCACCGCGGACGGCCAGGCCGACGCGTTCGCCGCCTTCCCCGACGGCGGCGAGCGGCACTGGCGACCTGACGCCCGAGGCGCTCGGCGAGCTCAACCAGGCCCTGGACGCCGCAGGCGTCGGCTACACCTCCGAGATCTATCCCGGCACCGTCCACGGCTTCACCATGGCCGACACCGACGCGTTCAACGCCGCCGGGCTGAAGCGCCACTGGGACCGGCTGCTTCCCCTTCTGGAGCACACCCTGGGCAACGGCTGAGGCTCCGGAGTTCTCGGGGCGCTTCGAGGCCGGCGTGAGGGCGGGTCGACCGTGCCCGCCCTCACCGCCTCCGGCGGGGCTCCACGGTCACGAGATGGCTCTGATCAGCTCCTGCCGGGCCGTGCGGATCTCCCACACACCGCATTCGCAGCGCAGGTAGGTGACCACGCCTTCGGAGGTGACATGCGATGAGACGACGCAGAGAGTCATGGGGTCGTGCTGGTCTCCAGAGTGCATGACTCCAACGTGCTGTAATGGCCTTATGCATTTCAATGCTTACGGGGGGAACGGCGCCGAGCTGGCCGCCGCCCTGGTCAACGCCACCGAATTCACCCCGGAGGTGCTCGCGGTGACGCTGTCGGAGCACGGCATGCTCCGCACCAGGCTCACGCACGCCCAGGCCCGTGAACTGGGTGAGTGGCGGCACAGACTCGCCCCCGTCTTCGGTGAACTCGACCAGGACACCCAGATCCGCCTGATCAACGATCTGCTGCAGATCACCGCGTCGAAGCCGCACGTGAGCGCGCACGACGGCCGCGAGCCGCACCTGCACTTCTTCTCCATAGACGCCGACATCGTCTCCAGGGCCAAGGACACCACGGCGGGCGGACTGGCCATGGCCATATCGTTCTCCGACGGCCGCCGGCTGGGGCGCTGCGACAGGACCGGCTGCGAGACCGTCTACGTCGACACCTCACGCAACGGGCGTCGCAGATTCTGTTCCTTGACCTGCGCGAACAGGGTCAACGTAGCGGCACACCGCTCCAGAAACGCTCAGAGCCCGTCCACGGCCTAACGATCTTCTGGTCGGTCGCAGGAGCCAGGCCCTTCGCCGGAGCGACCCGCTCGGCGTGATCGCTCCGGCCGGCAGGCGGTGCGAACCCAGGAGGCGATGGAGGGCGGACGGCCGGCGCCGTCGAGCCGGTGGCGCGCCGCCGAGGGCGTCACTCGTTGTAGAAGCCCGGCAGGTGGCCGGCCGTCGAGAGGCATACCGAGAGTCCTGTGGATCATGAGACGAGTAGATCCACGGCCACATGCCTACGAAGGCATATCGGGCCTTGAATGACATGTGAATTGGTCGGTTACTTTCGTTAATTTGGAACGATTGAATTCATCGCTAAGCGGCCGACTGTTGGCGAAAGCGCCGGGCGAAGCCCGGCACGGAAAGGCGACCGAGCGAAGCGAAAACCTTTGCGCGCGGAGCGCGCTTGGGAAGTACGTCCGAGCGCAGCGAGGGCGGTCGGGCGTGCGCGTCACGGCTCCCTCCCGTGAGGCGAGGAGTGGGGGCTGCCGACGGAGGTTGGGGGGGTTGACCTAGAGGGCGCTCCAGCGGTCAGGGTTGGGGGATGACCGAGATCCAGATGGCGTTGGGCACGATTCCGTTCGGGACGACCGTGGGCAGGGACGAGTCGTTCGCGATCCTTGACCGCTTCGTCGAAGCGGGTGGCACCAGGCTCGACACCGCCAACAACTATCCCTTCTGGCACGAAGGCCGTACCGGTGACGAGAGCGAGGAGACGATCGGCGCGTGGCTGGAGTCGCGTGGGATCCGGGACCGGATCGTCCTCGGGACGAAGTGCGGGGCGCGGCCGACGATCCCCGGTGATCGGACGCTCGACTCGGCCGAGGGGCTGGCCGGGGACACGATCAGGAAGGCGATCGAGGGGAGCCTGCGGCGGCTGCGGACCGATCGGGTCGACCTGTACTGGGCGCACATCGAGGACCGGTCCGTCCCGATGGAGGAGACGCTGGGGGCGTTCGCCGAGCTGGCCGTCCAGGGCAAGGTGGGTGAGATCGGGGCGAGCAATCTGCCCACCTGGCGGCTGGAGCGGGCGCGGGCGTCGTCCAGGGCGAACGGCCGGCCCGTCTACACCCACGTGCAGCTCCGCTACAGCTACCTGCGGCCCCGCCCGGGGGTCGTTCCCGACACCACGCATCGCCTGGCGAGCAGCGAGACGCTGGACTACGTGCGTGAGGAGCCCGATCTGACGCTGTGGGCCTACACGACGCTGCTGGGCGGCGCCTACACGCGTCCGGATGATCGGCCCATGCAGGAGATCTATCACCATCCGGGCACCACCCGCCGTCTCGCCGTGCTCGGGGAGACCGCCCGGGAGCTGGGGGCCTCGCCGAATCAGGTCGTGCTTGCCTGGCTGATGGGCGGGGAGCCCTCGGTCGTGCCGATCGTCGGGGTCAGTTCGATGGCACAGCTCGACGAGGCGCTGGGCGCGGCGGACCTGCGCCTCGACGACAAGATCCGGGCACGGCTCGACGAACCGGTCTGAACCGGCCCGAGCCAGGCCTGAGCCGGTCGCCTAGGGCAGATGGTCCGACAGGTAGCGGCGGACCAGGTGCTTGCACTCGGCGATGAGGTCGGGGTCGCCGTCGCGGTCGGCGCGGAAGGCGAGTTTCAGCACGGTGTCGGCGGCCTCGACGGCGACCAGCAGGGCGCGGTCGAGGTTGGGCCCGGCGGGGGCGCCGGCCCGTTCGATGGTGAGGGAGCGCAGCCGGTCGGCCACGACGACGTTGTTCTCCAGCGCGGCGTCGAGCATCCGCTCGGTGCCGCGCAGGACCGGCCCTCCGGGGGCGGCGAGCACCTCGCCGAAGTCCACGACGGCGAAGCCGGGGGTGGTGCGCTTCATGCCGACGAACTCGTCGATCGCGAGATCGACCACGTCGGTCCAGTGGGACAGCTCGGCGGTGGCGAGCCGGGCGGTGATCCGGTCGAGGAACGCGTCAAGGTTGCGGAGCGCGAGTGCGCGGACCAGTCCCTGCTTGTCAGGAAAGAACTGGTAGAAAGTGCCGATCGGCACTTCGGCCCGCTTGGCGACCTCCTTGGTGGTCAGGGCTTCATATCCCTGTTCGTCGAGTAGCCGGGCGCACTCGTCCAGCATCCGCTCCACGCGTTCCAGGCTGCGCCGTTGGGCTGGGCGGCGGCGCAACGTTTCTCCGGAGACGTTCGTCATGACGACATCATGTCGGTAGAAAGGGTCATCGTGTCCCAGAAGTCACGTACAAGGGTGAAAAACCATCGAAATGTACGTAGAAGTGCCTAGAATCCTGGCGAAAATGACTAGAACACCGAAACATGTACATGGTCCATGTGGTTCTGCGTGATGCCACCGCGATCCGACATGGGACGCCAGCCGGCACCTGTGCGCACATCGTAGTAACGCTGCTTCCAGATGATGTACATGATGCCGATGCGCGGGCCGTTCTCGATGCACCACTTGGCCAGCGCGTCACCGCGCTCGCTGTCGATCTGCCCGGGCATCACGCCCCGGCTCACCATGAAGTCGCACGCCCGGCCGCTGCCGTGCTCGCCGGGGTCGCCGCGCCGCAGGCAGCCGTAGCCGTACGGCATCGGGAACTCCGCGAGGATGGCGTTGCGGACCGACGTCATCCGGGAGGTCAGGCCCTCACTGCCCCCAGGGGTCTGGAAGCCGTACTTGGCCATCAGCTTCTCGATGGACCTGCGCTTGCGCTTGAGGGTCTCGATCTCGTCCTCCAGGTCGCTGATCTTCTTGTCGGCCTCCTTCCTGGCCTTCTTGGAGTCGGCGACCAGTTCCTTGACCCGTTCGAGCTTCCTGGCCCGCTCGCTGGCCAGGTAGGACATCATCGCGGCGGGGCCGAGCACGGACGAGGTGCCGTTCGGGGCGCCGAGCAGCCGGGCGGAGTCGAGGGTGCCGCCCATGTAGGTGGTCTGCGCCATGGTGGTGACCTCGCGCTCGGCGTCGGCGAGCCTCCGCCTGAGGCCCCCGGCCCTGTCGTTGGCCTTCTTGGCCTGGACCCGGACCTCCTCAAGGTCCTGGATCTGCCCCCGGTACCGCTTGTTGAGGGCGGCGGCCTGCGCGGTGAGCTTCTTGAGGTCCGACTGCGGCTTGGGCTCGGCGACCCGTGCGGCGGTGGTGGCGGCGGGCGCGAGCGCGAGCAGGAGCGCGACGAGGACGGCCGTCAGTGCGGCGGGACGGCGGCCTGGTTTCACGCCATCCTCCCCTCGGGAACGACTTCCGCGCAGACGCACCGAAACTATAGGAGGTGATCTTGAGGGCTGCCACCTGAACGGGTCAACCTGTGACCCGTATCAAGAGCTTTGTCATAGTCTGAGCGCCTTTGGCGGGAATTCCGGATCCGCTTGACCGCCGTTCCCAGAACATGATTCGGTCATCCCATCGCAGGAGGGAAGGCAGACATGCTCCAGCACGACCGGCTCTTCATCGGCGGCGACTGGGTGGCCCCGGCGGGCACGGGCACCATCGAGGTGATCTCCCCGCACACGGAGGAGCCCGTCGGCCGCGTCCCCGACGGCACCCCCGCCGACGTCGACCGGGCGGTGGCCGCCGCCAGGTGGGCGTTCGACCATGGCCCCTGGCCGAGGATGACCATGGCCGAGCGCGCGGCCGTCGTCGGACGGCTCGCCGACCTCTACGAGGCCCGGCAGGGCGAGATGGCCGACCTGATCACCTCCGAGATGGGGTCGCCGATCACCTTCTCCCGGATGGCGCAGGCCCCCCAGCCGCTCGGCATGCTCCGCTACTACGCCGGCCTCGGCGCGACCTACGAGGTCGAGGACGAGCGCCCCGGCCTGTTCGGCCCGGTGACCGTACGGCGGGAGCCGGTCGGCGTGGTCGCCGCCATCGTCCCGTGGAACGTCCCCCAGTTCGTCATCATGAGCAAGCTCGCCCCGGCCCTCGTCGCCGGGTGCGCCGTGGTCGTCAAACCCGCGCCGGAGACGCCGCTCGACTCCTACCTGCTGGCCGAGATGATCATCGCGGCGGGTGTCCCGGAGGGCGTGGTCAACATCGTGCCCGCCGGGCGCGAGACGGGCGAGCACCTGGTGTCCCACCCCGGCGTGGACAAGGTGGCCTTCACCGGCTCCACCGCCGCCGGGCGGCGGATCGGCGCGATCTGCGGCGAGCGGCTCAAGCGCTGCGGCCTGGAGCTGGGTGGCAAGTCGGCGGCGATCGTGCTCGACGACTGCGACCTGCCGTCCGCGATGGGCTTCCTGTCCGTGGCCTGCTTGATGAACAACGGGCAGGCGTGCGTGGCGCAGACGCGCGTCCTCGCCTCGCGCGGGCGCTACGACGAGGTGGTCTCGGCCTTCGCGGAGATGGTGGCCGCACAGCGGGTGGGCGACCCGGCGGACCCGGTCACCGGCATCGGGCCGCTGGTGAGCGCCCGGCAGCGAGACCGCGTGGAGGGCTACCTGCGCGCCGGGGTCGAGGAGGGCGCCAAGCCGGTCGTCGGCGGGCCCGGCGGGCTCGCCGGCCACAGCCGGGGGTGGTACGTCTCCCCCACCGTTTTCGCGGGGGTCTCCAACGACATGCGGATCGCCCGTGAGGAGATCTTCGGCCCGGTGCTCACGGTGATCCCGTACGACGACGAGGACGACGCCGTCCGCATCGCCAACGACAGTGACTACGGTTTGTCGGGAACCGTGTGGACGTCCGATACCGAGCGCGGCGTGGACATCGCCCGCCGGGTCCGCGCGGGCACCTACGGCGTGAACATCATGAACACCCTCGACCCCTGCGCGCCCTTCGGCGGCTTCAAGGCCAGCGGGCTCGGCCGCGAGCTCGGCCCCGAGGGCCTGGCCTCCTACCTGGAGTACAAGTCGATCGCGCGGCTCGGATGACCGAGCGCGGCGCGCGGAACCAGTGACGGGGGATCCGCGCGCCGCAGCAAGGACGCACCGGTGAGCCCAACCCAGCGCGCCCCCGCGACGCTGGGCTCGGGCCTCCGGCCCCACCATGATCTCCCCAGGGGGCCGCGGCTTCGCCGCCTCGGCACTCTCGGGTTCTCCCGGTGGATTCGTTCCGTACGCTGAAGGTAGACGCCCTTAATACGAAAAAGGTTCGGTGTTATTGATCGGTACTTCTACGGATACCACCCTGAGCCTGGATCGCGGTGATCGCAATGAGGTTGACGATCTCGTCCACGCTCGCGTTGCGCGGCAGGTCGTTGACCGGCTGGCGCAGCCCCTGGAACACCGGGCCGATCACCAGGCCGCCCGCCGACCGGCGCACCGCCGTACAGGCGCTCTCCGCGCTGTCCAGGTCGGGGAAGACCAGCACGCTGGCCCGCCCGGCGACCTCTGAGCCCGGGGCCTTCACCTCCGCGACCCGCTCGTCCACGGCCGCGTCGAAGTGCAGCGGCCCCTCAACCGACAGCTCCGGCGCGCGCGTCCGCACCAGTTCGGTGGCCCTGCGCACCTTCTCGGCGTCCGCGCCCGCCCCGTACGGCCCGGCCGAATACGACAGCATGGCGACCTTCGGCTCGATGCCGAACCGCGCGGCGGTGGCGGCCGAGGCGATCGCGATGTCCGCGAGCCGTGAGTCGTCCGGCTCGTCATGGATGGCGCAGTCGGCGTAGACGAGCACCTGCCGCGGCAGGCAGGCGAAGCACACCGAGGAGACCGCCCCCGCGCCCGGCTCGGTGCGGATGATCTGGAAGGCGGCGGTCAGCGTGCCCGCCGTCGGGTGGGTGGCCCCCGTGACCATGCCGTGGACCATGCCGGTCTGCGCCATCATCGCGCCGAAGAAGACCGGATCGCTCAGCACGTCCCTGGCCCTGCGGTGCGACATGGCCTTGTGCTCGCGCAGCATGCCGTACGTCTCGGCGAAGGTCTCCCGCAGCGGCGAGGTGACCGGGTCGATGACCCGTACGGCGTGCAGGTCCAGCCCAAGCACCCGGGCCCGCCGCCGGATCTCGTCCGGCCTGCCCAGCAGGGTCACCTCGGCGATCTTCCGGCGCACGGCCGCGTCGGCCGCCCGCAGGATCCGCTCGTCGCCCCCCTCCGGCAGCACGATGTGCCTGCGCACCTCGGCCGCGTGGACGGCCAGCAGGTGCGTGAACATCCGCGGCGTGATCCCGCCCGTCGGCGCGAGTTCCATGCGCGCGGCCAGCGCCGCCGTGTCCACGTGCGCGGTGAAGTGCCCGAGCGCCAGCTCGACCTTGCGCGGGTTGTCCGGAGTGATCCGCCCGGTGAGGCCGGAGAGCGTCGCCGCCGCCGCGAAGCTGTCGGTGGGCGCGGAGAGCACCGGGATCTCGGGCGTGAGCCGTGCCGTCAGGCCGCGCACGTTGGGCGGCGGCTTCTCCCCGAGCGTGAGGATCACCGCGGCCGGGCGGGCGGTCCCGGCGGCGCCCGCCGCGAGGGCCCCGAGCAGCACGTCGGCCCGGTCGCCCGGGGTGATCACCAGGGAGCCGTCGCGCAGGTGGTCCAGGAAGACCGGGAGCGTCGCGCCGCCGAAGACGAAGCCGAGCACGTCGCGGAGCATGCCCTCGGCGTTGCCCTGCACCAGGGTGGCCCGCGCGGCCTCCGCGGCCTGCCGTACGGTGGGCGCGGCCAGGCGGGGGTGCTCCGGGATGACGTACCAGGGCACCGGCAGGTCCGCGGGGATCGAACCGGCGTGGGTGACCCGGTTGGCGATCATCGCGAGCACCCGGCAGCCGTGCCTGGCGAAGGTCGCGTGCGAGGCGCGCAGCGCCGCCGCGACCTGCTCGGCGCGCAGGCCGCCGCCGCCGATCACCACGACCACCGGGGCGTCCAGTTCGGCGGCCAGGTAGGCGTCCAGGTCGTCGCGCCCCGGCACGGCGTCGCCGACGCCCAGCACCAGCAGCGCGTCGCAGCCCTCCCCCGCCGTGCGCACGCCGTCGGCGAGGCGGGCGACCAGCTTCTCCTCGGGGATCTCCGCGGCCTCTTCACGCGTCATGCCCCGGGCGTATCCGGCCACCTGGTAGCGGCTGCGGAGCAGTTCCACGCCGCGATCGTCGCCATCTCCCGCGCACGCGATCGGCCGGCTGACGGCGATCCGCTCCACGCGGTGTGACAGCAGTTCCATCAGCCCGAGCTCGACGACGTCACGCCCGTCCTTCGGGCCGACCCCCGCAACGTAGATGCTCCGCATCGGCCCTCCCCAGGTGAACCCTGTGAGGATTGCCGCAGCCGGGTGGAGTGAACCGTCCCGGTTGTTCAAGCCTCGGTAAGTGTCGTCCGGATCCATCCGCCGATGCGCCGGATGAGCCCGGGGGTGGCCGCGGTCTCGGCGTGCCCGTAGCCGCGTTCGATCCACAGCTCCTTCGGGTCGCCCGCCGCTTCGAAGAGCTGGTGGGCGTGCTCTACCGGGAAGAACGAGTCGGCGTCGCCGTGCACGACGAGCAGCGGCGTGGGGGTGATCAGCGCCGCCGCCTCGTACGGCGCGAGCGGGATCGGGTCCCACGGCCCGCGCGCGATCCTGGTGTGTTTCGCGACACGTGCCAGGAACCGGCCGAACGGGCGTTCGATGGCCCAGTGCACCTGCCGCATGGGACGGGTGCCCCGGTAGTACCAGCGGGCGGGCCCGCTGACGGCGACGACGGCCTGCACGCCTCCGTGCAGGCCCGCGTGCCGTACGGCGACCGCCGCGCCCATCGAGAACCCGACCACCGCGACCCGCGTGTAGCCGATGCTCCTCGCGTGCCGCACCGCCGCGTCCACGTCGAGCACCTCAAGGTCGCCCACCGTGGAGGTGCCGCCCGACCTGCCGTGCCCCCTGAAGTCGAAGCACAACACCCCGCCGAACCTGTTGAGCACGTGGGCGATGCCCCGGGCGGTGGGCTCCCGCCAGCATCCGGTGAATCCGTGCGCCACCACCAGGCACAGATCGGAGGCCCCAGGCGTGTGCGCGGCGTCGAGCCGCACGCCGTCCTTGGTGCGCAGCATGGCGCGATAGTTCGCGGCAAGGGGCATGAAACGAGTCTAGAAACCGGCCCTCCGTGAACGCCCTGCCGGGGGCCTGCCCCGGCAGGCACCGAAGTTGTGGCCGGGATCAACTAAAATGGGATGTGCCGCACGGGCCCGCGGCCGATTCCCGATCACAGAGCGAGACTCCAACATGCCTTTGAACAGCCGCGACGACCTGCGGAACATCGCGATCATCGCGCATGTCGACCACGGCAAGACCACACTGGTTGACGCCATGCTCTGGCAGTCCGGGGCGTTCCGCGCCAACCAGGACGTCGAAGACCGCGTCATGGACTCCGGTGACCTGGAACGCGAGAAGGGCATCACCATTCTCGCCAAGAACACCGCGGTCCGGCATGGCGACATGACCATCAACATCATCGACACCCCCGGCCACGCCGACTTCGGCGGCGAGGTCGAGCGCGGCCTGTCCATGGTGGACGGCGTGGTCCTGCTGGTCGACGCCTCCGAGGGACCGCTGCCGCAGACCAGGTTCGTGCTGCGCAAGGCGCTGTCGGCCAAGCTGCCGGTCATCCTGTGCGTGAACAAGGTCGACCGTCCCGACGCGCGGATCAAGGAGGTCGTGGACGAGACGTACGAGCTGTTCCTCGACCTCGACGCCACCGAGGAGCAGATCGACTTCCCGATCGTCTACGCCTCGGCCAAGGCCGGGCGGGCCAGCCTGACGCGGCCCGACGACGGCGGCATGCCCGACGCCCCCGACCTCGAACCGCTGTTCACCACGATCATGGAGACCATCCCGGCGCCGCTGTTCGACCCGGCGGCCCCGCTGCAGGCGCACGTGACCAACCTCGACGCCTCCAGCTACCTGGGCCGGATCGCGCTCTGCCGCATCCACCAGGGCACGATCAAGAAGGGCCAGCAGGTCGCCTGGTGCCGCACCGACGGCTCCGTCGACCGGGTCAAGATCAGCGAGCTGATGATGACCGAGGCGCTGGAGCGCAAGCCCGCCGAGCAGGCCGGTCCCGGCGACATCATCGCGATCGCCGGCATCCCGGACATCATGATCGGCGAGACCCTGGCCGACGCCGACGACCCGCGCCCGCTGCCGCTGATCACGGTCGACGAGCCCGCCATCTCCATGACCATCGGCACCAACACCTCGCCGCTGGTCGGCCGGGTCAAGGGCGCCAAGGTCACCGCGCGCATGGTCAAGGACCGCCTCGACCGCGAGCTGGTCGGCAACGTGTCCCTGCGGGTGCTGCCCACCGAGCGCCCCGACACCTGGGAGGTCCAGGGGCGCGGCGAGCTGGCGCTGGCCATCCTGGTCGAGCAGATGCGGCGCGAGGGCTACGAGCTGACCGTCGGCAAGCCGCAGGTGGTCACCCGGGTCGTGGACGGCAAGGTGCACGAGCCGGTCGAGCGCCTCACGGTCGACTGCCCCGAGGAGTACCTGGGCGCGATCACGCAGCTCCTGGCGGTCCGCAAGGGCCGTATGGAGCACATGACCAACCATGGCACCGGCTGGATCCGGATGGAGTTCCTGGTCCCGGCGCGCGGCCTGATCGGCTTCCGCACCGAGTTCCTGACCGAGACCCGGGGCACCGGCCTGGTCCACCACGTCTTCGAGGACTACGAGCCGTGGTTCGGCGAGCTGCGCACCCGCGCCACCGGTTCGCTGGTGGCCGACCGCATGGGGTCGGTGACGGCGTTCGCGATGACCAACCTCCAGGAGCGCGGCTCGCTGTTCGTCGGGCCGGGCACGGACGTCTACGAGGGCATGGTCATCGGCGAGAACTCCCGCGCCGACGACATGGACGTCAACATCACCAAGGAGAAGAAGCTCACCAACATGCGGGCCTCCACGTCGGAGGAGACCGAGAAGGTGATCCCGCCGCGGGTGCTGTCGCTGGAGCAGGCGCTCGAATTCATCCGTGAGGACGAATGCGTGGAGGTGACCCCGGAGACCGTGCGTATCCGCAAGGTCGTCCTCGACTCTTCGGCGCGGGCGCGGGCGACGGCGCGGGCCAAGCGCGGCGGCTGACGCCGAGATCGCCCGCAGGCCCCGCCCGCTACGAGCGCCTGGCCGCCCTTCTGAGCTCTTCCTCGTTCCGCATCGGATAGCGCCCGCCGGGGCCGGGCACGCCTTCGCCGAGCAGTTCCGACACGGTCACGAAGGTGTAGCCCTCGTGGTCCAGCCTGGCCAGCACGCGCGGGACGGCCCGGACCGTGGTCGAGTGGATGTCGTGCAGCAGCACGATGGTGCCGGGGCCCGCCGCGCCGACGCGCCGGGCCACCAGGGCGGGCTGCCGGTCGCGCCAGTCCACCGTGTCGACGTCCCACAGGATCTGCGAGAGGCCGTAGCCGCGCGCCACGCGGGAGACCGTGCGGTCGGTCGCGCCGTACGGCGGACGCATGATCCGCATGTCCGTGCCGGTGACCCGCCGGACCAGCCGCTGGGTTCGCTGCAGCTCCGCCTCCACCCCTTCGCGCCGCATGTCGGTGAGCATGGCGTGGTCCCAGGAGTGGTTGCCCAGTTCGTGGCCTTCGGCGACCATGCGCCGCAGGTCGTCGGCGCCCCCGGCGTCGACCATCCGGCCGACCACGAAGAACGTGGCCCTGGCCTCGTGCCTGGCCAGCATGTCCAGCAGCCTGCCGGTGTACCGGTAGGGCCCGTCGTCGAAGGTGAGCGCCACGCACTTCAGCTCGGCGCAGTCGATCGGGCGCGGCCGGAAGACGGCGCGGCGGGCGGGCCAGTCGGGCTGGACCCGGGCCAGTCTGGCCGCCAGCGCCCGCCCGCCGATCTGCTCGGCCAGTTCGCCGGGCCGGTGGGTGCCCAGGGAGCCGCCGCCCCCGCGCCCGCTCACGGGCCGGGCGGGCTCGGAGACGTTCCCCACCGCCAGGCCGCAGATCGCCAGGGCGAGCCCCAGCGTCACAAGCATCCCCCGCAGCATGGCTCTCCCGGAAAGCGCGGCGGGGCGTCACGGATAATCCTGTGCCGACTCCCCCCGCAGAATCCTGGCCAGGTCTTCCCACCATGGTGGGACATCGGCCTGCAGTTCCGCGTAGCGACGCGCCACCCGCACCGCACATCCGACCGGATCACTGCCCGGATGGTGGTGGCGGACCGTTCCCTCGCGCCAGCGGAAGTCGCCGTCGCGGAAGCACACCACCAGGCCGATCCACACGGAGAGCGTGGACTCGTCGCAGACCTCGTACGCGTCGGTGACTCCTAGACCGGTCAGCTCGGCCCGGAGCTTGCCCATCGCCGCGGCGGCTTCACTCACCAGCGGCCAGTCCCCGCGTGTTGCACAGAGAGTGATTTACCCACCATCGCGTCCTATGACTGCATTCTTACGTGGTTGCTATCCGATCGTAATCAGGCGTACGGGTATCACCGGTGGTCGAACAGGTCGGACGGGGGTTCGGTGACGACCATGATGAACCGGCAGCCCGAATCGCCCCCCGCCGCGTAGCGGTGCGGGCGGTCGGCGCTGAACAGCACGGCCTCGTCGGTGGCGAGGTGGTACTCCTGCCCGAGCACGGTCAGCACCAGCTCGCCGTCGATCACGGTGAGCATCTCCCTGGTGCCCGGCGGGTGCGCGTCGCCGTCGTGGTGCTCCCCCGTGGCGAGCCGCCAGTCCCACAGTTCGAGGATCGCCGGGGCGTCGGTGCCGACCAGCAGCCGCGCCGCCCCCTCGCCGTGCTTGAAGGTGACCACGCCGGACGCGCCCACTACCCGGACCACCGGGGTGTCGGCGACCTCCACCAGTCGGGCCACGGTGACGCCGAGCGCGCCGCCGATCCTGGCCAGCGTGGACACGCTGGGGTTGGTCCTGGCCTGCTCGACCTGTACGAGCATGCCGCGGCTCACCCCCGACCGGGCCGAGAGCTCGTCGAGGGTCATCCGGCGATAGGCGCGCTGCGCCCGCACGTTGTTGGCGATCGCCGCGGCGAGGGCGCCGTTGTCGTCGGCCATGAGTGCATTGTAGTGAAAAGACTTTGCAATGGATTGCACGGTGGTGGTGTACTTCGTTGTACTAGCGGTGCAATGAAATGAACCGGAGTCCCCTCGTGAACGTAGTCGTCCTGGCCACGGCGTGCGCGCTGGTCTACGGTGCCGCCGACTTCTTCGGCGGGCTGGCCACCAGGCGCTCCCGCCTGCTCGCCGTCGTGGTGCTGTCCCAGGTGGCCGGGCTGGGCTTCATCGCGGCCCTGGCGGGCGCGCTGCCCGGCACGCCGTCCGCCGGCGCGCTGCTGTGGGGCATGGCGGCGGGCATCATGGGCGCGGCGGGGCTGGTGCTGTTCTACCGCGCGCTGGCCCGGGGCACGATGTCCGTGGTCGCGCCGACCACCGCCACCACCTCGGCGGCCATGCCCGTGCTGTTCGGCCTGCTGTCCGGCGAGCGGCCGGAGGCGCTCGCGCTCGCGGGGGTGGCACTCGCGCTGGTCTCGGTGCTGATGGTGAGCCGTGCCCCCGGCGGCGGCACCGTACGGGAGTCGACAGGCCCGCTGCTGGCCGCGCTCGCGGCAGGGGCGGGGTTCGGCGGGTTCTTCATCCTGCTGGCCCAGGCCCCGGCCGAGGCCGGGATCTGGCCGCTGATGGGGGCCAGGTTCGCCTCGATCACCCTGGTCGCGCTGCTGGCCCTGGCCACCGGGCGCACGCTGCGGCCGGGCGGCGGGGCGGTGCCCACGATCGTGGTCGCCGGGGTCCTGGACATGGCCGCCAACGTGCTCTACCTGCTGGCCGCCCAGCGCGGGCTGCTGAGCCTGGTCGCGGTGCTGGTCTCGCTGTATCCGGCGACCACGATCCTGCTGGCCAGATACGTGCTGCGGGAGCGGCTGCATCCCACTCAGACGGTGGGCGTGGTGGCCGCGCTGGCGGCGGTCGCCCTGATCGCGGCGGGGTGACCTCCCCCTACTGAGGGGGGGTGACGTTGTCAGTATTAGCAGCACTTGTTACGTTCATCCCCGTGCAGCCCGAACGGGCAGTTTTCGCGTCAGGGTCGTTCGCGCATATCGCCGCGCCGTACGACTCCGATGAGAGCTGGCTGCGGCTCGTCCTGCCGGTGATCGTCGAGGCGCTGCGCGAGGGCCACGACATCCTCGTAGTGACCGGGCAGAACAGGCACGACATGCTGACCGAACGGCTCGGCGAGGACGCCGGCCGGGTCGATCGGCGGCTGCGGAACACCTGGTACACCCACCCGGCCCGCACCCTGACCGCCTATCACGAGTACGCCGAACCGTGGGCCAAGCGGCAGACGCTGCTCATCGGCGAGCCGGTCTGGCTCGGCCGGGGCGCCCGCGACCTGCGGGAGTGGGTCAGATACGAGGCCGCGATCAACCTGGCCTTCGCCGACGCGCCCATCGTGGCCCTGTGCCTGTACGACCGGCTGGCCACCCCGCCGCAGGTGCTGGACGACGCCATGCGCGCCCACCCGTGGACCCTGGGCGGCGACGGCCTCCGCGCCAGTGAGGGCTACGTACCGCCGAAGAGCTTCCTGCTGAGCGGGGACGAGCTGCCCTTCACAGAGCCGCCGCCCGCCCGGATCACGGTCCCGTTCGGCGAGCGCGACCTGAGCATGGTCCGGCAGGCCGTCGCCGCGGCGGGCGAGAACGCCGGGCTCGACCGGGACACGGTCGGCTCCCTGGTGCTCAGCGTGTCGGAGATCGCCGCCAACACCGTCGAACACGGCGGCGGCACGGGCTCGGTGTCGATCTGGGCCTCGGGCGACGAGCTGATCTGCGAGGTGCTCGATCCCGGCGGACGACTCGACGTGCCGCTGCCCGGCTTCCTGCCGCCGCGGCCGGAGTCGCCGCGCGGCTACGGCCTGTGGATCAGCCGTCAGCTCTGCGACCTGGTCGAGACCCGCATCACCGATGGGGTGCTGCGGGTCCGCCTGTACATGATCCTGCCGAATCGTCGCTGATGAGGGGGCGGCGACGCCGCCGCCCCCGGAGGGTCACGCCACGGCGACCGGCACGCGCAGCGCGCCGACCTCACGGGCGTAGCCCTCCAGCATGCCGCGCAGCTGCCTGCGGCCGCGGTGCAGCCGGGACATCACGGTGCCGATGGGCGTGCCCATCCGCTCGGCGATCTCCTTGTAGGCGAATCCCTCGACGTCGGCCAGGTAGACCGCCTCGCGAAAGTCGTCGGGCAGCGAGCGCAGCGCGTTCATCACCACGTTGTCCGGCAGCGCGTCCAGCGCCTCGGCCTCGGCGGACTTCAACCCCGTGGACATGTGGGACTCGGCGGCGGCGAGCTGCCAGTCCTCGATGTCCTCAGTCGCCGACAGCTTGGGCGAACGCTGCTTCTTGCGGTAGTCGTTGATGAAGTTGTTGGTCAAGATGCGATGCAGCCAGGCCTTGAGATTGGTGCCCTCGCGGAACTGGTGGTACGAGGTGTAGGCCTTGGCCACCGTCTCCTGGACGAGATCCTCGGCGTCGGCCGAATTGCGGGTCAGGCGCATCGCGGAAGCGTAGAGCTGCGCGGTCACTGGAACGACGTCGCGTTCGAACCACGCCTGGCGCTGCTCTTCGGTCATAGAGATCATGTTCAATCCCCCTCGTACTCTTCCCCCCGTAACCATCCGGCCTCGGGCATGGCTTGCCCTCCGGTCCTTTTGGCTGCTTCGCAATGGTCCCAGGCAGGCCGTAACGGCTTTGTTAAGAGTCTTTCCTGCTCAGGGGGCCTAGCGTTACTCGGGCACGTGGCGGTCGTACTCACGCCCACGGCCAGGCAAGTCTCATTAGAGTAACACTCTTTACTCGATTCAGTGCAAAGTGTGGCCAGCATCACACCTGTTGCACTACGGCTACCGTGGTCGTCATGGAGCACGTCGATCGTCATGACCCCGAGGCCCGCGAATGGATGGCCGAAGCCATCCGGCGGGTCGAGGCCGACGCACATAGAAGCTGCGATACTCACCTCCACGTCTTTCCGCTGCCCGCGCGCTGGGGGCTAAACCTCTACCTGAAAGACGAGTCGGTCCACCCAACGGGTTCACTCAAACATCGACTTGCCCGCTCCCTGTTCCTGTACGGCCTGGCCAACGGCTGGATCGGTCCGGCGACCACGATCGTGGAGGCGTCCAGCGGCTCGACCGCCGTCAGCGAGGCGTACTTCGCCCGGCTGCTCGGCCTGCCGTTCGTGGCCGTGATGCCGGACTCGACCTCACCGGAGAAGATCGCCCTCATCGAGTTCTACGGCGGCAAGTGTCACCTGGTCGAGGACCCGTCGGCGATCTACGACGAGTCGCACCGACTGGCCGCGGAGACAGGCGGCCACTTCATGGACCAGTTCACCTACGCCGAGCGGGCCACCGACTGGCGCGGGAACAACAACATCGCCGAGTCGATCTTCCAGCAGATGGAGATGGAGCCGCACCCCGAGCCCGCCTGGATCGTGGTCGGCGCCGGCACCGGGGGCACCTCGTCCACCATCGGGCGCTACATCCGCTACCGCCGTCACCCCACCCGCCTGGCCGTGGCGGACCCTGAGGGCTCGGCCTTCTACCCCGCCTGGATCAGCGGGGAACGCTCCACCACGGCGGCCGGGTCGCGCATCGAGGGCATCGGCAGGCCGCGCGTGGAGCCGTCGTTCCTGCCCTCGGTCATCGACCGCATGATCCAGGTGCCCGATGCGCTGTCCATCGCGGCCATGCGATGGGTCCGCGAGGTGACCGGCCTGGACGTGGGCGGCTCCACCGGCACCAACGTGGCCGCCGCCGTGGGCATCCTGGACGAGATGCGGCAGGCGGGTGAGCGGGGCAGCGTGGTCACGCTGATCTGCGACGGGGGCGAACGCTACCGCGCCTCCTACGACAGCGACGACTGGCTGTCCGCGCGCGGCATCGACATCCGCCCCCACCTCACCCGCCTGCGCGCCTTCCTCAGCCGCTAGGGGAGCCGCTGGTGGCCGGGTCCACCTCGAAGAGCTTGGCCACGTCGTCCAGGATCGTCCCCGCGCCCAGGATGCCCACCGCGCTCATCCAGGTCAGGTCGTTGACCTCGTGCTTCTCGCCCTTGAGCTTGCCCCACAGCGGGTTCGACTCGAACTTCTGCTTGATCTCGTCCACGGCGGGGTCGGGATAGACCGTCACGAAGATGTGGTCGGCGTCGAGCTGGGCGATGTTCTCCTGGCTGAGGTTGACCGCGATCTGGTCGCTGGTGGGCTGGTCGGCGGGACGCGGGAAGCCGACGTCCTTGAGCACCACGCCCGAGTAGGACTTCTCCACATAGAGACGCACGGTCGGCTCGCCCGCGAACCGGGCGACGGAGACGGTCGGCAGCTCGCCGCCGGTCTTGGCCTTGATCGACTCACCGATCGCGGCGGCCCGGGTCTCGTAGTCCTTGATCTTGGTCTCGGCCAGGTCCTCCTTGCCGAGGACCTGGCCCATCAGCCGCAGGTTGTCCTTCCAGATCGCCCCGGTGGTCTCGCTGAACACGGTGGGGGCGATCTTCGACAGCTTCTCGTAGAGCGCCTCGTGGCGCACCTTGGCCGAGACGATCAGGTCCGGCTTCAGCGCGATGACCTGCTCCAGGCTCGGGGCCTCCAGGGTGCCCACCGCCTTGGCGGCGCTGCCGTGGCGCTGCAGGGAGGCGCCGAGGTAGTCGGGCAGCTTCTCGTCGATGGCCCGGTAGGTCGTGTAGCCCACGACCTCGGTCTCCAAGCTCAGCACCGCGTCCACGAAGCTCTGGTCGAGCGCCACCACCCGCTTGGGCTGGGCGGGGATCTGGGTCTCGCCCATGGCGTGCTTCACGGTGCGGGGGTAGGCGGCGGCCGTTCCGGAGGATGCCGTCGGACCGAGGGTGGTGGTGGACGCCGTCTCGGTGGTGCTCGATCCGCATGCCGCAAGGCCGGCGCTCAGCACGACTCCAGTCAGGCACGCGACCAGGGCGCGTGTCACTCTCATCGGCTTTTTCCTCTCGGGGTAAGTGCAAAGGTAAGGCTAACCTCATTTAGATTAGCTTTTCCTTAGCTGGCATACTCCTTGGGGTCCGGATGAGAGGAGCAAGGGGTGAGCAGCACCGCGCCGCCGCGTCAGGCGAGCCCGGCGCGCCCCCTCCGCGCCATCCGGCGGCGCCGGGCGATCGTGCTGCTCGCGCTGTTCGCGGCGCTGGCCGTCGCGGTCGTGCTCAGCATCACCATCGGGGCCAAGACCGTGCCGCTCGCCGACTCGCTGCGGGCGCTGACCGCTCCGAGCGGCAGCGAGAACGATATCGTCATCCGCACCCTGCGCGTCCCGCGCACCGCGCTCGGCGTCCTCGCCGGAATCGCGCTCGGCGTCGCCGGGGCGCTCATGCAGGGGCACACGCGAAACCCGCTGGCCGATCCCGGGCTGCTCGGCGTCACCCACGGCGCGGCCTTCGCCATGGTCCTGGCCATCGTCGGGCTCGGCGTCGGCAACCTGTACGCCTTCATCTGGTTCGGCCTCGCCGGAGCCCTGGCGGCCAGCGTCGGCGTCTTCGCCCTCGGCATGGTGGGCGGGCGCGGCGGCCCCACGCCGGTCACGCTGGCCTTGGCCGGAGCCGCCGTCAGCGCCTTCCTGTACGCCCTCACCTCCTCGATCGTGCTGCTCGACGAGCGGGCCATGGACACCTTCCGGTTCTGGCAGGCCGGCTCGATCGCCGCGCGCGGCGACGCCGTCGTCTGGCAGGTCCTGCCGTTCATCGCCGCCGGGCTGATCCTCGCGCTGGCCAACGCGCCCGGCCTGAACGCGCTCGCCCTCGGCGAGGACGTCGCCCGCGCGCTCGGCCGGAACATCGCGCTCACCCGCGCCGTCGGCGTCGCCGCGGTCACCCTGCTCACCGGGGCCTCCGTGGCGGCCTGCGGGGCCGTGGCCTTCGTGGGCCTGGTCGTCCCGCACCTCGCCAGGCCGCTGTCCGGCCCCGACCACCGCTGGCTGCTGCCCTACTCCGGGCTGATCGGCGCGGCCCTGCTGCTGTTCGCCGACGTGATCGGGCGCATGGTGGCCAGGCCGGGCGAACTGGAGGTCGGCGTGGTGCTGGCGCTCATCGGGGCCCCGTTCTTCATCGCGCTGGTCAGGCGCAGGAAGCCGGTGCGGCTGTGAAACCGGCGAGCCTCCTCGCCCCAAGGGCCGTCCGCGTGGGCGGCGCGTCCTTCCCGCTGCGCCCCCGCGCCGTGGCCGTCACCCTGGCCGGGCTCGCCGTGCTCGCGCTGCTGATGGCGCTGAACATGCGGATCGGCGACCTGCCGCTGAGCCTGGCCGAGGTGATCGGCGGGATCACCGGCGACGGCACCACGAACTTCGTGATCATGGAGCTGCGGCTCCCCCGCGCGCTCACCGGGGCGCTGGTCGGGGCCGCGCTCGGCATGTCCGGCGCGATCACCCAGGCCATCGCCCGCAACCCGCTGGCCAGCCCCGACATCCTCGGCGTGACCGGCGGCGCCAGCGTCACGGTGGTGGCCGTGATGGTCGCCACCGGCAGCATGTACGGCGGGGCCAGCGGCGTGCTCGCCGGCGTCGGCGTCCCCGTCGTCGCCCTGGCCGGGGGCCTGGTCGGCGGGCTCGCCGTCTACCTGCTGGCCTGGCGCGGCGGCCTGGACGGCTACCGCCTGGTCCTGGTCGGCATCGGCGTGTCGGCGGTGTTCACCAACCTCAAGTTCTGGCTGCTGACCATCGGCGACGTCAACGACAGCACCCGGGCGATGACCTGGATCAGCGGCTCGCTGCACGGGCGCGGCTGGGAGCACGTGGCGCCGGTCGGGCTGGCGCTGGCCGTACTGGTGCCCGCCGCGCTGCTCGGCACCAGGTCGCTTGGCGCGCTGCGCTTCGACGACGAGACGATCGTCGGCCTGGGCGTGCGCAGCGACCTGGCCAGGACCTTGATGATCCTGGCCGCGGTGCTGCTGGCCGGGGTCGCCACCGCCTCCGCCGGGCCGATCGCGTTCGTCGCGCTCGCCTCGCCGCAGATCGCGCTGCGGCTCGCCGGGATGGCCCAGCCGCCGCTGCTGGTCTCCGCGGTCGTCGGCGGCGTGCTCGCCACCGGGGCCGATCTGATCGCCCGGACCCTCTTCTCCCCCGTCGAACTGCCCGCGGGCGTGGTGACCGCCGTACTGGGCGCGCCCTATCTGATCTACCTGCTGATCCGCGCACGCCGGGAGGCACGCACATGAGACTTCAGGCCGCGGGGGTCACGCTCGCCTACGGCGACCGCGTCGTGGTGGACGGGCTCGACCTGGGCATCGAGCCCGGCACGGTCACCACGATCATCGGCCCCAACGGCTGCGGCAAGTCGACCCTGCTGCGCGCGCTGGGCCGGCTGCTCAAGCCGACCGGCGGCGAGGTGCTGCTCGACGGCAAGCGCATCGACCGCGTCCCCACCCGCGAGGTCGCCAAGATCCTCGGCATGCTGCCGCAGTCACCCAGCGCCCCCGAGGGCCTGACCGTCGCCGACCTGGTCGCCAGGGGACGCCACCCGCACCAGACCTGGTATCGCCAGTGGTCGTCGGACGACGAGTCGGCGGTGAGCGAGGCCCTGGCCATGACGGGCCTGCTCGACCTGGCCGAACGCCCGCTGGACGAGCTGTCCGGCGGGCAGCGCCAGCGGGCCTGGATCTCCATGGCCCTGGCCCAGGGCACCGACCTGCTGCTCCTCGACGAGCCGACCACGTTCCTCGACCTGGCGCACCAGGTCGAGGTGCTGGAGCTGGTGCGGCGGCTGCACAGCGACACCGCCCGCACCATCGTCATGGTGCTGCACGACCTGAACCTGGCCGCCCGCTACGCCGACCGGCTCGTCGCCATGCGCGCCGGCCGGATCGTGGCCTCGGGCGACCCGCACGAGGTGCTCACCGAAGAGCTGCTGCTGCACGTCTTCGACCTGGCGGCCAAGGTCATCCCGGACCCGGTCGCGGGCACGCCGCTGGTGGTGCCGATCGGCGTCAGGCACGCCGCGCCGTCGGTCACCTGAGCGGGGGGCGACCGGCTAGTCGCCCAGCAGCGCGTCCACGAAGACCTCGGGGTCGAACGGGGCCAGGTCGTCGGCGCCCTCGCCGAGACCGACCAGCTTGACCGGCACGCCCAGCTCGCGCTGCACGGAGATGACGATGCCGCCCTTGGCGGTGCCGTCGAGCTTGGTCAGCGCGATTCCGCTGACCGCGACGACCTCGGCGAAGACCTGCGCCTGGCGCATGCCGTTCTGGCCGGTGGTGGCGTCGAGGACCAGCAGGACCTCATCGACCGTGGCCTTCTTCTCGATGACCCGCTTGACCTTGCCCAGCTCGTCCATCAGGCCGGTCTTGGTGTGCAGGCGGCCTGCCGTGTCGACGATCACCACGTCGGCCTTCTCCTCGATGCCCCTGGCCGTGGCGTCGAAGGCCACCGACGCGGGGTCGCCGCCCTCGGGGCCGCGCACGACGTCGGCGCCTACCCGCTCGCCCCAGGTCTGCAACTGGTCGGCGGCGGCGGCGCGGAAGGTGTCGGCCGCGCCCAGCACGACCTTCTTGCCGTCGCCGACCAGCACGCGGGCCAGCTTGCCCGTCGTGGTGGTCTTGCCGGTGCCGTTGACGCCGACCACGAGCACCACGGCCGGGCGCTCGCCGTGCGGCGTGGTGTGCAGGGTGCGGTCGAGGCCGGTGCCCACCTGGTCGAGGAGCTGCTCCCGCAGCAGGGCCTTGACCTCGGCCGGGGTGCGCGTGCCGAGCACCTTGACCTTGGTGCGCAGCTCCTCCACCATCGCCCTGGCCGGGCCGACGCCGACGTCGGCGGTGATGAGGGTGTCCTCCATCTCCTCCCAGGTCTCGTCGTCGAGCCGGTCGCGGGAGAGCAGCTCCAGCAGGCCCTTGCCCAGCGCGGTCTGCGACCTGGCCAGCCGGGCCCGCAGGCGGACCATCCGGCCGGCCGACGGCGGCGGGACCTCCACCTCGGGCTTGACCGGCGGTGGCGCCTCCACCACGGGGGCGGGTGGCGGGACCGTGGTGGTCGCCCCCTCCTCAACCGCGGCGGGGGGCTTTCGCTCCTCTTCCCTCTTCTCCTCGGGGGGAGCGGGCGGCGCCGGAGGAGCGCCCTTGCCACCGGGCTTGAACAGGAAGAAGAGACCGCCGGCCGCCAGCAGGGCGACGACGACAACGATCACTATGATGCCGAGGTAACCTTCCACGCCAGCTAGTTTTACAGATCCCTGTTCGTGGCGCTCACTCCGCTCGCGGGAGCCGCTGGCCGTACTCGGTCCCGGAAGAAACGTATCGGACCGGGCGATTCACACGATTCCCCTCCGACAGCCGAGTAACAGGAGGTGGGCGTGGAGCCCGGGCGAGAACGCCGGCTGGTCACCGGGGCCTGCGGGCAGCTCGGCGGACATCTCATCGCCGGACTCGCCGAGAGCGGGGCCACGGTCCTCGGAGTGTGCAAACGGCCCTGTCACGGCGGCGGCCTGGTTTCACGTGGCGGCGGTCAGGCCGGTTCGCGCTCGCGGAGACGCTGGCTGACCACCTGCGTGACGCCGTCGCCGCGCATGGAGACGCCGTAGAGCGCGTCGGCGATCTCCATGGTGCGCTTCTGGTGGGTGATCACGATGAGCTGGGAGCTCTGGCGCAGCTCCTCGAACAGGGTCAGCAGCCGCTGGGTGTTGGTGTCGTCGAGGGCCGCCTCGACCTCGTCCATGACGTAGAACGGCGAGGGACGCGCCTTGAAGATGGAGATCAGGAAGGCCACGGCGGTCAGCGACCGCTCGCCGCCCGACAGCAGCGACAGCCGCTTGACCTTCTTGCCCGGCGGGCGGGCCTCGACCTCGACGCCCGTGGTGAGCATGTCGGTGGGGTCGGTGAGCATGAGCCTGCCGTCGCCGCCGGGGAAGACCCTGGAGAAGATCGTCTCGAACTCGCGGGCGACGTCTTCGTAGGCCGCCGCGAAGACCTGCTCGACCCGCTCGTCCACCTCCTTGACCACCAGCATCAGGTCGCGCCTGGTCTTCTTGAGGTCTTCGAGCTGGGAGGTCAGGAAGGCGTGGCGCTCCTCAAGCGCGGCGAACTCCTCGAGCGCCAGCGGGTTGACCTTGCCGAGCTGGGTCATCTGCCGCTCGGCGACCTTGGCGCGCTTCTCCTGCTCCTCGCGGACGTAGGGCACCGGCTCGGGATCGGCGGGCACGGGCACGGCGGGGCCGTACTCGGCGACCAGGGAGTCGGGCTCGACGCCGAACTCCTCAAGCGCCCGCGCCTCCATCTGCTCCAGCCGCAGCCGCTGCTCGGTGCGGGCCACCTCGCTGCCGTGCACCCGGTTGACCAGCTTGTCCAGCTCGCCGCCCAGCTCGCGGACGCGCAGGCGCACCGCCTTCAGCGCGGTGTCGATCTCGCCCCTGGCCCGCTCGGCCTCCTCGCGCTCCTCGGCGGCCTGGGCGATGGACGACTCCAGCCTGCTCAGGACCACTTCGGCGCCCTCGACCACGGACCGGGCGACCGCCGCCTGGCGTCTGCGCCTGGCCCGCTCGGCGGCGGCGTTGGCCCGCTCGGCGCGCTCGCGTCCGGCGGCGCGCATCAGGGCGTCGGCGCGGCCCGCGATGCCGGACACCCGCTCCTCTGCCGTGCGGACGGTCAGGCGGGTCTCCATCTCGGTCTGCCTGGCGACCTCGCAGGTGGCGGCCAGCTCGTCGCGGATCTCGGTGGTCGGCTCGACCTCGTACTCGTCGGCCGTCTCCGCCTGGGCCAGGCGCTCCTCCAGCTCGGCCACGCCCGCGGCCTCGTGGTCGCGGGCCTGCTCGGCCGTGCCGACGCTGCCGGCCAGGCGCGTGCTCTCGGCGCGGGCCGCCTCGGCCGCCGCCGCGAGCTGGGCCAGCCTCCTGG
The DNA here is from genome assembly GCF_029382225.1 of Spongiactinospora sp. TRM90649. Classification (GTDB taxonomy): domain Bacteria; phylum Actinomycetota; class Actinomycetes; order Streptosporangiales; family Streptosporangiaceae; genus Spongiactinospora. Next base: position 195,127 of record NZ_JARLTC010000008.1, read on the forward strand.
CCGCCGCCGCGGCCCGCTGGTCGGACTCCCGCTGCCGTCCACGGACGGTGTCGAGCGCCGCCTGGGCGGCGCTGAGGCCGCTCTGGGCCCCGCTCACCCCGGCCTGCGCGTCGGTCACTCGGGCCTCGGCCGCCTCGACCGCGCCCTGGGCCTCGTGCTCGGCGGCGACCGCCGCCTCCAGGCCCTCGGCGGTGGTCTCGGCGGTGGCGACCGCGCGTTCGAGGTCGTCCACGGCCTCGTCGAGGACGGCGCGCACCTGCAGCGCCGAACCGCCGACCGAGGATCCGCCGCTGGCCAGGTGGGCGCCGACGAGATCGCCGTCGCGGGTCACCGCGCGCAGTTCGGGGCGGCTCTCCACGACCTTCCCCGCCGCCGCGAGGTCGTCCACCACCACGACGTCGCCGAGCAGCGCGGCCATCGTGCCGCGCAGCGCGTCGGGGACGGTGACCAGGTCGAGCGCCCACTCGCCGGGCACCGGCGGGCGGACCGGCCCGGCGGACGGGGCGGAGACGACCATCGTGGACCGGCCGCCGCCACCTGAGCGCAGGAAGTCGAGTGCGCCGATCGCCTCGGGCAGGGAGGCGAGCGCCACGGCGTCGGCCGCCCCGCCGAGGGCGGCGGCGATGGCGGGCTCCGCGCCCTGGCGAACGGTCATCAGCGCGGCGAGCGGGCCGAGCACGCCGTCGAGCCCGGCCGACAGCAGCGCCCCCGCGCCGTCGGCGCCCTGCGCCAGGCCCAGCTCAAGGGCGTCGCGGCGGGCCTGGAGCGCGGCGATGGCGCGCTGGGCCTCCTGGTCGGCGGTGCGGGCGGCGGCGACGGCGGACCTGGCCCCGGCGAGGGCGGCCCGTGGGGCCTCCAGCCCGCTTCTGGCTCCGGCCACGGCCTCCTGTGCGGTCTCGACGGCCTCGCGCGCCACCTCGACCCCGGCCATGGCGACCTCAAGCTCGCTCGCCAGCTCCGGGTCGGCGCCCGGCTGGGCCAGTTCCTCGGCGTCGTGCTCGGCTTGGGCCCGCTCGGCTCGCTGCCCGGCCTCGGCCAGCGCGGCGGTCAGCCGGCCGATCTCGTCACTCGCCGCGGCGGCGCGGCTGCGCACCGCGCCGACCTGGCCGCGCAGCCTGGCAAGCGCCTCGCGCCTGTCTGCCGCCGCACGGGCCGCGTCGGCCAGCCTGCGCTCCTCGGCGGCCAGGGCACCCTCCGCGGCCTGACGTTGCGCCACAGCGCCTTCCAGGGCCTCCTGAGCGGTCTCCAGCTCCTCGGCCAGCACGCGCTCGTGCTCGCGGATCTCGGCGGCCTCGCGCTCGTAGTCCTCAGGATCGCGCCCGCGCCGGTCCACGGCGGCGGCGTCGGAGGCGTGGCGGTGGCGTTCGGCGGCCAGCCCGGAGAGGCCTCGCAGCCGGTCTTTCAGCGAGGACAGGCGGAAGTAGGTCTCCTGCGCCGTGCGCAGGCGCGGCTGGGCGGCGCTCTCGGCGGCGTCCAGCTCGGTCTCCTGGAACTGCCCCTGGGCCAGCTCGGTCTCGACCTGCGTACGGCGGGCCTGCACCGCCGCCTCGTCGGCCGCCTCCCGCTCCAGGGTCTCTCGCAGGATCAGCACGTCGTCGGCGAGCAGCCGCAGCCGGGCGTCGCGCAGGTCGGCCTGGATGACCGCGGCCTTCCTGGCGATCTCGGCCTGCCTGCCCAGCGGCTTGAGCTGGCGGCGCAGCTCGGTGGCGAGGTCTTGCACGCGGGTCAGGTTGGCCTGCATCGCGTCGAGCTTGCGGAGCGCCTTCTCCTTGCGCTTGCGGTGCTTGAGCACGCCCGCGGCCTCTTCGATGAACGCCCTGCGCTCCTCGGGCCCGGCGTGCAGCACCGCGTCGAGCTGACCCTGCCCGACGATGACGTGCATCTCACGGCCGATGCCGGAGTCGGACAGGAGCTCCTGGATGTCGAGCAGGCGGCAGGTGTCGCCGTTGATGGCGTACTCGCTCTGGCCGGACCTGAACATCAGGCGGCTGATCGTGACCTCGGTGTAGTCGATCGGCAGCGCGCCGTCGGTGTTGTCGATGGTCAGCGTGACCTCGGCGCGGCCCAGCGGGGCCCGCGAGGAGGTGCCGGCGAAGATGACGTCTTCCATCTTGCCGCCGCGCAGCGACTTGGCGCTGTGCTCGCCCATCACCCAGGCCAGCGCGTCCACGACGTTGGACTTGCCAGAGCCGTTGGGGCCGACCACACAGGTGATGCCCGGCTCGAAGCGCAGGGCGGTGGCGGAGGCGAAGGACTTGAAGCCGCGCAGGGTGAGGGTCTTCAGATACACGGATCCGGGTGTCCCCTCCTCGGCTCGCCGCGGCTAGCGGGCAGACTACCGGTCTCCCGGCGCATGGGTTCCATGGTGCACCGCGCGGCGGGGATCTCGGCGCCGAAACGCCACTACCCGTCGAGAAGCCGAGGACTCATGGGGGTGGAAATGACGAGGGACGCCTCCCCGAGGCGTCCCTAGACGGTTTTGTGATGCCCCGGACCTCTCAGGTGAGGGCCGGTTCGCGATCCTGCAGGCGGGTGAACGCCTCCTCTTGGGACTGCGCCGAGAGGGCGTCGTTCTGTGCCTGGAGCCGGATGAGCTCTGCCTCCAGGTCACGGATGCGCTGCTGGAGACGGCGCACTTCCGAGACCATTCGAGGATCAGGACCACCGACGTGGCCGAGTAGAGCCTTCGCCATGGTAAAGGGTCCTCCACGCTGAGTGACCAGACTGGTTCGCGCACTTCATGCCGCGGGAGGGGTGCGCGTGGTTCTTATCAAGAGTCGCACCGGTGCGAAGAGCGGTCAAGTTGAACGCTCTGCCTCATGCCCCAGTGGGCACTCCCGACGTATAAATGTACCGCATTTGAGGGGTATAGCGGAAGGCGCTATCGCTCCTCAAACCCAACCGAACTACCTCTAGGTTCGCTCCACCGCTCAATCACTCCATCGACCCGGCCCGGCGTGTCGCAACCCCTGAGCACCGCCAGCAGCTTGACGCACGCCTTCCGATCACCCTCCGCTACCACTTCGACCCGGCCGTCCGGCATGTTCCTCGCATGCCCCCTGAGCCCGAGTTCCAGCGCGCGCGAGCGCGTCCACCAGCGGAATCCGACCCCCTGGACGTGGCCTCTGACCCATGCCGTCAGTCGCACCGAGTCACTCATGCGCGCCGCCTGGGCCGGGGTTGACAACGAGGGCAACTGTAGGAAGACCGGTTCATAAAAGGTTCCCGGATCACCGGCGCGCCGCAGCGCCGGCAGGGCTCATCCCTTCTGCCATAGACGGCGAGCGACCTGGCAAAGTAGCCGCTCTCGCCGTCCACGTTGACGTAGAGACTGTCGAACGAGGTGCCCCCCTGATCCAGGGCCTCGATCATCACTTCCCGTGTCGCGTGCAGCAGTTCCGCGATCTTCGGGCGGGTCAGCCGCTCCGTCGGCCGCGCCCAGTGCAGGCCCGCCCGCCACAGCGCCTCGTCCGCGTAGATGTTGCCCACCCCGCTGATCAGCGACTGGTCCAGCAGGGCCCGCTTGACCTCGGTGTGCCTGGCCCGCAGGCGGCGGGTGAAGTCCTCGTCGTCGAAGGACTCCTCCAGCGGATCGGGCGCGATGTGCACGATCGGCGACGGCACCGGCCTGGCCAGATGCGCCATGTCGGTGACCAGCAGGTGACCGAACGTGCGCTGGTCGACGAACCGCAGCTCGGGACCGTCGTCGGCGAAGCCCACGCGGACCCTCAGATGCTTCTCCGGGGGCGAGGCGGGGTCGGTCATCAGAAGCTGCCCGCTCATCCCCAGGTGCGCCATGAGCGCCTCACGGCCGCCGGAGAGCGGCAGCCAGAGGTACTTGCCCCGGCGTTCGGCGCCGTCCACCGACTGGCCCGCCAGGCGCCCGGCGAACTCCTCCGCGCCGGGGACGTGCCGACGGACGGCCCTGGGGTGCAGGACCTCGGCGGAGGAGATCGTACGGCCGGCGACCCACCGCGACAGGCCTCGCCGTACGACCTCGACCTCTGGTAGCTCGGGCATGCTCGCGCCCTTTCTCCGCGCCGCCGGGCGCGGTCAGCCCGCTGCCTGCTCCGGAGGCCGGCGCAGCGTCCGGATGCGGTTCCACGCCGCCTCGGCCGCCTGCTGCTCGGCCTCCTTCTTGCTGCGGCCGGAGCCGAAGCCGTACTCCTCGCCGCCGACCCGCACCACGGCGGTGAAGGACTTGGCGTGGTCGGGGCCGCTCTCCTCGACGTGGTACTCGGGCACCCCGAGCGCCTCCGAGGCGGTCAGCTCCTGCAGCGAGGTCTTCCAGTCGAGACCGGCGCCCAGCGACGCCGAGCGTGCGATCAGCGGGTCGAACAGCCGGTGCACCACGCGGAACGCCTCGTCGAGGCCCTTGTCCACGTAGACCGTGCCGATCAGCGCCTCCAGCGTGTCGGCCAGGATCGAGGACTTGTCCCGCCCGCCGGTGCCCTCCTCGCCCCTGCCCAGCCGCAGGAACCTGCCGAGCTTCAGGTCGCGGGCGACGTCGGCGAGCGCGCGCATGTTCACCACGGCCGCGCGCAGCTTGGCGAGCTGCCCCTCGGGCAGGTCGGGGTGGTTGCGGTACAGCGTGTCGGTCACGACCAGGCCGAGCACCGAGTCGCCGAGGAACTCCAGGCGCTCGTTGGTGGGGAGCCCGCCGTTCTCGTACGCGTAGGAGCGGTGCGTCAGCGCGCGCTCCAGCACTCCCGTGTCCAGGCTGACATCGAGGACCCGCTCAAGTTCGTCTCTGGCGACCTCGACGGCCACCGGCTTGGGTGCTGCGCCCACGTCTTCCTCCTCCGCGGTACCGGTTACACCCGGATGACGGTCGCGTCATCCGGGTCGCGGTGGCGTGAGGGAAGCGGATGCCCGAGAACGTGGTGGGCGCCGGGAGGGATCCGGCAGACCCCGGCGTCCACCACGGCCGCGGGCGAGTCAGCCACCGCTCGCGCCGACGCCGAAGCCGACCGGAGACCTTCTGTCCGGCTCCCGGTCGGCGACACGCGTCAGCACATGGGGCGATCAGGCCGACGGTTCGATGACCTGACGGCGGTTGTAGGTGCCACAGGAAGGGCACGCGATGTGGGGACGCTTGGGCTGCCTGCACTGCGGGCAGTCCACGAGCGCCACCGCGGTGGTCTTCCACTGGGCGCGGCGGGAGCGAGTGTTGCTCCTCGACATCTTCCGCTTGGGGACGGCCACGTCAGCCCTCCTGATCGTCGTTGATTTGCCTGTCTTGCCGGTCTTGCTCGTCGTGCTGGTCTTGCTCGTCGTCTCGCACCAGGTCCCGCAACGCCGCCCAGCGGGCGTCGATCACGTCGTGCCGGTGGTCGGGACCGGCCTCGGCCAGCCTGACCCCGCACTCCACGCACAACCCCGGGCAGTCTTCCTGACAGACCGGGCTGAGCGGCAGGGCGAGGACCACCGCGTCGCGGAACGTCGGCTCAAGGTCGAGCAGAACGCCGTCGAGGAGCGAATCGTCCTCGGCGGCGTCTTCGGCGGAGTAGAAGAACAGCTCCTGGAACCCGACCTCGATCCGCGAGGTCAGGGGCTCCAGGCACCGTGCGCACTCCCCGCTGAGGGGGACCGACGCGGTGCCCGTGACGAGCACGCCCTCCATAACCGCTTCGAGCCGGATGTCCAGCTCGACATCGGCGTCTTTGGGGACGCCGATCATGTCGATGGCCAGATCCGCCGGAGCCGGCAGAGTTCGGGTGAACTTCCGCATGGAACCCGGCCTCCGGCCCAGGTCATGGGTAGAGATCACCCATGGGGCGCGGGGGTCGAGGCTGCGGGTAGTCATCCTGCTCTCATGTGGCATGGCGAATCACCGCCGTCGTGCAAGGCCGATGAGAAAGAATACCAGCCGCAGGTCAGCCTCTGAGACGGTCCACCAAGAGCCGGTGCACGAGGTCCGGGACCAGCCCGGATACATCTCCGCCATAGCGGGCGATCTCCTTGATCCTTGAGGAGGACAGGAAGGAGAATTCCGGGTTGGTGGACATGAACAGCGTCTCCACACCCGACATGCGGTAGTTGAGCTGCGCCATCTGCAGCTCGTAGTCGAAGTCGCTGATGGCTCGCAGACCCTTGACGATGGCCTGGATCTCATGTTGCTTGCAGTAGTCGACGAGCAGCCCATGGAACTTGTCCACCCGGACGTTCCCGTACTCCTTGGTCACGGACTGGAGCATGTCGATGCGCTCCTCGACCGTGAACAGGCTCTTCTTCTCTATGTTGATCAGGACGGCGACCACGACCTCGTCGTACAATCGTGACGCGCGGCCGACGATGTCGAGGTGACCGTTGGTCACTGGGTCGAACGACCCCGGACATACGACACGGCGCAAGGCGCACCCCCACGGTTACGGGTTCCCGGCTGCGCGACCGTACCAAACCGTCGCTTCACCGTATCGACGGGCCCTCTCCTTGTCGATGTCAGCGGGCCACTCAAGGTCCTGCCCGCGTGTCTCCCGCTCTACCGCGATCAGCGCCCCCGGGGCCAGCCAGCCGTTCTCGCCGAGCCGCGCCAGGACCAGGGTCACCTCCTGCCCGCCCACGGCGTACGGCGGGTCGGCGAACACGAAGTCGTACGGCTCGCCCGCGCACTCGCGGCCCACCACCCGCTCCACTCTGTCCACCGCCAGCTCCGCCCCCGGCAGCCCGAGCGCCGCGATGTTCGCCTTGATCGCCCTGGCGGCCTTGGCGTCGGACTCCACCAGCAGCGCGTGCGACGCGCCCCGGGAGAGCGCCTCCAGCCCGACCGCGCCGGATCCGGCGTACAGGTCGAGCACCCGCGCGCCGGTGAGCGGGCCGAGCATCGAGCCGACCGAGGAGAAGATGCCCTCCCGCGCCCGGTCGCTCGTCGGCCGTGTCCCCCTGCCCGCGGGGACGGCCAGCCGCCTGCCACCGGCGCTTCCCGCGATCACCCGCATCATGGTCCCCAATCTAGCGAGGCCCGCCGGCGGCCCCGGGCGCAAAGCCCGCCGAGAGCGGACCGCGCGAGGTCGTAAAACCGGGCCCCCCAGCGCAATGAAGTACGCAAGGAGCGTCGAGGAATCTCCAAGGGTCGTTCACATCCGCCCTGGTCACCCGCATGATGAGTGCTGCGGCCTTCAGGTGACCCAGGGGGAGGCCGACCGGCGTGATCGTGAGCCCTTCCGCACGCCGGTACCCTCGGCACCTGACCCGAGGGTGGGCCCAGCCGGGGACGGCATTCGGGGGGAGGCCGTCCCCGCGGCTGGGCCCTGGGTCACTCTCACGCAGTAGCGTCTCGCCCGATCGGGCGGTCAGGTCTTCTCCAGGAACTCCGCGCGCTCGTCCGCGGTCAGCTTGTCGATCTCGGACCTGAGCACCGGATGGCCCGACAGGTCGGGATCGTCGCTCAGCAGCGCCACCGCGCCGTCACGCGCCGTGGCGATGACGTCTTCGTCGCGCAGGAGCTGGAGCATCCGCAGCGACGACTTGCGGCCCGACTGGGCCACGCCCAGCACATCGCCCTCCCGGCGCTGCTCCAGGTCGACGCGGGACAGCTCGAAACCGTCGAGGGTCGCCGCCACGGCGTCGAGACGGCCCCGCGCGGGAGTGCCCGACGGCGAGTCGGAGACCAGCAGGCACAGGCCGGGCAGCCCGCCCCGGCCCACCCGGCCGCGGAGCTGGTGCAACTGGGACACCCCGAAGCGGTCGGCGTCCATGATCACCATGACCGAGGCGTTGGGGACGTTGACGCCGACCTCGATCACCGTCGTGGCCACCAGCACGTCGATCTCGCCGTCGGTGAAGGACCGCATCACCGCGTCCTTCAGCTCGGGGTCGAGACGGCCGTGCAGGACCTCCACGCGCAGGCCCGACAGCGGGCCGCCGGCCAGCATCGGGGCCACCTCGGTCACCGCCAGCGGCGGGCGGCGCTCGTCGGCCGCGCCGGAGGCGTCGGCGGGCGCGAGGTCGCCCTCGTCGCCCTCCTGCTCGCCGATCCTGGGGCACACGATGTAGACCTGCCTGCCCAGGCCGACCTCCTCGCGGATCCGCTCCCAGGTGCGGTCGAGGTAGTGCGGCTTCTCCGCCGCCGGGACCACGTGGCTGCTGATCGGCGCGCGACCGGAGGGAAGCTGGCTGAGGGTGGAGACCTCAAGGTCGCCGAAGACGGTCATGGCCACCGTGCGCGGGATCGGCGTGGCCGTCATGACCAGCACGTGCGGGCGGGTGTCTCCGGCCTTCTCCCGCAGCGCGTCGCGCTGCTCGACGCCGAAGCGGTGCTGCTCGTCGACCACCACCAGGCCGAGGTCGGCGAACTGGACGCGCTCCTGGAGCACCGCGTGGGTGCCGATCACGATGCCCGCCGCGCCGGAGGCGGCGTCGAGCAGCGCCGTGCGCCGCGCCTGCGCCCCCATCGACCCGGTGAGCAGCGCGACGGACGTGCCGCCGAGCAGGCCGCCCGCCGAGAGGTCGCCGAGCATGTCCACGATCGACCTGTGGTGCTGCTGGGCCAGGACCTCCGTGGGCGCGAGCAGGACGGCCTGGCCGCCCGCGTCGACCACCTGGAGCATCGCCCGCAGCGCCACCACGGTCTTGCCCGCGCCGACCTCGCCCTGCAGCAGCCGGTGCATCGGGTGCGGGGTGGCCAGGTCGGCGGCGATCTCCTCGCCGACCTCGGCCTGCCCCTCGGTGAGCGCGAACGGCAGGCGCTCGTCGAACGCCGCGAGCAGCCCGTCGGCCACGAGGGGGCGCGGCTTGGCAGGCCACGAGGCGGCGGCCATGCGCCGGCGCACGAGGACCGCCTGCAGCACGAACGCCTCGTCGAACTTCAGCCGCTTGCGGGCCCGGTTGACGTCGGCGAAGTCGCGCGGGCGGTGGATCGCGACCAGCGCCTCGGCCAGCCCGGCCAGGCCCTCCCTGGCCCGCAGCTCGGCGGGCAGCGGGTCGGGGAGCGGGCCGAGCGTGTCGAGGAGAAGGCCGACGGCCCGCCGGATCACCCACGAGGTGAGGTCTTTGCCCGCCGGGTAGATCGGCACCGGCGCGGTGGCGAACTCCTCGGCGCTCGCCTCCCCCTCGCTCTCGTCGAACATCTCGAAGTCGGGGTGGGCGAGCTGCCAGCGCGGCCTGGCCGGGGTGCCGAACCTGCCGACCTTCCCGGCGAACATGCCGCGCCGTCCCGGTTGCAGCCGCGACTCGACGGCGTGCGACGCCTTGCCGAAGAACGACAGGTAGATGCGGCTCTGCCGGGCGTCGGCGACCTCGACCTCCAGCCAGGTGCCGGACTTGTTGCGCATCGGCTTGCGCATGGTGCGCGTGACCTCGCCCACGATGGTGACGTGCTCGTCGACCTCAAGGGCGTCGATCTCGGTCAGCTCGCCGCGCTCGGCGTATCGGCGGGGGTAGTGGCGCAGCAGGTCGCCGACCGTGGACAGGCCGAGAGAGCTCTCCAAGAGCTTCGCCGTCTTCGGATCGAGGGCCCGCCCCAGCGGCTCGTCGAAACGCGTCACGCCACCCAGTTCTACCGTGCCCGGCCGACAACTTCACCCGACGCGCTATTCGACGCCGACCAGCAGGGGGTATCCGCCCTGACCTCCTTCGATGACCACGACCTCCACATCGGGGCGAATCTCCCCGAGATGGTCGCGCACGGCGGTCACCAGCGGTGCGCCGTCCTCGCCCGCGACCAGGGTCACCAGCTCGCTGCCCGAGGACAGCATCCGGCGGGTCACCTCCACGGCGGTCGGCGCGAGCGCGGTCCCGATCACGGCGACGTCGCCGTCCACCACCCCGAGGACGTCGCCGGGACGGCAGACGCCCGCGCTGGTCACGGCCTCCCTGTCGGCCACCCAGACGTGGCCGTGCCTGGTATGCCCGGCGGCGTCGGCCATGGCCACCACGTCGTCGTCGAAGCGCCGCAGCGGGTCGTGGACGGCGAGGGCCGCCAGCCCCTGCACCGACGCCTTCGTGGGCAGCACGCCGACCGTCACGCCCCGCTCCCTGGCCTCGACGGCGGCGGCGGAGGCCACCTCGCGCACGGCGACGTCGTTGGGCAGCACCACCACCTCGGACCCGGCCCTCGCGATGGCCTCCCGCAGCGCCGGGAGCGACACGCCGCCGCCCGGTTCCCTCCTGACCACGACGGCCCCGGCCTGCTCGAACAGCGCCGCCAGGCCGTCGCCCGCCGCCACCGCGACCACGCCCCGCCCCGCCGTGCCCTCCCGCGCGTGCCGCTGGGGGCCTCCGTCCGCGCCCAGCCACGTCACCTTGATCCGGTAGGGCCGGCCCGCCGCCATGCCCGCCTCGATCGCCGCTCCGGCGTCGTCCACGTGGACGTGCACGTTCCACAGTCCCTCGCCGCCCACGATCACCAGCGAGTCGCCCAGCGCGTCCAGCCGGTCCTTCAGCGCGGGCACGGCGGCGTGGTCGGCGGGGTCCACGTCGAGCAGGTACATCACCTCGTAGCCGCGACCCTCGGCGTCCTCGGCCGGTACGGCCGGCAGAGAGCGCCTGGGTATGTCCACCCGCTCGGTGTAGACGTCGGTCACCACCGCCGCCAGGCTGTCCAGGATCACCGCGAGTCCCGCGCCACCCGCGTCCACGACGCCGTTGCGCGCCAGGACGCCGAGCTGGTCCGGGGTGCGGCGGACGGCGCTCGCGGCCCTTTCCGCCACCGACCTGGCGACCTCCGCCAGGTTTCCCCCGCCGCCCGGCGACGCGGCGGCGGCGAGCACGGTCAGCACCGTGCCCTCCACCGGATGGGCCACGGCGTCTCGGGCCAGCTCGGCGGCCCTGGCCAGGGCCCGGCGCAGGTCCGCTCCGTCTCCCTCGGCGGCCCGCAGGATCTCGGCCAGCCCGCGCAGCGCCTGGCTGACGATCACGCCGGAGTTGCCGCGCGCGCCCACCAGCGCGCCCCTGGAAAGGGCCGCCCAGACGCTCTCGGCGCTCGCGTCTCCCGGCAGGACCTCGACCGCCTCGGCGGCCGACAGCATGGTCAAATGCAGGTTGGTGCCGGTGTCGCCGTCGGGCACCGGGAAGACGTTGAGCGAGTCGATCTCGGACCTGGCGCGTCCCAGCGCGTCGGCGGAGAGCCGGACCCACCTGCGCACCGCCGGAGGGTCGAGAACCTTGAGCATGTTGGCGTGTCCTCCGTCGCCGATACGCTACGGTTGCCGGGAGAGTATCCCTGTTGCGTGGTTCCCCGAAGCCGTTCGCGTTGGCGGGCACCCGTGAACATCGGATACCCTTGTCAGGCTGGCCGGTCGTCCCGGCACGCCCGCGGCTCGCCCCACAGGCGGCGGCACGGGCCTATCGACTGATCTAAGGAGCGATACCGTGGCTTCCGTCTGCGACGTATGCGGCAAGGGGCCGAGGTTCGGCAACAACATCTCGCACTCGCACCGCCGTACCCGCCGCCGCTGGAACCCGAACATTCAGACCGTGCGCGCCAAGATCGGGAGCACCCCGAAGCGCCTCAACGTCTGCACCTCGTGCATCAAGGCCGGCAAGGTCACCCGCTAGCCCGCACGAGCTCCACAGCACCGCCCGGCGTCCGCTTCGCGAGCGCCGGGTTCGTCATGTCCGGGGCCGTTCCCGCCCGTCTACCGCGCATGCGGTAGACGCCTACCGCGCGCGGAGGATTCCCGGGGATGATCCGCCCGGATTAGGGTGCTGGAGATGAACAGGTACGCCCTGGTCGTGGTGATCGGCGCACTCGTCATCAGCACGTCCGTGCTCGCGTACGGCAACCAGCCGGACGCCCGCCCGCTCGATCCGATCGGCTGGGCGCTGCTCGCGGCGACGGCGCTGGGGCTGCTCTGGCGGCGCGAGCGCGCCGAGATCGGCATGGTGGTCTGCTGCGCGGCCGCCGCCGCCTATTTCGCGCTGGGCTACGCCTACGCGTTCTGGCCCGCCCCCGCGCTCATCATGATCTTCACCGTCATCTCGGCGGGCCGCAGGCGCTGGGGCTGGCCGGGCGCCGCGTTCCTGGTCGGGGTCCCGGCCCTGGCCGTGCTGGCGGCGCACCCGGGCGACGACTTCGGCGGCAGCGTGGAGAACGTGGTCGCGCTGCTCATCTGGGGGCTGATGGTCGTCGTGGTCGTGCAGCTCGCCGAGGTGTCCAGCGCGCGCCGGGCCTACACCGCCGAGGTCGAACGGCGAGCGGGCGAGGCAGAGCGCACCCGTGAGGAGGCCGCGCTTCGGCGGGCCCAGGAGGAGCGGCTGAAGGTGGCCAGGGAACTGCACGACGTCACCTCGCACACGGTGTCCCTGATCGCGCTGCACGCCGCCGTCGCGGCCGAGGCCCTGGAACGCGCGGGCGGGCCCGAGGAGGCGCGGGCGGCGCTGACGGTCATCCGCACGGCCAGCCGCGAGGCCCTGACGGAGATGAAGGACATCCTGAGCATCCTGCGCACCGACGGCGGCGGGCCGGAGGGCGAGGAGGCGGCCCGCCGTCCCGTGCCCGGCACCGGCAGGCTGCCCGACCTGGTCGCCGGGGCCGGGCTGCCGGTGGAGCTCTCCGTGACGGGCGCCGCCCGGCCGCTGCCCGCCGCGATCGACCTGACGGTCTACCGGGTGATCCAGGAGGCGCTGACCAACACGATCCGGCACGCGGGCGCGAACCGGGCGTGGGTGGCCCTGCGCTTCGAGACGGACGGCCTGGTGGTCCAGATCGACGACGACGGCAGGGGCGAACGGCGCGGGCTCCTCCCCCGCCTGGTCGGCGGCGACGGACGGCCCGGCGGCGGCACCGGCGGGCACGGGCTCGCCGGCATGGCCGAACGGGTGGCCGCCGTGGGCGGCAGACTCAGCACCGGCGACGGCACGCGCGGCGGCTTCGGGGTGGCCGCCTGGCTGCCGCTGGCCCCCGCCTCCCCGGAGCCGACGCCATGATCACCGTCCTGCTGGCCGACGACCAGCCGCTGGTGCGGGCGGGCCTGCGGGCGCTGCTCGACACCGAGGACGACCTGACCGTGGTCGGCGAGGCCGCCGACGGGCGCGAGGCGCTGCGCCTGGCCGGTGAGTTGCGGCCAGACGTGGTGCTGATGGACATCCGCATGCCGGAGCTGGACGGCCTGGAGGCCACCCGGCGGCTGGCGGGCACGGCCACGCGGGTGGTCGTGGTCACCACGTTCGACCTCGACGAGTACGTCTACGAGGCGCTGCGGGCCGGGGCGAGCGGCTTCCTGGTCAAGGACGCGGAACCGGCGGAGCTGCGCCATGCCGTACGCGTGGCGGCCAGGGGCGACGCGCTGCTGTCCCCTGGCGTCACCCGGCGGCTCATCGAGGAGTTCGCGGCCAGGCCGTCCGCGCCGCCGGGCACCGACCGGCTGAGGCCGCTGACCGGCCGCGAGCGGGAGGTGCTGGCCATGGTCTCCGAGGGGCTGAGCAACGCGCAGATCGGCGAGCGCCTGCACATGAGCCCGGCCACGGTGAAGACGCACGTCAACCGGATGATGGCCAAGCTCGCCGTGCACGACAGGGCGCAGCTCGTGGTGATCGGATACGAGAGCGGCCTGGTGCGGCCGGGCTGGCTCTGAACGCCCTGCCGTACCGCGCTCGCGGTAGCGGGTGGACCGCGCCGGGTGGACGCCCCGGACGGGTCCCGGTTCCTAGCGTCATCGGCCATGAGATTCATGAACGCGCTCGCGTGGTTCTGTGTGCGTCACCGCTGGGTCGTTGCGCTCGCGTGGCCTGCTCTGGCCGCCGGTCTGATCGCCGGGGCGGCGGTCGCGGCGGGGCCGTCCGACGACGACTTCAGCATGCCCGGCTCGGAGACCCAGCAGGCCGCCGACCTGATCGGGGATCGCGGGGACGAACCCGTCGGCTCCCTGGTCCTCACCGCCCCCGGGGGGATGCGCGCCCCCGACGTGAGACGGGCGGTCACCGACCTCGTCGCCCGCGTGGACGCGGTGCCCGGCGTGACCGTGCGGTCCCGTGAGGAGCGGATCTCCGCGGACGGCACGGTCACCCTCGTCCCGCTGGAGTACGAGGGGACCGGCGTGGTCGCCCCCCTCAAAAACCTGCGCGACTCCTACCGCCCCCCGCCCGGGGCCCCCGCGCTGACGGTCGAGCTGTCCGGCGACGACTTCGCCAGTGTCACGCCCGGCGGGCTGACCGAGGGCATCGGCCTGCTGGCCGCCGCGGTGATCCTGCTGCTGGCCTTCAGGTCGCTGATCGCGATGGCGCTGCCGCTGCTGGTCGGGATCGTCGGCGTGGTCTGCGGGGTGTCGCTGCTCGCCCTGCTGCAGAACTTCGCCGCCGTGCCGAGCTTCGCGGTGTTCCTCACGATCATGCTGGGCCTGGGCGTCGGCATCGACTACGCGCTGCTCATCGTGACCCGCTTCCGCACGGCCCTGGCCGCCGGTACGCCCGTGCCCGAGGCAGTGGTGACCGCGATGAACACGGCGGGCCGCTCGGTGCTGTTCGCCGGGTTCACCGTGATCTTGACCGGTTCGGGCATCCTCTTCCTCGGCCCCGAGCTGGGCGGCGGGATGGCCCTCGCCGCGGGCTCCGGCGTGCTGATGGTGATGCTCGCCGCGCTCACCCTGCTGCCCGCGCTGCTGAGCCGGATCGGCACGCGGATCGACCGGTTCGGCCTGCCGCGCCGCCGCGCCGAGCGGGACCGGCCCGAACGGCGGCTCTCCTACCGGTGGAGCCGGGTCATCCAGCGCCGCCCGCTGCCCGCCCTGGTGGTCTCCGCGCTGCTGCTCGGCGTGCTCGCGCTGCCCGCCGCCGACCTGCGCTTCGGCTGGTCCGACGCCTCCGACCGGGCGGTGAGCGACACCACGCGCCGCGCGCACGACCTGCTCTCGCGGGGGTTCGGGCCGGGCGCGGAGGCGCCGGTCCTGCTGGCCTCGCGTGAGCCGATCGGCCCGGCGGTACGGCAGGCCGCCGCCATGGACGGCGTCGCCGAGGCCATCGAGCTGAACGCCACGACCGGCATGGTGATCCCCGCGACGGCCGCGCAGGACGAGCGCACCACCGAGCTGGTCCACCGGCTGCGCGACGAACTACCGGCTCCGGTGCTGGTGACCGGCTGGGTAGCGGCCGGCGTCGACTACGCCGAGCATTCCCTCGACCGGCTGCCGTTGACGGTCGGGGCCGTGCTGCTCGCGTCGTTCCTGCTGCTCATTCCGCTGTTTCGCAGCCTGGTCCTGCCACTCAAGGCCATTGTGGTCAACCTGCTGTCGGTCGCGGCCTCCTACGGCCTGGTCGTCGCGGTCTTCCAGTGGGACGTGCTCGGCACCGGGGTGAGCGGCCCGATCGACGCCTGGGTGCCGATGATGCTGTTCGTGGTGACCTACGGCCTGTCCATGGACTACGAGGTGTTCCTGTTGTCCCGGATCCGCGAGGAGTACGCCTCAGGGCGCGCCAACGCCGACGCCGTCGCGGAGGGCCTGGCGGCGAGCGCCCGGGTGATCACCGCCGCCGCCGCGATCATGTTCTGCGTCTTCGCCGCGTTCGCCGCCTTCGACGACCGCGCGCTGCGCACCATGGGCGCGGGCCTGGCCGCGGCGGTGCTCATCGACGCCACGGTGGTCCGCCTGGTCCTGGTGCCGGCGGCGATGGAACTGCTCGGCGACCTCAACTGGTGGTTCCCGGGCCGTCGATCCCGGGTCCCTTCCCATGTCGCGGCGAGCGCGGTCACTTCACCTGACAGGTCGCTCCCGTCGCCTGGCAGGAGGCCGGGAGCTTGATCTTGCCGAGGGCGCTGAAGCCCAGCTCGATCTGGGCTCCGGGGGCGAGCCGTCCGGGGTAGCGGATGACCAGGCTGCCGCCGGTCTGCTCCCAGGAGGCGCCCTCGACCCCGGTCACCTTGCCGTTCACCGGCAGGGTGAGCGTGACCCCGGCCAGCTCACCGGCCGAGCCGTTCACGATCGAGACGCCCGCGGAGTATCCGGCGATCCGCTGCTTGAGCAGGTCCACCTCGACCTCCAGCAGGTTGTCCACGGAGTTCTCGTCCGGCGGGGCGGTGGGCACGAGGGTGGGCCGCTCGGTCGGCGGTGCCGTACGGCGCTGGTCCTCGCGGAACTGCGGTTCGTCGGTGGGCTTGGGGGTCGTCTTGACGTCCGGCGGCGGAGTGTCCTGGTCGTCGAGACGGTCCCTCGGCGGCTTGGTCTTCCTCGGACGCGGCTCCTCCGTGACGCGCGGAGCCTGGGTACGGCGCGGCGCGGCCGTCGGCGTGACGGTGGGAGTGGCCCGGTCCCTCTTCTTCTCAGCGGTCGTTTCCGCGGATTCGGTGGGATCCGGCTCCTCCGATTCCGGATCCGCCTCCGTCTCCTGCGGCGGCGCGGCGCTCCCGGACGGGCTGGGCGCCTCCGCGAGCTTGGTGACCTGCGGACTCTCCGACGCCCGCGTCATGATCTGCACTCCGGCGACCGAGCCGCCGAGCAGGGCGACCACCGCTGCCACGGAGAGCAGCGCGACCCGTCCCCGCTTCCTGGGCTCGGGAGCGACCCCTTCGCCGTCCCACGACCCCTTGTAGGGCCCTGGAGAGGGGGTCGTGGAATCGCCCTGCCATCCGGAGCCGAGGAAACCGGTGCGCTGGGCCGCGGTCTCTTCGCCGGGGAACGCGGGTGCTTGATCGTCCTCGCCGCCCGCGGCGCTCCTGGCCGGGTACACGAGCCGGTCGGTCGGCACCGCGCGCCGGTCCGGCGGATAGGACCCGTCGCCTTCGATGGATTCGGGCGCCGCCGGTTCATCGTGTCCCATGTGCGGGGCTGGATAAACCGCGGTGTGACCCGTCCCGGTGACGTCGGGCCATCCCTGCGAGGGGAGCGGGTCGGGAGTGGCGGACGGCCCCGGGGCCGCCTGGTCGCCGGGACCCCACTGTCCCGTCTGGGTCTCGGCGAGCTCCGGCCACTCGTGGCGGCCCGGCGGTTCGCCGAACGAGTTCTCGTCGTCGGGCAGCCGCCACTCGGCGGTCCACTCGGCGGCGTCGTCCTGGGGGAGCCTGCGTGGAGACACGGGCTCGTACGGACCGGTCGCCTCTGCCGGGGGCGTCAGATCGTCTCCCTGCGACCTGCGTTTACCCCGCCTGCGCGAGGGTTCTGATCCTTCTGTGCCGTGGCGGCCCATCACAGCCCTTCCTGTCGGGAACCATGGCCGCCCATCTTCATAACATCTTCAGCACTTCTTTGTCACAAAGTTCACAATAGTCACAAACATGACTACCCAGCGAAGTGGTCCCATCCGCCTGAGCCACGATCGCGTCCGTCCACCCGAATCCCCTCGCCTTCGGCGACCACTCCGACGACCATCCAGTGCGGCGGCAGAGCGGTTCCCGCCGGGAACGTCGCGGCCAGCGCGTGATCGTCACCACCGGTGAGCACCCACTCCAGGGGGTCGGCGTCCAGCGTCTCCCCCGCCTCGCGCAGCGACGCCGGGACGGCGAAGGCCGAGGCGTCCAGCTCCACGCGCACGCCGCTGGCCGTCGCGACGTGCCCCAGGTCGGACAGCAGGCCGTCGCTCACGTCGAGCATCGCCGTCGCGCCGAGGGCGGCCGCCTCCGGCCCACGGGAGTACGGCGGCAGCGGACGGCGGTGCGCGTCCACGAGCGGCCCTTCGGCGCTCGCGGTGGCCGCCATGAGCAGGGCCAGGCCGGCGGCGGCGTGGCCGAGCCGTCCGGTCACCGCGACGACGTCGCCGGGACGCGCCCCCGAGCGGGTGACGGCCGGGCGTCCGCCCAGGTCACCGAGGGCCGTGATGCCGAGCACCACCGTCTCCGACCGTGCGATGTCGCCACCCGCGACGCTCGCGCCCACCACGGCGCACTCGTCACGCAGGCCGTCACTGAGCTCGTCCAGCCACGCCAGCTCGGTCTCCGCCGGGAGGCCCAGGCCCACCACCAGGACGGTCGGATTCGCGCCCATGGCGGCGATGTCGGCGAGGTTCTGGGCGGCCGCCTTGCGCCCGATGTCGTACCCGCTGGACCAATCCCGGCGGAAGTGCCTACCCTCAAGTAACAGATCCGTCGACACGACGACCCGCCCATCCGGCGCGCTGACCAGCGCGGCATCGTCACCGGGGCCGAGCAGTACGGCCCGGCCTTGTGGCAAACGCCCTGTGATGCGCGCGACGACATTGAATTCGCCGAGATCTCCGACTGTGATGACGCACCTCCTACCGCAACACAGGGTACGGTGGCCCTTCGGCGCTGATCCAAGCTGATTCAAGGTGATTAACGCTGGTCCAACCAGCTCTGCCCGCCCGGGAGGACGTGATGGTGCAGGCGTACATCCTTATCCAGACCGAGGTCGGCAAGGCCGCAGCGGTGGCCGCGGAGATCGCCTCGATCGCCGGCGTCACCCAGGCCGAAGACGTCACGGGGCCGTACGACGTGATCGTGCGGGCCGAGGCGAACAACGTTGACGAACTGGGCAAGCTCGTGGTCGCCCAGATCCAGGCGGTCGAGGGCATCACACGCACGCTGACCTGCCCGATCGTCCACATCTAGCGAGAGAACACCACCGGACCCGCACGTTGAGAACGCCGCTGAGAGCCACCCTGACACTGGCCGTCGCCGTGCTCGCGCTCGCCGCCTGCGGCGGCGCCGTGCAGGTGGAGCCGCCGGTCCCGCAGGGCGAGACCGCCGCCGCGTGCCGACGGCTGAACGACCTGCTGCCGGGCACTCTCGACGGAGCCGAGCGAGTGGAGTCCGAGCCGAAGTCGCCCTACGTGGCGGTGTGGGGCGCGGGAGAGATCGCGCTGCGCTGCGGTGTCCCGCGTCCCGCCGCCATGGCCCCGACCGACCGCCTCTCGGAGATCAACGGCGTCGGCTGGTTCGCCGATCCGAAGCTCCCCACCCTCTACACCGCCGTGACCGGCAGCGGCTACGTCGAGGTCACCATCGCGCGCACGCACGACCCCGGCGAGGTGCTCGGGGCACTGTCCGCCCCGATCGCCAAGACCCTGCCCGCCTGAGTTCCGGTCTCAGCGCAGTCCCGGCGGGCGGCGCAGGGCGAGCTGGATGAGATGGTCCACCAGCCCCGCGTACGGCAGGCCCGTGGCCGCCCAGAGCTGCGGCGCCACCGACGTGGACGTGAACCCGGGCATCGTGTTGATCTCGTTGAGCACGACCCGGCCGTCCGGGGTGTAGAAGAAGTCGACCCGCGCCAGCCCCTCGCAGCCCAGCGCCTCGAACGCGCGCACCGCCATGGCGCGCAGCTCCTCGGCCGCCTCCTCCGGGATCCCGGCCGGGATGTCGAGGTCGATGTGCCCCTCGGTGTACTTCGCGGTGAAGTCGTAGAACTCGTGGTCGTCGCGGACGCGCACCTCGCCCGGCCGGCTCGCGCGGGGCGGCGCGTCGTCCAGCGACTCCAGCACCGCGCACTCGACCTCGCGCCCCGGGATCGCGGCCTCCACGAGCACCTTGGGGTCGTGCTCCCTGGCCAGCTCGACGGCCGCCTCCAGCTCCTCAGGGGAGGACGCCTTGGAGATGCCCTGGCTGGACCCGGCCCGCGCGGGCTTGACGAACACCGGCAGGCCCAGCTCGTGGACCTCCTTCAGCACCCGGTCGCGGTCGAGCCGCCAGTCTCGGTCACGGATCACCACGTACTCGCCGATCGGCAGCCCGGCCGCGCCGAGCACCGCCTTCATGTACGCCTTGTCCATGCCGACGGCGCTGGCCAGCACCCCGGAGCCGACATATCGCACCCCCGCCATCTCCAGCAGGCCCTGGATCGTGCCGTCCTCGCCGAACGGACCGTGCAGGACGGGGAAGACCACGTCCACCGCGCCCAGCTCGACGGGGATGCTCCCGGGCGAGAGCGCGACCAGCGACGCCTCACCGGACGGCAGCGCGAGCGCCGTACCCGACTCGTCAACGGTCGCCTCGATGGCGAACCGCTGGTCTCCCGGCGCGAGCACCCACCTGCCGTCCTGGGCGATGCCCACCGGCACCACGTCGTACTTCGACCGGTCGATGACGGAAAGCACGCTTCCCGCTCCGAGTAGTGACACCGCGTGCTCGGAGTTTCGGCCGCCGAAGACGATGGCGACCCGTGGACGGGGCTCCCGCTGCTCGTTCATGATGCCCGAATCTACCGCCTCAACGGTCAGACCCGGCGAGCCGACACGTCTCCGAACTACTGTGCCTCTACTGGGCTCCTACCGGGCGAAGGGAATCAAGCGCCCTGGTCACATCGGCGATGAGGTCCTCGGCGTCCTCCAGCCCGACCGAGAAGCGAACCGCCCCGGCGTCGATGCCCGACGCGGCCAGCGCGCCCTCGGCGAGACGGCGGTGCGAGGTCGAGGCCACGTGCGCCGCCCTGGTGTGGGTGCCGCCCACCGAGGTGCCGATCCCGGCCAGGCGCAGGGCGTCGGCGAGGGCGGCCCCCGCCTCGTAGCCGCCGGTGGGCGTGATGGTGACGCACGCGCCGTACCGGGTGCCCTCGGGGCCGGAGTCGAAGAGGTGGCGGGCGAGCCGGTTGCCCGGATGGCCGGGCAGGCCCGGGTAGTCGACCCGGCGGACGGCCGGGTGCTTGGCGAGCGACGCGGCGAACACCATCGCGGTCGAGCACATCCGGCGCACCCGCAGGGTCAGCGTCTCCATCCCCCTGCGCAGCAGGAACGCGTCGTCGGGCGACAGCGAGCCGCCGGTGTCGACGCGGACCTCGCGAAGCTGGTGGATCAGGTCGGGACGGCCGACCACCACCCCGCCGGTGGAGTCGTCGTGGCCGCCGAGGTACTTGGTCGCCGAATGGACGACCAGGTCGGCGCCGTGCTCCAGGGGGCGGCAGACGATCGGGGTGGCCAGCGTGGAGTCCACGACGAGGAGCGCCCCCGCGCTGCGGGCGATCCGGTAGAGGCCGCGCAGGTCGGCCACCGCCATGGTCGGGTTGGCCATGGTCTCCGCGAAGATGATCTTCGTGTTGGGCCGGACGGCGGCGTGGACGCGGGTGAGGTCGGTGTGGTCCACGAAGTCGGCGCTCACCCCGAACCTGCTCAGCACGTTGGTGAGCAGCGAGAACGTCCCGCCGTACAACTGGGTCGGGGCGATCACGTGCGATCCGGCGCGCAGGAACGCCATGAACACGCCGTGGATGGCCGCCATGCCGGAGGCGAAAGCCTGGCCCGCGACGTCCTCGGGCGCCGCCGCGCCCTCCAGGAAGGCCACGGCCGCGGCGAAGGAGGCCGTGGTCGGATTGTCGACGCGCCCGTGAGTGTGGCCGGGGGCGCGGTCGCCGAGCGCGTCGTCGTACTCGGCCGAGTCGCGGAAGTTCCACGCCGCGGCCCGCCAGACCGGCTGGCCGAAGGTCGACTGGGCGGGGCTCTCCGGCGGGGGCAGGTGGATGGAACGGGTGTTCTCACCGAGTCTGCGTCGGGCGCGTCGTGGTCCAGTCACACTAAGAAGTCACACTCCGTACCGTTCGGGCTTGGGCGACCGCGACATCAGCAGCATCGCGGCCTCGCCGGGGCTCAGGCCGTCGTGCACGACACCCACCACCACCTCGGTAATCGGCATCTCCACGTCGTGTTTCCTCGCCAGTTCGAGCACCGACTCGCAGGACTTCACACCTTCGGCGGTCTGCTTGGTGGCCGCGATCACTTCGGCCAAGGTCATTCCGCGACCCAAATTCTCGCCGAAAGTGCGGTTCCTGGACAATGGTGACGCACAAGTCGCTACAAGGTCTCCCATTCCAGCCAAACCCGCAAAAGTATGCTGATCTGCCCCCAGAGCCGCACCCAACCGGGAAATCTCCGCCAGTCCCCTGGTCATCATCATCGCCCGCACGTTGTCGCCCAGTTCCATCCCCACCGCGACGCCAACGGCCAGCGCGATGACGTTCTTGACGGCCCCGCCCAGTTCCACCCCGACCACGTCGGTGTTGGTGTACGGACGGAACCACGGCGGCGCGTGGCACGCCTCCTGGAGCCGCTGCGCCACGACCTCGTCGGTGCAGGCCACGACGGTGGCCGCCGGCTGCCCCTGGGCGATCTCCGGCGCCAGGTTGGGCCCGGACACGACCGCCACCCGCTCCTCGGGAACCCCCGCGACCTCCCTGATCACCTCGCTCATCCGCTTGGTGGTGCCCAGCTCGATGCCCTTCATCAGGCTGACCAGGATCGCCCTGGGCGGGATCGCCGACGCCCACTCGGCGAGATTGCCGCGCAGCGACTGCGAGGGGACGGCGAGCACCACGAACTCGGCGCCGTCCAGAGCCTCCGCCGGATCAGTCGTGGCGCGCAGCGAGTCGGGAAGAACGACCCCCGGCAGATAGCCGGAATTGCGGTGGTGCCGGTTGATCTCATCGACGACCTCGGCACGACGGCCCCAGATGGTGGTCCGCGTTCCTGCGGCGCAGAGAATCGTCGCGAACGTGGTGCCCCACGAACCGGTCCCGAAAACGGCGGCTTTGCTCATTTCATTACCGTACGCTGCGATCAACCGTCCGAGCGTCTTCCGGTGTCCGTCTCGCCACCCTCGGGTGCGTCGCCGCCCGGGTCGGGCGCGTTCCTGTCGAACGGGACGTCAGGCGCCTTCTCCCCGCGGATATCGGCGAGCTGGGCGGTGATCGCCGCGATGATGTCGGCGGTGGCGTCGCGCAGCACGTCAGTGTGCGCCGGCCGTCCGGCGTATCGCGACAGATCGACCGGCGGCCCCGCCTTGATGTGGAACGTCTTGCGCGGGAACGGCCTCGGCCGCTTCGCCCCGTACGGCAGCAGCTCCTGCGCGCCCCAGTGGGCCACCGGCACGACCGGCGCGCCCGTGGCCAGCGCCAGCCGGGCGGCACCCGTCTTGCCGCTCATCGGCCACAGGTTGGGATCGCGCGTGCAGGTGCCCTCCGGGTAGAAGATCACGCACGCGCCGCCCCTGACCGCCCGCTCGGCCGCCCGGAGCGAGTTCGCGGCGTCGGCGGTGTCGCGGTAGACCGGGATCGTGCGCAGCCAGGCCACGATCTTGCCCAGCACCGGCACCCCGAAGATGCCCGACTTGGCCAGGAACACGGGCCAGCGCCCGTTGTCGTAGAGGTAGTGCCCGAGCAGCACGGGGTCGGTCCAGGACAGGTGGTTGGCCGCGATGATCACCCCGCCGGTGCCCGGAATGTGCTCTCTCCCCCGCCAGTCGCGCCGCATCAGGGCCAGTGACAGTGGCTTCATCAGCACCACGGCCACGTACTCCCAAAAGCGCGAAGGTCGATCGTGGCGGGTCATCGGCTCCTCCTGTCCACGCGGGGCGGCGCACGCCGCAAGTCTCCCGGTTGCGGCGCGCGGGTGTCGAGGCGCGATGCTTAAGGGTATGCGTGCATCGGAAAGTTCCGCCTGGTCTCTCGTGGTCCCGGTGAAGACCCTGGTCGCGGCCAAGACCAGGCTCACCGAGGCGGCGGGGCCGCACCGCACGGCCCTGGCCGTCGCGATCGCCTGCGACACCGTGTCGGCGGCGCTGCTCTGCCCGCGCGTGGCGCGGGTCGTGGTCGTCACCGGCGACCCCCAGGCCGCCGGGCCGCTGCGCGACGTGGGCGGCCACGTGGTGGACGATCCCCAAGCGGGCCTGAACGCGGCCCTGCGCCGCGGCGCGGCCGAAGCCGTGCGCCTGGCCCCCGGCGACGCGGTCGGGGCCCTCCAGGCCGACCTCCCCGCGCTGCGCCCCGCCGAACTGGACGCCGCGCTCGCCGCAGCCGAGGACTTCGAGATGTCGTTCGTGCCGGACGCCGCCGGAGTCGGCACCACCTTCTACGGCACCCTGCCCGGCACGCCGTTCACGCCCGGGTTCGGCGGCGAGTCGCGCGCCAGGCACCTCGGACGCGGGGCCAAGGAACTCGACCGTGACGACATCCCCTCGGTCCGCCGGGACGTGGACACCCCCGCCGACCTGGCCGACGCCCTGTCGCTCGGCGTCGGACCGCGCACGGCGGAAGTCGCCAGGCTCATATTCCCGCCCACCGGTCTACGCTGAACGTGTGCAGGCGACAGTGCGAACATACGATCAAGAGACCCGATCGGGTTCGGTCTTCCTCGACGACGGCAGCGTGCTCACGTTCGGCACCCAGGCGTTCGACGCCGGTCCGCTGCGCCTGCTGCGCTCCGGCCAACGCGTCAACATCCGGCTGACCGGCGGCGAGATCACCGCGATCACCCTGTCCACCTTCCCCCTACCCGACTAGGGCGGGCCCGGCGGGCGTCGGCTGGAACGAGCCGGGCCAGGAACAAGCCGGGCCAGGAACAAGGCGGGGCGCCCCGGGCGTGGATCGCCCCGGGCGCCCATACCGCGAGCCGGTCTACTTCTTCTTTACCCTTTTGCCCCCGGCGTTGACCTGCTCCTTGAAATCCGCACCCGGGCGGAACCGCGGAGCCCAGCTCTCGGCCACCTTGATCGGAGCACCGGTCGAAGGGTTCCTTGCCGTACGAGCCGGCTTGTGCACCATCTCAAAGGCGCCGAAACCGGTGATCGAGACCTTGTCCCCGCCCGCGACCGCTTTCTGAATGGCATCGAGGACGGCATTCACCGCCTCATTGGCGGTCTTCTTGTCGCCGACCCGATCCGCGATGGCATCGACGAGTTCCCGCTTGTTCATCTAGGTTGCTCCCCCTGTAACGGCACGGGGTTCCAGCACACCAGGCAACGGTTCACCAAACCCCTTCTCGCTTGAAATTAGGGGAAGGCGAGCCAGGACTCAATCACCATGCGCGAAGTTTCGCCTACTCGGCGTGTCGGAAGCCCCGTCCGATAGGCTCTCCGGCCCTCCCGCGGGGTGCGATTCGGATTCCAGCACGGCCAGATCGCGGAGAAAGACCGAAAGGCGGGCCCCGGCGTGGGCCAGGTCCCGCTTGGAGACGTCGCAGATGGCCAGCAGACGGCGCGCCAGCCGGTCCCGCCGCTCCGGCGGCAGCCCGAGCGCGCGGACGCGGCGATGCGTCTCACGCAGCCGCCGCGCCAGTTCCTCCTCGCTCTCGAACTCGTTCCCGCCCTCGAACTCGGCCGCGAGTTCGGGCTGGATGTTCAGAGCAGGAGTGGACGGGCCCGCGGGATGAGCCCGCGGGCCGTCGGGTCCGGTCAGACGGTGGTCGGCAGCCATGACTGCCGACCATTCTCGTATGTCGTGATGTGGTCGGCCGCACGCAGGGTCAGCCCGATGTCGTCGAGCCCCTCCATCAGCCGCCAGCGCGTGTAGTCGTCGATCTCGAAACCGGCGGCGCGACCGGCCCAGCGGACCT
This sequence comes from Spongiactinospora sp. TRM90649, assembly GCF_029382225.1. Classification (GTDB taxonomy): domain Bacteria; phylum Actinomycetota; class Actinomycetes; order Streptosporangiales; family Streptosporangiaceae; genus Spongiactinospora. The sequence continues at coordinate 220,261 of NZ_JARLTC010000008.1, forward strand.
CGCGCTCGCCGAGGTCGACGGTCACCTCGGTGGCCGGGTCGGCCTCCACCGCGGCCTGGATCTCCTCCACGGTCTCGCCCGGCAGGACCACCGGCAGCAGGCCCATCTTGGTGGAGTTGCTGCGGAAGATGTCGCCGAACCTCGCCGAGATCACGGCGCGGAAGCCGTACTGCTGAAGCGCCCACACGGCGTGCTCGCGGGAGGACCCGGTGCCGAACTCCGGCCCGGTGACCAGGATCGAGGCCCCCTCGTAGACCGGGTCGTTCAGCACGAAGGCGGGGTCTTCGCGCCAGGCGGAGAACAGCCCCTTCTCGAACCCGGTCCGGCTGACCTGCTTGAGCCACACGGCCGGGATGATCTGGTCGGTGTCGACGTTGCTCCGGCGCAGCGGCACGGCGCGCCCGGTGTGCGTGGTGAATGCGTCCATCGTCGGTGTCGTTCCTTACCGGTCGTTACAGGTCGGCGGGGGCGGTCAGGCGGCCGGTCACGGCCGTGGCGGCGGCCACGGCGGGCGAGACCAGGTGGGTCCTGCCGCCCTTGCCCTGCCTGCCCTCGAAGTTGCGGTTGGAGGTCGAGGCGCTGCGCTCGCCGGGCGACAGCGTGTCCGGGTTCATCCCCAGGCACATCGAGCAGCCCGCCTCACGCCACTCGGCGCCCGCCGCGGTGAAGACCTCGTGCAGGCCCTCCTCCTCGGCGGCCTTCTTGACCTGCATGGACCCCGGCACGATCAGCGTGCGGGTGACCACCTGCCGGCCGCGCAGCACGTCGGCGGCGGCCCGGAGGTCCTCGATCCTGCCGTTGGTGCAGGAGCCGACGAAGACGGTGTCGACCGCGATCTCGCGCAGCGGCGTGCCCGCCTGGAGGCCCATGTACTCCAGGGCGCGCTCGGCGGCGGAGCGGGCGATCGGGTCGTCGAACGTGTCGGGGGCGGGCACCACGGCGCTCAGCGGCGCGCCCTGGCCCGGGTTGGTGCCCCAGGTCACGAACGGCGTGAGCGTGCTCGCGTCGATCTCGACGACCTTGTCGAAGACTGCGTCGTCGTCGGTGCGCAGCGACTTCCAGTACTCCACCGCGGCGTCCCAGTCGGCCCCGGAGGGGGCGTGCGGGCGGCCCTTGAGGTACTCGAAGGTGGTCTCGTCGGGCGCGATCATGCCCGCGCGGGCCCCGGCCTCGATGGACATGTTGCAGACGGTCATCCGGCCCTCCATGGAGAGCTTGCGGATGGCCTCGCCGCGGTATTCCACGATGTAGCCCTGGCCGCCGCCGGTGCCGATCTTGGCGATGATGGCCAGGATCAGGTCCTTGGCCGTGACGCCCGCGGGCAGCTCGCCGGAGACCTCGATGGCCATCGTCTTGGGACGGTACGACGGCAGCGTCTGGGTGGCCAGCACGTGCTCGACCTCGGAGGTGCCGATGCCGAAGGCGATGCCGCCGAACGCGCCGTGCGTGGAGGTGTGCGAGTCGCCGCACACGATCGTCATGCCCGGCTGGGTCAGCCCGAACTGCGGGCCGATGATGTGCACCACGCCCTGCCCGGCGTCGCCCATCGGGTGCAGCCGGATGCCGAACTGCGCGCAGTTCTTGCGCAGCGTCTCCACCTGGGTGCGCGAGACCGGGTCGCTGATCGGGCCGAGCAGCGTCGGCACGTTGTGGTCCTCGGTCGCGATGGTGAGCTCGGGACGGCGCACCTTGCGGCCCGCCATGCGAAGGCCGTCGAACGCCTGCGGGCTGGTGACCTCGTGGACCAGGTGCAGGTCGATGTAGAGGAGGTCGGGCTCTCCCTCGGCACGCCGCACGACGTGCTGCTCCCAGACCTTCTCGGCCAGTGTGCGACCCATTGGCTCGCCTCCCACTTATCTGACTTGCCTTCTCATATCGCGAGACTGCAGTATCGGCTTATGGACAACTCTAGCGGAGTCGGCGTACTGGACAAGGCCGTTCTCGTGCTCAATGCCCTCGAAGCCGGCCCCGCGTCGCTGGCGCAGCTCGTGCAGGCCACCGGTCTCGCCCGGCCGACGGCCCATCGGCTGGCCGTGGCCCTCGAACACCACCGCATCGTCACCCGCGACACACAAGGCCGCTTCGTGCTCGGCCCCCGGCTCTCAGAGCTGTCCACGGCCGCCGGCGAGGACCGGCTGCTCGCCGTGGCCTCTCCCGTGCTCACCCAACTGCGCGACCTCACCGGAGAGAGCGCCCAACTGTACCGGCGGCAGGGCGATGAACGGGTCTGCGTGGCCGCCGCCGAGCGCGCCAGCGGCCTGCGCGACACCGTCCCCGTCGGCACCGCCCTGCCCATGACGGCCGGCTCGGCCGCCCAGGTGCTCCTGGCCTGGGAGGAGCCCGACCGCCTGCACCGGGGCCTGCGCGGCGCGAAGTTCACCGCCGCCACCCTGTCCAGCGTCCGCAGGCGCGGCTGGGCGCACAGCGTGGGCGAGCGCGAACAGGGCGTGGCCAGCGTCTCTGCGGCGGTCCGCGGCGCGGGCGGCAAGGTGATCGCCGCGGTTTCCGTGTCCGGCCCCATCGAACGCCTCACCCGCACCCCCGGCCGCCTCCACGCCGCCCCCGTGGTCACCGCCGCCGAACGCATCACCGAGGCCATGCGCCGCGCCAACTGACGCGAGCCGCGCATCGCCTCCGCCCGTCGGTACAACGGGCAGGATCAATGCGTCAATTGACGCCGTCCGCCAATGGATATGGGGAGGCAAGCGCTCTTCGGTGCGACTAGCCTGGGCGAGTGACAGATCGCATCGAGGCAGCCGCCGCTGAGCTGCGTCCCCTGCTCCAAGAGTTCATCCTGTGGGCGCCTGAGCACGCGCCCGACAGCGATCCCGATCTGGTCGGGCCCGCTGTACTCTGGCATCGGCTGGCGGCATCCCCCCATATCGGCAGGTGGAGGCGCAAAGACCTCCGCACCATCCTGCTCGACCGCATGCCTCAGGTCGTCGAAGACCCGCAGGAGGCGGCCGACGGCATGATCCCCGCCGTGCGGGCCTACCTCACCTTCATGTCCGAGACCGGCCGCCTGGCCGAGGGCTCCGACAAGCTCGACGTGCTGCTAGACGAGCTGGAGGAGCTGGAGGAGGAGTTCACCGAGGCGATGGACGAGGTCGCCGACTACGACTCCGACGACGATGACGACGCCGAGGAGGCCGAGAGCCTGGGCGACTTCGAGCCGTTCGCCGACGTCATCGGCGGGCTGCCGACGATCCGGCTGCGGCCCGACGTCGAGCTGGCCGAGGCGGCGCGCGCGGTGCCGCTGCTCACGACGACCCGTGACCTCGCGATCTGGGTCGGGCCGTCGCGCAAGGTCGGCGAGGAGAGCCTGCTCACCGACGCCGAGATCAAGGAGGCGCTCGCGGCCACCGGCCTGCCGGAGCCGCCGCCCGCCACCGGCGACGACGACGCGCCGCTCGCCCAGCGGGTCCCCGCGCTGTGGAACGTCTGGAACCTCGCCGTCGATCTGGAGTTCCTGCTGCCGCAGGGCGACGACACGGTCGGCGTGGCCGACGACACCGCCGCCTGGCCGTTCGACGACGACGAAGACGTGCTCGACGTCTGGCTGCTCGGCCTCCAGTCGGTCGACTACGGCGACCCGGAGCTCGACGACGAGGAGCTCACCCTCACGCTGTCCGGCCTCACCAGGGCGGCGCTGGTCCGCCTGCTCGTGGCCGAGGGCTCGCGCGACCTGAACGAGCTGCGCGCCGAGCTGGAGGAGGCGGTGTCCGACCTCGACGACCTCGGCGCCGACGCCTGGGCCGCGGCCACCGAGCAGAACGGCGACGCGCTGGCCACCGTGGTCGACTGGCTCAAGGAATACCGCATCGTGACCGTCGAGGGCGACGACGTTCGCCTGACCCCCCTCGGCTTCGAGGGCGTGGTCCACCTGGTCGACGACGCCGACATCGAGGTGGACGCCCGCCCCGCGATCGACGCCATGACCGCGCTCGACCTGCTGTCCTTCAGCGCCGAGCTGCCCGAGGACGAGGCCGACGCCGAGTTCGCCGCGTGGATGAAGCTGCGCGAGCCCGCGCAGGCGGCCAGGGAACTGCTCCAGGCGGCGGCCGAGGACGACGCCGACGCGCTGATCAGGGTCCAGGCGGCCAGCATGGTCGGCACGCTCGGCGATCAGGCGGTGCCCGCGTGGCAGGAGGCCCTGGAGATCTCCTCGCTGCGCCCCTACGCCGCGACCCACCTGACGCAGCTTGAGGTCGAGGAGGCCCCGGAGCCCACCCAGGCCGATACGCAATGGCTGATCCTCGACATGTGGACCATCTCCGCCGGTCTCGGGCGCCAGGAGTTCGTCAGCAGCCTGCACGACATCGGTTCGGCGGGCGACCTGTGCAACCTGCTCGACGTCATCTGGAAGGTCCCCCACCCGCACCTGGAGGAGCTCCTGGAAGCCATCGGGCAGGCCCACCCCGACCGCCAGGTCGGCAAGGCCGCCAAGCGCGCCCTCTTCAAGGCCCGCTCCTCCGCCAACTGAACGCCAACTGAACGCCGCCTGCCCGCTCCGGCCGGCGACGCCTGTGCCCGTTTTCGCGCCAGGGGTTCCGGCCCTTGGCGTCATGACGGTTGGGCGGGTTGGGCGTCGGCCGTTGGCCGGTGCCGTAACGGCGCGGGCGGACCGCGCCTGAGAAGCGCTCGGGCACCGGGGCCGGGCCTGGGCAGGGCGTCGGGTGGTGGGGGCTTGCCGTGGCCGGACGGCCCCGGCGGTGACCGCCGGGCGCCCGCCCCTCAGCCGGCCTGGTGCCAGTCGGGGAGCGGGCGGTAGATCGCGACGCCGCTGGTCTCCAGCTCCTCGCGCAGCCGGAAGTACTCGTCGCCGAACGGGTCCACCCCCGCGAGCGGCATCAGCCCGCGACGGATGGACACGTCGTGCGGGGCCAGTTCCGCCGCCGCCGCGAGGTGGCGTTCGGCCGCCGCCCGGCGGCCCTGGCGGAACAGCCACGCGGCGATCCGGCCGTGCAGCCGGGCCACCCGCTCGGCGGCGGTCGAGGCCCGCAGGTGCTCCCGTACGGCCTGCGCGCTCAGCCCGCTCTCGCCCTCCCGCACCCACCGGCGCAGCGCCGCCTTCGCGGCGTCCGAGGACAGCCCGTTCATCGACCGGAAGGTGTCGGTCGCGGTCATGGTGTCCTGGGGGCGGGCGATCCGGCCGTCCTCGCCGATCCAGACCACGGTGGGCACGTTGACCACGTTGAACAGCTCCGACACCCGCCCCTCGGTGTCCACCAGCGCGGTGTGCGCGAGCCCCTCGATCCACGGCGCGGCGTCGTCGGCGCGGCGGTCCAGCGACACGCTGACCACGGCGAAGCCGGACCCGGCCAGCTCGCGGTGCAGTTCGTCCCACGCGGCCAGGTCGTAGCGGCAGCCGCACCAGGACGCCCAGAACACCAGCGCGATCTTCGTGCCCCGGCGGGCGGACAACGTGAAGTCTCCGAGGGTGAAGTCGGGAGCCTCTCCCGCCGACAGCCCCTCGGGCTCCCCGACGGCCACCACGCCCTCCTCGGCGTCCGTGACGACCTCGCGGCCCAGGAGCCCTGCGAAGGCCGTCAGATCCACTCCCGGGCCCGCTGAGCCGTCTTCTGCGGGCACGTCGGCCACCGCCGCCCTGAAGGCCGGGACGCAGGCGTCTCCACGGCACCAGCCGTGCGGCTTGCGCTCCCATCCCAGGACCGGCGCGCCGTGCGGCAGCACGAGCCCCTCGATCCGTTCTTCGCGTCCGTCGGCGAGCAGCGTGATCATCTTCATCCCGTTAGATAGCGTCACTCTCCAATCATTGGATAGTAGCGCTCTCCAGTCAAGTGATGGTGCCCGGAAACGCGAAAAACCCCCTGGGAGATCTCCCAAGGGGTGTTGCTGCTGCGAGTAGTCCCGACCGGATTCGAACCGGCGTTACCGCCTTGAGAGGGCGGCGTCCTAGGCCACTAGACGACGGGACCGCATACATCGGGAGGGCGTTGAGACCCTCCCCGTGTCGCTCGGTTTCCCTGGCGACGGCAGTAACTCTACCGCACCCCAAGTGGTGGGCAAAACGGTTAGCGCCAGGGTCCGCCGAGCTGAGAAACGACTCAGCCGGTCTCAGCCCACACACAGCCCCCACGATGCACCGTGGAGGACATGACAGGAAATCTCGCCCGGACCACCGGCCGCCCTTCGCCTGACGCCGTCACGGCCTCGCCATCGGCGTTCCCGCCCGCGACCGGCGGTCCCTTAGCACCCCTGACCGGCGCTTCCCTGGCGTCCACGACGGGCGGCGCGTACCGGTCCGCCACGCCCGCGACCCACGCGAGCCGGGGAGCCCCCGAACCGCCCACCTCGGACGCGGGCGCGGGACGGCACCGGGGCGGCTCCCCCGGCGGCACCCTCACCGCGCACGCGCCCGTACGGGACGGCCTGCGGCGCGTGGAGGCGACCATCCGCCGGCTCAGCAACTCCTCGCGGCTGGCGGCGATCAACGACGCGACCGGCCGGATCACGTCGGCGGGCGGCAAACGGCTGCGGCCCGCGCTGACCCTGGCCACCGGCCTGGCGCTCGGCGGCGCCCCGACCCGGCGGCTGATCACGGGCGCCGCGTGCGTCGAACTGATCCACGCCGGATCGCTGGTCCACGACGACCTGATGGACGAGGCCGTGGAACGGCGCGGCGCCCAGACCCTCAACGCCGAACTGGGCGCCCCCCGGGCCCTGGTGATCGGCGACTTCATGCTGGCCAGGGCCGGGCTCGCGGCGCTCACCGCCGTGTCCCGCCCGGTCGCCGAGACCCTCGCCAACACCACCGTCGAACTGGCCGAGGGACAGTTCCAGGAGACGGCCGGCCTGTTCGACCCGCAACGCACCACCGAGGACGCGATGCGGTCGATCACCGGCAAGACCGCGTCGCTGTTCCGGGCGAGCTGCCTGGTGGCGGCGCACTGCGCGCACGCCGCGCCCGAGCAGCGGGTGGGCCTCGCGGTGTACGGCGAGCGGTTCGGCCAGGTCTTCCAGATCCTCGACGACCTGCTCGACCTGGCCGCCGACTCCGCCGTCCTCGGCAAGCCGGCCGGAAACGACCTCCGGCACGGCGTCTACACCCTGCCGCTGCTGTGGGCGCTCGCCGAGCCCGGCCTCGACGGCGTGCGCGAACTGCTCGGCCGCCGCCTCACCGAGGAGGAGGTGGAGCACATCCTGCACGCCCTGCGGCGCGGCGACCTGGTAGAGCGGACCATCGAGCGCTGCCGCCGGATGGCCGCCGAGACGCCGCTGCCCGACCTGCCGCGCGGGGAGATCGCCGAGTCGCTGGCCGCGCTGCCCACCGCCTACATCGACTGGACCGCCGCGCTGATCACGCGCTGACCGGCAGGAGATCGGGGCGGTGACGGGCGACCCAGGCTCCCATCTCACCTTCCTGCCAGGCGGGGTCGAGCTCGCCGAGCGGGATGGCGACCTGAGGACGACCGGTGCGCGGATCCACGGGAGCCTCCGCGAGCCGGGCGCGCATCCAGCCGGGAACCCTGCGCGGAACGACGCGCTCGCCCCAGCCGATCAACCCGAGCGCCTCGGTCGCCCCGGCGCGCACACGCATGCCGCCGGGGCGTCCGACCTTCCGGGGACTCGCCATCCGCGTCTCCACCCGCCCCACCCGCGTGATGTCCGGCCAGGCCAGGCTCACGCGGAACCCGAGGGCGTCCTCCAGCTCCACGCCGGACGGCGAGAACCGGACGACGGTGCCCGCGACCATCCGGTCGTACTTCACCTTCAGCACCAGGACCAGGACCGCCGTCGCCGCCAGCCCGACCAGCACGCCCCCGATGGCGGTCGTCGTGAAGATCCCGCCCAGGAGCATCGTCACCAGGAAGAACATCACCAGCAGGGCGACGAACGGCAGCACGAACCTGCCGAAGTCGCGGTTGACGCGGAACTCCTGCACGGGCGCACGCATCTCGTCATCCATCTAGTCCAGCAGCCCCCGCCGATACGCCTCCGCGACGGCGGAGGCCCGGTCACGCACGTCGAGCTTGGCGTAGACGTGCAGCAGGTGGGTCTTGATGCTCGCCTCGCTGATGAACAGCCGGGCGGCGGCCTCCTTGTTGGTCGCCCCACCGGCGACGAGCCTGAGCACCTGCGTCTCCCGGGGGCTCAGCGCGCTGGCGGACGGCTTGCGCACCCGCCCCACGAGAACCCCGGCCACGGACGGCGCGAGCACCGTCTCCCCACGATACGAGGCGCGTACGGCCTGCAGCAGATCCTCGGTGGGCGCGTCCTTCAACAGGTAACCGGTCGCCCCCGCCTCGATCGCGGGCAGCACGTCGGCGTCGGTGTCGAACGTCGTCAGCACCAGCACCCGCGTCCCCGGCACCGCCTCCCGCAACCGCCGCGTGGCCCGCACGCCGTCCATCCCGGGCATCCGCAGATCCATGAGCACGAGATCGACGGCCAGCTCCCCCGCCACCCGAACAGCCTCGGCACCGTCCCCGGCCTCCCCCACCACCTCGATATCAGCCACAGTCGCGAACGCCGCCCGCAACCCATCCCGCACGATCGGATGATCATCCACAATCAAAACCCGAATCGCCACCTCATCACCCAACGCCCTCACCCCCCTCTCCATCACCCACCCCAACCCTACGAACCCCCCAACCTCCCGCGCCCGCATAACTCCTGCCCCCCGCAGCACCCGCCCCGCCACACACCACCAGTACGGCAGACCGGTCCACTCTCGCCCGACAGGCCGCCACCGACTGACGAGAGCATGGGGCCGCCACCGGCCCAACACGGCTCCCAGGAAGCAACCAGATCAGCCGGGGCCGCCCGCACGGAGAACACCCCGCACCCGTCTGCCGCCACCAACCGTCACCCCAGATCCCACGTGATCGCCGAAGCGACCAGATCGGCCGGGTTCACTGCTGAGGAGACCACCGCGGCCGATTGCCCATCGCCGGCTGCCATTCCTGGTCCAATGTGGTCGTCGGTGCGGTCGGATCGGCGGCGATCGCTGGTACGGCGACGGCGACGGCCGTGCCCTGGGCGGCGGCGCTCTCGACGGAGAGGGTGCCGCCGACGCCGCGGGTGCGTTGGCGCATGCTGCTCAGGCCGAAGCCGGTTCTGCTCGTGGTCTGGTCGTCGAAGCCGGTGCCGTCGTCGCGGATGTCCAGAAGGACCGTGTCGTCCAGGTAGGAGAGTGTGACCCCGACCCGCTCGGCCCGCGCGTGCTTGGCGATGTTGGACAGGGCCTCCTGGGCGACCCGGAACAGGGTCACCTCGATCGCCGCGACCAGCCTGACCGGTGAACCGGTCACCTCGAAGTCGGGGGTGATCCCCGCGTCGCGGCCCCAGCGGGCGGTGAGGTCGGCCAGGGCCTCCGGCAGATGCGCGTCCTCCAGCGGTTCGGGCCGCAGCGCCCGCACCGAACGCCTGGCCTCGGTGAGCGCGCGTCCGGCGAGGACCGCGACCTGGTCGCTGTGCCTGCGCCACTGCTCATGATCGTCGTGGGCGGAGTCGGCGGCCCTGAGCTGCCCGATCAGCGCCACGAGGTCCTGGGCGATCGTGTCGTGGATCTCCCTGGCCAGCCGTTGCCGCTCGTCGAGCACCCCCGCCTCCCTCGCCTGCGTGACGAGCTGGGCGTGCAGCCCGGCGTTCTCCGCGAGCGCCGCCTGCAGCCGCTCGTTGGCCTTCCTGCGGCGCTCGCTCTCCAGGCCGACCTGCCAGCCGACGAACAGCAGCGGCAGGGACAACCCCAGCAGGGCCGTGATCAGGTCGATCTGCCCGAACCCTTCGCCGCTCGGGCTGCTCTGCGCGACGACCGTGACGATCGCGGTCGCGGCGACCCCCAGCATGACGGCCCGTTTCGGGAACAGCACGCTGGTCAGCGGGTAGCCGATGGACAGGAAGAGGGTGAACGCCACGCTGGTCGCCACGAGCGCCGCGCCGATCGCCAGGATGCCCGCGTAGTGGATGATCGCCAGTGCCAGGTGCGTGCGACGCCGGGGATAGAGCCAGTACATGCCGGGCAGCCACGCTGCGGCCAGCAGCACGAGGGGCCAGGTCTGCCCGGCGACCTGTCCTAGCGCCACCGCGGCGAGGACGGAGACGACCAGGACGCCGTAAGCGAGGGCCAGTAAGACCCACATCCCCTTGCCGTCCTCGTCCATCCCCTCGTCGGGACCGAGCCAGCTGATCTCCATCATTCCCACGTCATCACCCCCGCCGTGCCGTTCAGGCCGTTACTCCCACCTGAACATCTTCGCCGACAGCAGGGAGCTCACCAGGACGACCGCGGCCATCACCGCCAGATGCGGCGGCTCGGGCCAGGCCCCCGCCCAACTCGCCCGAAGCGACTGCATGAACGCACCCAGCGGCGTGTAGTCGCCCACGCTCACCATGAACGGGGGCAGGCTCTCCGCCGGCATGAAGATCCCGCCGAAGACGATGCTCAGGAAGAAGAGCCCGATGCCGATGCCCGTCGCCACGCGCCCGCTCGGCGCCAGCGCCGCGACCAGGAGGCCCACGGCGAAGAGCGACATGACCCCGAGCACGAAGCTGAGCAGGAACGCCGGGACCCGCGCCGGCAGATCGAACCCGAACCCGGCCACGCCCACGACCACCACCAGCGCCATCGAGATCACCGCCAGCGCCACGCCGACGGCGAGCTGAGCGCCGAGCAGCCTGGCCGGGTGAACGGGTGTGGCCGCCATCCTGCGAAGGACGCCCTTCTCCCGGTAACTCGCCATGGTCGTCGGCAGCAGGTTCATTCCGAGCTGCGCGAGCCCGAGCGCGATCGCCGCCGAGGGAAAGAAGGTCTCGATCCCGTCCTGCCCGTTATCGGGTGCCATGATGGCCCCGAACAGCGCCACCATTCCGACCGGTAGAACCAGCACCACCAATGTCGCGGCCGGATCGCGGAGAAATAGCTTCCACTCGTATTTCACCAGTACGGTCATTCGTTTCCTCCATTTGTCAGGTCTGGCAGAGCGGCCGACCTGAGTGCCCGTGTAATGGGTGGCCGCGAGCTCAATGCCTCAGTTACCGGGAGGGATGGCCGGTGGACGGCGATGGGCCTTCGGGGCCGGGATCGGGACCTTCAGAAAGATGCGGGCGGGTGCCGGTGAGGGCGACGAAGGCGTCGTCGAGGCTGGGCTGGTCGACGCGGAGGTCGGTGGCGATGATCTGGTGGCGCGCCAGCACCGAGGTGACCGCGTGGAGGAGGTTTCCGGTGCCCGAGACCTCCACGCGCGGGCCGTTGACGCTGACCCGGGTGACCTCCGGGAGCGCGGTGAGCAGGCGCTCGTCGAGCGGGATCGAGGGGCGGAAGCGGACGCGCTGTTCCGGGACCGAGCGGGAGATCAGCCCCGCGGGGCTGTCGATCGCCGCGACCCGGCCCGCGTCGATGACCATGAGGCGGTCGCACAGCCGCTCGGCCTCCTCCATGAAGTGGGTCACCAGCACGACCGTGACCCCAGCGGCCCTGATCCGCTCGATCAGATCCCACGTGTCACGCCTGGCCTGGGGATCGAGCCCGGTGGTCAGTTCGTCGAGGACGACCAGCTCGGGTGAGCCCACCAGCGCGAGGGCGATGAAGAGGCGCTGTTTCTGGCCGCCGGAGAGCTTGGCGAAAGGGGTGTCGCGCTTACCTGAGAGCCCCCAATCGGCGAGCAGCCGACGCCAGTCGGCAGGCCGCTCGTAGAAGGAGCCGTAGAGGTCGAGGGCCTCCCAGACCTTCAGACGCTCGGGGATGTGGCTCTCCTGAAGTTGCACCCCGATCCGGCGGCGCAGGCGGCGGCCTTCGGTGACCGGGTCGAGGCCGAGGACCCGCACCCTGCCCGCGTCGGGACGCCGCAATCCCTCGACGCATTCGACGGTGGTCGTCTTTCCCGCGCCATTGGGCCCGAGGATTCCGAAGATCTCTCCGGATTCCACGGTGAAGGACACATCGTCGACCGCGACCTGCCGGCCGTACTCTTTACGTAGATTGCGTACTTCGATGACCGCCATGCCATTGAGCATGCGGCCGATCGGCCCGATCGCGGATCGCCCAGCGGGCCTATCGATCGGTGGATGTCGGCTATCCACCGATCGGTGGATAAGCCATTCCCCGATCGATGAACCGATCAGGCGATCCGCGCTCTGGCCTTCACTTGCCAGCCTTGAGCCATGAACGAGTTCTCACGCCGCAATGCGCTGAAGTCCTCCGCCTTCGCCGGGGTCGCGGGTGTCGCCGGAGCCGGTGCCGGGGGCATGGCGACCGGGTCCCGGAAGCGCCGCGTGACCACATATGTGTTCGTCACCGGCGCCAACGGCGGCACCTCCGCCGACTCGGAGCTCGCGTTGCGCGGCCACCGCACGGTCGCGGTCGAGTTGCCCGGCCACGGGTCCGCCGACACTCAGTTCCGCGCGTCCTATCAGGCGCCGCAAGACCTGCGAGCTCTGGCGAGCGAGCCATCGATCATGGCCGGTGTCACCCTCGACGACTATGTGAAGGCCACCGTGGCCACGGTGCGGCGAGCGGCGGCCCATGGTCCCGTGATCCTCGTCGGCGGCAGCATGGGCGGCGTCACGATCACCAAGGCCGCCGACGCCGTCCCCGACCTGATCGACCACCTCGTATACGACTCGGCCTTCTGCTGCACCGAGCTGCCCAGCGCCGACTCCTACCTGTCCACACCGGAAGGCTCGCCGACCCAGGTCGGCGCGCTCCTGGCCGGGGTGCTCGCCGACCCCGCGACGATCGGCGCGGTGCGGATCAACTGGCGCACCGCCGACCCCGCGTTCCTCGGCCCGGTCAAGGCCGCGCTGATGGCCGACGGCTCCGACGCCGAGTTCATGGCGATGCTCAACGGCTCACTTCCCGATGATTCGCCGCTGATCGCGACGGCCGACGCCCGTGGGCGGAAGGAGGCGTGGGGCCGCGTGCCGCGCACCTACATTCGCCACTCGGAAGACCGCCTGATCCCGATCGCCCTGCAGAACCGGATGATCCGAGAGGCCGACGCCCTCACCCCGGGCAATCGCTTCAACGTGCGAACCGTCCGCTGCGCGCACGCCCCCGCACGCGCGGCGTGGGCGAAGATCGTCGATATCCTCGACGGCCTGGCCTGAAATCAAGGAGGCGGCCGTCCATCGGGACATCCGCGCCGGGTGGCGTGGGTGTGCCGCAGCGCGGTCGGCCGCAGCCCGGTGATGCCCGCGTCGGCTCCGGCGGCGAGCACCACCTCGGTGACGCCGTCCACACTCAGCGGGCCGGCAGCCAGGCGGAGATCCGGTCGCGGGCGGGGGCGGGCAACGGCACGGTGACGGCACCTACTCCATGCCGCGCCTCGTACCGGGCGTCTACCAGGTGACCGCGGCCAAGCTCGGCCACGAGCCCGCCGCCGGCCAGACGGTCACGGTCGTGGACGGCCAGGCCGCGACCGCCGGCTTCACCCTGGCGCGGGGGCCCCATGGGGACGTCTCGGGAACCGTCAGCACGGACAACGTTCCCCTCCCGGGCGCCACGGTCACCGTGTCCGGCACGTCGTTCAGGATGCGGACCGACACCGCCGGGCGCTACCGCTTCACCCTGCCGCACGGCTCCTACCGGCTGGAGATCCGCCTTCCCCTCTGCCTCCCCGAGGCCGCCGAGCAGATCACCGTGGCCGGAGACCTGACCAGCAACTTCGACCTGCCCCCGCGCAGTGACGAGTTCGGCTACACGTGCGAGACCGGCGACGAGCCGTACGTAGCGGTCAGCGAACGAACACGGCCACGGTGGGCACCACGCCGCGGTACGGCGTGGTGCGCGGTAAGATCACCGACGCGAACGACGGCGAGCCGGTATCCGGCGCGACGGTCGAGTTCCCCCACGTGGCCACGCTCACCACCGGCGAGGACGGCACCTTCACCGGCCAGATCCGCGCCGGGAACCACACCGCCAGGGTGTCCAAGGAGCACTACGGCACGACCTTCAAGGACGTGACCGTCACCGCCCAGGCCGTCACCACCCTGGACAGCGCGCTGATCACCGGAAAGGTCACCGCCGCGCCCACCGAGATCAACGTGACCGCCCCGCCCGGAACCACCAGGACCGCGACCGTCACCCTCACCAACAGCGGCACCGCGCCCACCCCCTACGAGGCCACCACCGAAGGAGACCGGCTGACCGTCTCCCCCGCCGAAGGCGGCCTCCTCAGGAACGGCTCGGCCACCCTCACCCTCACCGTCGACACCACCGGCCTGGCCCCCGGCGACACCCGCACCGGCGAACTCCTCATCCGCTCCACCAGCGGACGGCAGCCGGTCCTCAAGATTCCTGTCACCCTCACCGTCGCCGCATAGCGGCGCCGACAGGACGGCGGGCGGGTCCGATCCGGGCCCGCCCACCGGCATCCGGGCGGCGCCGTCTTCGGGGCCCACCGCCACGGGCGAGACCGAGTCCGCCGAACGCACGGCCTCCCGGGACGAACGACCCCTCGCCGGAGCCGACCGCCGCAGACCACAACAGGTTCTGGCCTTCCTCCACCAAGAACCCCACCGAGGCCGGCGTCCGTCCCGGATCGGACGGGTACAACGCGACGGCGTCCGCTTTGAACTCCGGCGGATACGACTGCTTGGGGGCGAAGATCGTCGATTTCCTCGACGGCCTGGCCTGAAATGAAAAAGGCGGCTGTCCATCGGGACATCCGCCTTGGAAGACACTTGCTGGGGTACCAGGACTCGAACCTAGACTAACTGAACCAGAATCAGTCGTGCTGCCAATTACACCATACCCCACCGCGCGGTGATCCTCGCTGGAATCTCTCGCGGCGACGTCGGTAAGGATAGCCCAGCTTCGCTCCGGAGACCAAAACGAATACCCGCATGGCGTCCGGGACCGACCGGGTAAGGAAGGATAGATCCCAGGAACACGCGTGAGGAGACCCGACTTTGACCGCGAACCCCTTCTACACTCCGAGCGACCTGCCGTACCACCTGCCCCCGTTCGAGCTGATCGGCGAGGAGCACTACCTGCCCGCCTTCGAACGCGGCATGGTGGAGCAGCTCGCCGAGGTCGCCGCCATCACGGCCGATCCCGAGCCGCCCACCTTCGACAACACCGTGGCGGCGCTGGAACGATCGGGGCAGGTACTCGACCGGGTCTCCACGGTCTTCTTCAACCAGGTCTCCTCCGACAGCACGCCCGGCATCCGGGAGATCCAGAAAGAGGTCACGCCCCGCCTCGCCAAGCACAGCGACACGATCAGGCTCGACCCCGCCCTGTTCGCGCGGATCAAGAAGCTCTACGACGCGCGCGACACCCTCGCCCCCGACGAGGCGTGGCTGCTCACGCGCTATCACACCGACTTCGTGCGCGCCGGGGCCAAGCTGAGCGAGGCCGACAAGAAGCGCCTGATGGAGCTCAACGACGAGCTGTCCCGGCTGGGCACCACGTTCGAGCAGAACCTGCTGGCCGAGACCAACGCGGCCACCGTCGTGGTGGACGACGCGGCCCTGCTCGACGGCATCTCCGCCGAGAGCGCCGCGGAGACCGCCAAGGCCCGGGGTCTCACGGACAAGTACGCGATCTCGCTCGTCCTGCCCACCGGTCAGCCCGACCTCGGCTCGCTGACCGACCGCGGCATGCGCGAACGGCTGTACAAGGCGTCCATCGGCCGGGGCGGCCAGGCCAACGCCGACATCATCACGCGCATGGCCCGCCTGCGCGCCGAGCGCGCCCGCCTGCTCGGCTACGCCGACCACGCCGACTACGTCGTGGCCGACCAGACGGCCCCGTCACCCCAGGCGGTGACCGACATGCTCGCCACCCTCGTCCCGCCCGCCGTGGCCAACGCCCACGCCGAGGCCGAGGCGTTGCAGGCCGAGGCGGGCTTCGCCCTGGAACCCTGGGACTGGGCCTTCTACGCGGAGAAGGTACGCAACGCCCGCTTCGACCTCGACACGGCGCGGATGCGTCCCTACTTCGAGCTCGACCGGGTGCTCCGCGACGGCGTCTTCCACGCCGCGGGCAAGCTGTACGGCCTGTCCTTCACCGAGCGCCCCGACCTGCGGGGCTACCACCCCGACGTGCGGGTGTTCGAGGTGTTCGAGGAGGACGGCGCACCGCTCGGCCTGTTCCTCGGCGACTTCTACGCCAGAGAGTCCAAGCGCGGCGGCGCGTGGATGAACAGCCTGGTCAAGCAGTCGCACCTGATGGACGAGAAGCCCGTCGTGGTCAACAACCTCAACATCGTCAAACCGCCGCCCGGCGAGCCCACCCTGATGACCTTCAACGAGGTCAACACCATGTTCCACGAGTTCGGGCACGCGCTGCACGGCCTGTTCTCCGACGTGCGCTTTCCCCGCTTCTCGGGCACCTCGGTCCCGCGCGACTTCGTGGAGTACCCCTCGCAGGTCAACGAGATGTGGGCTGTCTGGCCCGAGATCCTGGTCAACTACGCCAGGCATCACGAGACCGGCGAGCCGATGCCGCAGGCCATGGTCGACCGCATGATCGAGGCCGAGCGCTTCAATCAGGGCTTCGCCACGGTCGAATACCTGGCGGCCACCCTCCTCGACTGGGCCTGGCACACCGAGGGCGGCGACAGCGAGGTGACCGACTGGGAGTCCTTCGAGCAGCGGGCCCTCGCCCAGGCCGGTGTCGATCTCCCGCTGGTCCCGCCCCGCTACCGCAGTTCCTACTTCGCCCACATCTGGGCCAGCGGCTACAGCGCCGGCTACTACTCCTACATCTGGAGCGAGGTGCTC
The DNA here is from genome assembly GCF_029382225.1 of Spongiactinospora sp. TRM90649. GTDB lineage: Bacteria > Actinomycetota > Actinomycetes > Streptosporangiales > Streptosporangiaceae > Spongiactinospora. Next base: position 236,953 of record NZ_JARLTC010000008.1, read on the forward strand.
GACGCCGACACGGTGGAGTGGTTCAAGGAGAACGGCGGGCTGCTGCGCCGCAACGGCGACACCTTCCGCCGCGAACTCCTCAGCCGGGGAGGCAGCCTCGACCCCATGGTCGCGTTCGAGTCCTTCCGCGGCCGTTCCCCCGACATCGCCCCACTGCTGGCCCGCCGCGGCCTGTCCTGACACACCCCTGGCGCGGAGTACCGGACGGCCCTCCCTGTCCGGTACCACCACGCCCCCGCGAGGGCCGCGGCTGCCATGCCCGCGTAGATGATCAAGGTCATGCGGGCGATGAGCCGCTGGCCGCACGCTCGTCGTCGTGGCTCGGAACGGTGACCGGGAAACGGGATGAGCGTGCTCGATCGCTTCTACCGATTCGAGGCCGCATAGGCGGCGGTCTGCCGACATCGCCTTGCAGCGCGTGACCGTACGTGCCGGTCTGGCGCGGATCGCACGACTCGGTATGCCCGGCAAGGGCGGCCTGGACTGGCCCTTCGCCACGAACCCGCCCCGCTGAGCCCGGTTCGGTTGGAGTCTCCTGCCGGCCGACGGCCGATGGTGACCGGCGTTCATGACTATTGGCGGTCCCAGTGGTCACCGAGGGATCGGCCATTGACTCACGGGAGCTTGCGATCTAGCCTTTTTTTAGGAAACTTTCCTAAAAGAAGGCGTGCCTTCGCTTCACCCCCCATTGCTCTAGGGAGCCCTTTATGAGCTTTCGTCGTCAGCTCGCCACCGTGGCCGGGTCGGCGGTCCTCTGCCTCGGCGCGGCCGCACTCGCCCCCTCCTCCGCCATGGCCGCCCCGACCGGCTGCACCACCTGGATCACCAGCGGCGTGGCCTACAGCCTGTGCACAGGGGGGACCGGTCTGCACGGCGTCGCGGTCGAGCAGTCGCACCCGCTCGCGGGCCCGATCCTGATGACCGGCGACTGGAGGCCCGCCGGCGAGATCTCGTCCGTGCGGCTGACCCCGTGGCCCGTCAAGCGGATCTGGGTGAACAAGGTAGGCTGACGCGAATTTTTGAGCCCGACCTGGTGGGCGTCGACGCCGGACCTGCCCCGGATGAGCCCACCAGGTCTTCCCCTCCAGCAAGGCCCACCCGCACCGCTGCGCGCCCGCCCGCCGTATGGCACGCAAGGCGTCACCCCGGCGGCGAGGTGGAAGTGACGGCCGCCTCGCCGTACGGCGACCGGCCTCACAAAGGGCACGCGCAGCGCGCCCTTCCCGCGGAAAGCGCCGATACCGAGCAGACCGGCCGGTGACCACGCCCCGGCCGAAATCGCCCAGCCCCCGTCGCCGCCCTGGATTCAGGACGTGCCGTGCCCCATGTACGGCGAGCGTCCCCACCAACGGCCGGCCGGGGATGACGGAGCCGGTGCGGTATCCCTGCTCGTGCCCCCCTCCGGCCAGCCCCGCGCGAACGCCCAGCGTGCCTCTACGCTCAGTGGCGGTAGCCCGGTCCATGCCGTCGCTTGACGGTTAGGGGGTGAGGCGGGCCAGGGCTGTGCGGAGGCGGGTGGTGGTGCGGGGGCGGCCTAGGGCCTGGATGGATTCGAAGAGGGGGAGGCCGACGGTGCGGCCGGTGAGGGCTACGCGGACCGGGGCCTGGGACTTGCTCAACTTGAGGCCGTGCTGTTCGCCGACCTCCTCCAGGGCGGTTTTGAGGGACTCGGGGTCGAAGGGGACGGATTCCAGCCGCTCCAGGTAACCGCCGAGGATCTCTCTCGGGGAGTTCTTCATGGCCTTGTCCCAGCTCGCCTGGTCGAAGACGGGCTCGTCGAGGAACAGGAAGTCGACGTTGGCGCGGATCTCCGAGAGGACCGCGACGCGGGTCTGGGCCAGGGGCGCGATGTCGGCGAAGACCTTGAGGTCCCATGAGGGGTCGAGGAAGGGGCGGCAGCGGGCGATGAAATCGTCCAGCGGCAGGGCCCGGATGTACTCGCCGTTGAAGGCGCGGAGCTTCTTCTCGTCGAAGAAGGCAGAGGCGGAGTTGACGTCTTCCAGGCGGAAGAGCGGCACCATCGCAGGCCACGGCATGATCTCGCGGTCGTCGCCCGGACCCCACCCCAGCAGCATCAGATAGTTGACCATCGCCTCGGCGAGGTAGCCCTCGTCGCGGTAGGACTCCAGCGCGACCTTGTCGCGGCGCTTGGAGAGCTTCTTGCGCTGCTCGTTGACGATCACCGGCAGGTGGGCCCACACGGGCGGCGTGGCGCCGAGGGCGGGCCACAGCAACTGCTGGCGGGCGGCGTTGGACAGGTGCTCCTCGCCGCGGATCACGTGGGTGATCGACTGGGTGATGTCGTCGACGGCGTTGGCCAGCACGTACAGCGGCGAGCCGTCGGAGCGCGCGATGACGAAGTCTTCCTGCGCGTCGTTGGGGAACTCGACCCGGCCGCGGATCACGTCCTCGACGACGGTGACGCCCTCGTCGGGCGTGCGGAAGCGGACGGCTCCCTCGGTCAGGCCCCGCTCGCGGCAGTGGCCGTCGTAGCCGCGGTGCTCGGAGCCGGTGCGGGCCTGGAGCTGTTCGCGGGTGCAGTCGCAGTGGTACGCCTTGCCGTCGGCGAGCAGTTTGGCGACGGCCTCGCGGTGCTGCGGCTCGTAGGCCGACTGGAAGTACGGCCCCTCGAACACCGGATTCTCGCCGTGGATGCCGATCCAGGCGAGGGCGGAGATGATGCCCTCGGTCCATTCCGGCCGGTTGCGGGCCGCGTCGGTGTCCTCGACGCGCAGCACGAACCGCCCGCCGTCGCGCTGGGCCAGGGCCCAGTTGAACAGCGCGGAACGGGCGCCGCCGACGTGGAACATGCCTGTAGGAGACGGGGCGAAACGAACCCTAATCACGGGAGACCACCCGGTTGCTGAGAGTGCCGATTCCTTCGATGCCGACGCCGACCTCGTCACCGACGCCGAGCGGGCCGACGCCCGCTGGCGTGCCGGTCAGGATGACGTCGCCGGGGATGAGCGTCATGACCGCGGTCACGTAGGAGATGAGCGCGGGAATGTCGTGCAGGAGCTGTGAGGTGCGGGCGCTCTGGCGGATCTCCCCGTTGACCGTCGTGGTGATCGCCAGGTCGGATGGGTCCAGGTCGGTCTGGATCCACGGACCGAGCGGGCAGAAGGTGTCGAAGCCCTTCGCCCTGGTCCACTGCCCGTCCTTCTTCTGCAGGTCGCGGGCGGTGACGTCGTTGGCGCAGGTGTATCCGAAGATCACCTCGGTGGCGCGCTCGACGGGCACCTCGCGGCACAGCCGTCCGATCACCACGGCGAGCTCGCCTTCGAAGTCGACCCGCTCGGTGAGCTTGCCGGGGTAGACGATGCCCTCGCCGGGGCCGATCACCGAGGTGGACGGCTTGCTGAAGATCACCGGCTCGGCCGGGGGCTCGCCCCCCATCTCGCGGGCGTGGTCGGCGTAGTTCTTCCCGATCGCGATCACCTTGCTGGGCAGGATGGGCGCGACCAGGCGTACGTCGGCGAGGGGGTGGCGTTCGCCGGTGAACTGGACCGTGCCGAAGGGGTGGCCCGCGACGGCCGCGACGAACTCCTCGCCGGGCGGCCCCTCGACCACGCCGAACATCACGCCTTCTCCGGCGGTGAACCTCGCTATGCGCACTGGTGATTGTCCCTGCAGAGTCGGATGCCGTACGGCACGAGCCTACTGATCCCGCCAAGTGCTTTCCGCCATCAGGGCACCCGTGGTTTCCGATGGATTCTCGTCCGGCTTGATTCATGGGAAATGACATGGAAAGGGGCGGAAAAAATGCCCCCAAGTACGGATTGTGGCGGTGAGCTGCGGCAATAGGTGAATATATCGCTTTTTGGGATGCCTGGAGAGCGCCGGGGAAGCACCACGAACCGGGGGGAACCGACGTGTCCGAGACCACGCAGAGAGAAGCAACGGTGCCGCGCGCCCGTAGCGAGGACGCCGGCCAGTCCGGGCCGCTGCAGTCGGGCAAGGGAAAGACCACCATCGCCGACACCGTCGTCGCCAAGATCGCCGCCATGGCGGCGCGTGACGTGTCCGGTGTGCACGAGATGGGCGGATCCGCCGGACGCGCGCTGAACGCCGTGCGCGGCATGGTGGGCGGTGACCGGCCCATGACCCAGGGGGTGGCCGTCGAGGTCGGCGAACGGCAGGCGGCCGTGGACGTCAACGTGGTGGCGGACTACGGGGTCGCCATCCCGGACATGGCGTCGGCGGTGCGCCGGAACGTGATCACCGCCATCGAGCGCATGTGCGGCCTTGAGGTCACCGAGGTGAACATCAGGGTGGACGACGTGCACATGCCGGGCGACGACAAGCCGGACACCGACCAGAAGAGCAAGCGGGACCAGCAGGAAGAGCCACGGGTCCGGTGAACGTGAGCGGCTCGGCGGGACGAGGCGCGGTAGAGCGATCGTCGACGGCGGGCAGACCGGGCGGCCCGTCACCGGCACAGAGCTCATCGGCACAGAGCTCATCGGCACAGGGCTCGTCGGCACAGGGCGTCGCCGCGACGTCCAGTCGTACGCCGGAGGCCGGGCTCGCCGGTTCGCACAGGTCCGAGGCATCGGATCAGCGCAATCGGGTGGTCCGGGACATCGCCCGGCGAGTGCTGGACGTGCCGGATGTGGCCGAGCTGACCGGAGGGCCGTTCGGCACCGTCGCCACCTACCTGCCGGGCGGCCGGATCAGAGGCGTGGCCCTGCGCGACGACGAGTTGGAGATCGCCATCGCCGCCCGCTACGGCACGCCGCTGCCGGAGATCGCCGACCGGGTGCGCAGCGCCGTCGGGGACGCGGCCGGGGACCGTCCGGTGAACGTGACCATCGACCGGCTGACCGTCACCACCTGACTTCCACACACATCAACGAACGCTCAAGGGAGCAGAGATGGACACATTTCCGTTGTGGCCGATCCTCGGCCTCGCCGTTGGCATGGCGCTCGGCTTCGCCGGAGCGTTCGGCGGTCTCGGCGCGTTCCTACTGGTGCTGGTCCTGGGCGCGGTCGGCCTGCTGATCGGGCACCTGCTGGAGGGCGGCCGGGTGGACCTGTCGCAGTTCGCCGTGAGACGGCGATGACACAAACGGCGACGGCACGAACAACGCGAACGAGCGCGACGCCGGCGACGGACGTCCCGCCCGAGCGGCGCGGCAGGACGATCATCCCGGAGGCGGTGGTGGCGCGGATCGCGGCGGGCGCCGCGCGTGAGGTCGAGGGCGTGCTCGACGTACGGCGGCGCGGCGTCGTCCCGTGGAACGAGCGGTCCAGGGCCGACGTGGACGGCGGCCTGGCCATGCTCAGCCTCGACGTGTCGGTGGCCTATCCGGCCCCGCTGCGCACGCTCACGGACCGGATCCGCAACCACGTGGCGGCCAGGGTGCACTACCTGACCGGCCTGGCCGTCGGGCACGTGGACATCGAGGTGACCTCGATGGTCCCCGGGCAGCGCCCCGCGCGAACCACGGAACTCGCCGAAGGAGCGCGGCGATGACCGCCGTCGAGGAACGCGGCCCAAAGACGTCCGGGACGTCCGAGACGTCTGACGCGGCGCACAGGCCGCCGAAGTCCAGGCGTGCCGACCGCGCCGCCGCGCACGTGTTCCGGCCCCGGCGCGTCTGGCCCGCGATCATCGTGTCCGCGCTGCTCCTGGCCATCGGGCTGATCGCCGCCATCGAGATCATCTCCGCGCTGGCCGGCCATCCGGCGCGCATCGTGCCGTACCAGGCGTTCGGACGGTGGGCGGCCGGGACGCCGTGGAGCGACCCGAGGATGCTCACCGGGGCCGCCATAGCCGCCGTGCTCGGCCTGATCCTGCTGCTGATCGCGCTGGTCCCGGGGCGGCCGAGGTTCGTCCCGCTGCGCACCGGCGACCGGGATCTGATCATCGGGATGCAGCGGCGCAGCTTCGTGCACGCGATCGAGCGCGCGGCCGAGAGCGTGGACGGGATCGGCGGCGCGCGGGCGCACCTGCGGCGCGGACGCGTCCACGTCACCGCCACGACCTCGTTGCAGACCGCCGCGCCCCGCCTGGAGCGGGTGGTACGGCAGGCCGTCACCGCCAAGATCGCGGCGCTGGCCCCCGTGCCCGCGCCCGACGTCAGGGTGTCGGTGCACGGAAGGCGTCGGGAGGGCCGCGGCCATGGAACGTAAGACCGCCAGGGGCAACCGCCTGGGCCTCATCCTGTGCGGCCTGGTGCTGCTGCTCCCGGGGCTGTACGCGCTGGCCAGAGGGCTCGGCCTGTTCGGTTCCAGGGCGCGCGGCGAGTACATCATCAGCGCCGGGACGGCGGGCTTCTTCACGGCCGATCCATGGGCCTGGTGGGTGCTCGCCGCGATCTCGATCGTGGCCGCGCTGCTCGGGCTGCGCTGGCTGCTGGCTCAGGCGCGCAAGGACACGCTGTCGGGGCTGCGTCTCGCCAAAGGGCCCACGGGCACGACGGACGTCGAGGCCGACGGCATCACCAGGGCACTGGAGTCGGAGCTGGCCGACCATCCGTCCGTGCTCCGCGCCAAGGCCATCCTCACCGGATCGAAACGGACGCCGGGCGTACGGCTGGCGCTGGTGGCCGACGAGACGTCCCGGCTGGACGAGCTGCGCGGGCATCTGGGCGCGCACGCCGTCCCGAGGATGCGCGACGCGCTGGAGGTGGAGCACCTGCCCGCGGTGGTCAGGCTCAAACTGGAGGAGCCGTCGTCACGCCCGCGCCCCGTGCGGTGACCGCCAGGAACCACCGAGGTTTCCGTCCCGAAGGGTGAGATGAGATGCCCGCGACGCGAGACGGACCCGGTATGGTACTGGCATGGAAGCTCGCAGCATCAGCCTGGCGGTCATCCCGGGCGACGGGATCGGCACCGAGGTCGTCGAAGAGGGCCTCAAGGTGCTCCAGGCGGTCGGCCTCAAGGTCGAGACCACCACTTACGACCTCGGCGCACGGCGCTACAACGCCACCGGTGAGACCCTGCCCGACGAGGTGCTGGCCGAGCTGCGCGGCTACGACGCGATCCTGCTGGGCGCGGTGGGCGACCCCAGCGTCCCGCCCGGCGTGCTGGAGCGCGACCTGCTGCTGCGCCTGCGCTTCGAGCTCGACCACTACGTCAACCTGCGGCCGGTCAAGCTGTTCCCCGGCGTCTCGACCCCGCTGGGCTCCTCCTCCCCGGCCGACATCGACATGGTCGTCATCCGCGAGGGCACCGAGGGCCCCTACGCCGGGGCGGGCGGCACCATGCGGCGCGGCACGCCGCACGAGATCGCCACGCAGGAGTCCTTCAACACCGCCTACGGCGTGGAGCGCGTGATCCGTTACGCGTTCGACAAGGCGCGCGGGCGCGACCGCAAGAAACTCACGCTGGTCCACAAGACCAACGTGCTCACCTACGCGGGCGACCTCTGGGCGCGCACGTTCGACCGAGTCGCCGCCGAGTTCCCTGACGTCACCACCGACTACTGCCACGTCGACGCGGCCTCGATGTTCTTCGTCACCCAGCCCGAGCGCTTCGACGTGATCGTCACCGACAACCTGTTCGGCGACATCCTCACCGACATCGGCGCCGCCATCGCGGGCGGCATCGGCCTGGCGGCCAGCGGCAACGTCAACCCCGACCGCACCGCGCCGAGCATGTTCGAGCCGGTCCACGGCAGCGCGCCCGACATCGCGGGCCAGGGCAAGGCCGACCCCACCGCCACCATCCTGTCCATCGGCATGCTGCTCGACCACCTGGGCCTGGCCGAGGCCGCGAGCAGGGTCGAGCGCGCGGTGGCGGACGACCTCGCCGAGCGCGGCGCCACCGTGCGCGGCACCCGCCAGATCGGCGACGACATCACCGCCCGAGTAGCCGGGTAATCCCGGGCCGCTCTCCGACGCGCATGGCGACCCGGCAGGGGTGCCATGCGCGTTCGCATGTCAGCGCATGAACGTGCGAGCATGAACGTGCGAGCACGAGCACGACGGCGCGCACACGACAGCGGCAAAGATGACCTGCCGTCCGGGACACGACCCCGTGAAACCGGCCGGCGTCGCGAACGACAAGGGCCGACAGAGGCCGACAAGGGCCGACAAGGGCCGACAAGGGCACCGCCACGAGCGGGAACCCCTGCCACGAGGCCAGCGGAACCTGCACGCCCAGGCTCTGCCGGATGTCCTGTTGATGCAGTAGTTTCCCGTTACCTGGCCCGTCGCACAATGGAGCCAGGGCACACCACACCGAAGAGAAGGACCTTCGCCAATGACCACCGCTCAAAAGCTCAGCTTTGACGTGCAGCTCTCAGACCATGCTCGCACCGTAGCCGAGCGCGAGCAGGTACTGGCGAACCCCGGGTTCGGCCAGAGCTTCACCGACCACATGATCTCCGTGGACTACACCGAGGGCGAGGGCTGGCACGACGCGCGGCTCATGCCGTACGGCCCGCTCACCCTCGACCCCGCGACCTCCGTTTTCCACTACGCCCAGGAGCTGTTCGAGGGCCTGAAGGCGTACCGGCAGGTCAACGGCTCTATCGCGACCTTCCGTCCGTACGCGAACGCGGCCAGGTTCAACGCCTCGGCGCTGCGCATGGCCATGCCCGAGCTGCCCGAGGACGCCTTCGTCGAGTCGCTCGAACTGCTCGTGCAGGCCGACAAGGACTGGGTGCCGACCACCGAGGGACACAGCCTCTACCTGCGCCCCTTCATGATCGCCACACAGCCCGCACTGGGCGTCAACTACCCCTCCCGCGACTACAAGTACATGGTCATCGCCTCCCCCGCCGCCTCCTACTTCTCCGGCGGCGTCAAGCCGGTCTCGGTGTGGCTGTCCACCGAGTACACCCGCGCGGCCCCCGGCGGCACCGGGTTCGCCAAGTGCGGTGGCAACTACGCGGCGGCGTTCGTCGCCCAGCGGCAGGCCGTGGCGCAGGGCTGTGACCAGGTCGTCTGGCTCGACGCGGTGGAACACCGCTTCGTCGAGGAGATGGGCGGGATGAACCTGTTCTTCGTCTTCGGCGACCGGCTGGTCACCCCGGCCCTGACCGGCACCCTGCTGCCGGGCATCACCCGCGACTCGATCATCGCGATGGCGGGCGAACTCGGCCTGCGGGTCGAGGAGGGCCGCATCTCGATCGAGGAGTGGCAGGCGGGCTGCGAGTCCGGCGAGCTGACCGAGGTCTTCGCCTGCGGCACCGCCGCCGTGGTCACGCCGGTCGGCTCGGTGAAGGGCGCCGACCGTGCCTGGACCGTCGGCGACGGCGGCTCTGGCCCGGTGACCCTCAAGATCCGCGACGAGCTGGTCGGCATCCAGTACGGCTCCCGCCCCGACGCCCACGACTGGGTCCACAAGATCTGCTGACCACGGCCCGGCGGCCGGGGAACCACACCGCTCCCCGGCCGCACGCCGTCGTTCGCCCTGGTCCGGGCTGTACCTAGTACCACCTGGAAACGGCGACGGGCGTTACAGACGCCGAGACCAATTCCGGTGATCACGGCGGTCGCGACCATCGCGTCGTCGTTCGGCCTGATGCTGCCGGCGACCACGGTGCTGCGGATCGACAACACCGTGCTCAGCGTGGTCGACCTCCTGGGGCTCGGGCTCTCCATCGACTACGGCCTGCTGCTGGTCGCCCGGTACAGGGAGGAACTCGCTGCCGGGCACGACAGGCAGGAGGCGGTTCGCGGGGCCTGGGCGACGGCCGGGCGGACGGTGATGTTCAGCGCGCTGACCGTCGCGGCGGCGCTGTCCAGCCTGCTGGTGATCCAGCAGCCGAGGCTGCAGACGATGGGCGCGGCGGGGATCGCGTCGGCGCTGCTGGGCGGGCTCGGCCCGCGCGCACGCGTATGGGCGGAGGCACGGCAGCCCGTCACCCGCTCGCGTCTGGCCTACGGCCTGTTCAGCGGCGTGGTCCTGACGGCGGCCACGGCGGTCTTTGTCCTGGCTGGCCAGGCAGTCCGCTGCGCGCGGCGAATGTGGGAGCGGAGACTCAGAGTACGGCTGGCGTATCTGGGCTCGTGAACGGCGGTGCCGTCTCGGATTCCGAGATCAATGTGCCAGATGACGGTGAGTGTGGCAGACTGCTAAGCACCATGAAGAACGGTCTGCTCATTATCGGCAGGCGCGCCGGCACGTAATCAGGACACGCCGGCGCGCAGACCTCTCACGTCCGTGAGGGGTCTTTTTGTTTGGCCGGAGCGTGCGCGCGGCGATCAAGACCCGACACACATAGACCGTCAGGAGACGAAACCGATGGCCGACGACCGATTCCACGTCTATGACACGACCCTGCGCGACGGGGCCCAGCAGGAGGGCCTGAACCTCACGGTGGCCGACAAGCTCACCGTCGCGCGGCACCTGGACGGCCTGGGCGTCGGCTTCATCGAGGGGGGCTGGCCGGGCGCCAACCCCAAGGACACAGAGTTCTTCCGGCGGGCTCGAACAGAGCTCGACCTGAAGCACGCGCAACTCGCCGCGTTCGGCGCGACCCGCCGGGCCGGAGTGAAGGCCGCCGACGACCCATTGGTAGCCGCCTTGCGCGAATCCGGCGCGCCGGTCGTGACCCTTGTCGCCAAGAGTCACGACCGGCACGTGGAGCTGGCCCTTCGCACGACTCTCACGGAGAACCTCGCGATGATCCGCGACACGGTTTCTCACCTTCGTGCGGAGGGTCAGCGGGTCTTCCTCGACGCCGAGCACTTCTTCGACGGTTACAAGTCCAACCCAGCCTACGCGCTGGAGGTCATCCGCACCGCGGCCGAGGCCGGAGCCGACGTGGTGGCGCTGTGCGACACCAACGGCGGCATGCTCCCCGACGAGCTGGCCGAGGTCGTGCTGGCCGCCGCGGCGACCTCCGCCCGGGTGGGCATCCACTGCCACGACGACACCGGCTGCGCGGTGGCCAACACGCTGGCCGCGGTCAAGGCCGGCGCCACCCACGTGCAGGGCTGCGCCAACGGCTACGGCGAGCGGTCCGGTAACGCCAACCTGTTCACCGTGGTGGCCAACCTGCAGCTCAAGCGGGGCTTCGACCTCGTGCCGCGCGAGGCGCTGGCCGACATGACCCGCGTCGCGCACGCGATCACCGAGGTCACCAACGTCACCCCCAACTCCCACCAGCCCTACGTCGGGGTGTCGGCCTTCGCCCACAAGGCGGGCCTGCACGCCAGTGCGATCAAGGTCGATCCCAACCTTTACCAGCACATCGACCCCTCCGAGGTCGGCAACGACATGCGCATGCTGGTCTCCGACATGGCGGGCCGGGCGTCGGTGGAGCTGAAGGGCCGCGAGCTGGGCTACACCCTCACCCCGCAGGACTCCCGCGAGCTGGTCGACCGGGTCAAGGAGCTGGAGGCCAAGGGCTACACCTTCGAGGCCGCCGACGCCTCCTTCGAGCTGCTGCTGCGAGACACGGTGGGCGGCGGGCGCCGCCGTCACTTCGAGGTCGAGTCCTGGCGGGTCATCGTGGAGCGCCGCCCAGGGGGCGACGTCGTCAGCGAGGCCACCGTCAAGCTGCACGCCAAGGGCGAGCGGATCGTGGCCACCGGCGAGGGCAACGGCCCGGTCAACGCGCTGGACAAGGCGGTCCGGGTGGCGCTCGAACAGCTCTACCCCGAGCTGGCCAGGCTGGAGCTGACCGACTTCAAGGTGCGCATCCTGGAGGGCACCCACGGCACCCACGCGATCACCCGCGTGCTGATCACCTCCAGCGACGACTCCGGCGAGTGGTCCACCGTCGGCGTCGACGAGAACATCATCGAGGCGTCCTGGCAGGCGCTCGACCAAGCCGTCACGTACGGGCTGCTCCGCGCCGGCCGTGACGGCGACTGACCGGTGATCTGACGGGCGTACCTGAGCGGGCGACGGCCCCGCTCAGGAGAGCGCGCCGGCGGGGGTGGCCGTGAAGGTCACCGGCCCGTCGGCCGTCTCGACCTTGACCTTACCGCCCGAGCACGAGACCTCGGGGTCGGCCGTGCCCGGCACCACGATCGTGAGCAGCGGGTCCGCGGAGGCGGGCGAGAGCACCGCGGGGGCGGGCGTCTTCTTCAGATACGACGGCGAGACCCAGCCCTGGATGGGACTGGTCGCGCCCTTGACCACCCGCAGCCCGTTCACCGGACGGCAGGACGGCAGCGCGAGCTGCACCAGCGTGGCCTTGAAGCCCTTCTCCCGCAGCACGACCCTGCCGTTCTTCGGCTGCGCGGCGGTGAGCCCGGCGGCGAAGTGCCAGATGTTGCTGATCTTGCCCTTGCCGTCCGCGCGGTCCAGCACCGCCATCAGGTCCTCGCCGTGGTTGACGAGCACCGAGCGAGTACGGCCCACGCCGTACGCCTTGTCGGTGAGCCGGTAGCTCTGCCGGTCCCCGCCCGTGGTGGACTTGACCAGCTTGGACGGCATCCGGCCACGGAAGGGCGCACCCGCGACCACCGGCACGTTGTGCGCCTCGGGCGACATCGTCCAGCGCCGGTAGGGCGTGTTCTCGTAGGAGTCGAAGCCCACGTCCACCAGCACGTCTCGGCCCTGCGCGTAGTAGGTCACGCCGAGGTGGTCCTCGTGCCCGTGGTACTTCATGCCCGGGCCGAACCGGATCGAGTAGTAGGACGCCTCCTTCTTGTCCCACGCGCTGCGCCCGAACACGTATCCGGCCCCGCCGAAGACCTTCACCTTCTGCGAAGGATCGTCGTAGCCCACCGGGCGCACGTCGGCACCGCCGTCGCCGATCGGCACCATGTAGCCGTTGGGCTGCGTCGCGTGCGCGATGAACGACTCAAGCGACTGCCACCGGGTGCTGATCCGGGAGGGGACCTTCCGGTCGCACGCCTTGATGTCGTCGATGGCGACCTTCAGCCGCTGGTGGACGTAGGTCGCGTAGCGCGGGGCCTGCTCGCGCAGCGCCCCCTGGGCGTCCACGTCGAGTTCCACGGTCTCGATCAGCCGCTTGACCGCCAGGTTCGACCACTCGGAACGGCCGTAGCGGCAGCCGATGCCGAGCAGCGCGATGTCCTGGTCGATGCCGTGGTTGTGCCCCTTCTCGTACAGCCGGGGGTCGGCCAGCATCCGGGCGTGCTCGGCCAGGCTCTTGGTGAGCCAGTCCTCCTTGACGTGCTTGCTCAGGCACACCAGCGCGGGCGCGCGCAGCGCGATCGGGTGCTCCTGCCAGGCGAAGGGGCTGGTGGTCCTGCCGCCGCGCGGGTTGTCCCGCACCCAGTCCTTGGCGATCTCGCGGGCCCGCCGCAGGTAGGCCTCGTTCCCGTTGGTCTCGTAGTCGGCGACGAGCCTGCCCATCCAGCGCAGCGAGTGGAAGACCATGCTCCACGAGCGGTTTTTGTAGGGATCCGACCGCCAGTTGACGTCCTTGCCGACCTTCACCGGGGACAGGCCGAGAAAGGACACCTCCCCCGCCATGACGTCCTCGGAGGTGGGCGTGGCGGGCAGCCAGTCGCCCTGGCATTCCGACGTGCGTTTCACGACCGCCGCCTGCGCTGTGCTCACCACCGGCCCACCGCTGGACACCAACAGGGCGGCTGACAGCACGAGGGCAAAGGTTCGGCGGGACACGCCAATTCCTTCCAAGACCGGACGAAGGGGGCGGATCATGCTTTCCAACCCCGACATCCCCGGTCAAGTCACATGCGTCAATCCACCCACATCGTTATCAGGCTCCCAGGTGGCCCACCGTTTCGCCGGGTGTGCGGTGGCTTCGGTGTCAGAAGATCAGGCCGGCTTGGGGCCCGCGGTCTCGATGACTTCGAAGGACCAGATCTCGGAGCCCGCCGCGGCCGGTCCGTGGCCCTGCCCCTTGGGCTGCCCCTCGCCCTCGCGCTGCCCGGCCGCCTGGGCGTGGCCGCGCTGGAACGCCTGGCTGTTCTGCCAGCGCTGGAAGTCGTCCTCACTGCGCCAGCGGGTGTAGACGAGGTAGCGGTCGGTGCCGTCGACCGGGCGCAGCAGTTCGAACCACTCGAAGCCGTCGGACGCTTCGACCATGCCCGCGCGTCCGGCGAACCTGCGCTCAAGCTCCTGGCGCATGTCGTCGGGGACGGTCAGGACGTTGATCTTCACGACCGATGCCATCGGGCCTCCTCGTTCCACGGGATCACCAGGCCACTCTAGAGCCCGGCCCCTCGCGACGCGGGGTCCGACCCGCGTGCGGTGCCACTCAGGGGCCGCTCAGGGGCCGCCCGGGGACCGTGCGGGGAGGGTCAGATGTCGAACTCGCCGTCCTTCACTCCGGCCACGAACGCGTGCCACTCGGCCGGGGTGAAGGTGAGGACCGGGCCGTCCGGGTTCTTGGAGTCGCGGAGCAGGAAGAGCTGCTCGCCCTCGGCGGCCTTGTCATGGCTGGAGCCTCCCGAGTCCACGGCGGTGACCTCGACGCAGGCAGTGTCGCTGCGGGAGCTCTTCTTCCACTGATGGGTACGTGAGTCCATCGGTCCTGACTCCTCATCGAGTCCAGCGGTTCACGATAGCGATGCGCGCCTGCACGCATCGTGTCACACCGCGCCCCCCGTGTCCGAGGTACACAGGGAAACCATCATGCCCGTTGCGGGCGACGGGTCAACGTGCGGGGGCACCCCCGTTGTCACGGCGGTCCAGGGCGAACTGCAGCGCGTCCGTGGCCTCGTCGTCGTCCTCGTCGGCACGGTTCCAGGGATACATCTCGTACATCGCGTGTTCTCGATCTCGTGTGGGCCGGCCGGGCGCACGGCGAAGCGCACCCCGGCACTGGCGGAAGTGGCACTGACGGAAAAGATGGGGAGGCGGGTTCAGTTCACGAACCCGATGCCGGCCCGAGGGGCGGGATCCGGATCACGGACCCCCGCGCGGGTCGACGGCCGGCATGCGCGCGCACCGCGACGGGTCGCCGGCCTGCCTCGATCAGGCCCCGTCGCGGCAGGTAAGGATTACGAATACCTGGCGCATTACCAGACAACAGTACCCCGCGTTTCCGGGGTCGTCTCGTTGGATGTCCTAACATCTCACATAGTGGGACGCGCTCATCGGCTGAAACACGCAGGGGCGCGCCCTTGCGCGGGCACGCCCCTGTGAGCGATATCTCAGCCGATCCCGGACGAGCGGTCAGTCGGCGAGGTCCACCGTACGGGCGCTGTCGGCGCCGATCTCGGACATCATCGCCGGGAGCAGGTCGTCCGGGATGGCGGTGTCCACCGTCAGCGCGATGAGCGCCCGGCCGCCCTTCTCGTCACGGGAGACCTGCATGGAGGCGATGTTGATCGAGTGGTCGCCCAGGATGCGGCCGACGATGCCGACGATGCCCGGCCGGTCGAAGTAGCCGAAGAAGGCCAGGTGCTCGGTCGGCTCGATCTCCATGGCGAAGCCGTTGACCTCGACGATCTTGGTGATCTGCCGGGGCCCGGACAGCGTGCCCGACACCGAGACGTTGCGGCCGTCGGCCAGCACGCCGCGGACGGTGACCACGTTGCGCCAGTCGGGGCTCTCCATGCTGGTGACCAGCTCGACCGACACGCCCCGTTCCTGGGCCAGCAGCGGGGCGTTCACGTAGGTGACGGACTCTTCCACCACGTCGGTGAACACGCCCTTGAGCGCGGCCAGCTCCAGCACCCGCACGTCGTGGGCGGCGATCTCGCCGCGCACCTCGATGTCGAGCTTGGTGGCGGTCTCCCTGGCCAGCGCGGTGAACACGCGGCCGAGCTTCTCCGCCAGCGGGAGGCCGGGCTTGACGTCCTCGGCGACGGCCCCGCCCTGGACGTTGACGGCGTCCGGCACGAACTCGCCGGACAGGGCCAGCTTGACGCTGCGCGCGACCTGGGTGCCCGCCTTCTCCTGGGCCTCGTGCGTGGAAGCGCCCAGGTGCGGCGTGACGACGACGCTGTCCAGCTCGAACAGCGGGCTGTCGGTGCAGGGCTCCTTGGCGAACACGTCGATGCCCGCCCCGGCGACCCGGCCCTCCTTCAGCGCGGCGTAAAGGGCGGCCTCGTCGATGATGCCGCCGCGCGCCACGTTCACGATGCGCACCGAGGGCTTGACGGCATGCAGCTCACGGTCGCCGATCAGGCCCAGGGTCTCCTTGGACTTGGGCAGGTGCACCGTGATGAAGTCGGACTCGGCGAGCAGCTCCTCCAGGGTCACCATGCGGACCCCCATCTGCGCCGCGCGGGCGGGCTGCAGGAACGGGTCGTAGGCGATCAGCTCGACGCCGAACGGCTGCAGCCGCTGCGCCACGAGCTGGCCGATCCGGCCGAGGCCGAGAATGCCGACCACCTTCTGGTCGAGCTCGACGCCGGTGTACTTGGAGCGCTTCCACTCGCCGCCCTTGAGCGCGCTGTGACCCTGCGCCACGTTGCGGGCGCTGGCCAGGATGAGCGCGACGGTGTGCTCGGCGGCGCTGGTGATGTTGGAGGTCGGCGCGTTGACGACCATGACGCCCGCCTTGGTAGCGGCATCCACGTCGACGTTGTCCAGCCCGACCCCGGCCCGTGCGACGACGCGCAGCCGGGGCGCGTGGGACAGCGCCTCGGCGTCGACCTGGGTGGCGCTTCGCACGATCAGCGCGTCGGCCTCGGCCAGCGCGGGCAGGAGCTGGGAGCGGTCGGCTCCGTCGGTCTGACGGACCTCGAAGTCCGCACCGAGTACGGCGATGCCGGCCGGGGAGAGCTCCTCGGCCACCAGGACAACGGGCTTGTTCACAGGACGGTCCTTAGCGTGGTGGGCTTGGGTCGCCACGTAGTCTATCCGCCGCTTGTGAACACTTTCACGAGAGTCCCGGCATCCGAGACGCGCAGGCCAGGCCGTACGCCCGCGCCGGGGCGGCTACAGGGACGGGGCGTACCCACGGATGCCGCGTTCCACCCGTTCAGCCTCTATCTTGGTATTGCTCGCACTGAATCTTCACGATTACCCTGATAAGCCGTGGTTCACTACCTATCGTTCGTCATATGAGCATCGGGAACCCCACTCTCGGCGATGTGCTCGCCCAGCACGGCAGTCCGCACCTGCTACTGTCGGCGCTCGCCGATGGCGGAATCCTGGTAGCCGTACGCCCTGACCGCTCTGTCGTGCTCGGCACGACCCAGGCGGGAGATCGCGTGCTGCTCGGCTACACCAGCCCGCACACCTACGCGCGGCACCGGGGCAGCCATTCGCTGTCCCCCTGCGACGCCGACACGATCCTCGACATCCAGCGGGTCACCGGGGTGGCCGAGGTCGTGATCGACGCCGCCGGTCCCGCCGCCGCGGCCGTCCCGATCGAAGACCTCCAGCGCTTCCTCGCGGCCACCCGCACCGGCCCGACCCCGGCGATGTCGCACGTCGCGCCCACCGCCTACGCCACCGGCGCGATGGCGATGGTCAGCCGGGCCGCCACCGTGCACAGCGCGCCGCAGACCCCGGTCTCCGCACCGGTGCCCGCGTCGGTCTCCGCGCTGTCCACGTCGTCGCCCGCCCAGTCGTGGATCCCGGCGCCGCGCCCGCACCTGTCCGGGCCGATGCAGCAGGTCGATCCGGGCTACCGCCGGTGCTCCCACCCCATCCTGCCAGGGCTGCGCCGGGCGATCGCCCAGATCCTCGCCGACTACCCGCTGGTCCACCACGTGTGGATCTCCGAGGCGCGCACCGCCTCGGGCGCGCCGGGCATCATGCTGCACGTCAAGGTGCACATGTCGGCGGCCGAGGACGTGGTCCGCGACCTGCACCGGGGCGTCCGCGCCCGGCTGCCGCAACTCGCCGCCAGCGAGGCCCCGATCCTGATGGCCAGGGTGGCGGACGCGCGCAGCGAACGCCGCATGATCGAGATCGGCGCCCACGTCGTCTGCGCCGACGTCACCGACTGACCCCCGTACCGCCCCGCCCCCGCCACGCATAGCCCGCCGCCGCCTCCCAGCACGGGACACGGCGAACGTCGTGCTGCGCGCTCTCAAGGTCTGCGCTCTCAACGGTCTGCGCTCCGCTCGGACCCCCGTTGTACGACCCCTGGCTCCAGAGGCTATCGTAATTGCGAAGTATCGTAATTGCTCAAGACCGTCTGGCGTGGATGCATTGGCGCCGGTGAAAGCAGGGGTGACGTGAGCACGGCATTTGCCGCCACCGTCCGGGAGCGGGCCTGGCAGGCCGCGCAGGCGCTGCGGGCCGCCCGCCAGGGCGACGACGCCGACGCGGTTCTGGTGGCCGAAGGTGAGTGGGAGGACGTACGGCGCCTGGCCGCCGCCCACGGGGTGGACATCAGGACGGCCGCCCAGGTGGTGAGCGAGGAGGCGTCGCCGTCCGAGATCCGCGACACCGGCCCGGCGGGAGAGGGAACGGGAGCCGGAGCGGCATGATGTCCGTGCCGCTGTACGAGGCCAAGGCCGAGCTGTTCCGGCTGCTGGGCCACCCCGTGCGGATCCGGGTCCTGGAACTGCTCCAGGACGGGCCGATGCCGGTGCGCGACCTGCTGGCCAGGATCGACGTCGAACCGACCGGCCTCTCGCAGCATCTGGCGGTGCTGCGCCGCTCCGGCATGGTGACCGCACAGCGCGACGGCGCGACGGTGGTCTACGCACTGGCCGGCGGCCGGGTCGCCGGTCTCCTGCGGGCCGCACGCGAACTGCTCACCGAGAAGCTGACCGGCCAGCACGAACTCCTCGACGAACTGCTGCAGGACCAGGCCGGGAGCCGCGGCGCGTGAACCTCCACCTCGCGGCGGGCGGCGCCCGCCTGCGTGCGCTGCTGCCCGGCCGCGCCGAACTGGCCTCGATCACCCACCACCCGCGCAGAGACCTGCTGGCCGGGCTGACCGTCGCGATCGTGGCGCTACCGCTGGCGCTCGGATTCGGCATCTCCTCCGGCCTGGGCGCGGCGGCCGGCCTGGCCACGGCCGTCGTCGCCGGCGCGATCGCCGCGGTCTTCGGCGGCTCCGGACTGCAGGTGTCCGGCCCGACCGGGGCGATGACCGTGGTGCTGGTGCCGATCGTGCACGAGCACGGCGCCTCCGGCGTGCTGACCGTCGGCGTGCTGGCCGGGCTGCTGCTCCTGGTGCTGGCAGTGGCCAGGGCCGGCCGCTACATGGCGCTGGTGCCGGCCCCCGTGGTCGAGGGCTTCACCCTGGGCATCGCCTGCGTGATCGGCCTGCAGCAGATCCCCGCAGCGCTCGGCGTGCCGACCCCGGACGGCGAGAAGGTCGTGGTGATGGCCTGGCGCGCGGTGCTCGACTTCGCCGCCCACCCGGGCCTGTGGGCGCCGCTGGTGGCGGCCGGGGTGGCCGGTGCGATGCTGCTGGGCGCGCGCTGGCGGCCCACCGTGCCGTTCTCCCTGCTCGCCGTGGCGACCGCCACCGTGCTGGCCGAACTGACCGACCTTCCGGTGACGCGGATCGGCCACCTACCGGCCGGGTTGCCCGCCCCGTCGCTGTCCTTCCTCGACATGAACGCCCTGGGCTCGCTGCTGGCTCCGGCCGTCGCGGTGGCCGCGCTGGCCGCGCTCGAATCGCTGCTGTCGGCGGCGGTCGCGGACGGCATGAGCGTCAACCACCGTCACGACCCCGACCGGGAACTGTTCGGCCAGGGCCTGGCCAACCTGTTCGCGCCACTGTTCGGCGGCGTCCCGGCCACCGGCGCGATCGCCCGCACCGCCGTCAACGTGCGCTCCGGCGCCTCCTCCCGGCTGGCCGCGCTCGCCCACGCCGCCGTCCTGGCCGCGATCGTGTTCACCGCCGCCGACCTGGTCGCCAGGATCCCGCTGGCCGCGCTGGCCGGAGTGCTCCTCGCCACCGCCGTCCGCATGATCGAGGCCGGTTCGGTCCTCGCGATGATGCGCTCCACCCGCGGCGACGCGATCGTCCTGACCCTGACCGCCGCCGCCACCCTGGCACTCGACCTGGTCCAGGCCGTCATCCTCGGCCTCCTCGTGGCCGGCGTGCTGGCCCTGCGCGCCATCGCCCGCAACGCCCGTTTGGAGGCCATGCCCCTGCGCCCCGACCTCCCCGAGAGCCACACCGAAGAAGAACACGACCTGCTGGCCGAACACATCGTCGCCTACCGCCTCGACGGCCCGCTCTTCTTCGCCGCCGCCCACCGCTTCCTGCTGGAACTCTCCAAGGTCGCCGACGTCTCCGTCATCATCCTCCGCATGTCCCGCGTCACCACCATCGACGCCAGCGGCGCCCTCGTCCTCGGCGACGCCATCGAACGGTTGCAGCAGCGCGGCATCCTGGTCTACGTCTCCGGCATCCGCGACGGCCACCACCGTCCCCTGCACGCCCTCGGCGTCATCGAACGCCTCGACGAGGCCGGACGGGTCTTCGCCACCACGCCGCAGGCCATCTCCGCCGCCCGCGACCACCTCCACCACACCGGCGTCCTGACCCCCATCGCCACCGACCCCCAGCAGCGATAGGAATCGGCGGCGGCCAGCGCGTCCGGCGACGACACCATCAACGGATCGCACTCACCACGCTGCCGCTGCCCGCCCAGGCCGGGTACGTGCCGGACGCGGTCACCTGCACCGGCGGCTCCAGCGTCACCTACAACCCCGGCCTGACCACGGGTTTCGGCGGGGTGGGGTGGGGTGGTGGATCGAATCGCCGGAGGAGGTGTGGGGTTCGGGGAGGAGCGGCGGAGGGGGTGTATGGGCTGGTGGAGCCGATGGGGTTCGTGGCATATGCGATGGGCCGTCCCAATGCGGAGCGCATGCGATTCGCCCCACCGACCGGAGTGATCGTGCCTACCATGCCGCTGTGGGTACGGCCGCCCTGGCCGCCGGTCCCCGGCGTGATGGGTCGTGGTGGTCGTGCTCACGATCGTCCACCACCGGCTCACGACAGGCGTTCGCACATGAACCGCAACAACCCGCTGCATCAAGTCCGCTACGCGTTCCGCAATCCGCGCAAGATCGCGCCGCATCTGCGTCGTCTCACCAGGGACACCTGGCTGCGGCTGCGGACCCGCGATCACGTGAGCTACTACCGGGCGGTCATGAAGTCCGACGTGGGCCGCAATCCCGAGGACGCGGTGGGGAGCAAGACCCACAAGCGGTGGCTGGCGCTGGGGAAGATGCAGTTCGACTACCTGGTGGGGCACGGCCTGCGGCCCGACATGCGGATGCTGGAGATCGGCTGCGGCAACCTGCGGGCGGGGCGGTTGTTCATCGGGCACCTCGATCCGGGCAACTACTACGGGCTCGACATCTCCCCCGACATCCTGATGTCGGCCCAGCAGGTGCTGACCGAGTACGACCTGCGTGACAAGCTCCCGCACCTGACTCCGGTCAGGGATCTGCGGTTCGCGTTCCTGCCCGATGAGACCTTCGACGTGGTGCACGCGCACAGCGTCTTCTCCCACTCGCCGCTGCACGTGATCGAGGAGTGCTTCGCGCACGTCGGGCGGGTCATGAAGCCGGGCGCGTGGTTCGACTTCACCTTCGACCGCACGGAGGGCCGGGAGCATCAGGTTCTGCGGGAGGACTTCTATTACCGCACCGAGACGCTGATCGACCTGGCCGCCCGATACGACCTGACCGGGCGGTTCATGGACGACTGGGAGAAGCTGCCGCACAAGCAGTCCAAGATCCGGCTGACCAAGGCCGCCCCGGCCGTCTAGCCACCGGCCGTCCAACCACCGGCCGTCCAACCACCGGCGCCGCCCGTCCGGATGGCGCGCTGGACGCTGCCGAGCGAGACGACGCCCGCGTAGACCTGCCGTCCCCCCACCACGGGCACCACCTCGTCACTCGTGCCGAGCAGGGCCTCGACGGCCTCCTGGAGGGTGGTCCCGCCGCTGATCACGGTGACGCCGGGATCGCCGGGGGCCTCCCCCACCGGGGCTCCGGCACACGCACGCAGCGCGTCGGCGGTGACCCAGCGGCAGGGACGGCGTTCGGCGTCGAGGAGCAGCGCGTAGCCGCGGCCGTCCGCCTCGACCTCGCGCAGGAGCCGTCCGGCGTCGGTGTCGGGAGTGCCGTGCGGCACCTGGTCGAGGTCGATGTCGCCGACCCGGGTGTACGTGAGCCGCCGCATGGGGGCGCTGCCGCCGAGGAACC
The DNA here is from genome assembly GCF_029382225.1 of Spongiactinospora sp. TRM90649. GTDB lineage: Bacteria > Actinomycetota > Actinomycetes > Streptosporangiales > Streptosporangiaceae > Spongiactinospora. The sequence goes on from NZ_JARLTC010000008.1 coordinate 258,886, forward strand.
GCTCGACGTACTCGTCCACGGGGTCGGCCAGGATCTCCGAGGGGGGCGCGTAGCGCACGATCCGCGACTCGCGCCGCATGACCGCGATCCGGTCGCCGAGCCGCAGCGCCTCGTCCACGTCGGAGGTGGCGAAGACGATCGTCCTGGAGCGCTCGCGCTGGAGGCGGAGCAGTTCGTCCTGGAGCCTTCGGCGGTCGGCCGGGCCGAGCGCGCCGAACGGGTCGTCCATGAGCAGCAGCGGCGGATCGGCGGCCAGGGCCCTGGCCACGCCGACGCGACGCCGCTGGCCTCCGGACAGCAGGCGGGGGTAGCGGTCACGGAACGCGGCGGGTTCCAGGCCGACCAGGGCGAGCAGTTCGTCCACCCGCTGGGCGATCCGGCGGGCGTCCCAGCCGAGCAGGCGGGGCACCTGGGCGATGTTGGCGGCGACCGTCATGTGCGGGAACAGCCCGGTCCGCCGTACGACATAGCCGATGCCCCGCCGCAGCCGGTCGGGGTCGATGTCGCGGGCGCCGCGACCGCCGATCAGGACGTCGCCGCGGGTCGGCTCGACGAGGCGGTTGATCATCCGCAGCGTGGTGGTCTTGCCGCAGCCGGAGGGACCGAGCAGCACCGCCGTCTCGCCGGGGGCGACGGACAGGTGCAGATCCCGGACGGCGGGCCCGCCCGCCCCCGCGAAGATCTTGGTGATCCCGCGCAGCTCGACCGGCACCCCCCGCGTCCGCTCACGCACGGGCTCCTCCGGGAATGGTCAGCCGCCCGATCAGCAGGTAGCCGGCCTCGAAGAGCAGGGCCGCCAGGGCGATGCCGATCATGCCGGTGAGGGTGGCGTTGACCGTGACGTTGACCGTGACGTTGACCGTGACGTTGGCGGTGTCCGCGCCGCGCGGGCCGGCGAGCCCGGCGCCGATCCGCTCGCCCAGCCCCGAGCCGGACGCGTAGGCGGCGACCGCGCCGACCACGATGGCCAGCCGGGTGGCGACGCGGATGCCGCCGAGGATCACCGGCCAGGCCAGCGGCAGCTCCACGCGCAGCAGCGTGCGGCGTCTGCTCATGCCCAGCCCGCGCGCGGCGTCCACGAGCGCCGGATCGACGCCGGACAGGCCGGTGACGGTGTTGCGGACGATCGGCGGGAGGGCGTAGACCGCGACGACGGCGACGCCCGGCGCGGCGCCGGGCAGCACGAGCAGCACGCCGAGCAGGACGAACGCCGGTACGGCGCACAGCACCACCACCGTGGCGACGGCCGGGCGGGATGGTCGCCGCCGATGTGCCACGACTCCGGCGAGCACTCCGACCACGGTGGCGACCAGAACGCACTGCGCGACCATGCCGGCGAGCTGCGCCGCCTCGAAAAGGATCAAATCCCCACGATCCGTGACATACTCCCACAAGCTCACGCATTTACCCCCGTCACTAGTTACCTACCGTGATGCCGCCACCACCTAAACCCGGCCTGAATCCACACTTAATCCGGTTGAATGCCCGCTGAACCCCGCGAGCCAGGCCACTCCAGGGCGTTGTTCTGGACACGAAACCCCGCGTGGGCCGATACTTTTGAGCATGAGCTCGACGCCGCCCTCGTCCCGCGCGTCCGACGGTGATCGCGACCGCGCGATCAACGAGTTGCGGGATCGTGTGGCCGAGGGGCGGTTGTCCCACGACACGTTCCTCGGTCGCGTGGACATGGCGTTGCGCGCCCGCAGCCGCGGCGAACTGGACGAACTGGTCGCCGATCTCCCCCCGCGCGGCAAACTGCGGCGGGTGATCACCGACATGGTGGGGGCCGCCTCCGACTTCACCTCGCGCATGCAGCGCGCCTGGCGGCGTCCGCGCCTGCAGCGGCTGCTGCTGCCCGACGACGAGCGCCCGCGTTACGTCGTCGGCCGGGGCTCGGCCTGTGACCTGGTGCTCTCCGACCTGACCGTCTCACGCGTCCACGCCGAACTGCGCCGCGAAAGTGAGGGCGAGTGGATGCTGATCGACCTCGGCTCGCTCAACGGCACCAGGCTGAACGGCTGGCGCCTGGTCGGCCCGGCCAGGGTCCGCCCCGGCGACGAGATCTCCTTCGGCGACTGCTGCTTCCTCGTCTCTCCCCCGCAGCTCGCCGCCTGACGGGCGATGTCCGCATCCTCCCGTGGAGCCCGAGGAGCACCGACTACGACGCGGGCTCGGTGATCGTCTCGGTCGCGCCGGGCTCCGGGGCGGGCAAGCCCGCCGAGGTCTCCACCACGCCGGAGACCGGGCACATCGAGATCGTCAACCGCGCGACCACCGGCGCGACGACCGACGTGACGGTGCGGCGGCGGCACGGCGGCAACGTCGTCGAGATCACCGGTACCGTCGCCACCGGGCGGCCTGACCGCCCTGTCCGGCTACGTGACCAGCGCGGACGGCGAGCCGCGGGTGTTCTCGGTGCTGCTGAACCAGTACCTCTCCGGCGCGCCGAAGGATCTTGAAGACGCCATCGCGGTTCGGCTGGCCATGTTCAGCCGCACCACACCCACCGACCTACCCGCCGCTCCGGCGCGTCGCCTGGACGACAAGACCGGCGATCTCGAATGCTCATGGGTGAAACCGGTTCGCTGCTGAGCTCACCTCGCCCTGCCGATCGCGCCACGACCGCGGGCTCGCCGAGCCCGCAGGCCCTATGAGCACGGGGATCCGGCCGCCACGGCGGCCGCGGTCCCCTGGGGTTCGGGACTCCTGACGACGTGCACAGGTTTACCTGGAGCCCCAATATTCTCTCAAATTTCCTAGCATGTCCGGTTTGTCGCAGGCCAGAATGCGGTTTCCAACAGGCGTCAACCACCTGGAGGGAACATATGCGTAGACTCATCCGGGCACTCGCGTGCCTCGGCGGTCTCGCAGTACTGAGCACGACCCCGGCCCAGGCCGCCGCGACCCCCGCGCAGGCCACCGGATACGACCCCTGCCGCGTCAAAGCGGTGAAGCCCGTTCTGAAGAAGAACTCGGTGCACGCCGTCGGCGTCCGCACCGGCTGCACGGACAGTTCCCGGCTGCGCGTCCAGATCAACTGGGCCCGCGAAGGGCGCGACCCCGTTCTTGATCGTGAGCGCAAGACCCTGCGCAACGGCAAGCTCGCCGCCGCCGTGCGCTGCTCGAAGACCGCGCGGACCTACTACACCGTGGTCACCGACGCGGAGGGCAACGTCGCGAAGTCCCGCGGCGCCCGGCTGCGGTGCGCTCCCCCGGCCGCGCCGACCCCCCGGCCCGCTCCGCCGTCCGGCTCGGTGGGCACCGCCATCGAGGAAGAGGTGGTCCGGCTCACCAACGAGGCCCGCAAGACCGCCGGTTGCAAGCCGCTGGTGCACGACGCCAAGCTGCACGTCGCCGCGAGCGGGCACTCCGCCGACATGGCCGAGACGAACTACTTCTCGCACACTTCCAAGGACGGCAGGAACCCCGGCGACCGCATGAAGGCGGCCGGGTTCTCCCCGATGCGGGCCTGGGGCGAGAACATCGCCATGGGCCAGCCGACCCCCGCCGCCGTCGTCAAGGGCTGGCTGAACTCCCCCGGCCACCGCGCCAACATCGAGAACTGCTCCTTCACCCACATCGGCAGTGGAGCGGTCAAGGGCGCGCGTGGCATCTACTGGACGCAGGCGTTCGCCCGCCACTGACGCCGCGTCCAACGCGTACGGCCGGCGCCTCCCGTCGAGGGCGCCGGCCGTACGTATGACTCAACGGGCGTCCCGAGACGCCCGGAAGCCGGTTCTACTTCTCCTTGAGCCAGCTCATCATCGGCCGCAGCTCGGCACCGGTCTTCTCGATCGGGTGCTCGGCCAGCTCCTCGCGGAACCTGCGGAACTGCTTCTGGCCGCCGTCGAACTCCTCGACGAGCTGACGCGCGAAGGTGCCGTCCTGCACCTCGCCCAGAATGCGCTGCATCTCCTTCTTGGTCTCGGCGTTGACCACGCGCGGGCCGCGGGTGTAGCCGCCGTACTCCGCGGTGTCGGAGACCGACCAGTACATCTTGGAGACGCCGCCCTCGTACATGAGGTCGACGATCAGCTTCATCTCGTGCAGGCACTCGAAGTAGGCGACCTCCGGCTGGTAGCCGGCCTCGATCAGGGTCTCGAAGCCCGCCTTGATCAGCTCGGACACGCCGCCGCAGAGCACGGCCTGCTCACCGAACAGGTCGGTCTCGGTCTCCTCGGTGAAGGTGGTCTTCAGCGCGCCCGCGCGGGTGCCGCCGATGCCCTTGGCGTAGGACAGGGCGAGGTTCCAGGCGTTGCCGCTGGCGTCCTTCTCCACGGCGACCAGGCAGGGCACGCCCCGGCCTGCGGAGAACTGCCGGCGCACCAGGTGGCCGGGGCCCTTGGGGGCGACCATGGCGACGTCGACGCCCTCGGGCGGGGTGATCAGGCCGTAGCGGATGTTGAGGCCGTGACCGAAGAACAGCGCGTCGCCCTCGACCAGGTTCGGCGCGACGTGCTCCTCGTAAAGACCGCGCTGGAGGTGGTCGGGCGCGAGGATCATGATGAGGTCGGCCTCCTCGGCCGCCTCGCCGGGGGTGAGCACCCGCAGGCCGTCGTTCTCGGCCTTCTCCTTGCTCTTGGAGCCTTCCGGCAGGCCCACCCGCACGTCCACGCCCGAGTCGCGCAACGACAGCGCGTGGGCGTGGCCCTGGCTGCCGTATCCCAGGACGGCCACGTGCCGGCCCTGGACGATCGACAGGTCGGCCTGGTCGTCATAGAAGATCTCGGTCAATTGACTACCTTTCATATTTCACTGCGGAAGGGCGGTGGGCCCCAAGCCCTACGCGCTGCGGTCCAGGGCACGCAGGGAACGATCGGTGATGGAGCGGGCGCCGCGGCCGATGGCCACCATGCCCGACTGCACCAGCTCCTTGATCCCGAACGGCTCCAGCACCCGGATGAACGCGCCGAGCTTGTCGGGTGTGCCGGTGACCTCGATGGTCACCGCGTCCGACACGACGTCGACGCACCGGGCGCGGAAGAGCTGGACGAGTTCCAGCACGTGCGAGCGGGTCTCCCCGTCGGCGCGCACCTTGATGAGCATGAGCTCGCGCTGCACCGACTGGGAAGTGTCCAGCTCAACGATCTTGAGAACATTGACCAGCTTGTTGAGCTGCTTGGTCACCTGCTCAAGGGGAAGATCCTCGACGTTGACCACGATGGTCATCCGGGAGATGTCGTCGTGCTCGGTCGGCCCGACCGCGAGAGAGTCGATGTTGAAACCCCGGCGGCTGAACAGCGCGGCCACCCGGGCCAGCACGCCCGGCCTGTTCTCCACCAGCACCGAGAGCGTGTGCCTGCTCATATCCCTATTCCTCCGCGTCCCAGACAGGCGCCATGTCACGGGCCACCTTGATGTCGTCGTTGCTGGTGCCCGCCGCGACCATCGGCCAGACCATGGCGTCCTCGTGGACGACGAAGTCGATCACGACGGGCACGTCGTTGATCTCCATGGCCTTCTGGATGGTGGCGTCGACGTCTTCGGCACGCTCGCAACGCAGACCGACACAACCGTACGCCTCGGCGAGCTTCACGAAGTCCGGAATCCGCTTGGGAGCCTGCAGGCCGGTGTTGGAGTAACGCTTGTCGTAGAAGAGCGTCTGCCACTGGCGGACCATGCCCAGGTTACCGTTGTTGATCACGGCGACCTTGATCGGCGCGCCCTCCAGGGCGCAGGTGGCCAGCTCCTGGTTGGTCATCTGGAAGCAGCCGTCGCCGTCGATGGCCCAGACCACCGACTCGGGGCGGCCCATCTTGGCGCCCATCGCGGCCGGGACGGCGAAGCCCATCGTGCCCGCGCCGCCGGAGTTGATGAACGACCCAGGCTTCTCGTAGCCGACGAACTGGGCGGCCCACATCTGGTGCTGCCCGACGCCCGCGACGTAGTAGGCGTCGGGGCCGACCAGCGCGCTCAGCCGCTCCATCACGAACTGCGGGGCGAGGGTGCCGTCGTGGGGGTCGTCGTAACCGAGGGCGTAGGTGGTCTTGTAGCCGTTGAGCTGGGTCCACCAGGCGGAGTAGTCGCCGCGGCGGCCGTCGCGGTACTCGTTCTCCACCGCGTTGATCAGCTCGGTGATCACCTCACGGCAGTCGCCCACGATCGGGACGTCGGCGTGGCGGTTCTTGGAGATCTCCGCCGGGTCGATGTCGGCGTGGACCACCTTGGCGTGCGGGGCGAAGCTGGCGAGCTGGCCGGTCACCCGGTCGTCGAAGCGGGTGCCCAACGCGATCATCAGGTCGCTGCGCTGCAGCGAGCCCACCGCGGCCACGCTGCCGTGCATGCCCGGCATGCCGAGGTGCTGCGGGTGGCTGTCGGGGAAGGTGCCCCTGGCCATCAGGGTGGTGATGACCGGGATGCCGGTCAGCTCGGCCAGCCGGAACAGCTCGGCCGACGCCCGCGCCTTGTGCACGCCGCCGCCGACGTACAGCACCGGACGGCGCGACTCGACGATCAGCTTCGCCGCCTCGCGGATCTGCTTGGAGTGCGGCCGGGTCACCGGCCGGTAGCCGGGGAGCTGCAGGACCGGCGGCCAAGAGAAGGACATCGTGGCCTGGAGCGCGTCCTTGGAGATGTCGACGAGGACCGGCCCGGGGCGCCCGGTGGAGGCGATATGGAACGCCTCGGCGATCGTGCGGGGGATGTCCTCCGCCTCGGTGATCAGGAAGTTGTGCTTGGTGATCGGCATGGTGATGCCCGAGATGTCCGCCTCCTGGAAGGCGTCCGTGCCGATCAGCGGACTGGCGACCTGCCCGGTGATGGCGACGATCGGCACCGAGTCCATGTAGGCGTCGGCGATCGGGGTGACCAGGTTGGTCGCGCCCGGACCGCTGGTCGCCATGCAGACGCCGACCTTGCCGGTCGCCTGCGCGTAACCTTCGGCGGCGTGTCCGGCTCCCTGCTCGTGCCTTACGAGCACATGCCGGACCTTGGTCGAGTCGTACAGCGGATCGTAGGCGGGGAGAACCGCGCCGCCTGGGATCCCGAACACCGTGTCGACTCCGACGTGCTCCAGCGCCCTCACGAGGGCCTGCGCACCTGTCATCCGTTCGGTCATCGGCTCGTTCCTTGCGTGGCTGAGCATCTTTGGCATGAGTGATCGCATAAAAAACGCCCCATCCACCGAGTGGCGGAGCTGGGGCGGCGCGCAGGTCGAAGTGCTTCGCTAGTGGCCTGCGCGCCAGCGAAGTACTACGAGAATGTTCCTGCGAAGCATGCCAACTACCATAGCCGCTCCCGCGACCAGAATGTCAACTTAGTGGGACAGTTGTCTCACCATTCGGACCGGTGTTTCATTTCACGCCGTGCTCTGCAGGCTGGTGCGGATCAGCGAGGCCACTCCCCTGGCCGCCATCGGGCGCGCCACCAGGTAGCCCTGGCCCCGGGTGCAGCCCATCTCACGGAGCAGTTCGAGCTGCTCGGGACGCTCGATGCCCTCGGCCACCACGATCAGCCCGAGGTCGTGGCCCAGCCGCACGATGGTGCGGGTCAGCAGGCTGAGCGTGTCGTCGCGGCCGAGCCCGGAGACGAACGACGGATCGATCTTGATCATGTCCACGGGGAGCTGCCGCAGGTACGCCAGGGAGGCGTATCCGGTGCCGAAGTCGTCGATCGCCAGGCGCACGCCCAGCTCGCGCAGCTCCGACAGCCGGGTGATGGTCTCCTCGGCGTCCTCGACCAGCATCTCCTCGATCACTTCGAGGGTGAGCGCGCTCGGCGGCAGCCCGCTCTCGGCCAGCGCCTCCGAGACCGTCTCCACGAACCGGGGCGCGGTGATCTGCCGGGCGGACAGGTTCACCGACAGGCCGATGTCCCACGACGACGCGCGCCAGGCGGCCACCTCGCGGCACGACTCGCGGAGGATCCACTCGCTCAGCGGCACGATCAGCCCGGTGTCCTCGGCGGGGCCGAGGAACTGCTCAGGCGGCACGAACGTGCTGCCCCGCCACCAGCGCACCAGCGCCTCGACGGCGGTGACGCGGGAGGTCGCCAGGTCCACGATCGGCTGGTACTCCACCGCGAACTGCCGGTCGAGCAGCGCCCGCTGCAGGTCGGCGGCGAGTTCCAGACGGCGGACCACGTCGGCGTGCATGTGCGCGGCGAACACCTCCACCCGGCGCCCGCCCTGTTCCTTGGCCCGCGCCATGGCGACGTCGGCGTTGCGGATCAGGTCGGCGGACGGCACGCCGTCCTCGGCGAAGGCCACGCCGACGCTCCCGGTCAGCGCGATGTCGCGGTCGGCGACCCGGAACGGCTCCTGCGACACCGCACGCACCAGCCGCTCCGCCAGATCGACCACCGCCTGCGCCTCCAGGTTCGACTCGACCAGCACCGCGAACTCGTCGCCGCCCCAGCGGGCCAGCGTGTCGTCGGAGCGGACGGCCGAGCGCAGCCGCCGCGCGGCCTGCCCGAGCAGGTAGTCGCCGCTTGCGTGGCCGACCGAGTCGTTGACCGCGGTGAAGCCGTCGAGGTCCAGGAAGATCACCGCGCTGCGCCCGGTGGAGCGCCCCGCGAGCACCTCCCGGGTGCGTTCCTCGAAGTAGGCGCGGTTGGGCAGGCCGGTCACGCCGTCGTGGAAGGTCAGGTGCGCGACCTGGTTGCGCAGCGCCTCCTGGTCGCTGATGTCGCGCGCGCTGATCATCAGCAGGTCTTCGCCGCGCAGGTGGCGGGTGGCGACCGACTCGGTCGGCCGCCAGGTGCCGTCGGCGGCGCGCACCCGGCAGGCGATCAGGCAGGCGTCGCTCTGCTCGGGGGGGTCGTCGTCGAGTTCGAGGTCGCGCAGCGCGGCGCGGATGGCCGGGGCGTCCTCCGGGTGGATGTAGTCGAAGATCGAGCCGCCCAGGAGATCGGCGGGCCGGTAGCCGTACACGGTCTCTACCGCGTCGCCGATCTCGCTGATCACGCCCTCGTGGTCGCAGAGCAGCACCACGTCGCCGGTGCTCTCGGCCAGCTCGCGCAGTTGCCGTTCGCCCAGCCGGACCAGCCTGCGCAGCCGCGCGCCCTCGGCGAGCAGCACGAACAGGCGCAGCAGCAGCACCAGCACCACGGAGGCGATCACCGTGGAGATCAGCGGGACGGGCGCCTCCACCCCGCCGCGGATCACGTCGGAGAGCACGAAGCCGGTGGCCAGCGCGACCAGGGTGAGCGGCGCCCCGGCGACCAGCCCGGCCACCACCGGACCGGCGGTGGCCCGCACGCCGTCGTTGTCGCCCTCGGGGTCGGGGACGGCCTCGGGGTCGGGCGCGGCCAGGGCATCGACCGAGCGCACCCGGCCGCCGCTCCACGGGGCCGCGGCCAGCAGCAGGAACGCCACCGGCGCGAGCCACACCGCGGCGATCGGCGGGTCCTCCCCCGCGAGCCTGGCCACGCCGGTGGCCAGCTCGCCGCCGGTGGTCGCGGCCAGCACGGCCAGACCGGCCAGCCCGACGGGCCAGCCGGGGGCGCGGGCCGCGACCACGGCGGGACCGACCGCGCACGCCGCGACCAGGCACACCATGGGCGCCAGCAACGGCACGACGAACGCCGACGAGTCGTCGATCTCGCGGTAGACCGGCCCGAGCACGACCACCCAGGCGAGCACGAACAACGACGCGGCGCACAGGTAGGAGTCGGTGATGTAGCGCAGCAGCGCGTGCCCCTGCGGCCGGGCGCCTGCGGCCAGCCAGGCCCCGCCCGCGAGCAGCACCGTGCCCACGAGTACGGGTAGATCGGCGAACGTGACGGCGAAGGCCACGTCGTCGGCGACCGGCCGCAGGCCGACGCCGATCAGCCAGGCGAGCGCGCCGGCGGCCAGCCAGCGCCAGGCCGCCACCGCGCCGCGGCGAGGGGCGATCCGCCCGGCGGCCACCACGAGCGAGACCACGGCCAGCAGCGCGGCCGTGACGCCGGCGGCGGCCCCGACGACCACCGCGGACGCGCCGGTCGCGAGCGCGGCCGCGAATCCCGCCGCACCCGCCACAGCGGCTGAGGTGAGCGGCACCCGTGGATCTCGCCAGCGGCTCAAGGTTCCTGCCAATCCGAATGTGTTCCGAATGTGTTCCGCGTGTATGGAGTCTGGTCGGCTGCGTTCGGCTGTTTCCGGTCGGTCAGCTCGGCCGGCCTGTCGCGGGGCGCTCGCCGTCGAACACGCCACGACAACTCATCGACAGTGTGTGCGCTCCCGCCGACGCGGGACGCGACAACCGTTCAGTTGTCACCGATCTGATAACCAGCCCGGCCGACCGGTCGTCGTCGCGTCGCCCTGCCGCGACGCGTGTGACACCGCGGGCGGCTTCACTACGCTGCTTACTGACTTTCAAGGCCACGGTACGCATTCCAGGTCACGAGGCAGCCACGGTCCGGAATCCATTCTCAGCCGAGAGCGCCCCGATTCCCATTCAGTACGCGCCGGTGATCACGTTGACCGGTCTTTCGCCCGCCGCATACCGTGCGACCTGCGCGTACACGAGATCTTTCACCCTGCGCAGCGAGGCGGGCGTGCTGCCCGCGACGTGCGGGGTGATGAACACGCCAGGCGCGGACCACAGCGGGTGGCCGCGCGGCAGTGGTTCCGGCTCGGTCACGTCGAGTGCGGCGCGCAGCCGTCCGGATCTCAGCTCGGCCAGCAGCGCGCCGGTGTCCACGACCGGGCCCCGCGCCGCGTTGACGAGCAGCGCGCCGTCGCGCATCCGGGCGAGGAACGCCGCGTCCACCATCGCGGCGGTCGCGGGCGTCGAGGGCACCAGCAGCACCACGACGTCCGCCCGGGGCACCAGCCGGGGCAGTTCGGCCTCGCCGTGCACCGGAACCGGCTCGCCGCCGGGCCCGGCCATCTCGCGCGGCGTCCGCGCCACGCGGATCAGCTCGACCTCGAATCCGGCCAGCCGTCGTTCCAGGGCCGCGCCGATCGAGCCGTAGCCGACGATCAGCACGGTGGAGTCGGCCAGCGTCCCGGTGTGGTGGTAGGTCCATTCCCCCGCGCGCTGCGCGACGGCGAAGCCGGGGAACTCCCGCAGTACGGCGAGCATCGCCCCGACCGCCCACTCGGCCGTCCCCGCGTCGTGCGCGCCCCTGGCGTTGCACAGCAGCACACCGTCCGGGATGTGCGGCAGGTACGGCTCGACGCCCGCAGAGACGGTCTGGACCATCCGGAGCTTGGGCATCGCGGCGAACATGCCGGGGATGTCGGCGAGCGCGATCAGCGGCGGCACCAGCACCTCGACCTCTTCCGCCCCTGGCGGCATCGGGTCTCGGCCGTCGTGGACCCTGCACTCCACGCCGGGGATGTCCGTCACTGCTTCGGCTATCTCCACCGAAGGCACCCAGATCATCATGAGGCACACCATAGCCGTGCGATACGGCGTCGTGGTCGCATAACCTGAGCAGCTCTCAGATGTCGGGATCCGAAGACCACTCCTCCGCGCGGCCAGGAACGCTCAGCGGGGACGGGCGGCCAGCACGCCGAGCAGGCGCTCGATGCGATCCAGGCGTGCCTCCAGCCCGGCGATGTCACCGGACGACGCACTCTCCTCCTCCGGCCGCAGCCGGACCAGGACCGCGCCGCCGGGCTCCAGGGTGACGTTCGTGGTGTCGCGCACGTGACCGCCGCCCTGCTTCTTGATCGCCACCTCCAGGTCGGCGAGCCGCAGCCCGAGCCGCTGCACCGCGTCGATGTCGTAGTGGCCGTTGCGGGCGAGCGTCGTGGCCTGGCCCTCCAGCAGCCCGGCCAGCCGGTCCCATCTGGCCGCCGCCCGCGCCAGCGCCGTGTTGGCCGCCAGCAGGACCGCCGCCCCGAAGATCGCGCCGGTCACCGAGTTGTCGTTGCCGATGATGGCGTTCTGCACCACGTTCGACAGCAGCAGCATCACGACCAGGTCGAGGTTGTTGAGCTGGGCGAGATCGCGCTTGCCGACGACCCGGAGGAGGAACACGATGCACAGGTAGACCACGATGGTGCGGATCGCCTTCTCCGCCAGCGGAATGCCACTGACCACCATGTCGGCCCACATGTCGGCCCGCATCGCCTCGCTCCTCCCCCGGGCGACGTGGACATGTCGCCGTGTCCGCATGCCTACCCCGCCCCGGCCCCCGTCAAGGTTCGTACGGCGAGGCGGCGCGGGCCCGCGTCAGCTCAGCCGGGCCCTCGCGTAGGCGGCCATGGCATCGCGCTGGTACTCCGCGAGACCCGCCGCGATCTGCTCGTACGCCTGCCGGAACCACTCGTCCTCGGCCTGCATCTCGCCGAACCGGGTGTACTCCTCCACGCTGGGCGTCCAGGACCGCGACAGCGCCGCGTAGTGACCGTCGAGCTCGGCGAAAACCGCGGGGTCGTCCACCGGGGTGCCCGCCACCATCAGCTCCGCCATCCGGATCATGGCCGCGGTCGCCTCCCGCTGCATCCGCTCCATCTCCTCCGGCGAGGCGGACTCCACCAGGTCGCGCTGCCCGGCGTTCGCCCAGTGCTCGCCGTACCGCTCGGTGGCCTCCTCGGCGTAGCGGGCGCCGTCGATTCCGCTGAACAGGTTCTCCGGTCGTTCGATCTTCCGCATGGATCCCTTCTCCTTGCTCTCCTGAAGCTCGCTGATGGTGTGCTCGACCCGGGCGATGACCGTCGCGAGGTGGTCGCGCCGGGCGAGCAGCCGTTCACGGTGGTCGCGCAGCGCCTCGATCGGGTCGGTGTGCCGGCCCATGATCCCCGCGATCTCCGAGAGGCCCATGCCCAGCTCGCGCAGCACGAGGATGCGCTGCAGGCGGAGCAACTGGTCCTCCTCGTAGAAGCGGTAGCCGTTCTCGCCGATCCACGCGGGCTCCAGCAGCCCGACCTCGTGGTAGTGGCGCAGCGTCCGGGACGTCACCCCCGACATCCGCGCGACCTGTGCGATCGACCACCCCACGCCATGCTCCTTTCCGTAATGTCCTGCCGTCCTGTCTCCGACCGTAGGAGTTGACGCAGCGGAAAGGTCAATCCCGGCGGCTGATCCTCACGGGAACCTGCCCGGCGCGGTAGACGTAGAAGGGGGACCGGGTTCCCGCACCTCGGGTATGACCTGGGCGAATGATGCGAGCTTGGAGGTACCCCGATGACCGTTGGCATGCGTGCCGCGGTGGCCGTGGCCACCGTGGCGTTGGCGGGGGCGTGTTCGGCCGCCCCGGCGGAACAGGTGGGAACGGGCAGGACACCGTCTCCACCCGCGTCGCCGAGCTCACCCGCGGAGAGCCCGCGGGCGTCGCCGGGCGAGGTGAAGACCCTCGTCGGCGGGCTGGCCGTGCCGTGGGCGATCGCGTTCCTGCCCGATGGCGACGCCCTGGTGACCGAACGAGACTCGGCGCGGCTGCTGCGGGTGACGCCGCGGGGCGAGGTGAAGCCGCTGGGCACGATCGAGGACGTCTCCGCCTCCGGGGAGGGCGGCTTGATGGGCGTGGCGGTCTCGCCCGGGTTCGCGGCCGACGGCTACGTGTTCGCCTATTTCACCGCCGCCGAGGACAACCGGATCGTCCGCTACCGGCTGAGCGGCGACTCGCTCTCCGACCGCAAGGTGATCCTGTCCGGCATCCCCAAGGGCGGCATCCACAACGGCGGACGCCTGGCGTTCGGCCCCGACAAGCAGCTCTACGCCACGACGGGCGAGGTCGGCGACCGTCCGCTGGCCCAGGACCGGGCCTCGCTCGCCGGGAAGATCCTGCGGATGACCGTGGACGGGCGTCCCGCCCCCGGCAACCCGTTCGAGGGCTCGGTGGTCTGGAGCTACGGGCACCGCAACGTCCAGGGCCTCGCCTGGGATCCGGACGGCCGGCTGTTCGCGACCGAGTTCGGCGCCAACACCTTCGACGAGGTCAACCTGATCCGCAAGGGCGCCAACTACGGCTGGCCGGAGGTCGAGGGCGTCGGCGGGCAGGACCGGTTCGTGGACCCGGTGCTGACCTGGTCGACCTCCGAGGCGTCTCCGTCCGGGCTGGCCTACGCGGACGGCTCGCTGTGGGCGGGGGCGCTGCGCGGGCAGCGGCTGTGGCAGATCCCGGTCGCGTCCGACGGCACGATGGGCAAGCCGATGGCCCGCTTCGACGGGGAGTACGGCAGGCTGCGCGCGGTCGCCGCCGCCCCGGACGGCTCGCTGTGGATCGGCACCAGCAACAAGGACGGCAGGGGCTCACCCGCCGGAGACGACGACCGAATCCTGGTCGTTCCCACCGCGGGCTGACCGGAGCGCCGGACGGACCTCAGCGGCCGTCGTCGGTCTCCTTGGTCTCCTGGGTCCGCTCGGGTTCGTCGGGCGCCGAGCCCGACGAACCCGACGCGCTCGTGCACTTGACGTCGGTCTCCGGCCGGTAGACGGTGCGGATCGCGGGATCGCGCTTGATCACCTTGTCGCCCTGGTAGAAGACCCGGGTGACCTCGATGGTGAAGCCGCGCTGGCCGACCATCGGAATGCAGCCCGGCTTGTCGTCGGTCTCGCGGGTGAAGTCGGTGAAGCTGTGCCGCTCTGAGGAGATCGCCTTGATCTTGTCGTAGCGCTTGGTGCCCCAGAAGGTCACGGTGATCGACGTCGAGGTGAAGCTGGTCTTGATCAGCACGCCGTGCTTGGAGTTGTTCTGCCACTGGAAGTCAGGCTGCGGGTAGGAGACCGTGGACTCCAGCCCGGCCGGGTAGCGGGAGATGTAGAACTCGTGCGGCGTGTGCTTGACGTCTTTCAGCCCGGCGAAGAACACCGCGTTGTACATCGTGGTGACGAACTGGGAGATGCCCCCGCCGACATCGTTGACCAGGCGTCCCGCCATGATCTGCGGAGCCATCACGAAGCCGCGCGCCGTGTCGCGGCGCCCGATGATCTCGTTCAGTGAGAACGTCTCGCCGGGCTTGACGAGGTGACCGTCCAGGAGCTTGGCGATGGTCTGGATGTTCGTCACCCTGGGCGCGCAGCAGGGGTGGTTCGTGGTGGCCTCGCTGATCTTCTCCTTGATGCCGAGCTTGCGCACCTCGGCCTCGCTGACCCTCGGCTCGATCTCGACGAGCGTGACCGGGATCGTACGGCTGCCGCCCTCGCGGACGACCGTCTCGACGTCGTCGGCGAGCTTGTCGGCGTCGACGCCCATGCCCGGCTTGCCGGGGATCAGCTTCGGTGCGCCGCCCACGATGTCGTAGCGGGCCTCGACGGGGGCCTTCGACGGATCGACCAGCCGGGACTCGACCGTGGCCAGCGCCTTCTCGGCGTCGAAGGAGGGGCGCAGCTCGCCCTGCTTGTCGGGCTCGAAGGCGAGGTTGGCGGCCAGCACGGTGACCGGGATCCTGGCGCGCTTGCCGCCCACGCTGAGCACGATCGGCGCGGCGACCGCCTTGCGGGCCATGCCGGCGGTGGTCTTGAACTCCTCGGCGGTGACCTTGGGGCGCACCACGGTGACCGGCAGATCGATCGGGCCGGGGGTGGCGGAGAGGTAACCGTCCTTGATCGCGGTGGCGGCGGCGTTCAGCTCCAGCGCGGTGCCGTCGCGGGGCACCTCGATCTTGGGTTTGATCCCCTCGTAGCGGATCTCGCCCTCGCGCACCGGGCGGTCGATCTTCTTGGCGAGCCCCTCCACCGCCTCGGTCAGCCGCACCTCGTCGACCGTCACCTTGGGATCGATCTCGGTCGTGCCGGTCAGCCCGCGCCAGACCTCCAGCGGGCCTGGGAAGCCGCTCGGGGCCTGCCCGACGGTGCTGGCGATGTCGAGTTCGAGCCCGGCGCGCTCCGGGATGATCTCGTACGGCACGCCGAGCGCCCGCGCCGGGATCTCCCTCTTGCTGCGTTCCTCAAGCCGCTCGCGCACCCGATCCGCCGCCTGGCTGACGGTGAGGCCGCCGAGATCGACGCCCAGGACCGTGGTGCCCGGCAGGATCGCGCCCGACATGATCACCGCGGGTACGGCGTAGGCCAGCCCCAGCAGCAGCACCACGGCCGCGACCACGAACCCGACCCGGCGCGGCCTGCGGCGCGGCGGCCCCGGATGCGGGATCTCCACGGACGGCCCGCCGCCGAACGAGCCGGGCTCCTCCGCGCCGTTCGACGAGCCGGGCAGCGGGACGGGGTGACGGCGCTCGGGCGGGCCCGAGGTCGGCCACGGCTGGGCGGGCGGCGGCACCGGCGGAAGGCCGGATCCGGCCGGGGCGTCGGAGCCCGGGCCGCCGGCCGACGGTGAATCGGACGGGCCGAAGATGTCCGGGGAGACCCCGGGCGGCAATTTCCGGCCGTTGCCGTTGCCACCTGTGCCGGACTCACCGGGACGCTGCTTGGAGGCTCTCGCCTTCCCGCCCTTCGCGGACTTGCCCTTGGTGACCGGTGGGGTCGGCAGGGGAATAGCAGCGAACGGGTCCGTCGGCGGGTCTATCGACGCTCCGGCGTTCCGCACGCCCCCGTCCTCTCGCTTCGTGGCCTCTCCTCACGCAACCCTACGGCACGGCTGTCCTCTGATGTCACAGAAAAGCGACATTGATCAACGACGTTGGGCCGGGTCATCCGGTCCAACGGTATCGGTGTTCCGGACGCCCGGCGGTGCCGTACTTCGGGCGTAGTTCGGCCCGTCCCGTGACGCATAGATACTCAAGGTATCGGCGGGCGCTCACTCGCGAAAGACCGGTCAGCGCGGCGGCTTCAGCGGCGGACAGGTCGGGGCCGTTGCCGCGCAGCGCGGCGGCGACGAGTGCGCAGGTCGCGGCGGACAGTCCCTTGGGGAGGCCGGGGACCGCCCGGCCGCCGGAGACCGTCCGGCCACGGGCCGGGGCGGTCGGGCGCGAGGCCCCGAAGAGGCGATCGACCTCCTCCTGACCGGCCTCCGGGCCGAGCGCGGTCAGCCGCCTCCGGGTGTCGGCGTACTGGGTCAGCCGGTCGTTCAGTGCCGCCGCGGTGAACGGCTTGATCAGATAGTTCACCGCGCCGCCCCGCATGGCCGCCTGCACGGTGGACACGTCGCGGGCGGCGGTGATCACCAGGACGTCCACCGGGCGGGCCATCCCGCGCAGCGCCTTCAGCACGTCGAGCCCGGACATGTCGGGCAGGTAGATGTCGAGGAGCACCAGCTCGGGCCGGTGCTCCTCGACCGCCGCGATGGCCGCCCGCCCGGTGTGCGCGCAGGCCGCGACCGTGAAACCGGCCAGCCTGCCGACGTATCCCGCGTGGATCCTGGCCACCATGAAGTCGTCGTCCACGACCAGCACCCGGATCATCGAGCCGCCTCCCTCTCGGCCACCGGCAGCAGCGCGGTGAACACGGCGCCGTCGGCGTTGTGGACCCGTACCCAGCCGCCCCGGCGCAGGCACGTGGACCGGGTCAGCGCCAGGCCCAGGCCGCGCGGCCCGGAGTTGGCGGCCTTGGTGGTGAAACCGTCTCGGAACACTTCCTCGGCGAGCTCCGGGCGGACGCCGGGGCCGGAGTCGCGGACCCTGACGTGCAGGCCGTCGGCGTCGGTGCGGACGAAGACCTCGACGGTGCCCGGATCACCGGCGGTCTCCAGCGCGTCCAGCGCGTTGGCGACCAGGTTGCCGACCACGAGGACGGCGTCGTGCGGATCGCCGATGGCGTCCTCCTCCACCCGCGAGTCGGCGGTGACCAGCAGCCGCGCCCCGCGCTCCGCCGCCTCGGCGGACTTGGCCAGCAGCAGCGCGGCCAGCGTCGGCTCGGCCACCCGCTCGCGGATGCCGGCGGCGTACTCGCTGTACGCCTCGGTGGTCTGGGTGATGTACCGGACGGCGGCCTCGTGCTCGCCGAGTTCGAGCAGCCCGACCACGGTGTGCATGCGGTTGGCGAACTCGTGCGCCTGGGCCCGCAGCGCCTCGGTGGTGCTGCTCGCCTGGTCTAGTTCACCGGCCAGGCGCACCAGCTCGGTGCGGTCCCGCAGCGTCACCACCCACCCCCGGTGCTGCCCGCGCACGACCACCTCCGTGCGGTTGAGCACCAGCACCCGGCCACGGCGCAGCACCAGGCGGTCCTCGCCGGGATCGTCGCCGCCGAGCACGTCGCGGATGCGGTCGGACAGCGGGATCTCCTCCAGCGTGCGCCCGACCGGGTCGCCCGCGAGGCCGAGCAGATCCCTGGCCGCGTCGTTGACCAGCGTCACCCTGGCAGACAGGTCGAGGGCGAGCACGCCCTCCTTGACGCCGTGCAGCATCCCCTCGCGCTGTTCGAGCAGCGCGGCGATCTCACGCGGCTCCAGGCCGAAGGTCTGACGGCGGACCCGCTGGGTGATCAGCGCCGCCGCCCCCGACCCTGCTGCCAGGACGGCGAGCACCGTCCACAGCAGCGGCGGCAGCGCGGCGGCGAGCTGGTCGGCGACCTCCGCCTCCAGTACCCCCACCGACGCCAGCCCGATCACCCGGCCGCCCGAGTCGAAGATCGGCGCCTTGCCGCGCACCGACCGGCCCAGCGTGCCGGTCTCGATGCCGGTCCAGCCCTCCCCCGTGGTGAGCACCTGGGAGCCGTCGGTGGACAGCCGCTTGCCGATCAGCGCCGGGTTGGGGTGGGCGTAGCGGATCTGCCGGCTGTTGGCGATCACCACGTAGTCGGCGCCGGTCTCGCGCCGCACCCCCTCGGCGATCGGCTGCAGGATCGTCTCGGGCCGGGGCGCGGCGAAGGCCGCCCGTACCTCGGGCAGCCCCGCCACCGACTCGGCGATGGCCAGGGCCCGCTGCTCGTACTGGCGGTCGAGCTGGTCGCGGGTGTGCCGCACCCAGACCGCGGCGGTACCGCCCACCGCGATGATGACGATCACCATCTGGAGCAAGAAGAGTTGCGTGCCGAGCGACGCGTTGAGCACGCGCCGCAGCGCTCCACCTACCACCGTTCTCATGCAAGCAGCGGGATATAACGACCACGTCGCAATGGGCAGCATCGATCGACGACCAATAGCTCCTATTCATGACCAATAAGGCCAATACGACGCCAAACACGCAAAGGCTCGACGGTTTCCCCTTCGGCGCTCAGCATCCACACCACATTCGCACAATCGCCGATGGAGTTTCCATGCGTATTCGCAGGCTCGCCGCGCTGGCGCTCGCCGTACTGGCCCTTTCCGCGTGCGGAGCCCGTCCGGAGGGCGCGGGGAGCCCGACCGCGCTGCGGATCATGGCCCCGGCCGCCCCCGGCGGCGGCTGGGACCAGACCTCCCGCACGGCGGAACAGGCCCTCAAGGCCGCCGACCCCGGCCGCAAGGTCGAGGTGTTCAACGTGCCGGGGGCCGGAGGCACCATCGGCCTGGCCCGGCTCGCGGGCGAGAAGGGCGACGGCGGGCTGCTGATGACCATGGGCCTGGTGATGGTCGGGGCCATCGAGCAGAACAGGTCCAAGGTCACCCTCGCCGAGACCACGCCGATCGCCAAGCTGACCGAGGAGTACGAGATCGTGGTCGTCCCGGCGTCCTCGCCGCACCGGACGCTGGCCGACCTGGTGGCCGCCTGGAAGGCCGACCCGGCCAAGGTCCCGATCGCGGGCGGCTCGGCGGGCGGCACCGACCACATCCTGGCCGGACTGATGGCCAAGGCGGCGGGCATCGACCCGAAACAGGTCAACTACATCGCGCACTCGGGCGGCGGCGAGGCACTGAACGCCCTGCTCGGCGAAAAGGTCGGGGCCGGGGTGTCGGGCATCGGCGAGTTCGCCGACCATGTGCGCTCAGGACGCCTGCGCGCACTCGCGGTCAGCTCCCCATCCCGCCTGGCCAACGTGGACGCCCCCACCCTCCAGGAGGGCGGCCTCAACGTGATCCTCGCCAACTGGCGCGGCTTCGTCGCCCCCTCCGGCCTGAACGAAGCCCAGACCAAGTCCCTCACAGACGCCGTCACCCGCATGCATGCCTCCCCCACCTGGCAAAACGCGATCCGCAAGAACGGCTGGATCGACTCCTTCCAAACCGGCCGCCCCTTCGCCGACTACCTCACCACCGAACAGGCGAGGGTCAAGACCATCATCACCGAAATGGGCCTGGCCTCCTGATGCCCCCCACCCCCGAAGACCCTCCCGCCCTGCCGGGGAGAGCGGCACACGGCAAAATTTCTTCCCCGCCCCCGGGAAGAGGGCCAGACCGCTCCGGAGCGCCCGGCCTCGCGCCGGGAGGGTCTTCTGGGATGGCCGAGGGGGGCCGGCGGTGGCGGCCGTCGCTCTGGGGTGGGGGGTGGGCCGTGGAGGTGGTTCCGGCGGTGGGGGTGCTGGGGCTTGGGGTTTATGTGATCGTCGGTACCGCAGGGGTCGGTACCGCATCGGCCGCGCTTGGGCCCGGGCCCCGGTTCTTTCCCGTCGTCGTCGGGGTGGCCCTCGTGCTGACCGGGGTCTGTTATGTCATCGACGTGCTGCGCGGTGGCCGGGGAGACCCTGAGCACGGGGAGGATATGGACTCCTCCGCCCCCGGCGACCTTCGGGCCGTCGCCCTGACCAGTGGCATCTTCCTGGGCTTCGCCGTCACGCTCGATCTGCTCGGCTGGATCATCGGGGGCGCGTTGCTCTTCTTCGGCCTGGCCGTCGTCCTCGGCGCGCGTCGCCGTGCCCGTGCCGCCGGTCTCGCCGTCGTCCTCTCCGTGGTCACGCACGTCGCCTTCGTCGAAGGGCTCGGCGTGACCCTGCCCGCCGGGCTGCTCTCGGGGGTGCTCTAGTGGACTCCTTCGGCCTGCTGATCGACGGGTTCGCCACCGCGCTCACCCCCGTCAACCTGCTCTACGCCCTCGCCGGGGTGACGCTGGGCACGCTCGTCGGGGTGCTGCCCGGCATCGGCCCGGCGATGACCGTGGCGCTCCTGCTGCCGATCACCTTCACCGTGCCCCCGGCCAGCGCGTTCATCATGTTCGCGGGGATCTACTACGGCGGCATGTACGGCGGTTCCACCACATCGATCCTGCTCAACACGCCCGGCGAGAGCGCGTCCATGATCACCGCGCTGGAGGGCAACAAGATGGCCAGGCGCGGACGCGCCGCGCAGGCCCTCGCCACCGCCGCGATCGGCTCCTTCGTGGCCGGGACCATCGCCACCGCGCTGCTGGTGGTCGCCGCCCCGGTCGTCGTGGACATCGCGATCTCCTTCGGCCCGGAGGACTACTTCGCGCTGGCGATCCTCGCCTTCACCGCCGTGTCGTCGGTGCTGTCGCGCTCGGTCGTGCGCGGGCTGGCCTCGCTCGGCGTCGGCCTGGCGATCGGCCTGATCGGCATCGACCAGCAGACCGGGCAGGCCCGGCTCACGCTCGGCGTCCCGCAGCTTCTCGACGGCATCGACGTGGTGATCGTCGCGGTGGGGCTGTTCGCGGTCGGCGAGGTGCTCTACGTGGCGTCCCGGCTGCGTCACGCCGCGCCCGACGTGGTGCCGGTGGGCCGCGCGTTCCTCGGCCGGTCGGACTGGGCGCGGTCCTGGCGGCCCTGGATGCGCGGCACCGTGCTCGGCTTCCCGTTCGGCGCGCTGCCGGGCGGCGGCGCGGAGATCCCGACGTTCCTGTCGTATGCGGCGGAGCGACGGCTGGCGCGCGGCATCGCCCGCGAGGAGTACGGCAAGGGCGCCATCGAGGGCGTCGCGGGGCCGGAGGCCGCCAACAACGCCTCGGCGGCGGGCACGCTCGTCCCGCTGCTCAGCCTGGGGCTGCCCACCTCCGCCACCGCCGCGATCATGCTCGCCGCCTTCCAGCGGTACGGCCTGCAGCCCGGCCCGCAGCTCTTCGACCACGACCCGGCGCTGGTCTGGGGCATGATCGCCTCGCTGTTCGTGGGCAACGCGATGCTGCTGGTGCTGAACCTGCCGCTGGCCCCGGCGTGGGCGATGGTCCTGCGGGTGCCGCGCCCCTACCTCTACGCGGGGATCGTGATGTTCGCGGCCCTCGGCGTCTACGCGCTGAACGCCTCGCGGGTGGACCTGATCGTGCTCTACGTGCTCGGCGTGATCGGCTACGGCATGCGGCGCTTCGGGCTGCCGGTCGCGCCCGCCGTGATCGGGATGATCCTCGGGCCGCTCGCCGAGGTCCAGCTCCGCCGGGCGCTGGCCATCGGCGCGGGCGATCCGGCGGTGCTGGTCGGCAGCCCGGTGGCGGTGGCCTTCCTGGCCCTAGCGGCGCTGGCGCTCGCCGTACCGGCGGTACGGCGAGCCACCACAGCCTTTACCGCCCAGAGGGCTACTCGGTGACGCCCAGCCGCTCCAGGATGAGCTGGCGGGCCCGGCCGGCGTCGGCCTTGCCCCTGCTGGCCTTCATCACGCCGCCGACCAACGCGCCGACCGCGGCGATCTTGCCGCCGCGCACCTTGTCGGCCGCGGCCGCGTTGTCCGCGATGACCTGGTCGACGATGGCGGTCAGCTCGCCCTCGTCGCTCACCACCCGCAGGCCGCGCCTCTCCACGACCTCGTCGGGGTCGCCCTCGCCGGCCAGCACGCCTTCGAGCACCTGCCTGGCCAGCTTGTCGTTGACCGCGCCCTCGGCGACCAGCGCGCACACCCTGGCCACCTGGACTGGGGTGATCGCCAGCTCGGACAGGCCGGTGCCCGCCTCGTTGGCGCGGCGGGCCAGCTCGCCCATCCACCACTTGCGCGCGTCGGCGGCGGGCGCGCCCGCGGCCACCGTCGCCTCGACCAGGTCGATGGCGTCGGCGTTGTGCATCGACCGCATGTCGAGGTCGGAGGCGCCCCACTCGCTCTGGAGCCGCGCCCGGCGCACCCGGGGCTGCTCGGGCATCCCCTCGCGCAGGCTCTCGACCCACTGCGGGTCGGGGGCGATCGGCACCAGGTCGGGCTCGGGGAAGTAGCGGTAGTCCTGCGCCTCCTCCTTCGATCGCCCGGAGGTCGTGCCGCCGGTGTCCTCGTGGAAGTGGCGGGTCTCCTGCACGATCCGGCCGCCGTCGGTGAGGATGGCCGCCTGGCGCTCGATCTCGTGCCGGACCGCGCGATCCACGCTGCGCAGCGAGTTGACGTTCTTGGTCTCGGTCCGGGTGCCCCACTCGGAGGAGCCGCGCGGCATCAGCGAGACGTTGACGTCACACCGCAGCGAGCCCTCCTCCATCCGCACGTCGGACACGCCGAGGGCGCGCATCAGCTCGCGCAGCTCGGCCACGTAGGCCCGGGCGATTTCCGGCGCGAGCCGGTCGGTGCCCTCGATGGGCTTGGTGACGATCTCCACCAGCGGGATGCCGGCGCGGTTGTAGTCGACGATCGAGTAGTCGGCCCCCTGGATGCGACCGGTGGCCCCGCCCATGTGGGTGGACTTGCCGGTGTCCTCCTCCAGGTGCACCCGCTCGATCTCGACCCGCACGACCTTGCCGTCCACGTCGACGTCGAGGTGACCGTTGACGCACAGCGGCTCGTCGTACTGGCTGATCTGGTAGTTCTTCGGCATGTCCGGATAGAAGTAGTTCTTCCTCGCGAACCTGCACCACGACGCGATCGAGCAGTTCAGCGCCAGCCCGATCCTGATCGTCGACTCGATGGCCTTCTCGTTCGCCACCGGCAGCGACCCGGGCAACGCCAGGCACACCGGGCACACCTGCGTGTTCGGCGCCGCCCCGAACTCGGTCCTGCACCCGCAGAACATCTTCGACGCCGTACCCAGCTCGACATGGACCTCCATGCCCAGCACCGGCTCAAAGCGCCCCAGCGCCTCGTCGTACGGCATGAGCGTCTCAGTGCTCATCGAGAACTCCTCAGCTCCGGGGCCTTGGCCAGCAGGGGTGCTCCCCAGCGGGATTCCAGGGCGCGCTCCACCGCGGCGCCGACGCGGTAGCAGCGGTCGTCGCCGAGGACGGGGGCCATGATCTGGAGGCCGACCGGCAGGCCGTCCTCGTCGGCGAGGCCGCAGGGGATGGAGATGGCCGCGTTGCCCGCCAGGTTGGCCGGGATGGTGCACAGGTCGGCCAGGTACATCGCCATGGGGTCGTCGACCCGTTCGCCGATGGGGAAGGCGGTGGTGGGCGTGGTGGGCGAGATCAGGACGTCTACCTGGTGGAAGGCCGCCTCGAAGTCGCGGGCGATCAGGGTGCGGACCTTCTGCGCCTGGCCGTAGTAGGCGTCGTAGTAGCCGCTGGACAGCGCGTAGGTGCCGAGCATGATGCGGCGCTTGACCTCGGAGCCGAAGCCGGCGGCCCGGGTGAGTGCCATGACCTCCTCGGCGCTGCGGGTGCCGTCGTCGCCGACCCGCAGGCCGTAGCGCATGGCGTCGAAGCGGGCCAGGTTGGAGGAGCACTCCGACGGCGCGATCAGGTAGTAGGCGGGCAGCGCCGTGGTGAACGACGGGCAGGACAGCTCGACGATCTTCGCGCCGAGCGACTCCAGCAGTTCGACCGTCTCGTGGAACCGGGCCGAGACGCCGGGCTGGAAGCCCTCGTTGTCCAGCTCCTTGACCACGCCGACGCGCAGCCCGGCGATGTCGCCGCGCCGGGCTGCCTCGACCACGCCGGGGACCGGCGCGTCGATGGAGGTGGAGTCCATCGGGTCGTGCCCGGAGAACGCCTCGTGCAGCAGCGCGGCGTCGAGCACGTTGCGGGCGAACGGGCCCGGCGTGTCGAGCGAGGAGGCGAACGCGATCACGCCGTATCTGGACGACCCGCCGTAGGTCGGCTTCACGCCCACGATGCCGGTGACGGCGGCGGGCTGCCGGATGGAGCCGCCGGTGTCGGTGCCGGTGGACAGCGGCGCGGCGTAGGCGGCCACGGCGGCGCTTGAGCCGCCGGAGGAGCCGCCGGGCACGCGGGTGAGGTCCCACGGGTTGCGGCTGCCGCCGTAGGCGGAGTTCTCGGTGGAGGAGCCCATCGCGAACTCATCGAGGTTGGTCTTGCCCAGGATCACCAGCCCGGCCTCGCGCAGGCGGCGGGTCACCGTCGCGTCGTACGGCGGCAGCCAGCCCTCAAGGATCTTCGACCCGGCCGTGGTCGGCATGTCGCGGGTGGTGAAGACGTCCTTGTGCGCGATGGGCACGCCCGCCAGCGGACCGAGGGTCTCACCGGCCGCGCGCCGGTCGTCGATCGCCCGGGCCTGTTCGAGGGCCGCGTCGGTGGCGACGTGCAGGAAGGCGTGCAACTCGCCGTCCACCTGCTCGATGCGGTCGAGGTGGGCGCGGGTGACCTCGGCGGCGGAGACCTCGCCCGCGGCCATCAGCTCGCCGAGTTCGGCGGCGCTCTTGCGGATCAGGCTCATGCCTCCTCCCCGAGGATGCGCGGGACGCGGAATCGGTCGTCCTCGACGGCGGGGGCGCCGGACAGCGCCTGTTGGGGCGTGAGGCTGGGCCGCACCTCGTCGGGACGGTAGACGTTGGTGATCGGCAACGCGTGCGACGAGGGCGGAACGTCCTCGGCGGCGACCTCGCGCACCTTGGCGACAGCGGCGATGATGGCATCGAGCTGGGACGCGTAGTGGTCGAGCTCGTCATCGGAGAGCGCCAGCCGGGACAACCGCGCCAGGTGGGCGACCTCGTCGCGGGTTATAGCGGACATAAGTCGTTTAACCCGTTTCATGAATGGCGATTGGACACAGCCATCCTAGGGGCAGTGACCAGCCGTGGCCGACCGGATAACCGCGAGGCGGGGCGGCGCCTCACCAGATGTCGGCCATGGCCAGGCCGTCGGTGAGCCCGTTGTTCAGCCCGGCCTTGGCGACGGCGGCCCGGGCGGGCTCACCGTCGGCGACGGGTTCGGCGACCCGCTCGGCCGCCGGGGCGGTGAACACGGCGGCCGGACCCTGCGCGGGGGCCAGCAGCGTACGGCGGCTGCGCAGCCACGCGGTGGCGTCGGCGGCCGGCATCGCCGCGCAGAACCACCAGCCCTGCCCGACGTCGCAGCCCATCTCCGACAGCCGCCTGCTGACCTCGTCGGTCTCCACCCCTTCGGCCACCGAGCGCAGGCCGAGCGAGCGCACCAGGTCGATGATCGAGCGCACGATGCGCGCGGTGTCCTCGCAGGCGGGCTCGCCCAGGCGGCGCACGAACGAGGCGTCGATCTTCACCTCGGAGACGGCCATCCGCTGCAGCCGCACCAGCGAGGAGTAGCCGGTGCCGAAGTCGTCGAGGGCGAGCGGCACGCCGAGGTCGACCAGGGCGCGGATCATGTCGGCGGTGTAGGCCTGGTCGGTCATCAGGATCCGCTCGGTGACCTCAAGCTGGATGGCGGTGGGGGGCAGGCCGTACCGGCCGAGACCGGCGGCCAGGCGCTCGGGCAGGCCGCTGTCCAGCAGGTCGCGGGCCGAGACGTTGACCGAGACCTGCACCCTGAGCCCGGTGTCCCACCACTGCGCGGCCTGCTTCAGCGCCGCGTCGATGACGTACTGGGTGAGCTGCCGCATCAGGTACGACTGTTCGGCGAGCGGGACGAAGTCCGCCGGGGAGATCAGCCCCCGGGTCGGGTGCGACCAGCGCAGCAGGGCCTCCACGCCGACGACCCGGCCGGTGCCCAGGCCGATCTTGGGCTGGTAGTGCAAGGTCAGCTCGCCGGAGTCGAGGCCGCGCCGCAGGTCGCCGAGCAGCAGCAGGCGCTCGGGCGAGTTGCGGTCGCGGTCGGCCACGTAGGTCTCGACCCCGGTGCGCCCCTCCTTCGCCAGGTACATCGCCACGTCGGCGCGTTGCAGCAGGAGCTGGAAGTCGGGCGCGTGGTCGGGGTGCAGGGCGATGCCGACGGAGGCGTCGAGGTCGAAGGTCATGCCCTCCAGCCGCACCGGCTCGGTGAGCGCGACCCGCAGCCGCGCGGCGACCTCCCGCGCGGCGGCGGCGTCCCTGATCGACGGCAGCAGCACCGCGAACTCGTCGCCGCCGAGCCGCGCCACCACGTCGCCGGGCCGCACGCTGTGGGTGAGGCGGTGGGCGACGATCTGCAGCAGGCGGTCGCCGACCGGGTGCCCGAGCGTGTCGTTGACCTCCTTGAACCGGTCGAGGTCGAGCAGGAACAGGCCGACCCGTTCCTCGCCGCGCGCCTCGGCGATGGCCTCCTCGGTGCGCAGCAGCAGCAGTTTGCGGTTGGGCAGGCCGGTCAGGCCGTCGTGCAGGGCCTGGTGGTCGCGGCGCATCGACATGGAGGCGGTGAAGTAGACCGCGACCAGCGGCGCGACGAACAGCGGGACCAGCGCGGGCGTGTGGGTCATCACGACCACCACCAGCGGGGCCAGCCCGAGCAGCCCGGCGTAGACGAGCGCCTGGTGGCCGATGGTGGCCCTGATCACGCGCAGCACCGAACGCCGCTCGTGGAGGGAGACGGCCCAGCAGACCAGCATGGCGCGGGCCAGGAAGTAGGCGGCGGCGGCGACGGCGATCACGCCCAGGTCGCCCCCGGTGGGCACGTAGGGGGCCATCGGGCCGGGGTGGATGCCGAAGGTGGTCAGCACCACGGCGGCGGCCGTGCCGGCCAGCGTCACCTGCGCGATGTTGAACATCACGCGGTGCCAGGCCTTGCGGGTGACCACGCCGTTGACCAGGACGGCGACGGCGTGCAGCAGCATCGCGACCGGCAGGCCGTAGTGCAGCAGCACCGCGAAGGTGAACATCACCGACGGGTACGTCCCGTTGACCACCGAGGAGGAGGAGACCACGACGGGCCGCAGCTCGCCGAGCACGACCAGGGCGCTGAGCACCCAGAACAGCGGCACGCCGGTGAGCCCCAGCGGCTCCGCGGGTTCGAGCAGCGCCAGGGCCACGGCCAGCGTGGTGAAGCCGATCGTGGTGACGGCCGCCAGGTAGGCCCACAGCGGTGAGCCGACGCGGGGTCCGGTGTCGCGTGTATCGGTCGGGTCGGTCATGAGTAACGAAACCCCCAGGAGGTCACTATGGGAGGGTACGACCTCTGGGCCACTTCGCGAAACCGGCTGCGTACGGTGAGTCACGGGTGTTTTTGACCTGGATGTCACTGTTTGCGCATATCCCGCCCACAGAGAGCGAGATTTACCCGGATCCCGTCACGTACTGGCTGCGCTGCGTGACTGATATTTCGGAAATTTCGTCTACCTATTTCGGGCGTCGCCATAAGTTTCGGCAGTGCCCGCCGTGCCGGCGGAGGATATGGGGACCCGCCGCCTTCGCCCCTGCACCGTCTCCGGTGGAGCGTCGATCACGATCTCGCGATGGATGGAAGCGATCTCTGTCTCCTGTCCGCTCGATGACCGTCGCGGGGTTCCCGCCCGGCGGCGAGATGGGATGGCGGTCCCACAAGTCCTGCGCCCCCGAAACGCATGATGGTCACCATAACTCCCCGCCGCGACATTTATGGGGCAAAGCGGAGACAGAGCCGCGATAGCGAGAATTGCCCCGCTATTACCACCCGTCCCAAAAGGGGTGGGTCAGCCCTCCTCCGCGGGCCGGACGGCATCGGGGCCCTTCGCGAGCAGCACCCGGAAGGCCGCCTCGTCGAGGGTGGGCACGCCCAGCTCGATCGCCTTTTCCTGTTTCGACCCGGCGTTCTCGCCGACGACGACGAAACTCGTCTTCTTGGAGACCGATCCGGTGACCTTGCCGCCGAGTGCCCGCAGCGCGTCGCCCGCCGCCTCTCGGGTGAAGTCGGCGAGCGTGCCGGTGACGACGAACGTGAGACCGGCGAGGATCTGGGCGGGCCGCTCGGCCGGTTCGGCGGGGGCGTCGTCCGCCATCCGCACCCCGGCCGCCCGCCACCGCTCCACGATCTCGCGGTGCCAGTCGACCGCGTACCACTCCTTGACGGAGGCGGCGATGGTCGGGCCGACGCCGTCGACGCGGGCGATCTCGTCCTCCTCGGCGGTGAACACGCGGTCGAGGTCGCCGAACTCGGCGGCGAGGGCCTGCGCGGCGGTCGGCCCGACGTGCCGGATCGACAGCGCCACCAGCACCCGCCACAGCGGCTGCCGCTTGGCGACGTCGAGCTGCTTGATCAGCTCCTCGGTGAGCTTCTTGGGCTCGCCCTTCTGGTTGGCGAAGAAGGTGACGACCTTCTCCTCGCCGGTCTTCGGGTCGAGCTTGGGCAGGCCGGTGCGGGCGTCGCGGACCTTGGTGCGGATCGGCAGCAGCTCGTCGATCTTCAGGTCGAACAGGTCGGCCTCGGTGCGGACCGGCGGCCGTTCCGGCGGCAGCGGCTGGGTGAGCGCGGTGGCCGCGACGTAACCGAGCGACTCGATGTCGAAGGCGCCCCGCCCGGCGGCGAAGAAGATGCGCTCGCGCAACTGGGCCGGGCAGGAGCGCGCGTTGGGGCAGCGGATGTCGATGTCCGCCTCCTTCATGTGGCGCAGCTCGGTGCCGCACTCGGGGCAGTGCGTGGGCATCACGAACTCGCGCTCGGTGCCGTCGCGCAGCTCGACCACCGGCTTGACGATCTCGGGGATCACGTCGCCCGCCTTGCGCAGCACCACGGTGTCGCCGATCAGTACGCCCTTTCGGACGACCTCGGAGGCGTTGTGCAGCGTGGCCCGCTCGACCGTGGAGCCGGACACCACGACGGCCTTCATCACGCCGTACGGCGTGACCCGCCCTGTGCGCCCCACCCCCACCTGGATGTCGAGCAGCTCGGTGTTGACCTCCTCCGGCGGGTACTTGTACGCGATCGCCCACCGCGGCGCGCGGCTCGTGGAACCCAGCTCGCGCTGCACGTCGAGCCGGTCGGCCTTGACCACCACGCCGTCGATCTCGTACTCGGGATCGTGGCGGTGCTCGCGGTAGTGCTCGATGTAGCCGGTGATCTCGGCCAGCCCGGTGACCACCTGGTAGAGGCCGCTGACCGGCAGCCCGAACTCGGCCAGCCGCCGATAGACCTCCGACTGCGAGCTCGGCTCCGGCTCGCCGCCCTGCCAGACGCCCACCCCGTGCGCGATCATGCGGAGGTCGCGCTGCGCGGTGACGCGCGGGTCCTTCTGGCGGAGCGAGCCCGCGCCGGAGTTGCGCGGGTTGGCGAACGCCGGCTTGCCCGCCGCGACGAGCTGCTCGTTGAGCCGCTTGAAGCCCTCGACCGGCAGGAAGACCTCGCCGCGCACCTCCAGCAGGTCGGGCACGCCGGGGCCGGTCAGCCGGTCGGGGACGTCGCGGATGGTGCGGACGTTGGGCGTGACGTCTTCGCCGCTACGGCCGTCGCCCCGGGTGGCGCCCCTGACCAGCCGTCCCTTTTCGTAGACCAGCGCGACGGCCAGCCCGTCGATCTTCAGCTCGCACAGGTAGGGGCCGGCGTCGCCCTCGGCCAGCTTCTCCGCCCTGGTGGTCCAGGCGGCGAGGTCGTCGGCGGTGAAGGCGTTGTCGAGGCTCTCCATCCGGCGCAGGTGGGTCACCGGCGCGAAGTCGGTGGAGATCGGCGCGCCGACCCGCTGCGTCGGCGAGTCGGGGGTGCGGAGGGCCGGATGCTCCTCCTCCAGCGCGCGGATCTCACGCATCCACCCGTCGTACTCGGCGTCGCTGGCGGTGGGCGCGTCGAGCACGTAGTAGCGCCAGCTCGCCTCGTCGAGCAGCTCGGCCAGCTCGGCGTGCCGCTCTCTCGCCGGAGCACTCGCACCGGTCTCGACACCTTCGGCGTCGGCGCTCATGGCCACCACTCCCCTCTGTGCTGACGTACAGGAGAAACGTACCGCCGACCGCCGACAACGAGCGCCCTGGGCGAATGCCGGGACGCCGCGCCGCTACTCTCCGGGGTCTTCGCGGAGTACGACGGCCGACTCGCGGCACTTGGCCAGCGCCGCCCTGGCATAGCGCGGCGAGGCCCCGGCCAGCCCGCACGCGGGGGTCAGCACGACCTGGGAGGCCAGCGTCGAGGAGGGGAACCCCAGCCGCCGCCACAGCTCCCTGGCGGGCTTGGCCACCACGCCCACATCGAGCAGGCGGGTGTCGGTGCCGGGGACCACGCCCAGGAACAGCGCGGTGCCGGCCTCCACGGCCTCGCCGATCTCGTCCTCGTCGCGCCGCCGCAGCAGCGCGGCGTCGAGCGAGACGCCGCGCGCCCCGGCCCGCCGCAGGACGCCGAGAGGCACCCGCGGCGCGCAGCAGTGCACGATCGGGAAGTCTCCGGCGGCCGCCAGCACCGTCGCCAGGCGCTGCACGGCGATCTCGGGCTCGACGGCGGGCAGCCGGGCGAAGCCGGAGGCGCTGGGGACCGTACCGGCCAGGACCCCCGGCAGGCCCGGCTCGTCGAGCTGCACGATCACCGTGGTCACCCCGGGCACCCGCGTGCGGACGTCGGCCACGTGCGCGGCCACGCCCTCGGCCAGCGACTCGGAGAGATCGCGCACCGCCCCCTGGTCGGCCAGGATCTTGTCGCCGTAGCGCAGCTCGACCGACGCGGCCAGCGTCCATGGTCCGCACACCTGGACCTTCAGCGGCCCCACGTAGCCCTGCGCGGCCTCCTCCATGCCGTCGAGATCTCTGATCAGATGGTCGCGCGCCCTGCGGGCGTCGCGCCCCGGCCGGTCGGCGACCCGCCACCCGGACGGCTGCACCTCCACCGGCAGCTCGACCAGCATCGACGCGCCCCGGCCGACCATGTCGGCGCCGACCCCGCGCTCGGGCAGTTCAGGCAGGTACGGCAGCGCGGGCAGTTCACCGAAGACCACCCGCATCGCCTCCAGGTGATCCTCGCCCGGATGCGACCCCACACCGGTCGCCGTGGCCTCGTTCCAGGGATAGTCGCTCACGGCAGCTAGCGTAGGCCCCATGGAACTAACGAAGTTCGGCCACGCGTGCGTGCGTCTGGAGAAGGATGGCAAGATCCTGGTCATCGACCCGGGGGCGTTCAGCGAGGAGTCGGCCCTCGACGCCGCCGACGCCGTCCTCATCACCCATGAGCACTTCGACCACATGGAACCCGAGCGGCTCCGCGCGGCGGCCCGCGCCAACCCCGAGCTGACCATCTGGACGTGCGACGCCGTCGCCGGGCAGCTCTCCGAGGCGGAGGTCCCGGCGAAGATCCAGGCGGTGCGCCACGGCGACGCCTTCGAGACCGCGGGCTTCCGGGTGCGGGCGGTGGGCGAGCTGCACGCCGTCAACCACCCCGACGTGCCGCAGGTGCAGAACGTCGGGTTCTTCGTGGACGACGCGGTCTTCTACCCGGGCGACGCGCTCACCCCGCCGGGGGCCGACGTGCACACGCTGCTCGTGCCGACGGGCGCGCCGTGGCTGAAGCTGGCGGAGATGATCAACTATCTGCGGCAGGTCCGCCCCGAGCACGCGTATTCCACGCACGACGCGCTCTACAGCGAGGTCGGCCTGAAACTGGTGGACAACTGGCTGGGCATGGAGGCCGACAAGCAGAAGGCCGACCTACGGCGGCTGGAGCTCGGCGACAGCGTGACCGTCTAGGGGCTTCCGGAAGGCGGGCCTCAGAGGGCGGAGGAGATCGTCGCCGAGCCGATCACGGTGTCGCCGTCGTAGAGCACCGCCGTCTGGCCGGGGGCGACGCCCGTGGCCGGGGTGTCCAGCTCGACGTGCAGCGTGTCGCCGGAGACCTGGGCGCGGCAGCCGTACACCTCGCCGTGCGCGCGGAGCTGGACCGTACTCGCCCGGGCCGCCCCGGCGGGCTCGCGGGGCGTCTCGGGGCCGTTCCACACAGGGCGCTCGCAGGCGATCGAAGAGACCCGCAGCGCCTCGCGCGGCCCCACGGTGACCGTGTTGGAGACCGGCTCGATCGACAGCACGTAACGCGGGCGGCCGTCGCCGGAGGGCCGGTCGATGCCCAGGCCCCTGCGCTGGCCGACGGTGTAGGCGTAGGCACCGCTGTGGGCGCCTACGACCTGCCCGGTCAGGGCGTCCACGATGGGGCCCTCGGCGGTGCCCAGGCGCTCGGCCAGGAAGCCCCGCGTGTCGCCGTCGGCGATGAAGCAGATGTCGTGGCTGTCGGGCTTGTCGGCCACGGTCAGGCCGCGCTCGGCGGCCTCGGCCCGCACCTCGGTCTTGGTGGAGTCGCCCAGCGGGAACATGGCGTGCCGGAGCTGCTCCCTGGTCAGGACGGCCAGCACGTACGACTGGTCCTTGCCGTCGTCCACGCTGCGCCGCAGCACGCCGTCGGCGAGACGGGCGTGGTGCCCGGTGACGACGGCGTCGAAGCCGAGCGCGAGTGCCCGGTCGAGCACGGCGGCGAACTTGATCTTCTCGTTGCAGCGCACGCAGGGGTTGGGGGTACGGCCGGCGGCGTACTCGCTCACGAAGTCGTCCACGACGTCGCGGTGGAAGCGCTCGGCCATGTCCCAGATGTAGAAGGGGATCCCGATCACGTCGGCGGCCCTGCGGGCGTCGCGGGAGTCCTCCACCGTGCAACAGCCCCGCGCCCCGGTGCGGTACGACTGCGGATTGGCGGAAAGCGCCAGGTGCACACCGGTGACGTCATGCCCGGCCTGCGCCGCACGCGCGGCGGCCACCGCCGAATCGACACCGCCCGACATGGCGGCAAGCACACGAAGTCCCATAACACCATCGAGCGTACCCGCCCGATCCCCACCCCCGCCCCCCAAGGGTCCCGCCCTCCAACGAGCAGGACGGGAAGAACCCCGGTCACCAGCGGGTGAGCCGCGACGCGCCGGCGTCGCATGCAAACCGCGAACCCGCGCCGGGGTTCTGGACCGGGGAGCGAAGGAGCGAGGCACGAGCGGATGAGCGAGTCGGGAAGAACCCCGGTCACCAGCGGGTGAGCCGCGACGCGCCGGCGTCGCATGCAAAGCGGATAGGCTCCCTCCATGCGATTGTTCGGCCGCAAGGGCGAGGAGTCCGAGTCCGGATCCGATCGTTCCAAGGCGATCGGCGAATTCTGGGACTGGTGGCACGCGGCTCGTCCTGAGCTCGACGCGCTGCTGGTGGCAGGCGACTCGGAGAAGCTGGCGGAGCGGATCGCGCCCGCCGTGACGGCGGTGCATCCGGGGCTGGTGTGGGAGATCGCCCCCGGACGGCACGCCGAGCAGGCGCTCGTGGTCACGGCGGCGGGCGACCCCGAGGTGCGCCCGGTGGCGCACCGCTGGGCCAGGGCCGCGCCGAAGCCCGACGAGCGGTGGGAGTTCCATCCCTCCCGGCAGGCCAACCCGGAGGCCGCCGGGCTGTCCGTCGACGTCGGCGGCTACGAGTTCGACTTCGACAAGCTGACGATGGGCCTGCACGTCCCGCGCGGCAAGCCGAGGGTCGATGTCACCGCCTACCACCCGATCTTCACCCTGCTCGACGAGGAGACCCGCCTGGAGGCCACCCTCCTGGCGCTGGACTGGCTGCTCGGCGAGGACGACGTGGCCCGCTGGGTGGGCGAGATCCGTCCGGCGGCGTTCCAGCCGATCGACGCGGTGGCCGCCGTGCACCTGCCGAGCGTGGTGGCCGACGTGGCCGCCGAGTTCGACGAGGAGCAGTGGGCGCTGATGGAGGGCCGCACGGCCGACGGCGCCAAGCTGATCGCCACGGTCCGCTACCCGCTGCGCCAGGTCGATCATCCGCTGTTCGACCGGCACGTCGCGATCGGCCTGCCGTACGCGCACCGCGACGCCGACGGGCTGCCTGAGGGCGAGTCGCTGGCCGCGCTGCGCGGGTTCGAGGAGCGCCTGGCGGAAGCGCTGGCCGAGCGCCCGGCCGTCGTGGCCGCGCACGTGACCGCGGGCGGGCAGCGCGAGGTGCACATCTACACCGACTCCGAGAGCGACGTGGCCGAGCGCGCCGGTGAGCTGGTGAGTTCGTGGAAGGAGGGCACGGCCGAGATCGAGGTGGACGACGACCCGGGCTGGGCCGCCGTCGCCCCGTTCCTGTCCTGACCGCTCCGGCCTGGCGGGCTGGGCGTCAGCTCAGCCCGGCGCGGCGGGCTCGTTCCACCACGGGGGCGATGACCTCGGCCAGGCGGTCGACGTCGGCCTCGGTGGAGGTGTGGCCGAGCGTGAAGCGCAGCGAGCCGCGCGCGGCCGGTGCGCCGGTGCCCATGGCCAGCAGCACGTGCGACGGCTGCGCCACGCCCGCCGAGCAGGCCGAGCCGGTGGAGCACTCGACGCCCTTGGCGTCGAGGAGCATGAGCAGCGCGTCTCCTTCGCAGCCGGGGAAGGAGAAGTGGGCGTTGCCGGGCAGGCGGTCGTCGGGGTCGCCGTTCAGCACCACGTCGGGGACGGCCGCGCGCACCCGTCTGATCAGCTCGTCGCGCAGCTCGGTCAGCCGCTTGGCCTCTTCCTCCTGACCCGCCACGGCGGCGGTCACAGCGGCGGCGAGTCCGGCGATGGCCGGGGCGTCGAGCGTGCCGGAGCGCACGTCGCGCTCCTGCCCGCCGCCGTGCAGCACGGGGACGGGGTCGATGCCCCTGGCCAGTAACAGCGCGCCGACGCCGATCGGACCGCCCACCTTGTGCCCGGACAGCGTGAGGGCGTCGGCTCCTGAGCCGGAGAACGACACGGGGAGCTGGCCGATGGCCTGCACGGCGTCGGTGTGCAGCGGGACGCCGTGGTCGTGGGCGATGGCCCCGAGCACCCGGAGCGGCTGGATCGTCCCTACCTCGTTGTTGGCCCACATGACGCTGACCATGGCGACGCTCGCGGGATCGCGCTCGATGGCGGCGCGCAGCGTGTCGGGGTGGACCCGGCCCAGCGCGTCGACCTCCAGGAGTTCCACCCTGGCCCCCTGGCGCTCGGCGAGCCATTGGGCGCCGTCGAGCACCGCGTGGTGCTCGACCGCGCTGAGCAGGACGCGGTCGGCGCCGGTGGCGGCCTTGCGGGCCCAGTACAGGCCCTTGACGGCGAGGTTGTCGGCCTCGGTGCCGCCGGCGGTGAAGACGATCTCGCTGGGTCGCGCGCCCAGGGAGTGCGCGATGGCCTCCCGGGACTCCTCGACGACCCGGCGGACGCGCCGCCCGGCGGCGTGCAGTGACGAGGCGTTGCCGACCTGCCCAAGCTGCTCGGTCATCGCCGCGATCGCTTCGGGTCGCATCGGCGTGGTCGCCGCGTGGTCGAGATAGGCCAGATGCACGATCCCAAGAGTAGCCGCGAAGAGCCGTAGGTTAACTGCCGGGTTTGCTTAGTGTACCGTCCGGACGGTACAGTAAATGGGTGAGAAGGAACGAGCTGCTCGACGCCGCCGAGGCCCTGCTCGGCGAGCAGGGCGCGCAGGCCCTGACGCTGGCCGCGGTCGCCCAGGCGTCCGGCGTCAGCAAGGGCGGCCTTCTCTATCACTTCAACAGCAAGGACGCGCTGATCAAGGGCCTGGTGGAGCGGCTGATCGCCGACTTCGACCAGCTCATGGCCGAGCAGGCTCCCCGTCTCGACACCTACACCAAACGCTATGTGGGCGCGACGTTCGCGGTGCTGCGCACCGGGCGGGTGCGCCGCTGGGCGGTGGTGACCGGGGCGGCCGGTGATCCGGAACTGCTCGCGCCACTGCGGGCGGCGATGGCCCGATGGCATTCGGAGGGGCTGGCCGGCGAGCCGGATCCCGCGGTGTCGGAGGTCGTCAGGCTGGCCTGCGAGGGGGTCTGGGAGGTCGCCTCCCACACTCCGGAGCTCTACTCCGCGGAGCACTACCGCGATCTTGAGGGGCGCCTGCTGGCGATGCTCGGCTGACGCCTGAGCACCCCCACTGTCGGAGCGCCCCATTGGTGGTCGCCCTCACGGCCCGGGCCGTTCGGGCGACCTGCTTTTCTGTGCCCATTTCACGACCGCCGAAACGCGATCGTGAGCACCTTCAAGACCTCAGGAAAGGAGCGATGATGACCCGCGAGCTGAGGACGGCCCGCTTCGGGGCGATTGTCACCTTCGTCCTTGCCGGGTTGCTGTGCGGCAGCTTCACCGTGCGCATCCCCGCGCTCGCCGATCGGCTCGGGCTGACCGAGGGAGCGGTCGGCGCGGTCCTGCTCGCCTGGGGTGTCGGGGCGCTGGTGACCATGCAGGCGATGCGCTCGGTGATGGCCCGCGCGGGCAGCCGCGCGGTGCTGCGGGCGGCCGGGCCGCTGTGCGCGGCGACCCTGGTCGGCGTGGCGTTCGCGCCCGACCTGCCGGCCCTGCTGGCCGCCGCGGCGGCGTTCGGCATGGCCTTCGGGACGCTGGACATCGCGATGAACGCGCAGGGCTCGGTGGTCGAGCGGGCGGCCGGGCGGCACCTGATGAACGGCATGCACGCGGGCTGGTGCGTGGGCGCGATCTCGGCGGGCCTGCTCGGCACGCTGGCCATCGGGACCGGCCTGCCGTACGGCGCGCACCTGGCCCTGATGGCCGCGCTGACGCTGCCCCCGCTGCTGATCGTGGGCCGCGCCTATCTCGCCGAGCCCCGGCGCGCCCGGAAGGACCCCTCAAGGGACGGCAGGCGCCGCGTCCCGCCCGTGGTCTACCTGCTGGGCGTGATCGCCTTCTGCGCCTTCATGGTCGAGGGCACCGTCGCCGACTGGAACGGGCTGTACCTCCGCGACTCGCTGGGCGCTCCGGAGGCGCTGGCCGCTCTGGGCTACCCGCTCTTCGAGGCCGGCATGCTGGCCGGGCGGCTGGCCGGTGACCGGCTCCGCGCCCGCCTCGGCGCACCCGCCCTGCTGACGGCCTCCGGGCTCGCGACGGCGGCCACCTTCACACTTGTGATCAGCGCGCCCACGGCGGCGCTGGCGCTGACGGGGATGGCGTTCGTGGGCGTCGCGGTGGCGACGATCTCACCGGTCGCGCTGTCCCTCGCCGGGACCGCCACGACCTCGCCTGGACCGGCCATCGCGCAGACCGGCGCGATGGGCTACGCGGGCCTGCTGCTCGGGCCGGTGGTGATCGGCTTCCTGTCCGGGCACGCATCGCTGCGGACCGCCCTGTTCACGGCGGTGGCGCTGGGCGTGGTGATCGCGGTCGCGGCCCGCCTGCTCCCGCGCGTGCGCGCCAGGCAGGCGGCCACCGCGACCGGCGCTCAGCATGACGACGCCGCCGGTTCCCGCCCGGAGGCCGTGCGGGAACCGGCGGCGGCCTGAGCTACTTGCGTTTGCCGATCTCGTCGGCGAGCTGCGGGACCACCTGGAAGAGGTCGCCCACCACGCCGTAGTCGGCCAGCTCGAAGATCGGGGCCTCGGCGTCCTTGTTGATCGCCACGATCGTCTTCGCGGTCTGCATGCCGGCGCGGTGCTGGATCGCACCGGAGATGCCCACCGCGATGTAGAGCTGCGGGGAGACCGTCTTGCCGGTCTGCCCGACCTGGAACTGGTGCGGGTACCAGCCGGCGTCGGTGGCGGCCCTGGAGGCGCCCACGGCCGCGCCGAGCGCGTCGGCGAGGCGCTCGATGAGCGCGAAGTCGTCGGCGGAGCCGACGCCACGGCCACCGGAGACCACGATCGCGGCCTCGGTCAGCTCCGGACGGGCGCCCTTCGCCTCCTTGACGCGTTCCACGATCCGCGCGCCACGGGCGGCGTCGGACAGCGCCACGCTCACCCGCTCCTCCGCGCCCGCGCCCGCGACCTGCTCGGGCGCGACGGAGTTGGGCCGGACAGCGACGATCGGGGTGCCCTTGGCGACCTTGGACTTGACGTTGACGCCGCCGCCGAACACGGACTGCTCGGCGACGAAGCCCGCGCCGAGCCCCACCGCGTCGGTGAGCACACCGGAGTCGGTCTTGACGGCCAGGCGCCCGGCGATCTCCTTGCCCTCCGGCGTGGCGGCGATCAGCACGCCCGCCGGGGACTTCTCGGCGACGAGCTGCGCGAGCAGCTCGGCCTTGGGCGCGACCACGAAGTCCGTGATCTCCTGGGCGTCGGCGACGTAGATCTTCTCCGCGCCGTGCCCGGCCAGCTTCGCCTGGGCCTCGGGGGTGTACCCGGGGCCGGCCCACACGGCGCTGGCCTCACCCTGGGTGCGGGCCAGCGCGAGCAGTTCGAGGGTGACCTTCTTGACCTCGCCGTCGACGTGCTCGACGAGAACGAGAACCTCCGACATCGTTGCGTTACTCCCCGTCCTCAGATGAACTTCTTGGTGGCGAGGTAGTCGGCGGTCTTGGTGCCGCCGTCGCCCTCGTCCTTGACGATCGTGCCCGCCGCGCGCGGCGGGGCGGTGGCGAACTCGGCCACCTCGCTCCAGGCCCCTGCCAGGCCGACCTGGTCGCCCGCGATGTCCGCGTCGGCGATGGAGAGCGTCTCGACCGGCTTCTTC
This sequence comes from Spongiactinospora sp. TRM90649, assembly GCF_029382225.1. Classification (GTDB taxonomy): domain Bacteria; phylum Actinomycetota; class Actinomycetes; order Streptosporangiales; family Streptosporangiaceae; genus Spongiactinospora. The sequence continues at coordinate 297,802 of NZ_JARLTC010000008.1, forward strand.
TTGGCCGCCATGATGCCCTTGAAGGACGGGTAGCGGGGGTCGTTGATCTTCTCGACCACCGAGACGACGGCGGGCAGCGTGGCCTGGACCTTGTCGTAGCCGTACTCGGCGACCCGCTCGATGGTGATCGCGGTGCCGTCCACCTCGACCTTCTTGGCCAGCGTGAGCTGCGGGACGCCGAGCCGCTCGGCCAGCATCGCGGCCAGCACGCCGGTGCGGGCGTCGGTGGACTCCGAGCCCAGCACGACCAGGTCGAAGCCGGTCTTGGCCAGGGCTTGCGCCATCGCATACGAGGTGGACAACGCGTCCGAGCCGTGCAGGGCGTCGTCGATCAGGTGGACCGCCTTGTCGGCGCCCATCGCCAGGGCCTTGCGGATGGTCTCGCTCGCCTTGGCGGGCCCCATGGTGAGGACGGTCACCGTCGTGTCGCCGCCGTGAGCCTCCTTGAGCTTCAGCGCCTCCTCTACGGCGTACTCGTCGAGCTCGTTGATGACGCCGTCCACGGCGTCTCTGTCGAGGGTCTTGTCATCCGACCTGAGCTTTCGCTCGGTCGCCGTGTCAGGGACCTGCTTGACGCAGACGACGATGTTCATGGGGTCCATGGCCTCCGGACGGTATTTCCCACTTCGCGCTTTCACGTTTGCTGCGCTTCAACACTCTCGCTGCCAAGACTGCCAGGCGACGAATGGCGGGCCGACAGCGGGTAGGCTCCCCGGCCTCACCCACCGTTATGTTACCCAGCAGTAGCTTCCCGGCAAACCCACCGTTCAGGCCGCTCGCGCAGTCTCACATACGACCAGAATACCGAACATTATTCCGCTGACGGCGACCGGGTGCCCTCAACCGGCGAGGACCAGCACCAGCAGGACGAAGACCACCGTGCCGAGCGCCAGCACCAGCGTGAACGTGCTGAAGACACTGCTCAGCACCAGCCACAGCAGGACTGTGCCGACCCCGCTGCCGACGTCGATCACCACGCGCCTGCGCTGCGGCCCTTCTCGCGACAGCAGCCCGACCGCGGCGTCGCCGAGCACCCCGAGCGCGTACGCGGCGAGCACCAGGAGCGACACCTCAGGCAGGTTGTCCGACGCCGCCGCCGCGGCCAGCGCCGCCACCGCGCCCGACCCGATCACCCAGCGGGTGCGGACCTTCGCGGCCTGCTTGGCCCTGGCGTCTTCCGGCGTGGTGCGGCCGGGGCGCTGCGCCTGCCCGACCTGGCGGGTGGACAGCGCGTGCACGTCGGTGATCTCGGCCACACCCGGCGCGCCCGCGCCGCCGCCGCCGTCCGAGGCGACCGGCGGGACGGCGCCCACCAGGGTTCCGGCGAGCGCGGCCGGGGCGCCCACGCGCGCGGCGACCTGGGCCGACGTCGGCCGGATCGCGGGCTCGCGCACCAGGCACTCACGCAGCAGCGGCATGAGCCACTCGGGCACGCCGTCGAGGTCGGGCTCCTGGTGGACCACCCGGTAGGCGACCGCGGAGGCGGGCCCGATGCCGTACGGCTGGCGCCCCGTCGCCGCGTAGGCCAGCGTCGCCGCGAACGCGAACACGTCGGCCGGGGCCCCCGACTCCGCGCCCTCGATCACCTCGGGCGCCAGGTATCCGGGGGTGCCGAGCACCGCGCCCGAGGCGGTGACCGACACGGAGTCGAGCGCGTGCGCGATGCCGAAGTCGATGACCACCGGCACGCCGTCCGCGACGATCACGTTGGCCGGCTTGAGGTCGCGGTGGACCACCCCCGCGCCGTGGATGGACGTGAGCGCCGCCGCCAGCCCCCTGGCCAGCGCCAGCAGCCCGTCGCCCCCGATCGGCCCCTCCTCGGCGACCAGCGTGCTCAGCGGCCTGCCCTGGACGTAACGGGTGACGAGATAGGGACGCCTGCCGCCGAGCGAGGCGTCGCGGACCTCGGCCACGTTGTCGCCGCGCACCCGGCGCATGGTCTCCACCTCGCGCGACAGCCGCGCCAGCGCGCCCGCGTCGGCCGCGACGTGCGGATGCAGGACCTTCACCGCCACCGTGCGGCCCTCGGGGTCGAGCGCCAGATGGACCTCTCCGAACCCGCCCGCTCCGATCGACGAGAGCAGGCGGTACGCGCCCAGGTGTTCCCCGTCAGGGCCGCCCATGACACTCCCTCCGCCATCTTCATCGTGCCCCACATACGGCCGCGCCGCACGCGACTCGGGCGGAGGGCGCGGCCTCGTCTCACGACCAGGGCGAGAAGAACCCCAGGCCCAGGCTGCTCAGCAGATCGTCGACCAGGCCGGTGACCAGATCCACCGCGCCGATCGTGGCCCCGTCGGTGCGTCTGCGGAACTCGTCCTGAAGGCTCTCGATGACCTCCTGGGGCGCCTTCCACGGCGTGAACGACGGAGCCGTGCCGAACGCGGTGAGCATCACCAGCAGCGCCAGCGCGCCCAGCGCGATGGCCACGACCATGCCGGCCCCGGGGCTGCGGATCACCCCGGTCAGCGCCCTGGCCACCGCCCTGCGCGGCTTGCCGCCGCCGGGCAGCACGAACAGCCCCGCGCAGAACGCGCTCGCCGCCCAGGCGGCGGACGGGTTGGTGCCCATGCCGGTGCCGTAGGCGAGCACGCCCCACACGCACATGCCGAACATCGCCGCCAGCGGCACGTGCAGCAGCGTGCCGAAGACCGCCTTGATCAGCGCCCAGGGAGTGCCGAGCACGGCCAGCACCGGGTCGGCGCCGCTGTTGCCGCGCACCTTGCGCCGCTCGGCGAGGTCGCCGAACAGGTGCTCGCCGACCCGCAGGCACAGCACCAGCACGATCGTGAACGCGCTGACCAGCACGGGCAGCATGCGGGCGGCCCCGACCAGGCTCACCAGCAGCAGCGCGGCCATCAACGGATGCCCCACCCGGTACGGCTGGCGTCGCTCGACCGGCGGCTGGTACGGCTTGGCCTGCGGCGGCGGCACGTACGGCTGAGGCGGCCCTGTCGGCTGCGGCGGCGGGTAGCCCGCCACCCGCTGGTCCGGATAGGGCGGCGGCGCTCCCGCCGGGACGTAGGGCGGCACGGCGGCCGGAGGCGGCGCGGGCGGCGCCGCGCGCTGGGAACGGTCCTTCTGACGCCGTTCCGGCTTCGCGTAGTCCACGGGCGGCAGCAGATCGGAGAAGCTGTCCTCGTGGTCGATCACGCGGGTGCCGTTGCCCGGTGGCGGTGGCGGCGGGGCCACGGTGGTGCGGGGGTCTTCCACGCCCAGCACGCGGGTCTGCTCGCGCACCGGCGCCGGCCCGGTGTCGTGGAACGCGGTGACCGTGGGGTCCAGGGAACGTGACAGTTGCAGCAGGCCGCGCGCCGAGGGCCGGGTGCCCGGCTCCACCGACAGCGCCGCGCGCAGCCAGCCGCGCAGCCAGCCAGGCGCGTCGTCGATCCGCGCGTTGCCGTTCATGATGTTGAAGCAGACCGACTCGAACGTGCCGGTGCCGAACGGCGGCTTGCCGGTCGCGCCGAAGAACACCGTGGAGGCCAGCGCGTGCACGTCGGCGGCCTGGGTGATCTCGGAGTCGCGGATGATCTCGGGCGCCAGGTAGCCGGGCGTGCCGACGAACATCCCGGTCTGGGTCAGCCGGGTGGCGTTCACCAGGTGGGCGATGCCGAAGTCGATGACCAGCGGCTCGCCGCCGACCAGGATCACGTTGGCCGGCTTCAGGTCGCGGTGGATGACGTCGGCCGCGTGGATCGCGACGAGCGCCGCGCACAGGCCCCTGGCCAGCCGGATGACCTCGGCGGCCGACAGGGGGCCGTCGGTCAGGACGGTCTCCTCCAGCGTGCGCCCCGGCGCGAACCTGGTCGCGATGAACGGCTGCGCCCCCGAGAGCTGCGCGTCGACCACTTCGGCGACGTGCGGGCTGCGCACCCGGCGCATGGTCTCGACCTCACGGGTCAGCCGGTCGCGGGCCTTGAGGTCGGCCGCGACGTGCGGGTGCAGGATCTTGACCGCGAGATCGGTGCCTTCGTCGTCGACCCCAAGGTAGACGACGCCCATGCCGCCCTCGCCGATCTTGCGGATCAGCCGGTAACGGCCCACCATCTCGGGTGCGCGGATGTCCCCCGAGTTCATTGGTCCGCCTTGTGCCGAAGTTCGCTGAGTTGTGACGTCACCGTGTCGACTCCGATCGGTGCGAACTGCGCGGGCGTGGATCCCTCCCTCACCGTGCCGACCGCCAGCACGGTCAGCAGCAGCGCCACCCCCGCGAGCACTCCGGCCACCACGGTGGCCGGGGTCCGCCCCGGGACCAGTGACGCCAGTGTGCGGCGCATCTGCCGGCCCGGCCCCTCCACACCGGGGCCCGCGCAGATCGTCCAGAGCGCGACCGCCGCGCCCCAGCTCAGTGCGTTCTCAATAGGCATACCCTGCACGAGCACGGTCAGCAGCAGGGTCACCGGAAGGCCCAGGATCAGGGCGTACGGGACCAGCGCGAGCGTGATGCCCGCCGACTTGGCCAGCGCCAGCGGCTGGGTGAACACCCGGACCACGTCGAGCGCCGCCGCCCCTGCCGGGCGGTCGCCGAAGGCGGGCTGGGCGATGTCGGCGGCGCGCAGCACGATCGCGATCGGGATGGCCACCACCGCGACCAGCACCGGGGCGATGATCGCCGCCATCGCCACCACGATGAGCAGCAGCACGGCCGCCACGCCGTACGCGCGGGAACGTTGCAGCGGGTTGCCAGGACGCTGCCCGGGGTGGAGCATCCCCCCGGCCTCCTGGCCGGGCCCGGCCTGCGCCGCACGACCGCCCTGCTGGGTGCTCTGCTGCTGGACAGGCTGCTGGGACGGCTGCTGCGAGCCGTGCCCCGGGTATCCGGCCCCGCCCTGCTGCGGGTACGGCGGGGCGTAGGGCGTCTGCTGCTGCCCGGGGTATCCGCCCTGGCCGTAGCCGGGCGGCCCCTGCGGAGGCTGCGCGCCATGTTGCGGATTCGGCTGCGGATTCGGCTGGCCGTACGGGCTGGAGTACTGCGGCTGGTTGTACCCGGGGGTCGGGTAGTTCCTGATGTACTCGGGGATGTCGCCGGGCCGCACCCGCTGGGTGGGGATATCGCCGTCGGGCGTATGCGGACGGCCGGGGGGCACCGGCGTGCCCACCGGTGGCGGGGTGGGCCGCGCGGCGGCGTCGGCCTGGGTGGAAACGTCCCACCCCTGGGCCCCCGTGGGCATGGCCGCCTGGTCGCCCTGCGTCGGGGTGTCCCACGCCGGGCGGTCCTGGCCGCCGACGCCCTGGCGGATCTGGCGCAGCTCCTCCGGCGGCACGCGCCGGGTGGGGAAGGGGTCGCCGGTGTCGGGGCCGGGCTGCTCGCCGAGCAGCGAGACGTAGTCGTGGTCGCGGGAGGGCTCGGGCCTGCGCGGCTCCTGCTCAGGCCGCAGCACCTGGGAGCGGGACGGGCCGACCGGCGGGGTGGGAACGTCGCCCTCTCCCTGACCTGGCCGCCACGCGACGTCGCGGCTGCGCTCCTGTGCCCTTTCCTGGGCGGAGTCGCGGGCGGTGACATCGGGGACCGTGGTGATCTCGTCGGGCATCCGGGGCCGGCCCCCGGCCCTCGGCATCAGCCGGCCGATCTGGTCGGCCAGTTCGGCGGCCTTGGGACGCCTGGCCGGGTCGCGCTGCAGGGCGGCGCGCAGCACCGGCTGGATGACCGGCGGGGCGGCGTCGATGTTGGCCTTGCCCGCCGTGATGTTGTAGAAGATCATCTCCAGCGTGCCCTTGCCGAAGGGCGGCTGGCCGCTGCACGCGAACAGCATGGTGCCCGCCCAGGCGTGCACGTCTACTTCGGGACCGGCCTCCTGGCCCTCGATGATCTCCGGGGCGAGGTAGCCGGGGGTGCCGATGAACATGCCGGTCTGGGTCAGCCGGGTGGCGTCGACGGCCTGGGCGATGCCGAAGTCGATGAGCACGGGCTCGCCGTCGAGGATCATGACGTTGCCCGGCTTGAGGTCGCGGTGGATGACGCCGCCCGCGTGGACGGCGGCGAGCGCGACGGCGACCCCCCTGGCCACCTTGAGCAGCGCGGCGGCGCCGAGCGGCCCCTCTTCCTTGACCAGATCGTCGAGCGGCTGCCCGGGAACGTATCGGGTCACGATGTACGGACGGTGACCGGTCACATCGGCGTCGACGACCTCGGCGATGTACTCGCTGCGCACCCGGCGCATGGTCTCGACCTCACGGGCGAGCCGGCGGCGCGCCACATCGTCGCCCATGACCTCGGGCCGCAGCGCTTTGACCGCGACCTCACGGCCCTGCCGATCAACGGCCAGATGGACAACACCCATACCGCCTTCACCGAGCCGCCTGAGCAGCCGGTAAGGTCCTAGTCGGTCGTCCTGATTCATGGCATGAAGCACCATACCGGCTCAAACACCGCCCCAGAGATGAACCGCGAGGCCACATTCCCCGCTATTACCACGATCGGGCAGGCCCCAACGGTTTCCCAATCGAAGGTATTAGACAAGCTCGAAACGGCTTCAGTTCGCGAGTTCGAGCACCTCCGCGGATTTCAGCCCGGCGAGCACGGACCCCGGCAGGGCGATCTTGGATCGCCGCAGGCCACTGCCGATGACCACATCGGGGTGGGCGGCGACCGCGGCGTCGATCAGCACCGGCCAGTCGTCGGGCAACCCCAGCGGGGTGATGCCGCCGTACTCCATGCCGGTCAGGCGGACCGCGTCGTCCTGTGGGGCGAAGGAGGTCTTGCGCGCCTCCAGGTGACGGCGGACCACCCCGTTCACGTCGGCCCGCATGGTGGCCAGCACCAGGCACGCCGCGTAACGGACCTCGCCGCCGCGCTTGGCCGCGACGATCACGCAGTTGGCCGACTCGTCGGCGCCGACCTCGTATCGCTCGCAGAAGGCCGCGGTGTCGGCCAGCTCAGGATCGATCGCGGTGACACGCACCTCGTCGCCCAGTTCCGCGACGGCGGCGGCCACCGGCTCGGCCAGCAGGTCGGTCCTGCCGGCCGCCGATGTCCACGAAAGGTTCCCCGGCCCCATCTCGCGACATCATCCCTTCTCGTCGTTCATTCGCGGCGTGCCCACGCGGCATCGCCGCCCGCACGCCCCCCGGCGCGGATCCGCCCCGTCCTCGCCCGGCCACGTCAGGTCTCGCCATGACCCTACGCCGTCGCCACGCCCCACGAGCACCGAACTTTTTCCCTCCCTATGCTCCCCCGCTCGTGAAGTCAACGGATAGAAGGCCCGGATGGTTCACCACGGTTTCAGGAAGGTGCCGAGAGCACCCGCCGATGCAGGTGGGTGACCACCGCGCGGGCCGACTCCATCGCCCCCGCCTGCCAGGCGATGAGGTGGGTGAGCCAGTCTCCCGCGAAGTAGACCCGCCCGGCCGGACGGCGTAGCAGCTCGAACCCGCCGGTGAACGACGGCCAGCGCACCCATCCCCCGCCGATGTGCGGCTGGCGCTCCCAGGCGATCGACACCGAGGAGAGCAGCTCCTCCCGGTACTTCCGGCCGTGGATCTTCTCGCCCTGGGCCAGCGCGCGGGCGAGCCGTTCGCGGTGCGGCAGCCCGGCGTAGGCGACGGCGTTCTCGTCGGTGGCGTAGTAGCCGACGACCAGGCCCCGGGCCGAGTGGTAGCCGTGCGAGGGGTACCAGATGTGGGTGATGTCGAGGTCGGTCTCGGTTACGCCGCCGTAGATGCGGTCGTCCAGCTCCCACCAGCGCCGGCCGTACTCCAGGCCGATCTTGCCGGCCGAGACCGGGCGGGGCACGCGCAGCGCGGCGGTGACGTCGGCGCCGAGGTTTCCCGGGATCCCGGCGAGCACGTTCGGCGGCAGCGCGGCGACGCAGTAGTCGGCCTTGAAGACGGTCTGGCCGCAGACGACCTCGACGCCGTGCGGCAGATCGGTGATCTTGGTGACGGCCATGCCGGTCTTGATGTGGTCCGCGCCGACCTGCCGGGCGAGGGCGGCCACGATGCCGTCCATGCCGCCGACCGGCTGGAACATCGGGGTCGCCTGGTCGTAGCCGAAGTCCATGGTCACGGACCTGCCGATGCCGCCGGCCAGCACATCGGCGAGGCTCCCCGGCGACGGCAGCGCGGTGCCCTCGGTCAGGCCCGGGTTCACGGTGTATCCGCGCCGGGGCGAACCTTCGTAGTCGAGGCGTTCGCCGAGGTCGCCGAACCGCCGCAGGAACTCGACCAGGCGCTCCCGGTCGTCGCGGTCGAGCCGCCGGTTCAGCGCGCCGGTGTCGGTGGCCTTGGCCAGCAGTTCGGCGATGTACCCGTACAGGTCGGCGCGCGCGGTGCGCGCCCGGACCGGGGCCGCCATCCCCTGGTTGTAGACGTAGGCCGAGGCGTTGTTGTTGACGAACGTCTCGATCGGCACGCCCAGCTCGCGGCAGTAGTCCATGGTGACCATCCACTGCGCGATCCGGCCAGGCCCGGCGTTGAAGTAGACCCCATCGCCGAACCCGGCCCGCTGGGTCTCACCCGAGGCGTCGGTGACCGTGTCGCCGCCGCGCAGGGTCAGGCTGCGCCCGCCGATCCGGTCGCGCGCCTCCAGGACCGTGCAGTCGTAGCCCGCCTTGCCCAGCTCGTAGGCGCAGGTCAGCCCGGCGACCCCGGCGCCCAGCACGATCACCTTGGCCGCCGCCCTGCCGGTCAGCCGGAAGTCGGACCGCTGCGGCGGCTCGAACCGCGGCTTCGGGGTCTCCTCGCCCGGGGCGAGCCCGAGCGCTCCCATCGCGGCGAACATGGCGCCCGCGCCGCCCGCCGCTCCCACACCGACCAGCAGGGCACGCCTGGTCAGCCCTTGTGCCTCGGTCATCGCTCAGCCGTAGATCCCGCTGCCGCAGGCGACCTGACCGCCGATCATCGCGAAGATCCCGAACAGCGCCATGATCTGACCGAAGTCGCCGGTGGTGAACTCGGTGTGCCGGGGCCCGGCCGACCGCACCCCCGGGATCAGCGCGCACCCGGCGGCGATGGCCGTGGAGTTCCACTCGATGCCCAGCGTGTACGGCGGCTCGACCCGGTAGGGCGCGAAGTCGGCCACCCGCTCCAGCGCCCGGCAGGCCGCCGCGAGGATCCGCTCGTGGGCGACGCGCGGCGGCAGCAGCTCCGCCGAGAACCGGTCGACCCCCTTCTTCACGGCCACCGTCTCGACGTCTCCCAGCAGTTCGCGCGCCTCCGCGCAGACCGCCTCGTCACCGGTGACCAGCGCCACGGGAACTCCAAGGAACCCGGCGTATGCGGCCACGACACGCGTCTCGCCGCACACCTCGCCGTTGAGGTAGACGTTCTGGATCTCCTTGCCCATCCACGTGTGGTTGAGCACGCCGTCGCGGACCCCTGCCATCGCGTGGTAGCCGACGAGGCAGGCCGCCCGGTGGTCGCTGTCGAGCCCCTGGCCCATCCGCATCGGCTTGCCCGGGCCGCGCACCAGCGTGGCGCGCGGGTCGAGCAGGTCGATGCGCAGGTTCTTGGTGGACCCGTGCGCGTCGTTGACCAGGATCGTCCGCGCCCCGGCCGCGCAGACCCCGCCGATCACGGCGTTGGCGTCGGCGGTCATCAGCTCGCACCCGCGCTCGTAGCCGCGCCCGCCGGCGCGCATCTCCTCGGGGTCGGTCAGGCCGGTCACGCCTTCCATGTCCACCGACAGGTAGACCCTCATGTCCGCTGACCCCAGCTCTCCACTCGCCGTGCCTCGCTCTCCGTCATGAAGCCGACCTCCCCGGCCATGAAGTCGGCGACCTGTTTGCGCCAGGGGTCGGGGACCTCCTCGACGGCCGGGCGGTAGCAGTGCTCCAGCCAGGCGGTGGACTCGCGGGTCGCCCGGAGGTACTCGGCGGCCCTGGCGAAGGGGGTGGTCTCGATGCCGGGCACGTGGGCGCAACCGTACTCGATCATCTCCTGGCCGCCATAGGGGGGCGGCTTCTGCCACTTGGCCGCCACCGGGCGGGCGGCGGTGATCGCGGTGCGCATCGGACGGCGCTCGATGGCGGCCTGGATCAGCTCCTTGTACAGGCACTTCCCGCACACCCCGCACGGCCCGCCGTCGCCGCGCAGGCACCACCTGACCTGGTCGCGCAGCGGCGAGGCCAGCGCCAGCCGCATGGTCACCGCCTCGCTGACGCCGCCGACCGGCAGCACCATGGGCAGCCCGGCGGCGGCGAACAGGCGGCCCCAGCGCCCGCCGGGCGACCACATCGGGTTGTGCGGCGTGTACCGGTGCACGTAACGGCCCCCGCCCAGCCAGCGCGAGCCCAACTCGTAGCCGAAGGCGAGGCCGCCCAGGTCGAGCCCGTCGGCCAGCAGCAGCGCTCCCACGGCCACCGCGTGGTGCTCCGGGTAGCCCGGCCTTGGCTCGGACAGGGTGAACTCCAGGTCCGACTTGACGATCGCCACCTCCCTGCCGGTGCGGGACGCCAGCCGGGCCAGCACGTCGGAGCGGTAGTGGGTCCAGCGGTTGGGCACCCGGTGGTGCGGCACCCGCTGGAAGTGGACGAGCGGGGCGTCGGGCAGCATCGCCGCCACCGCCACCGAGTCGGCCCCGCCGCTGTAGGAGATCGCCAGGCGGGAGCCGGAGCGGGGCGTCTCGCCGACCGGCCCGGCCTCGACCCCGAAGCCCTGTTCCAGGGCTGCGGCGAAGCCGCGTGAGACCGGGCGGTCGAAGACGACGCGCCTGGCCGTCCAGGGGGCGACGACGCTCCAGGCGGCCAGCGCCAGCAGGTCGGCGTGCACATCGGGCAGCACGCGGGGCAGCCGCACCCGGCACGAGTTGGTGGCCATCCGGACGGCCTGGCCGTCGGTGACCGTCCCGGTGATGGAGTCTTCGGCGTCGAGCCGGAAACCCAGGTTCCAGACGTCTCCGTCAGGGGCCCAGGTGGCCCTCACCGAGCACCTTCCCGGTCGCCCTTCGTGGACCCGGCGTCCCGGCAGGCCGCCTCCACGCGGTCGACCGCCTGCCACAGCAGGACCTCGTTCTGCAGGATGCGGTCCATGGCCGAGGCGGTCTCGCCCGCGAGGCGGTGGGCGTCGTCCCAGCGGGTCATCCGGGTCTGGTCCGGCGCGCTCCTGGCGATTCGCGCACTGAGTTTCTCGACCTCGCCGCGGAGTTCGGCCAGCTCGCGTACGACGGCCTTGACCTCCCACAACGAGTCGCGGATGTCGTCTTTGTGATCAGCGCGAGTGACGTATCGGGCATCGAACCAGGACTGTGCCGCGCGCCGGATCCACCCGGGGACCAGCACCCGCCTTACTAACCGGGCCATGGATCGTCACGATAGCGGCACGCGCTGGAGTTCCTTGACGAACCGTCAAGAGCGTTATCAGCAGGTATGAAATTGTTGCAGCTCAGCGATGCTGGAACGTGCCGAATCAAGGAATGAAAAAATTCTTCTGCTCATGGCAATGCGAGAAGAAAATCGTTGACATCGGCGGGCGGACTCCCCACCCTGGTGGTCGGCGTCGATCATTCGCATCCCCCAGCAGAGGAGCATCATGCGACTCCGCCCCGCCCCGTGGACTGCCGCCGCGCTGGCCGTCGTGCTCGTGTCCGCCCCGCTCCCGCCCGCCTCCTCCGTTTCGGTCGCCGCCCCCTCCAAGGGCGCGGACGATCGGCAGCGGGACTACGCCGAAGCCGCGCGCGCCCACGGCGTGCCGGAGAGCGTGCTGCTCGGGGTCTCGTACCTGGAGTCGCGCTGGGACGCCAACCGGGGCCTGCCCAGCACCTCCGCCGGGTTCGGCCCGATGCACCTGACCGACGCGACGGCCGCCGCCCGCCCCCATCACTCCGAGTCCAGGGAGGATCCTCGTGGCGACGACTCGCGCCGCCCTCGCGCCCTCCCGGCCCCCGCTCCCGAACCCGGTGTCCCCGCCGAGTCGCTGCGGACCCTGGAGCGCGCCGCCGAGCTGACCGGCCGGTCGCCCGAGTCGCTGCGCACCGACCCGGCCGTCAACATCCTGGGCGGCGCCGCGCTGCTGGCCGATTACCAACGGCGGCTCGGCGCTCCGCCGTCCGACGATCCCGCCCAGTGGTACGGCGCGGTCGCCCGCTATTCCGGGGCCGCGGACAAGGGCTCCGCCCGGGCGTTCGCCGACGAGGTCTACCAGGTGATCCGCGACGGCGCCGCGCGCACGACGGACGACGGGCACCCCGTACGGCTCGCCTCGGCCCCCGATGTCCGGCCGCTGCGCGAGCTGCTGGAACGGCTCGGCCTGCGCGCCCCGGCCCCCGGCCCCGTCGAGTGCCCCAAGACGGTCTCCTGCGAATGGATCCCCGCCCCCTACCAGAAGCTCGGCGAGGGCGACGGCGACTACGGCAACCACGACCTGTCCGACCGGCCGAAGAACCAGAAGATCGAGTACATCGTCGTCCACGACACCGAGGAGTACTACGACCGCACGCTCCAGCTCGTGCAGAACCCCGCCTACGTGAGCTGGCACTACACGCTGCGCTCACAGGACGGCCACATCGCCCAGCACGTGCGGGCCAAGGACGTCGCCTGGCACGCCGGGAACTGGTACGTCAACGCCAAGGCCATCGGCCTGGAACACGAGGGCTTCCTGGCCAGGGGCGGAGCCTGGTACACCGAGGCGATGTACCGGACCTCGGCCAAGCTGGTGCGCCACCTGGCGCGCAAGCACCGGGTGCCGCTCGACCGCGCGCACATCCTCGGCCACGACAACGTGCCCGGCACCGTCCCGGGCACGGTCCAGGGGATGCACGAGGACCCCGGCCCCTACTGGGACTGGGCGCACTACTTCGACCTGCTCGGCGCGCCGCTGCGCGCCTCGGGCGGACGGCGGGCCGAGTCCGTCATGATCCGCCCCGGCTACGAGAGCAACCGCCCCTACTACTACGGCTGCGACCCCGCCGCCCCCACCGCCGCCTGCCCGCCGCACGGCTCGGCCTCCGTCTGGCTGCGCACCGAACCGCGCGAGGACGCCCCGCTGGTCAAGGACATCGGCAAGCACCCCACCGGCGACTCCCTCTACAGCGTCTACGACCACAGCGCCCGCGCCACCACCGGGCAGCGCTACGCCGTCGCCGGGCGCGAGGGCGACTGGACGGCGATCTGGTACCTCGGCCAGAAGGCGTGGTTCCACAACCCGCCGGGCGCCCGGACGGCGGTGCCGTCGCGGGGAATGCTCGTCACCCCCAAGCCCGGCAAGACCGGCGTCCCGGTCTACGGCAGGGCCTACCCGGAACCCGAGGCGTACCCGCCGGGGATCCCGCCACAGCCGATCACGCCGCTGCAGTACACGTTCGCGGCGGGGCAGAAGTACACGGTGGGGCGCGTGGCGACCAGCGAGTACTACCGCGCGGTGACCTTCGACGCCGCCGCGCACCAGGTGGTGCGAGGGAAGCTGAGGTACTACCAGATCCAGTTCGGCCACCGGGTAATGTTTGTCAACGCCGACGACGTGACCCTCACCCTCGACTGACCCGTCCGCCGTGCCGCCCCCCGGCCGATCAGCACCCCGAGGTCGAAGAGCACCGGCTCGATCAGGCCACCGGGACGGCCGGGAGCATCGCGCCGGGCTCGGCGGGCCGGGCGGGCCGCTCGTCGTGATCGACGCGGGTGTCCTGCTCGCCGGTTGAGCTTTCACCGGGATTCCGGACAATATCGAACGACCTCAAAAGACACCGGATGACTACGGACGGTGAGACGCCATGCCGCGCCGCGCGCCGTATTGTGCGCGCCGTCCGCCTGGTCAGGTCGCCGCCGCGACCGCCTCGACGATGGACAGGGCCGTGCCGGTGGGGACCACACGGACGAGGCGCAGGCCCGCCGCCTCGAAGAGCCGGGCGAACTCGTCCGCCGTGCGCTCCCGGCCGGTGAGGGAGGCCATCAGCATGAGGTCGACCGCCTTGGCCTGGTGGGGCTCGTTGCCCGGGGGGATGACCGCGTCGAGCACCAGGACCCGGCCGCCGTCGGCCATCGCGCGGCGGCAGTTGGTCAGGATGGTCACGCACTGGTCGTCGTCCCAGTCGTGCATGACGCGCTTGAGCAGGTAGACGTCGCCGGGCGGCACCTCGGTGAAGAAGTCGCCGGGGATCGCCTCCCAGCGGCCGTCGGTCTCCCGCGCCCCCAGGCGGTGCCCCGCCAGCGCATGCGCCTGGTCGAACAGCACCCCGAACAGGGAGCGCCGCCGGAGCAGCACCTCCAGCAGCAGCCCGCCGAGCCCGCCGCCGAGATCGACCACGACCCCCGACTCCGGCAGGTCACAGGCGGCGGCGATGGGCGCGTTCTCCCAGTCCGACATCGCCGCCATGCCGCTGTGGAAGGTCATCGCGACCTGGGCGTCCTGAGCGAAATATTCAAAGAATGACATATCAAACAGGTCATTGAATATCGAGGCGCCCTTTTCCAGACATCCTTCCATCTCTCCGGCGGGCCGCCAGAGCGTCCGATGGGTCAGCATGAGAATCGCCGCACGTGCCGACATCGGCCCGTCCGAACGCAGCGCCCGCCCGCGCTCGGTGAGCCGGAAACGCCCGTCGCCGAGTTCCTCGAAGATCCCCCGGGTGGCCAGCAGGCGCAGCACGCGATAGAGCGCCCTCGGATCGGCGCCAACCTGTTTTCCCAGCTCAGCTAGGGTGAGTGGCCCATCGGCGAGCGCGTCCGCCACCCCGGCGGACGCCACCGCCCGCAGCGCCGCCGACGACAGGTATCCCAGCGCCTCATCGACGAGGAACAACAACGATTCCCGGTCGGCGCCCGGGTCGTCGGTCATTTCCGTTTCACTCGGCATGGGGGACCTCCGTGGCGCGCGATGTTTTCCCGTCTACCTCCGGCGTCCCCAATGGAACCACGCCGGAAAGTCACAATAAAATGGCCACGAGAACATACAGCCGTGCACTTCCCGCTCAGGAGCCACTTACGAGGGCGCGACAGCGGCCCGCGCCGCTTGCTCAGGCGCTCTCCTCACCGAGCAGTTCGCCGGACTCCCAGCGCAGCAGGTCTCCCGGCTGACATTCCAGGACCTCGCAGAGCGCCGCGAGCGTCGTGAACCGCACCGCCTTGGCCCGGCCGTTCTTGAGCACGGCCAGGTTGGCGGGCGTGATCCCGACCCGATCGGCCAGCTCGCCCACGGACATCTTCCGCTTGGCCGGCATCACGTCGATGTCGACGACGATCGGCATCAGATCACCTCGTTCAACTCTGCCCGCATCCGCGCCGCCTCGACGTCACGGGCGACGGCCTGGGCGAGCAGCATCCGCAGCACCAGCACGACGAGCCCCACCCCCACGGTCGCCACCACGCCACCGCACAGCAGCAGCACTATGCCAGGCGGAACGGGCTCACCGGGCGCGAGCACGACGGCGAGCGCGAACAGCAGCACCGCGGCGGCCAGGACCGCGCCGATCACGACGTCCACGTAGCGGAAGGCCGCGTGCGAGAACACCGTCGAACGCTGGACCATCGTCAGCAGCCGCCACACGCAGACGAGGACGACCTGCCCCGCCACCATGCCCAGCACGATGATGAACAGCAGTGGGGTCCGCAGGTATGAGTACACGGCGGCGAGCTCGTCGAGGTCGATCGCCAGCAACGGCACCATCACCGTCTGCACCACCACCGAGCCCGCGAACAACGCCCCAAGAACGACACGCAAGGCGGGCACCGTCCACTTCCCCGTCGCTTCTCCCAACGATCGAGCCACGACCGAAATCTATCGATAATCGATATTCGCGACCACGCCCTAGTCTCGATCTCTCCGCCACGTGCACGCCCTTTGCACACCCTCCACACACGGTGGGGCAGAGGGTGCCCGGGGAGGCGACGATCCACTCCACGTCGCGGCGCTCGCGCAGCGCGTCCGGGGGTCGAGCCCGGGGTGGTCGCTGCCGAGCGCGACCAGCGCGTCTCGGTGTGCTCGGCCAGCGCGATCCCGGCCGGGGTGAGGGCGACGCCGCGCCCGGTCCGTTCCAGCAGTGGCACCCCCGCCTCCCGCCGCGCTTGCGGCGGCACGCTCGTCATGCGGCGCACCGAGCATCGCGAGTTATCGGACCTCTCCATGAACCTGCCGCCAGATTGCCGACATTCGACCTGTCCGGCCCCCGAAGTGGGGAGGAACCTGGTCGGCAAGCGTGACAGGTCGTTCCTGACACACATCTCGTAGAGGGATCCTCAACCAAGGAGAGGCGATGGCCGACATCGTCGAAAGGTACGAAATCCCGAAACAGCACTTCTGGCTGCACGGCCCCCGATCGGGCCCGCCGGTGGAGTTCGACGCCCGAGCCGGGATCTGGAACGTCTACGGTTACCCGGAGCTGCACGAGGTGCTCAGCGACCCCGCGACCTTCTCCTCCGACACGATGCGCCTGGTCCCCCAGCGCATGATGCCGGACGAGGAGATGTCGCTGGAGGGCTTCATCACCCAGATCGACCCGCCTGAGCACGGCAAGCTACGCAAACTGGTCAGCAGCGCGTTCACCCGCAAGGTCGTCGCCGACCTGGAACCGCGCATCACCACGATCACCCACGAACTGCTCGACGCGGCGCGCGAGCAGGAGCGGTTCGAGCTGGTGCGCGACCTGGCCTACCCGCTGCCGGTCATCGTCATCGCCGAACTGCTGGGCGTGCCCAGCAGCGACCGCGCCCTGTTCAAGCAGTGGGCGGACGGACTGTTCCAGCGGGACGCCAAGATGTCGTTCGAGCAGACCGACGAGGAGCTGAGCGCCACCCGCGAAGCCACCATGAAACCGTGGCGGGAGATGACCGAATACCTGGCCGGTCACACCGCCGAACGCCGCCGCTCGCCACGCGCCGACCTGCTCACCAGGCTCGTCGAGGCCGAGGTGGACGGCGAGCGCCTCCCCGACGCCCAGGTGGTCAACTTCGCGATCGTGCTCCTGCTGGCCGGCCACATCACCACGACCATGCTGCTCGGCAACACGGTGCTCTGCCTGGACGCCTTCCCCGACCAGCAGGCCAAGGTGCGCGCCGACCGCACCACGGTCCCGGCCGTCATCGAGGAGTCGCTGCGGCTCTTCACCCCGTTCGCCGCCCTCGGCCGCGCCACCACGCGCGAGACCGAGCTCGGCGGGGCGACGATCCCGGCCGACCAGATCGTGATGTGCTGGCTCGCGGCGGCCAACCGGGATCCCCGGCAGTTCCCGGCCCCCGAGTCGTTCGATCCCCACCGCGACCCGAACCCGCATCTGGCGTTCGGCCGGGGCATCCACTTCTGCCTGGGCGCTCCGCTGGCCCGGCTGGAGGGCCGTATCGCGATGAACATCCTGCTCGACCGGCTCGACCCGCTGCGCACCGACCCGGAAGACCCCGTGGACTTCATCCCCACCCCGACCCTGACCGGAGTGCGCCGCCTTCCGCTGATCTAGCCGGAGTGGGGGGGGGGGGGGGGGGGGGGGGGGGCCCGCCCCCCCCCCCCCCCCCCCCCCCCCCCCCCGGCGCCGGGGGCGTGACCTGGACGCCGAAGCCGTCTCCGTGGTGGCGATGGGCGGGGCCACGAACATCGGGGCG
>NZ_JARLTC010000080.1 GCF_029382225.1 Spongiactinospora sp. TRM90649
CGCCGGACCGTCCGCTTCGAAGAGGCCATCCGGGCGCTGCTCGCCGACGGGCGCTCGACGTTCATCGAGATCAGCGCCCACCCGGTGCTGACCGTCGGCATCGAGCAGACGCTTGAGGACTCAACCGGCGTGGTGCTCGGCACCCTCCGGCGCGACGAGGGCGGCCTGGAGCGGTGGACGACCGCGCTGGCCGAAGCCTGGGTGCGCGGTGTCCCGGTGAACTGGCGCGCGGTTCTCGGCGGCACCGGCGGCGTCCCCGCAGACCTGCCCACCTACGCCTTCCAGCGAACCCGCTTCTGGCCCGACGTCCGCCCCGTCCCCGGCGACGTGACCGCCGTGGGGCTCGGCATGACGGGACACCCGATGCTCGGCGTGGCCGTACCGGTGCCCAGCACCGGCGGCGTGCTGCTCACCGGCAGGCTGTCGGCGGCCACCCACCCCTGGCTCGCCGACCACGCCGTGATGGGCTCGATCCTGCTGCCCGGCACCGCCTTCGTCGAGATCGCGCTGCGCGCCGGAGAACAGGCGGGCACCCCGGCCCTCGACGAGCTGACCCTCCAGGCCCCGCTGGTGCTCCCCGAGACCGGCGGCGTCCGCCTCCAGGTCGAGGTCGGCCCGGCCAAGGGCGACGGAAGCCGGGAGATCGCCGTCTACTCCGCCCCCGACGGCGACGACGCGGCCTGGACCCGCCACGCCACCGGCACCCTCACCTCCGCCGAGGCCGCGCCGCCCGCCGACCTCGCCGCCTGGCCCCCGCCCGGCGCGGAGCCCGTGGACGTGACCGGCTTCTACGCCGAGGCCGCCGACGCCGGATACGGCTACGGCCCCGCCTTCCAGGGACTGCGGGCCGTGTGGCGCCGCGACGGCGAGGTGTTCGCCGAAGTGGCCGCCGACGACGACGCCGGATCCTTCGGCGTCCACCCGGCCCTGCTCGACAGCGCGCTGCACGCCATCGGCGCGGGCGGCCTGCTCGCCGCCTCCGAGGACGTGCGGCTGCCGTTCGCCTGGTCCGGCGTCACCCTGCACGCGTCGGGCGCGCCCGCCCTGCGCGTCCGGCTGGCCCGCGCGGGCGAGGGCGAGGCCGTCACCCTGGACGCCGCCGACGGCGCCGGCCGCCCCGTGGTCACCGTCGGCTCGCTGGCCATGCGGACCCTGTCCGCCGACCAGGTCCGCCAGGCCGACACCGGTCTCCGCGACTGCCTGTTCCACCTGGAGTGGACCGAGATCGCCGCCGACGCGGCGGTGCCCGGCGGATGGGCCGTGATCGGTCCCGACCCGGTGGGCGTCGCCGAGACCCTGGCCGGGGTCGTCGAGCGCATCGACTGGCACCCCGACCTCGGCTCACTGGTCGAGGCCGTGGAGGTCGGCATGCCCGCCCCAGACGTGGTGGTCTGGTCCGGCGACCGCGCGGACGACCCGCGCGACGCCGCCAAGGCCGCGCTCGCGCTGCTGCGGTCCTGGCTGGACGACGCGCGGTTCGCCGCCGCCCGGCTGGTGCTGCTCACCCACGAGGACGACCTGGCGGGGGCCGCGATCCACGGCCTGGTCAGGTCCGCGCAGAGTGAGAACCCCGACCGCTTCGTCATCGCCGCCGCCGACGGCGAGCCCGGATCGCTCGCGGCGCTGGCCGCGCTGCCCGGTCTCGGCGAGCCGGAGGCCGCGCTGCGCGCCGGTCGCGTGCTGGTGCCCAGGCTCGCGCGGACCACGTCCGCCGGCGAGGCCCCGGAGCTGGACGGCACGGTGCTGATCACCGGAGGGACCGGCGTGCTCGGCGGCCTGGTCGCCAGGCACCTGGCCACCCGGTACGGCGTGCGCGACCTGCTGTTGCTCAGCCGCAGCGGCCCCGGTGCCGCCGGAGCCGCCGAGCTGGTCGCCGAACTGGCCGCGCTCGGCGCGACCGCCGAGGTGGTGGCCTGCGACGCCGCCGACCGTGACGCGCTCGCCGCCGTCCTCGACGGCCGGACCGTCGCCGGTGTGGTCCACGCGGCCGGCCTGCTCGACGACGGCGTGATCGGCTCGCTGACCCCCGAGCGGATGGACTTGGTCATGCGCCCGAAGACGGACGCGGCGACCAACCTGCACGAGCTGACCGCCGGGCCCGCGCTGCGGATGTTCGCGCTGTTCTCCTCGGCGGCGGCCACCTTCGGCCCGGCCGGGCAGGGCAACTACGCCGCCGCCAACGCCTACCTGGACGCGCTGGCCGTCCGGCGCGGGGCGGACGGACTGCCCGGCGTCTCGATCGGCTGGGGCATGTGGGGCCAGGCCACCGGCATGACCGCGCACCTGGGCGCGGCCGACCTCGCCAAGGCCGCCCGCGCTGGCGCGGCGCTGACGGCGGAGGACGGGCTCGCCCTGTTCGACGCGGCGCTCGCCGCCGGGCACGGCCACCTGGTGGCGGCCCGCCTGGACATCGCGACGATGCGGGCCAGGGCCGGGTCCGGCGGGGTGGAGGTGCCCGCCGTGCTGCGGGGCCTGGTGCGCGTGCCGCCGCGCCGCGCGGCCGGACCGGCCGCGGAGGCGTCCGGCGACACCCTCGGCAGGCGGCTCGCCGCGCTGCCGGCGGCCGACCGCAGGCCGTACCTGCTGGACCTGGTGCGGACCAACGCCGCCGCCGTGCTCGGCCACGCGTCCGGCGAGGCCGTCGAGCCGGACCGCGGGTTCACCGAACTCGGCTTCACCTCGGTCACCGCGATCGAGATGCGCAACCTGATCGGCGCGGCCACCGGGCTGCGCCTGCCCACCACCCTGATCTTCGACTATCCGACGTCCGCCAAGCTCGCCGACCACCTGCTGGCCTCCGTGGCGATCGAGGGCGGCACCGGGGAGCCCTCCCTGCTCGACGTACTCGACAAGCTGGAGGCGGGCCTGGCCAGGACCGACGCCGACGACGAAGTGCGGTCCCGGCTGCTGCTGCGGATGCAGGCCCTGCTCGCCAGGTACGACGACGTGTACGGCGGGGCGGACGCGCCGGATTCCGCGACCGATGACTTCGACGCGGCAAGCGACGAACAGATGTTCGCGTTCATAGACAAGGAATTGGGAGTGTCATGACCGAGCCCCGGGTGTCTAACGAACAGCGGCTTCGCGAATATCTCAAGCGGGTGACGGCCGACCTCAACCAGGTCAGGCAGCGGCTGCGCGCGGTCGAGGCCGCCGAGCGGGAGCCCATCGCGATCGTCGGGATGAGCTGCCGCTTTCCCGGCGGGGTGAGCACTCCCGAGGACCTGTGGCGGCTCGTCGACGAGGGTGTGGACGCCATCTCCGGATTTCCCGCCGACCGGGGCTGGGACCTCTCGCCGTTCGACGCGGCGGAGGCGTCCGGGGCGGACTTCACCCGCGAGGGCGGATTCCTGCACGACGTGGCCGACTTCGACCCTTCGCTGTTCGGCATCTCGCCGCGCGAGGCGCTGGCCATGGACCCGCAGCAGCGGCTCATCCTGGAGACCTCCTGGGAGGCGATCGAGCGCGCCGGGATCGACCCGACGTCGCTGCGCGGCAGCCGTACCGGGGTGTTCACCGGCGTGATGTACAACGAGTACGCGGCGCGGGCGCTGTCGATCCCCGAGGGCGTCGAGTCCTATCTCGGCACCGGCAGCGCGGGCAGCGTGGTCTCCGGGCGCGTCTCCTACGCCCTGGGCCTTGAGGGCCCGGCGGTCACCATCGACACGGCGTGCTCCTCCTCGCTGGTGGCGCTGCACCTGGCCGCGCAGGCGCTGCGCAACGGCGAGTGCACCCTCGCCCTGGCGGGCGGCGTCGCGGTCATGGTCACGCCGAACACCTTCGTGGACTTCGGCATGTCCGGCGGGCTCGCCTCGGACGGCCGCTGCAAGTCCTTCGCCGCCGACGCCGACGGGGCCGGCTGGTCGGAGGGCGTCGGCGTGCTGCTGGTGGAGAAGCTGTCGGACGCCCGCCGCAACGGGCACGAGGTGCTGGCGATCGTGCGGGGGAGCGCGGTCAACCAGGACGGCGCGTCCAGCGGTCTCACCGTCCCGAACGGCCCCTCCCAGCAGCGGGTCATCCGGGCGGCCCTGGGCAGCGCCCGGATCAACGCCGCCGACGTGGACGCGGTGGAGGCCCACGGCACCGGCACCTCGCTCGGGGACCCGATCGAGGCGCAGGCGCTGCTCGCCACCTACGGCCAGGATCGTGACCGTCCGCTGTGGCTGGGCTCGCTGAAGTCCAACCTCGGCCACACCCAGGCCGCCGCGGGGGTCGGCGGCGTGATCAAGATGGTCATGGCGATGCGGCACGGGGTCCTGCCCAGGACCCTGCACGTGGACGAGCCCACCCCGCACGTGGACTGGACGGCGGGCGCCGTGGAACTCCTCCAGGAGGCCAGGCCGTGGCCCGCAGGGGAGCGGCCCCGCCGCGCCGGGATCTCCTCCTTCGGCGTCAGCGGCACCAACGCGCACGCGATCATCGAGGAGGCTCCGGCCGAGGAGGACGCGGCCGAGCCCGTCGCGCCCGGCGCCGGAGTGCTGCCCTGGGTGGTGTCCGGGAAGACGGCCGAGGCGCTGCGCGGGCAGGCCGGACGGCTGGCCGTCCACGCCGGGGACGACCCGGCCGACGTGGCGTGGTCGCTGGTGACCACCCGGGCGGCCCTGGAGCACCGCGCGGTGGTGCTGGGGGAGACCCCCGGCGACTTCACCGCCGGGCTGACCGGGCTGGCCCAGGGGCGGGAGATCCCCGGTGTCGTCACCCGGGTCGGCGACCTGGGCCAGGGCGGCGCGGTCTTCGTGTTCCCCGGTCAGGGGTCGCAGTGGATCGGCATGGCCGCCGGTCTGCTGGAGTCCTCCCCGGTGTTCGCCGC
>NZ_JARLTC010000081.1 GCF_029382225.1 Spongiactinospora sp. TRM90649
GCGGAGGTGAACTGGGCGGCGGTCTGTGCCCCCTACGGCGGCGAGCGGATCGATCTGCCCACCTACGCCTTCCAGCGCCGCCGCTACTGGCCCGCCGCGCGCCCCGCCGGGGATGTCACGTCCGCCGGGCTCGGTGCCGCCGATCATCCGCTGCTCGCCGCCGAGGTCTCGCTCGCCGGTGGCGACGGGGTCGTGCTCACCGGCAGGCTGTCGCTCGCCACGCACCCCTGGCTGGCCGACCACGCCGTGCTCGGCACCGTCCTCCTGCCGGGCACCGCGTTCGTGGAGATGGCCCTGCGCGCGGGCGAGCGGGTGGGCTGTGCCGCGATCGAGGAGCTGACCATCGAGGCCCCGCTCGCCGTACCGGCGCGGGGTGCCGTGCAGGTTCAGGTGAGCGTCACCGGCGTCGTGGACGGTCACCGGACCGTGGAGATCCACAGCCGCCCCGGCGACGGCGCGGACCACCACCACGCCTGGACCCGGAACGCCGCAGGGTCGCTCCCCGCCGCACCGCCCGCCGAGGCCGCGTTCGACCTGGCGGCATGGCCGCCCGCCGGAGCGGAACCCGTTGACCTCACCTCGGCCTACGACGAGCTGGCCGAACGCGCCGGCCTCGCCTACGGACCCGTCTTCCGGGGCCTGCGGGCCGCCTGGCGGCGCGGTGACGAGATCTTCGCCGAGGTGGCCCTGCCCGACGACGCACGGGCCGACGCGGCCCGCTCGGGGATCCACCCGGCGCTGCTGGACGCCGTCCTGCACGCCCTCGGCACGGAACGCCTCGCGGACGAGGACGGCGGTACGTCGCTGCCGTTCGCCTGGACCGGCGTGGCCCTGCACGCGGCGGGGGCGGCGGCGGTGCGGGCCAGGCTCGCCCCGGTGGCGGGCGACGGCTTCACCATCCAGGTCGCGGACGGCTCGGGCCGTCCGGTCACGTCGGTCGAGTCGCTGGCGCTGCGCCGGATCTCGGCCGACCGGCTTCAGGACGCGGGCCGGGCCGCCGCCCGGGGGCCGCTGTTCGTGACGGACTGGATCGAGGTCCCGCCGGGCGGCGAGTCCACCTGGGCCGAACTGGACTGGGACGCGACCGAGATCCCCGACCTCGTCGTCGCCAGGATCCAGACCGACGACGCGCGGCTCGCCGTGCGGCGGGCGCTCGACCTGCTGCACGCCTGGCTCGGCGAGCCGGGGGAGCGGTTCGCCGGGTCCCGGCTGGTGGTGCTGACCGGTGGCGGCCAGGCCGACCCGGTGAGCGGCGCGGTGGCGGGCCTGGTCCGCTCCGCGCAGAGCGAGAACCCCGGCCGCGTCATCCACGTCGACACCGACACCGATGCCGACAGCGCCGCGCTCGGCCGTCTCGCCGGGCTGGACGAGCCCCGGCTCGCGATCCGCGACGGCAGGCTGCTGGCCCCCCGCCTGACCCGGCCCACGACCTCCGCCGACGAGCCGGACGCCTGGACCGGCGGCCGGGACGGCACCGTACTGATCACCGGCGGCACCGGAGCCCTCGGCGCGCTCGTCGCCCGCCACCTGGTCACCGAGCACGGGGTCCGGCGCCTGATCCTGATCAGCCGCAGCGGCCCGAGCGCCGCCGGTTCGGCCGAGCTGGTCGCCGACCTCGCCGACGCGGGGGCGCAAGCCGAGGTCGTCGCCTGCGACGCCGCCGACCGGACGGCCCTCGCCGCGCTGCTCGGCACCATCCCCGCCGAGCATCCGCTGACCGGAATCGTGCACGCCGCCGGAATCGTGGACGACGGCGTCATCGAGTCGCTGACATACGAACGCCTCGACGTCGTGCTCGCCCCCAAGGCCGGGGCCGCGGCCAACCTGCACGAGCTGACCCGGGACCTGCCGGTACGCCGGTTCGTCCTGTTCTCCTCGATCGCCGCCACGTTCGGCACGGCGGGCCAGGGCAACTACGCCGCCGCCAACGCCTTCCTGGACGCGCTCGCCGTCCGGCGGCACGCGGAGGGACTGCCTGCGACCTCGATCGGCTGGGGCCTTTGGGCCGGTGCGGACGGCGGCATGGGCGGCCGGCTGAGCCGGGCCGACCTGGAGCGGTTCGACTCCCTCGGCGGCGCGCTGACCCACGCGCAGGGCCTGGCCCTGCTGGACGAGGCCGTCCGCACCGGACGCCCGCACGTCGTCGCGACCGCCGCGGAGCCGTCCGCCCCGGCCGGTGGCCTGCCGGTGCCCGCGCTGCTGCGCGGCCTGGTCCGGCCCTCGATCCGGCGGGCCGGTGACGGCGGCGGCACGGCAGGGTCCACGCTCGCCGCCCGCCTCGCCCCGCTGAACGGGACCGAGCGGACCAGGCTCCTCACCGACCTGGTGCGCGAGCAGGTCGCCGGCGTCCTCGGGCACGCCTCCGGCGGGCAGGTGGAGCTGAGGCGGTCCTTCAAGGAACTCGGCTTCGACTCGCTGACCGCCGTCGAGCTGCGCAACCGGATGAACGCCGCCACCGGCCTGCGGTTCCCCGCCACCCTGGTCTTCGCCCACCCCAGCCCGGCCGCGCTGATCGACCACCTGCTCGCCGAACTTGACGACGGCCAGGCCGCCGCCGCGCCGGTCGTCACGCAGGCCGGTGAGGGCGGCGACGAACCGATCGCCATCGTGGCCATGAGCTGCCGCTACCCGGGCGGGGTGCGGTCGCCGGAGGAGCTGTGGCGGCTCGTCTCCGAGGGCATCGACGGGATCTCCGAGTTCCCGGTGAACCGGGGCTGGGACCTGGACCGGCTCTACGACCCCGATCCCGCCGCGAGCGGCACCACCTACGCCAGGTACGGCGGGTTCCTGCACGACGCCGACCGGTTCGACGCCGGGCTGTTCGGCATCGCCCCGCGCGAGGCGCTGGCCATGGACCCGCAGCAGCGGCTGCTGCTCGAACTGGCCTGGGAGACCTTCGAACGGGCCGGGATGGACCCGGCGTCGGTGCGCGGCAGCCGTACCGGGGTGTTCGTCGGCATGATGTACCACGACTACGCGTCGAGCATGCCGGTCGTCCCCGGTGACCTTGAGGGGTACATGGCGACCGGCAGCGCGGCGAGCGTCGCCTCCGGCCGCATCTCCTACACCTTCGGGCTTGAGGGCCCGGCGGTCACCGTGGACACGGCGTGCTCCTCGTCGCTGGTCGCGCTGCACTGGGCGGCGCGGGCGCTGCGGGACGGCGAGTGCTCCATGGCCCTGGTCGGCGGCGTGACGCTGATGGCCAAGCCGGACGTGTTCGTGGACTTCAGCAGGCAGCGCGGGCTGGCCCCGGACGGCCGCTGCAAGTCCTTCGCCGCCACGGCGGACGGCACGAGCTGGTCGGAGGGCGCGGGCCTGCTGCTGGTGGAGCGGCTGTCGGACGCGGTCCGCAACGGCCACCAGGTGCTCGCGGTGGTCCGCGGCTCGGCGGTGAACCAGGACGGCGCGTCGAACGGCCTCACCGCCCCGAACGGCCGGTCCCAGGAACGCGTGATCCGGCAGGCGCTCGCGGACGCGGGGCTTGAGCCGTCCGAGGTGGACGCCGTCGAGGCGCACGGCACGGGCACCACGCTCGGCGACCCGATCGAGGCGCAGGCCCTCCTCGCCACCTACGGCGGGGACCGGGACGAGCCGCTGTGGCTGGGGTCGCTGAAGTCGAACATCGGGCACAGCCAGGCGGCGGCCGGGGTCGGCGGCGTGATCAAGATGGTCATGGCGATGCGGAACGACACACTGCCGAAGACCCTGCACGCCGACCAGCCCTCGCCGCACGTGGAGTGGTCCGCGGGCGCGGTCGAGCTGCTGACCGACTCCCGCGACTGGCTCCGCGCCGAGCGTCCCCGCCGCGCCGCGGTCTCCTCCTTCGGCATCAGCGGCACCAACGCGCACACGATCATCGAGGAGTACCCGGCCGGGGACCGTGCTCCGGTCACGGCGGGCGACCCGCCGCCGGTCCTGCCCTGGGTGATCTCGGGCAAGACCGCGGAGGCCGTCCGGGCCCAGGCCGTACGGCTGGCGCCGCTGGCCGGGTCGGACCTCGCCGAGGTGGCGTTCTCGCTGGCCACCACCAGGGCCGCGCTGGATTCGCGCGCTGTCGTCCTCGGCGGCGACGCCCAGGACTTCACCGCCGCGCTGATGGCCCTGGCCAACGGCGAGACCTCCCCCTCCCTCATCACCGGGACCGCGGCCGAAGGCCGGACCGCCTTCCTGTTCACCGGCCAGGGCGCGCAGCGCGCCGGAATGGGCCGCGAGCTCCACGAGACCTTCCCCGCCTTCGCGCAGGCGTTCGACGCGATCGCCGACCGGTTCGAGGGCGA
>NZ_JARLTC010000082.1 GCF_029382225.1 Spongiactinospora sp. TRM90649
GTACATGGTCCCGGCGCTGGTGGTCATCGACCGGCTGCCGATCACCGTGAACGGGAAGCTGGACCGTGCGGCGCTGCCCGCGCCCGCCGTCCAGGCCGGTACCTCCCGCGCGCCCGCCACCCCGCGTGAGGAACTCCTCTGCGCGATCTTCGCCGAGGTCCTCGGATTGCCCGAGGTCGGCGCGGACGACGACTTCTTCGAGCTGGGCGGGCACTCGATCCTGGCCACGCGGGTGATCGCCCGGGTGCGGGCCCGGCTGAACACCACGCTGACGCTGCGCGACGTGTTCGAGGTGTCCACGCCCGCGCTGCTGGCGGACCGGCTCGGGCCGCAGGACGCGGAGCGCCCGCCGCTGCGGGCCGTCCAGCGACCGGAGCGGATCCCGGCCTCGCCCGCCCAGCGCCGCCTGTGGCTGATCGAACGGCTGGCCCAGAACGGCGTCGCCTACAACCTGCCGATGGTGTTCCGGGTGCGCGGCGAACTGGACACCGAGGCGCTGCGGGCGGCGCTCGGCGACGTGGTCGCGCGGCACGAGACGCTGCGCACGGTGCTCGTGGAGGAGCACGGCGAACTGCTGCAGCGGATCGTGGACGCGCCGACGGCCCGCGTGCCGTTCCGGGTCGGCGGGTGCGCGGAGGCGGACCTCGCCGCCCGGGTGACCGAGGCGGCGCGCCCGCCGTTCGACCTGGCCACCGGCCCGCTGCTGCGGGCCGAGGCGCTCCGGCTCGGCCCGGACGACCACGCGGTGGTGCTGGTCCTGCACCACGTCGTCACCGACGAGTGGTCCGACCGGCCCTTCCTGACCGACCTGACCACGGCGTACACGGCGCGCGCGGCCGGGCGCGCACCCGGCTGGGCGCCGCTTCCCGTGCAGTACGCCGACTACACGCTGTGGCAGGCGCGGCTGCTCGGCGACCCGGCGGCCTCGGCCGACAGCCTGAGCGCCCGGCAGACCGCCTACTGGCGGCGCGCGCTCGCCGGGCTGCCCGACGAGATCCCGCTGCCGTTCGACGCCCCCAGGCCGGGCGAACGCGGCGGCGTCGGCGGGGTGATCCGCGCCGAGGTGCCCGCCGAGGTCGCGCGGGAGCTGCGCGCCCTGGCCGCCGAACGCGGGGTCAGCATGTTCATGCTGGTCCAGGCCGGTACGGCGGCGCTGCTGCACCGGATGGGCGGCGGCGGCGACATCCCGCTGGGCGTCCCGGTCACCGGCCGGGCCGACGCCGCGCTCGACGACCTCGTGGGGTTCTTCGTGAACACCCTCGTGCTGCGCACGGACGTATCCGGCGACCCGGCGTTCACCGATCTGCTCGACCGGGTCCGGGAGACCGACCTGGCCGCTTTCGACCACCAGGACCTGCCGTTCGAGCAGGTCGTCGAGGCGCTGCACCCGGTGCGCGCGGCGGGCCGCAACCCGCTGTTCCAGGTGGCGCTGAGCTACCGCCATCAGGACGGCGAGCCGTCCGGAGTGCTCGGGCTGCCGGTCGAGTGGCTGCCCACGGCGGACGAGGCCGCCCAGTTCGACCTGGACTTCATGTACGTCGAGGACGACGACGCGCTCACCCTGCTGCTCGGGTTCGCCCGCGACGTCATGTCCGAGGCGAGCGCGGCGCGGCTGGCCGAGCGCATGATCGGCGTGCTGGCGCAGGTGGCCGCGCGGCCGGAGACGCCGGTCGGGCGACTACGGGTGCTCCTGGACGACGAGCGGCGGGCCGCCCTCAGCACCTGGAACGACAGCGGCCCGCCGGTGGAGACGCGGACCGTGCCCGAGCTGTTCGCCGACGTGGCGCGCGCCCGGCCGGACCATGTCGCGCTGGTCACCGAGCGGTCCCGGCTGACCTTCGCCGAGCTGTCGGCGCGGGTGAACGGAGTCGCCGGGCTGCTGCGGCCGTACGGCTCGCCGGGTGAGACGGTGGTCGGGCTCGCGCTGCCCCGCGACGCGATGGTCCCGGCGATCCTGGGCACGCTCGCCGCCGGGATGACGTACCTGCCGATCGACCCGAACCTGCCCGCCGAGCGGCAGGCGCGGATGCTGGCGGACGCGGCGGCGGCCTGTGTGCTGACCACGCCGGAGATCGCCGGACGCCTGCCCGCCGGGGTTCCGCCGGTGATGGTGGACGCCCCGGTGACCGCCGTGCCGTCCGGCCCGGTCCGGGTGCCACCGGCCGCGGCCGCCTACGTGATCTACACCTCGGGGTCCACCGGCGTCCCGAAGGGCGTGGTCGGCACCCACGGCGGGCTGAGCAACCTGTTCGCCTCGCAGCGGCGCGACGTGATCGACCCCGCAGCGGCGCGGGCCGATGGACCGCTGCGGGTAGTCCACCAGGTCTCGTTCTCCTTCGACGGGTCGTGGGAGCAACTGCTCTGGCTCCTGGCCGGGCACGAGCTGCACGTCGTGGACGACCAGACGCGCGCCGACCCGGCGCGGCTGCTCTGCTATCTGCGCGAAGAGCGCATCGACTACCTGGACACCACGCCCAGCCTGCTGCTGGAGCTGACCGGCCAGGGGTTCCTCGACCCGGGCACCCACGTCCCGCAGGTACTGAGCGTGGGCGGCGAGGCCACTCCCCCGGCGCTGTGGGAACGGCTGCGGGCGCTGCCCGGCACGCTGGTGCACGACCTGTACGGCCCGACCGAGTGCGCCGTCGAGGCGTACGGCTGGCACCACGACCAGCGGGGAACGTGGGCCGGTCCGCTGGCCGACACCCGCGTGCACGTGCTGGACTCCTCCCTCCAGCCGGTCCCGGCGGGCGTGCCCGGCGAGGTGTACCTCGCCGGGGCCGGGCTCGCCCGTGGCTACCTGAACCGGCCGGGCGCTTCGGCGGCCCGCTTCGTGGCCGACCCGTACGGCGGGCCGGGCGAGCGGATGTACCGCACCGGCGACCTGGGCCGCCGCGACGCCGACGGCACACTGCGCCTGCTGGGACGCGCGGACGACCAGGTGCAGTTGCGCGGCCTGCGGATCGAGCCCGGCGAGATCGAGAGCGCGCTGATCGCGCATCCGGGGGTGGCCCAGGCGGCGGTGCTGGTCCGGGAGGACGTTCCGGGGAACCGGCGGCTGGTGGCCTACGTCCGTTCTTCCGGCGAGGCCGCGCCGGCGTCGGCTGAGTTGCGGGACTTCCTCGCGCGGGCGCTGCCGGAGTACATGGTGCCGGGCGTGTACGTCGCGGTGGACGCGCTGCCGCTGACGGCGAACGGGAAGCTGGACCGTGCGGCGCTGCCCGCGCCCGCCGTCCAGGCCGGTACCTCCCGCGCGCCCGCCACCCCGCGCGAGGAACTGCTCTGTGCGATCTTCGCCGAGGTCCTCGGATTGCCCGGCGTAGGGACGGACGACGACTTCTTCGAGCTGGGCGGGCACTCACTGCTGGCGGTTCGCGCGGTCAACCGCGTGCAGACGGCGCTCGGCCATCCCGTCCCTTTGCGGGCGTTGTTCGACGCGCCCACCCCCGCCCGCCTGGCCACTCATCTCGACGAGGCCGCCCAAACGCCGCTCCCGGCACTCGGCGGACGGCCACGCCCGGCGAGCGTGCCGGTGTCCCCGGCCCAGCGACGGCTGTGGTTCCTGCACCGCCTGGACGGCGGCACCATCTACAACGTCCCGTTGCACACCCGTCTCCACGGCGCGCTCGACACGCACGCCCTGCGTCTCGCGTTCGGCGACCTCATCGAGCGGCACGAGCCGCTGCGGACGCTGTTCCGGGAGATGGACGGCGAGCCCTTCCAGCACCTGCTGACCCCGGACGAGGCCCGCGCGCTGCTGGTCATCGACCGGAACCCCGAGGGGCACCGCTTCGACCTGGCCAATGAGCTGCCGATCCGGGTGAGCCTGGTACAGGAGGGTCCCGCCACCTGGCTGCTGGTGATCGAGCTGCACCACATCGCCGCCGACGGCTGGTCCATGCGGCCCCTCGCCCACGACCTGTCGGCCGCCTACCAATCCCGTAG
>NZ_JARLTC010000083.1 GCF_029382225.1 Spongiactinospora sp. TRM90649
GGTGCGCAGCGTGAACGGCGGGGTTTCCGCCGAGCTCACGACGAGGCGGGCGGCGGCCTGGAAGGCGCCCAGATGGGCGAGGTCGTGGCGGGTCAGGTACGGGCTGAAGTGGTGTTCGACCTCGCGGGCGTCCTCGGGCGACAGTGAGAAGTAGATCTTGTTGCGGGCGTCGGAGCTGATCGCCTGACACAGATCGCGTGGAAGCTGGGCCAGGTGCTGGTGGGCGAGCACCATCGACAGGCGGTACGCGCGGGCCTCGGCGAGCATGTCCGCCAACGCGTGCGGAAGTCGGGTAGCCCCTGTCCCTCTCGGGAACAAGGGCCCCCTCAGAACCGGACGTGCGGCTCTCACCGCATCCGGCTCAAGCAGGCCACTATGGGCGTGCATGGTGGGTCTCCCTGGGTCTCTCGGATGCGCTCCGGGCGTGGTGTTGCCGGTGGCATTCCGAGTGGATGAGCATGGGGTCGGCAGTTGTTCTGGATCCGTCCTCGGACGCGAGGA
This sequence comes from Spongiactinospora sp. TRM90649, assembly GCF_029382225.1. GTDB lineage: Bacteria > Actinomycetota > Actinomycetes > Streptosporangiales > Streptosporangiaceae > Spongiactinospora. Next base: position 502 of record NZ_JARLTC010000083.1, read on the forward strand.
CCAGGTGGTGCTTTCTGATCGTTCGGGAGTTGGCCCAGAACCAGGCCGCCCATTCACGGACGGATTCCGGCTCGTATCCGGCTCCGGCGATCAGGTCCAATCCGCACAGCGGGCACAGACCCTTCTGCTTGGCAGCCAGGGCCAGGTTGTGCTTGTCGGCCTCTGGGTGCTTGCGCTTTCGGACGCGTGCCTTCCAGTACCCTTCGAGCTCCGGGTCATCTTTCGATGCCCGGCCCTTAACAAGGGCGTGGCGCTCGATGTGGGTCCATGCGAATCGGTACAGGTACCGCCCGGTCTCCTTGTCGGTGAAGACCCATTTGTCTTGCCTCGCGGGGTTGGAGCACCCGTAATACCTGGCGCGAGTCCACGCCACCGACTTACTGGAGTGCTTACGTCTGGCCCACCGGTACATGCGGTAGTGCACGTAGTGATCCAGGGTTGTGAAGGTCTCGGTCGAGACCACGCCCCTGTAATAGGTGGACCACCCCTTGATCAAGGGATTCAAGGAACGAATCACGTCGTCGCACGGTGCCGTGCGCAACCGTTTCACCGTGTCCCGAATCTTGTCCTTGACCTTTTGTATCGCCGCCTTACTCGGCTTGATCATCAGCTTGTCGCCGTAACGCCGGACGTTGAACCCGAGAAAATCGAAGCCTTCGTCCAGATGGACGATGCGTGTCTTTTCCTCGTTGAACGCCAGGCCCTTGGGCTCCAGCCAGATCGCCAACCGCTCCTTCACCTGCTCGGCCTCCTCCTTGGTGGTGCACAGCACCACAAAGTCGTCGGCGTAGCGGATGAAAGCCGGGGCGCAGGCAACCCAGCGCTGTCTGACCGTGCCGTCTTCGATGTCTCCGGCGGCGGTCCCCATGCCGTGCAGGACGATGTTGAGCAGCAGCGGGCTGATCACTCCGCCTTGAGGGGCTCCCTCGTCGGTCGGGGCGAATCGTCCGTGCTCCAGCACACCGGCCTTCAGCCAGCGGCGGATCTCGGCTGCTGCCGGGAACCCGCCGAGGGCTTCCATCAAGCGATCGTGGTTGATCCGGTCGAAGGCACTTGTCAGGTCCGCGTCCAAGGCCCAGCGTCGCCGGGCCTTCTTGCCCGCCGTGAAGTTGTACATCGCGGCGATCGCGTCATGACAGCTGCGTCCGGGGCGGAAGCCGTAGCTGCGCCCTTCGAAGCGTGCCTCCCACTCAGGTTCCAGGGCGTTCTTCACCCTGGCCTGCTGCACTCGGTCCCGGATGACCGGGATACCGAGCGGCCGGGTCGTGCCGTTCGCCTTCGGGATGTGCACACGCCGCACCGGCCTGGCCGCGGGCCCGGGCTGCTCGGCCAGTGTCCTGGCCAGCCTGCCCCGGTCTTGCGGTCGTAGCGCGAGTTCCCCGTCTACCCCGGGGGTGCGGCGTCCCAGGCTCCGCTGCGTTACGCTTTTGACGCTGGTCAGCGTGTTGGAGCGTGAGCGCAGCATGAGCTTTTGGAGATTGCGGACCTTCTTCAGGTCCCCCTCCTGCGACGCCTTGAAGATCCTGTGGCGCAGTCTCCGTACGTTGCGCTCGGCTTGGGCCCAGTTGATGCTGTGCCAGTACCGTGCGTCGTCCAGCGCTTGGTTCCCCGAAGGCGCGCCGGCGTTCTCCGCCGTTGTTGTTTGGACTTCGTCCGGCATTGCTTCCTCCTTCGGTATCTAACTCCGGCGCTGGTTCCGGTTCCTTCGCTTAGGTTCTTCAAAGGCCCACCAGACCCGCGTGGGCTCCCTTTCGGGCCCGGACGCCCGGTCCGGTATCCGCCGGGTTATGCACGGAGGCCGAGGTGCCTGATTCCGTGTTTTCCCCTGGGCTTTCGCCCTGGCGGCGTTTGCTTTTCGGGTCTTCCTGCTCCCGCAGAGGAGTTCTGCTTCCGTTGCCGTCGGCTTACCAGAACGCATCCGTTCTGGACCTCTACGGGGTTGTCCTGTTCCGCTTGTGCCAGTTGCGATCTGGGAGGACGCCCTCTTTACCCCGGGACCGGTGGTGGTCACGCAAGGAAGGAAACTCGCCCTTCCCTGCCACTTGAGCCTTTCAGCTCCGGGTCCTTCCCGCCGAATGCTCACCATTGGCGCGGGTCAACTTTTACGAGGCCTCTTCGAGGGTTCACTTTCGTTCGTCCTTCAGATCTTCTCCTTGCCCTGTTGCCGGTGATGGCCCATCGGCTCTTGGGGCTTTGTGTCAGGCGGCTTAGCACGGGTCCGTTACCAGTCCCGCACTCGCCTTAGGAGACCCGCCCATATTGACCACTGAGCGGGGAATTACCTTCTCCTCTCCGGTAATTCACTGGCTACAAGCGACTTTCAGGCCGCACGGTTCAGGAAATTCTGCGTCTCGTCCACGTACAGGGCCGACGGCGCGCGGGTACGGCCGAGCCGGGCGCGGTGGCTGGCGGCCTGCCAGACCTGGGCGAGCAGGAGCGAGCCGAGCATCCGGGCGGTCTCGTCGCCGAGTACGCCCTTGGGGAGGCGGGCGAGCAGGATCTTGCCGTCCAGGACGTCGCCGACGTCGAACGTGGACTGGGCCGAGCCGAGGATGTCGCGGACGAACGGCCGGAGCAGGAGCGCACGCAGCTTGTTCATGATGGGCGCGGTGACGTGGGCTCGGCCCTGTTCTGACAGGCGTTCGTACCAGTTCCAGAAACCCATCAGAAAGGGGTCGTCGAGGCGTTCGGTGAGCTGGTGGCGATAGACGCCATCGGTGAGCAGAGCGGGGATGTCGGCCAGCGTGCCGCCGTTGCGGGACAGGGTCAGGGCGCAGCCGCGCAGGATGTCGTCGCTGCGCGGTCCCCAGGAGTCGGCGTAGATCTTGTGGAAGATGCCGACGAGGTTGTCCACGAGAGTGTCGCGGTCGGGTCCGCTCAGCACGTTGAGCGCGGGCCGGGGGTGCCGGTCGTCCGGGTCGATCAGCGCGATGCGCGGCGCGGCCTCTTCGGGGATGAGGCCGAGCAGGTCGGTGACCAGGTCGCCCTTGGCGTCCACTACGGCGACGCCGCG
>NZ_JARLTC010000084.1 GCF_029382225.1 Spongiactinospora sp. TRM90649
GGGAGCGTCCGGCGTTGTGCACGCACAGGAACAGCACGATCGGCCGCCCGTCGTGTTTCCCCTCCACCCGGGCCAGGACGAGTGGATCTGGTCCGAGCGGCCCATCCATGAGGCGATCATCACCGTCGAGGAGTACCAGTGCGTCCAGGAGATCCTGGCCAGGCGCGCGCATGGGAGCTAGAGCCAGCGGCCGCATCCGACCGGCCGTCCGTACGCCTTCCGGGGGGTGCTGTTCTGCGGGTACTGCGAGCGGCGGATGCAGGGCAACTGGAACAACGACCAGGCGTATTACCGATGCCGCTTCCCAACGCAGTACGCGATGGTCAACCGCCTGGACCAGCCGAAGGTCGTGTACCTGCGCGAGGTGGAGATCCTGGATGAGGTGGACGGCTGGCTGGGGACCGCGTTCGGGCCTACCTCGCTGGAACGCACGATCGCGGCCATGGCCGATCAGGTCGTCGACCCCAACGGGGGCGCTCTGTACGCCCTGCGTAAGCGTGTGTCGGACTGTGACCGGAAGCTGGGCCGCTACCGGGCGGCGCTCGATGCGGGCGGCGATCCGGTCGAGATCTCCTCGTGGATCAACGAAACCAAGCGTGAACGTGCCCGCCTCGAAGGAGAGCTGAAGGCCGTCCCCGCCGCGCAGCGCATCAGCACAACGGAGATCAGGGCGATGATGGAGGAGGTCGGTGACCTGGTCCGGCTGATCGCCGACTCCGACCCGGACGACAAGGCCGAGCTCTACACCAAGCTGGGGTTGAAGCTGACGTACTACCCCGAAAAGCAGTATGTGGAGGCCCGGATTGAACCGGAACCCCCACATGTGCAAGCGGTGAGTGTCCGAGGATGGAGTCGAACCAATTGCACACCCTTTCACTCTCATATCTCGGTTCCCGCTGGGATTCAGGTGATGCCGATGTCTCCCAGTATCGCGGCGGTACGTCGCATCCAGTTTACGACCATCATGGGCGTATCATTTTTGGCCGCTATTGCGGGAATGGTCTCGTTTCGCCATATGCGCGAGCTGTGCCTGCGTCACGGCGAGGACATGCTGGCGGCGGTGCTCATTCCGCTCGCGGTGGACGGCACCATCGTGGTCGCCTCCATGTCGATTCTCCTGGCGAACCGGTACGGCTCTCGCGGCGGTGTCCTGGCCTGGACGATGCTCGTGGTCGGGAGTCTGGCGAGCCTTGGGGCGAACGTCGCTGTCGCGGAGCCGAGTTTGATCGGCCGGTTCATCGCCGCGTGGCCGTCGGCGGCCTTGATCGGTTCCTATGAGCTGCTCATGTCCCAGATTCGTCGAGTGCCGGCGGGTGCACTTCGAGCGGAGGGCGAGTCGTATGCCGATGGCGAAGTGGGTGATGAAGTCAGTGATGGGCGGCGGTGTGATGGTCAGAGTGGCGTTGATCTGCATGTGAGTGCATGGCGCTGGGCGCAGGCCAATCGCGGCGCTGATGGGGCATTGCCGACAGGCAAGGCGATCGCTGAGAGGTTTTCCCGCAGTCCCCGTTGGGGGCGCTGGGTCAAGAGTGTCGGGTTGGCTGGAGAGTTCGAGCGGTGAAGTACGGACGCCGTGTGAACGGGATTCCCGCGTCTTGATTGGTGGCTGGAATGTGTCTTCGCTCTGATGCGTTATCGGTTTGTGGGCTAAAGACATGTATTGCGAGTGACGCGGAAGAGCATTGACCCCATATGGTCATCCGTTGAGAAGATTAGATCCCCTAGAGTTCGGCGCACTGCACTGACGCGCAAATCGACCGCCAGTACACCGGCAGCCACAGCCAGTTCCTGGTCGGGTTCGCGTTCCGCCTCGCAGCTCCCAAACCAGGACGAACCCGATTCGGAAACCTCTAAAACGACAAGATCCCGCCCGATCGCGATGATCTGACGGGCTCCCCTCAACTTCAGTCCGGCCGTTTCAAGAACGGCCCGATATGGCGCCAGGGCCGGTTCTGGGCAGACCCGCCACAAGAACCCCCGCACCGCCATGCGCTACTTCAATTCGGCATCGAAGTCATCGCCAAGGTCACCGAGGTCCTGCCACCCCGACCGCGCTTGGCCTCTCACGGCCAGAACTGCAGGGTGATCAGCGTCCGCCGGACAACGTCCGGCGGGAATGACCCGTGGCCGAGCTGGTCGCGGTGTACGCGGATGTTCCACCGTTGGCCTGGCCGGCCGAGGTCGAATCTGTTGTCGGCCAGATAGGTGCCGTCGATGTCCTCGGGGTGGATGATCCCGGACTCCAGATGGACGGTCCCCTGCCAGGTAGATGCCCCGGGCGGGTGCGCCGGCGGCTCGCCGTCCCACAACTCGTACTTGACGATGCAGCCCTGATCGATCGGCTCATCGACGGCGATCCAGTTGTCCTCGGCCACGGCCCATCCTCCTGGCTCGATGGCGGAGTCGTCAGGGGATTCCTCGGCCGCGGTGTCCACCACGCCGACGAAGCCGTGGATCGGGTCGTCGTCCAGTAATTCACTGATTAACGCGGCCATGCTGCCTGCCTCCGCGGTTCAAGGGTGGTGGCGACGTCGGGATGGGGGTCACCGCGCGGGCGCGGGGACCCCCATCCGACCTCATCGGACGGTTACGGCGCAAACTTGAGCTCGATGTAGAAGCTGTCCTTGTTGATGATCCGGTTGTTCCAGTACCAGGCTTTCAGCACGTTGCCGTGCTTTTTGTTCAGGCTCTCGTTGATCCTGGTGACGGAGAAGTTGTGCTCAGGGTTCGCCCGTGCCGCCCCTTGATAGGTCGACTCGAAAGGGAACTCGTCACAGCTCTTCTTGTTCTGATCCACGACCGGGACCTCGTTCTTGCAGACAACTGCCGTCGCCCTGTAGTTAGCGACCTTCGTGGCCTCGAAAGCCGCCCGGGTCAGCCTTGATGCGATGCTCTTCCCGGGAATGTTCTTGGGTTCGCCCTCGGTGTCGGGGAATGACTTCCCGTCAGCCCGGGGGTACGTATGGCCCGGATTGTAGAAGGCATTCGAGATGTGATAGTAGATGTCGCTAAAGCTGACTCCCCGCGGGTTGACGTCGTTCGGCCGCATGACCATCTTCGCGACGGCGTTCAGGTGCACGCAGCCGCCGCCGTCCTTGTTGTGCCAGCCGATCGTCGGCGAGGCGTCGCAGCGGACCAACGAGGGGAGGCCGACCGGGCTGCTGAACTCCCGCGGTCCCTTGTCGAAGGGGCTCTCGCCGGTCGCGTAGCTGTTGATCGTGCACCTGCCCAGCTTGTGGTAGCCCTTCCTGCCTCGGTCAGTGAACCTTTTTCGTGCGCCCAGCAGAGCAGGAGGTGAAGCCGTGACGTAGCGGCTGATCTTGTTGTTCGTAAGCTCG
>NZ_JARLTC010000085.1 GCF_029382225.1 Spongiactinospora sp. TRM90649
GGGGCCAGGCGCCGGAGCAGGCCGGGCACGTCGGCCAGGCGTACCCGCTCGGCGTCCAGGACCTCGTCCAGGTCGTCGAGAAGGTCCCGCTCCTGCACCGGCGCCCGGTTGCCGGGGGTGATGCCGGCCTTGCGGCGGATCTCCAGCGCCCGGGCCACCACCAGGTGCGCCTCGGCTTGGGAGACGTAGGAGCAGCGCAGCAGGCCCGGCTCGGATTCGAACCCGATGGCCATGCACGTGCCGACGTCCCCGAGGTCGTCCTCGGTCTTGGGCTTCAGCCCGACCGCGGACACGCCCGACTTGTAGGAGCCGGTGCCGAGAATCGCGTCGTTGGACACCTGGTCGCCGATCGCGAAGCACGCCTTGTTGCTGGTGACCGCCATGACCTTGCGGGGCAGGGAGGCGCTGGACGCCTCCGGCGTGGCGAAGATCAGCGTGATGCCGTACTTCCGCGCGGCGGAGATCAGCTTGACGGTCAGCGCCACGGCCTCCTCGCCGTACTCCTCGTGCATGTACAGCGCCTGGCATTCGTCGATGACGATGAGGTGCGGCCGGAGCCGGGCGTCGATCTCGGCCAGGCGCCGGTTGACGGCCCGCTCGCCGTGCTCTTTCAGCGCCTTGCCGCGCTCGTCGAGGCTGCGGTACGCGCCGCGCAGCGTGTTCAGGCACGCCTCCACGACTTCCTCGCCGGTGCCGGTCATCAGGGTGCGCAGCCGTGGCTTCATCGGGTCGTAGTCGGCGTTGACCGCCATCACGTACACGTCGGCCTCGACCAGCGGGTCGAGGAGCCCGCCGAGCAGCAGGGTGATGATGAGTGTCGATTTGCCCGAGCCCATGCGCCCGGCCAGGGCGTAGTTCGCCTCCGACAGCCGTCCGACGATCGTCTTCCCGCGGATGTTGACCGCGACGGGCACGCCCTTGAAGTAGTCGCCGGCGCCGTCGTTGAGCAGCGGCCACGGCGGTACGGGGCCGGTGAGGGCGCCTTGGTCGGCGACCCACAGGTCCAGGACGCCGGGCTTGGTCCTCGGTTCGGTCGGCCACACCTCGACCGCGTGCCGTACGAGGTTGTGCGCGAGGATCTTCTTGCGTTGCACGATCATCTCGACGGTCACGGCGGGCGGCAGCTCAAGCTGGGTGCGGAAGCCTTTGCCCTCCCGCTGGGTCGGCAGGACGAACCGGGGCCGCCACCCGCCCCGGAACGCCTTGTTCAACGGCGGCAGCTCCAGGTGACGCAAGGCGTTGAGGATGGCTCCCTCGTCGGGGATGACGTCCCGGCCGCCGTTGTGCCCGTCCTCCTGTGGGGCTGCGATCCACGCGGGCGGGGTGGCCCGGCGGCGACCCTCACGCCACGCAGCGGCCACCAGGGCGGCCGGGACACCCACGGTCAGGGCGGGCCACGCCCACGCGACCAGCCGGAACGCGCCACCGACCACCCCGCCGACGACCTCGAACACCGCGGTGAACGACCCGGCCCCGGTGGCCCACACCGTGACGCTGAGCAGCACGCTCCCCGCCAGGAGCCCGCCACAGCCGATCGCGCCCCCCTTGAGCACGCTGACCACGGTCAGCGGCAGCTCCATCAGCCGGGAGTGCCGCTGGACGACGGCACGCTCCTTGCGTTCGATCCACGCGGCGAGCGCTTCGCCGTCGCCTGCGGCTTCGGCGGCGCGGATCTGCCGCCGGTACACCCCGAGGGTGAGCGCGTCGCCGGCGCGGGACAGCCAGGAGTGGACGCCCTGCGCGGTGGTCACCGCGGCGGCCAGCAGGCGGCGGGCGGCGCCGCGGCGGGCCGGTGCCGTACGCAGCTCGGCGACGCGGCGCACCACCAGATCAACGAGGTCGATCTGGCGCGGGGACCAGATCCGGGTCGGCTCGACCAGGGCGCCGGGATCGCGGGTGGCGGGCGGTGCGACGTCGCGGGGCACGATGTCGCCGTGCTGCGCCTCACCGTCGTGGTCGAGCGGCAGCGGCGGGGCGTCCGCGCGGTCGCGGACGACGCGCAGGTGCCGGTCGGGCTGGCCGGGCTGGTGGCTCATCGGACGGCTCCCTCCAGCGGCGCGCGCCCGGCCAGCGCCTCGATGCCGCAGGCGATGACGGCCAGGACGGCGCCGATGGCCGCCGCGGCGTGCCAGGTGAGCCGGGCCGCCTCGACCAGCAGCAGCAGGGTCAGGACGACGGTGATCCGGGCGGCGGCCAGCAGGAGGCGGGGCCACCCGGCCCGCCGCACGCAGGCGGCGAGCTGGGCGGGCGTACAGTCCTGGACGGTCGGCGGGCGCACCGCGAACAGGGCGAGGCCAGCCGCGACCGCCAGGACGGTGAGCAGGGCGTTCATGACCAGCTCCGCAGCAGCGTGACCAGCGCGTCGGTGACCATGTCCCCGACCGGCGTGGAGGCCAGGAACAGGCCGAACACGCACGCGGCGATCGCGGTGGGCCACTGGCGGCCCTGGATGAGGAACGTCGCCACGGCGAGGATGCCGGAACAGATGAGCAGGACGGTGGTGGCGGTGGCGATGGTCATGACAGACCTCCCAGCGGCAGGGTGGTGGTGAGAACGACGACGGCGGCCAGGAGCAGCCGGGCGGAGACCCGGACGCGGGTGTGCTTGGCCCAGGCGAGGCGGGACATGCCGGTCAGCTCGGCGATCTGCGCGCGCTCGCAGTCGGCCGCGGTCATCGCTCCTCACCCCTCTCTCGGGC
>NZ_JARLTC010000086.1 GCF_029382225.1 Spongiactinospora sp. TRM90649
GGATGTAGGGTCGGGAACTGGCGCGGTGGCGTCTCCTGACGGTAGGGCTCGGGGCCTGTCTTCCGCCGGTTTCCCGGTCGGCTGTGCCCTCCCCGATGACCATGGCCAGGTTCATGGCTCCGTTTCCAGCTCCCGCCCGTCGAACCGTGCATGCGGTTCTCCCGCACACGGCTCACCGACGTCGTTCACCGCCGGCATTCGGTCTGTCCCGCCAGGGCTTACCCGCCCTGGGCGCGACGACGATTCCATACAAGCCGATCAGCCCCAGATCGACCGGTTGGGAGCGGGTCAGCACCCACCAGCCGAACGCCATGCTGCGGCGGTGACGCCGTCGTATGAAGTGCGCCAACCGTATCTGGGCGTATCGTCTGATCTTGCTGAGACACCGGGCTGAGTGTCCGTAACGGAAATACCCGGCCCAACCGCGCAGGAAGCCGTTCAGGTCCTGCACGATCGCCTCCGGCCACAGCAGCATCCGACGCCGGGCGGTGATCTCCCGGATCCGGTCGCGGGCGTGCTGCATGGCCTTGTCCGCGGGCCAGCGGGCGAGGAACACAAAAGGTCGTTTCCCGTTCAGGCCCCTGGATCTGACGAGCCGATGATGAAAGCCAAGAAAATCCAGGCCTTCCCCACCGACCTCCAGATGGACGATGCGCGTCTTGGCCGCCTTGGGCTCCAATCCCAGCTCGGCCAGCAGCCGGGTCAAGCGGGCCAGCGCCCTCTCGGCCTGACCGCGTGACCAGCACATCGCGATCAGATCGTCGGCATAACGGACCAGCCTCCCGTCTGCTTCGTCCCATGCCCGGTCCAGCCGGTGCAGATAGACGTTGCATAAGACGGGGCTGACCACCCCGCCCTGCGGGCTGCCGGTGACCTCACGCCGCACCTGCCCCTCGGCCATCACCCCGGCGCGCAGAATCTGCCGCAGGAGCTTCAGCAGGGACCGGTCACAGATGCGTTCCTCGATCGCTCGCATCAACTCCTGATGCGGAATCGCCGAGAAACAATCGGCGATATCCGTCTCGACCACCCACCGGCGCCCTTTCGCCTGCTCATCCACGAGCACTTGCAGAGCGTCGTGCGCCGACCGCCTCGGACGGAACCCAAAAGAGCAGTCGAGCATGTCCGCCTCAAAGACCGGTTCGAACACGATCTTTACGGCGGCCTGCACGATACGATCCCGAACCGCCGGGATCGACAACGGCCGATACTCCTCCCTGACCCCCGGCTTGGGAATCAGCACCCGGCGAGCGGGCAACGGACGATATCGCCCTTCCCGGAGTTCAGCGGCCAGCTCATCGAGCAGCCGGGCAACCCCGTACTCCTCGATCTGGTCCAGGGTGGTCTTGTCGATGCCGGGTGCGCCGTTGTTCGCGCGCACCCTGACCCACGCGCGCGCCAGGACGTCTCTGCGATAGACCTTGTCCATCAGCGCGTGGAACCTGCGTCCGGGATCAGCCTTGGCCGCCCGGTAGAGCACATGCTGCAAGGCACGGACCGGATCACGCGAACGTGATCCCGAAGCGGTGGGACTAGCCGAAACGGCACTCACCGGGCCTCCTCCATACAGACGCTGCGCATCGACGAAGTAGTGGCCCTTCCCTCACCGCCGGTTGTGTTGTCCGATCGGTTCGAGCGGTACTACGGCCACCTCCGACGCCCACCCGGCTCACCACCCACTTCCCGAGGCCATCGGTTATAGGGCGTGCCACTCCAATGACATGTTTCCGCAGGCCATCGGGCCGGGGAGGGCCTCCCCAGTTCCCGCCGCCACTATCGATGCGTTCCGCGCCCCATACGCCGGGGAGTCCTTGACGGCTGCTTCCAGGATCTTCACCGCGTCCATGGCCTTCGCCCCGATTTCGAGAGGCTCGGCACTCCCTCCTCCCACCCCGAAGGGCGGGCTGAGTAACGACGCCGCAGGCTTCGCTTCATGCTACGGACCGCACCATCGCTCCCCCTTTGCAGGGCTTTTGACGCTGGGCTTCGACCCCGCCCGTTTCCAGACGAAGCCGCCAGCCTGCTACCGGGCCTCCTGGCAGCTACCCGGACCGGACTTCCACCGGCAAGCGACGACGAGCTTACGAACAACAAGATCAGCCGCTACGTCACGGCTTCACCTCCTGCTCTGCTGGGCGCACGAAAAAGGTTCA
>NZ_JARLTC010000087.1 GCF_029382225.1 Spongiactinospora sp. TRM90649
GGGCTCCTTGAACAGCCTGCGGGCGGCCAGGCTGACGTAGACCAGGGCGACCAGCACGGGCACCTCGATGAGCGGGCCGACCACCCCGGCCAGCGCCTGGCCCGAGGTCACCCCGAACACCCCCACCGCCACCGCGATGGCCAGCTCGAAGTTGTTGCCCGCGGCGGTGAAGGCCAGCGTGGTGGCGCGGTCATAGCTCAGGCCGATGGCCTTGCCGAGCGCGAAGGAGCCGCCCCACATCAGCGCGAAGTAGGCCAGCAGCGGCAGCGCGATCCGGGCGACGTCGCCGGGCCGGTCGGTGATCGTGCCGCCCTGCAGGGCGAACAGGATGACGATGGTGAACAACAGCCCGTACAGCGCGATCGGGCCGATGCGGGGCAGGAACCGGCTCTCATACCAGTCCCGGCCGCGGGCGCGTTCGCCCAGGCGGCGTGAGGCGTATCCGGCGGCCAGCGGGATGCCGAGGAAGATCAGCACGTAGTAGGCGATGTCGAAGGCCGAGACGTCCAGCGCCGCCTGCGAGAGTCCCAGCCGGCCGGGCAGCAGATCGAGGTAGAACCAGCCCAGGACGCCGAAGGCGATCACCTGGAAGATCGAGTTGATGGCGACCAGGACGGCGGCGGCCTCGCGGTCGCCGCAGGCCAGGTCGTTCCAGATGAGGACCATGGCGATGCAGCGGGCCAGCCCGACGATGATCAGCCCGGTGCGGTATTCCGGCAGGTCGGGCAGCAGGATCCAGGCGAGGGCGAACATCAGTGCCGGGCCCGCGCCCCAGTTCAGGACCAGGGAGGCGATGAGCAGGCGGCGGTCGCCGGTCACGGTGCCCAGGCGGTCGTAGCGGACCTTGGCCAGCACCGGATACATCATCAGCAGCAGGCCGAGCGCGATCGGCAGCGAGATCTCGCCGATCTTCACCGACTCCAGCTCGGCGTTCAGCCCGGGAAGCAGGCGGCCGAGCAGCAGCCCGGTTCCCATCGCCAGGCCGATCCACACCGGCAGGAACCGATCCAGCGTGGACAGCCCGGCGATCACCCGCCGGCCGGAGCCGGTGACGGCGGTGTCCATCGGCTCACACCGCCGCAGGGAGGCTGAGCAGTGCCGACAACTCGCCCAGGGTCTCGGGCACCAGGCGGTAGTACACCCACGACGCGCGCCGTTCGGAGGTGAGCAGGCCGACCTCCTTGAGGACCTTGAGGTGGTGGCTGATGGTCGGCTGGGACACCTCGAAGGCGGCGGTGATGTCGCACACGCACACCTCGCCGCCCGCCCGGCTGGCCACGATCGACAGGATCCGCAGCCGCACCGGGTCACCGAGGGCCTTGAACCCCCGAGCCACCGCGGCGGCCCGCTCGGCGTCCAGCGGCTCGCGGGCCAGCGGCGGGCTGCACTCAAGCAGCTCCAGTGGTTCCATCGACCCTCCCCATATCGATATCCATCGAATTCAGTGTACATCTATACGATCAGGCAGCCCTACGGGCCAGCGAACGCTGCTCAGGCGGCGGGGACGCCGAGATCGGTCAGCAGGGCCCGCACCCGCCGCTCGATCTCGTCCCTGATCGGCCGGACGTCCTCGACCGGCAGACCGGCCGGGTCGTCCAGCTCCCAGTCCAGGTAGCGCTTGCCGGGGTAGACCGGGCAGGCGTCCCCGCAGCCCATGGTGACCACCACATCGGCGGCGCGGACGATCTCCTCGGTCCACGGCTTGGGGAACTCGCGGGAGATGTCGATGCCGCGCTCGGCCATCGAGGCGACCGCGGCCGGGTTGATCTCGGCGGCGAACTCCGACCCTCCCGACCAGGCCACCGCGTGCTCCCCGGCCAGTTCCTGGAAGAACCCCAGGGCCATCTGGGAGCGTCCGGCGTTGTGCACGCACAGGAACAGCACGATCGGCCGCCCGTCGTGTTTCCCCTCCACCCGGGCCAGG
>NZ_JARLTC010000088.1 GCF_029382225.1 Spongiactinospora sp. TRM90649
AGGTCACCGGGCTGGCGCTGCCGGCCACGCTGGCCTTCGACTACCCGACCGCCGACGCCGTGACCGGGCACCTGCTGCACCTGATCTCGGGCGCCGACGACGACACCGCCGCCCCGCTCGTGGCGGGGGACGCGACCGACGAACCCATCGCGATCGTCGGGATGAGCTGCCGCCTGCCCGGCGGCGTCGCCTCCCCCGAAGACCTGTGGGACCTGGTCGTCACGGGCCGCGAGGGGATCGGCGAGTTCCCCACGGACCGGGGCTGGGCCCTGGACGACGGCGCCGACTACGCGCGCCTCGGCGGGTTCGTGCACGACGCGACGAACTTCGACGCGGGCCTGTTCGGCATCTCGCCGCGCGAGGCGACCGCGATGGACCCGCAGCAGCGGTTGCTCCTCGAAGCCTGCTGGGAGGTCCTGGAGCGGGCCGGGATCGACCCGCTGTCGCTGAGCGGCAGCCGGGCCGGGGTCTTCGTCGGAGCCTCCAACTCGCAGTACGCGGCCGGTGGCCTGGTTCCGGAGGAGGCCCACGGGCACCTGCTGACCGGCACCGCCAACAGCGTCATCTCCGGCAGAGTCGCCTACGCGCTCGGCCTTCAGGGGCCCGCGCTCACCGTGGACACGGCCTGCTCGTCCTCGCTGGTGGCGCTGCACCTGGCCGCCCAGGCGCTCAGGAACGGCGAGTGCGAACTGGCTCTCGCGGGCGGTGTGACGGTGATGACCTCTCCGGCGGGGTTCGCGGAGTTCGCCCGGCAGGGCGGGCTCGCGGACGACGGGCGCTGCAAGGCGTTCGCCGACGCCGCCGACGGCACCGGCTGGTCGGAGGGTGTCGCGGTGCTCGCCGTGCAGCGGCTCTCCGACGCGCTGCGCGACGGGCGTGACGTGCTGGCCGTGGTGCGCGGCTCGGCCGTCAACCAGGACGGCGCTTCCAACGGCCTCACGGCCCCGAACGGGCCTTCGCAGCAGCGGGTGATCCGGCAGGCGCTCGCCAACGCCCGGCTGGACCCGGCCGAGGTGGACGTGGTCGAGGGCCACGGCACCGGCACCGTGCTCGGCGACCCGATCGAGGCGCAGGCCGTGCTCGCCACCTACGGCCGCGACCGGGAGGAGCCGCTGCTGCTCGGTTCGATCAAGTCCAACATCGGGCACACCCAGGCCGCCTCCGGCGTCGCGGGCGTGATCAAGATGGTGCAGGCCATCCGGCACGGCACGGTGCCGATGACCCTGCACGTGGACGAGCCGTCCACGCACGTGGACTGGACGGCCGGAGCCGTCCGGCTGGCCACCGAGGCGCGGCCCTGGCCGCACACGGACCGTCCGCGCCGCGCGGCGGTGTCCTCCTTCGGCATCAGCGGCACCAACGCGCACACGATCATCGAGCAGGCCCCTGAGCCCGAGCCTCGGCCCGAGGCGGAACCGCACGGCCCGGCGGTCGTGCCCTGGCTGCTGGCCGCCCGGACCGAGGCCGCCCTGCGCGCCCGCGCCCGCGACCTGCGTGAGCTGGTCGAGGCCGGCCCGGACCTGGACCCGCTCGACGCCGGGCACGCGCTGGCGACCACCCGCGCCGCCCTCGAATACCGCGCGGTGGTGCTGGCGTCGGACCGCGAGGGGTTCCTGGCCGGGACGTCCGCCGTGGAGTCGGGCGAGTCCCGGTCGAACGTGATCCGTGGCGTGGTGGGCGAGGGACGGCCGGCGTTCCTGTTCACCGGCCAGGGTTCGCAGCGCGCCGGAATGGGCCGCGAACTCTACGAGACCTTCCCGGCCTTCGCCGACGCCTTCGACGCGGTCGCCGCCCG
>NZ_JARLTC010000089.1 GCF_029382225.1 Spongiactinospora sp. TRM90649
GCCAGCGGTGGCCGGACGCGTCGGGCGGCGGTGTCGTCGTTCGGGATCAGTGGCACGAACGTCCACACCATCATCGAGGAACCCCCTGTCTTCGACGTGCCTCGGGAACAGGCCGTCTCCGAGCCGCCGGCCGTGCCGGTGGCGATCTCCGGGCGCTCGGCCGACGTGGTCCGCGCCCACGCCGAGCGGCTGATCGGCCTCCTGGAGGTCGACGCCGACCACGGCCTGGTCGATCTCGGCTTCTCGCTCGCGACCACGCGCGCGGCCTTCGACCACCGGGCCGTGGTGCTGGCCTCCGACACGGCCGGGCTTCTGGACGGCCTGCGCGAGCTGAGCACCGGCACACCCGGCGACGCGGTGGTGCGCGGCGTGGCCGCCCCGGGACGGCTCGCGTTCCTGTTCACCGGCCAGGGCTCGCAGCGCGCCGGGATGGGTCGCGAACTCTACGACGCTTTCCCGGCCTTCGCGGAGGCCTTCGACGAGGTGTGCCGGCATTTCGAGGGCGATCTGAAGGAGATCGTCTTCGGCGACTCCGGCCTCCTCGACCAGACGCGCTACACGCAGGCCGGGCTGTTCACGCTGGAGGTCGCCCTCTACCGGCTCCTCGAATCATGGGGAACCACCCCGGACTACCTGCTCGGCCACTCCATCGGTGAGATCGCCGCAGCCCACGTCGCGGGGGTGATGTCCCTCGCGGACGCCTGCCGCCTGGTCGACGCCCGAGGCCGCCTGATGCAGGCCCTCCCGGTGGGCGGCGCGATGCTGGCCGTCGAGGCCACCGAAGAGGAGATCGTCTTCGACGAGCGCGTCAGTATCGCCGCCGTCAACGGCCCGACCTCGATCGTGCTCTCCGGGGTCGCCGAGGCCATCGACGAGCTCGAAGCGACCTATCGCGCCGAAGGCCGTCGCGTGAAGAGGCTGACGGTTTCCCACGCGTTCCACTCGGTGCTGATGGAGCCGATGCTGGCCGAGTTCGGCGCGGTCGCCGCGACCATCGACTACGCCGAGCCGCGCGTCCCGGTCATCTCCAACCTGGACGGCGAGCCCGTCGCCGAGTACACCGCCGGCTACTGGGTCCGCCACGTCCGCGAAGCGGTCCGGTTCGCCGACGGCGTCGCGACCCTGCACGCGCACGGCGTGACCACCTTCGTCGAGCTGGGCCCGGACGCGGTGCTGACCGCGATGGCCCAGCGGTCCGTGGGCGACGACGCGGCGCTGATCCCGGTCCTTCGCTCCGGCCGTCCCGAACCGCGGACGGCGCTGCGGGCGCTGGCGCAGGTTCACGTGCAGGGCGGGCCGATCGACTGGCGGGCCGTCTTCGGCGGATGGGGCGCGGCGACCGTCGAGCTGCCGACCTACCCGTTCCAGCGGCAGCGCTACTGGATCGAGCCGGACCACCACGAGGCGGCGGCCACCGTCGACGCGGCCGAAGCCCGCTTCTGGGAGGCGGTGGAGTCCGAGGACGTCGAGGCGATCGCCGGAACCCTCGGCCTGGCCACGGGCGACGAACTCGGTGTGGTGCTGCCCGCGCTGTCGGCGTGGCGGAAGGATCGCCGTGAGCGTTCCGTCCTGGATTCATGGCGCTACCAGGTGTCCTGGACCCCGCTGGAGGC
>NZ_JARLTC010000009.1 GCF_029382225.1 Spongiactinospora sp. TRM90649
CCCCCCGAAGCGTTAAGGTGATCCACCTAAGTCGTTTACCCATGGTGATCATTTCCACACTTAGAGTGATACCCCCGGACGTTCATGCCGTGATGTCGGTGTTTGCCCGAGTAGTACGGCCGGTCGGCGGCGACACGGTCGATCGGGATGAGCGTGCCGTCCAGCACGACGAAGGCGTATCCAGCGCGCTTTGCCGTGCGTAGCGCTTGGTCCAGGGTGGGCGAACGCTGCGCGAGCAGGGCCACGGCCTCATGAACGTAGCGCCAGGCGGTGGCCGCCCCGACGCCGAATCCTGCCGCGACCTCGGCGAATGTCTCACCCTTGCGCAGGTGGACCAGGACGAGCATGGCCTGCTGCCCGGGGTTGAGCCGGCGCCAGGTCGAACCGATCGAGGTTCGATGGCGGCGGATCACGCCGGCCAGGTAGGTCAGGGTCCGGCGTGACAAGGGCAGCGCACCATGCGGGCATCGCGTTCCCGCAGTTCAGGGGCATATTTCCTCGGTGGTGCCATAACTCCTCACCCTTCCAGGTATCGGAGCCTCCAACCAACTCGGGGTGGCCCAGGGCGCCTGTGCCCCGAGCGGAGAGCCTCGGGTGGCCGGATTCAGGCGTCCGCAGGGTTGCTCAGGGGACGAGCTCGAAGATCGTTGCATTCGCCTGACCGCCGCCTTCGCACATCGTCTGAAGTCCGTAGCGAACTCCGCGGTCAGCCATGTGGTGGATCAACGTTGTGGCGATGCGTGCGCCGGATCCACCGAGCGGGTGGCCGAGCGCGATTGCACCGCCGATTGGGTTGAGTGCTGATTCGGGGACGTCGTACACGGCCTGCCAAGCGAGTGGCACCGAGGCGAATGCCTCGTTCACCTCGAATGCCCCGATCTCATCGATGCCCAGGCCGGCCTTCGCCAGCGCTTTCGCGGTTGCCGGGATCGGTCCCGTCAGCATGATGTTCGGCTCGCTGCCCACCACGACCGCCGTGTGAACCCGCGCGAGAGGCTTCCATCCGTGTGCGCTCGCGATGTCCGAGGTGGTGATCAGCAGGGCAGCGGCCCCGTCACTGATCTGGGAGCTGTTGCCAGCGCTGACGACGCCGCCCTCGAGGAAAGGAGTCCGCAGGTTGGCCAGTATTTCGGCCGAGCAGTCCGGACGCACTCCCTCGTCGAGGCTCACGACTCCTTCGGGGGTCTCGATCCCCACGATCTCCGCGTCGAAGGCTCCGGCGGCGGCGGCGCTCGCGGCTCGTCGGTGGGAACGCTCGGCGTAAGCATCGAGTTCGCCGCGACCCAACGACCACTCGCGGGCGATCTGCTCGGCGCCGAGGCCTTGGTTCGGCAGACCGTCCCCATAGCGCTTCGCGTACAGCTCCCCGAGCGGGGACTGATCGCCGACGGCCGACCCCATGGGGACTCGTGACATCGACTCGACCCCGCCGGCCACGACGACGTCGTAGTGCCCGGCGATGACGCCCGCGGAGGCGAAGTGAACGGCCTGCTGGGACGAGCCACATTGACGGTCGACCGTGGTGCCGGGGACCGACTCCGGCCACCCCGCCGACAGCACCGACGTACGCGCGATGTCGAAGGTCTGTTCACCGACCTGGCTGACACAACCCCAGATCACGTCGTCCACCACCGCCGGGTCCAGCGACACGCGATCCGCGAGGGCCGCGAGCACTCGCGCGGACAAGTCAGCGGGATGGACGCCCGAGAGCGCTCCTGCCCGCTTGCCGATGGGGGACCTGACAGCCGCCACGACGACAGCGTCTCGCATGAAATCTCCTTGAACTTACTTCGGCTTGTCGGCTTGTACGTTCGATTCAGCGGACCGGGCTCAGTCCTTGCGGAAGGGAAAGGCCCACGGACGGAGCGGCGCCCCGGTGGCGCCGCGCAGGCGCAGACACGCTGCGAAGAATCCGAACTCGTACACCTCCGCCGCGGCGAGCGCCTCCAGATCGAGCACCTCGATCAGGGGCGCACCCGCCTCGGCGAGAAGATAGGTGTGCACCGGCGTGTAGTTGTCGGGGTCGGTCGACGGCCCCTGCTCGACGCACACGGTGTCGGAGCCGACGATCATCGCCCCCTTCTCGACGAGGTGCACCGCGGCGGCGCGGGTCAATCCGGGCGGGTTCTCACCCCACGCCGTGGCGTCGGGCCACGCCCGCATCCTGCCCGTCCGGGAGAGCACGACGTCACCGAGCTGGATCTCGACGCCCTGCGTGGCGAGGCACTCGTCGACGTCCTCTGGGGTGATCCCGTACTGATCGGGGAGCATGTCGACACCGCGCAGGCCGGCGAAGTCGAGGAGGACGCCTCGAGCCACGATCGGCGGCATCTTGTCGGCGCCCGCGACTCGCCAGTGCCGGGTTCCGAGGTGCTCCCGCTCGGTGAAGTTGTTGTAGATGCGCCCGTTGTAGCCGTAGTGATTGAGCGTGTCGATGTGGGTACCGGTGTGCGTGTACATCATCACCGTGTCGCCGGAGTAACTGATGTACTCGGTCATTTCCCGCGAGATGCCCGGGAGCTCGTCGACGACCGTACCGTGCGGCGTGTGCGTCATCCAGATTTGGTACGCTGGATCTCCGAGTAGCTGCCACGAGGGCATCCCGATGAAGTAGTCCACGGACAGATCGAACATCTCGGTGGCATCGATGCGACTGATGACGGCGGCGCGGGATTCCGGGCTCATCAGGTTGAGGCGGCCGATCTCGTCCTCGGGCCCGTAGGGACTCGTGGCCACTTGGCGGTTGGCGCCGGATGCCGGGTTGTCGGACATGTGGGTTCCTCCTGGGGGGTTCGACTGGGGGGTTCGACTGGGGGGTTCGACTGTGCGGGTGGACCGCGGTCGCCCCGTCGGCATGGGGCGGTCGTTGCGGCGGGGCGGAGATGGGCTAGTCCCCTGGCATGGCCGGGGCCGCCAGATGGAAAGAGGTCAGCCGTTGGTACGCGTCAGCCACTCGCAGGACGGTGGCCTCGTCGAACGGCTTTCCGATGATTTGCATGGAGACGGGCATACCGACTCCGTCGAAGCCGATGGGAACGGCACATGCCGGGAGCCCGGTCAGGTTCCACTGTGACGTGAACGACGCGCTGGACCAGCGATCCATCATCATGGGATCGGTCTCCATGAGGAGCCGCGCTCCCGTCGGCATGGTCGGCATGATCAGCACGTCGCAGGCGCGCATCGCCTCGGACACCTCGCGGTCGAACGCGGCCGCGATCTTCTTCGCCTGGACGTAGTCCGCGCCGCCGTACAGCGCTCCTCGGGCGAGCAGTCCGCGCGCATAGCGCCCGTACGTGGCCCAGTGCGCCACCAGATCGTCCCGGTGATAGGCGAACGCCTCGCACAGCAGCACGATCTGGCACGCGATCCTCGCCATGTCGGCGTTGGGCAGGCTCACCTCCGCCACGCCGGCGCCCGCCTCTCGCAGTGCGGAGATGGCCGCGGTCACCCGCGTCCTGACCGGATCGGAGACGTTTCCGGTGTCGAAGAAGTAGCGCTTCGGCCAGCCGATCCGCAGGCCTTGCACAGAGCCGTCCAGCGCATCGAGATACCGCGGGACCGGCCACCGGGTCGAGCCGCTGTCGCTCGGGTCATGGTCGGCGATCACCTGAAACATCAGGGCGCAGTCCCACGCGGTGCGCGCGATGGGGCCGACGGTGTCGAGGCTCGGCGACAGCGGCACCGTCCCATTGGTCGAGACGCGCCCGAGGCTCACCTTGAGGCCGGTCACGCCGTTGAGCGCGGAGGGATGCCTGATCGAGCCGGCGGTATCGGTGCCCAGTCCCCCCAGGGCCAGGCCGGAGGCGACCGCGATGGCCGTGCCAGAGCTCGATCCCCCGGCGTAGCGATCGGCGGCCCATGAATTGCGTGGCATCGGGAAACCGGTGGCGGGGTCGTTCAGTCCGAGAGCGAACTCGTTCGTCGTCGTCTTGCCGACAATGATCGCGCCGGCTTCCCGCAGGCGTGCCACGGCGGTCGCGTCGCCGTCGCTCCGCCACTGCCGGGGCGCGACCAGACTGTTCGCCCGTGTGGGTCCCTCGACCGTGGCGATGACGTCCTTGATCGCCAGCGGGATCCCGTGCAGCGGGCCTCGGTCCTGTCCGGCGGTCAGTTCGCGGTCCGCACGCTCAGCCGCCTGGAGGGCGGCGTCGCGGAATGTGCTGACGTACGCCCCGAGCCTCGCGTCGAGACGATCGATGCGCGTGAAGGCGTCGTTCGTGAGCTCGACCGCTGTCGTCGTCCCGTCGCGAAGCGAGGAGGCGGTGTTCTGGATCGTCGGGACGGTGGCCCGGGTACGGATGGGATCAGCCGCGTCGGCCGACTTGAACGCCGATGGCGTCGAGGTGTCGCGCGCGATTCCGTCGGCGCCCGTCCGGTGCAGCTCGTCGGCCTGGTGCCGCAGCGTCTGGTAGTCGTGCGCGATGGAGGTGATCTCGTCGGCGCTCATCGTCAGGCCGACGACGTCGAACATGGTGCGCACCCGCCGCTCAGCCGATGTCATCGCGCGACGGGTTCCCGGTGAAGGGACGAGCGGACGCCCGAGGTCATCGGTCGATCCAGCTCGTGTAGCGGCCCTTGAGCATGTCACGACTGATGATCATCCGCTGGGTCTCGGTGGAGCCTTCACCGATCCTGCGGATCCGCAGCTCGCGGTACCAGCGTTCGAGCGGGAGGTCCTTCGAGACCCCGTATCCACCGTGGATCTGCATGGCGCGGTCGACCACTCGACCGGCCGCCTCCGTAGCGACGATCTTGGCGATCGCCACCTCGGTGCGGAACGGCCGGCCGCTGTCCGCTCGTTCGGCGGCGTCCAGCGTGATGGCCGCCGCGGCCCGGAGATCGATCTCGTTGTCGACGAGCATCCACTGGATCCCCTCGTGGTCCGCGAGCTTCGAGCCGAAGACCGAACGGATGCCGGCGTACTCGACGGCCATGCGGTGCGCCATCATCGCCACTCCCAGACAGCCGGCGGCGTAGGGGATGCGGTTCTTGGTCAGCCGTTCGTTGGCCATCGCGAACCCCTGGCCGACCTCCCCGAGGACCGCACCGGCCGGCACGCGCACATCCTCGAACACCAGCTCGGTCGGGTAGTGACCCGAGCGCAGGGTGTGGATCACGCGTCGCACGGTGAATCCGGGTGTGTCCGCGTCCACGATGAAACACGTGATGCCGTCGCGCCCGGACTCCTGGTCGCCGGTACGCGCGAAGACCAGCCCGAAGTCGGCCGAGTCCGCACCGCTGATGAACGTCTTGTTGCCGTTGATGATCCAGTCCGAGCCGTCCCGCTTCGCGCGGGTCTGGATCGCCCGGGCCGGGTCGCTTCCTCCGGACGGTTCGGTGAGCGCGAAGAAGGACCTCTTCTCACCCCGCAGGATCGGGAACAGGTAGCGTTCCTTCTGCTCGTCGGTCGCCTCGTACAGCTGTGCCATGTCGGGCTGGCCGAAGGCGCTGTAGCACGGCGAGTACAGACCGGCCCGATGCTGCGACATCTCCATGGCCAGCAGCGTTCGCGTCACAGTGTCCGCGCCGACTCCGCCCAGTTCTTCCGGGACGTCGAGGTTGTACAGCCCCATCTGCTTCGTCTTGGCGACGAGACCGGCCAGGACCGACGGGCTCAGTTCGCTCTCGTCGGGATCGAGCTCGAATTCCAGCGGAATGATCTCGGTGCGGACGAAACGCCGGACGTTCTCGATCAGAGTCCGCTGCGTCTCGGTGATGGCGAATCCCATGGTCGCTCCTCCAGTTCTAGTTCGATCGAATGCGTCCGGTCGGCGCATCGACGCCTACCAAGTTCCGGGGAACCGCACCGAATTCATTGACGAATACCTGAACGACCTCGCGGTAACGCGAGAGGTACGCATTGGTCCTCTCGTACCGGAAGAACAGCCCCGACTGCTTGCCGCACCACTCGTCGAGTGCCCCTCGGAGGCCGAACAAACTGTTGCCGCCGGCGAAGTCGATGGCGATGACGCCGATTTCGTCGGCGATTTGGAAGACGCCGACGGAGGCGGGCACGAGTGCCACGTTCTCAGCCGTGAGCGGAGTCCAGGGCTTGGACATGGACACACTCATCTCGTTCCCACCGCCTCGCGAGACTGATCAATGGCCGCGTGCCCCTCATGCAGGAGTGCCCGCGGAATCTCTACGAATCGTGAACGCACGTATTCACCCAGCCCTTTGGCCTGCGGATCGGGACGCGTCGTCGCGGCGACTCCGTCGCCGAGCAGACCACGCACGACGAAGTTGACGGCCCGCAGGTTGGGCAGCTCGTACCGCTCGACGACCAGTTCGGCGGCCTCGGTGAGCAGACCGCGCAACCGGTCTTCGTCGAGGTAGTTCCGCAACCACTCGAACGCCTCGTCCGTACGTGCCCAGAGTCCGATGTTGGCGTCGCCGCCCTTGTCTCCGGATCGCGCGCCGGCCACCCAGCCCAGCGGTGCGAGGATGGTGTCGTCGTCCATCGCCTGCGGCACGCGCGGCGCGTCGCCGCGGCGCGCGTCCCGGCGCGCGGTGGGTGGGCGGGGCACCGGCAGTCGCCGTCCGTCCTGGAAGACGATCTCGGGGCGCAGGACGTCGACCGGCACGAGCGTCGGCCAGTAGACCCCGTAGGCGCTGGCCGACCGTTCGGCCCGTTCGAGGTACATGCCGGGGTAGCTGGAGAGGCCGAACTCCGCGACGGCGTTGAAGAAGCGGCGCCCCACCTTGTGCTCGTCGGCGTCCTTCACCGTGATCCGGAGGCGGGCCTCTGCCTGGACGTTCTCCGGCGCGTCGGGGACATCGGTGCGCAGCAGCCGGATATCGGTCTCCGCGAACGTGTCCGGCCCGCCGAGCCCGTCGATGACGAGAGAGCGGACGGCGTGGTCGGCTTTGGCCTCGATGTCCAGCCCGGTGAGGATGAACGTCGCGCTGTTGCGGTAGCCACCTTGATAGTTGAGGCAGACCTTGGCGGTGTCGGGCGCGGGAAGGCCGCGAACGCCACTGACCCGCACGCGGTCGGTCCCGTCGCCGGACAGGTTGATGGTGTCGAATCGGGCGACGACGTCCGGGTTGAGATAGTCCGGCGCGCCGATCTCGTAGAGAACCTGCGCGGTGACCGTCTCGGCCGTCACCGCGCCACCCGTGCCCGCGTGTTTGGTGATCACGAACGAGCCGTCCAGCGCGATCTCGGCGATCGGGTAGCCCGGCCGTTCTCTGTTCGGCAACTCGGAGAAGAAGGAGAAGTTGCCGCCGGTGGCTTGGGGACCGCATTCGAGGATGTGCCCGGCGGCGACGGCGCCGGCCAGCCGGTCCCAGTCGTCGAGCCGCCAGTCGAACGCCCAGGCCGCCGGCCCGACCACCAGCGAGGCATCGGTCACCCGAGGACACACCACGATGTCGGCGCCGGCGCGCAGCGCCTCGGTGATGCCCCAGCCGCCCAGGTAGACGTTGGCGGTCACGGGCTCGACGTCAGCCTCGGCGAGGCTCTTCCCGGAACTGAGGTGTGCCAGGGGATGCCCCTGCCGCTGGAGCTCCGGAATGCGGTCGAGAATGTCGTCGCCTTCGATGTGGGCGATGCTGGGATGGAGTCCGAGTCGCGTGGCCAGGCGTCCGAGTTCGATCGCGAGCCCGCCGGGATTGAGCCCACCGGCGTTGGTGACGACCTTGATGTCACGGTCCAGGCAGGTGCCGAGCACCTGTTCCATCTGCGCCAGGAACGTCGTCGCGTAGCCACCACCCGGGTCGCGCCGCCGGCTCTTCCAGAGGATCATCATGGTCAGCTCGGCGAGGTAGTCGCCGGTCAGGACGTCGAGTGGGCCGCCCTCGACCATCTCACGGGCCGCAGCGAAACGATCTCCGTAGTATCCCGAACAGTTTCCGATCCGGAGGATGTCGCGTGTTGCCGACATGTTCACCTTTTCCGTCTATTCATGGTCACAGCGGCAATGCGATCGTGGCGGTCGCGAGGGCGCACACCGTGTTGTCGGATTCCCGGGTCTCGGTGAGGTTGAGGTGGACAAGCCCATGGCCTTCTTCGACCTGCTCGACACCCGTGACCTCACCGGCACAGACGAGAACATCGCCGGGAACCGCGTAACGCCGGACCGACACCCCCAGCCTGGTCAGCCGTCCGCCCGCGCCCATCCACTCCGTGCACAACGTCACCAGGAAGGCGCCGTGCAGATGAGACTGGACGAGGACGTCCGGATACCCCTCGTGCGCGGCGTAGTCGGGATCGAAGTGGATGCGATGGGTGTTCCAGGTCACCGCGCTGTACCTGAAAAGCTGCAGCCTGGTCGGAACATGGCGCGTTTCCGGCAACCGGTCACCGACGCGGACGGCGCCGAACCGGAGGTCTCGGCTGGTCGCAGTGCTCGAACCGCTCATCGGAGCAAAACCTTCCGTGTCGAGGTCACCAAGGGGAGTCCGTCGTCGTCGACGAATTCATGCCGGTAGCGAACGACGATGAACTGGCCGTTTCGCCCGTGCAGCAGTTCGGCGTCGATCATCGTCGATCGCTCCACAACGCTCGTACCGGCCGTGATGGGTGCGTGGAACTCCATGTCCTCACCGCCGCCCATCACCCGTACGCCGCTGGTGGGGATGCCCTCCAGTTGCAGTGTCTTCGGCGTGCCGTCGGCGCGGAGATCATCAGCGGCGGGGCCTTCGTCCCAGCAGGTGATCGCCGTCACCAGGTTGGGCGGCGCCACGATGTCCGCGTATCCGCGGCTGCGGGCGAATGTGGTATCGAAGTACAAGGGGTTCGACTCGCCGATGGCGCGGGCGTAGCGCCGGATCATCAGGGCGGTGATCGGCCCGAGCGAGTGGGTGGTTTCGGAGCCGATCTTGATTCGGATCGAGTCGAGCAGCGTCTCGTCAACGGGCATGGATTCTCCTAGACAACGTTCTCGTCGCGCAGTTGCCGGACTTCGGCGGCGTCCAGGCCGAGCCGCTGTCCGAGGACGTCCTCGGTGTGCTCGCCGAGGACGGGTGCCGCTTCGGCCGGCACCGCCGCCGACGCCGCAAGGCGCAGCGGACTGCCGAAGACGTACGACGGCCGGCCCTCCGCGTCGCTCACCGGCCGGATCATGCCATCGACGCCGACGAGCGGCCCGGACATGACGTCGGACAGACTGAGCACGGCCGCGCACGGCACCCCGGCTGCCTGCAACCGGTCCACCACGTCGTCACGAGCGAGGTCCACGGTCCACATCGCGACGATCTCGTCGAGCTTGTCCATCTGCGCCACGCGAGCGGGTGGTGACGCGAACGCGGGGTCGCCGGCGAGATCCTCACGATCCATCAGGCGGCACAGCGCCTGCCAGTGCCCGTCGGCCATGCACAAGATCGCCACCCAGCCGTCCGCCGTCGGATAGACGTTGTAGGGGCAGACCGCCAGCCCCCCGTGCCTGTTCCCGGTTCGCTCGGGAAGCGTCCCGCCGCTGTCGAGATATCCGGCGATGCTGGAGGTCAGCGAGGGTATGACGGCGTCCTGCATCGCGACCTCGACATGCTGGCCTCGCCCGGTCACCGTGCGCTGATAGAGCGCCGCGGCGATCGCCCCCATCAAGTGCGTGCCACCGAAGAAGTCGGCGACCGCGGGCCCCGCCTTGGTCGGCGGCTGGTCGGGCTGTCCGGTCGTCGCCATCACTCCGGTCACGGCCTGGATGGTCAGATCCATGGCTCGCTGCCCGGCTTGTGGCGTGGAGGCACCGTAGCCCCGTCCGGATGCGAGGATGATCCGCTCGTTGGCCTGCGTCAGAACGTCGTAACCGAGGGACAGCCGCTGCAGTGTGCCGGGAGCGAAGTTCTCCACGACCACGTCCGCCTGCGCGACCAGACTCAGGAACAGTTCCCGCCCACGGGGATTCTTCAGATCCAGCCGCAGGCTCTTCTTTCCGCCGTTGAGCAGGCCGAACGCAGCCGTCTGCTGCTCGCCGACGACGCGCCACCGCACGGGCTCGCCGCCGAACGGCTCGATCTTGATGATCTCCGCACCGAGTTGCGCCAGCAGCATGGTGCAGTAGGGTCCGTTGTACACCTGGCTGAGGTCGAGTACGACGATGCCATCGAGAGCCCGCGGTTCCGTCAAGGCAGATCCTTTCTCCGGGAGGGGACGGTGCGAACGGCGCGACAGAGCGTCCCCGGTTGAGCTGTACCGGCGCCCCGGGCTGGAGCAAAAAACATACTCCTGCGTAGTTCGTTACAAAAGGTTGGTTTAGGGCCGAGATCGACGAGGGGCAGACCGCTCCGGCTTCCTACCGTCGGAGCGCGGCCAGTTCACGTAAAGCGAGGACGGCCGGATCGAGGTCGTCACTGGAGCCGCGACGGAAGGTGTCCGCTTTGGGCGCCGACGGCGCTGCACCGAGCTCGCGGCTCCAGTCGATCACACAAATGCGCCGCAGAATCCGCCAGTCACCGTCACGCTTCTCGAGCCTGTCGACATACCGACCGCCGAACAGGCCGATGGGCGCGACCGACCCGGAGCCGTCGAGGTCTTCCATGTAACAGAGGAAGTAGGCCTCGGAGACGGCGGCCCCGGCCCGAACCTCGATGAGGACGTTCCCGATGAGGTGCTGCCTGACGCCCTGTCCAGCCGGGTGCTTTCGAAGTCTCGCCGTGAATTCCTCGACGGTCCCACTGGCATAGCCGTGGTCGTCGTACGCTCCCGGGTGATAACAGGCCGCGACCATGTCAATGTCGCCGCGATCGATGCCATGTGCGTACCGCAGGACGACTCGGGTGATGTCCCGTTCATCCATCAGTAGTTGCAGGAGCTCGGAAACGGGCACTTCGTCAAGTGCGCTGTGGCCATCGAGGGCCCGCCGTTCTGTCACGGCAGATCCTTTCTCATCGTCAGTCCGTCCACCGGTTCCAGCGGGTGATGGTCTCGACGGGGGGACGTTCGGCGGGTTTGAACTCGTCGCCGATCGTGTAGGCGACGGGAAGCAGGGCGACGGGTGTCATCGTGTCGGGCAGCCGCAAAACCTCGGTGTATCGCCGCTCGTCGTCGCCCACGAACGGCGTTGTCAGCACCGAGCCCATCCGGCGGGACCGCAGCGCGAGTTGCAGGTTCCAGATC
Organism: Spongiactinospora sp. TRM90649; assembly: GCF_029382225.1. Taxonomy (GTDB): domain Bacteria; phylum Actinomycetota; class Actinomycetes; order Streptosporangiales; family Streptosporangiaceae; genus Spongiactinospora. Next base: position 11,060 of record NZ_JARLTC010000009.1, read on the forward strand.
GCCGGGAAGATCGAGCCGTAGAACGCGGCCGGATGTGTCGCGTTGGGTTCGTCGAGTCGTCCCTGGACGCACGGCACGATGAGCACCGGGACCTGCGCCAGGACCGTGGCCAGATACCGGGCGCTGTCGTAGACGCGCCTGGTCTGTGGATCCTTGATGTGCGGATACCGCCGGTCGATGACCGCCAGGGTCTGGCCCGCGTAGATGTCCGCCACCTTCGCGCGCACCTCGGGGTCGTCCACGACCAACCAGCGCCACGCCTGCTTGTTGCCGCCCGTGGGCGCCTGCACCGCAAGTCGAAGGCATTCGAGGATCACGTCGCGCTCGACCGGCCGCCCGAGATCGAGCCGACGACGTACGGCGCGGGTCGTGGAAAGGAGTTGATCTGTTGCCGCGATGTCCATCAGGTCTCCCCTGGGCAAGTCATTGACACGGCCCGGCTCGTTCGAGCTTCGTTCGTCCCGTTCGACGTAACCCGGGTAAGTGCAGAGTCTGCCCCTCGGTGCCGTACTCGGCGACGCCGGGGTGGTGTGTAGTCACGCGTTCGCCTGGGCGCCGGTGTGCTTGTCGGTCTTCTTGTCGCCCTTGGCGAGGAACTCGGCGACGCGGGCCTTGATGTCATCGGTGCCGAAGGATTCGTATTCGGCGGCGAGAGCGAAACTGAGCACGCTGTTCGCCGAGTCGAGCAGGTGCATGTTGAGGGCGCGCTTGGTGTCGCGCACCGACTGGGCCGGCAGTGCGGCGAAGCGGTGCGCGATCGCCTTCGCGGTCCGCATCACCTCACCTGCGGGTACCACCCGGTTGCACAGCCCGAGCCGCCTGGCTTCGGCGGCCGGGATCCGGTCACCGAGCAGCAGGAACTCCTTGGCGGTGAGCAGGCTGGTCAGCCACGGCCAGGTGACCGCGCCACCGTCGCCGGCGACCAATCCGATGGTCACGTGCGGGTCGCTCATGAACGTGTCCTCGGCCATGACCACGAAGTCGGACATGGTGGCCAGGCTGCAGCCCAGCCCGACCGCCGGGCCGTTCACCGCCGCGACCACCGGCAGCTCACACGACATCATCGCCCGAGCCAGCCGCTCGCCTTCCCGGATGTCGCGTCGCCGCGCCACCAGGTCATGGTGATTGCGGATGAAGTTCGGCACATGCCCCCCGGCACTGAACGCCCGGCCGGCACCGGTGAGCACCACCGCACGCGCGTCCTCGTCGTCGACCAGCTGATCCCACACCCGCCGCATCGCGACATGCAGCGTGTCATCGAACGAGTTGAGCTCATCGGGCCGGTTCATCGTGACGATCCGCAAGGGACCGTCCACCTCTACCAGCAGGCCGGGCGCCAAACCCGAGTAATCCATCCGGAGCCTCCCTCCACACTCGACCCCCCGCCGCACAGTGCCACGAGATCCGTCGCCGAACGCAAAACAACCTACGTGGTAGTATGCAGACGCACCGCCGCTTTGCCAAGCAGCGCTTTAGGAGACTCGACAGTGGCAGACCTGGAATACACCGTTCAGGATGGGATCGGCACCATCCTGCTGAACCGGCCGCACCTGAAGAACGCGTTCACCCTCGACATGACCGATCAGTGGGGCGAGGCGCTGCGCTCGGCACGAACGGACCCGGGCGTACGGGTCGTCGTCGTCACCGGTGCCGGTGACGCCTTCTGCTCCGGCATCGATCTCGACGCGTTCAACGCGGAGGCCAGCGGCCCCCTTGCGCTCAAGTCCCTGCTCACCGATCGCATCCATCGGGTCGCCCATGCCGTCGAGGATCTGGACAAGCCCTTGATCGCGGCCGTGAACGGGATCGCCGTCGGCGCCGGGATGGACATGGCGCTGATGTGCGACATCCGACTTCTGGCCCGGTCGGCCCGGCTGTCCGAGGGCTACATCCGGATCGGGCTCGTGCCCGGAGACGGCGGCTGTTACTACCTGCCTCGGCTGGTCGGGATGGCCAAGGCACTCGAACTGCTGTGGACCGGGGACTTCGTGGACGCCGACGAGGCCCATCGCATCGGCATCGCCGACCACGTTCACGCCGATGAAGACTTCGCGGAGGCGTGGCGACGTTACGCGCGAAGGCTCGCGGAACAACCGCCGATCAACGTGCAGATGATCAAGAGAGCGGCCTATCAGTCCGCGCGCACCGACGTCCGGACCGCACTCGACCTGATCTCCTCGCACATGGCCGTGGTGCACAGCACACACGACTCCGCCGAGGCGATGGCCGCGTTCCGCGACCGTCGCGCCCCCGTGTTCGAGGGACGCTAGCCGGAAGTGAGTGGAACATGACCGCGGAAGCAACCTCGTCGGCCGTGCGGAGCCCGGTGATCGTCACCCGGAACGGCGCGACGGCCACCCTCACCCTGAACCGGCCCTCCCGCAAGAACGCCATCGACGATCAGGGCTGGCGCCTGCTCGGCGATGCGCTCGAGAGCCTGGCCACTGACGACGCGGTCAGGGTCGTCATCGTGACCGGGGCCGAAGGTAACTTCTGCGCGGGCGCCGACCTGGGGAGCCAGCCCCGCGACGAGCACCCCGTCTCGCGGATGCGCCGGGTCGGCAACATCGCGATCGCCCTGAGTGAACTGCCGAAGCCGGTGATCGCCAAGGTCGAAGGGGTCGCTGCGGGGGCCGGCTGGAACCTCGCGCTGGCCTGTGACTTCGTCGTCGCCTCTACGTCCGCCCGGTTCTCACAGATCTTCGCCCGGCGTGGACTGTCGATCGACTTCGGCGGATCCTGGCTCTTGCCCCGGCTCGTCGGTCTCCAACAGGCCAAGCGATTGGCGATGCTCGCCGAGATGATCAGCGCCGGGGAGGCCCAGGAGCTCGGGCTGGTGACCTGGGTCAGACCGGAGGACGAGTTGGCCGGCTTCGTCACCGAGCTGGCCCTTCGGCTCGCGGCGCTCCCACCGGTCGCGCTCGCCCAGTCGAAGGCGCTGCTACAGCAGGGCACCACGCAGACGTTGCGTGAGGCGATCGACAACGAATCGCGAGCGCAGGCGGTGAACCTGGCCACCGAGGACGCTCCAGCCGCGTTCCGCGCCTTCCTCGAGAAGGCCGAACCACCGGCGTACACCGGTCGCTGGGCATTGCGCTGAGCACTGACTGATGAGAGTGAGCCACAAGTGATGGATCTCTGGAGCCTCGAGCCCGTCGCGCTTCCGGCAGAGCTCGACGTCCTACGGAGAGGCGTGCGCGCGTTTCTGGCCGAAGAGCTGTCCTCAGGCCGGATCGCGCCGAACTGCGATCAATGGCTCGGGGGCTGGGATCACGCGTTCAGCCGGAGGTTGGGCGAGCGCGGCTGGATCGGCATGGCTTTCCCGGCACAGTACGGCGGGTCGGCCGCCGGCGCGTTGGCACGGTTCGTCGTCACCGAGGAACTCCTCGCGGCCGGAGCGCCGGTGGCCGCGCACTGGATCGCCGACCGGCAGTCCGGGCCGGGATTGCTGAGGTTCGGGACCGAGGAGCAGAAACAGGCCTTCCTTCCCAGGATCGCTCGTGGCGAGTGCTTCTTCGCCGCCGGCATGAGCGAACCCGACACCGGCTCCGATCTGGCGTCGGTGCATACCCGCGGCAGGCAGGTCGACGGCGGCTGGCGGCTCACTGGGACGAAGGTCTGGGTGAGCGGAGCGCACCGTACGCACGCCATGATCGCCCTCGCCCGAACCGAGCCTCGGACAGCCGACCGACACGCCGGATTGACCCAGTTCATCGTCGAGCTACCCGACCCCGATGTGCACATCCGACCGATCCGGCTGCTCACCGGTGAGCACCACTTCAACGAGGTCGTCCTCGATGACGTGTTCGTACCCGACGCCCGGGTGCTCGGGGAGCCCGGGTCGGGCTGGCAGCAGGTCACCAGCGAGCTGGCGATGGAACGCAGTGGTCCGGAGCGGATCCTGTCGACCTTTCCGTTGCTGGCCGTCGCCGCGGACCACCTGGCCGAGAACGGCGAACGGTCGGGCGCGTCACGGGTCGGTGCGGTGGTCGGGCGAATGTGGGCGCTGCGCCAGTTGTCTCTCGCGGTCGCCGGCCGGTTGGAGGCCGGCGCCGCACCGGCCGTGGAGGCGGCGGCGGTCAAGGACCTCGGCACCCGGTTCGAGAGTGTCGTCATCGACACCGTCCGGCTGCTGAGCCAGGTCGTCCCGGACCTCGGCTCCAACCGGCCGTTGCCTCGGATGCTGGCCGAAGCGATCCTGCACAGTCCCGGATTCACCCTGCGGGGCGGGACCAATGAGATCTTGCGCGGCGTCGTCGCCAAGGAACTGGGGGTGCGATGAGCGAGATCATCGCGGCGCTCGTGGCCACCGTGCGCGAGGCGTCCGCCGAACGGGGCGGCATCGGCGCGATGACGGCCTGCGCCGACGGTGGCTGGAACGCCGAGCTGTGGGCGGCGTTGGAGCAGATCGGTGTCACCACGGTGTCGGTGCCGGAGGAACACGGTGGCGCCGGCGGAGACGTCGCCACCGCCGTGGCCGTGCTGGAGGTGCTGGGCGAGTACTCGGCCGGCGTCCCGCTCGCCGAAACCGCGCTGCTGGCCGGTTGGCTCATCGCCGGCTGTGGCGCCACGGTGCCGTCCGGTCCGCTGACCGCCGCGGTCGCGGGCCCCGAGCTGCGGACCCGACAGGAGGACACCGGCCTGTCCGTCCAGGGGACGATCGCCCGCGTGCCCTGGGCCCGGCACGCGCACCACGTGGCCGTCCTCGACAACGGCCGCGTGATTCTGCTGGGCCGTCGTGACTTCCTGCTGGCGCAAGGGACGAACCTGGCCGGCGAGCCCCGCGACGACCTGGCCATCAACGCCGTCGTTCCCGCGTCCCGGGTCCACGGACCAGCCGCGGACTCGGCGATCTCCGTGCAGGCGTTCCACGGCCGGGCCGCGCTCGCCCGTGCCGCACTCATGGCCGGCGCCGCCCGTCGAGCCCTGGAACTGGCCGTCGCCTACGCGGGCGAGCGTGAACAGTTCGGCAGACCGATCGCGAAGTTCCAGGCTGTTCAGCAGCATCTGGCCGCGATGGCCGGCGAGGTGTTGCTGTCCAAGATGGCCGTCGAAGCCGCGGCACTCGCCCTCGACACCCGGGGCGATGCGGACGTGGCGGTCGCCGCGGCCAAGCTGGTGGCCGGCCAGATGGCCGGCGTGGTCGCTTCGCTGGCGCACCAGATCCACGGCGCGATCGGATTCACTGAGGAGCATCCACTGCGGCACAGCACCACACGCTTGTGGGCCTGGCGGGACGAGTCGGGTAACGAAGACGAGTGGTCCGGGGTCCTCGGACAGCGTGTGGTGTCCGAGGGCACCGGCGGACTGTGGCCGTTGCTGACCGGGGCGCGCGGAAATGGAGCAGACCGATGAGTGTGTCGTTCGAGTGCGCAGACGGCACCGCCGTCATCACGATCAACCGCCCGGAGAGCCGCAACGCCGTAAATCTCGAAGTGGCCCAGGGCATAGCGGCCGCGATCGACGAGTTCGAAGCACGCAAGGACCTCAGCGTCGCGATCCTGACCGGCGCGGGCGGCACCTTCTGCGCCGGCTTGGACCTCAAAGCCTTCACCCGCGGGGAGATCCCGATCATTCCGGCCCGGGGCTTCGGCGGTCTCACCGAGAAACCGCCGGCCAAGCCGTTGATCGCGGCCGTCGAGGGATGGGCTCTCGCCGGCGGGTTCGAACTCGCGCTGGCCGCCGACCTGATCGTCGCCGCACGAGACGCGAAGTTCGGCCTGCCCGAGGTCAAACGAGGTCTGGTAGCGGGGGCGGGAGGTCTGCTGCGGTTGCCGAAGGTGCTCCCCTACCGGCTGGCCATGCAGCTCGCTCTGACCGGAGAGACGCTGACGGCGGAGACAGCCCATGCACACGGACTGGTCAACGTGCTCACCGAGCCCGGGGACGCCCTGGCCGGAGCGCGTGAGCTCGCGGCGAAGGTGGCGGCCAACGGACCGCTCGCCGTCCGCACCAGCAAGCAGATCGTGTCGATGTCGATCGACTACGCGAGCACCGAGGCGTTCGCCGCCCAACAGGCCCTGGTCGAGCCGGTGCTCGCCTCCGCCGACGCACTGGAAGGCGCCCGGGCGTTCGCCGAGAAGCGGGCACCGGCCTGGACCGGCGAGTAGCAGGCTCCAGGCCGGTGCCCGCGCACTGATTTCGTGTGTCGATGCCGCGTGCGGGACCGTTCGTCAGTGCGCCCGCGCACCCTCTGCCCGGCTCGCCTGCTCCCTCTGCTTGCGCCTGGGGCGGCGCTTGGCGCTCAGGACCGCGGCGCTCACCGCGGCGAGCAGCGCGACACCGCTGAACAGATCCGTCACCCACAACTGGTTGCCGCTGAGCTGCAGACCCTTCACACCGATGGCGAGCAGCACCAGCGCGATGACGGTACCTCCGACGTTGAACCGACCAGGCTTGAGCTGGGTCGTGCCCAGGAAGCAGGCGGCGAAGCTCGGCAGCAGATAGGCCGGGCCAAGCGTGGGAGCCACGTTACCGATCTTCGCGGTGACGAGCACTCCGGCCATCGCGGCGAACAGGGAGGTCACCACGAACGAGCCCGCGATGTACCAGCCGGTCCGGACACCGGCCAGCCGGGATGCGTCCGGGTTCGCCCCCACCGCGAACGCACGGCGTCCGACGGGCGTGTGCTCAAGGACGTACCACGCGATGAGGCAGAGCAGGACGGCGTACAGGACGACAATGGGGAGCCCGAAGATCTCGTGGTTCGAGAACTCCTGGAACCCGCTGGGCACCGGGCCGACGAACTGGTAGTTGGAGACCTGTCCGGTGACCGCGAGCAGCACCGAACTCGTGCCCAGCGTGGCGATCAGACTGTCGATGCCGATCACCGCCACGAAGATCGCGTTGACCACCCCGACGAGGAGTCCGACCAGCAGCGTCACCAGCACGGCCATGCCGGGATTCACGTTGTGGTGGACCATCAGAACGCTACAGATCATGGCGCTCATACCGAGATTCTGGGCCGCCGACAGGTCGAACTGGCCGACCGCCAGGGTCACCAGCAGCCCCAGCGCGAGAACCATCGTGACGGCCTGGTCACCGGCGATGCTGGTGAACGTCGCCTTCGTTGGGAACGTCTCCGGCAACTGGATGGAGAAGAAGACGATCAACGCCACGCACAGTAGCAATCCGCTGTACCGGGGCACCTGCACCCGGCCGGTGACCAATCGCAGGAGCCGGGTCGCTCGCGACCTTCCGTCGCCGCCGCGGTCAGGCCGCGGACTCGACTCGGTGGTGATGGTACGGGAGTCGAAGGTCATGAGTGCCACCCCTCCTGGGGATCGTCGGCGGAGTCGCGGATCGTCTCACTCACGATTCGCGCGACCGATAGATCGCCCTTTTCCAGCACGGCGCGGACAGCGCCGTGGCGCATGATGAGCACCCGGTCACAGACGGCGCACAGCTCTTCGGCGTCAGATGACGACAGCACCACCGCCCGCCCTTGGGCGGCGATGTCGGCCAGCGCGTCATAGATCGACGCCTTCGCGCCGGCGTCGACTCCGCTGGTGGGCTCGTCCAGAAGAAGAACCCGGGCATCGACCCGCAACCAGCGCGCCAGTACCACCTTCTGCTGATTGCCGCCGCTCAGCAGGGCCAGTTGACGGTCGGGATCTGCCGGAACCACGTCCAGGCGCTCGATCCACGGACGGGCCTCACGTCGCTCGAACCGTTGGCCGAGCCAGCGAGCGGGTCCGACGGCCGGAAGACGAGGCAGGGTGAGGTTCTCCCGCACGGTCCACGCGGGGATCGTGGAGAGCCGCTTTCGGTCGGCCGGCGCGTAGGCCAGCCCGGCGTTGATCGCCTTGTCAGGCCGGTCGGCCGGCACGGCGCGACCCCCGAGCCGCACTTCTCCACCGCTACGGCGGCGCGCGCCGAAGGTCAGCCCGAGCGCCTGGTCGTACCCGGAGCCGATCAGACCACTGACGCCGACGATCTCACCGGCTCGAACCTCCAGTGAGAAGTCGGCCACCTGGTCACCGGCCACGCCGGACGCGCTCAGCAACACCTCCGAGTTCGATGCCGGCAGAGGCGGGGAGAACTCGGTCGGCTTCCGGCCGATGATCAGTCGGACGAGCTCGTCGGCGTCATCGACGGTGTCGACCGGCCGAGTCGTGATCCGCCGTCCGTCCCGGAGCACCGTGACCCGGTCACCGATCTGGAACACCTCGCGGAGGCGATGTGTCACGTAAAGGATCGCCGCACCACGGTCGCGGAGCTTGCGCACCAGGTCGAACAACTGGTCGACCTGGTGCTGCGGCAACGACGCGGTGGGCTCGTCCAGCACCAGCAGGGCCGGTGCTCCGTCGGTCGCCGCCACCGCCCGCACGATGGCCACCATCGTCTGTTGCCCCGGCGTGGCCGCGGCCAGCGGGCGGCCGGGGTCGAGGTCCACCTCGAACTCGGACAGCAGCCGGGCCGCCGCGCGGCGTTCGCGGCGGCCGGACAACCACCAGCGACCGGCGTACCGATTGCCCAGCGCCAGATTGTCCACGGCGTCCAGTTCGGCCACCAGCCCGAGATCCTGGTGGATGAAGGCCACCGCCCGCTCGGGCGTCGCGGTGCCGCCGAGCGTCATCGGAGCCCCGTTCAGGGTGACCGTCGCCCCGGGATCCGCCGAGTGATAGCCTGCGAGGATCTTGATCAGCGTCGACTTCCCGGAACCGTTCTGCCCCAGCAGGCAGTGCACCTCTCCCGCCCGCAACTCCAGGTCGACGTCGTCCAGCGCCTTCTGGGCGGGAAAGGTCTTGGAGAGCGAGCCGATGCTCAGGACGACGGGCGGCGCCGGGGAACTGGCCGCGCTCATCCCACGTGCCAAGCCGCGTAGTACGTCTGCGCGTAGTCCGGCGGCTCGGGATTTTCGCTGGTCTGGGTCACGTTGCTGTTGATGTAGATCTGCTGCCATCCGGGGGCGTCGGCCCGATCGCCCAGCGGCACATCCATCATCAGCCGGATCAACTGGTCGACGGCGCGGTAGCCGGCGGCGCCGAGCTCCAGCCCGATCGAGGCCCACTGGGTGCCGGACTGGATCGCCTTGAGGGAGGCCGCGTCGGCGGCGCGGCTGAGGATCTTGACCTTGCCGGCCAGTCCCGCGGACCGAAGGGCCGCGTCCAGCCCTGCGGTGTAGTCGACGACCGCCAGGGCGACGTACTCGGTGTCCGGGTTGGCTTGGAGATGGCTGACGATCTGGCTCGGAACCGTCTTGCCGATGTTGGCGTTCGAGACTTCCAGGATGTCGGCCGAGCCCCCGGCCCCCTCCAGCACCTTCTTGTAGGCGTCCTTGATCGGCCCCCAGGAACCGACGAAGGAGGGGTCCCAGACGAACACCGACTTCGCCGGGCCGTTCGCCTCCGCCACCACCGCCTGGCCCATCAACGTCCCGGTCAGCGCGGCGTCCTTCTGCCCGAACACGACCGCCTCGACCGGACCGTTCGGCGTCAGGGCGTCACCGAGCGGGGAGATCGACGTGATCTTCGTGCCGGCGGCCTGGAGCTTGGCCAGCTGCGACCGGATCGAGGAGTCCGGCACGGCCGAGATGTAGGCGAGGGCGTCCGGCGGGTCCGCGGCGACCTGGTCCATCACCGAGACGAAGCCCTGCGGCGTGCTGTTGGACTGCAACGTCGTGACCGTCCAGCCCAGCTTGCGCGCCGCCTCCTCGGCGCCTTCTGAGAGGGTGACGCACACCGGAATCGAGCACGTGATGACCACCAACCGCTTGCCGCTGGGCGCCCGCGACGGGAGTGCCGGGACCGGGGCCGCGGGCTGCCGCTTGGTGTACTCGGCGTACGCCGCCCGCGCATCAGCGATCACGGTCTTCGCGGAGGATGAAACGGTGCCGTTGACCGCTTCGGCGTTCCTCCCGTCGCCGCTGCCACAAGCGGCCAACACGAGGCAGAGCATGCCAGCGGCGAGCGTGGCAACGGGGACACTGAGCTTTGTTTGCATTGCATCTCTTTTCGGCTCGTCGCGCTATCTCCGCCCGGGACGTGTTTCCGCGACGTTCCACCCACACATCTGACCCGGGCGGGCGTGGGCCTTGAACTCGGTGCGTTCCGCACTTCAGTGGAGTGGTGTACGTCACCCTCAAAAACATGCTACTTAGTAGGTTGTACCCCGTCAACGATCCGGCGTCCTCCGTCGCCCGCCCGCCCCCTCACGCCGGCCTACGCCGACTCAAACGGCCTCACGCCGACTCACTCCGCTTCGCTGACGCGAAGGACGGCTTCCTGGGTCGTACTGGCGCACAACCGCCCGGCCCTGTCGAACAGCCGGCCGCGCGTCAGGCAACGCCCGGCACCCGCCCAGTCGCTCTCGACTTCGTAGAGCAGCCAGTCGTCGGCGCGAGCCGGTGCGTGCAGGATGACGGAGTGGCCGATCGTGGCGAACCACACGTTCCCATCGGCGATGCGGTGCGGATGCGGCTGCAGACTCGCCGCGAGCATGAGCAGGTCGGAGAGGTAGACCAGGCCCGCGGCGTGAATCTCCGGCGAGTCCGCGAGCTTGTGCCGGGTGCGCAACCACACGCGCAGCGCGGCGATGTGCCCGCTCTCGCTCGGACGGTGAAGCGACCCGTCGGGGAACCGGATTTCGACCGGCAGCCGGCTGGTCACCTCGGAGAGCCAGGCCAACATCGGCGGGTCGTCCGCCAGGGCGTTCTCCGCCGAGGGCAGCGTCTCGGGCATCCGCGCCGGAGAAGGGGGCACTTGATGACTGAGCCCACGCTCCGGACTCTGGAACGAAGCGGTGGCCCACAGGATCGGCCTGCCCGACTGGCGCCCTTCCACCGTCCTGGTACTGAAGGTACCCCCGTCCCGCGCCACCCCGACCTTGTAGATGACGGGCACCGTGGAGTCGCCAGGGAGAAGAAAGTACACACCGAGCGAGTTGAGCGCCCGCCCCGGCGGCACCGTTCGACCGGCCGCCAGCATGGCTTGGGCCGCGACTTCGCCGCCATACAGCCGGATCCGTTCGCCTGCGTGAGTCGGGCCGCGGAAGATCAACGACTCGAGCCGCTCAAGCTGGAGGAGTGCACCGACTCCGCCTTCAGGGTCGACGTGACCGGCTCCCGGCGCGCCGGCGGGCTGCGCGCCCCGGGTACCTGCCGTGGTGTGCGGATCGGCCGCGTGCATCGAGTCGCCCCTTACCTGTGTCGTTTCAGCCGTGTGTCACCAGGTCCGGGGATGGGCGCTCGGACCTTCTCATACTACCACGTAGGTTTTTTCGTCTCGGGAAACAGGCCCGATTCCGTCGCCGACTCGGTGTGTGCGTCCTGCCATTTCATTCGGCCGAGTAGTATGTTCCCATGCGACAGCCCATCGCCCAAGGACGTACGCAAAAACGGGACTCGAAGCGGCATGCGAGCGCACAAGAGATCCTGGACGCGGCGGCAACGGCATTCTCGGAACGGGGGTACGCGGCCACCTCGATCGATGATGTGGCCGATGTGCTCGGCTGCACCAAGGGTCGGATCTACCACTACTTCCGGACCAAGGGCGATCTATTCATCGGGATCCATCTGCAGGCGCTGGAGTGGGCGTTGGAGGCGGTCGGGCCGACCGCGGAGCGGGCGGATCTCGGCCCGGAGGAGAAACTGCGCGAGATGGTGCACCACCACGCGATGCACCTTATGAATAGGGCCAGCTACATGGGTCCCGCGCAATATCAGATCGAGATGAACCTCGCCAGCGAAGGCCGCAACAAAGACGAGCAGATGGCCCGCATCATGAAGATGCGCCGGCAATTCGAGGCGTACTACGTCACCGTCGTCGAGGAGGGAATCCAGGCCGGCGTATTCCGCGACACCGACGCGAACATCCTCGTCAAGGCCGTGCTGGGCACGATCAACTGGATGCACGTCTGGTTCCGCCCGGGTGGGCCGCAGGACTCAACGGCTGAGCGAGAGCGGACCGCGGCGGTACTCGCCGAGTACGCCGTTCAGGGTGTACTCGGCGCCTGAACCCGGTCGCCAGCCTGCCGTTCGAAGTCGTCCCATCCGATACCGCGTCACTCACGGCCTCACCGGCCTCACCAGGCTAGCCGGGCTAGCCGAGCTAGCCGGGACTTCGCGGCAGGCCCAGCAGTCGCTCGGCGAGGATGTTCCGCTGGATCTGGGCTGATCCGCCGTAGATGCTGCCGGCGCGGCCGTAGAGGTACCGGTCGAACCACTCGGCGCGACCAGGCGCGGTGGTGTCGGTCAGCAGGCTGAGGCTGAGTGCCATCAGCTTCTGCTCCACCGCGGTCATGAGCAGCTTGTCGATGGAGCTCTCCGGGCCGGGAGACGCACCCGAGACGCGGTCGCTCAAGGTGCGCAGGCAGTGCATCCGTAGCACCTCCAGCGCGGCGGCGGTCTCGCCCAGCGCACGTAGGACGGCTCTGTCCGGTGCCGGCGTCCGCGCCTTGACGACCGCGGCGAGTTCGGAAAGGTAGCGCTCGAACTTCGGCAGGTACCCCGTTTCGACGGCGCCCCTTTCGTAGTTGACCACGTCCATGGCGATCCGCCAGCCGTCGGTCGGCCGGCCGAGAATGTTCGCCTCCGGGATTCGTACGTCGTCCAGGAAGATCTCGGCGAACTCCTCATCCCCATTGGCCAGCACGATCGGGCGGACGGTCACCCCTGGCGCGCTCAGCGGGACGATGAACGCCGAGATTCCACGATGGCGGACGGCGTCTGGATCCGTCCGGGCGAGCAGCAGGCAGAAGTCGGCGAACGCCGCGTAGCTCGTCCAGATCTTGTGGCCGTTGAGCACCCATTCGTCGCCCTTGCGAACCGCACGGGTCCGTAGCGAGGCGAGGTCGGAGCCGGCCTGCGGCTCCGAGAATCCCTGGCACCAGATCTCGTCGGAGGCGAGCAGCGGCGGCAGGTAGCGACGTCGTTGCTCGTCGGTGCCGTAGCTGAGCAACGGCCGGCCGAGGTGACCGAGCGGAAGCAGGCTGGGAGCGTTGGCCTTGCCGAGCTCCTCACTGAGGATCGCCTCCTCCATCGGTCCGAGGCCTTGACCGCCGACCTGCTTGGGATACGACAGGGCGACCCAACCGCTCCGGTACAGGCGCTGCTGGAACTCACGCATGTAAGGCCAGCGCTCGGCGAGTACGGTCGGTTCCGGATCAGCCGGCAGGTTCTCCTTGAGCCAAGCGCACAGCCGTGCCCGGAAACGAGCTTCTTCTGGGGAGTCGCGAAGGTCCATGTGTGATTGCCCTCATGCCTTGTCGAGGACGCGGCCGGCCAGCAGCATCAGTGGCGCGTCCAGGTTGCCGAATGCCGCGTGGTGCAGGTGCGCACTACGCAGGCGGAGGTGGGCGTCATGCTCCTGGGTCACGCCGATCCCACCGAGGACTTGGATTCCGGTCTCGCAGACCCTGATCGCCGCCGCACCGGTGTAGCACTTCGCGGCCGACGCCACCCGTTCCGCCTCTTCGATCGGGGCGTGCTCCGCCGCCCAGGAGGCGCCGTAGGTGATCGAGCGGGAGGTCTCGACTTCGAAGAGCATGTCAGCGCAGAGATGCTGCACGGCCTGGAACGAGCCGATCGGACGGTCGTACTGCTCGCGCTGACGTGCGTAGTCGAGTGCCTGACGCAGTGCTCCGTCGGCGAGTCCCGTCAGAAACGCCGCGGCTCCGGTCCACGCCGCCGCTCGTGCTCTGCGCGCCCCCTCACCGGAGGCCTCGCCCGCAGGGACGGGCCGGACACGGCACAGGCGGTGCAGTGGATCGATGTCCGTGATCGGGTCCACGTCGACGAGATCATGCACCGTGGCGAGCCCGTCCGGGGAGAGCGCAACCCCTTGAGCACCGTCGACCCAGTCGAACGCCACCGTCGCCGTGGCGACAGGATCTTCGAGCTGACCGCCGAGGAGGACCGAGTACGCCTCGCCGCGGCAGAGACCCGTGAGCGACTCCCCCGGGCCACCGGCGAAACGGAGCAGGGCGGCCGCCGCGATGGCGGTTCCGACGTACGGCACCGGCGCGATGCGGCGACCGAGCGCCTCGGCCACGACGCAGGCATCGGTCAACGAGCCGCCCGCGCCACCCTGGTGTTCGGGGACCAGCAGTCCGACGAGGTCGAGCTCGACCAATTTCGACCACAGTTCGGCGCGCAGCGCGCCTCCGTCCGCTCGCGCGTTCCCCACCGGCGAATCCGCGAACAGCTGTGCACTGACCTCGTCAATCGTCTGCTGGAGGATTCGTTGATCCTCCGAAAGAGCGAAGTGCATTTCGGACTCCTGAATAAAGGCACACTACTGCGTAGGTGGTAGTTGGAGCGTCGGCTGAGCTTCGCTCAAAGCCGGAAGCCGCCGTCGACGTACAGCGTCTGTCCGGTGATGTACGACGCCTCGTCGCTGCACAAGAACGCCGCCGCGGCCGCGACGTCCTCGGGGGACCCCACCCGCCTGACCGGGGTCGCCTCGGCCCTGGTCCGGCGGAACTCCTCGACGTCCAGCTTGAGCCGGCGCGCGGCGGCGTCGGTCATCTCCGTGGCGATGAAGCCCGGCGCGATCGCGTTGACGTTGATGCCGAACGGACCGAGTTCGATGCCGAGCGTGCGGGTGAAGCCTTGCACGCCCATCTTCGCGGCCGAGTAGTTGACTTGACCGCGGCTGCCGAGCGCGGAGGTGCTGGAGAGATTGAGGATCTTGCCGTACCTTTGCGCCACGAAATGCCGCTGCGCCGCCTTGGTCATCAGGAACGCTCCCTTGAGGTGTACGCCCATGACCAGGTCCCAGTCGTCCTCGGTCATCTTGTGCAGCAGACTGTCGCGAGTGAAGCCGGCGTTGTTCACCAGCACATGGATACCGCCGAGTTCCTCGACGACCCGGGTGATCGCCGCATCGACCGCGTCGCCCCTCGTGATGTCGATGGCGATGTCGATGGCCTTCGCGCCCTCGACCACCGGCAAGACGCCGGCGGCCTTGGCGGCCGCCGCCTCGTCGAGGTCGATCACGGCGATCGACGCGCCCTCCTCGGCGAGGCGGACGGCGACCCCGAAGCCGATACCGCGTGCTGCCCCGGTGATGACGGCGATCCGCCCGTCGTAGCGACCCATCGATTCTCCTCGTCATTGTCGGTATTGCGTCTGGTGAAGGACTGAGCACACGTCGGACTCAGGCGTGTGCCGCGACCAGCGGCGTCGGGTCTGCGCGCCACCTCATCGGCTCGACGGATCGCGCCCTCCCCCGGGCACGGGACGGCCCGGGTCCGGCGCCCCTCGCGGCACCAAGAGGCGAACGGTCTCGGCGATGCAGGCGGGCTTGTCCTGGCCGTCGATCTCGATCGTGTGGCGGATGACGGCCTGGGTGCCCGCGGCGGTGTCGTCGACGCTGACCAGCGTGGCACGGGACCGGATCCGGGAGCCGACCGTCACCGCTTGCGGAAAGCGCACCTTGTTCAGGCCGTAGTTGATCGACATCCGGACACCGTCCACGGTGAAGATCCGGCTGCCCAGAACGGGGATCAGGGACAGCGTCAGGTAGCCGTGCGCGATCGGCGCACGGTAGGGACCAGAGGCTGCTCGTGCGGGGTCGACGTGGATCCACTGCCGGTCCTCAGTGATCTCCGCGAAGGCATCGACACGGTCCTGATCGACCTCGAACCACTCGCTGACACCGAGTTCCTCGCCGACGTGGGAGCGGAGGGAGTCGATACCGCCGAAGCGGCGGGGGACGCCGGTCGAGGAGGTGGTCATGCTGGAATCCTTCGGTCGATGCCGGTGTTGGGTCGCGCCTGCCGGACGGCGCCGCAGGGCCCGCGACATCGCATGCCTCGGACCGTCTACGAAGTCAGAGGGAGCGAGCGATCAATTCCTTCTGAATCTCGTTGGTGCCGCCGTAGATACGCTGCGCTCGGGCGTCGGCGTACAGCCGGGCGATCGTGTACTCGGTCATGTAGCCGTACCCGCCGTGCAACTGCAGGCATTTGTCGATCACCTGACACTGGACGTCGGTGAGCCACCACTTGCACATCGCCGACGTAGGGAGGTCCAGTCCGGTCGACAGGTGGGTGGCCATGCATTCGTTGAGGAAGACGCGGGCGACCTTGGCGAGGGTGGCGCACTCGGCGAGCTCGAAGCGGATGTGCTGCATGTCGATCAAGGGACCGCCGAAGGCCTCGCGATGCTTCACGTAATCCGTGGTGACCGAAAGCGCCAATTCCATCGCGGTGACCGCGGTGACGCCGACGATCAGGCGTTCCTGCGGCAACCTGTGCATCATCATCGCGAAGCCGTTGCCCTCCTCGCCGAGGAGGTTCTCCTCTGGCACGAGGACGTCGTCGAAGAAGAGTTCATTCGTGTCAGCACCGTGCTGACCGATCTTCTCCAGGGGTCGGCCGCGAGTGAAGCCGGCGGCGTCTTGTGTTTCGACGACGATCAGGGAGATTCCCTTCGCGCCTTTCGACGGGTCGGTGGAGCATGCGACGACGACGAGATCGGCGCTGCCGCCATTGGTGATGAAGATCTTGGACCCGTTGACGAGCCACCCTCGGCTCGTGCGTACCGCCTTGGTGCGAATCGCCTTGAGGTCGGAACCGGCCGACGGTTCGGTCATGGCCAGTGCCCCGATGAGTTCACCGCTGGCCATCTTCGGTAGCCACCGCTGCCGCTGCTCTTCCGTCCCGTACTCGTACACGTAGTCGGCGACGACTCCGCTGTGCATCGAGTTGCCCCAAGACCGGTCACCATGACGCGCGTAGGCTTCCTGGATCGTCGCCTGGTGCAGGAAACTGCCGCCGCCACCGCCGTACTCGACGGGGATGCTCGCGCACAGCAGGCCGAGCTCGCCGCACTTGAGCCAGAATTCGCGGTCGACATGACGCTGCGCCTCCCACCTCTCCCTGTTCGCCGGGACCTCGCGGTCGAAGAAGGCCGTGGCCATCGCGAAAAGGTCGGCCGCGTCGCCGGTCATCCAAGGCCGAGCCGTAGCGTCGATCATCAGGTCTCTTCTCTGTCGAGGACGTTCTGCGCGCTGCGCGGGAACGTCATGTCCCTCGTGAGGCAGGAATCGAAGGACCAGGCATCAGTGGGAGTCACGGGGACTCGGGCAGTCGTTCGATGATCGTTCCCGTGCCGAGCCCACCGCCACAGCACATCGTGACCAGTCCGTAGCGACCACCAGTGCGCTCCAGTTCGTACAGCGCCTTGGTGATCAGGATGGTCCCGGTCGCGCCGAGCGGATGGCCGAGGGCGATCGCGCCACCGTTGACGTTCACCCGGTCCATGTCCGCGTCGTACTCCTTCGCCCACGCGCAGGCGACCGAGGCGAATGCCTCGTTGATCTCGACGACGTCGATGTCGGACAGTGAGAGCCCGGTCCGGGCCAGGATCTTCGCGGTCGCCGGAATCGGCCCGGTGAGCATGAGGACGGGATCGGAGCCGACCAGGACCGAGTCGAGGACGCGCGCCCGCGGGCGGAGTCCGAGAAGGTCGGCCTTCTCTCGGCTCATCAGCAGCACCGCACTCGCTCCGTCGGAGATCTGGGACGAGTTTCCGGCGGTATGGAAGCTCGATGGCACTCTGTCGGGCTGGTTGACCCTCAGCCCGGCAAGGCCCTCGAGTGTCGTCAACCGAATGCCCTCATCGCGCGTGATCGTCTTCGTTCCGACCATCTCGCCGTTCTCGTCGGCGACCCCGGCGTCGATGGGGACGATCTGGCTGCCGAAGCGGTCCTGCTCCCACGCGAGTGCGGCCCGGTCCTGGGAGTTCTTCGCGAATTCGTCGAGCGCCTCGCGGCTCAACCGCCAGCGCTCGGCGATGCGGTCGGCCGCCTCGAACTGAATCGTGGGTTCGTAGTTCTCGGCGTACCTGCCGCCACGAGGGTTGCCGTACGGCCCGCCCGAAGGCATGTTGCTGCCGAGGGGGATTCGGCTCATCACCTCGACGCCGCAGGCGATCGTGACATCGGCGAGGCCGCCCGCGACAGTGGCCTGCGCCATCAGATGAGCCTCCTGCGACGAGCCGCATTGGGCGTTCACCGTCACCGCCGGTACCTCCAGCGGGAGGCCGGCGGTGAGCCACGCGTTACGCACGACGTTCGCGGCCTGCATGCCGAGTTGCACGACGCACCCTCCGACGACGTGCTCGACCTCGGCGCCGGTGAGGCCGCATCGCTCGAGCAGCCCGGCGAGCACGTCGCCGAGCAGTTCGTTCGAGTGCTTGTGGGCCAGCCCGCCGTTGCGCTTTCCGACAGGAGATCGGACTGCATCAACGATGACGACTTCGCGCATGTGAACTCATTTCTGCATGACCTGGACTCAACATACTACTACGTAGGTTGTCTGTACACCGCTCGCTCTCAGCGTGCCGACACCCATGCCCTGATGAGACCCAGCGCTGCCGATCACTAGGGTGAGGATGTGCGCGGAGCCGGTCTGGAAGGTATTCCGTGAGGCCGGCCGTCCGGCACGGTGTGCGATCGGCGGCTGCGAATCCTGCTGGATCCGCCGGTGAACGCGCCGATGCCACTGTCGGAGGCCGGACGGACGGCACCCAGCGCCCTGCGCTTACTCCCGAGCGGCACCGGAGTGACGCCGCACCCGCACGGTCGTGGTTTCTCCTTTCCAGCCACAGCGCCAGCCGACCTGGCCGGACGGCGAATGCGCGGCTCGGCATGGCACGTCTCCAGACAGGCGATCAGCCCAGCCCGCCCCGGGCACATCGCCCCCACCGCCCGAGCGGCGCGGCTCGCCGCGATCCGACCGAGCGCTCGCCGTTCCGGCCAAGGCGCCCAAGACTCGCGCCGCCCGGCCGCAGCCCCTGCTCGACGAGGACCGGACGCTCGACGCACACGTCCGGGGGCGTGGCGTATAGGTACGCCCGCGTCGCTGAAGTCATGGCCGGAACGCTAGATCGCCCCACCGGCAAACCGGCGCGGCGGATGGGCTCACTCCTGTTGACCAGCCGTGATGTTCATCCGCGGGTCGGCCACGAGGGGGACGGAGTGGACCGCCCTTCCTTCCGCGTCGAGGACGCGGCCGAGCAGTTTGATCGTGAGCAGAACCACCGACCGGTCCTGGATGCGGAGCGCGGGGAGCACCTGGCCCAGGCTCCGTTCGAGGGTGTGCACCTCGGCGGGCGACCGCAGCAGCGCATCGATGATCACGTTGTGCGGGCCGGCCACGACGCTGCAGGAGCGGACCTCGGGGAAGGTCTGGATACGCTCCTTGGCCTCATCGAGGTCGTCGGCGTCGAGCGAGCCGAAGTAGACGGCCGCGACCGCGCGCCCTGACAGGTGGCGTGAGGTGTCGCAACGGAAGGTGATGAGCCCGCCCTCCTCCAGGCGTGTCAACCGGCGGCGTACCGCGACGGGGCCGAGGCCGACGTGCTGGGCGAGCCGTTCGAAGGACATCCGGCCGTCGAGGTTCAGCGCGTGCACGATCCGGCGATCGGGGGCCTGCAGAGCGACGGCGTGCTCCGGGCGTGGCCCGGCGTCCGGGCGCAGCCGGTGGCGCTGCTCCTGGTTCAGCACGGGCACCCGCCACCGGCTGGCCTGCAGGGCCGACCGCGTGGCGAGGTGGCTGCGCACGTTCGTGACGCCCGGGATGTGTCCGACACGGTCGAGGAGATAGCCGGAGAGCGTGTCGAGGTCCGGGGTCTGGGCCATGGCCAGGATGTCCCGCGCGCCGGAGGTCAGCTTGACGGTGGCCGCCTCAGGGTCGGCGGCGAGAACGGCCGCGACCTCGCGGGACCGCCCGGGCGCGGTGTCGATCTCCACCAGGGCGCACGTGGGCGTCGCGCTGCCCGCCAGGTGGGCGGTGACCCAGGCGTCTCCTTTGGACTGCATGTGCGCCCAGCGTCGGCCGATGGTCGCCGGATCCACTTCCAGGACAGGCGCGAGGTCCCGCCAGCTCGCGCGCGGAGCGGATCGTAGGGCGTCCACGATGGCGATGTCGAGCTCGTCGAAGAGGGAGTCGGCCACGCGCGCTCCTTTCACGCGCCAGATGTGAAATCCAGGAAGAGAACATGCAGCTACCGAACCGAATGGTAGGAAAACTGTAGCCGCAACCGGGTCACGCCGCCGATGGCACACCGATCGCCTGAGTCCACGCGAGGATCGACTCGTCGTGACCGGTGAAATGCCGGCGCTGGATGATGCCCGCCGGGTCGATGTGACGCGACTCGGAAAGGTCGAACTGGCGGAGCAGGCCCATCACCAGCGGTCGTGCCGTACGTGCGAGGTCCGCGGACAGGCAGGTGGTGAGGTCGACGGCGCATCGGCTCGGGGCGATGTCCGCGAGCCGGCGCCCGCCCGCCGGGCCGTAGGTCCGATCGGCGTGGTTCCACACCTCGATCGGCGCCGCTTGTACGGCGTGGCCCGGCGAGGTGACGGTCATGTCGATCGCGGCCTCGCCAAGCACCTCGGCGTGAGCGGCGAAGGCCGCGGCGAGGCGCGACATCGCGAGCGCGAGCCACGCGACCGCGCCCTCGCCGAGTGCCCAGACGCGCGTCCCGTCAGCGGGGCTGAGGCGGAGTGTCCCCACCTGAAGGGCGCAGAGCGCGGATCCGTCCGAATTCAGCTCGCAGTAGTAACCTCTCGCCGCCCGGTCTGGAGGTCGTATCGGCGTGGATGAAGTCACGGTCGTCCGCGCCGTATGCCCGATGGAATGGGTGTGGCATGTCAAGCAGCGGCTGGCGCCGACCACCTGTGGTGAAAACACTAGTCAGTTATCGGGCGCAACTCGATAAGGTCAGATCTGGTCGGTCGCAATGCGATTGTCTGCCGAGCCCCGAGTCAGGGTCCGGCAGACAATGGGATGTCCGATGTCGCATTTCGGCTCTGGATGTGAAGACCATCGATTCCTGCGAACTCAAGGTGCGTGTAGAAGCGAAATTTACGAGTGTCAAGGCGGACAAGCCGAAAGGACGAGCGTAACCATGACTTTGGTGGTACGGGATCCCGCCGCACGAATCAACCGTTTCCGTGTCGACGGCTTCGTTCGGGTCGGACCAATACTCGGCGAGGACGTGGTCAGTCGGCTCAAGGCGGGCGCCGCGAGGTTGATCTCACGTTTCACCGACCTGGGTTATATGTCCGATGACTACTGGCATTTCGACGTCGACGGGGAACCGCCGGTGCTTTATCGTATCCACAACCTGGAAAAGCAGGACTGGCCAGAAGCCGAGTTGCTTTACCGGCCGGAACTTGCCCACCTCGCCGCCGAATTCATCGGAGAGCCGGTCGTTCCCACGGCGTTCGCCCTTGTGCTCAAGGAACCGCGGCGCGCGGTCGGCGTGCCGTGGCACCGTGACCGTCCCCACCTCGCTCCGCACACTGTGTGCAACATAAGCATCTGCCTGGACGCGGCGGGCCCCGCCAACGGTTGCCTGGAGGGCGTGCCCGGCTCCCACCTGCTGCCCGGCGACGTGAACGCCGAGGACGTGCGGGACGCCGGCCCACGGGTGCCGGTGCCCTCCGAGGAGGGAGACGTCGTGGTACACGATGTCCGGCTCGTGCACGGGTCCGGCCCGAACCCCAGCGATCGGTGGCGCCGAACCATCGTCATCGAGTTCGCCGATCCAGCGATCTCCCTTGAGCCTTGACGTCGCGGTGGCCCGCTCGCCGACAGAAAGGTCGGACAACATGAAGCCGAGTGCCGCGGCACGACCAGGCAACACGGTTATCCCGGAGTGTCATATCCGTATACCGCACGAGGAGCGCCGACGGTGGTGAGCCTGCCGGGCTGGGTGTCCGCAGTAGGCAAGTCGCGCTTGGGGGGCCGGTCGGCCATCGCGGCGGAGCCCTCGCTCGACGAGGTCATGGCCGAGCGCTTCCGCGAGCGGACCCGGCCGCGCCGCGGAGACTGGGCCTACGCCCACTTTCTCGACCTGCGCGACGCGCTCGCCGAGGTGCTGCGCGATGCTTCCGGCGTCTGGCTCGACTACGGCTCGGGCACGTCGCCGTACCGTGAGTTGTTCGCGGCAGCCGAGCTGCAGACGGCCGACATCCCCGGCGGTGAGTCCTACGTCGCCGATCACGCGCTCGACCGAGATGGCAGCTGCCCTGTTCCCGACGGGACCTTCGACGGCGTGCTGTCCACCCAGGTCCTCGAGCATGTCACCGATGCGGACGCCTACCTGCGCGAGGCGTTCCGGCTACTGCGGCCCGGCGGCCGGCTGGTGTTGTCCACCCACGGCGTGTGGGAGGAACACGGCGGTCAGGATCTGTGGCGCTGGACGGCTGACGGCTTGGCCCTGCAGGCCGAGCGGGCGGGGTTCGCGGTCGACCGGACGGTGAAGTTGACCTGCGGTCCGCGTGGGCTGCTGCTCCTGCTCCGCTGGTACGGGCGCGACCACGGCTGGCCCGGCGGTGGCCCGGTCGGACTGGTTCTCCGAACGCTCCGGCTGGTGGACCGTCTCCTGCCCAGGGCGGTGGATTCCTACCTCGACCGGGCATTCGGAGATCTCGGCCGCCGGGAGGGCCCGGAGAGCGCCTTCTACCTGGACATCCTGCTCGTCGCCAGAAAACCCGAGGACGCGGCGGTCGATGCGCGGGACACCACGGCGGCGAAGGAGACCGGTGCGTGAGCCGGCCTGCGATGGCTCATGGCGAGGATCGTCATGGCCCGCATCGAGGATGAGTCGATCGCAACCCGGAGGTGCGCATGCCAGTCCACGACCGACCGCAGGCCCAGCTCATCCAACGGGTGCTCGCCTTGGCGGACGCCCCTGACGCCGGTGTCCGGCTCGCGGCCGGGAATCCGGAGCCGGTCGTGGCCGCGACCATCGCCGAAGTGGCCGGCCGCACGGTCCTGTACCCGGGGCCCGGGTCGCCGGTGACCGTCCAGTTCGAGGTGGACGTGCCGGGCTCAGGGCAGATCCCCTACCTGCTGACCGTCGGTCCCGACGGCCGGCAGGCGCGCCCTGGCCGGGTCGACGACCCGTGGGTATGCCTCAGGTACGACCTGTGGGCGCTGGTCCGTGACGTGTTCGGGCCGAGTGACCCGCGCGCCGGAGCCGGCCACGAGGTGGTGATGAAAGACGAGCCCGGCCCGGCCGAGTACAAACCGGATGATCCGTGGATGGTTCAGCGTGACGAGGCGACCCGAGCGGCGTACCAGGTCCTGCAGGCGTGCGGGCCGTACCGGGGGGATCTGACCGCGCTGGCCTTGCGCTTCGGCTCGGACAAATGGGGCGGGCACTGGTACACCCCCCACTATGAGCGGCATCTGGACAGGTACCGCGATCAGCCGGTGACCGTGCTGGAGATCGGCATCGGCGGCTACCACGAAGCGAACGCGGGCGGCTCCTCCCTGCGCATGTGGAAGCACTACTTCCACCGAAGCATGGTGTACGGGCTCGACGTGTACGACAAGTCACTGCTGGACGAGCCGCGGCTCACCACGATTCGCGGGGATCAGGCCGACCCGGCGTTCCTCACCGACCTCGCGGCGCGGTACGGCCCGTTCGACATCGTGGTCGACGACGGCAGCCATGTCAGCAGTCACGTCATCACCGCGTTCAACGCGCTTTTCCCGCATGTGTCCCCCGGCGGCACGTACGTGGTGGAGGACCTGCACACGTCCTACTGGCCCGAGTGGGGGGGAAATGGCGCCGACCTGGCCGACCCCGCCACGTCGGTCGGTTTCCTGAAGACGCTTGTCGACGGGTTGCACCATCGTGACCGCCTTCATGACGGCCCCTATGAGCCGTCGTACACGGACCAAAGCGTGACCGGAATCCACCTGTACCACAATCTCGCGTTCATCGAGAAGGGCCGCAACGCCGAACAGGCGAATGCCGCGTGGCGACCGCGGCATGACCCGATGCGCGATCTGCCCGCACCGCACCGGGAGTATGGGGAAGTGAGGGACTGATGCGCGTCGTACTGGTGACCATGGCGCTGCGGCTGCCGACCGATCCAAGCCAGTGGATCACCGTTCCGCCGCAGGGTTACGCGGGAATCCACTGGATCGTGGCCAACCAGATGGACGGCCTGCTGGAGCTCGGCCATGAGGTACTCCTGCTCGGCGCGCCGGGCACCACGCCTGCCTCGCCGGCGGTCACCGTGGTGGACGCCGGCGAGATCGAGGACATGCACGCCTGGCTGAACGGCCCGGAGGCGTCGCGCGTGGACGTCGTGCACGACTTCTCCTGCGGGCAGATCGACCCCGACCGGCTCCCCGCGGGGATGGCGTACCTGTCCACCCATCACCTGACCGGGCGGCCGACCTACCCCCGCAACTGCGTGTATGCCTCGTACGCCCAGCGCGCCCAAGCCGGAGACGACAGCGCGCCGGTGGTACGCATCTCGGTCAACCAGGCGCGCTACCGGTTCCGGGCCGACAAGGACGACTACCTCCTCTACCTGGGGCGCATCTCGGAGTGGAAAGGCGCTTACGAGGCCGCCGCATTCGCATCCGCCGCCGGGCGCCGTCTGGTCATGGCCGGACCGTCCTGGGAGGAGGAGTACCTCCGGCGGATCGAGCGCGACTTCGGGGACACCGTCGATCTCGTCGGCGAGGTGGGGGGCGACCGGCGGCTCGACCTGCTTTCCCGCGCGAGTGCGATCACGGTGCTGTCCCAGAGCACGATGGGCCCCTGGGGTGTGGTGTGGTGCGAGCCCGGGTCGACTGTCGTGTCCGAGGCCGCCGCATGTGGGACCCCGGTCGTCGGCACTTCCAACGGCTGCCTGGCCGAGATCGTGCCGTCGGTCGGGGTCGTCGTCCCCGAAGGCTCGTCGTTCACGCCCGATCAGGCTCGTGCCGCGTTGGCCGATCTGCCCGACCCCAGCTCTGTCCGGAGCGCAGCACTGCAGCAGTGGGATCACGTCGTCGTGGCCAAGCAGTTCGAAACGATCTACTACGAGGTGCTCGCGGGCCGTACCTGGTCCTGACCGCTCAGCTGTGTCCGTCACCTTATGCTCACGCGGTCAGTCGGGACATTATAGGCAATTCCCTAATCTATATCCCGGTCTGATGCCGGATGTGAGCCGGTGAGCGTACCCTGGCACTCGGGAGCCATTCTTAGAAAGGGAGAGGATTTGAGCGAGACGAGCGTGGTGAGCACCATTGACCACCATAATCGGGAAGAGTTCCGCCGTAATGGCTTCGCGATCTTGCCCAAGGTCGCGGACGAGTCCGAAGTAGCGTGGCTGCGGGAGGTCTACGATCGGTTGTTCGTCCAGCGCGCGATTCCGGGCTCGGAGAACTTCTACGACATCGCCGGCCAGGCCGACCGCGAAGAGTCGCCGTTGTTGCCGCAGATCGTCCGGCCAGAGGAATACGCGCCAGAATTACTGGAAAGCGCGCACTTCGCCCGGTGCCGGGCGATCGCGTCGGCCTTTCTGGCCATACCCGAGAACGAGTTGGAGTTCTACGGACACTCCATTTTGAAACCGCCCCGGTACGGCGCCCCGACCCCCTGGCACCAGGACGAGGCGTACATGGACCCGCGGTGGAGCCGTCGTGGGTTGAGCATCTGGACGACGTTGGACGACGCCACGGTCGAGAGCGGCTGCCTGCACTACCTTCCCGGCGGCCACCTCGGGCCCGTGCTGCCCCACCACCACATCGACAACGACGACCGTATCCGCGGCCTGATGACCGACGAGGTGGACCCGGCGGCCGGGGTCGCGTGCCCGCTGGCGCCCGGGGGCGCGGTGGTGCATGACTTCCGGACTCCGCACTACGCCGGGCCGAACCAGACCGGCCGGCCACGGCGCGCGTACGTACTGGTGTTCATGAGCGCTCCGGTCGAGGTCACCGACCCGGAAGCTCGACCATGGATGACATGGGCGTGACCAGCGTGCCGGTCACGCCCGTCCTGGACGTGCGCCGCACGCTCGGCCGTATCCCGGCGGCGGCACGGTCCGGCTGAACCCGGCGCGCCGATGGAAGTCGCCGGCGATGAGGAGGCGGGCCCGAGTCATCAGGCCGCCCCGCGCCCCGTGCGCAGCACCCGGTGGCTGCGCCGGCGCTCCACGATCGTCGATGCGTGGCCCGCCAGCCACATGAGCGCCGCCGCGGTCTCCCGCGCGCCGGTCGCCGGGTCGATCCTGCCGACCACACTCTTGCCGAGCAGGTCCGCCACGAGCCAGCGGGTGGCCAGCCGGGCCGCCTTGACCGGACTCCAGTCGACGTCGGTGAGCAGGTAATAGTAGCGGTTGCGTCGCATGTGCACCCGGGTGTAGGCGCTACGGGTGGTGGCACCGCCGCCACCGTGGTGCTGTATGCCCTCGTCGAGCAGCAGAGCCACCCGCCAGCCCGCCCACCTGGCACGCCGGCAGAGGTCCACCTCCTCGTAGTACGTGTGAAAGACCTCGTCGAGTATGCCGATCTCACGTAACATCGCCGCCCGCGCGAACAGCGCCGACCCCTGGACATAAGCGTGCTCAAGGGTCCGCGGCGCGCGCCCCTCGAAGCTGCTCGCCGGGGACGGGTGATCCAGCCGGTCGCCCGCGAAGGCGTGCTGCTCACCCAGCCACAGCGCGATGTTCGTCCAGGGGTTGAACGCGGCCAGTTCGGCCGACTCGGCGTCGTAGCGGTACTGCAGCGGCCCGATGATCCCGTACTCCGGCCATCGCTCGGCGAACTCGACCATCGCATGAATCAACCGCGGCGGGGTCCAGGTGTCCGGGTTGACCAGGAAGATGTAGTCGGCCCCGTCGGCGAGCGCGGTGCGGATGCCCACGTTGTTGGCCCCGGTGAACCCCAGGTTGGCGGGATTACGGGTGATCTTCACCTGCGGGAACTCCCGCGCGACCATGTCGACGCTCCCGTCGGTGGAGGCGTTGTCGACGAAGTGGACGTCCAGGTCGAAGCCTTCGGTGTCGTTGTCGACGAGCGATGCGAAGCAGCGCCGCAGCCACTTGATCTCGTTGGTGCCCACCGTGATCGTCGCCACACGCCGGCGTCCCGATGCCATCTGCCCGCCTCTCTACTTCTGCACCGCGCGGATGGCGTCGGTCAAATGGTGTTCCGGTACGGCGAGGCGGCGCGCCTTCCATCTGGCCGCCTCCCGGATCAGGCGCATCTGTCGGTAGAGGTCACGAGATCGATCCGGCGCGGTCGTCAAATGAACTCCCCTTTCGCCAGCATGGACCGGGCTCAATCGACTGTACGGCGAAACAGTCCGGGAAAACCCCAGAGATAATCGTCGCACCGCGCGGAGCGTTGTGGATCCCGCACCAGGCTCTCGGGCTCCGCGGGCGACGAATGTAGCGGCGCCGACGGCGTGCGCACCATACCCGTCGACTGAAGTCAGGCGAGATCGAGTGATTCGACTAGACTTCCTCGCCGTCTCTCGTTCGACACCTTACCGATAACTCTTGGTCATATATCTTGGCTTTGCATATCGAAAGAGCGGGGATGTGGCCACGGACTTGCGCCGGCCGTCGGGAGAGCCGAGAATGAAACAGGCGATATCAAGCAATACTGTGCATTTGGGCGCGTCAGATCTTCGGACACCGATCTCGTCTGAGGGCGAGATGATGGTGGACCTGCTGACCGGTTTCACCAGCAAAATCCGGGCAGAGGCTCGCGTGAACGACCAGAATGCCGCTTTCCCGGTGGACACGTTTCACGGGTTCGCCAAGGTCGGCCTAATGGGCGCGAGTGTGCCCGCCGAACTGGGTGGTCTAGGCGTCAGCCGGCTGTACGACCTGGCGGTGGGGCTGCGCGTCCTGGCCGAGGCCGACGCCTCGACGGCGCTGGCCCTGCACGTCCAACTGAGTCGGGCGCTGACCCTGACCTACGAGTGGCGCCACGGAACCCCCGACGCTTCCGCGCTGGCGGAGCGGTTGCTGCGGGCGATGGCCACCGGCGAGGCGGCCGTCTGCACCGGGCTGAAGGATTCCCCTGGTGTGGTGACCACGCTCACCAGGGACGACTCGGGCGGCTGGCGGCTGTCCGGCCGCAAGACACTGGTCAGCATGGCACCGATCGGCACGCACTTCTTCGTGCACGCGCTGTGGCGCGAAGGCGGTGACGATGCGCCGAGACTCACCGTCCCTCTCTTGAGCCGCGACGTCCGCGGGCTGACCGTACTGCCGGACTGGGACGGTCTCGGCATGCGGGCCTCCGGCACCCTGGAAGTCGATTTCGACAACTGCCCTGTGCCGGAGAGCGACGTCCTCGACCGAGGTCCGGTGGGATCACGCCGGGACGCGGTGCTGGCCGGACAAACCATCAGTTCGATCACCATGCTCGGCATCTACGCGGGAATCGCCCAGGCGGCCAGGGACATCGCGGTCGAGCACTGCGCCAAGCGTGGTCCGGACGTCCCCGCGGGCGTGCGTTCCGCCATCGCCGAGTCCGATGCCCGGCTGTACGCGCTGCGCACGGCGACCGCCGCCGCGCTGCTCAACGCCGACCAGCTCAATGACAAGTACACGATGGACCTCGACGAGCGGGGACGACGGATGATGACGCCGTTCCAATGGGCGAAGATGACCGTCAACGACCTGGCCCTGCGCGTCGTCACCGACAGCATGTCGATGGTCGGCGGTCAGGCGTACTCGGCCGGTCACCCGCTGGCACGCCTCTACCGCGATGTCCGGGCAGGCGGGTTCATGCAGCCCTACAGCTACGCCGACGGCGTCGACTATCTCAGCGGCCAGGCATTGCGCCTCGATCGAGACAACGACTACATGAGTGTCCGGGCGGTCCGCTCCCAGACCCAGTCCTAGGAGGCGAACATGGCGATTCGGGTGTGGGACTACCTGGCGGAGTATCACCAGGAGCGGGCTGACCTGCTCGACGCGATCGAGAAGGTCTTCCGGTCAGGCAACCTCATACTCGGCGAGAGCGTCGACGGGTTCGAGGACGAGTTCGCCGCGTACCACGGCATGTCCCACTGCGTCGGGGTGGACAACGGCACCAACGCGATCAAGCTGGCCCTGCAGGCGATGGGCGTCGGACCGGGCGACGAGGTGATCACCGTGTCCAACACGGCGGCGCCGACGGTGCTGGCCATCGACGCCGTCGGCGCCAGGGCCGTCTTCGTCGACGTGCATGAGGAGGACTGCCTCATGCGCGTGGACCGGGTGGCCGAGGTGATCACTCCGCGGACCAAGGCGGTGTTGCCCGTACACCTCTACGGCCAGTGCGTGGACATGACGGCGTTGGGGCGGCTCGCCGCCGACCACGGCCTGCTCATACTTGAGGACTGCGCCCAGGCGCACGGCGCCCGGCAGCACGGACGGCTGGCGGGCACCATGGGCGACGCCGCCGCGTTCTCCTTCTATCCCACCAAGGTGCTGGGCGCCTACGGCGACGGCGGTGCGGTGGTCACCGCCGACGAGGCCATCGACGGCAGCCTTCGCCGGCTGCGCTACTACGGCATGGAGAAGGTCTACTACGTCGTCGAGACGCCCGGCCACAACTGCCGCCTGGACGCGGTACAGGCGGAGATCCTGCGGCGCAAGCTCACCCGGCTGGACGCCTACATCGAGGCCAGGCGCGCGGTGGCCCGCCGCTACGCCGAAGGGCTCGGCGACATCCTCGACGCCACCGGCCTGACCCTGCCGTCGGTGACCGCCGGGAACGAGCACGTCTACTATCTCTACGTCGTGCGCCACCCGCAGCGCGACACCATCATCGAACGGCTCAGGGCCTACGACATCACCCTGACCATCAGCTACCCCTGGCCGGTGCACACGATGACCGGGTTCAGGCGGCTTCGCTACGCCGACGGCTCGCTCCCGGTCACCGAACGACTGGCCGGGGAGATCTTCTCCCTGCCCATGTACCCGTCGATGCCGCGGGACCGTCAGGACAAGGTGATCGGCGCGCTCCGCGAGGTCCTGGAAACCCTTTAGTCACAAGGCCGGCGTTCTGACCAAAGTTTTTACTAGACCTATCTCCCCGATGTTCGCCCGCGCTACTAACGCTCCCACTAGACCTTTCCCGGAATCGTTGAAGGTCATTTTCCACCCGCCGTAGGGTGTGGTTCGAATTATCCGCTCGGCTGTCGATGAGGAGCTTCATGGTCACCAAAGTATTGGTCATCGGCGGCGGTCCGGCCGGGTCGACCGCAGCGGCCCTGCTCGCACGTGCGGGCCTGTCCGTGACGCTGCTGGAGAAGGAGAACTTTCCTCGCTACCACATCGGCGAGTCCATCGCGTCGTCGTGCCGGACGATCGTCGACTTCATCGGCGCGCTGGACGAGGTCGACGCCCGCGGCTACACCGAGAAGAACGGTGTGCTGCTGCGCTGGGGCAGGGAGGACTGGGCCATCGACTGGTCCGAGATCTTCGGCCCCGGCGTGCGGTCCTGGCAGGTCGACCGCGACGACTTCGACCACGTGCTGCTGACCAACGCCGCCAAGCAGGGCGCCCAGGTGATCGAGGGCGCCGAGGTGAAGCGCGTGGTCTTCGACGGCGACCGCGCCGTGGCCGCGGATTGGGCCGAGTCGCACACCGGCCGGCGACACACCACCGGGTTCGACTTCGTCGTCGACGCCTCCGGCCGGGCCGGTCTGATCCCCGCCCGGCATTTCAAGCACCGGCGGGCGAACGAGACGTTCAAGAACGTCGCCATCTGGGGCTACTGGCAGGGAGGATCTCTGCTGCCCAGCTCGCCGAAGGGCGGGATCAACGTCATCTCGTCCCCGGACGGCTGGTACTGGGTGATCCCGCTGCGCGACGACCGCTACAGCGTCGGATTCGTCTGCCACCGGACGCGGTTCCTTGAGCGCCGTTCGGAGCACGCATCCCTGGAGGCGATGCTGGCCTCACTGGTCGAGGAGTCCCCCTCGGTGAGCGGACTGCTCGCGAACGGGACCTACCAGCCGGGTGTCCGGGTCGAGCAGGACTTCTCCTACGTCGCCGACAGCTTCTGCGGCCCCGGCTACTTCGCCGCGGGCGACAGCGCGTGCTTCCTGGATCCGCTGCTGTCCACCGGCGTACACCTGGCGCTCTACAGCGGCATGCTCTCCGCGGCGGCCATTCTGGCCACCGTCAACGGCGACGTCGAGGAGGACCAGGCCCGCGCGTTCTACGAGACGCTCTACCGCAACGCCTTCGAGCGCCTGTTCACCCTGGTCGCGGCTGTTTACCAGCAGCAAGCGGGCAAGGACAACTATTTCGCCCTGGCCGACAGGCTGGTCGGTGACCGCGCCGAGACCGAGTACGAAAAGGTGGACGGTGCCAGGGCCTTCGCCCAACTGATCGCCGGACTCGCCGACATGGGCGACGCCGTGGCCGGCCGTACGCCCGAGCCGCGGATGCCCGACGAGGGCGAGGACAACTCCGTCGGCCGCCTGTTCATCGCCGCCGAGCAGGCCCGCAGGATGGCCGAGGCGGGCGCCCCCAAGTCCCCGGTCAGCGAAGCGCTGAACAGGCTCGACGGGCATGAGCTGTTCGACCCGGAAACCGGCCTGTACCTGATGACCAGTCCCCGGCTCGGCATCGGGCGAAGCCGACCGGTTGAGCCTGCGATCAGGACCTCGAACCCGCCGCTGTCCCCGGCCGACGTCGAGGAGCCCTAGACATGAGCGGGCAGCAGGTGATCGACCCCCTCGAACGCAACGACGAGTACGACCGGCTCACCGTCCAGATCATCGAACAGGTCTGCACCCCGACCGCCGTGTGCGTCGACCTCGGCGCGGGCGTCGGCGAGATCACCCAGCACCTGGTGCGGGTGGCGCCCGAGGGGAGGCACTTCGCGGTCGAACCGCTGCCCGCCTTCGCCGACGAACTGGCCGCCAGACTGCCCTCGGTCACGGTGATCAGGGCCGCCGCCGCCGACGTCACGGGCCCGCAGAGCTTCGTGCACGTGGTCTCCAACCCGGGCTACAGCGGGCTGCGCAGACGCCCCTACGACCGGCCGTCGGAGACCCTGCGCGAGATATCCGTCGACGCCGTGCGCCTGGATGACGTCATCCCGCCCGATGTGCACGTCGACCTGGTGAAGATCGACGTCGAGGGGGGCGAGGTGCTGGCCCTGCGAGGTGCCCGCCGCTCACTGCTTCGCAGCAGACCGATGATCGTCTTCGAGCACGGGGGCGACCATGTCATGCGCGAGTACGGCACGACGACGGACGATCTCTGGTCGTTGCTGGTCGACGGGCTGGGGTACCAGGTGTTCACCCTGCCCGCCTGGCTGGCGGGGCAGCCCGCGATGGATCGCACGTCATTCACGAGGGCGTTGGAGCGGGACTGGTTCTTCGTGGCGGCCTGTGCCGGTCCGAAATCCACCACCGCCGAAAGGAAGGGTTTCAGGTGATGAATCCTGTCACTGAGGTGCGCACGGACAGCAGGGTTCCCGAATGTGACATCCGACGGACGGGGCTGTTGCCCGAGCACGTCACCGCGTTCCGCCGGCAGGGAGTGCTGGCCGTTCGCGGGCTGCTCACACCGGAGGAACTCGCCGACGTCCAGCAGGCCGGGAAGACGCTGATCGACCGGGCATGGTCGACGCGGTCGATGGAAGACACCATCTGGACCCTGGAGCCGCATCTGCCGGACGCCGCGCCGGTACGGATCGAATACGTGGTGGACAAGGCCCGTCCGATCGCCGTGCTGGCCGGTCACCCGTTGCTGCTACGGATCATGGAACAGCTCGTCGGGCCCAACCTCATCCCGACCTGGGACAGCATGGTCTTCAAAACCCCGGCCGGCGCTCCCCGCCTCGCCTGGCACCGCGACGCCGGGCTGTACGCCGACGCGGTCGGCGTCACCGGAGCGGGTCGCGTCATCGATGCCGGGATCTATCTCGACCCCGCCCCCGAGGACAACTGCGTCTGGTGCATCCCGGAGTCCAACTACTGGGACGACGAGCGGCTCACGACCACGGCGGATCGGCTCAACGCCAGCGAATGGGACACCACCGGCGCGGTACCCGCCGTGATGCGGCCGGGTGACGCGCTGCTGCACAACATCCTCACCCTGCACGGCGCCCCCGCCGTGGTCGGCAAGCAACGCCGCGTCATCTACTTCGAATACCGGCCGGCCGAGGTGGAATGGCAACTGGGCCCGCACACCGAGGGCTACATCGGCCTCAAGCAACAGATCCTGCGTTCATGCGTCCGGATGCGCGCGGCCGACTCGCGATTCGGCGACGAGGAGCCGTTCGACTACCGCCCCGCCGAGTCCTTCCGGCGCTGGGCGCACCAGCCGGAGAGCACCACGTTCCGGGTTCCGCACGAAGACCACTGGCGATGACGAGCGAGGGACGTGTCGATGAGTACTGAGGCCAACGGTCACGGCGGCCCGACGAACAAGACCTTGTGCGTCCTGCCGTGGATTCATCTCTGCGCCTCCATCGACGGCGTCTACGGCCGGTGCTGCGTCGACAACGCGATGTACCACAACGAGCTGTACGAACAGCAGGATGAGCCCGTGTTCCAGCTGAACGACGACGCGATCGGCTGTTCGCCTGGCTCGCGATACGCCAAGGACAACCCGGATCGGGTGTTGGGACTTCAGGAGGCGTTCAACAGTCCCAACATGAAACGGACCCGGCTGGCGATGCTGAACGGCGAGCGCGTCGACGCGTGCAAATACTGCTACTTCCGGGAAGACCACGGCGGCCAGTCCTATCGGCAGAGCATCAACCGCCGATTCGAGCATGAACTCGACGCGCTCGCCGGCCGTACCGCCGCGGACGGGACCGTCGAGGACTTCCCCTACTTCCTCGACATCAGGTTCGGCAACACCTGCAACCTGCGGTGCGTCATGTGCACCTATCCGGTGAGCTCGGCATGGGGCGCCGAGCAGCGGCCATCATGGTCCTCCGCGGTGATCGACCCCTACCGTGCCGACGAGGAGCTGTGGCGGACGCTACGGGCGAACGCACACCTTATTCGCCGGCTGTACTTCGCGGGTGGCGAGCCTTTCATGCAGCCGGGCCATTACGCGTTGCTCGAACTCCTCGTGGAGACCGGGAACGCGGGCAACGTCGACGTGGCCTACAACTCCAACCTCACCATGTCCCCCGACAAGGCGATCGGTCTCTTCCCGCACTTCAAGAGCGTCGGCATCGGCGCGTCCTGCGACGGCGTGGGCGAGGTGTTCGAGCGGATCAGGACCGGCGGGAAGTGGCAGGTGTTCGTGGACAACGTGCACAGGCTCAGGACTCAGGTGGACGTCTGGCTCCAGGTGTCGCCGCAGCGGGACAACCTGTGGGACCTGCGCAACCTGCTGAAGTTCGCCCGCGCGGAGGGACTGGACATCGACCTGGCCAACGTCGTGCAGTGGCCGAAGGAGATGTCGGTCTCCAGCCTTCCCGACGAGGAGAAGGCGCGTGCCACCGAGGAGTTGACCGAGCTGATCGCCTGGTGCGCCGAGCTGGGCTGGGACAAGCCCGCCGCCCACCTCGGCGCCCTGCGTTCGTTCATGAACTCGCTGGATCCGACGAACCTGGTCGACGAAGGAGCGTCATGACGGGTGACGCGTCCGACTCGCCTTGATCAGCGTGTCGATCAGAGCGAGCCGTCGTGCGAGCATGTCCTCAGCCGGTACGTCGCCACCCGATCGACGTCCAGTCGATGTGCTCGATCGTGTCGGTGATCCCGTTGGCCTCACGGAACTCCCGGATGGCCTGCCGGCAGCTGGGCAGGATGTGGTCGTCCACGATGACGAAGCCGCCGACCGAAAGCTTGGGATACAGGTTGACGAGCGCGTCCATGGTGGACTCGTACAGGTCGCCATCCAGGCGCAGCACGGCGAGGGACCGCACCGGCGCGGCCGGCAGGCTGTCCCGGAACCAGCCCTCCAGGAAGACGACCTGATCGTCCAGCAGGTCGTACCGCTCGAAGTTCTCCCGCACCTGCTCGATGGACACGCCCAGCACCGAGTTCGCGTTGTGCAGCCCCAGTTTCACGTCCAGCGGATGGCTGGAGCCGTTGGTGTCCGGGATGCCCTGAAAGGAGTCGGCCACCCATACGCGCCGGTCGGTGATGTCGTTCGCGCGAAGGAAGGAACGCATGAAGATGCACACACCGCCACGCCACACTCCGGTTTCGATGAAATCGCCCGGCACCTCGTCTTCGACGACCTGTCGCATACAGCGCTCGAGGTAGTCGAGCCGAACCCTGCCGACCATGGTGTGCGCGACCGACGGCCAGTCTCTGCCCTTTTCCCGCTGCGCAGCCTGATAGCCGTCGACCTGCTGCTGCCCTATGGGAAGCGGCGCGTCCTGGTAGATGGTGTTCGTCAGCGTCCTCTTCATCAGGTCAAGATAAAGCTCGGCGCCTGAGCTCATGATTTCCTCGCACTGTAGATTTCCGCATTCCATAGAACTGTCGGTTCTCCGCTTACAAGGAAGCGTGTCCGTCTCCGTTCCGCCACGGCGCCGGGGAAGACGCCATCAGGGTCTGCACATACGCATGGTAGCGATGCGAATCTCGGGGAATCCCTAGAGAATTCTTGACATAGCGCGGAGCCGTCGCAGAGTGCGGCCAGAACCGCGCCGCGGCGATCTGGCCGGCGGGCGCCATTTATAGGGAAATCATGAATCTTTTCTCGGTAATCTCGCGGAGAGCCCAGTCATCGACACCACCCGTGCGGTACTGAATGGGGATCACACGTTTCCCGTGGACGGCGAGACGTTTGCGCTCCGCCACCGCCGAGGACCATCCAGCGAGCGGCAAGTAGGGGAGATTCCAATGCGGATTCTGTTCACAGTGTCCAACTGGGCTGGGCACTACATGTGCATGATCCCGCTGGCCTGGGCGTTCCGCGCGGCCGGGCACGACGTTCGGGTCGCCTGCCCGCCGCAGCAGGTGCAGGGAGTCATGGCCACCGGGTTGATGCCGGTGTCGGTGCTCGACGCGCCCGACATGATGGAGAGCGCCCGGCTCGCATACTGGGTTCTGGCGATCAACACCCCGCCGCAGAGCGGCGACATGCCGCTGCCGCTGCACCCGTTCACCGGCCAGGCGCTGGGCTCCGTACGCGACTTCGACACCGGCACGCTCAGCGACTTCTGGAAGAAGTCCATCGCCGCGGTCCAGCGCAGCTACGACAACGCGGTCGATTTCGCCGCCGCCTGGCGCCCCGACCTGGTGGTGTACGACCTCATGGCGGCCGAGGGCGCGTTGATCGGCGCGCTGAACGAGGTGCCGAGCGTGTACTTCGGGCCGGGCTTCATCGGCACAGTGGAGACCGAACCGGGCCTCGACCTGGTGTCCGCCGATCCTCTGTCCTGCTTTGCGAAGTACGGCGTGGAGTGGACACGCCACAAGATCAAATACGCGGTGGACCCGTCGCCGGACGTGGCCATTCCCCCGATGGGCGACGCGCTGCGGATTCCCATCAGGTACCAGCCGTACAACGGATCCCAGGACGTGGATCCGTGGTTGCTGGGACCGGTCAAGGGCAAACGCGTCTGCGTGGTGTGGGGGAACTCCGCGACCGGGGTGTTCGGCGAGCGGCTGCCCGCGCTCCGCCACGCCGTCGAGTCCGCCGCCCAACTGGCCGCCGAGGTGGTGCTCACCGCCCCGGTGGCCGAAGTGGACGGCCTGGGCTCCCTGCCCCCCAACGTGCGGGTGCTGCGCAACTGCCCGTTGGAGCTGATCCTGCCCGGCTGCGACATGCTCATTCACCACGGCAGCGCCAACTGCCTGATGAACGGCATCGCGATGGGCATCCCGCAGTTGTCCCTGGCCCTGAACTTCGACGGGCAGATCTACGGCAGACGGATCGACCCACAAGGCGCGACCAAGACCCTGCCCGGCCTCTTGTTCGACAGCGAGGCGATCGACAAGGCCCTTGCCGAGGTGCTGTTCGACAACAACTACCGGCGCCGCGCGGTCGAGCTGAGCCGGTCCGTGTGCGCCGCGCCGACCGCCGCGCAGGTCGCCGACCTGCTCACCACACTGGCCCGCACCGGCGAACTGACCGCCGCCGACGTCGCCGACCTGGTGGCCGACCGATGACGGTCACGAGCTGGGGCATTCGGGTCCTCCACGCCACTCAGAACATCACTCAAGAAACCATGAGCGAGGTCGTATGAACAACCCGGAAGGCACCGCGACCGTCAAGGCGAAACCGCCGATGCAGATGGGTGACCTCAACTTGATATGGGAGTGGAACTCCCCCGAAGAGATGCAGGTGCAACTGGCGGGCACCCAGGATCGCGAGGAATACCTGCGCGACCGCGTCGACCGGGCGAACTGGATCGCCCAACGGCTGCGGCTGACCCCGGACTCGGAGATCTTCGAGATCGGCAGCGGTGAGGGAATCATGGCCGAGGTGATCGCCCCTCGGGTGCGGCGGCTGCTGTGCACCGACGTGAGCCGGTCGTTCCTGGCCAAGGCACGCCTCACCTGCCGGGAACACACCAACGTCGGCTACCACCACATTCAGAACGACTTCCTGGCGACGCTGCCGTCGGCGAGCTTCGACGCGGGGTTCTCCCTCAACGTCTTCATCCACCTCAACGTCTTCGAGATCTACCTCTACTTCCGGCAGATCCGCCGGATTCTGCGCACCGGCGGCCACTTCGGTGTCAACTTCCTCGACCTCGGTCCGTCGACCCAGAGCTTCTTCCACTTCTACGCGGAGCGCTACCAGCAGGCGAATCCCTTCGAGTTCAAGGGCTTCCTGGCCTGGCACGGAGTCGACATGATCGCCAAGATCGCCGCGGAGGCCGGACTGACGCCGTTGCTGGACGAGTTCGTCAACGAGGACGGGGTCTGTTTCCTGATCCTGCGACGCGACGAGGAGCCCGCCGAATGAACCGCCGGCCGCTCGGCGCGGAGGGCCCCTGATCTCCCCGGCCTTTCCCAGCCACCTAAGGAAACGTGATGACCTCGGCCGATCTGGATACGCAACGCGCCACCGAGACTCACCCCGACGGGGTGAGCGAGGGATTCCTGTCCTGGTTCGCCGACCGGACGCGCGCCGCGGCTTGCCAGGTGACCCGCACCCCGCTCAGCGATCTTCGTGGGTGGTCTCTTGACGCGGTCACGGGAAACCTGACGCACCACAGCGGCCGGTTCTTCGCCATCGAGGGGCTGCACGTGCGCACCTCGTACGGCCAGGTCCCCGAGTGGAGCCAGCCCATCATCAACCAGCCGGAGATCGGCATTCTCGGTCTGCTGGTGAAGACCGTGGACGGTGTGCCCTTCGGACTGGTGCAGGCGAAGATGGAGCCGGGCAACTTCAACTCGGTCCAACTCTCGCCGACCGTGCAGGCGACCCGCAGCAACTACACCCGGGTGCACAGGGGAGACCGGACGAAGTATCTGGAGCACTTCACCCACCCGCGAGCGGGCACCGTGGTGGCCGACGTGCTCCAGTCCGAACAGGGCTCGTGGTTCCTGCACAAGCGCAACCGGAACATGATCGTCCAGGTCGACGACTCGGTGCCGGCCGCGGACGGGCACCGCTGGATACCGTTGGACGAGCTCCGCAGCCTGCTGCGGATCGACGGCCTGGTCAACATGGACATCCGTACCGTGCTGTCCTGCCTGCCCGCTTCCTTCTTCGCCGCCCAGGACAGACACCGCACCGACGGCATGGCCTCGGCGCTGGCCCGGTCCATCAGCGGCGACGGCACTCCGTTGCACAGCGCGGAGACCGTGCTGAGCTGGTTCACCGCCGCCAAGAGCAGGCACGAGCTGGCTGTGCGGCGCGTGCCGCTGCGGGCGCTGCCCGGCTGGCGCAACACGCCTGAGGAGATCGTCCACGACGACGGGCAGCACTTCAGCATCATCGGCGTCAGCGTGCGAACCAACGACCGCGAAGTCGGCGAGTGGCACCAACCGCTGATCTACCCGAGCGGGCGAGGACTGGTCACCTTCCTCGTGAAGGACATCGACGGGGTCGCCCACCTGCTGGTGAACGCGCGGTACCAGGCAGGTCTCCTGGACGCCATGGAGATGGGGCCCACCGTCCAGTGCAATCCGGGGAACTACTCCGGCCCCGGGCCCAGGTTCCTGGACTACGTGCGGCAGGTGCCCGCCGAGCGCATCCTCTACGACACGATCCTGGCCGAGGAGGGCGGCCGGTTCTACCACTCACAGAACCGATACCTGCTGGTGGACGCGGGTGACGACGTGCCGATCGAGGTGCCGGAGGAGTTCTGCTGGGTCACCGCCCACCAGCTCACCGGCCTCCTACGGCACGGCTACTACGTCAACGTGGAAGCCCGCAGTCTGCTGGCCTGCCTGCACAGCCTGTGGTGACCGCCGTATCGGAGCGGCCCCCGGTCTCCCGCCCGGTCCGCATCGGCCTGCTCGGTTGCGCCGACATCGCCCGGCGCCGCACCCTTCCGGCGATCCTGGCGGAGCCCGCGGCCGAACTGGTCGCCGTCGCGGCCAGGGACACGAACAAGGCCAAGGTGTACGCCAAGGAGTTCGGCGGCGAGGTCGTGCGCGACTACGAGGCGCTGCTGGCCCGGCCGGACGTCGAGGCCGTCTACGTCCCGCTGCCGGCCGGGCTGCACCACGAGTGGATCACGCGCGCCCTGGACGTCGGCAAGCACGCGCTCGTGGAGAAGCCGCTGACCACCCGGTACGCCGACACCGCCGAGGTGCTCGCCCTCGCGGGGGCGCGCGGGCTGACGCTGATGGAGAACCTCACATTCCTCCGGCACGGCCTGCACTCCACCGTCGTGAACCTGGTGACGGCCGGCGAGATCGGTGAGTTGCGCGCGGTCCACGGCGTCTTCGGTTTCCCGCCGCTGAACCCCGGGGACATCCGCTACCGACCGGACCTCGGCGGTGGCGCACTGCTCGACTTGGGAGTGTATCCACTGAGCACGGCGAGGCTTTTCCTCGGGCCGGATCTGGAGGTGGTCGGCGCGACCCGCACCGAAGATCCCGAGCACGGCGTCGACGTGGCGGGCGGCGCGCTGCTGTGCTCGCCGGACGGGCGCACCGCCCAGATCGACTTCGGATTCCAGCACGGCTACCGCTGCGAGTACACGCTGTGGGGAAGCCAAGGGTCGATCTTCGTCGATCGCGCCTTCACGCCGCCGCCGACGTGGCGGCCGACGGTCCGGCTGAAACGCCGGCACGACGTGCAGGAACTGGTCCTGCCCCCAGAGGACCAGTTCGCCACCACCCTGCGCGAGTTCGTCACGGCGGTCCGCACGGGCGGCGAGCGGGCCGGCGTGGCCGAGCGGAGCCGGACCCTGGCCGGGCTGGTCGACGAGGTTCGGGAGCGGGCGCGGACGCTGCGGGCGGGCCAGGGGCTTCCCGGCCGGGGCGAAGACCTGATCAGGAGGCACAGGTGAGTGAGGATCGCATCGTCGTGGTCGGCGGTACCGGATTCCTGGGACGCCAGATATGCAAGGACCTCGTCGCAGCGGGACGTGATGTGCTCGTCGTGGCGAGGAACGCGGCCCGGTCCGCTCCCGGATACCGGTTCAGGGCCATCGACGTCTCGGACACGCCGACCGGGGAACTGGCCGCCGTGCTGGCCGCCGAGCGCCCGGACACCGTGATCAACGCGACCGGCGGCAAGTGGGGCCTGACCGGCCGCGAGCTGGAGGCCAGCTGTGTCGGGGCGACCCGGCACATCCTGGCGGCCCTGGCGAGCGCCCGGCTGGCGCCCCGGCTGGTACACCTCGGCTCGGTGCTGGAGTACGGGCACGTCGCGCCGGACGGCACCGACGCCACCCAGCGATCGCCCGGTCCCGCCTCCGACTACGACCGGTTCAAGCTGGCCGCGACCGAGGCGGTGCTGTCGGCCGCTGCGGCCGGGACCGTGGACGCGGTGGTACTGCGGCTGGCCAATGTCGCCGGCCCGGGTGCGCCGGCGGCGAGCCTGCTCGGCCGTGTGGCCGACCGCTTGGCCGCTGCGGCCGGCCGCGGCGAGACCGCGATGATCGAGCTGACCGCGCTGAACGCCCGCCGCGACTACGTGGATGTCCGGGACGTCTCCGATGCGGTCCGCGCCGCGACGCGGATCACCGGCCGGCCCACCCCGATCGCCATCGGCCGTGGCGAGGCCGTCCCGGTGCGCACGCTGGTCACCATGCTCATCGAGGTGAGCGGGGTGCCGGCCACCATGGTCGAGATTCCCGCCCCGGACCTCGCCGCCGACACCGACGACTGGACACGGGTCGACCCCCGGCCCGCGCGTGACCTGCTCGGCTGGACACCGCGAAGGACGCTGCGCGACTCGGTCCACGAGCTCTGGCACGACGTGATGGAGCGGACGGCTCCCCAGCCGTCTCGCAGTGGCGGAAGCGCGTAGGGCGTGGCGGCAAGCGTCTGAGCCGTTCCGTCGCGATCTTCTCAGCGGAAGAAGGCCAGCAGATCTTCGAGCAGCCGCGGGTAGCCGTACGCCTCGCGGAGCTTGTCCTGGATGCCGCCCACGATGCGCGCGTGGCGCTCGAAGTCCACGGTCATGCGGGTGAGCGCGGTGGCGGAATCGGAGCCCAGCCTCAGGTGCTCGACGGCGTCGCCGTACACGGAGGCCATGAACTCCGCCTCGGGCGGGACCACGGGAAGGCTTCCCGACGCAAGGGTCTCGAACAGCCGGGCGGTGAGCAGGCCCGTGCCGCCCACCAGGGCACTGACGAGGATCGGCGAGATCAGCGCTCGCCCCATCTCCTCGATGACGTTTCCGAAGGGAACGGGCGGATGGATCTCGACGCCCAGCCCCCTCAGCCTGCCGGGCTCGCTGAAGGTGATCTCCTCGAATCCCGGGCAGGTCTCGCCGTCCCACCAGCGGCCGCAGACCCGCAGCGACCGCAACGGCGGCTCCGCCCGCTTCGCCGCGGCCATGACCTCGGCCAGTGGCTGCCAGCGGTCCCAGTTGCTGCCGATGTACTGCAGGTCGTAGTCGATCTTTCGATCCGGATTCAACGGGTGTCGCGCCGGGGGCAGCCCGAAGCACTTGAAGAACTCCGCGCCGGGGGGCAGCGGTCCGGCCACCTTGGGCTGCAGGATCAGGTCGCTCAGCGTGGAGTAGAGCACCTGCCAGCTCTCGGCTGAGTATTTGCGCGACTCCACCTGGACGCCGTCGGCGATGCCCCAGTGCCCGTCGAAGTCGATGATCAGCCGCCGGTCCCTGGGGATCGAGCAGGCCAGCTCGATCTGCTCGGGGGACAGGAACTGC
The DNA here is from genome assembly GCF_029382225.1 of Spongiactinospora sp. TRM90649. GTDB lineage: Bacteria > Actinomycetota > Actinomycetes > Streptosporangiales > Streptosporangiaceae > Spongiactinospora. The sequence continues at coordinate 52,999 of NZ_JARLTC010000009.1, forward strand.
CTGGCCTCGAACATGAAGACCAGATGCGTGCACCAGCTCATGTCATGCTCCACCGGCAGGTGCCGCGGAACCTCGTCGTCCAGCCGCGACAGCGGCCCGCTGATCCGGATGTCGCAGCCCGCCTCGTCGGCCGCGCGCACGTAGGCGGCCACGGTCTGGCTGAATCCCGCCTGCCAGTGGAAGTTCCCGGAGATCAGAATCCGCGGCCGAGTCACCGTTTTCCCGCCTTCCGTACCCGCAGCGCACTTCTCCTGCGCTTCATGATGGGGAAGCGGCGAAGGAGCCGCCGCACCGCCTCCACGGTCTCGACCTGCACGGTCATCGCCCGAGCTCGGCGCCCGCGCCCGTTACGGCCTCCCTCGGGGCTTCCCCGGCGGGGCCGTCCAGCGTCCCGGATTCATCGGAATTCCGCAACATGATGAGCGTCGGCCCGGTCAGCGCCGTCGTGACCAGTGCGACCAGGACCAGCACGGTGAAGCCGAGCTCGTTGATCAGGCCGTGCTGCAGACCGACGCTCGCGACCACGAGTTCGGTGACGCCCCGGCAGTTCATCAGCGTGCCCAGCACGAACGCGTCCCGTCTCGGCAGGCCGGCCAGCATCGCGCCCGCCATGGTGCCCGCGTACTTGGAGCCGATCGCCATGGCCACCACCAAGCAGAACAACCACGCCGCCGAGGCCTGCCCGAACAGCTCGGGCAACGACATGCGCAGGCCGATGCCGGCGAAGAACAGGGGCAGCAGCACGACCATGGTGAACCCGTGGAACGAGGCGGTGAACCGCTCCAGGTGCGGCAGGTCGCGCGGCATGACCAGACCGAACAGGAAGGCTCCGATGGCCATGTGCATGCCGGCCATCTGGCTCAGCGCCGCGCAGATCATCAGGCCGGCGATGACGGCCGGCGCGAGTAGGTGCGTTCTCCCCGTCCCGCCGCCGCTCGCGCGGAAGAGCGTCCGCAGCAGCGGGCGGACCACCGCCACGAGGACGACGCCGAGCGCGACGGCCAGCACCAGCCCCAGCCAGCCGCCGCCGGCCGCCCCGACGCCGACCAGGATCAGCAGCAGCCCGGCCCAGGCGGCGCCGTCGCCGAGGGCCGCCGTGGTGAGGGCGAGGACGCCCAGCCGGGTGTGCTGGAGACCGTGCTCCACCAGGATGCGCCCCAGCACGGGCAGCGCCGTGATGGACAGCGCCAGCCCCAGGAACAGGACGAACGCCGGCTGGGGGACTCCTGCCCCCGCCAGGCGCTCACCGGTGGCGATCCCCAGGACGGCGCCCAGCGCGAAAGGGACGAGCAGCGCGCCGGCCACCAGCCGTGTGAGCAGGCCCCACCACCCGTCGCGCCGCTCGACGCGTAGCTCCGCACCGAGCAGGAACACGAAGAAGACGAGGCCGAGCTGGGCCATGAGGTCCACCGCCCGGATCACGTCGGGCGTGAAGACGGCCGCGTGCCCGTCAGGCCACAGCGCTCCCACCGCGGTGGGACCGATCAGCAGGCCGCCGGCGATCTCGCCGACCACTCTCGGCTGGCGTAGCAGCCGGAGCACGCTGCCGGTGACATGCGCGCACAGCACGATGAGGCTGACCGCGATGAGAAACCGAGCCGCCGTGTCATAACTCATGCCTTAGGACACCCTCCACGCCGTAAACCTGCGCAGACCGACCAAGAGCGGCACGTCGTCGCGTTGCTCGACCTCGTGGACCTCGCCCAGCACCAGCGCGTGGTCGCCGATCGAGATCTCCTGACGTACCTCGCACCCCGCGAGCGCGAACGCGTCCTTCACCAGCCACGGCTGCCCGTGCTTGGGCGACGGCCGCCATTCCACCTGGGCGAACCGATCCGGCACGTCGCGCGAGAAGATGTCGGCCACGTGCCGGGATTGGGCGTGCAGCAGGTTCACCGCGAAGTACCCGCTCTCCCTGACGGCCGCGAGGGTTCCGCTGGCCTCGCCCAGGCAGACCAGCAGCGTCGCCGGATCGAGGGTGACGCTGGACAGCGCGGTGCAGGTCATGCCATGTGCCCGCCCCGCGGCGTCGAAGGAGGTGACCACGGCGACCCCCGTGGGAAAGGCGCTCATGAAGTTGCAATAGTCCGTGGGAGACACGGGGACGTTGACATCCGAGCGTCCTGTCATGTCCTTCCTTTCCGGAGGGGTCCGCTGGGAGGGTGCCGACGGGTGCGATCACCCCTGCGGATACGCGGTGGCCCACCAGCCGAAGGTCCGCCGTAATCCCTCCGAAACGGATATCTCTGGCTTCCAGCCGAGGACTGCCCGGGCCATCTCGATGTCGGGACAACGCCGGTTCGGCTCGTCCATCGGCAACTGCTGGGAGACCGTGCGGAGCTCGACCCCGGCCTCACCGGCGATCAGCTCGGCGATCTCCCGCACGGTGAGCTCCTGGGTGGCGCCGATGTTCACCGGCCCGGGCGCCGTGCTGCGCATCAGGGCGAGCAGGCCCCTGACCGTGTCGTCCACGTAGCACAGGGATCTGGTCTGGTCGCCGGAGCCGTTGATGGTCAGCGGCTCGCCGGCCAGGGCCTGGTCGATGAAGGTCGGCACGACGCGGCCGTCGTTGCGGCGCATCCTCGGCCCGAAGCTGTTGAACAGCCGGGCGATGGCCGTGTCGACGCCGAGCGTCCGCCGGTAGGCCGCCGTCAGCGCCTCCGCGTAGCGCTTGGACTCGTCGTACACCGCTCGCGGGCCGACCGGGTTCACGTTGCCCCAGTAGGACTCTGGCTGGGGGTGCTGGCTGGGATCGCCGTACACCTCCGAAGTGGAGGCGAGGAGGAAGCGCGCCTGGTGCGCGGCGGCCACCCGCAGCGCGTTCTCCGTTCCCGCCGAACCCACCCGAAGCGTCTCCAGCGGCATGCGCAGGTAGTCGAGCGGCGAGGCCGGCGAGGCCAGGTGGACGACGTAGTCGACCGGCTCGTCCACGCTGAACGGCTCGGTCACGTCGTGGCGGATCAGGCGCAGGCGCGGCGACTGCTCCAGGGCCGCCAGGTTGTCCGGCTCGCCGGTACACATGTTGTCCACACAGATCACGGAGCAGCCCTGCGCGACGAGTGCCTCGCACAGGTGGGAACCGATGAAGCCGGCCCCGCCCGTGACGACCGCGCGGGCGCCTTGCAGGCTTTTCATCGGTCCGCCAAGAGCTCGTCGAAGTCCTCGTCGGTCGGCGTGGCTGTCGGGACGGCTGTCGGGGCGCCGGCGATGGAGTCGCACATCTCCTCGGCCCTCCTGCGGTGACGCTGACCGACCTCGTGCCCGGCCACGCGCGGGGCCCGAGCCGGCGGCACCCTGCGCACGTAGTGACCGGTCCGGTCGGACGCGGTTGACAGAACCCTCATGAGATCCTTCCTGGCGGAGTTCGGCGGCATGACGTTCAGGACGGAATGGGCATCTCCGGGTCCGCGAACTCGATCACGATGGTCCTGCGCCACTTCTCGCTCGGGTTCGGTCCCGATCCGTGTACCAGGCGTACGTCGTGGACGACGATGTCTCCTTCCTTGACGGCGATGTGCGCCCTGGGACCGTCGTCGCGCACCGACGCCACGTCGGCGTCGTCCAGCAGGTGTGATCCGGCACCCCCTCCAGACACCCGTTCTCCGGGCTGGCCGCGTCCAGGCAGACGCTCAGGTCGCAGACCTTGGCGGCCCGACGGTCAGGCGGCACGAGCGCGAAGACCGTGGGCGCAGCGGGGTCACGTCGTCCTCGAAGGCGGGCCCGACGCGGACGAAGCCGTCCTCGCGAAACCGCGTGACCTTCTCGCGGAAGTCCCGCGTTACCCGGCTCACCGGACCGCTTGCTTCCTGCACGCGGCGACGATGTCGCATACCTCCGCCGACACCCGCTCGTGCAGGACCTCGACCTCGGTGAAGCCCGCGTTCTTCAACGCCGCGAAGAGCGACGGGCGATCCAGCCATCGCACGTCCACGCTGAGCCCGCGGGCCTGGGGTTCGGGATGTCCCTCACGGACGTTCTTGACCGCGTACCCGCCCAGCGCGTCCAGCCCTTCGGAGGTGCCCCAATAGTGGGTCGAGAGGTACAGGCCGCCGGCGACGCTCGCGATGTTCTCCAGCAGAGTCCACGGTTCCCGGACGTGGTACATCAGCCCCGCGCACAGCACCACGTCGAACGCGCCGAGCTCGGCGAAGTCGAGGCGTTCGACGTCGGCGAGCCGGAGCTCCACGTTGGTCAGCCCGAAGACCTCCACCACGAGCTCGGCGCGGCTCAGGTTCTCCTGGCGCCCCTCCATCGCCAGGACGGAGGTGCCCGGGCGCCGTGCCAGCGCGACGGTGTCGGCCCCTTCCAGCGCGCCGAGCTCGAGAATTCTGCCGGCCTCGGGAAAAGCGGCGAAGAAGGCCTCGGCCCGCCGCTCCGGGTCCTGGCTCAGCAGATAGTCGTGGGAAGATCCTTCGGCATAACGCACCCCGCCGTATTCAAACCCATTGACCCATGGCTCCAGCTCGCGCACACGGCGCTGAATTTCCTCGGCGTCCATCACAATCCTTATCGGTTCGCCCGGTGCAGAGTGCCGGCGTCTTCCAGTCTTTTCTCTACCAGCCGCGCCCATTCCGGAACCTGGTCGCCGTCGATTTCCAGGGCGAACGACGACCGCAGTTCCGCCGGGCCGACGGATGCCGCCCACTTCGCGGTCCGCGCCAGCCCTTCGGCCAAAGGCGTGTCCGCCCAGTCTCCGAAGATGGAGCGCGCCTCTTCCGTGGCGGTGTAGGCCACCGTCACCTCGTCCCTGGACGGCAGGTGGGTGATGGGATGCTCGGGCACCCCGGCGGCCGACCGCACGGCCAGCGCCAGCTCCAGCACGGTGTTCGTGCTCGCCGATCCCACGTTGAGCGCCCGTCCCCAGGCGCCCTCGGTCTCGGGGACCCGGCTCACCACGTCCACCACGTCCCCGATGTAGGTGAAGGCCCGTACCTGGCCGCCGTCGCCGTACACCGTGATCGGCTCGCCGCGCATGATCTGGTTGAAGAAGATGGCGACCGCGTTGCGGTAGGGGTCGCGCATGTTCTGCCACTCGCCGTACACGTTGTGCATGCGGAAGGCGGTGAACGGCAGCCCCTGCATCCGCATCGTGACCTCGAGCTCGCGCTCGATGACGTGCTTGGCGATGCCGTAGCTGTCCACCGGGACCGGGAACGAGGACTCCCGCATGGGGGTCTGGCCATGGCCGTACACCGCCACCGACGAAGCGAAGCAGAAGAACGACACCCCCGTCTGCAGCGCGGCGTTGATCAGGGTGATGCTGCCCATCACGTTCGTTCCGTAGTTGAGGCTCTTCACCGAGTGGCTGATCGCCTCGGCGGCGAACGCGGCGAAGTGAAACACCCGGTCGAAGCGGCGCTCGTGGAACAGGGCGTCTACCAGGGCGGTGTCGGTCACGGAACCCACGACCAGCTCCGCCCCCGCGGGGACGCGGCTCTCGCTGCCCCCGCTGAGATCGTCGAGAACGGTGACCGCGTGCCCATTCGCGAGCAGGCGCTCAGCCAGGTGGGAGCCGATGAAACCGGCTCCACCGGTCACCAGACAGTTGGTCATCCAGTCTCCTCGGGTTACGCGACGGCGCGCGGTCGCTTGAGCGGTTCCCACGAGTCGCGGTTGGCTTCGTACCAGCGGACGGTCTCGCGCAGGCCGTGGTGATGCTGACCGGCAGCACGTTGGTGCGCACGAACGCGGAGGAGTCGGCGATCGACCTGTCGACGTGCGATTCGGCGGCGAAGTTGATCACCACGTCGTGGCCGGGCACGAGATCGGCGAGCAGGTCCTCATCGCAGATGTCGCCCTGCACGAAGACCAGCCGCTCCTTGACCGGTTCCAGGTTGGCCCGGTCGCCGGCGTAGGTCAGCCGGTCGAGGACCGTCACGTCGGCCTCGCGCCAGGCCGGGTAGGCACCGGACAACAGCGCGCGGACGTAGTTCGAGCCCACGAAACCGGCACCGCCGGTGACGAGAACACGGGGCATCAGCGGCCTACCTGCACGTTGTTGTGGTCGCCCAAGATGAACCTGTGGGTCTTGGAGACGTCCTGGGTGGCGACCACCCGCGTTTTCCTGCCGATAAGCGACTGCTCCAGGCGGGCGACGCTCTCGATGTGGGCGCCGCGCAGCACGATCGAGTGCTCGATCTCGCTGTCGATCACCACGCAGTCTCGGTCGATGGAGGTGAACGGCCCCACGAAGGAGCCGCGGACCACCGATCCGGCGCCGAGGACGACCGGACCGACGATCTTGGAGTCGGCGACGACGGCGCCCTCTTCCACCACGACATGGCCGATCAGCTCGCTGACCGCGTCCACCTCACCCGCCACCGCGGGCTCGATGCCCTCCAGGACGAACCTGTTCACCGCGAGGATGTCGTGGACGCTGCCGGCATCGCGCCAGTAACCCGAGGTCACCATGGGATCGACCCGGTGGCCGTGATCGATCAGCCATTGGATCGCGTCGGTGATCTCCAGCTCGTTCCGCCGGGACGGCTCGATGTCCAGGACCGCCTGGTGCACGGTCGAGTCGAAGGCGTAGACGCCGATGAGGACCAGGTCGCCCTTGGGATGCTGAGGCTTCTCCTCGACGCCGACGATGGCGCCGTCCTCCCCCAGCTCCGCCACCCCGAACGCCTGCGGGTCGGTCACCTTCGTCAGCATGACCTGCGCCTGCGGGCCCTCGCGGCGGAAGCGGTCCACGAAATCGCTGATGCCGCCGACGACGAAGTTGTCGCCCAGGTACATGACGAAGTCGTCATCCCCCAGGTAGTCGCGTGAGATGATCACGGCGTGCGCCAGCCCGCGCGGCTCCTGCTGGAAGATGTAGGTCACCTCCAGCCCGAACTCCGAGCCGTCGCCGACCGCCGCCTCGATCTCCTTCGCGGTGGTGTCGCCGACGACGATTCCCACCTCGCGGATGCCCGCATCGCGGATCGATTCGAGACCGTAAAACAGCACGGGCTTGTTGGCGATGGGAAGAAGTTGCTTGGCGAATGTGTGCGTGATCGGACGTAAGCGTGAGCCGATTCCGCCCGCCAGTACAAGCGCCTTCACGAGTCGGCTCTCGCGGACAGGCCGACGGGGGCAGGCTGTTTCACGGAGACTCCAGTGGTGTCGGCGATCCGGATTCTTCGCAAAGCTACCAAAGTCAGATTCATAATTTCCCTAATATTATCTCCGGTCCGACAGGAAGATCTGGACGTCGCCGGTTTCACCGCCTTCCGAATAACCAAAAGAGCTTATCTTTGGGAAAGAACCTTCTGCTGCCGTCAGACCTCGGTCAGCAGTCCGGTCAGATAGTCGGCGATGCCCTGGACAGTGGGCCGCTGCCAGAACAGGGTGGCCGGCAGGCTCTGTCCCAGGCGCTTCTCCAGCCTCCGGCGGATCACCACCGTCATGACCGAGTCGAGTCCCTGCTCGGCGAGCGGGCGCCGGAGATGCAAGTCCGCGGCGGACAGCCGCATCTCCGTCGCGATCTGGCCGCGCACCTCGTCCAGCACGTGCTCGCGCAGCCGTTCGGGCGGCAGGTCGGCGAACGGCACGGCCTCCTCGGCCGCCCCTGGCCCGTCCTCGGCCGGCGGAGGCGCGTCGATCACCTGGTAGCGCAGACCGGCCACGCTCGCGAGCACGTGCCCCGCCTCGTCGGCGACCACGGCGTCGACCACGTCGGGCCGGTCCTGATCGAGCACCACCTCGACGGTCGCGGCCCGCGGCGGCGCGCCTGCCATGACCATCTCCTCGATGTGGACCGCCATGCGCAGCAGCCGGACGCCCGGGAAGGCCACCGGGGCCATGGACATCACCGCGTCCAGCGCCGGCGCCCAGGTGCTCGCGTCGGCGAAGGAAACGCGCGCCCGCAGGACGCCGTTGCCCGACAGCAGATCCTCGATGGTCCACTCGAACCCGGTCGACGGCACGCCGACCTCGGTCAACGCCCGGCGCACCAAGCCGGGGTCGGCCGGTTCCAGGCGATACTCCGCGGAGTCCACCAGCGAACCGGGCGCGCGCGAGGGTTGCTCGCCGACTCTGGCGTCGGCGTGGACGAGCCAGGCGGGATCCTCCCCGTCGTCGCCGGCCATGCGTGACGCCAGCCGTACGGCATGGCCGTCGCGGACGACCTGGACCTCCCTGAGGTCAGCCGTCATCAGCGGGTGGCGCATCGCGAGCTCGGCCAGCACCGGCGATCGGCCGTCGCGCGCGGCCGCGTCGAGGAAGGTGACGGCGAACACGGCGGCGGGAACGATCTCCACGCCGTTCAGCGCGTGGCTGCCCGGATACGGGCGGCTCGCGTCGTCGAGCGCGGTCTGCCACACCAGCAGCGGGCTCCCGGCGATGCTGGTCCGGGTGCCCAGCAGGCCGGCCGAGGCCACGCTGTGGCCGCGTCCCTTCACCCGCGTCCGCGGACCCGGCCGGTGCCAGTGCGTGCGGTGCCGCCACGGGTGGACCGGCAGCGTGGCCAGCTCGCCCTTCGGGTGCAGCGCCCGCCAGTCGACGGCGATCCCGTTGCAGTGGGCCTTGGCCACGGCGCTGAGGAAGGCACGCGCCTGCGGGTTGTTCCGGCGCAGAGTCGAGCCGGCGAAGCCGTCCTCCACGCCGAGCTCGGCCAGCGTCTCGTGGATGGAGTGCGTCACCACCGGATGCGGGGAGATCTCCAGAAAGGCGTGGTGGCCGTCGGCGACGGCCTCGCTGACGGCGTCGGCCAGGCGCACCGGGTTGCGAAGGTTCGCCGCCCAGTAGGCGCTGTCGGCCGTCATCGCCGCGCGCGGGTCCTCCAGAGCGGTGGTGTAGATCGGAATGCGGGCCTGCTTCGGCGTGAGGTCAGCCGCGGCGGCCATCAGGTCGGGAAGCAACGGGTCCATGTGAGGGCTGTGGAAGGCCACGTCGGCGGGGACGCGGCGGACCCCGACGCCCTCTTCCGCCCACTGCTCGATCAGCGCCTCGATCGCGTCCCGGTCGCCGGACACCACCGTGGAGTGCGGCGAGGAGGCGATTCCCGCCACCACGTCCGTCCGGTCGCCGAGCCGCGCGGCGGCCTCCGCGAACGGCAGCGTGACCATCGCCATCGCCCCCTTGCCGGAGACCCGGCGCAGGAGCGCCGAACGCCGGCAGATCAGCCGGGCCCCTTCCTCCACCGTCAGGACCTCCGCGACGACGGCCGCGGCGATCTCGCCGACGGAGTGCCCGATGACGGCGTCCGGGCTCACCCCATGAGACCGCCAGAGCGCGGCGAGCCCGAGCTGCATCGCGAAAATCATGGTCTGGATGCGGTCGACGTCGCCTAACGCGTCCTCCAGCAGCACCTGCCTCGGGGAGAACCCGATCTCCGTGCGGTAGATGGGCTCCAGGGTCTCGATCACCTGCGCGAACACCGGCTCGGCCAGTAGCTCGCGGCCCATGCCCGGCCACTGGGAGCCGTGCCCCGAGAAGACCCAGACCAGACTGGCGTCCTCGCCGGCGGGCGAACCCGCGACGACGCCGTCCGTGGGCTCCCCTGCGGCCAGCGCCCGCAGCTCCCTGACGAGCTCGTCGCGGCCGGCGGCCACCGCCACCGCCCGCTCGGCCAGGTGCGAGCGGCGCAGGGCCAGCGTGTGCCCGATGGAGGCCAGGTCCCCACCCTGCTCGATCTGGTCGGCCAGGGCCTCGGCCATGGGCCGGAGCGCGGACGGCGACGCGGCCGAGAGGGGGAAGAGCATCTCGGTTTCGGGGGTGGCTTCCCGCTGTGTCGCCGCCCGGGGTGGGGCCTGCTCCAGCAGCACGTGCGCGACGGTCCCGCCGTACCCGAAGCCGGACACGCCCGCGCGACGCGGATGGCCGCGCTCGGGCCACGGGGTCTGGCCGGTCACCAGCTTCAGTCCCAGCCGGTCCCACTCGATCGCCGGGTTGATCTCGGTGGCCAGCACGGTGGACGGGATCTCGGCGCGGTCCAGCGCCAGGACCGCCTTGATGACACCGGCGACGCCGGCCGCGCCCTCCAGGTGGCCGATGTTCGACTTCACCGAGCCGACCAGGCAGGGACCCGTCCGGCCGGTGCCGTAGATGGCGCCGATCGCCGCCGCTTCCATCGGGTCGCCGAGCGGGGTCCCCGTCCCGTGGGCCTCGATGTAGTCCACCGTGCCCGGCTCGATCCCGGCAGCCCGCAGCGCGCCTGTCATGACGTGCTCCTGCGCCTGGCCGCACGGCGCCATGATCCCGTTGGTCCTGCCGTCCTGGTTGACCGCGCTGCCGCGCAGTACCGCCAGCACCCGGTCGCCGTCCCGCTCCGCGTCGGCCAGGAGCTTCAGCACCACGACGCCGCAGCCCTCACCGCGGCCGTAGCCGTCGGCGGAGGCGTCGAACGACTTGCTGCGCCCGTCGGGGGCCAGCGCTCCCGCGGCGTCGAGCGTGAGCGACTGTCCAGGTGAGACGAGCAGGTTGACGCCACCGGCGAGCGCCACGGCGCTCTCCCCCAGGCGCAGGCTCTGCGCCGCCAGGTGCAGGCTCACCAGCGAGGCGGAGCAGGCCGTGTCCACCGTCATGCTCGGCCCGCGCAGGTCCAGGGCGTGCGAAACGCGGTTGGAGACCGCGCAGTTCGCGGAGCCGATGCCGGTCCAGGCGTCGAGGCTCGGCAGGTCCTCCAGTTGCCGGCCGCCGTAGTCGTAGGTGCAGATGCCGGCGAAGACGCCCGTGTCGGTTCCGGCCAGTGCGCGGGGCGGGATGCCCGCGTGCTCCAGAGCCTGCCAGGCCACCTCAAGAAAGATCCGCTGCTGCGGGTCCATCAGCTCGGCCTCGCGCGGGGAGATACCGAAGAACTCCGCGTCGAAGCCATCGATCTCGCTCAGGAAGTTGCCGACCCTGATGACCCGCCGCAGCGTGGTCGCGAACTCGGGCCCGAGGTCCCCGTAGCCGTCCCAGCGGCCTTCCGGCACCTCTCCCGTGGTGGTCTCGCCACGGGTCATCAGGTCCCAGAACGCGTCGGGCGAGTTGACGCCTCCCGGGAAACGGCAGCCGATGCCGATCACGGCGAGCGGTTGGTGAGCCGCCGGAAGCGGCTTGAGCGCAGTGGGCTCCACGGACGTCCTCCCTCTGCTGTCGGTTTTCTAGGCCCACGCGGTCCGCTCCAGGACCTGGACGATCGCGCAGGAAAGGACGAGGCCGGGCGCGGTTCCGAGCATCAGCATGTGCTCTCCCGGCTTCAGCTCGCCGGTGCGGACCAGGTGCTCGAACGAGAGAATGTGGTCGCTCGCGCCGCAGTGCCCGATGGTGCGGCCGAATTCCCAGGTCGAACGCTCCATCGGCAGGTCCCACGCGGCCATCACACGCTGCTCGACGACCTCCCTGGAATAGTTCATGAAAGCCACCCGGGCGATGTCGCCCATCTGGATTCCCGACTCCTCCAGCGCCTGGCCGACCAGGGCCGTCAGCTGTTCGGGCATCGTGGCCATGGCCGCCGCCGCCGGGCTCTGAGTGGCGAACTGCTGGCCGATCCTGGCGCTGAAGTCCGTGGGCCGCCCGCGGGTGATGCTCGGCGGGAACAACGGCTCGTCACCGCGGTGCAGCGCCTCGGCCTCGGGGATCGTCTTGGAGCACACCGAGCGGAGCCGCGCGAACCCGGGCTCTTTGGTCAGCACGACGGCCGACGCGGCGTCACCGCCGATGAACCCGGGCCCCATCCGCCAGCGGTTGATCAGCGGCGTGCCGTAGTTGTCCGCGGCGACGAGCAGCGCACTGCTGCGCTCCGGTACGGCCAGCAGACAGCCCGCCGCCAACTCCATCGCGGCCATCATGCCGTTGCAGCCCTGCCGTATCTCCAGCGCGAGCAGGTCGCCGCCCACCAGGTGCCGCTGGAGGTAGGAGTGCGGCGGCCAGCCGTCCGGCCCCTGGTGCCAGGTGCTGGCGTACAGGAGGAGGTCGAACCCGGGAGGCGAACCGCCCCATCGCTTGACCGCCTGCTGCGCGGCGCGCAGGGCCATCTCCGGGGGCGGGATCTCGCCGGCGATCGCGGTCCCGCCGAGTTCGTGCATCTCGACGTCCTCGGAGGGATAGTGGCCGTTCGCGACGGCCCACTCCACGCTCACGGTCGGGGGCGTGAAGGTCCCAAGCGCGCCGACGAAGATACCTGGTGTGCGCACGAGCCCGTCTCCTCAGGGGATGATCTCCATCTGGGCCATCATTCCGAGCGCGGAATGCTCGGGGAAATGGCAGTGGTACATGTAACGGCCCAGGTAAGGGGTGTCGAAGGTCATCTGTATGCGTACCGACCCCAGCGGTGGCACGTAGACGGTGTCTTTGAGACCCGCGTCCTCGGGCAGCGACGGGCCGGTGTCCCTGCCGAGCACCTGGAACTGCAGCAGGTGAGTATGGAAGGGGTGATCGAAGGGAAACGGGGACACGTCGGCGTTGACGATGTTCCAGATCTCCGTGGCGCCCTGCTTGACCTGAATGTCCACCCGGTTGGGGTCGAACGGCCTTCCGTTGATCAGGCCGATGGGGGGCCTGAGCGACATGTCCATGCTCATGATCACCGTGCGTTCGACGGTGGCGGCGGCGAGCGCCGGCAGCGGGACCAGGACGTCGGGCACGCAGCTGCGATCGCGGCCGTCGGTCGGCGACACGTCGAAGCGCAGGATCGGGTTCTCCCCGTCGTACAGATACAACGGGCCGTGCCCCACGTGCGGGGCGAAGTCCACGACGATCTCCACGCGCTCGCCCGAGGAGACCACCACCTCCGTCTGCTCCACCGGCGCGGGCAGGAGTCCGCCGTCCGATGCGATCTTCGTCAACGGCACGCCGCCGATGTTCAGCTGGTAGACGTGCTTGAGGGCGGAGTTGAGCAGCCGGAACCGGTACCTGCGCGCGGCGACCGGCAGGTACGGCTGCGCCTTGCCGTTCACCAGGGTGGTGGTCCGGTTGTCGGGGTGGCCGAAGACCAGGGCGCCGTTCTCGTCGAACTGCGCGTTGCGCAGCATGATGGGCACGTCGTACGCGCCCTTGGGCAGGTTGAACCGCCGTTCGGCCTTGTCCTCGATCAGGTAGAAGCCGTGCAGGCCGCGGTAGATATGGTCGGCTTCCAGGCCATGCGTGTGGTCGTGATACCACAGCGTCGAGGCACGCTGCGCGTTCGGATATGCGTAGGCCCTCGTCTGCCCTGGAGCGATGAGGTCCATGGGGTGGCCGTCGTTCTCCGGCGAGACGTGGCCGCCGTGCAGGTGCACGTTGGTCGGCCGGTCCAGCTCGTTCGTGAAGGTCACCTGAGTCCGGCGGCCCTTCTCGGCCCGGATGGTGGGGCCGACGAACTGGCCGCCGTAGGTGAGCACGGGGGTGCGCAGGCCCGGGATCAGCTCCGTCTCGGCGGTCCTGATGGGCAGCGTGTAGATGTCGGTGTCCGCGGTCGTCTGCGACGGTGTGAGCGTCGCGGGCACGGGCATCCGCTGGGTGAACGGGGCGAACGTCACAGTGGTGGCGTCCGCCAGGGCGGCGCTCCCCATGTGGCCGGCGTGATGCCCGTTCGCGGGGGGCGTCAGCGGGGGCAGCAAGTCTCCGGTGAACGGCAGGACCGCGGCACCGCCCAGCACGGTGGCGCCGAGGGTGACGAAACGCCGTCGATTCAGCATACGGATTCCTCGTTCAACGGGTCCGACCGATGCCCAGGGTGGGAACGGTTCTCAGGTACGAGCCGGTGACGGAGTCGAACAGGTCGTGGGCCGCCGCCGTGGAGCCGGCCGGACCGCCGCCGATGACCAAGACCGTGCTTGGCATTGACCTCCAATCATAAAGCTGAAATAGTGCCAGCCGACCCAATGACTACTCACTCTACGGTCGGCGAAAATCCAGATCAATGGCGCCGGTAATATCTAGTAGAACATCTAGTGTGCACCCTGTCCCCCGGCCCGGACGGCATCCTTTGCTATCGTTTTCTTACGACCCCTGCGAGGATGGCCATGGACAACATGTATGACCGGAGCCCGCTTTGGGATCGGTACGGCAGAACCCAGGTGACAAAAGGAGCCGTAGCGGATCTCGCCAACTTCAAGTCGAACGAGGTGAACTTCAAACTCGCGCTTTGGGATCCGCGAGTCAATGGCGTGCGATATCTGAAGACTTTGATTCACGCCCTGAGCTCCGGGCTGAGCGCGGCCAATTGGACGAGGCTCCGCAACATCCGCGAGCGGACCCTGGGAAACCCCATCGCCATCAGGTACGACGGCGAGACTGTCTGCCTGGACTACCTGCAGGCCGTGTTCGAGGTGGAGTTCATGTCGGCCGGCGTCGAACTGGACGGCGCGGCGGTCGTGGAAATCGGCGCGGGTTACGGCCGGACCTGCCACGCGATGCTGTCCAATCACGATGTCGCCGATTACCACATCATCGACCTGGAGAATTTGCTGACGTTGTCCAGCGGCTACCTGCGCGCCGTTCTGGACGACGAGCAGTTCGCCAAGGTCCGTTTCCATCCCGTGGCCGACGTGGCCGCCCTCTTTCGCGACCACCGCTTCGAGCTGTGCGTCAACATCGACTCATTCGCGGAGATGAACGCGGAGACGGTGCACGCCTATCTCGCCCGCATCGCGGAAAGCTGCCGCCACCTCTACGTGAACAATCCGGTCGGGAAGTACATGGACAAGAGCCTGGACGGCCACTCCCAAGGGAACGAGGTGGTCGCCCTGGCGCTGCGGACAGGACTTCTGCGCGACATCATCGATATCCACGACAACCGGGCGGTCGAGGCCCAGTCGCGTAAGTTCGTCACCGCTTATCTGCCCGGCGACGACTGGCGCTGCGTCGCCGAGAGCCGAACCATAGCGTGGCCGTACTACTGGCAGGCGCTCTACCGGAACGACAGATGACCCGGCCACTGATCACGGTGCTCGGCGCGTCCGGGTTCGTGGGTTCCGCAGTGCTGGCGGCGCTCGCCGAACGTCCCGTCACCGTGCGGGCCGTCGCGCGCAGGCCCGCGACGGTGTCGCGGACGGGCCGGGCCGACTTCGAGACGCGCTCGGCCGACCTGACCGTCGCCGGCAACCTCTCGGCCGCGGTGGCGGGCGCGGACGCGGTGGTCCATCTCGTGCTCGACACCGTGGGCTGGCGTGACGCCGACCCCCTCGCGAGCGCCCGGGTCAACGTGGGCGTGATGCGCGATCTCCTCGACTGTCTCCGGTCGTCGCCCCGGCGGGGGCGACCCCCCGTGGTCGCCTTCGCCGGTTCCGTCTCCCAGGTGGGCCCGGTGTTGAAGATGCCCATCGACGGCACCGAGCCCGATCGTCCCCAGACCGTTTACGACCGCCAGAAACAGTCGGCGGAGAATCTGCTCAAGCAGGCCACGGGCGCGGGCGTCGTCCGGGGTCTCTCCCTGCGGCTGCCCACGGTGTTCGGCGGCGGTGGCGGCGACCGGGGGGTCCTGGCGGCGATGGCGCGGCGGGCCCTGGCCGGCGAACCGATCAGCATGTGGCACGACGGGACGGTGGAAAGGGACCTGCTCCACGTCCGCGACGTGGCCGACGCCTTCGTCGCGGCACTCGATCACGGCGACGCCCTGACCGGCCGGCACTGGCTGCTCGGGCGCGGCCATAGCAAGCCGATCGGCGAGGTCTTCAGGATGATCGCCGAACTGGCGTCCGCGCACACCGGGCGGCCGCCCGTCCCGGTGGTCTCCGTCCCGCCGCCGGCCGACGCGCCGGGGACCGACTTCGCCGGCATGTCGGTGGACGCCTCGGCCTTCCGCTCGGTCACGGGATGGCGCCCCAGGCTGCCTCTGGACGAGGCGCTCATGATGATGACGCGGGCTCTTGCCGAAAGTGCGCGGTAAGTTCGCGGCAGCGCCGGTAGTCGGGCAGCATGCCCGCGCTCCGGGCCTGTTCGAGGCTCGGTGCCGCCCGGTCGCGGTCGGACAGGATGACCCCGGCGCCGTCGGGCAGGGGAAGCCGCAGTGCGGGGTCGAAGGGCGACAGCGCCAGCTCGTTCTCCGGCACGTACTCCTGGGACAGGGTGTAGGACATCATGCTGTCGTCCTCCAGCGCGACGAACAGGTGGCCGACGCCCACGGGAAGGTAGAGGGAGGCACGGTTGGCGGCGTCGAGGGTGACGCTGTCCCACCGCCCGAACGTGGGAGAACCGACCCGCACGTCCACGACCAAGTCCAGCACCCGCCCCCGTGGACAGCAGACGAGCTTGGCCGTGCCCGGCGGGGTGGCCGTGAAGTGCACACCCCGCACGACGCCCCTGCGGGAGACGCTGTAGCTGATCTGGCCCACCGGGAACAACGGATGCCCGACCGTCTCGGTGAAGACCGACTTCAGGAACGGTGAGAGGAAGAAGCCCCGCTCATCCGGGTAGACGGCCGACGCGAAGACGAAGGCGCCCTCGACCGCCAGCTCACGCGCCTGCAACGTGGACCTCGGGAACATAGAGGATCCACTGGCCGCCCGCTCTGCGGAACTCCTGCTCCTTGGCCATGATCTCCTCGGCGTGGTTCCAGGCGAACAGCAGCGCGTAGTCGGCGGGTTCGGCGGCGAAGGCGTCCGGCGGCCGGATGGGGATGTGCATCCCCGGCGTCAGCCGTCCCTGCTTGGCCGGCGTCGTGTCGCACACCCACGCCACCAGTTCGGGGCCGATGCCGCAGAAGTTGGTCACGGTGGCGCTCTTGGCCGTCGCGCCGTAGGCGACGACTGTCTTCCCCTCGTCCTTCAGCCGGCGCAGCAGGCCGACCAGATTGTCGCGGATGTCGTTGATTTCAGCGACGAAGCGGCGCAGCCGGTGCAGGTCCGACAGGCCGCGCGCATCCTCCTCGGCGATCAGCCGCGCAAGAGCCTCCGAGGGGCGGCGCGCGCCCTCGCGGGCGATCGTGTAGCGCACCTCGCCGCCGTGCACCGGCAGCCGCTCGACGTCGATCAACTCGAACCCGAAGCGCGCCGCCGCCGCCTGCACCGATCGCGCGGTGAAAAAGAAGAAGTGCTCGTCGTAGATCTGGTCGAAGGACCTCTTCTCCAGAATGTCGCCCAGGTAGGGGTCTTCGAAGACGAAGACGCCGTCGGAGGCGAGCAGCGCGTCGACGCCGCGGAAGACCGACTTCAGGTAGGGGATGTGGCAGATCGTGTTGGCTCCGTAGATGACGTCGGCGAAGCCCTCGCTCCGGTGGACCTCGATCGCGTTCGCCTCTTCGAAGAAGTCACCGCGCACCCGCAGGCCGCTTGCCCGCGCCACGTCGGCCACCTTGCCCGACGGCTCGAATCCCAGGTGCCGGACGCCCGCCTCGTGGATGGTGCGCAGCAGCACCCCGTCGTTGGAGCCGATCTCGACGATGAAGGGGTCTTGTCCGGTCAGCTCGGTTTGCAGAAAGCGGCGCGCGGTGACCTCGAAGTGCTTCTGCATCACCGACGAGCCGGAGGAGTAGTACGGGTAGTCCTCGTGGAACATCTTCTCCCGCGGCACCTCTTCCATGAGCTGCACCATCGTGCAGGCCTCGCACACGCCGACGGCGAGGCGATACAAGAACTCGCCGGGCAGGCCGGGCTCGCTCTGGAAGTGGTCGGAAAGCGGCTGGCGGCCGAGGTCGAGGAACTCCACGACGTCGCCGTCGCACACCCGGCACGTGCTCATCACGATCTCCTTCGGTTCACAGTGTCGGCGGCACCTCACGCAGAGCGTCGGTGGACATCGACGGATACATGGGAAGGGAGAAGACGTCTTTCGCCAGTCGCTCAGTGACCCATCCCGGCATCCGGGACGCGCGAACCCGACACCGTAGGGACTGGCCGTGGACGGCTGATATTCAGCGTCACTCAGTTCTCGGCATACTGTGCGGCACCCGGCGGCGGCCCTCGATGTATCGGCCGATGAGTTTCCGCCGCAGCATTTCCGCCCGTGGCTCATCCAAGCGACTGTTGTGGCCGGGTGCCTGGCCACATAATAACCTCCATCCATCCCGCAAAAGCCAGACGAGCCCTTCCTGCCGCGCGGACCGCCCCGCGAAGCCCCGGCACAGAGCACCATAAAATATGCCTGCGGGCCGATTTGAAAGCATCCAATTGGAGATGATCGAGAAGTCTAGGAAAAACACTTGACCTTACCGAGGCGTTGCGCGACGACGGTCGGTTGAATATACATTTAGCCGACGCGGATCGGAGGACCTGTGAAGATACTGTTTATCGCCGGACCGACGAAGTCGAGCGTATTCGGCCTCGCTCCCCTCGCGACCGCCGCCAAGGCGCGCGGCCATCGCATCATCCTCGCCTCCTCGCTGGAGGGCGTCTCCGCGGCCGTGGGCATCGGCGTGCCGGCGTACTCGATGACTTCGCTGACCCTGACGGAACTGATGACGCTGGATCGCGCGGGCAATGACCTGCGCATCCCGCAGAACGAGGCGGAGCTGCCGCTCTTCCTCGGCGGCATGTTCGGGCGGATGGCCGCCGCCGGCTTCGACCGCCTGCACGACCTGGTGACCGACTGGCGGCCCGACCTCATCGTCGGCGGCCCGCATTCCTACGTCGCGCCCATGCTCGCCGGCCCGCTCGGCGTGCCGTGCGTACGGCACTTGCTGACCGGGAACACGGTCGACAGGGAAGGCGTCCACCCCGGCGTGGAGGAGGAGCTCCGCCCCGAGCTGGACAAACTGAAACTCGATCACGTCCCCGCCTTCGACCTGGCCGTCGACATCTTCCCGGCGAGCCTGCTGCCCGAGGGCGCCGGCTCTGTGCAGCCATTGCGGTGGACCCCGATGAACGAGCAGCGTCCGCTCGAACCGTGGATGTTCAGCCAGGGAGAACGCCGCAGGGTGGTGGTGACCGCAGGCAGCCTCGCGACCACCGACCACAACTTCGGCTTCCTCCTCGGCCTCGTCGACGCCTTCTCGGCCCTGGACGTGGAGGTGGTGGTCGCGGCGCCGGACGAGGTGGCCGAAGAGTTGCGCGACGAGCGCGGCGTCGCCCACGCCGGCTGGTTCCCGCTGGATGTGGTGCTGCACACCTGCGATCTGATCGTCCACCACTCCGGCACCATGACCGCGCTGGCCGCGCTGCACGCCGGGGTGCCGCAGCTGATCATCCCGCAGGAGAGCAGGTTCATCGAGTGGGCGCAGATGCTGGCCGCCACGCACGCCGCGATCACGCTGCCGCCCGGAGAGGACACCCCTGACGTCCTGGCCGCCGCCGGCCGGGAACTGCTGAGCGACCCCCGATACGTCCGGGGAGCGGGCGAGATCGCCAGGGAGATCGCCGAGATGCCCGCGCCCACCGACGTCGTCGGCGTCCTGGAAGAGCTCGTGAAAGCCTAGGAGTGGCATGCGTGTGCTCGTGACCGGCGGATGCGGGTTCATAGGTTCACACCTGACGGACGCGTTGTTCGAGCGGGGAGACGCCGTAACCGTTCTCGACGACCTGTCCACCGGCCTGGCCGGACGGGTGAACCCGCAGGTCACCGTCTACCGACAGTCGATCGCGGACGCCGCGGCGCTCACCGGCGTGGTCCAGCGGCTCCGCCCGGCCGTGATCTGCCATCTGGCGGCCCAGCCCGACGTGCGGGTCTCGGTCGCCGCGCCCGCGGCGGACGCGGGGATCAACGTGGTCGGCACCGTCAACGTGCTGGAGGCCGCGCGCGCGGTCGGCGCCAGGGTCGTCTTCGCCTCCACCGGCGGCGCCCTGTACGGCACCACCACCGTGAGCCCTTCCCCCGAAGAGCTCACGCCGAGGCCCGAGTCCCCCTACGGCACCGCCAAATACTGCGCCGAGCAGTACATCGGCCTCTACAACAGGTTGTACGGCACCGGCCACGCCGTGCTCCGGCTCGGCAACGTCTACGGCCCGCGCCAGGACCCGTCGGGAGAGGCCGGCGTCGTGGCGATCTTCTGCGGCCAGATCCTGCGCGAGCAACGGCCGACCGTGTACGGCGACGGCAGGCAGACCCGCGACTACGTCTACGTCGGCGACATCGTCGAGGCGTTCCTCGCCGCGATCGAGCATGGGGGTCCCGGGGTGTGGAACATCGGCACCGGGACCCCGGCCACCGTCTTGGACGTGCTGGAGGTCATCGGGCGAATCGCCGGCCGTACCCCGGAGCCGTTGTTCGCCCGCCCCCGCGCCGGTGAACTGCTGCACTCCGCGCTGGAGGTGAGCAGGGCGACCGCCGAGCTGAAATGGCGCACCCGCACCTCCCTCGATGAAGGGATCGCCCAGGTTTACGCATGGGCGGCGGCCGACAGCCCCGTGCGCGCCCAGCGCTAATATTTTGGGGTTTTCCTCAGTTTCCCGGAGATTTCCTCCGCGTACAGTGATGCCATGTCTTCATCGGGAAAGGTAGTTCTTTGACGAGCGCGCCGGAACGATCCCGTCACCTTTATCGAGAGATGCGCCTGATCCGCGAATTCGAAGAACGCTGCCTTGAAATGGCCCTTTCCGGGGAACTCGTGGGTGGAATTCATCCGTACATCGGCCAGGAAGCGATAGCGGTGGGCGTGTGCTCCCGCCTGGCCGTGAACGACGTCATCACCAGCACCCACCGGGGACACGGGCACGTGCTGGCCAAAGGGGCCGATCCGAAGCGGATGCTGGCCGAGCTGTGCGGCAGCATCGAGGGCCTCAACCACGGCCGCGGCGGCTCGATGCACGCGGCCGACGTCAGCTTGGGGATCTTCGGCGCGAACGGGATCGTGGGAGCGGGCGCTCCCATCGCGGTCGGCGCGGCGTGGGCGGCCAGACGGGCCGGCCGCGATCAGGTGGCGGTGAGCTTCTTCGGAGACGGGGCGCTGAGCCAGGGGGTCGTGCTGGAGGCGTTCAACCTGGCCGCGCTCTGGTCGCTGCCGGTCGTGTTCGTCTGCGAGAACAACGGGTACGCGACCAGCCTGCCGGTGGCCGCGGGACTGGCGGGCGATCCGGTGCGGCGGGCCGCCGGCTTCGGCGTCACAGCGCGCGCGGTCGACGGCATGGACGTCGAGGCGGTGGCCGAGGCGGCGGACGAGGCGGTCGACGGCTGCCGGCGCGGCGCCGGCCCCTACTTCCTGGAGTGCCGGACCTACCGCTTCAATGGTCACCACTCCTACGAGCACCAGGTGGGACTCAACTACCGCGACGACGACGAGGTCGCCCGCTGGCGGGATCGCGATCCGCTGACGCTGCAGGCCGGCCGCCTCCCGGCAGATGTCGTCGAGGCCGCGGACGAGGAGATCGCCGCACTCCTCGCCGACGCCGTGGCGTTCGCCCGATCGAGCCCGGCGCCGGATCCGGGAGACGCGCTGCGCTACCTCTACGCCAATCCGATGGGAACGCGGACCGGGGCGGTGCTCTGATGACGCATCTGACATACATCGGCGCGCTGCACCAGGCGCTGCACGACGAGATGAGCCGCGACGAGCGGGTGTGCGTCTTCGGGGAGGACGTACGGCTCGGCCTGACCGGCATCACGTCGGGGCTGGCCGCCGCACACGGCGAGGACCGCGTGGTCGACATGCCGCTGTCAGAGCAGGGCTTCACCAGTCTCGCGACCGGTGCGGCGATGGCGGGCCAGCGCCCGGTCGTGGACTACCAGATCCCGTCCCTGCTGTACCTGGTGTTCGAGCAGATCGCCAACCAGGCGCACAAGTTCTCCCTGATGACCGGCGGCCAGGTGAGCGTTCCCGTCACCTACCTGGTGCCCGGCTCGGGCTCGCGCTCCGGCATGGCCGGGCAGCACTCCGACCATCCCTACAGTCTCTTCGCGCACGTGGGGATCAAGACCGTCGTGCCGGCGACGCCGTCGGACGCCTATGGCCTGATGCTGTCGGCGATCCGCGACCCCGACCCCGTCGCCGTGTTCGTCCCCACGTTCCTGATGGGGGCGGCCGAGGAGATCACCGGAGAGCTGGGACCGGTTCCGCTCGGCAGCGCCAGGGTCCACCGCGAGGGCACCGACGTCACCGTGGTCGCCGTCGGTCACCTGGTGCAGACCGCCCTGCAGGTCGCGGCCGAGCTGGCCGACGAGGCCTCGATCGAGGTCGTCGACCCCAGGACCGTCTACCCGATCGACTGGGCGACGCTGGGCACGTCCGTCGCGAAGACCGGGCGGTTGGTGGTGGTGGACGACTCCAACCGCGCGTGCGGCCTGGGCGGCGAGATCGTGGCCACGGCGGCTGAGGAGTTCGCGCTGGTCACCGCGCCGAAGCGGGTGTCGCGGCCGGACGGGGCGGTCATCCCGTACGCGCTCGCACTGGATCACGCGCTGCTGCCCAGCGCGCAACAGCTCATCGGAGCCCTTCGCGCCGTACTGAAGTGACAGCCGGCGTCATGGAGGACTGACCGTCACGCCGGTTCCGTACCGGCCGCCGGTCGTGGATCCCGCGTGGCCATGCGAGCTCATCGCCGTCGGCAAGCCGCGGACAATGGTGAAAGCGCTGCGCTGGAATTCCGCCCGGGAAGCTCACCCGCGCTACTCCCGCACGCAAAAGGCTCCGGCCGCAGCCGATACACGGGGCCAGGATATCGGTCGCGATTTTGCGCCGGAGAATAGGGAATCAACTAGTGATTCCCGGCTACGGTCGATTATTCAATAATCGCGTGCAAGACTCGCCACGATGCCCTGACGATGCTGGAGCGAGTTGCCGTGACTGGATACAGCGCCACCGCGTTGGACGTCGGCGGAGTCATTTACTATGACGAACCTTTCGAGCTGGCCTGGCTCCAGGGCACGTTCGAACGGCTGTGCGCCACCGACCCGGGAATGACTCTCGGGACTTTCACCGAACAGGTCGATCGGCACTACTCGGGTGATGAGATCCTCGTCCGTTCCGAGGAGGCGGCGGAGAGCTGGATGCGCGTCCGCGGCGCCTGGAGCGAACTGGCCCAGGAGATTCCCGGGGCGGTGCGGGCCATCGACGAGCTGTCCCGGGAGACGCGCACGGTCATCGTGGCCAACCAGCCGCCGGAGTGCGCCGGCGTCCTTTCGGTCTGGGGGGTCGGCGCCGCCTGCGAGGCGGTGTTCCTCGACTCGCTCGTGGGAGTGGCCAAGCCTGACCCGGCGCTGCTCGGGATGGCTCTGGACCACCTCGGCCTGCCTCCGGCCGACCTGCTGGTGGTGGGCAACCGGGTCGACCACGACGTCCTGCCCGCACTGGGCCTGGGGTGTGCCGTGGCCTTCGTCATGGAGGACGCGGGTTACCGCCGCCCATCTGGGGTGCACCCGGATCTGGACAGGGCGTATCGCGCGATCCGCTCGTCCAGGCCCGTTCCCACCGAGGGAGAGCGGGTCACGATCATCCCCTCCCTGGCCGAGCTGAGTACACGGGTCTGACTGACCGAGAGGAAGGAGCGCACGTGCGAAAGCGCCCGCCGGCAGTGATCGGGGCCACCGGATTCATCGGATCCCGGCTCGTGTCCGGGCTGCGCCGGGCCGGGCATGAGCCGGCCTCGTTCAACCGCACCCGCCCACCCGTGACCGACGGCCGTCCCGCGCCGGGGTTGCGCGAAGCCGAGATCGCCTTCTTCCTCGCGACGCGGACGACCCCGGCGCTCGCGGAGTACCGGCCCGGGGAGATCGCGGCGGAGCGGGCGCTGCTCATCAGCGTGCTGGAGGAAGTGGCGAAATCGGGCCATCGGCCGGTGTTCGTACTCGCCAGTTCGGGAGGCACGGTCTACGCCCCGCACGCCTGGCCGCCGCACGCGGAGTCCGCGCCCACGGGACCCACCTCCGCGTACGGCCGGGCGAAGCTACAGTTGGAGCGCGATCTGCTGCACTACGCGGACCGGGTGCAGCCGGTGGTGCTGCGGCTGGGCAACGTCTACGGGCCGGGCCAGCGGCCCACGCAGGGCTTCGGCGTGCTCGCCAACTGGCTGGCGGCCGCGGCCCGCGACGAGCCGGTCCGCCTCATCGGCGATCCCCAGGTGGTCAGGGACTACGTGCACGTGGACGACGTCACCGGGCTCCTGGCGACGCTCCACCGGTACGTCAGGGAGGACAAGGCCGACCGGGTGCCCGCCATCCTGAACGTCGGCTCCGGCGTGCCCACCTCCCTGGCCGAGCTGCTGGACATCGTCTCGGCCTCGGTCGGGCGCGAGCTCACCGTGATCCGGGAGCGCGGCCGGCACTTCGACCAGCGCAGCACCTGGCTGGACTCCTCCTTGGCCGCCGCCTCGCTGGGGTGGCGGGCGACGACCGGTCTCGATGAGGGCGTGCGCCAGTACTGGAAGCAGGTGACGGAGGCCCAGTCGAGCGTGGACGTGATCGGCAGCCTGTGATCACATCTGGTCGGGCCGGTGCTGGGAGGAGATCGGCGTGCGGGACCGGCGCAGCCGCAGCAGAAGCCCGTGGACGGCGCCGGCGGCGGTGGCGGCGCCGTACAGGCAGGCCAGCGGCCAGCCCGCGGTGCGGTGCCTGTTCCACTCTTTGCGCAGTCCCGGGACCGTCTCGTTCCTGCCGGCCTCCGTCCTCCCCTGCCAGTAGGCCCGCCGCAGGAGATAGCGCAGCCGCAGCCTGCCGCGGTCCACGTCGTGCACGACGGAGTGCTCCGGCAGCAGCGCCTCCCGCCCGCCCGCCTGTCTCATCAGCTTGATGAAGGTGGTGTCCTCGCCGGACTGGAGGCTCTTTCCGGTACGGCTGAGCTTCAGGTCGAAGCGGAGGCCGTGGGCATGGGCGAAGGCGGTGTCCACCGCCATGCAGGCCCCCCAGATCTTGATCTCGCCTTCGTCGCGGTGCCAGCCGACGAGGTGGAACTGGCCCGGGGTGAAGTACCACGGCAGGCGGCACGGCGGCCGGCGCAGCCGGACGCCGGCCATGTGAGCGCCAGCGCGCAGGGACTCGCGGACGGCGGTGACGGCCGCCTTGTCGAGCCGGACGTCGTCGTCGGCGAACATCACATGATGCTCCGGCCATTCCGCGAGCACTTCGTTGCGGGAGGCCGACAGCCCCCGGGTGGCGCCGATGATGCGCATGGTTCCGCCCATCGCGCGCACTTCGGCGGCCACCTTCTCCGCCTCCGGGCTGGCAGGCCGGTCGAGGAGCACGAAATACTGGTCTCCGGACAACTGGGCCAGGTTATGACTCACATGCTTGAGCACGTTCTCGCAGCGGAAAGCGCAAATCGCCACCACCATCGGCCGGTCCCGCGGGTCGTCGTCTCGCATCGTTCAGTCTCCACCGGTAGGCATTGAAAGTTCGATGCCAGTCTTGCCGTAGTTTTATAGGGAAATTCCTAGCCTATTATCAAGCATATTATGCGCATGTCTGAGAATATGAACGTAAGCTCTCCGATGGAGGTCGGGCATGTTTCCATGGGCGCACCGAGTGGCCGCGGGAGATCCGCCGCTCACCTCTCGCACGCAGTGTCGCCGCAGGAAACCGAGAACGGCGTCGCGCCATGGTGGATGCCTTTCGCCGACCTCCTCCTCTTCTTTCCGAAGGCGGCGGGGGCCGGGCGGCGACGCCCTCGGCGGTGCGGGTGACGCTCGCGACCGACGCGAGATGGCGGCACCGCCGTCATACGGCCAAGCCGGCGCCGAGGCGGAGCAGCCGCCCATTATCGGGCGGGTGGACGTCGTGGTGGACCAAGACCTCGTGGCGGGCGTTCCGATCGAGGCAGGGAGGCGGTCCACGACTTCCCGGTGGACACGCTGCCCGCCTCATCGGCTCCCCGGTGGGTGCACTGCGGTTCTGCTGAGTCTCAGGGGCGGGGAACCCTCTCACCCAGTCGCACCTGGCCCGCCGCGGTCGCCCGGTCTCTGAAACCGGATCCGACCTCGCCGGCCATGGGAGCGGGCTGCCAGATACGGCCGTTCCGCAGTCCGCTGATGCGAGACCTGCCAGTGGATCTCATTTCCTGCTGCCCGGTCATCGACTTCTGCGACAGACGCCTTCCCGCGCAGCCTGATCGACTTCGTTCCAACTCTCAAGGAACGGGAAAGCGTTCCATGCGGGGCGGCGGGATACGGCTGTCGTGCCGAGGCGATTCCGGCGGCCACGTGCCGGGGAGGAGAATTCCCATCGAATACGCCTTGGCGACGAGCGCCGGACGGTTCGGCACTCGAAGCTGCTGCAAGAGCTTGCTGACGTGGTATTCGACCCCTTGGCGACTAAGATACAGCTTGCCGGCGATCTTAAGGGTTCGTTCTCCTGCGGCGATGCTTTCGATGATTTTGACGTGCAATTCCGATAAGGGGGTAGCAGAGTTGGAGTGCATAGTCCTCTTATCTATCGACCTTATCCGTCCCTGTTGAATTCGATCAATGCGATCGACGTCCTCGTCCTCTAATTGGTTTTCACATGGCATCCCCCTCTCGTCGGACCGAGGGACCGGTCATGCCACATTACACAGTGATGTCATGTCGCTGCACAAGAGAGCGCCGACCCACGCCAAAGACACGATTTGGCGGCCCACACCCTATTGGGAACATAGTTGTCAAGCACTTACTAAGTACGCCAAACTCAACCAGTTCGGAACACATAGCAATCATAGCACGCAAAACCGACCAATGATGATCTTGAAATCGCTCTAGTGGATCTACTAAACATCGCCGAGTCAATCTTGAAAATGTGTAAGTGTTCAGCTCCTTCTTGATCACCCGGTGGCGTGGGTCAGGGCCATCCGAAGATCGCGGGAGTGGTCACGAGGATGGCAGGCCAGCCGCTTGGGACGCTCCCTCTCGCCGGCCCCGCAGCCGGGCGGTATCGGGGCACGCCTTCCCACGTACCACACGAAAGCAGCAGATCAGGCTCACGTCGTCTCCATGCCGGACACCGCCTGGCCAATAGGCGGGCACCCGCCAGGCTCGTTTCTGGACCAAAATCAAACCCGGTTTTGATGTCGTCCTTATATGTTTCGACACGTCAACAGCCATAGTCTTCCTGATCCCCATATGACACATCAGGTGCGCCTTTCCCACTCGCTCACCACCACGGTCTTCAGCCAATGCAGGAGTGGGTGGTTTGACATCTCCCCCCGCAGGGAAACGCCGAAGGGCCTTCCTTCATCTTTCACGCAGCACCGCGTCCAGAAGCTCTGCCTACCACCTGCTCCCTTCATCGTTCGTGGCACACCATTTCGCATACCCCCGCTTTTGGATGTCCGAATCACCTGGGGGTCCTTCGCCCTGCGGACGGCTTTCCCGTCCTCCCTGGCCGGTCGTGACTCCGGCGACTACTACGCCCCCTCCGTCGCCCCAGGGTTCGCACTCCGTAGGCGATCCCACGTTCGTCGCCGCTGTACGTCCGAGCGTGACGTAGGCGTCCCACTCATCTCCTTCAATGCCTTTTCGGCGTCGTAGACCACCCGCGCTCGCCCCATCCGCGCTGCCCGCGCACCCCTGGCGTCCCAGGACACACCTGTGCCACCGAGCAGGACGATATGCCCTCCGCTCAGCTGTGTCTCCTGATCGGTTCGCGGAGCGAACTAAGCCTGCGCCCGATCCCTGATCTGGTCGACCAGCTGCGCCTGAACACGGATCGCCACCTCCGCTTCGGCGGGCTGCTCCGAAGTGCTCACAGCGCGGAGGAACGCGCGGAGGGTGGTGGCGAACTGGTCCTCGGGCGGCAGGGTCAGCTCCCGCACCTCGTCCTGGCGCTCCAGCCTGATCACCGGATGCCAGGTCGGCGGAGGCGTGTAGGCGCGGTCGACGAAGATCCGCCCCCTGCTGCCCCACAACGCGTAATCGCAGCGGTAGCCATGCTCGAACCCGAAGGCGACATGAGCCGTCCTGCCGTCGGGCGTACGCAGCAACACGTCGCCCGACACGTCGACGCCGCACTCCGGATCCTGCTTCAGCGTCGCGCCGACCACTTCGAGATCGGGGCCGAGGAAGCGCTGGGCCGTGCTGAGCGGGTACACGCCGACGTCGAGCAGTGCGCCGCCGCCCAGGTCTGGCCGGTATCGGATGTCCTTCGGGCTGAGCGGGGGGAAGCCGAAGGCGGCGCTGAGCATGCGCAGTTCACCGACCTCCCCACCGGACACCAGGTCCTGGACGGCGGTGTGCAGGCCGTGCCGGAGAGATGTGAGGTTCTCCATCAGCGTCAGCCCGCGTGACCCGGCCAGCTCCAAAACCTCGACCGTGTCGACGTGTCGCGTGGTGAGCGGCTTCTCCACGAGCACGTGCTTGCCGGCGTTCAGCGTCCTGACGATCCACTCTCGATGGAGTCCGGCGGGCAGCGGGATGTAGACGGCGTCGATGTCCGGCCGTTCCAGGAGCGCCCGGTAGTCCTCCATGGCCTGGCCGCCGAATCGGTCGGCGAACACCTTGGCCTTGGCCATGTCCCTGGCCGCGACGGCCACCAGTTCGACCGCGGGCTCACACTGGATCATCGGTAGGGTGCGGCGCCAGGCGATGTCGGCGCAGCCCAGCAGGCCGAGCCTGAGCGGATGCGTGGACACGACGCTCACCACAGACTGTGCAGGCAGGTCAGCAGGCTGCGTGCCTCGGCGTTGACGTAGTAGCCGTGCCGCAGCAGGGTGGTGAGCTGGTGGGCGGTGACCCAGCAGAAGTCCACCGGCACCTCCAGCGGGAAGTCCTCGTCGGCTTCCACCAGCAGGTAGCGGTTCTGCGGGTGATGGAACCCGCTGCCCTCCTCGGCGAGGACGGTGTCGTACAGGATCCGCTCGGCGGAGACGCCCAGCACGTGGTCGAGGAAGATCGGCGGGCCGCCGGGATGGAGGTGCTGGCTATCCAGATCTGCTGAGGTCATCACGTGTCCTTACGTCTTCGAGCCGTCCGGCACGAGGGCTCACCACAACGAGGCCACCTCGGGCGCCTTGGTGCCGAGGTCGTGGCGCGAGTCCCACAGCAGCCGCAGATCGCTGTCCACCATCATGGCGACCAGCTCCTCGAAGGAGACGGCGGGCTTCCAGCCGAGCTTCTCCCCCGCCTTGGCCGGATCGGCGCACAGCTGGTCGACCTCGGCCGGACGCAGCAGCGAGGGGTCCACCACCACGTGCTCGCGCCAGTCCAGGCCGACGTGGGCGAAGGCCGACGCGACCAGCTCTTTCACGCTGTGCGTGACGCCGGTGCCCAGCACGAAGTCCTCTGGCTCGTCCCGCGCCAGCATCAGTGCCATGCCCCGCACGTAGTCCCCGGCGAACCCCCAGTCGCGTTCCGCGTCCAGGTTGCCCAGTTGCAGGGTGTCCCGCAGGCCGAGCTTGATGGCGGCCACGCCGAGCGACACCTTCCGCGTCACGAACTCGGCGCCGCGCACCGGCGACTCGTGGTTGAACAGAATGCCGGAGACCGCGAACATGCCGTACGACTCACGGTAGTTCTGCACCGTGTAATGGCCGAACGTCTTCGCGACGCCGTATGGGCTACGCGGGTGAAACGGCGTGAGCTCGTTCTGCGGGGTCTCCCTGGTCTTTCCGAACATCTCCGACGAGGACGCCTGGTAAAAGCGCGGCTGCCCCGGCCCCGGAGCCTGGGAGTCGGTCACCCCGCTGACGATCCTGAGCGCTTCCAGAACACGGAGAACGCCCATCCCCGTGATCTCCGCCGTGGTCGCCGCCTGCTGCCACGAGATGGGGACATAGGACAGCGCGCCGAGGTTGTAGACCTCGATCGGCTGCACCTGCTCGATCGACGCGATCAGACTCGGCTGGTCCAGCAGGTCACCGCTGACGAGCCTGACCTCCGGATTGGGCCGCTTCTTCCCACGGGTGGCAGGCGGCGCCTGGCCCCGTATCATCCCGAATACCTCATAACCGGCGGCAAGAAGGTGCTCAGCGAGATAAGTGCCGTCTTGGCCGGTAATCCCAGTGATCAGTGCGCGCTTAGTCAGGATAATCTCCAGCCATGAGGCCATCCGCGCGAGGTATCGCCTTGCGCGGACGGTCAACTGTCATCCAGCCATAGTTGAAACGGACGCGTTGCCCTTATCGCGCTTCACGATACGCAACATTCTTTCCAACATCACGAATCGGCAAAACAGTGTAGTGAATCTACTAGTGAGCGCCGCCGGCACCTGGCGCGTCTGCCCTGGACAGGCGCCGTCACGGCCGACCGGCGCCAAAATCTAGCATTTCCCTCAGCTCCAATGCCGCCGTGGCACGTTAGCCTCGGTTACTCCTGCGCCCGGAGGAACGACCTGAGTGGAGGTCGCATGAAAATCGAAGTCCTCAAACCGTCCTGCAACTTGGATACCATCAGAGATGGGCGCGGCGGCATTTTCACGTGGGTGCCGCCCGACCCCATCCTGGAATTCAACATGCTGCACATGCACCCTGGAAAGGTGCGTGGCCTGCACTACCATCCGCACTTTGTCGAATACCTGCTCTTCGTCGAGGGCGAGGGCGTGCTGGTCACCAAGGACGACCCCGACGACCCGAAGTGCCCCGAGGAGTTCATCCACGTCGCCCGTGGGGTGTGCACCAGGACGCCGAGCGGAGTCATGCATGCCGTACACGCCATCTCGTCGCTGACGTTCATCGCCATGCTCACCAAGCCGTGGGACGAGTGTGACCCGCCGCTGGTGCAGGTCGAGCCCCTGCCGCACACCTTGGAGCGCGTGTGAGAGTCGCCGTCGCCGGCGGGCGCGGCTTCGTCGGATCGGCCATCGTCCGCGCCCTCGGCGGCGCGGCCGTACCCGTCTATCGTGAGAACTACGAGGAGGCACGCCGCAGCGGCCCGTTCGACGTGCTGGTCAACGCGGCCTGCCCGTCCCGCCGCTACTGGGCGCGCCACCACCCCGAGGACGACCACCGCGAGACGGTGGCCAAGACCAAGGCGTTCCTGCGCGACTGGGAGTGGAAGAGCTTTGTCCAGATCAGCACCATCTCCGCGCGCACCCAGCTGGACACCCCCTACGGCCGGCACCGGGCCGAGGCCGAGGAGCTCTGCGCGGGCCGGCTCATCGTCCGCCTGGGCCCCATGTACGGCACCGGCTACAAGAAGGGCGTCCTGCAGGACATGATCGGCGACCGGCCGGTCTACGCGGCAGGGTCATCACAGCAGAGCTTCGCACCGGTCGACTGGTGCGGCCGGTGGGTGGCTGAGCATCTCGACTCCGAGGGGCTGTGGGAAGTGGGCGCGCGGACGACGATCACCTTGAGGGAGATCAGGGACGCCGTCGGCTCGCGCTCCACCTTCGACAGCGACTGGGTCGATGACCAGTTCCCCGTGGTCACCGGCCCCGAGGTCGACTGGCCGGACGCCTCGGACGTGGTCTCCTGGCTCAAAGAGCACAGCCGTCCTGGAGAATCATGACAAGTCAACCGCACATGACGGTCATCGACTGCTGCCGCATCTGCGACAACACCGAACTGCTGCCCGTACTCGACCTGGGCGCGCAGGCCCTCACCGGCGTCTTCCCGCGCACCCTCGACGAGCCTGTGCCGCAGGTCCCGCTGGAGCTGGTGGTCTGCTCGCCGAGCGGCTGCGGGCTGGTGCAGCTGCGCCACACCACGGACTTCGGTCTCATGTACGGCGAGCGCTACGGCTACCGGTCAGGTCTGAACCGTTCCATGGTCGAGCACCTGCGCGGCAAGGTCGCTGCCATCATGGACATGGTCGAGCTCGGCGCCGGCGACCTGGTGGTGGACATCGGCAGCAACGACGGCACCCTGTTGTCGGCCTACCCCGTCGGCGGCCCCACCCTGGTCGGCGTGGATCCCGCGGCCTCCGCCTTCGCCGAGTTCTACCCCCCGCACGTCGAGCGGATCACCGACTTCTTCTCCCGCGACCTGCTCGGCGGGCGCCGCGCCAAAGTCGTCACCTGCATCGCGATGTTCTACGACCTGCCACGGCCGCTGGACTTCATGCGCGATGTGCGGGAACTGCTGACTGACGACGGCATCTGGATCATCGAGCAGAGCTACCTGCCCGCGATGCTCCGCGCCACCGCCTACGACGTGGTTTGCCACGAACACCTGGACTACTACGCGCTGCGCCAGATCGAGTGGATGGCCGAGCGCGCAGGGCTGAAGGTCCTGGACGCCGAACTGAACGCGGTCTATGGCGGAAGCCTCTCGGTCGTCCTGGCCAGGCATACGACCGGTTCCCAGGTCAACGAAGCGGCCCTGGCAGCCATCCGCAGCGGAGAAGAGGATCTCCCACTCGCCTCGTTCGCGCGGCGAACCGTGGAGCACCGCGACCGGCTGCTCGACTTCCTCGCCGAGTCGCGGAAGAACGGCCTGCTCACCCTCGGATACGGCGCCTCGACGAAAGGCAACGTGATCCTGCAGTACTGCGGGCTCGGCGAGGCCGACCTACCCTGCATCGCTGAGGTGAACCAGGACAAGTTCGGCTGCTACACCCCTGCCACTGGCATCCCGATCGTCTCCGAGGAGGAGGCCAGGGCACGCCACCCCGACCAGTTCCTGGTCCTCCCGTGGATCTACAGGGAGCCGATGATCGCCCGCGAGCGCGACTTCCTGCGCTCAGGTGGGAAGCTGGTCTTCCCCCTGCCCGAACTGGAGGTGGTGACCGCGTAGGGCACCCGATTCCCGGCATCAGCAGCCGGCAAGCGAATCGTCGGCGACCCACATCAAGCAGCGCCCACGCCGAAACAGTGGGCGACGACAATCCAGCAGCGACCATCTATTCCGGCCGGCCGGCGGAGGCACTGTCTTCAGCAGGACACGATGCTCATCCGCCAGACGGCCGCCAACCAGCGAGTCCGCCCTGCGGCGACCCGCTACGACTGATAGGACACAGGTGCCGGCGGTTCAGCGAATCACCACGCGCAATGCTCGGTTCCAGCAGTGGGAGTCCCTGCTCACCAACCGCAACAAGCGGACCCGAGCCCGCGAATTCCTGGTCCAGGGAGTCCGTCCGATCTCGCTCGCGGTGGAGTACGGCTGGCCCGTCCACGCGCTCATCTACGACGGGCAGCGGAACCCGTCGAAGTGGCTGGAGGAGCTGCTGCACGCCGTGCGGGGCGACCGGATCGCGATGGCTCCCGAGATGCTGGCGGACCTGGGTGAGAAGAACGAGGCGCCGCCCGAGGCCGTCGCCGTCGTCGGAATGCCCGCCGACGACCTCGGTCGCATCGCGGTCGGGGACGACTTCCTGGGCGTCGTGTTCGACCGCCCGACGAGCCCCGGAAACATCGGCAGCATCATCCGCTCAGCCGACGCCCTGGGCGCGCACGGGCTGATCGTGGCGGGTCACGCGGCCGACGTGTACGACCCGAAATCGGTCAGGGCGAGCACGGGCTCGTTGTTCTCCCTGCCCGCGGTCCGGGTGCCGGCGCCGGGCGACGTGGTCGGCTGGGTGGCCGCGCAGCGTGACCGCGGCAAGCCGATCGTCGTGGTGGGCACCGACGAGCACGGCGACTGCGACGTCTTCAGCTTCGACTTCACCCAGCCGACGCTCCTGCTGGTCGGCAACGAGACCAGCGGGCTCAGCAGCGCATGGCGCGAGGCGTGCGACACGATGGTGAGCATCCCCATGGTCGGAGCCGCGAGTTCGCTGAACGCCGCGAACGCGGCCACCGCCATCCTTTATGAGGCGGCCCGGCAGCGGATCACCGTGACGAGGACCGGCGGCCGGCCACAGTGAGGTCGGCGGCGGCGAAGAAGGCGACGGCTCTGGTGCCGATCCGCAGTGACTGACGCGGGCGGACGCCCGCCCCCGCGGGCACGCGGCGGCCGCGGACGGCCACGGCGACCACCGTGTGCGGGGGCAGGACCTCCCCCAGCGCCGCCATCATCGCCGGCAGGTTCTTGTCCTGATGACTTCCCTGCCAGCTGGTCTGCTCGTCATAGGGCGGATCGGTGAGCACGATGTCCGGCTCTTCGCCGTCGATCGCCGCGGCCAGCTGGGCGGGGTCGAAGACGTCGGCCGGCCGGAGCAGGTGGTGGGGCACCGGGCCGCCGCTCGCGGCCAGCCGGCGGGCCAGCCGCTCCGCCGCCTCGGCGGCCAGCGCGTAGCCGGGTTTCCCGAAGCGTTCCGCCCGGTCTGCCAGTTCTGCCGCCCTGTCCCGCAGGCCGGTCTCGGTCAGCAGGTTCAGGTTGGCCCGTGCCGTACCCAGTGCGTCCTCGGAGAGGTCGGAGGCCAGCAGCGTCTTGACGCGCGGGCGGTGGAGCAGGGCCAGCACGGTCAGCAGGTAGCCGCTCCCGCAGCAGGGGTCCCACACCACGGCCGGATCCGCGCCACCGCGCAGGGCCAGGGCGCGCTGGAAGATCTCGGCGGCGAGCCGTACCGGGAAGGCGGGCATGCCGGGGGCGGAGTGGAGGACGGAGCCGCTGGCGAGGTCGCTGTAATCCACCCGCGCCGTCTCGTACAGGTATGCCAATCTGCCCGTCCTTGTCGCCGAGGCCCCCAGATTACCCCGGCCGCGCCTCGATCCAGCAGAAGCCGGTTGGCGGCAACGGCTCGATCCCGGTCAGGGTGAGGCCGCCGCCGGCGCACAGCCGCTCGAAGTCGGCGCGGGTCCGCTCCAGGCCGTGGCCGTTGACGAGCAAGTTGAGGTCGTTGAGGTAGGTGAGCGGATTCGCCCCCGGCGGCACCGCGTCGGGAAGAACGTGTTCGATCATCAGGATTCGCCCGTGGGGGGCGACGCTCTGCCCGCAGTGCCGCAGGATCGTCCCCGCCCGGTGGTCGTCCCAGCCGTGCACGATGCTCTTGAGCAGGTAGAGGTCGGCGCCGCCGGGTACGCCGGCGAAGAAGTCGCCGGTCTCGACCACACAGCGTTCCGCCACCGCCGCTCTGTCAAGGGTCTGCTTCGCCGCCGACGCGCCCGCGACGCTGTCGTAGACCACTCCCCGCAGCCCCGGGTACGCCCGCAGCACGGCGGAGATCAGCGTGCCGTCTCCACCGCCCACGTCCACGACGGTCTCGAACCTGCTGAAGTCATAGCCTTTCGCGACCGTTTCGGCCACGCTCAGCGTGCCCTGGCTCATCGCGGCGTTGTACAGCTGCGACAGTTCGGGGTGGTCGGCCAGATAGCCGAAGAAGTCTGCCTTGAACGTCTCCTCGAAGGCGGGGCTGCCGGCGCGCAGGCTGAACTCCAGGTTCTGCCAGGCGGTCAGCATGACGGGCTCAGTGATCAGCCGGGCGAGCGCGTACATCGACCCGGGCCGGTCGGCTCGTAGGAGCTCCCCCACCTGGGCGACGCCGAACCGGCCCGGACTCGCCTCCGTCAGGACCTCCAGCGCGACCAGCGCGCGCAGCAGCCGGAGCATCGTGCTCTCGCGCATGCCGTACACGGCTGCGAGGTCGCCCGCGCCGCGCTCGCCGTCGCCGATCGCGTCGGGCAGCTTGAGCCGCGCCGCCAGGCCCACCACCTGCGTGGCCATGCCGCCGAAGACGAGCCGCACCAGGCTCTGCCACGGGGGGGTTTTCGTCCGCTCTTCCATGGCGTTAGCTCTCTTCCTCACGGCCCAGGCCGAGGCGGATCGCACGCTCGACCGGCGAACACCCTCCGTCCGCCCGGTCGAGGTCCAACTCCCCGACCGGCAGCAGCGACGGCTGGGCCATGAACCGTGGGCGCAGGCCCGTGTTCGAGATGGGCGTGTGCACCAGGAACGGATGGCAGAGGTAGGCATCGCCCGCCTCGCCCGTGGCCGACGCGAGCGGCCTCTCCACACCCACCCCCGCCGCCTCCAGGTACGTCCCCTCCGGGCCGTACGGCGCGAGCAGCGGCGGCACGTCCAGATGGGAACCGACGCGCAGGAGCGTCGGCGCGTCACGCTCGCCGGTGTCGGTGTAGAGCAGGAGCAGCAGCAACGACCGGCCCCGCGAGGTCACGTTGCAGCGAAGGATCTCGTCGTAGTTGGGCGGCACGAGCGCCAGTTCGCCCTCCCAGTTCAGCGCGTTCGCCGCCTCCGCCTCGGCCGTCAGGAAACTGGCGTCGATGTGCCAGCCGTAGTCCTCGGCCTCCTCCGGTGGCTTCGTCCGCGGGAAGCGCACCGGAAACGTGCCGACTTTCTCGATGGGCATCCACCGTCCGGGCCCGACCAGCTGATCGAAGGCGGCGTGCAGTTCCGGGGTGTTGGCGCTGCGCACGAACGGCTCGGCGTCCTGGAGTCCCAGTCTGACCACTTCTCTGGTCCACGTCGCCGGGTCATCCGGATCCATGCCGAGCTGCTCCCACAGGAGGCCGCACGCCTCGGCGGCAAGGTCTTTGGGGAACGCACCCTCCACCTTGACGAATCCATCCTGGACGAATTCTTCGACCTGCTCGTCTGTCAGTAACCGGGCACTCATCGCGCTCCTTACGGGAGAGGAAATACCCCCGCTCGTTTATATCCGCGGAAACGGTGCCAGGTGAGGGGTGGCGCCAATAACTAGAATTTTCCTCAGACGTGTGTTCTGTGGTCGAACGACCCCCTCACCAGGGGCGATGGGCCCGGTGGCCGAGTGCCTGCGGATCATTGCCGACGCTCCCGAGGTGGTCGGAACGGTGGCCGGGCCAGTGGTCGCCCGGCTCAGATATCGCACCAGTGACGTGAAGCTCACGGCCGAACGGATCTCGGAAGGCATCGAGGTGGAGCTGGAGGCCCGCCGGGTCAGGTCGCTGGACGCCGAACAGGCCCGAGCCTGGACCAAGCAGATCGAGGCCGCCCTGAACGCCGACCGGCCCCAGGGCCCCTGACCGCGCAAACATGCCGGGACATGCCTGAACATCTCCTGGTCGGTGACTTCGACATCCGTGTGCACGGGCATGGTGTCCACGCCGATGCGTTGGAACACGCCCGGACCCGCGAGTCCTATTCCCGGGTGTCGTTCATGCCGAGCTCCGTCGAATGCGGCGCCGGGCCGCGGCTGCGGCCGGGGTTCTGGGTTGGGGTCGGGTGGGTGGGGCGGTGGTAGTGCCAGAGGCGGCGGGTGAGGGCGGCTGACCCGAGTAGGGCGCAGGTGAGGGAGAAGAGGGCCAGCAGGGGAAGGAGCCAGGCGGTGACGATCCAGTACTGGAGGTTGAACGATCCCCAGATGAAGGTCGGTAGCAGCGCGCCCAGGACGGTTACCAGGGCGAGGGGGGTGAGGCGCAGGGTCAGCATCGGGCGGCGGGCCGGGCGGCGGCGGGTGGCCCAGTGGCGGGATCGGGCGATCGCGGTGAGGAGCAGGGCGGCTGTGACCGCTGTGAGGCCGAGGAGGATCGCGTTTACGGGATTCAGTGGGTTGCTCATCGGTGTCGCCGGGGCTCCGAGGAGGTTGGCGGACAGGAGGCTGGGGTCGCCGCCGCTGTTGGTGAGGACGAGGGCGGCCATGCCGGTCTTGGGAGAGAAGACCATGTCGCCGGTCCACGTCGCCAGGGTCCCGCCGTGGCCGATCCCTGACACGGGGGCGGGGCGGGACTGCCAGCCGAGGGCGTAGTCGCCGGCTTTCGGCTGGGGGGTGTGCGACTCGGTCAGGGAGCGGGCGCTCAGCAGGTCCACCCCCAAGGTGCCCTGGTTGAAGCGCAGCCATCGCACCATGTCGTCCAGGGTCGAGATCACGCCGCCGTTGCCGACGCACATCCCCGGCATCTCCGGGGCCGCGACGGCGAGCCCGAGAACGACCTCATAACCGGACGGCAGGCCCTCGGCACCATCGGAGCACCCGAGCGTCGAGCTGGTGTCGCTCATGCCCAGCGGGGTGAACAGTTCGGTGTGGAGGAAGGCGTCGAAGGACTTCCCGGACACCACCTCGACGATCCTCGCCGCGATCGAGTAGTTGGTGTTGTGGTACTCGGAGCGGGTGCCCGGGGCGGCGGCGAGGGTCTTGTCGGCCAGTCTGGCCACGATCTCCCGCGCGCCGCGCGGAGGCGGGAACACGTACTCGTTGTTCGTGCTGTTCGACAGGC
Source organism: Spongiactinospora sp. TRM90649 (assembly GCF_029382225.1). Lineage (GTDB taxonomy): Bacteria > Actinomycetota > Actinomycetes > Streptosporangiales > Streptosporangiaceae > Spongiactinospora. The sequence goes on from NZ_JARLTC010000009.1 coordinate 90,622, forward strand.
CCGAGGTGTGGCTGAGGATCTGGCGCACGGTGATCGCGGTGAAGCGGGGGTCGGCCAGCCTGAACTCGGGCAGGACCTTGACGACCGGGTCGTCCAGGGAGACGCGGTCACGGTCGACCAGCAGCATGACCGCGGCGGCCGTCATCGACTTGCTCATCGACGCGATCCGGAACCGGGTCCGAGGCGTCACGGCGTTGCCGTCCCCGTCCCGGCCGCGGACGATCGTCTCGACCGACGATCCGTCGATCACGGCCGCCGCGACGCCCGGCGTGCCGTAGACGGAGCGGTAGTCGTCGACCAGCCCTTCGCCGGTGGCGTGGGCGGGTGCCGTCCAGACGAGCGGCAGGGCGGCGAGCACGCCGCCGAGGACGATGAGGCAGGTCACGGGAGAGAAGCGGAGACTGCGGAGACTGCGGAGACTGCGGAGACTTGGGAGACGCACGACGTCGAACGTAGGCGGGGCGCCACCAGGGGACATCACCCTAAGGGGTGAGCCGGGGGCACCCGGCAGGATGGAATTCTCAGTCGGGCAGGTCGCCGCGACCGACAAGTCCGTTCTCGTACGCGTGGATCACCGCGTGCACGCGGTCGCGCAGGCCCAGCTTCTGCAGGACGGCACGGACGTGCGACTTCACGGTGTTCTCGCTCAGCACCAGTTCGGCGCGGATCTCGTTGTTGGACCTGCCTCGGGCGAGCAGGCCGAAGATCTCGACCTCGCGCGGGGTGAGTCCGTCCAGGGCGCCCGTCCTTCGCGTGGGCACCTGCCGGATGAGATCGAGGATCGTCGCGGCCACCCCCGGGGCCAGCGCCGACGTTCCGGAGGCGACGTCGCACACGGCCTGGGCGAGGGCGGCGGGGCGGACGTCCTTGGTCAGGTAGCCGCTGGCGCCGGCTCGGATCGCGGCCACGACCAGTTCGTCGTCGTCGAACGTCGTCAGCATGAGCACCCGGGTCGCGGGTGCGATCCTGACGATCTCCGCCGTGGCGGCGACTCCGTCCATGCGCGGCATGCGGATGTCCATCAGGACCACGTCCAGGCGGTGCCGCCGGACGACCTCGATCGCGTCGGCGCCGTTCGCGACGTCGTGGGTGACCTCGATGCGTTCGTCGGCCGACAGGACCGTGCGGAGCGAGACCCGCAGCAGCTCCTGGTCGTCGACGAGCATGACACGGATGCCGGTCACGCTCCCTCCTTGGTGGGGAGCCGCGCCCGCAGCGTCCATCCGTCGTCCCCGTCGTCGATCGACAGGGTGCCGCCCGCGGTACGCACACGTTCCTCGATTCCCATCAGGCCGGTCCCCTGGCCGCCGGCGGCGCGGCGCGCCCTGCCGCCGTTGTCGCGCACTTCCACCACCGCCTCGCCCGGGGTCCAGCGCAGGCGGACGGTCACCTCGACCGGTGGTTCGAGGTGGCGCAGCGCGTTGGTGATGCCCTCTTGCACGGTACGGACGGCCGCGACCTCGGCGCTCAGGCTCAGTGGCCGTCGCTCGCCCGCCTCCGCGAAGGTGACCGCGTGGAGTGGGCTCGCCGCGGAGGCCACGAGGTCGGGGAGGGCGTCCAGCGAGATCGGGACCTCTACCGGCCGGGAGTCGGCACGCGGACCCACGGTGGCCAGCATCGCTCGCAGGCCCTGGTGGGCGTCCCGGCCGGTCTCGGCGATGGCGCCGAGTTCGCGGCGGGTCGCCGGATCCGCCGTCGTCACCGCCGTGGCCTCGATCCGCGCGACCATGACGGTGACCGTGTGGGCGATCACGTCGTGCAGGTCGCGGCGGATGCCGGCCCGTTCGTCCGCGACCGCCGCGGCCAGTCGTTCGCTCTCGGCTCGCCGGGCGGCCTCGTGCCTGCGGCATACCAGCACGGCCGCGAGCCACACGCCGCCGACCACGAGCATCAGCAGCCCGCCCTCGACGAAGCGGGTCCACCCGGGTTCGCCGGGCGGGAGCCGGTCCCACGCCACCAGCTCGGTGAGGACGATCCCGAGCGCGGCGACGGCCAGCGCGACCACCGAGGACCTGACCGAGACCCGGGTGGTCAGCCGCCACAAGGTCAGGGGGAAGCACACGGCCGAGGGCAGCATGGTGGGTGACCAGCTCAGGAAGGGCGTCGTCACCAGGACGAGCATGCCGGCCGCACCGAGCGCGTAGCCCGCCCAGGGCCGTCGATGGGCCGCCGCCACTCCCCCATGGAGCAGGACGGCGGCGCCCGCCATGGCGGTGAGCTGCCACAGGTCCGCGCCGAGCTGCCGGACGCCCACGAGGGTGAGCACCGTCAGGAGTGCCAGGACCACGTGGGTCACCACCATCGTCGCCGGCCAGGTGGTCCGGCGAGGGGAGGCTGTCACGGGCGTCGCCTCCGGTGGTCTTGTGGGGTGGTGGCCCTGCCTGGCCTGACGTGCCACAGGATAGCCAGCGGCGTGCGGGCCGAGCCACGTGACAGCGTGTCTGACCCGAGTGGCTTTCCGGGTTGTCGGGACTTCCGAAGACTGGGAGATGGATCCGCCGCCGGGTGGGTTCTGGGGCTTAGGGAGACGCATGGGCAAGTACGATCACCTGTTCATCGAGCGCATGCTCGAATGTGGCGATGACCTCGTGAACGAGGGGGCCGCGGCGGGAGGGGAGCGGCCGGCCAACATCAGCAGTCCGTTCGGGCTGATGCGCGGGATCGATGTCGATCTCAGCAAGGTGCACATGGCCTACAGCTGGATCAACCCGACGTCGGAGAAGGTGCACTGGGTCAACGACCACGAGCACACCTACGACGAGGTGCTGATGTGGATGGGCAGCGACCCGGACAACCTGCACGACCTGGGGGCGGAGCTGTACCTCGACATCGAGGGTGAGCGGCACACCGTGACGACCACGGGCGCGGTGTGGATTCCGGCGGGGACGCGGCACTGTCCGCTGGGGTTCAACTACGTCAACCGGTCGTTCAGCTTCATCGCGCTTTCGCTGAACCCGGAGTACTCGTCGGATGAGAACGTTCCCCCGGGGCATAGCTGAGGGGGTAAAGAGGCACGGGCCGGGCGGAACCTCGTTCCGCCCGGCCCGCTTTGCGGTATTAGAGCGGTTCTCCTGGCAGCGGGCCGTGGCCGGCGCCGGTCTCGTTCACGACTGTTGTGATCTCTTTCAGGTCCTCGGCGGTGAGGGGCAGGGCGGAGGCGTCGAGCCAGCCGTCGACCTGGCCGGACGTGCGGGCGCCGACGATGGCGGCGGTGACTCCGGGGATGGTGGTGGTCCAGGCGGTGGCGAGCGACGCCACTGAGGTGCCGTGACGCTCGGCGAGGGGGCGCAGCGCGTCCTGGAGGGCGAGGTTGCGTTCGAGCTGGGGGGATCGGAACTCTGAGGCGCGGGAGCGCCAGTCGTCGCCGGGCAGGGCGGCGGCGCGTTCGGCGGTGAAGGTGCCGGACAGCAGGCCGGACGCCATGGGGCTGTAGACGATCACACCGGTGTCATGGGCGGCGCACCAGGGGATGACGTCGGCGGCGGCGTCGCGGTGGATGAGTGACAGGGGTGGTTGCAGGGAGGCGACGTGCCCGACCGCCTCGCAGCGGTCCAGCAGCTCGACGCCGAAGTTGGACACCCCGGCGTGCCGGACCTTGCCCGCCTCGACCAGTTCGAGCACCGCGCCCCAGGATTCCTCGATCGGCGGCCCGTTCGGGTCGGGGGCGTGGATCTGGTACAGGTCGATCCGGTCGATGCCCAGGCGGCGCAGTGAGTCGTCGCATTCGCGCCTGATCGATTCGGGGGTGAGGTCGTTGCTCTCGACGCCGTGCTCGTCCCAGACGAGCCCGCACTTGGTGAAGATCAGCGGGCGGTCGGCCGGGGGCAGGGCGGACAGAGCCCGTCCGACCACTTCCTCGGCGTGCCCGAATCCGTAGACCGCGGCGGTGTCGATCCAGTTGACGCCGCGGGCGACGGCGTGGTGGATCGCGGCGATCGACTCGTCGTCGGACTGGGTGCCCCAGCCCATCAGGCCCGGGCCGCCGACGGCCCAGCTTCCGAAGCCGACCGTGGTGATCGCCATACCGGTGCTGCCCAGCTCGCGCGTGCGCACTCAGGGCTCCTTTCTGTAGGGCCGGGCCGCGTCGGGTGCGACGACCGGCAGGATGAGCCGCGACAGGTACGGCCCGGCGTGGTGAACGCTCTGCATGGCGCTGGTCACCTCGGCGGAAGTGCCGGGGAGTTCGCCGGTGTTGGGGTTGCGATCGAAGTGCGGGAAGTTGCTGCTCGACACCTCCAGCCGGATGCGGTGCCCGGGCTGGAAGACGTTGCTCGTGGCGCCGAGGTCGATCCGGTACTCGACCACCTCGCCCGGGGTCAGCGGCCGGGGGTCGCTCGTCGAGTCGCGGTAGCGTGCCCGGATGATGCCGTCGGCGAGGTTGCGCGCGTAGCCGCACGGGCCGACGTCGACGAGCTTGGCGGTCCAGTCGGTGTCGGGCGCGGTGGTGGCGGCGTGCAGCACGACCGTGACGGGGCCGGTGACGTCGAGGGGCTCGGTGAGCGGTTCCGAGGTGTAGACGAGGACGTCGGGGCGGGCCTCGATCGGGCGCTGGTCGAACACGCCGCCCCGGGTGTGGACGGGGTTGCAGCACAGCGCGCCGCCGAGGGTGGGCACGGGGTCGCGCGGGTCGTAGAGGAAGGTGTCCGGGGGCTGGGCGGGGGCCGGCTGGTCGCGGCGCAGCTCGCCGTCGCCGTGCAGGGTGTTCGCGCGTCCGCCGCTGTGCAGATGCCAGTCCTGGTATTCGGTGCCGGGCAGCGGCCAGGAGTCGGCCACCCGCCACTCGTCGGCGCCCATGGTGAACAGCAGCACGGGGGGTTCGCCGGCGATGCCGTCGTCGCCGTCGCGCAGCCAGGTGTCGAACCAGCGGAGCTGCATGCCGTCGGCGTCGATGGCGGGGCCGGTGGCCCGGCCGCCGAAGTTCCATTCGCCGACGGGGTTGCCGCTGAAGAGGCCGGCGTGCGGCCAGGGCCCGATGAGCAGCCGCTGCCGGTCGCGCGCGGCGGCGGGGCCCTGGGCGCGCATGCCGGCGAAGTTGGCGAGCGTGCCGCCGAGGAAGGTGTCGTACCAGCCGCCCAGGTTGAACGCGGCGACGTTGATCTCGGAGTAGGCCCGTGAGACGTCGAGCCGTTCCCAGAACACGTCGTAGCGGGGGTGGCGCAGCCATTCCCGGTAGTACGGCGCGACGCCGTCCAGGTACGGGTGGTCGTCGAGGGGCAGGACGGCCGCCGTGTCGGGCAGCCGGTCCGCGGCGTCGACCAGCGCGGCGCGGATCTCGGCGGGGACGGACGGGTCGCGGGCCGCGTTGTGGGCGGCGAGCGAGAGCGTCCAGTCCAGGCTGAAGCTGAGCTGGAACGCCCCGCCCCGGTACACCCAGCCGTGGTGGTAGCTCGACGCGGTGACGTTGGGCGCGATGGCCTTGAGCGCCGGGTGTCCCGACATCGCCGCCTGCCACTGGGTGACACCGTCGTAGGAGCCGCCGAACATGCCGACGTTGCCGTCGCACCAGGGTTGGGCGGCGATCCAGTCGACCGAGTCGTAGCCGTCCTCCAGTTCGTTGACGAACGGGGTGAACGTGCCTTCCGACGCGCCGCGCCCCCGGACGTCCTGCATGACGACGGCGTATCCGGCCGAGGCGGCGCGCAGCGCGAACGTGCCGTACATGCCGAGGCTCGTGCGGTCGTAGGGGGTGCGGAACACCAGGGCGGGGCAGCGTTGGCCGGTCGGCCGGTACACGTCCGCGCGCAGGATCACGCCGTCGCGCATGTGGACGGCCAGCATGCGGTCCACGATGATCGACTCAGACATCGGCGGCCGGCCAGTGGTCGATGACGTTGCGGGTGACGCGGGACAGCCCGTTGTCGTAGCCGTTCGCCGAGAGCCCCTTGCTGTAGGCGATCGAGCCGGTGGAGAAGACCGAGCCGCCGCCGCGGGTGCGGAAGTAGACCATGTCGGAGCGGACGTGGGGGTTCTCCGTGGCCCCCTGGCCCGGGTTCGTGCCGCCGAGCTCCTCGACCACGAACTGGTAGCCGTCGCCGAGCCCTTCCGAGGTGGCGATGACGAGGGCGTCCGGTGGGCTGCCGAGCGCGGGGTCGTAGCGGTCGATCTCGTCGCCAACGGCGCCGCCGTCGATCAGGGCGAGGTCGCCGAACACCTCCGGCACTCCGTCGAGCAGCTTCCGCGCCACCTCGTCTTCGTGGTCGGGGCCGGCGCGGTAGCGTCCGGACGGCCCGCCGCCCTGCGCGCTGAACCCGACCCCGAACAGCTTCTGGGGCGGGCGGTTGCGGCCCGCCCACAGCCCGCCGCGCTCGCCGGTGGTCGCGTGGTGTTCCTCGCCGGGCCGGGCCTGCCAGCTACGGGTGCCGCTCAGGCCGCGGCGCAGCTCCATCACGTGTGGCAGCTCGGGGTGGAAGGAGACCACCCAGTAGTAGCCGTTGCCGCCGATGTAGGCGAGGTTGCCGCCGCCGTCGACGTAGGACTCGATGGCGTCGAGCATCCGCGCGGAGGCGTACTCCGGGTGCGACCCGGTGATCACCCCACGGTAGCGGCGCAGCAGGTCGGCTCCCTCCGCGTGCAGGTCATGGTCGGTGATCACGTCGAACGAGTACCCGAGCTCGGTGAGCCAGTCCAGGATGTACAGGTCGCTGGCCAGCATGAACGGCGAGAGGTGGATGCGGTAGCCGGGCGCGAGCGTGAGGATGGGCCGCCGCCAGGACGAGTAGGACACTCCACTGCCGTCGGTGTGGCTGGCGTAGAGGGAGTGGCCGAGGTCGTAGCGCTGTTCGAGGAAGGCGGTGCCCTGCGGGACGACCGGCACGTAGCCGAGGCCGCGCTCGTTCGCGTACGCCAGGTAGGTGGCGGTGGGCAGCAGCAGCGCGATGTCGCCGGTCGCGGTCCCCGCCGGGGCGCGGACGACGAACGGGATCGCCCGCTCGCACGAGCCGTCGGTGGCCGCCACCCGCAGCGCGTACACGCCGCTGGGCAGGCCGTCGGGGACGGTGAGCTCGTGACTGGGCTCCCAGCCGCTGTCGGCGAGTTCGTCGTCGTGGAAGTGGATGGCCCCGTAGCCGCGCGGGTCGTAGGCGTAGTGGTCGGCATCGCCGGTGTAGTGCCGCCCGGTCACGCCGCGCACCGGCATGTTGACCAGGCGGCCGTCCAGCTCGGGACGGCCGACGCAGGGCACGCTCAGGGACGCGGCGGTGTGGGCGCCCTCGGGCGTGCCGAACCACCACCGCAGGGGGGCCTCGGGGGCGTCCGGCGCGTCGGACACGGCGGCGACCAGCGCGTCGCGGTCGAGTGCGCGCTGCCACAGGCGAGGACTTTCGATCTTGCCGTTGTAGTGGCCCGAGTCGGGGGTGAGCGCCGCGAACAGCAGCTCGCCGCCGTCGGCGGGCGCGAGCGGGGCCTCGGCGCGGCCCTCGGCGACCTGCGGGCGGTCGTCCACGACCACCGGGCTGAGCAGGCTGTTGACGCTGTTGACCAGCGGGCGGACGGCCAGCACGACCCGCCCGGTCGCCGGGTCGTAGCTCGCGCCCACGCCGTGCCAGAGGCGGAGCGCGAGCGGGGTCTCGATCCGCGTCGCGGTCTCTCCCGACCCGTCACCGAGCCAGAGGGTCAGCCGACCCTCCTCGTCCAGGCCGAGCGCGTAGCCGCGCGGGGTGTCGCCGTCGCCCCAGCGGGCCACGATCGCCTGCCGGACGCCGGTGACACAGGTCGGGTGGACGTAGGCGACGACGGCGAACCCGTCGAGGCCCGTCGTGGCGCCCCCCGGGTCGGGGACGGCGATGTGCGAGCCGATCCGGGTGGTCTGCGCCCGGCCCTGGTGGTCGCCCTGCCACACGTCCGGGACCGTCTCGACGCGGACGCCGGGCCCGGCCGGGTTGTCGTCCACGTGCCGTAGCCGCACCAGCTCCGTCGTGTACCGTTCGACGCCCTCCGCGCTGATCATGAACGCGACGGGGTCGCCGGGAGCGGCGCTGACCCGGTCGGCGTACCCGAGCAGGGCCGGGCCTTCGACGCTCAGGTCCGGGCCGTCGACGGTGTCGGCGGGCGGCTCGCCCCACCCCAGCACCTCGTGCAGCTCACGGCGCAGGCACGCCTCGCGCGCCTCGTCGAGGCTGGTGAAACGGCGCCGGGCGGCGAGCCGGTACGGCGCGCCACGGCTGGCGGGCTGCCTGGCCAGGCACCACTCCTCACCGGGCACGGATTCGTACACGGTGACGCGTTCCGCCGGCGGTCTGCGGCCGAGGAACCGCAGCACCCAGGAGAACGGCTCACGATGGCCGACGTCGGGGTCACGTATCCAAGCCTTGATCAATTCTTCGGTGACAAGGGAACGTAGCTGCTCGGCGCGGCGCTCGCCGAACCGTTCCTGGATCTTTGCGGTAGAGGAGTCCATATCGCGAAATTAAGCAGTGTGTGGTGGTGCGGGGAGTGACTCAGGTCGGCAGCTTTGTCACTGAGCGGAGACGGCCACCGTGCCGCCTCGGCGGAACTCGCCCGGGCTCATGCCGACCTCGCGTTTGAAGAACCGCCCGAAGTACGACGGGTTGTCGAAGGACAGCCGCTGGGAGACCTGGGCGATGGTGAGGTCGGTGTGCGTGAGCAGCCGTTTCGCCTCGACCGTCAGCGCCGTGCGGATGATCTCGGCCGGGGTCTTGCCGGTCGTGCGCCGCACCACGTCCGCCAGGTGCTTGGGCGTGATGCCGATGCGGTCGGCGTATCCGCGCACGGTCTGCTCGTTGAGCAGCTCGTCGCTCACCAGGCGCAAGTAACGCCTGGCCAGCGCGGTGCTGCGGTCCTCGACCATGCTGGTGCTGGAGTCGTTGTGCAGCCGCCGCATCTCGACCAGCAGGATGTGCAGGTACGCCTGCAGCACCGAGGCGTCCGCGCCGCCGGGCCGCCGGTACTCGCGGTACAGGGCGGTGAACAGCCCCATGATCGGCTCGATCTGGTCGTCGTGGAGGTGCAGGGCCCGCCCGATGCCGAGCGGGTCGAGCGTCAGCGACTGGCGCGGCGAGACGCGGTCGCCGTACTGGGCCGCCAGGAACTCTTCGAGGAAGACGACCACGAATCCCTCGATCGGCGTGCGGCGCTCCCAGAACTGCACCTGCCCCGGCGCCACGAAGTACAGCGTCACCGGGTTCAGCTCGTACGGGACGAAGTCGATGACCTGGGTGCCGGACCCGCTGGTCACGCAGACCATCTCGTAGAACTCGTGGCGGTGCGGGAACGACGCGTACGACCAGGGCGCGAGCTCGTCGAACGAGCCGATCGCGAAGCCTGGCGGGCCGGACGCGATCATGGGGTCGTCGAAGCGATGCGTCGGTAGGAAGGCTCGCTCGGGATGCACGGTGTCTGCTCCTGTCGCGGGTACGGCGTCTGTCACTCAGGCGAATCCGGTGGGCGCCCCGCTCTCCGGCGCGGTGGCCTCGGCGGGGAGGCCGGGATTCGCGGCGAGCAGGGTGCGCGTGTAGTCGTGTTCAGGCGCGCCGGTGATCGTGTCCGGTGGCGCGACCTCGATCAGCCTGCCGTCCTTCATGACGCCGACGCGGTCGGCGATCGACAGGACCAGGCTCAGGTTGTGGGTGATGAACAGGTAGGCGAGATCGCGTTCCCTGCGCAGTTCCAGCAGCAGGTTCATCACCTGGCCCTGCACCGAGACGTCCAGGGCCGAGGTGGGCTCGTCGGCCACGATGAGCTTCGGCTCGGGGGCGATCGCGCGGGCGATGGCGACCCGCTGCCGCTGGCCGCCGGAGATCTGCGCCGGGATCCTGTCGATGATCGACGCGGGCAGCCCGACCTCGTCCAGCAGCTCCTCCACGCGCCGCCGCAGCGCGGGCCCGCGCAGGTCGGTCAGCGCGCGCAGCGGCTCGGCGATGATCCGGCCGACGGTGTGCCGGGGGTCGAGCGAGCCCTGCGGGTCCTGGAAGATCAGTTGCACGTCGCGGCGGAAGGCGCGCGCGTCGCCCTCCAGGCCGCGCGCGGTGTGCCGTCGGCCCGCGAACGTGATGACGCCGTCGGTGGGATCGTCCAGGGCGGCGACGAGCTGCCCGAGCGTGGTCTTGCCGCTGCCGGACTCGCCGACCAGGCCGAAGAACTCCCCCGGTCTGATCGACAGGCTCACGCCGTCGACCGCGGCGTGCTCCTCGCGACGGCGGAGGCCGAGCAGGGCTCCTCGGCGGCGTCCGCGGGCGGTGTACGTGCGGCGCACGTTCTCGATCACCAGCAGCGGCCCGGCGTCGGCGGCGGCGGCAGTGGAGTCGGCGGCGACGGCGTCGACCGCGGGCTGCGGGGCCGTCGGGAACGGCAGCGACACCGGCCCGCTTCCGGGGTTCCAGCAGGCGACCTGCCCCTGCCCTTTCCCTTGCCCGGGCCCGTCCACGACGGCCAGCGGCGGCTCGTTCTTGCCGCAGTCGTCGACGGCGTGGCCGCAGCGGGGGCCGAACCGGCAGCCGGGAAGCTCCTCGGCCGGCCCTGGCACCGAACCGCCGATCGTCGGCAGGCCGTCCGGACGGCGCACGCCGATCCTCGGCACGCACTCGACCAGCGCGCGGGTGTAGCGGTGCCGGGGGGAGGCGAGCACCTCCGCCGCCGGGCCGACCTCGACCAGCCGGCCGGCGTACATCACCGCGATCCGGTCGGCGATCTCGGCGGCGACGCCCATGTCGTGCGTGATGAAGACGCAGGACATCTGGTGCTCGCGCTGCACGGTGCGGAACAGGCGCAGGATCTCGGCCTGGGTGGTGACGTCGAGGGCCGTGGTGGGCTCGTCGGCGAGCAGCAGGTCGGGGCCGGAGATCAGCGCCATGGCGATCATCACGCGCTGCTGCATGCCGCCGGAGAGCTGGTGGGGGTAGAGGTCGGCGATCCGCTCGGGGTCGTCGAAGCCCATCTCGCGCAGCAGCTCGTACGCCCGGTTGCGGGCCTTCCCCCGCAGGTCGGCCCGGGGGGATGCGCCGGTGCGTTGACCAGAGGGGTGACCAGAGGGGTGACCAGAGGGGTGATAGGCCTCGACGAGCTGGGCGCCGATGCGCTGCGTCGGGTTGAGCGAGTCGAGCGCCTCCTGGAAGACGATGCCGATCCGGCGTCCGCGGAAGGAGCGCATCTGCTCGCGGGTCAGCGCGACGAGGTCGACGTCGTCCAGGCGGACCTCGCCGGTGGTGCGGACCGGCGCGACGAACTCCAGCAACCGGATGATCGACAGGGCCGTCACCGTCTTACCGCTGCCGGACTCCCCCACGACGCACAGCGTCTGGCCGGCCTCAAGGCTCAACGAGAGCTCGTGGACGAGCTGTACGCCGTCCTCGCCATTGAGCACACCGACCGAGAGCCGATCGATCTCCAGTAGTGACACGTGCGTCATCCCTTCAGGCGCCCGGCGTGACACACCGCCGGACGATCCTCCGTCCAGGATCCCCGCAGGACAAGAGATTCCCGCGGATCCGTGTCAACTGTGCAGTCTCAGTCAAGCGGCGACCGGAAGTGGCAAGGAGGCCCGTGGTGAGGTTCGCGTGAGTGACAGAACTGCCGTCGTCGACGCCTACTCGGGCCCTGTTCGCGGCGGCTAGCTTGAGCGGCCAAATTCGCCGACAAAAAGGCGCGAGGAGCCACGATGAACCTCCATAAATCCCGCAACCCGAAGGCCGTCGTCGCCGTCGCCCTGTTGAGTTTAGTGCTGTCGGCGTGTGCCTCCCGCGCGGGTGGACCGGCTGGGAGCACCGAGAGCGCGGACGCCGGCGCGCCCGTCAAGGGCGGCAACATCACCGTGCGGCTGGCGCAGGATCCCGGGTCGCTGGACTCGGTCGTGAACGGCAACGTGGGCACCACCTACGTCAGCCACGAGATCTTCGAGCAGTTGGTGACCATCGACGCGAACTACCGGCCGCAGCCGGTGCTCGCCGAATCGTTCGAGAAGGGCGACGACGGGCTCACGTACACGTTCAAGCTGCGCACGGGCCTGCAGTTCTCCGACGGATCCCCGCTGGAGGCATCCGACGTGGTGGCCTCGCTGAACTACTGGATCAAGGACGGCAGCTACGCGGCGTCGCTGAAGCCGGTGCTCAAGGAGATCGACTCCCCCGACGACACGACCGTCGTCGTCACGCTGAAGTCGCCGTTCGACCTCGTCGCGCTGATGGCGTCGAGCCACGGCTCGTTCATCCGCCGCGCGGCCGACATCGACGCCAAGGGCCCCACCGGCATCCCCAACGACAAGATCGTCGGCACCGGCCCGTACAAGGTCAAGTCCTGGACGCAGGGCGAGCAGATCGTGCTCGAACGCAACGACAAGTACAAGCCGCCGAAGGGCCCCTCCAGCGGGTACGCGGGCGCCAAGCGGGCGTTCCTCGACACGATCACCTACCAGGTCGTCGCCGACCAGGACGCCGTGCTGAACGGGCTGAGGACCGGCATCCTGGACGTCGCGGAGCCGTCCAACCCGCAGTACGACCTGATCAAGCAGGACCAGAGCCTGAAGGTCGCGGTCGAGGGCGGCGGCACGATCCAGTTCGTGTCGCTCAACCACAACTCCGGCTCGATCTTCTCCAAGGCCGAGGCACGTGACGCACTGAACCTGGTCACCGACAAGAAGGCGATCATGGCGGCGCAGGGCGTTCCGGACCTGGTGTCGCCCAGCAACGGCGCCTTCGCCACGTCGACCAACAAGGCGATGTACTCCGAGGCGGGCAAGGCCAAGTGGGAGCAGCACGACCCCGAGCAGGCCAAGCAGTTGTTCGCCCAGGCCGGACTCAAGCCGGGCCAGACCATCCGCATGATCACGACCGACGAGTTCCCGCAGTTCAAGGACGCGCTGATCGTCATCCAGAACGACCTCAAGAAGATCGGCATCAAGTCGAGCATCGAGAGCTACGACTTCGCCACGCTGATCGGCAAGAAGAACAACGAGCCGAACGGCTGGGACGTCCTCGCCCTGATGGACGACGCCAACCCGCCGGTGCCGGCCTACACCGACAACGTGAAGAACCTGGACAACTCCGGATACCCGCGCGACCGGCTCGACCCCCTGCTGGACACCTACAACCGGGCGAAGACCCCCGAGGAGCAGCGGGCGGCGATCGACGCGGTGCAGAAGTTCACCTCCGAGAACCTGCCGACGATCGCGCTGTACGCCTCCAAGAACTACGTCGCCTACAACCCGAAGATCCAGGGTTACAACGGCTGGGGGATGGAGTTCACCGATGTCTGGCTGAGGAAGTAGAGGCGCATGCTGCTCGTCGTCCTGCGGCGCCTCCGCGACCTGGTCGTCGTGCTGGCCGTCGTCGGCACGTTCCTGTTCTTCCTGCTGCGGTCGATCCCCGGCGACCCGGCCCAGGTCCTGCTGGGCCTGAAGGCCTCGCCGGAACAGCTCGCCCGGCTGCACGAGGAACTGGGCCTGACCGGACCGCTGTATGAGCAGTACCTCCACTGGGTCGGCAACGTGCTGACCGGCGACTTCGGCACGTCCATCAAGTATCAGGCGCCGGTGCTCGACATGATCGCCGGCCATATCGCACCGACGCTCACGCTCGCCGTCGCCAGCACGGTCATCAGCTTCCTGCTGACCGTGCTGGTCATCGGCTGGGTCACCGTGTCGCCGCACAGCCGGCTGGCACGGGGCGTCAACCGGGTCGCGCAGTTCGGCCTCGCGCTGCCGGAGTTCTGGCTCGCGCTGCTGGCCGTCTACCTGTTCGCGCTGGCGCTCGGCTGGTTCCCGACCAGCGGCTACACCCCGCTGTTCGCCGACCCGGTGACGTCGGTCCCGCAACTCGTGCTGCCGGTCGCGGTGCTCGTGGTGGGGCAGACGGCGTTCTTCACCATCACCATGGAGGAGAGCGTGCTCGGCGAGCTGACCCAGCTCTACCTGCGCACCGCGCGGGCCAAGGGGATCACCGAGCGGCGCATCGCGCTGCGGCACGTGCTGCCGAACTCGATGCTGCCGGTGCTGACCACCGTCGGGCTGAACTTCGCGTCGCTGATCGGCGGGGTGGTCGTCATCGAGAGCATCTTCGTCATCCCCGGGCTCGGCACGATGCTGCTCGGGGCCGTGTACGCGCGTGACTTCCCGCTCATCCAGGGCGGGGTCATGTTCATCGCGTTCCTCTTCGTGCTGGTGAACCTGCTGGTGGACCTCACCTACTCGCTGGTCGACCCCAAGGTGCGTGTCTCGTGACGACGGTCACCGGCGAGACGGCCGCGGCGGCGCGGCGGCCGTCGTTCGCGCGCCGCAACCCGGCGCTGGTGGTGTCCGGCGGGCTGATCGGCCTGATCATCGCGCTGGTCGTGGTGCTGCCGTTCTTCCTGCCGGACCCGGAGGCCATCGACCCGGTGCAGCGGCTGCTGCCGCCGTCCTTGGATCATCCGATGGGGACCGACCGGTACGGCCGGGACCTGTTCAGCCGCTGGGCGTCCGCCGGGCGGGTGTCCATCGGGATGACCTTGCTGATCACCCTCTGCTCGGTCTCCCTCGGCACGTTCATCGGCCTGGTGGCGGGCTACTTCGCCCGCGTCGGCCGGGTGATCATGCGCGTGGTGGACGCGTGGATGGCGTTCCCGTCGATCATCCTGGCGATCGTGTTCGGTGTCGTCATCGGCCCGGGCATGATGAGCGAGCTGATCGCGGTGACGATCATCTTCACGCCGTACACCGCGCGGATCATCCGCAGCCGCGTGCTGGGGCTCGCGACCCGCACGTACGTCAAGGCGGCGCGGGTCTCCGGGCTGGGGCCGTGGCAGACCCTGGCCGTGCACATCCTGCCGAACACGCTGCCGCTCGCGGTGGTGCAGTGCGTGCTGCTTTCGGCGGGGGCGATGCTGATCGACGGAGCGCTGAGCTTCCTCGGACTCGGCATCTCACCGCCCACGGCGACGTGGGGCAACATGGTCGCGGACGGGCGGGTGTACCTTCAGGAACATCCCACCATGGTGCTTTTTCCCGGGCTGGCGATCGCCCTGTTCGTCTTCCTGCTGAACGTCGCGGGAGCGAGCCTGCGCACGTTCGTCGACCCCCGGGCGAAGCTGCTCTTCGCCCAGCTACGGCGACGCGGCAACGCCCGGCGCCCCTGATGTGAGCACTGACACGAGAAAGGTGAGAAGAGTGTCACGCACGACGAGCACGGCGACGGTCACGACCGACCGCCCGAGCCGGTACGGCAAGCAGTTGGTGAACCACCTCGGCCGCCACCAGGGCGGGGAGTGGTCGGAGGAGTCCGACTCGGGCTGGATCGTGCTCGGCGCGGGCCGTACCGAGGTCACCTGCGCCGACGGGGCCCTTGAGCTGCGGCTCGACGGCGACGCCGACGACATGCCCGGGCTGGAGGACGTCGTGGGACGTCACCTGGTCCGCTTCGGCGCGAAGGACGAGCTGGTCGTCCGCTGGATCCGCGCCGACAGCACTCCCGGAACCGAGCAGGGCGTCAGCGCGCCGCCGACGGACTGACCGCAGGCGAGACGGCCGCGCTCCCCCCTGCCAGCGGGGAGCGCGGCCGTCCGTGTGCGTGAACCGATCAGCCCAGCCGCAGGGTGCGGCGGATCCAGGAGTCCCGGACGGCGTTGGCCGCCCGCGACACCTGGGCCTCGGGGACGATGCCGTTGAAACCGTGGAACCCGCCGGCCCAGACGTGCAGCTCGGCCTGGCCGCCCGCGGCCCAGATGCCCGAGGCGTAGCGCACCGCCTCGTCGCGGAACACCTCGGCCGCGCCGGCCTCGATGTACGCGGGCGCCAGCCCGGACAGGTCCGTGGCCCGCGCCGGCGCGGCGTACGGGGACACGTCAGGACCGCCACGCCGGTCGGCTCCGAGCAGGGCGTTCCACCCCGTGTAGTTGAAACTGCGGTCCCAGATGCCGACGCCGTCGTACTGCCGGCTGGAGACCGTGTCGTTGCGGTCGTCCAGCATCGGCGTGATCAGCGCCTGCCCGGCCAGGACCGGGCCGCCGCGGTCGCGGGCCAGCAGCGCGACGCCGGCGCTGAGCCCGCCGCCCGCGCTCCCGCCCATGACGAGGATGCGCCCGGGGTCGACGCCCAGCTCCGCCGCGTGCTCGCCCATCCAGACGAGGCCCGCGTAGCAGTCCTCGACCGGCGCCGGGTCGGGGTGTTCCGGAGCGAGCCGGTACTCGGCGGAGACCCCGACGACGCCGTGCTCGACGACCCAGTCGAAGACGGAGTCGAGGGCGCCCAGGCGGCTGCCGAGGATCATGCCTCCGCCGTGGATCGCGTACATGCCGGGCGCGGCCGGCCTCGGGTCCTTGGGGCGCACGATGGTGACGGTGATGTCCGGCTCCCCCGGCGGGCCGGGGACGACCCGATCCTCGGCGGTGATCGGGCGATCCCCGATCATGTCCTCGATCGAGCGCTGCCCGGCGGCGAAACGGGCCCGGTAGGACAGGATCGTCTCCGGGACCAGCGGCTCGAACTCCAGCGTCCGCCGGAACGATTCGAGCCCGTCCACCAGCTCGGGGTCGTAGGGAACTCGCGTCGTCATCCGCTACGCGTCCGGGAGGATCAGCGCGTACTTCACCGGGTCGTCGTCCGGCACGGACGACCAGGAGCTCTCCGGGTCCACCCGGCCCTTGTCGAGCCAGTACGGGGCCAGCAGCTCCCGCAGCCGCTCGGCGCCGACCCGCTCCAGCAGGTCGAACGCGCCCAGGTCGTCGCGGATCTGCTCGGTCGTGCGCGCGCCGATGACGATCGAGCACAGGTCGTCGTTGGTGAGCACGTACGCCAGGGCGAGCTGCGCCAGGGTGCCGCCCAGTTCCTCGGCCAGCGCCCGCATCCTCGGCCTGGCCTCCTCAAGGAGGCCGTGGATGTCACCCGGGTCGTTCCCCGTGGGCCGCCGCCGGGGATGGCCGAGCAGGAAACCGCCCTCCAGCGCGTCGGACGCCTGCACCTTCAGCCCGTGGTCGGCGATGAGACCGCGGAACGGCGCGCCCTCGGCGATCGAGCGGCGCACCACGTTGTACTTGAGCTGGGCGAACGCCGGCGGGGCCAGCCCCGCCTTCTCCGCCGCCGCCACGATCTGCCGGATCTCGGTGGCCGACCAGTTGTTGACGCCCCAGTAGCGCACCCGCCCGCTCTCCACGAGCGCGGCCGCGCCCTCGGCGAGCACCTCGACCGGCACGTGCTCGCCGACCAGGTCGCCGAACACCAGGATCTCCGCGTGGTCGGTGCCGATCCGGAACACGGCCCTGTCGAACTGGGCGACGATGTCCTCGGCGCTGCCGCTGCGCTCCACCCAGCTCTTCACCTGGAGCACGTAGTCGTCCCGCGCGACGCCGGCGGCCTGGACGGCGCGGCCGAAGATGACGTCGGTGGGCGAGCCGGCCTGGCCGGGCTCCAGGGCGCCGTAGACGCCGACGTCGAAGTACGACGCCCCGGCGTCCACCGCGGTTCTGATGACGTTGACGGTCTCCTCGAACGGCGTGCGGTCCCAGGTGTACCAGGACCCCACGGTCAGGGCGGGAACCTGGAAGCCGTCGGGTCCGAGCGGACGTTTGAACACGGTGGCCATGTCGGGCCTTTCTCTGGTCGGGTCAGGTCTCTGATCGGATCCGTGCCGCCGCTCAGACCGCTTCCGCGATCAGGGCGCGCGGGCTGCCCGGCAGTTCGCGCGTCTCCAGCCATCGCCAGCCGGTCTCGCCCAGCCAGCCGCGCACCTCGTCCTCGGGGTAGACGACGGTTCCGTCCACGACCAGGTACTCACCGGCCAGCAGGGGGTCGAGCCTGCGCCCGTCGGAGGCGTCCAGGAAGAAGTCGACGAGCAGGAGCCTGCCGCCGGGCTCCACGACCTCACGCGCGCGGCGCAGGAAGGCGCGGTTGTCGTCGGCGTCGAAGCGGTGCGCGACGTGCTCCAGCAGTACCAGGTCGTACCGGCCGGGGATCGGGTCGGTGAGCGGGTCGGCGGTGTGGAGCGTGACGCGGTCGCGGTAGCGCTCGTCCACGCTGCTCGGAGCGGGCGGCTTCGGCGCGACGAAGTCCGCGTGCAGCCGGGGGTTGCGGGCCGCCGCCTGGACGACGAACTCCACGGACAGGCCCGCGAGGTCGAGGACGCGCGTGTGCGCGCCGAAGTCGTAGTGCTCCGCCAGCATCAGCGCGTGCAGCGCGTTGTAGGTCATGACCCCGGGGAGGAAGACGTCCTCCCCCACGGAGGCGGACGTGTCGAACGGCGAGGGCGCCGCCGCGCGCACGGAGTTCGTGTACGTGCGCCAGTGCGGGTAGCTCAGCTGGTCCCAGAAGGTGAGGAAGGCGCGCAGGTCCAGGGCGCCCTTCCGGCCCGCCAGGTAGGCGTCGGCCGCCGCCTCGTTCTGGTATCTGGTTCCGTCGAAGGCCAGCAGGTCCAGGCCGACCATGGCGTCGGCGAGGATCCGGGCGGACCGCTCCGGTATCCCGGTCCGGCCGGCGATCTCGGCCGGGGTCAGCGGGCCGTCGGACAGGGCGGTGAAGACGCCGACCTCGCTGGCGGCGAAGAGCTGTTTGGCCGCCATGAAGCCGGTGGCGATGTTGACGATGGGGCTGGGATCGGCGGCGGTCTCCGTCGTGCTGGAGGACATCGGGACTCCTCGACATCAAGAACATCACATATCATATATAATTTGGTATAGATTCGTTCCCTCCGTCAAGGCATCGACGTCACCCGATGTGTCACTCACACCCGCCCGCCCGACCGCACCACGGATCAGAATTCACCAGAAATCACCGCCGACCTCCTCGGAATTCCGCCAGGAATGACACAGGGGCCGCACTAAGTGACAGCCGAAAAGCATTGATGTCGTATACGATTTGCGATATCTTCGGGGCACCCCCCACTTGGGGCCTGCCGACATGGGCTGGGACGGCGTCCCGCCCTCTTCCCGGCTGCAAGGAAAGGGGCTTTCAATGAGCCGAGCAGGGCTCCCACGACCACCGCTCATCGCGGCCGCCGCGCAGCCGACGATCGCCGCGACGGCGCCGCTCTCCGGGGCGGGCGCCCCGGCCTCGGGAGAGCACCCGCCTGCGTGAGCGACAACAAGTCCCCAGGGCCCGTCCCGGCGCGGCGTAACCGCCGTCAACTGCTCGTCATGGGCGCCCTGTCCACGTTCGGCCCGCTGTCGATTGACCTGTACCTGCCCGCGCTGCCCGAACTGGCCCGTCAGCTCGACGCCACCGACAGCGCGGCGCAGTGGAGCATCTCGATGTGCCTGATCGGCCTGGCGGCCGGGCAGCTCTTCATCGGGCCGCTCAGCGACCGGATCGGACGCAAGCGCCCACTGATCATCGGCGTGGCGACGTACGCGATCGTGTCACTGCTGTGCGCCGCGGCCCCCTCGATAGCGGCGCTCAACTTCCTGCGTCTCATCCAGGGGCTGGCCGGGTCGGCCGGCATGGTGGTCGTCGGGGCGATGGTCCGTGACATGTACGAGGGACAGCGGATGGCGCGCATCCTGTCCCTGCTGATGCTCGTCGGCGGGGCCGCGCCCATCGTGGCGCCGGTGCTGGGCGGGCAACTGCTGCACGTGACCGACTGGCGCGGGATCTTCGTCACGCTCGGCGCGATCTCGGTACTGCTGCTGGTCGCGGCGACCCTCCTGCCCGAGACGCTCAAGCCGGAGCTGCGGCACGTCGGCGGGATGCGGCGGGTACGCGTCGGCTTCGCCTCCGTGGCGCGCGACCGGGTGTTCGTCGGCTGCGCGCTCGGGACGAGCGTCGGCGGAGCGGCGCTGTTCATCTACATCTCGGTCAGCTCCTTCGTTCTCGAAGGCGGCTACGGCGTGGGGCCGCAGGCGTTCTCGTTCATCTTCGCCGTCAACTCCGTGGGTCTGGTGCTGAGCGGCTGGGTGAACGCGGTGCTGCTGCGCCGGCTGAGGCCGGAACCGCTGCTGATCGGCGGCGCGCTGGTGGCCGTCGGCGCGAGCGTGCTCTGCCTGGTGGCCGCGGTGCTGCAGGCGCCGTTGGCGCTGTTCCTGCCGGCCCTGTTCCTCACGGTGGCGACCGGCGGGCTGGCCTCGCCCAACGCGACGGCGCTGGCGCTGGTCCGTCACTCCGCCAACGCGGGGACGGCGACGGCGCTGCTCGGCAGCGCCGGTTTCCTGCTCGGGGCGTTGCTCGCCCCGGCCGCCTCGATCGGCGGCGCGAGCGCCATCGCCATGACCTGCGGGATAGCGATCACCCGCGCCGCGGCCTGGGCCGCGTACCGGTTCGTCGCGCTCCCCGGCCGCCGCCAGGTCTCGGCGGACGATGTCGAGGAGCCCCCGGACGACCCCGACGAACAGCAGAAACCGGCCGCCTAGCGGGAGACCCCCGGGTCAGCGCGCGCGGCCGCGCGTCACAGCCGCTTGATCAGGAACTCGGCCGCCCGTTCGGCGATCATCGCGGTGGGGGCGTTGGTGTTCCCCGTCGTCACGGCCGGCATGACCGAGGCGTCGGCGACGCTCAGCGCCTCGACGCCGTGCACGGCCAGTTCCTCGTCCACGACCGCGTCCTCGTGCCCGCCCATCGCGCACGTGCCCGCCTGGTGGTGGTAGGTCACCACGGACTCGCGGATGTAGTCGTCCAGCAGCTCGCGGGTCGCGCCGAGGGTGCCCGGGTACAGCTCGGCGGCGCCCCACCCGGCGCGCAGCGCGGGCTGCGCGCCGATCTCGCGGCACAGCTCCACCGCCGCGGCCAGCCCGTCGAGGTCGGCGCGGGACGACAGCACCCGTGGGTCGATCATCGGCGCGACGCCGGGATCGGCGCTGGTGATGGCGACCCGGCCGCTCGCGGCCGGGCGCACCAGACCGGCCATCAACGAGAAGCCCTCGGCGGGGCCCGACATCCAGTCCGCGTACAGCGGGGCCCCGAAGTGGAGCGGCTGCAGGTCCGGGACGGGCAGCCCGGCGCGGCTGCGGGCGAACAGGTGGCTCTGCGTGGTGGGCAGCCCGTGCGGGCGGCCCGGCGCGCGGCCGGTGCCGAAGATGACCGGCACCAGCCAGTGGTCCTGGAGGTTGCCGCCCACACCCGGCAGCGCCGCGACCATGTCGACGCCGAGCGGGCGCAGCGTCCGGGGGTCGCCGACGCCCGAACGCTGGAGCAGCACGGGCGAGCCGATCGCCCCGGCGGCGACCACGACGTGCTGCCCGGCATGGACGCGCCCGGCCCGCCCGTCCGCCTCGTACTCGATGCCGGTGCAACGCGTGCCGTCGAACAGCAGCCGCCGCACGTGCGCCCCGGTCAGCACGTGCAGCCGCGCGTGGTCGCGCACCGGACCGAGGTAGGCGTCCGCCGTGGTGAGCCGCCGCCCGTCGCGGATGGTGAACCGCATGAACGACACGCCGTCGGGCGAACCGTCGTTGTAATCCTCGTCGAACGGCACGCCGGCCTGCACCGCGGCGTCCACGATCGACCTCTGCACGGGATCGGGCTCGTAGTCGCGCAGCACGGACAGCGGGCCGCCGTGCTCGGCCTCGACGCGCCGGAACACCGGTTCGACGTCGGCCCACGACCAGCGCGGGTTGCCGAGGTAGGCCCAGGTGTCGTAGTCGGCGCGGTGGCCGCGGACCCAGATCATGGCGTTGAGCGCGTGGGATCCGGACACCACGCGCCCGCGCGGGAGGTGCAGCCGCCGGTTGTGCGCGTGCGGCTGCGGGACGGTGCGATAGCCCCAGTCGACGTCGGTGTCCCACAGTTCGTGCATGCGCGCGGGGTCGGCGATGGCCTCGTTGCCCGTGCCGTCCGGCCCGGCCTCGACCAGGAGCACGGTGGCGCCGGCGTCGAGCAGCCGCCGGGCGACGACGCAGCCCGCGGTGCCGGCGCCGACGACGATCACGTCCACGTCGCGCGGTGCGTGCGGCTCTGTCATGTTCGTTCCTACACAGGTTGGTCGTCGGGATAGCGGACCCGGCCCAGCTCGGTGATGTACGCCCCGCCCGCGCCGCAGGTCACCGTATCGTCCGCGCCGAGCGCGAGGAACGTGCCGGTGGTGCGCATCGCGTCGAGGTCGTACAGCCAGGTGGTGGCGACCGGGATGAGGAACTCGCGGAACGTGAAGACGTACAGGCCGTCGCCGAGGGACCAGGTGGTGGCTAGGTCGACGTCACCCTGGCCGCGCTGCGCGCCGGCCAGGCACTGCCACGCGTACCGCTCGCTGTTCAGGTACACGTGCTCGTACACCAGGCCGGGGCCGTACCGGTAGAGCGCCCGCCAGCCGATGAGGTCGCGGGTGGGACCCGGCTCGGCGCCGGGCGCCTCGGCGGCGGCGAGGGTTCCCGGCGTGAAGGTCTGGCCGACGCGGGGCCACCCGGGCGTCGGCTCGGGCGCGACGTCCGACGCGACGCGCAGCGTGCAGCCGGTGTCCTCTCGCACGACGAGCACGTCGGCGTGCCGGGGGCCGTCCTCGCGGCGGAGGGTCAGGAACCACACTTCTGGGCGGACCTCGATCGCCTCGTACCAGTCCGTGCCGCCGTGCGCGCCGCGCCGCCACTCGACGACGTCGCCGGTGCGGAAGCCCAGCACGAGGTCGTCCTCTGTGGCTTCGGCGATCCGCAGCTCACGGCCCGCGAGCCGGTCGGTGCGCGGCAGCCGGTTGCCGGCGAGGTCGCCGGTGAAGCCGTCCGCCGCCGTGTCCTCCTGTGGTTCCGTCATGGGCGAACCTCCGGGTTGAGCGACTTACCGGAACCGTAGGGAAGCGGCGCCGGGCCGCGCGACGGGTCTCCGGGCATCGGTGCACTGGCCGACAAGTCCCGAACCGTCAGAGTCAAGCCGCCGGGCCGAATCGAGTCCGGGCCCGCCGTGCGGGGCCGCTAGGGGGCATCGGAGAGCGCGCCGGCCGGCATCCGCTCGCAGGGGACGACGTCGCGGCTGAGCCGGTACTCGCGGGGCGCGAGGCCGTAGCTCGTCTTGAACACCCTGCTGAAGTGCGCGGCGTCGGCGAAGCCCCAGCGCGCGCCGATGGCGCTGACGGCGACCTCGCGCGAGCCGGGGTCGAGCAGATCGCGGCGGCACTGCTCCAGGCGACGCTCGCGGATGTAGCGCCCCACCGACATGCCCTCGGCGCGGAACAGCTTGTGCAGGTAGCCGGTGGACACGTAGCAGGCCGCGGCGATCGCCTCGGGCCCGAGGCCTGGGTCGTCGAGGTGTCGCGCGATGAACATCTTGGCCCGGTTGAGCAGCATGCGCATCGAGTCGGAGGCGTCGGCGCGCTCGCCCAGCAGCGAGGCGTACAGGGTGCCGATCAGATCGACGACGTTGTCCGCGAGCCGCATCGGGTGGGAGTCGCCGACCTCGTCGATGTGGCCGGCCAGGTTCACCAGCATGGGCGAGACCACGCCGCCGAGCCCTCGCCCGCCGGAGACCCGCCTGGCGGTGACCTCGCGGATCGCGTTGCCCGGCAGGCGCAGTTCGCGGTGCGGGAACATGACCATGATCACCCGACAGGTGCCGTCGAAGGTGACCTGGTACGGCCGGCTCGTGTCGTAGATCGCGATCTCGCCGGGCAGCAGTGGGGCCTCACGCCCGTCCTGGGCGATCCGCACGCGCCCGCTGGTGGGCAGGCTCAGCTTGTAGAACCCGGCCTCGTCGGAGCGCGCGATGTGCTTCTCGGTGCGCTCCGCGCGGTGCGACGCCGCGGTCACCTCGGTGACCATCACGGTGCCCAGGGTCTCTCCGGCGATCTCGCCGGCGAAGCCGCCGACGCCGCGGAACTCGAAGTCAAGCGGGACGAAGGACCGGGAGACCGCGTGCCGCCAGAGTTCCTCCCGCTCCCGCATCGCCACATCGGTCGTCCGGACCAGAACGGCCATGGCCCGCACCTCCGTAACGAACGGTGCTACTTCCGGCACGGCTGACATGCCGTGCCAATTCATATATGAAATCATAGGCGACTGCCGCGCGACAGCCCCGAGTCCCACCCGTGACCTGAGCACATGCCGTCGGGGAGCCGGTCCGGCGAGGGCGGCCGCACCCCCGCGCGAGGACGCCCGCCAGCCGTACCGGCGGTCCGGGCCCGGCGGTCGCGGTTCCGCACCGCGTCCGCCTCGTCCATCCCGATCAATCACATACTGGATCACCTTCGGTATCACTTATTGAGAACATCTGCAACCCCTAAAACCATTTACATGATGTTAAACTATGTTACAGTTTCTCGGAAGCGCGGAATTCATCAGGCGGACGCCATGGGCTAGCGAGTCGATCTTTCACTCGGCGATTGACTGAGTGCCGCCCGAGCGCACCGGGCCGGCCCCTGGTGGGCCGACGGCAGACGCACGCGAGAATCGGATGCACTGGTCTCGCCAAAGACGGTCGCCAAATCGGATCCCCAGACCGAAAATCTCTCTCGCGGCGGGGCGACCCGATGACCGCCGGACGGGCCTCGGCGGCCACTCACGGGGCGGGGTTTTCGGTTCTCCCTGCGACCTCGCCGCCATCGGGCCACCGTGCGGCCAAAGATCTCCGACGAGGGCCTACGGTCCTGGCCTCGGCGAGAGAGGTCCGCGGTGGCGCATAGGAACAGGCGCGCGAATCGCGGCCTACCGCTATAGGTAAACGGTTACCGAACGCACGACGTCGGGTGGTCAGCGCGCCGACCGATGCATACCTTCAGAAGGGTGGCATACAGCGTCAGGGATCTGCATCCCAGGCCCTCCGTGACACCGAACTTTCAGATCTGTAGACACTGTGAACAACTGGTCAAGTACCAATCAGTCCACATTGTGGACAGAAGGCACCTAAAGTGTGTGCACATTGACGGACCTTCTACACTAGGATATGCGGAAGCCGCATCCTGGAGTCTCCAAGGCTGCCATGTCGGTGAGAATGGCGACGGGTACTTCCATGATGAATGATCTAGATGCAAAGGAGCTCCAATGCTGCTTCGCGTCCTCGGTCCAGTGGAAGTCGTCGCACATGGGCGAGCGCTCAAGGTAGGGGGCCCACGGCGGCAGGCCATGCTCGCCATGCTGGGGCTGAACGCCAATCAGGTGACAACCTCCGAACAATTGATAGACGCTTTCTGGGCGGATGATCCGCCGCCGTCGGCGCGGGGGCAGGTCCAGGTGTGCGTCTACCAATTGCGCAAGCTCTTCGCCGAGGGGGGCCACCCGGAGGTGATCACGACCCAGAGCGTCGGCTACGTCCTGCGGCTGCCGGAGGACGGCATGGACAGCCAGTTGTTCGCCGCCGCGATGAAGCTCGCCAAGAAGCAGGCCGACGCGGGGCAGCACGAGGAGGCCGTCCAGAGCCTGCGGGGCGGGCTGGAGCTGTGGCGCGGCCCCGCGCTGGCCGGGCTGGAGAGCGCGGTGCTGCGGCGGGCCGCGGCGGCGCTGGACGAGCAGCGCATGGTGGCCATCGGCGAGCGGACGCGGCTCCAGTTGCTGCTGGGCCAGCACGAAGAGCTCATCGCCGAGCTGGTGATGCTCGTGGACGAGCACCCGCTGCGCGAGCAACTGTACGGCTACCTGATGCAGGCGCTCTACCGGTCGGGCAGGCAGGCCGAGGCGCTGGAGGTCTACCAGCGGGCCAGGACCACGCTGGTGGAGGAGATCGGGGTCGAGCCCGGCCAGGAGTTGCAGGATCTCCATCAGTCGATCCTGAACCGCGACGCCGCGCACGAGCGCCTGGCCGTCCCGCCGCGCGTGGACCCGGCGACGGCGGCCCGGCCGCACCGCACGGAACCCAGCGAGGCTCCCCGATGGTCGCCGCCCCGGCAGCTCCCCGCCAGCACTCCCGACTTCACCGGTCGCACGGCGGAGGTGCCCGAGATCAAGGCGCTGCTCGTGGAGGGAACCGAGTCCGGCTACGCCATGCCGATCGTGGGGATCTCCGGCAGGGGCGGGGTGGGCAAGTCCGCCCTGGCGGTCCGGGCGGCGCACGAGCTGCACGACGCGTTCTGCGACGGCGCGCTCTACGCCGAGTTCCAGGGCCCGCCGGACGACGCGCGGACCGCCTCGCAACTGGCCAGGTTCCTGCGCGCGCTCGGCGTGCCCGGGAACGTGATCCCCGACACCCTGGACGAGCGGGTCGATCTCTACCGCACCAGCCTGGCCACCAGGCGCATACTCGTGGTCCTCGACGACGTCAGCGACGAGTCGCAGGTACGGCCGCTGCTGCCGGGCAGCCCGACCTGCGGGGTGATCGTGACCAGCAGGCGCGAGCTGAACGGCCTGCCGGGGGTCCATCACATCAATCTGGAGACCTTCGCGCCGGAGGACTCGCGGGAGATGCTCAGCAGGATCCTCGGCGCCAACCGGGTCACGGCCGAGAACGAGGCGGTCGTGGAGCTCAACCGGCTGTGCGACGGGCTGCCGCTGGCCCTGCGCATCGCCGCCGCGCGGCTGTCGTCGCGCAAGCGGTGGCCGATCAGCCACCTGGTGGAGCGGCTGCGGGACGAGGTGGGCCGGCTCGACGAGCTGGAGCATCGCGGCTGGGAGTTGCGCTCCAGCTTCGACCTGACGTACAAGAGCCTCGATGAGCCCGCGCAGCGGCTCTTCCGGCTGTTGTCGATCGTCCAGGCCCCCGACGTCCCCTCCTGGACGGCCGCCGCGCTGCTGAACACGGGCCTCGCGGAGGCGGAGGGAGTGCTGGAACAGCTCGTAGACGCCAGGGTGCTCGAAGAGGTCGAGTACTCCGGCACGCTCAACCCGCGCTACCGCCTGCACGCGCTGCTCAGGGTCTACGCGCACGAGCAGGTCATGGCGGACGAGTCCGAGCAGGCACGGGACGACGCGCTGCGGCGCGTGTTCGGCATGTGGCTCTCGCTCGCGAGGACCGCCCACCACATGGAGTACGGCGGCGACTTCACGGTGATCCACGGCGTCGCCCCGCACTGGCAGCCTCCCGCCGTGGACCTGAACGCCATCGTCGTGCGCGCGATGGACTGGTGGGAGGGCGAGCGGGCGAGTCTGGTGGCCGCGGTCCAGCAGGCGGCCGACAACGGCCTCGACGAGTACAGCTGGGATCTGGCCCTCACCTGCGTCACCCTGTTCGAGGCCAAGGCGTACTTCGACGACTGGCGGCTGGTCTCGCGGGCCGCGTACGACGCCGCGGAGAAGGCGGGGAACCGGATCGGCCTCGCGGCCATGCACTACTCGCTTGGCACGCTCCTGATGTTCCAGGGACGGCTCGGCCCGGCAGAGGAGCACTACCGGTCCGCGATGGAGCTGTTCGCGGAGGCGGGCAACGAGCACGGGTACGCGCTGGTGCTGCGCAACCACGCCAACATCGACGGCCTCCGCGGCGACCACGACGAGATGATCGCCAAGTACGAGAGAGCGCTCACTCTCCTGGAACGCGTCGGCGACAAGGTCGGCACGGCGCACATCATGCGCTCCCAGGCCAAGCACTGGCTCCCCCTCGGTGAGACGGCCCGCGCCTACGACCTGCTGAACCGGGCGCTGGACATCTGCGGCACGGTGCGTTGCGTCCGGGTCGAGGCGCAGATCCGGCACACGTTCGCCGAGTTGCAGATCCTCCTTGGCGACCTGGACGAGGCGCGGCAGGAGCTGCACAGGGTGCTGCGGATCGTCCGCGACAGGGGCGACCGGCTCGGTGAGGTGCACGCGCTGTACAGCCTGAGCGTGGTCCAGCAGCGTGAGGGACGGCTGGACAACGCGGGGAGCACCATGGCCTACGTGATCGAGCTGGCCCGTACGACGGGCGAGCGGATGATCGAGGGCAGGGCCGTCTTCGCGCTGAGCGAGATCGCCCTCATGCGGGGCAACGTGGCGCTGGCCGTCAAGCACGCCGGCAAGGCGAGCGAGATCTTCCGGGAGCTGGGCTCCTCGGTGTGGGTGGCCAAGGCGGCGGCGCTGCTGTCCGACATCCAGGCCGCCAAGGGCGACTCGGCCCTGCCTTCCGCCGAGCCGCACGAAACGCCGCATGAAACGCCGCATGAAACAAGGTCCGTGCTCCGCGCCGAAGCGGCGAGGAGCACGGACCTCGTGGAGTAGCGCTCGGCTTACCAGTGAGTGTCGTCGGCCGCGACCCGGGTGCCCGACCAGTGAGTGTCATCGGCCACGACCTGACCGCCCGACCAGTGAGTGTCGTCAGCCACGACCTGGCCACCGGACCAGTGAGTGTCTCCGGCCACGACCTGGCCGCCGGACCAGTGGGTGTCGGCCTGGGCGGCCGTACCGAGGGCGAGCATTCCGCTGAGGCAGAGGCCGGTGAGAATCGTCAGGTCAAAGGCGCGGGATGCGGTCATTTGAGTCACCCTCTGTGAGCCGATCGCTTTCTGATGACTTGATAAAACCAACGGCGGCTTCTCGTTCCTCTTGTCCTCGCTTCGTGCTCGCCGCCGACCGCGGAAAGCGACGCAGAAGCGAAGGAGAAGCGGTCTGAGCCGCGCCGACGGCTCGGCTCACCGGAAAAGGGGCGTGAGCAGCGCGGTCACCTCGTCGAATGTGCCGGCGATCCACGTCGGGCCGGCCGCCCGTAGCTCCGGCAGGCTGTGGACACCGTAGGTGACGGCGATCGAGCGCATCCCGCACGCCTTCGCCATCAGCAGGTCGTGCGTCGTGTCGCCGACCATCACCGCCCGCTCGGCGGGCAGCGCGCACGCCGTAAGGACGGCGTGGCCGGACTCCGGGTGCGGCTTGGGATGGGTCACCTGGTCGGCGCCGACGACCACGCGGAAGAGGTCCCGGATGCCCGCCGCCGAGAGCAGCGCGTCCGCGCTCGCGTAGTGCTTGCTCGTGGCGACGGCGAGGGCCGCCCCCCGCTCGCTCAGGGCGGTGAGCCCGTCTCTGGCGCCGGGGAACAGCAACTCCGCCGCGCGGGGCAGGATGTGCTCGCGGAAGTGCGCCTGATAGCGGCGCACCCCCTCCCCCGTCCTCGGGTCGTCGGCGGCCACGCCCAGCAGTTTGCCGACGGCCTGTTCCAGCGGGAGCCCGATGGTCGCCCGGATCTCCGCGGGGGCGGGAAGTTCGGTGCCGAAGGCGGCCAACGCGGCGGTGAAGCTCTCCACGATGGCGCGTGGCGTGTCGACGATGGTGCCGTCCAGATCGAAGACCGCGACACCGGGGGTCGGTAAGGTCGTCATGCCCGTTTCCTCAGGTCCGTGTCCTCATGTGGGTGTCCTCCGTCAGGGCCGGTTGCGGGCGTGGGCGGCGGCCAGGCGTCCGCCGACCTCGGCGGTGGAGATGAGGACCGCCATGTTGGCCTCGGCGGTACGGCCGCCGGTGGCCTTGTCGACGGCGCGCATCAGGTACTTCGTGAGGCCCTGGCCGGCGACGCCGTCCCGCTTCGCCTGCGCGATCGCCTCGTCGATGGCGGTTTCGGCGGTGGCCGCGTCGACGGCGTCCTCCGCGCGCGGGGGTACGGCGATGACCACGCCGCCGGGCTGCCCGGTGGCCCGGTGAGCGGCGACGATCCGCGCGATCAGGTCCTCGTCGTCCACGCGATGGGGGGATCTGATGCCACTGGAGGCGCAGTAGAACGCGGGGAAGTCATCCGAGCCGTAGGAGATGACCGGCACGCACTGGGTCTCCAGGTACTCCATGGTCAGTTTGAGGTCGAGGATCATCTTCGCCCCCGCGCACACCACGGCGACCTTCGAGCGGGTGAGCTGAATGAGGTCGGAGGAAATGTCCATCGATGTTTCCGCGCCCCGGTGAACGCCGCCGAGCCCGGCGGAACAGAAGAAGGGAATGCCCGCCAGTTCGGCCGCGACCAGGGAGGAGGCGACGGTGGTGGCGCCTGATCCGCCTTGCGCGAGCACCACGGGCAGGTCGCGGCTGGACACCTTCGGAATGCCGGGCATGGATGCGAATCGCTCGATGTCGCGCTCGCTCATGCCCACCCGTATCGTGCCGTTCTCGACACAGATCGTGGCGGGTACTGAACCACCTTTCCGGACGGCCGCTTCGACCTTCAGTGCAGTTTCCACATTGTGCGGATATTTCAGGCCGTGGGTAATGACGTTTGACTCCAGCGCGACGACGGGACCGCCCTCGCGAAGGGTTTCCAGAACCTCGTCCTCATACGCGATCGGGATCGTGTGCATGTCAGCCCTCACAGTCCTCGTGTCGCTTCCATCCGAGACCGGATCCTCGCCGCGAGCTCGCCGACCCCAGCCGTCCTGAGCACGGTGTAATGGTCGCCCTCCAGCTCGACGACCTCTGGCGGAAGCCGGTAATACCCCGTACTTTCCTCGATAAACGAGTAATCATCGCCGCGCGCCTTGAATATGGTTATCGGCGCCTCGATCGTGCGTTCCCTGAGTTCGACGAAGCTGTACTCGAAGTCGTAGCTCGCGGCGACCACCCTGGCGATTCTGGAAATCGTCTCGGAATCGAGGGCGGGCATCAGATCGTGGATGAATCCGACGAACGACCGCTCGTCCCGCGTCTTTTCCAGACATTCGCCGAGCGCTGCGCCTTCGAGGGTCCCGGCGAACACGGAGAAAAGAATGGCGACATACTCGGGATTGGCGTACGACGCCACCCGTCCCCATTCGCCCTTGTACTCGATCGGCACCGTCGGGTTGCCCGGGCAGACGAGAAGCAGATTCGCGACCTTCTCACCGAGTTGTTCGAGTCGCCAGGCGACCTCGAACGCCACTCGCGCGCCGAACGAATATCCCAGCAGCGTGTACGGGCCGGACGGCTGAATCCTGCGGATTTCCGTCAGATCGGCCATGGCCATGTCGCGGATCAGCTCGAACGGGGTCTCACCGGCGTTGACGCCGTGCGCCTGGATCCCGTACACGGGCCGGTCCACGCCCATGGTCTGGGCCAGCAGCCGCAGGTTGAGCGGATATCCGCCCAGGCCCGGCCAGCAGAGGACGGGCGTGCCGGGGCCGTCCGCGCTCAGTGGGACGAGACGCGAGGTGTCCGTGACGACGTCGCCGTCGATCCGGGCGGCCAGGTCCGCGAAGACGGGCGACTCGAAGATCGCCTGTTGCGGCAGCACCACGCCGAACTCACGGTTGATCTCGTTGACGAGGGCCAGGGCGTGCATGGAGTTGCCGCCGAAGGTGAAGAAGTCGTCCTGGACCGACACGTCGGCCCGGCTGAGCAGCCGGCCCATGAACTCGGTCAGCCACCGCTCCGTGGGCGTCGCGGGGGCCACGTATGGCGCCGCCTCCTGCGCCTTGACGACCTCGGGCAGCTCCGCCGTGGCCGGCAGGTCGATCTTCCCGTTCGCGGTCAGCGGCAGCCGGCCCACCACGAGGACCTGGGTGGGGATCATGTAGTCCGGCAGCGCCCGCACGAGGTCCTTCCTGATCATCTCCGCCGGGCCCTGGGCGTGCACGGCGTCCTCGTTCATGCCTCGGTGCGCGGCCTGCTCCGCGCTGATGGCGCCGCCGACGAAGTAGTACGACGCCGGTGCCGCAGGAAGGCCCGCTGCGCCGAGGAGGTCGTCCAGGCGCCGGGACGCCGGGAGCGGATCGCCGCTCTCCGACGAGTAGCCCGCGGACATGAAGCCCATGCCGGGCACGCTCTGCAGGTGATGCAGCTTCGCGCCCATCACGATGTAGCGCAGCCACTCCTCCGGCGCGCGGGAGACCGCGGACACGCCGAACGAGGCGCCCTCGTAGGTGCTCTGGTTGATGGCGATGACGTGCCGCTTCTCCACGATGTCGGCGCCGACCCGCACAAGGCGGCCGTCGCGGTACCGGTACAGCCCCGCCTCCAGGCCGGCCACGCGCTCGCCGTGCGCGTGCACGAACAGCTCGACCCGGTCCAGCCACGCCTGGCCGAGATTCTCGACGACGGCGAACGCGCCCAGGTACAGGTCGTCGCCGGCCGCGTCCAACAGGTCCTTGGCCTGCGGCCGGAACCCGGCGGGGATGACGGCCAGGCCGTACTCGGGCAGCAGCTCCTCGAAGGCGCCGATCATGTGGCCGGTCTCCAGCGCGAGGACCTCGGCGATGTTGTTCTTGTAGACCGGCTCGACCGCCCGCTTCTTGCCGAGGAAGTGCAGCCGGAGCCCCGGCCCGCCGAAGTCGCGGGACGCCTCGCCGACCCGGACGAGCGTGTGGTCGACCGGGTGATGGTAGTAGCAGCCCGACAGCCCGAACAGGCCGTCGATCTCGATGTACATCTGGGTCGCGTAGAGGGCCCCGGGCGAGGCGTACAGATACTTGGGGAGCAGCCGCTCGGTGCTGTGGTGGGGCCCGAACCAGCGCAGGATCTCGCCGAACTCGGCGAACGACAGCTCGGTGAGCGTCCGCGAGAGCGCGGGCCTGGCGGGTGCGGCCAGCGCGCCGAGCACGTCGGCCGCCGTGACGGGGCCGCCGCCGAAGGTCCGGTAGGTCTTGCGGGCGAAGGCCGCGCGTTCCTGCCGGTCGGCGGCCGTACCGCCGGGTAACGGGACGACCTGCCGGCCGCGCAGCTCCTCCGGGTCGCGCAGCCCGGGGTTGGAGAGCTGCGCCCGGACCTGGAGCTTGGACGCCTTCGACAGGTGGTGCGCGGCGTCAGAGCGTCCCTGGTCCATCACGGCCGCCGTGCGCTCGTCCAGCTCCACGACCGCGGTGAGGGCCTTGGCGCCGGTGTGCGGGTGGTCGTAGGCGACGACGGCGGCGCGGCGCACCCAGAGGTGCTCCTCGACCCTGCGGGCCACCTCCTCCAGCTCGACCCGGTAGCCGCGGAGCTTGATCTGGTGGTCGGTACGGCCGACGAACTGGATCGTGCCGTCGGAGTTCCACTCGCACAGGTCGCCCGTGCGGTACAGGCGCTCCGTCGGGTTGAACGGGGAGGTGATGAACCTCTTCCGGGTCTCCTCCGGGTCGCCGATGTAGCCGCGGGCGACCTGGACGCCTCCGATGAACAGCTCCCCCGTCTCGCCGATGTCGACGGGCCGCCCGGCGCCGTCGAGGATGTAGCAGGTGACGTTGTCGACCGGAACTCCGATGGGGACCGTGGGAGACAGGCTCTGGGCAGAGGATTCGCCGAGCGTGTCCGGGTCGATCCAGTGCGCGGTAGCGTTGATCGTGGTCTCCGTCGGGCCGTACAGGTTGACGACCGACGCCTCGGGCAGGGCCGCGTGCAGGTCACGCGCGAGGGCCCGGGCGAGCGCCTCCCCGCCGGAGAAGATCTGCCGCAGCGACCGGCAGGTCTCCAGCCGCTCCGTGGCGACCAGCGCCTGCAGCAGGGTCGGCACCGCCTGCAGCGCGGTGACCCGGTGCTCGCGTACGGCGTCGATGATCCCCTCGGGATCGCAGTAGAGCCCCGGCGCGCCCGTCACGACCCTGGCCCCCATGGCGGGCGCCAGGATCTCCCACTGGGCGGCGTCGAAGCTCATGGGCGTCTTCTGCAGGATCGAGACCTGCCGGCCGAGATGCCCGCAACTGGCCAGCCAGCGCAGTTGCGCGACGATGGCGCGGTGCTCGATCATCACGCCCTTCGGCCGGCCGGTGCTGCCCGAGGTGTAGATGACGTACGCGAGGCGGTCACCGCGGATCTCCGGAAGGCGCTCGCCCGGGATTCCCGACATGTCGGCGTCCGTGATGACCGTGACATCGCGCGGCGCGAGCCGCATGGCGCGACCGCGCAGGTGCTCCTGGGTGATGACCACCTTGGTCCCGGAGTTCTCCAGCATGTACGCGAGCCGGTCCTCCGGGTAGTCGGGAGACAGCGGGAGATAGGCCGCTCCGGCGGTGAGGATGCCCCATACGGCGGTCATCAGCTCGGCCGACGGCTCCGCGAACACCCCGACGCAGGTGTCCGGGGCCACGCCGAGCCTGACGAGATGGCCGCCCACCCGATGCGCCGCGTCGCTGAGCTGCGCGAACGTGAGGTCGCCCGTCTGGTGGGTGACCGCCGTGGCGTCGGGCCTGTGCAGGGTCTGGTAGATGAGTTGATCGCGTAGCGACATCCCCTTGAGGAACGCCCCCGCGGTTGACAGTGAAGTGAGCATGCTGAACGCCACCCAATGCAGAATCCGGTGGGGATTTACCGATCACGAGGTTCGGACGGAAGCGGCCGGCGCCCGCGCCTCCGCCCGGCGCCGGGGTTGAGTGAGGATCACGGCGGCGATGACGGCGCCCGCCCCGACCAGTTGGAACGGGCCCAGCGACTGGCCGAGGAAGACGTAACCGAGGACGGTCGCGCACAGCGGTGAGATGAGCGACAGGAACGAGGCGGCGAGCGCCGGAAGCCGGGAGAGCCCGCGGAACCAGAGCACGTAGGCGATCAGCGCGCCGATCAGGCACAGGTAGCCGTACCCGGCGATGTTCCCCCACGTCAACTGGTCGGGCAGCGGCTCGCTGAGCAGGGTGATCGGCAGCAGCACGACACCGCCCACGGTGAGCTGCCAGCCGGTGAAGGTGAGCAGTGAGACGCCTTCCGGACGGCCCCACCGCTTGGTCAGCACGATGCCCGAGGCCATGCACAGCGCGCCGAGGAGCCCCGCCGCGACGCCCACGCCGTCCAGCGCGGCCTGTGGCCGCAGCACGAGCAGGGCGACTCCGCCGGCGCCGAGCACGCAGGCGAGGATGTGCGCGGGCAGGATTCGGTCACCGAGCAGCATCGCCCCGAGCAGCAGCACGATCACCGGCTGGATGGACCCGACCAGCGCGGCCACCCCGCCGGGAAGGTGGTAGGCGGCCACGAACAGGAAGTAGAAGAACGCGCCGATGTTCAGCACGCCGAGTACGGCGGCCCGCCACCACCACGTACCCGTGGGCAGGACCCGGGTGAACATCAGCAGGATCAGGCCGGCGGGGAGCGCCCGGAGCGTGGCCGCCAGCAGCGGGCGGTCCGGAGGCAGGAACTCGGTGGTGACCAGATAGGTCGAGCCCCAGACCGTGGGGGCCAGCGCGGTGAGCGCCGAGGCCGTCGCGACGCGCCGGCCGCTCACCGGCGTGCCCCCGCGTCGGCGGTGCCGAAGAACCGGTCGCCGAAGTCGCCGATGCCGGGAAGCAGGAAGGCGTGCTCGTTGAGCCCCTCCTCGATGGAGCTCGTCACGATCCGCACCCCCGGCCGCTCGGCGTGGACGCGGCGCAGGCCCTCCGGCGACGAAAGGAAATTGATCATGATGACGGCCTCCTCCGGCACGCCGGCCTCGACCAGGACGCCGATGGCCGCGAGCGCGGACCCGGCGGTGGCGAGCATCGGCTCCAGCAGCAGGACGTGCCGGTCGGCGATGTCCGGGGGCAGGTGGGAGTAGTACAGCCGGGGCAGTTTGGTCTGCTTGTCGCGCTGAATGAGGATCTTCCCGATGGGCGCGGCGGGGCAGAGTTCCCGGAACTCCAGCTCCATGGAGTCGCCGGCGCGGATGACGCTCACCGCGCACAACTCAGCGGTGATCTCCAGCCCCTCGTACGTGGCCCCGACGGGCGTGACGACGTCCTTCTTCCCGACCGGCAGAAGGTTCATCGCCGCCTCCATGAGGAGCCGGATCACGCGCCGGGAGTGGAACACGAAGCTCCCGTGGGTGCACGCGCGATCGCGGATGATCGTATGCAGCGCGCGAAGCATGTCGTTTTGCGGCAGAAGATGAACATTGCCATCCATGACGATCCTCGATTTGTTGGCAAATGGATGATCGTGTTCTAATTCTGCCCATTCGAGCAAGCGCCGCTTCTCACCGGCTTCTCACCGCCGGAAAGCGAGCGGAAAGGCGGGAGAAAGCCCTCCGGCCGACAGTGAGATGGTTCGACCACGAAGTCCGACTCGATCTCCAGGTGCGGGAAGACGATGACCTCAACGTTGTGGCTCGACCGTGACGACGTCCAGCGCGCCTACGAGACGTTCGATCCGGTGATGCTGATCGTCGCCGATCTACGGGCACCGAACGGGGGAGAGACACAGCCCGGATCAGCCACCGGGGACGACGTGCTGATCGTTGAGGACGGGGGCGTGAGCTACGCGCTTCCCCTGCACGCCCTC
Organism: Spongiactinospora sp. TRM90649; assembly: GCF_029382225.1. GTDB lineage: Bacteria > Actinomycetota > Actinomycetes > Streptosporangiales > Streptosporangiaceae > Spongiactinospora. The sequence continues at coordinate 126,391 of NZ_JARLTC010000009.1, forward strand.
CGCACCGTGTACCGCGCCTGCCTCGCGGCGGCGGTCGTGCGGCGGCTTTCGGCTCCGCGCATCGCCACGGTGGGCTTGGTGGTGCTCAGGAGCTGGGACGCCTCGGCCTACCTGAACGTGTTCGTCAGACGGGTCCCGGAGGTGACACACGTCGCGGTGTGCGCCGGCGAGGGCCAGGCCGACGTGCCGGAACGGATCAGGGACGAGTTGTTCATGGCGGGGGCGACGCTCGCCGCCGAGGAGGACGCCAGGGAGGCGCTGTTCGGCGCGAACCTCGTCGTGGTCGACGGCTTCGAGGACGCGTCGTGGCTGGACCAGGTTTCCGCGGGCACCGTCATCGTCAACGTCAGCGACGACGCCCTGCCCGCCAACGTGGTGAAGGCGCTGACCATGATCTACGGAGTGGCCGGCGCCAACCGGCCCCCCGTCTACCGGCGACACTACGGTCGCGAGATGCCGCGTTTCGGCGACCTCTTCGAGATCCTGCGGTCGGACGAACCGATCGCCAACCGCTCGACCGACGTCTGCGTGATCGACCTCAACGGCGTGGACGCCATCAGCCGCGAGCTGACGCTCCAGATCGGAAAGACGGCCAGAGGCCTCGGACTGGGCCGCTGGACCCACGATGTCTCGCCACCGCGAAACGGGGAGTGACCACCATGCACTGTGACCTCGCACCCTGCGACCGCCCGGTCGCACCGGGATTCCGACTCTGCCTGGCCTGCCGGAACGCGCTGCGCGTCAGTCTGCGCTCCCTGCCGGGGCTCTTCCGTGAGTGCGAGCGGAGGCTGGTCCCCGGCCCCCGCGGCCTGACGCAGCGGCTGAGCCGCCTAAGCAGGCCCTCCGGAATCGTGCTCAACGAGGCGGCCGTGCACGCCCGCGCCGAGATGGAGAGCGTGCTGGCCTCCTGGTGCGCGCTGGTCGCCGAGGAGCGGCGGACCCACGGCCCGGCCGGGCTCGGGGTGCCCGAGCTGACCTCCTACCTGGAACTGCACCTGACCTGGCTGGCCGCCCACCCGGCGGTCGGCGACCTGGTGAGTGAGGTCGCGAACCTGGTGACGCTCGCCAACACGGTGCTGGAGCCCGCCGCCAGCCCGGTGGCGCTCGGCACGTGCAGCCGGCCGGGATGCCCGCGCACCGTCCACCTGCGGCACGACGAGGGGGACCTCGTGCGCTGCACCGCCGGGCACGTGTTCGCGCCGCACGAGTGGCTCGCGCTCAGCCTGCGCACGCGCCGCGCCGAGCCGGAGCCCGCCGTATGAGCACCCGGCGCATGGTCCCCACGGAACTGGCGGCCCTCGCGCTGGGCGTGAAGGAGGCCACCATCAGGAAATGGGTGAGCCGCGGGAAAATCCAAAGGTACGGCTCTCCCGGACGCGCGGAATATGACTTGGATGAGATCCTCCGCCTGGCGGAGAAGAGGAATCAGATCGATTGATCAGGAACCGTTTGATAGGCCCGCTCGACACTGAGTCGAGCGGGCTTCCTGCGTTTACCAGGGCATACGAATATTTCCCGGAAAAATGTGGCGAAAGGGTTGACCCTCGCACCGGGAAAGTGTCACTCTTTTCCGTGTGGAACTCGTGTGCCCGAAACGAGATATGGCCCTCTGGCCTTTCCCCCGCTGAATGCCTTGAATTTCCCGCGCGAAGGAGCGCAGATGGACTCATGGCTGCCCACGTTACGTGACACTCTCGCCGGCATGGCGGCGCATCGGGCGGGGCCGGTCGCGGTCGCGCCGTCCGGGACCCCGATCCTGCTGGCCAACAACGAGTCGCCGCTCGAACCGCTGCCGTCCGTGGCGGCGGTCATCGCCGAGGCGGCCACCCAGATCAACCGATATCCGGACGCCGGCTGCGTAGAGCTCACCGCCGACATCGCCGCGTGGCTCGAAGTGGACCCCGAGCGGGTCGTCGCGGGCTGCGGCTCGGTCGGAGTGCTCCAGATGCTGTTCGAGGCCGTGGGCGAGCCGGGCGCCGACGCCGTCTACGCCTGGCGCTCCTTCGACGCCTATCCGTCGCTGGCCCGGCTCTCCGGCATGCGGCCGGTCACCGTCCCGCTCGCCGACGACCATCACGACCTGGCCGCGATGGCCGCCGCGCTGACGCCGGCCACCCGCGTCGTGATCGTCTGCAACCCCAACAACCCCACGGGCACGACGGTGCGGGGCGAGGAGTTGCGGGACTTCCTCGACCGGGTGCCGCGCGACTGCCTGGTCGTGCTCGACGAGGCCTACCGCGAGTACGTCCGCGACCCCGGCGTGCCGGACGGTCTCGACCTCGCGCGTGACCGGCCCAACGTGGCCGTCGTCCGCACCTTCAGCAAGGCCTTCGGGCTGGCGGGCCTGCGGGTCGGCTATCTCGTGGCGCACCGGGACGTGGCGCGGGAGGTGCGCAAGACCCGCCTGCCGTACTCGGTGAACCACCTGGCACAGGTGGCGGCGCGCGCGTCCCTGCGCGCACAGGACGAGCTGATGGATCGCGTCGAGCGCACCGTCAAGGAGCGCGAACGGGTCAGGACCGCGCTGACCGACCTGGACGTCCCGGTGGCGCCGAGCCAGGCCAACTTCGTCTGGCTGCCGCTGCACGACCGGACGGCGGACTTCGCCGCCGCGTGCGCCGCGGCCGGAGTCAACGTGCGTGCCTATCCCGGCGACGGGGTACGGGTCACGATCGGTCTCCCCGAGGACAACGACGCCTTCCTCGGGGCTGTCTCCCATTGGCGTACTCACGGTGAGGTTGGCGCTGCATGCCCAAGGTGACGTTCTACTTCGACCCGGTCTGCCCCTTCGCGTGGGTCACCTCGCGCTGGATCCTCGAGGTCGAGAAGGTACGCGAGATCGATCTGAGCTTCCGGGTGATGAGCCTGTCGGTGCTCAACGAGGGCCGCGAGATCGACGCGTGGTACCGGGAGTTCTGCGACAACGCCTGGGGCCCGGTACGGGTCTGCGTCGCCGCCGCCCAGAGCGAGGGCAACGCCGTCCTGCGCGACCTGTACACGGCGCTGGGCACCCGGATCCACAACCAGGACAACAACGACTATCCATCGGTCATCGCCGAGGCGCTGGCCGAGCTGGGGCTGCCCGCCGAGCTGGCCTCCGCCGCCGGCTCCGGCGACCACGACGACGCCCTGCGCAAGAGCCACCACCAGGGCATGGAGCCGGTGGGTTACGAGGTCGGCACGCCGACCATCCACTTCGAGGACGGCGACCGCCCGGTGGCCTACTTCGGCCCGGTGCTGACCGCGATTCCCCGAGGTGAGCAGGCCGGCCGTATGTGGGACGCGGTCAAGGAGCTCGCCTCATACGAACGGTTCTTCGAGCTGAAGCGCTCGCGTACCAGCGGGTTCGACTTCAGCTGACCTCTCATCGCCAACCGTGAACAGTGAGGATCGTCATGCCAGCGTCCGAGACTCTCCACGTCTTCCAGTCCACCGTCCAACCCGCTGAGCTGAGCGCGTGGCAGTCGCTGCTGTCCGCGCGCCAGGCCACGTCGGAACTCCTGTGGCTCGGCACCACTCCGGTGATCGTGACCTCGGAGATGGCGGCGATCAACGTGCCGCGGAACCTGCCACGGCCGGTCGCGTCAGTCGTGTGCGACGGCAACGTGCGCCTGAGCAGGCGCGAACTGCGGCCCGAGGGGACCATCGTCACCATCGGGCCCGCCAAGATCGGTGACGGTGGCGTGGCGGTCTTCGCCGGGCCGTGCGCCGTCGAGAGCGGCCCGCAGTTGGAGGCCGTGGCCAGGGCCGTCGCCGAGCACGGCGTGGCCGGGCTGCGCGGCGGCGCCTTCAAGCCGCGGACCTCGCCGTACGCCTTCCAGGGCCTGCGCTGGACGGGGCTGGAGCTGCTTGAGGAGACCAGGCGGGTGACCGGCCTGCCCATCCTCACCGAGGTCGTCGACCCCCGGCACGTCGAGGGGGTCGCCGAGGTGGCCGACGCGCTGCAGATCGGCACCCGCAACATGCAGAACTTCGAGCTGCTGCGCGAGGTCGGCGCGGCCGGCCGTCCGGTCGTGCTCAAGCGCGGCTTCGGCTGCACGGTCGAGGAGACACTGGCCGCCGCCGAGTACATCCTCGCGGCGGGCAACGACCAGGTGATCCTCTGCGAGCGCGGCATCCGCACCTTCGAGCGCGCCACCCGCTTCACGCTGGACATCTCCGCGGTGGCGCTGCTCAAGCAGCGTTCACACCTGCCGGTGATGGTGGACCCGAGCCACTCCACGGGACTGCCGAAGCTGGTGGAGCCGGTGGCGCTGGCGGCCGTGGCCGCGGGCGCCGACGCGCTGCTCATCGACGTGCACACGCAGCCGGGCGAGGCCTTGTGCGACGGCGCGCAGGCACTGCGGGTCTCGCAGTTCCGCGAGGTGATGGGCAGCCTGGAGATGCTCAGCCTCGGGCTCGGCCGCAACGTCAGCGTCGTGATGAACGTGGACGTCAGGGACGCCCCGGTCGCGCAGTCCGCCTGATCCGACCCCGTCATGGGAGGACGTCCATGGGCACGTCCACGCACTGCCCCTACTGCGCCCTCCAATGCGGGATGACGATCAGCGCCACGGCGTCGATCGACGCCGCCGAGGGCGGGGCGCTGTGCCTGAAAGGCTGGACCTCGGCCGACCTGCTCACCTCACCGGCGCGACTGACCACGCCACTGGTTCGCGGCCCCACCGGACTGCGACCGGCGACGTGGGACGAAGCGCTCGACCATGTCGCCACCGGACTCCGGCGGCTGTCGGACAGGCACGGCGCGCAGGCCCTCGGAATCATGGGCGGCGGCGGCCTGACCAACGAGACCGGCTACCTGCTCGGGAAGTTCGCGCGGATCGCGCTCGGCACGCCGATGATCGACTACAACGGTCGCTTCTGCATGTCGTCGGCCGCCGCCGCGATGAACCGCGCGTTCGGAATGGACCGGGGACTGCCGTTCCCGGTCACCGACCTGCGGGACGCCGACGCCATCGTCCTGGTCGGGTCCAACCCGGCGGAGACCATGCCGCCGTTCATGCGCCACGTGGCGGCCTGCGCCGAGTCGGGCGGGCTGATCGTGGCGGACCCGCGCGTCACCCCGACGGCGCGGGCCGCCGCGCTGCACCTGCAGCCCGCGCCGGGCACGGATCTCGCCCTGGCCCTCGGGGTGCTGCACGCCGTGGTGGAGGGCGGCCGTCTGGATCGCGCCTACGTCGAGTCGCGGACGACGGGGTTCGACGCGGTCTGGCGGGTCGCCTCCGCCTGGTGGCCGGAGCGGGTCGAGCGGGTCACGGGCGTGGCCGCCGCCGATCAGCGGCAGGTCGCCGAACGGCTGGCCCGGGCCGGCAACGCCTACATCCTCACCGGCCGGGGCGCCGAGCAGCACAGCAAGGGCGTCGACACGGTCAGCGCCTGGATCCATGTGGCGCTCGCGCTCGGCCTGCCCGGCCGGCCCGGCTCCGGCTTCGGCTGTCTCACCGGGCAGGCCAACGGCCAGGGCGGGCGGGAACACGGCCAGAAGGCCGACCAGTTGCCCGGCTACCGCTCGATCGCCGATCCCCTGGCCCGTGCCCACGTGGCCGCCGTCTGGGGTGTGGACCCGGCTTCCCTACCCGGGCCGGGTCCTTCCGCGTACGAGCTGCTGGACGGTCTGGGCACGCCCGACGGGGTTCGCGCGCTGCTGGTGTTCGGCACCAACCCCGCCGTGTCGGCCCCGAACGCGGCGCACGTCGCCGAACGGCTGGCGGCCACCGACCTCCTCGCCGTCGCCGACGTCGTGCTCTCCGAGACGGCCGCGCTGGCCGACGTCGTGTTCCCGGTGACGCAGTGGGCCGAGGGGACGGGCACCGTGACGAACCTGGAGGGAAGAGTGCTGCTGCGCGGGCATGCGGTCCGGCCCCCTGAGGGGGTTCGCACCGACCTGGACGTGCTCCACGGGCTCGCCACCCGGCTCGGCCAGCCCGGCGAGCGCTTCCCCCGATCTCCGGAGGCGGTGTTCGACGAGCTGCGCCGGGCGAGCCGGGGCGGCAAGGCCGACTACCACGGTGTCACCTACGCGCGGCTGCGCGCCGGGGAACGGCTGCACTGGCCGGTCCCCGAGCCGGATCACCCGGGCACGCCACGGGTGTTCCTGGACGGGTTCGCCCATCCCGACGGCCGCGCCCGCTTCGTACCAGTACGGCACCAGCCCCCCGACGAGCGGGCCGACGCCGAGTATCCGCTGTTCGCCACCACCGGCAGGGTCCTCGCCCAGTACCAGTCGGGCGCGCAGACCCGCCAGGTGGCGCGGCTGATGGCGGTGGCTGGCGAGATGTTCGCCGAGATCCACCCGGCCGTCGCCGCCCGGCACGGGCTGGCCGAGGGCGACCCGGTCCGCGTCGTCTCCAGGCGCGGCGGGGTACTGGCCAAGGTACGGCTCACCCCCGGCATCCGGCCCGACACGGTCTTCCTGCCGTTCCACTTCCCCGGCTCGCACCGGGCCAACCTGGTGACCAATCCGGCGCTGGACCCGCTGAGCCGGATGCCCGAGTTCAAGGTCTGCGCCGTGCGCCTGGAGCGTGTGCCGTGAACCCGCCACGCGAGGTCGTGATCGTCGGCGGCGGGATGGCCGGCATGCGCCTGGCCGAGGAGATCACCGATCGGGACCCGGACGGCTCGCGCTGCCGGGTCACCGTCGTCAGTGAGGAGACCGGCCCCGCCTACAACCGGGTCCTGCTGTCCGGGCTGCTCGCCGGCACCCTGAGCGCGGAATCGCTGATGCTCTACCCGCCCGGCTGGGCCGAGTCGCGCGGCGTCCGCCTGCACGAGGGCGTGGTGGTCACCTCCATCGACACCCGTGGCCGCGCCGTGCACACCTCGCGCCTGCGCGTGCCCTACGACGTGCTCGTCCTCGCGACCGGTGCCGAGCCCCGGCTCCCGCCTGTTGAGGGGCTGACCGGTGAGGACGGCGTACCGGCCGACGGGGTCGTGCCGTTCCGCACGCTCGGCGACTGCCGGCGGATCGCGCACGAGGCGACCCGGCGCGGGGCGCGCGTGGCGATCCTCGGCGGCGGGCTGCTCGGCCTGGAGGCGGCATGCGCCCTGGCCGGGCGCGGCTGCGCCGTCACGGTCGTGCACCCGTCGGCGCACCTGATGGAACGCCACCTCGACCACGAGTCGGGGACCCTGCTGGTCCGGCGGCTCGAAGCGCACGGCATCGGGTTCAGGCTGGGGCGATACGCCTCCCGGTACCTGCCCGACGACGGTCTGAAGCTGGACGACGGCGGTCATGTCGAGGCCACGCTCGTGGTGGTGGCCGCCGGTGTGCGGCCCAGGACGGAGCTCGCGGTCGCGGCGGGGCTGGCCGTCGAGGCCGGGATCGTCGTGGACGACCTGCTGCGCACGAGTGCGCCGGCCGTCCACGCGATCGGCGACGTGGCGCAGCATCCCGGGGCGGTCTCGGGTCTGGTGCAGTCGGCGTGGGAACAGGCCGAGGCACTGGCCGAGCTGCTGACGGGCGGCGACGCGCGCTACGTCGGCACCCCGACGGTGACCCGGCTCAAGGCCCGCGACATCGAACTCGCCGTCGTAGGGGCCTCCACCGCGACCGGTGCCGAGGAACTGCGCTTCTCCGACTCGGCTCGCGGACGGTACGCCAAGCTGCTGGTCGACGGGGACCGCGTCCGTGGCGCGATCATGCTCGGCTTCCCCGACGCCGCCGCCTCCGTCGCCTATCACCACGTGCAGAGCGTGCCCGTCCCGGACGACCGGCTCGCGCTGCTGCTGGGACGGGCGCTTCCCGCCGACGCACCCGCGTCCGGCCCGGCCGTCATGGCCGCGACCGCCACGGTGTGCAGATGCAACCACATCACCAAGGCCGATCTGGTCGACGCCTGGCACGCGGGGGCGGACGACGCGGACGCGCTGATCGAAAGGACGCGGGCCGGTACCGGCTGCGGCTCCTGCCGGCCGGTCGTGCGGAGCTTCGCCGACTGGCTCTCCGATGAGACTTTGGAGTGAGAAATGACCGATCACACCCGGCGGCCCGGCCGCTGGATATCCCACTGGGAGCCCGACGACCCGCACTTCTGGCAGACGACCGGGCGGCGCGTCGCCACCAGGAACCTGCTGTTATCGATCTTCGCGGAAAACCTGGGGTTCTCGGTCTGGGTGCTGATGAGCATCGTCGTGGCCTTCCTCGACGACGCGGGATTCTCCTTCTCCCTCACCCAGATCTTCTGGCTGCTCATCGTGCCCAACCTGGTCGGCGCCGCGCTGCGGGTGCCGTACACCTTCGCCGTGTCGAGGTTCGGCGGGCGGGCCTTCACCGCCTTCAGCGCCGGGGTGCTGCTGATCCCCACCGGGATGCTGGCCGTCGCGGTCACCGACACCGGCACCCCCTACTGGTTCTTCCTGCTCACCGCGGCGGCGATGGGCCTGGGCGGCGGCAACTTCTCCTCCTCCATGGCCAACATCTCCTTCTTCTTCCCCGAGGGCAGGAAGGGCGTCGCCCTGGGGATCAACGCCGCCGCGGGCAACCTCGGCGTCGCGTCCACCCAGCTCATCGTGGTGCTGGTGATCCATCTGGGCACCGGGCTTAACCTGGCGTACGCGGCGCTGATGTGGATGCCGCTGCTGTGCGTGGCCGCGGTGGCCGCGTGGGCGCGGATGGACAGCCTGACCTCGGCCACGCCGGACGGCGTCTCCTACCGCCGCGCCATGCGCAACCGGCAGACGTGGGTGATGTCCTTCCTGTACGTCGGCACGTTCGGCTCGTTCATCGGGTTCTCGTTCGCCTTCCCCGCACTGATCCAATACCAGTTCGGCGGGCAGGTCGCCGTGGCCTTCCTGGGACCGCTGATCGGCTCGCTGTCCCGCCCCGCCGGAGGCTGGTTCGCCGACCGGATCGGTGGGGCCCGCGTCACGCTGTGGACCTTCGCCGGTCTGGCGGTCGGCGTCGGCGGCGTGCTGACCAGCCTGCGCCTGAACGCCTTCTGGCTGTTCTTCGCCTCGTTCGTCGGGCTCTTCGTGCTGTCCGGGGTGGGGAACGGCGCGACGTACCGGATGATCCCCCTGATCTTCTCCGCCCAGGCCCGCGCGAGCGCCCTGGCGGACGGAACCGATCCCGCCCCGCTGCTGACGACCGCCAGGCGCCAGGCCGCGGCGGCGGTGGGGGTCGTGGGCGCGGTCGGGGCCGCCGGCGGCGTCCTGATCAACCTCGCGTTCACCCTGTCCCGTGAGGCCACCGGGACGCTGGACGCCGCGTTCACCGCCTTCCTCGCGATCTACGTCGCCTGCGCCGTCGTCACCTGGTGGTACTACCTGCGGACCGGGTTCGCCGTCCGCAGGTCGCCCAGCCTGGCGCACGCCGACGTCTAGCTCCCCGGGGCCTCCGGTGCCGGTCAGCACTACCGAACGATGGTGATCCGAATGATCAGTACTACGCAGTCCCTCGCCACGCCCCCCGCACCGCCCCCGGCCCTGTCCTACGGCGTCGAGACGGTCGAGGACCTCATCGGCGGGACCCCGCTGCTCCGCCTCAAGCTCGACGGCGTGCCCGCGGACGCCACCGTGCTCGCCAAGCTGGAGGCGGCCAACCCGCTGTCCAGCGTCAAGGACCGCGCCGCGGCGTACATGATCCGGGCCGCCGAGGAGTCCGGCGTACTGGCGCCCGGCGCCACCGTGGTCGAGTCCACCTCGGGCAACACCGGCATCGCGCTGGCGTCGCTGGCCGCCGCCCGGGGTCATCCGTGCGTGATCGTGCTGCCGGAGAACGCGTCGCAGGAGCGGATGCTCACCCTGCGCATGCTGGGCGCCAGGATCGAGCTGACCGATCCCGCCCTGGGCTTCCTGGGCTGCGTGGAACGGGCGGAGGAACTGCACGCCGCCATCCCCGGCTCGTGGTACGCCCGCCAGCACGAGAACCCGGACAACGTACGGGCGCACTACGCGACCACCGGCCCGGAGATCTGGACGGGCACCGGCGGCACCGTGGACGTGCTGATCTGCGGGGTCGGCACCGGTGGCACCCTCACCGGCACGGGCCACTACCTTCGTGAGCGCAACCCTGACCTGCGGATCGTGGCGGTGGAGCCCGCGGGCTCCCCGCTGCTGTCCGGCGGCTCCCCCGGGCCGCACCGCATCCCCGGCCTGAACGGCGGCTTCACCAGCCCCGTCACCGACATCACCTGCATCGACGAGGTGATCACGGTGCCGGACGAGGGCGCGGCGCGGATGACCCGGGCCATCGCCGCCCGCACCGGGCTGCTGGTGGGCATCTCCTCGGGAGCCGCCGCGTACGGCTGCGCCGAACTCGCCCGCCGCCACGACCTGTCCGGCCGGACCATCGTGACGATCTTCCCGGACAGCGGCGAGCGGTATCTGAGCTGGTGGCCGGTCTGATGGGCTACCGGGAGCTGCACCGCACCGTCAAGCTGCGCCTCGGCGTGGGCTTCTGCCAGCGCTTCATGGACATCATGCTGGTCCCGCTGATGGTCATCCACTTCTCCGGGCTGTACGGGCCGGCCCTGGCCGGCCTGATGACCCTGGGGACCGCGGTCGTCGCGATCGGCGGCACCCTGGCCGGCGGGCACCTGGCGGACGTCCACGGCCGCCGCCCGATCCTGCTGCTCGGGGAGCTCGGCGGCGTGCTCTGCTTCGCCGGGCTGGCCCTGGTGAACTCGCCGCTGGGCGGCTCGGGCGTGCTCACGTACGTGCTTTACCTGGGCGCGGCCGGCTGCGCGGCGATCGCCCTGCCGGCCGGCGAGGCGATGATCGCGGACGTCTCCACGCCGGAGAACCGCACCACGGTGTACACGCTCAAGTACTGGTCGATCAACGTGGCCTTCATGCTCGGCTCGCTGACCGGCGGTTTCCTCTACACCGGCTTCTTCTTCCACCTGCTGCTGGCCGGTGTGGCGGTCAACCTCGGCATCTTCCTGGTGACCTGGCTCGCCGTCGGCGAGACCGCGCCCAGCGGCACCGCCGGTGGGCTGGGCGCCATGCTGACCGGCTACGTCTCGGTGGCCCGCGACCAGATCTTCCTCCGGCTGGTGCTGGCCGCGCTGCTGGTCCGGGCGATCGAGGTGCAGATCTCCACCTACATCGCGGTACGGCTGAGCAGCGACTTCACCCCGCAACCGCTGCTGGACGCCGGCCCGTGGCACCTCACCGTGGACGGCGTCAACACGCTGGGCATCCTGCGTGCCGTCAACACCGCCCTGGTCGTCTGCCTCGGCCTGTTCGCGGCCCGCCTGTTCGGCCGGCTGACCGAGGAACGGCGGCTGGTGGTCGGCATCGCGCTGTTCACCGCCGGATACGTGGTCTGGGCGGTCAGCGGGGACGTCTGGGTCCTGATCGGGGCGGCCGTGGTCGTCACCGTGGGAGAGCTGATGAACGCGCCGGTCAAGCAGACCCTGCTGGCCAACCTGGTGCCCGCGTCGGATCGCACCAAGTACATGGCCGCGTACGGCCTGGCCATCCGGCTCGGCCTGGTGGTCGGCTCGGTGTGCGTGTCGCTCGGCTCGGTGCTGCCCTCCTGGGGGATGGCCGCGCTCTACGTGGTGTTCGGGGCCACCGCCGTCCAGTTGTACCGATCGCTCTTCCGGGAGCTGCGCCACCGCACACCAGAGCTGGAAGGAGCGCGGTCCGGTGACTGACAACGCCCGGCTGCTGATGGTGCAGCCGTACAGCCAGTTGGTGGAGAAGGCGGTCGCCGCCGGCTTCACCGTGTACTCCATCTGGGATCCCGCGCTGCAGACGCCCGAGTACCTGCGGGACGTGGCCGCGCACTCCGCCGAGCTGCTGCTGACCGACTTCTCCGACGTGGCGGAGCTGCGGCGGCTGGTCCGAGAGACGGCCGTCGCCCGCGACGTGGCCCACGTGCTGCACCTGGGCAAGGAGCAGACCATGCTGCCGGTCGCCGAGGAGGCGCACACCCTCGGCCTCGCGCCCAACACCCCGGCGGCGATCCGCGCGCTCAACGACAAGGGCGCGACCCGCGAGCTGCTGGCCCGGCACGGTCTGTCGCCGGTTCGGTCCGTCCGGGCCGACACACCCGGCCAGCTGGCCTCCTCGCCGACCGGGTTCGACCTGCCGGTGATCGTCAAGCCCTGCGGCCTGCAGGGCAGCGCCGGCGTACGGCTGCTCCACGCGATGGACGAGCTGGACGGCTGGGCCGCCGAACTTGCGGCCTTCGGCTACCAGGGCCCGGTGCTGGCCGAGGAGTACCTGCGCGGCCCGGAGTTCAGCGTGGAGACGCTGTCCTCCGGCGGACGCCACCAGGTGATCGGCATCACCGCCAAGGAGACGATGCCGCCACCGCTGTTCGTGGAGACCGGGCACGTGTTCCCCGCGCCGCTGCCGGACGCGGACGCGACGGCCGTCGCCGGCCTGGTGACCGCCTTCCTGGACGCGGCCGGGTTCACGTTCGGCCCCGCGCACACCGAGGTCATCCTCACCGGCGACGGTCCCCGGATCGTCGAGTCGCAGGCCCGCCTTGGCGGCGACCGCATCCCGTCGCTGATCAGGGTCGCCACCGGGTTCGACGTCGAGGCGGCGGTCTTCGAGGCCCTGGCCGGACGGCCTGTCGTACCCGGACCGGCGCACGCGACGAGCTGCGTGTCCTTCTTCCAGTTGCCGCCCGGCCCGATCGCGGCGGCCGGCGGGGTGGACCGGATCGCCGGGCTGCCCTTCGTGCACGAGGTGAAGTTCCGCTTCGGGCCCGGTGACGTGCTCCCGGTCACCCGGCACTCGGGCAGCCGGCACGGCTACGTCCTCACCGAGGGGCCGACCCCCGAGGCGGCGCGCGAGCGGGCGGCCGAGGCCAAGGCGCTGCTGTGGGTGGAACCCGAGGGCACGCCGGTGAACGCTGTGCAGCGGGTCGCGCCCGTGGCGCTGGACCCGGCCCGCACCCTGCTGCTGATCGGCCATCTCACCGAGCCGATCCGGCTGGCCAAGTCGCTCGGCCTGAACGTGATCCTCGTCCAGCACAAGGACAAGTTCCAGCCCGAGCAGGCCCAACTCGCCGACGTCACGCTGATCGCCGACTACACCGACTGGGCGGTGCTCCGGCCGCTGGCCGAGGCGGCGCACCAGATCTGGAACTTCTCCGCCGCGCTGTCGCTGACCGAGCCCGGTCTGGAACCCGCCGGCCGGATCAACGACCTGTTCGGACTCGGCGGCACCGGCCACCGGGCCGCCCACCTGCTGCGCGACAAGCTGGCCATGCGGCGGCACCTGGCCGCGTCCGGCGCGCCCACGGTCGCCGCCGAGCCGCTGCACGCCCTGGACGACCTGCGCGCGTTCGGCGACCGGCACGGCTACCCCTTCGTGGTCAAGCCCACCGACCTGACGGCCGGCTTCGGCATCTCGCTGGTCGGCGGGCCGCAGGACGCCGGACCGGTGTGGGAACGGGTGCGGGCGACACGCGCGGACGGGGTGGACCGGGGCACCACGCTGTACGAGGTCCAGGACTACCTGATGGAGGAGTACATCTCCGGCCCCGAGTACAGCGTGGAGAGCTTCAGCTTCGCCGGGCGGCACGTGGTCGTGGCGATCACCGAGAAGCTGGTCGGCTCGGCGCACTTCGCCGAACTCGGCCACGCCATGCCCGCCCGGGTGGACGCCGGCACCGCCGCCGCGCTCACCGCCGCGACGGCCGAGTTCCTCGACGTGATCGGGGTCGCGGACGGCCCTGCGCACACCGAGCTGCGGGTCTCGCCGCGCGGCCCGCTGGTCATCGAGTCCCACAACCGGATCGGCGGAGGCCGCATCGGCGCACTGGTGCGGGCGGCCTACGGCATCGACCTGACGCGTTACACGCTCGCCTGGCCGTTCGGCCTGGTCGAAGCGCTGCCGGACCGGCCGGAGCCGATCGCCGCCGCGTGCGCGCGCGGACTGGTCGGCAGGCCCGGCCGGATCGCCGCCGTCGAGGGCGTCGAGGAGCTGCGGGCGCACCCGGACGTGCTCGCCGTCGAGGTGAGCGCCCGGCCGGGGGCGGTGGTGCGCCGGATGCGCGACAACTGGGACCGGCTGGGCCTGGTCGCGGTCGTCGCGCCCGACACCGACAAGGCCGTGCGGCTCTGCGACGAACTGATCGAGACGGTGACCGTCAGGATGGAGGGCGACCCGTGAGCATCGTCATCCTGGACCGGCCCGGCCGGCCGCTGCTCCCCTACCCGCAGTGGCTGGACGCCGCGCCGCTACTGCTGACCGGCCGGCCGAGGCCGGCCGTGAACCGTACGGGTTACGGCGGCCTGCGGTTCCTGACCGGGCTCGGATTCACCGCCGAGACGGAGACCGCGGTGCGCGACCTCGCCGCACGCGGCCAGGTCACGGCCATCGTCGCGGTCGATCCCGCCGACCAGGTCAGGGCGGGCGGCCTGCGCGACCTGCTCGGCCTGCCCGGTCAGCCCAAGGACGCGGCGCTGCCGCTGTCGGACCCGGTGGCGGCGCGGGCGCTGCTGCGCCGGGCCGGCATTCCCGTTGTACGGCGGGCGGGGGTGCGCCGGGTGTGCGACCTGTACTGGTACGCGCACCGCTGGGGCTACCCCCTCCTCGTCCGGCGGCGCCGGGCGCCGGACCGGCCGGTCGTCGCCGAACTGCGCGACGAGAAGGAGCTGCGCGCCTTCGCCACCGGACGGCTGCCGGTGGACGCCGCCCTGGTGCCTGACCTGACCGTCGAGTCCCCCGTGCGCGGGGTGCGGCACCGCGGCCCCGGCATCGCCGTGACCGACGCCGCCCTCGCGCTGCTGCCGGACACCCCGGGCCACCCGTGCGCCGTCGAGGCGGTGCGCGCGGTGGCCGGCGACTGGCTGATCGACACCATCCACTACGATCCCCGCGGCGCGTCCACCCGCGCCGCGGTACGCGCCCAGGCGGCCCTGCCCGCCGCCGCGCGGGAGGCCGCACCATGAGCGTCCTGGTCCTGCACTACCGCGGCTCGATCGCCGCGACCCCCTACGACCGGTGGGTCGCCGGGTACGGCGGCGACGTCCTGCTGCTCACCGCCGAGGAGGGCAACCTCGCCCCGGCGACCGACGGCTACCTGCACGCGGCTGCGGTGCCCGGCTACGAGACCGGCGGCCAGGTCGAGCCGCTCTGCCTCGACCTGGCCCGCGAGCACGGCGTCCGGCACATCGTGGCCTGCCAGGAACGGGACCTGGAGCGGGCCGCCCAGCTTCGGGAGATCCTCGGGCTGCCCGGCCAGCGGATGGACAGCGTGCTGCCCTTCCGCGACAAGGTCCTCATGAAGGAGCGGTTCATCGCGGCGGGCCTGCGGGTGGCTCCGTACCGGGTCGTCGAGTGCGCCGCGGACCTGCTCGCCTTCGCCGGGGAGCACGGCTTCCCGGTGGTGGTGAAGCCCCGCGACAGCGCCGGCTCGGTGGGGCTGCGGATCCTGCGCTCCGCCGACGAGCTGGAGGCGTACCTGGCCGACGAGCCGGACCTGTACGGCGAGCACCCGCCCAACCTGATCGTCGAGGGGTTCGTGCCGGGGCCGATGTGCCATGTGGACGGGCTCGTGGTGGGCGGCCGGGTGGTGCTGGCCTGGCCGTCGCAGTACCTCTACTCGCTGTCGTCCTTCCGTGAGGACCGGGGCGGCCGGATGGACGTCACGCTCGACGTGGACGACCCGCTGACCGGCCGCCTGATCGAGCTCACCGAGCGGGCGCTCCAGGCGCTGCCCGGCCCCCGGGACTTCGCCTTCCACGCCGAGATCTTCCACACGCCCGGCGACGAGCTGGTGCTGTGCGAGATCGCCTGCCGAACCGGCGGCGCCTCGGTCCGCGACGTCATCCGGATCCTGTTCGGCGTCGATCCGACCGAGTCGTGGGTACGGGCCCAGCTCGGCCTTCCGCTACCGGCCGTACTCACCGAGGCCGGTCCGGAGCGGCCGCTGCCCGGCCGGATGACCGGCCAACTGGTGCTGATGAAACGGCCAGGCAGGGTGGTCTCGGTGCCCGAAGGCCCGCCGCCGTTCCCGTGGATCGAGAAGTACCAGGTCTTCGTCCAGCCGGGACAGACCATGCGGGCGGCCACCTTCTCGGCGGACTTCCTGCTCACCACGCTGGTGTCGGGACCCGACCGGGCGACCTGCGTCGCCCGGCTGCGCCAGGTCGAAGCGTGGTTCATGGACGGGCTGGTGCTGGACGATCCGGCGCTCCCCCGCCCCCACCACGCCAACGCATGAGTCCCAGGAGGCCTCCGATGCCGCACATCTCCATCAAGCACTTTCCCGCCGAACTCACCCAGGAGCAGGAGAACGCCCTGCTCGCGACGGTCACCGACGCGGTGACCAGCGCCTTCGGAGTCGACGAAGGAGTCGTCTCCATATCCCTTGAGCCGGTGCGGCCGGAGTCATGGCACGAGCTGGTCTACCAGCCGGAGATCATCGACCACCGCCACCTGCTTCGCAAGGAACCTTCTTACTGATGAGAAGAGAGTGGCAGTGAAACCCGAGGCCTTCATACTCACCGGGTCGTTCTACGTCATCAGCCGCGCGCCGCGTTTCCTCGCCGCGCTGGCCGCGCGCGGCCTGAAGATCCTGGTGATCACCCCGTCCGACTGGCGCGAGGCGGCGCTGACCGCCGCGGCCGAGCCGGGCAACGCCGCCGCCGCGATCAGCGACTTCGCCTTCACCGACGGCGACCTGCGGATGGAGAACTCCTACCTGCCCGGTGTCATCGCGGGAGCGCGGCACTGGCTCGCGGAGTACACGATCGTCGGCATCTGCGCCGTGGGCGAGACGCTGGTCGAGCCGACCAGCGTGGTGGCCGACGCGCTCGGGCTCCGCTCCCCTGGCCTGCGGGCCGGCCGCGCCTGCCGGAGCAAGTACCTTCAGCGCCTCTACGCGCCCGAGTTCAGCCCCGAGTCGCAGATCATCCCCGCCACCGAGCGGGAGAGTTTCACCAGCCGCGTTGGGTTCCCCGCCGTGCTCAAGCCCGCCACCCGGCACTCCAGCTCGGGCGTGTGGACCGTGCACGACGAGGAGGAGCTGCGCGAGCGCGTCGTGGACTATCCCGACTACGAGACGCTCCTCGTCGAGGAGAAGGTCATCGGCCCGGAGTACTCGGTGGAGAGCCTGGTACAGGACGGCAAGCTGATCTTCGCCGGGATGCTGCGCAAGCGCACCACCGACCAGCACAGCGACACGTTCGTCGAGCTGTGCCACACCCTCGCCAACGAGCCCTCCCGTGAACAGGACATCCTGCTGGAGGCCAACCGGCGGCTGATGGAGCTGCTGGACTTCCAGGACGGGATCGCGCACTCCGAGTGGCGGCTGACCGCCGACGGCACGCCGTACCTGATGGAGGTGGCGGCGCGTCCCCCCGGTGACGGGATCACCATCCTGTACGGCCTGGCCACCGGCAGCCTCATCGAGCCGGAGCTCGTCAGGATCGCGCTCGGCGAGCCCGCCTCCTACCCGACGCCCCAGCGGCAGGCCAGGGAGGTCTACCTCGAACACGGGCCCGGCGTGCTCGCCGACGTGACGCTCGACTGGCCGGGCGTCACCCCGCAGTGGGTGAGCGGCGCGCCGGCCTGGCCGGAGGTGGCGCCGGGCGGGCCCGACGACCCGCCGACGCTGCGGGCGGTGCTCGTGCTGAAGGAGCGCGGCCACCGGCTGGAACCGCTGTGCAGCTCCGACGACCGCGCGGTCAGCTTCCTCATCGACGCGCCGACCGTCGCCGAACTGGACGAGCTGGAACGCCGGGTCCGGGCCGCCCTCACCATCCGGCTGGAGGGCTGACATGGAGGCGCGCGTCCTCAGCACCTGGCGGGAGTCGCCCGCCGCCGTCAAGACGGTGCTGGTCGGCATCTTCGTCAACCGGCTCAGCGGCTTCCTCAACATCTTCCTGGTGCTGTACCTGGCCGCCCAGGGATACTCACCGGACGCCGCGGCCTTCGGGCTCGGCGCGTACGGCGCGGGCGCCATGATCGGCGTCCTGATCGGCGGCTCGCTGGCCGCCCGGTTCGGCACCCGCGCCACCACGGTCATCGGCATGGGCGGATCGAGCGTGCTCATCGCCTCGCTGCTGTACCTGCCGAGCTACCCCCTCCTGCTGACGGCCGTGGCCCTGGTCGGTCTGACCGGCCAGATGTTCCGGCCCGCGTCCGCCACCCTGCTGTCGCAGCTCACCCCGGACGACCGCCAGGTGATGGTGTTCGCCATGTCCAGGTTCGCGGTGAACCTGGGCGCGATGGCCGCGCCGATCCTGGGGTTCGGGCTGTACAACCTGATGCACCAGCAGTACGGGCTGCTGTTCTGGGGTGAGGCGCTGATCGCGATGGCCTTCGCGGTGGCGGCCTTCTACACGCTCCCCGGGCGTGAGGAGCAGGTGCCCGACGACCCGGCGAACGACCGCGGCGGATACCGGGAGGTGCTGCGGGACCGGCGCTACCTGGCCTACCTCGTCTCGACGCTGGTGCACACGGCCGTCTACGGGCAGTACCTGTCCACGCTCCCGCTCGACGTCAAGGCCGCCGGCATCGACCTCATCTGGTACACGGCCGCGGTCTCGCTGAACGGCTTCCTGGTCATCGCCTTCGAGCTGCTCGCCACCAAGGTCACCCAGAGCTGGCCGGCGCGGGTGACCATCGGGCTCGGCTTCGGGCTGATGGGCGCCGGGATCGCGGTCTACGCGCTGCCCATGAGCGCCGCCGTGATCATCATCGGCACGCTGATCTGGTCGATCGGGGAGATCGTCGGTGGGCCCGCCATGTTCGCCCACCCGGCGGTCATCTCCCCGCTCCGGCTCCGCGCTTACTACCTCGGCAGCTTCCACTTCGTCTTCGGCCTGGGCGGCACGATCGGCCCGGTGCTCGGCGGCTGGCTGCTGGTACGGCTCGGCCACGGGGTCTGGATCCCGCTCGCCGCCGTTTCCCTGCTGGCGACGCTGGTCGTGATCGCCGTCGTCCGCCCGCCCGCGCGGGACGAGGAGACGACGGCGGCCACCCCGGCCGCCGACCGGCCAGAGCGCAACCCGAGCCCGGCCTAACGGCCTGATCTCGGTTCACTTTCACACCACATCGTCGGAGGGACGACCTCGCCATGTCCGAAACCGTTGGCGGCCACGACATCGCGGTGATCGGCATCGCCTGCCGATTCCCCGGAGCCGCGAACACCACCGAGTTCTGGCGGCTGCTCAGGTCCGGGACCGAGGCGATCACCCGGTTCTCGCCGGAGGAGCTGGCGGCGGCCGGCGCCTCCCGCGAACTGATCGAGGACGAGCACTACGTGCCGGCCGCCGGTGTGGTGGCCGACTCCGGCGACTTCGACGCCGGACTGTTCGGAATCAACCCCAAGGAAGCCACGCTCATCGATCCGCAGCACCGCGTCATGCTGGAATGCGCGTGGGAGGCGCTGGAGGACGCGGGCCACGACCCGGTCAACCCCACCGGCCGGGTCGGCGTGTTCGCCGGAGCGTACAAGAACGCCTACCGCCGCCTGCTCGGGCAGATGGACGACCCGACGGAGCAGTTCCTGGCCGGGGTGTCCACCGACGACGACTACCTCGCCACCCGCATCTCCTACAAGCTCAACCTGAACGGCCCGGCGATGTCGGTGCAGACCGCCTGCTCCACCGCGCTCGTCGCGGTGCACTCGGCGTGCGAGTCGCTCACCACCGGCTCCTGCGACCTGGCGCTGGCGGGCGGGGTCACCATCAGATCCGGCGAGGTGCCCGGCTACCACTACCACAAGGGCGGGATCTTCTCGCCGGACGCGCGCTGCCGGGCCTTCGACGCCGCCGCCGAGGGCACCGTCATCGGCGAGGGCGCGGGCATCGTGGTGCTCAAGCGGCTGGCCGACGCACTGGCCGACGGCGACCGGATCCGTGCCGTGATCAGGGGCTCGGCGATGGGGAA
Organism: Spongiactinospora sp. TRM90649; assembly: GCF_029382225.1. GTDB lineage: Bacteria > Actinomycetota > Actinomycetes > Streptosporangiales > Streptosporangiaceae > Spongiactinospora. The sequence continues at coordinate 146,197 of NZ_JARLTC010000009.1, forward strand.
CGACGGAGCCGACCGGGTCGGCTTCTCCGCCCCCGGCGTGGCGGGCCAGTCACGGATCATCGAGGCCGCCCTGCGCCGCTCCGGCGTGGACCCCGGCACGATCGGCTACGTCGAGACGCACGGCTCGGGGACCCCGCTGGGCGACCGGATCGAGATCGACGCCATCACCCGCGCCTACCGGGCGGTGGGCTGGCGGTCGGGCACCCGTCCGATCGGCTCGGTCAAGACCAACATCGGCCACACCCACGCGGCGGCCGGCATCGCGGGCCTGGTCAAGGCCATCCTCTGCGTGGAGAACGCGGAGATCCCGCCGAGCCTGCACATCACCCGGCCCAATCCGCGCATCGCCTGGGACCGTTCGCCGCTCCGCGTCTCCACCGAGCTGACCGAGTGGCGGGCCGAAGGGCCGCGCCGCGCCGGGGTCAGTTCCTTCGGCCTCGGCGGCACGGGCGTGCACCTCGTCCTGGAGCAGGCCCCGGCGGCGGGCGACCGTACCGCCGGGGACGACGGCTGGCAGGTGCTGCCCCTCTCCGCCGCCGACCCCGAGGCGCTGGACGCCGCCACCGACCGGCTCGCCGACTGGCTGGCGGAAGGGCATGAGGTGCCGCTCGGTCAGGTGGCCCGCACGCTCCAGTCCGGCCGGCACGCCTTCGCGCACCGCCGCGCGCTGGCCGTCGCCGACCGCGACGACGCCGCCGCGGCGCTGCGCGGCCGCACCCCGGGGCGGGTGGTGACGTTCAGCGTCCCGCAGCAGCCCAGAAAGGTCGCGTTCCTGTTGCCCGGCCTCGGCGAGCAGTACCAGCACATGGGCCGGGCTCTGTACGAGACCGAGCCGGTCTTCCGGGAGCACCTGGACCGCTGCTTCGCGATCCTGCTCGACAGGTCGGGGCTCGACCTGCGTCCCGTCCTGTTCCCCGCGGGTGACCGGGCCGCGGGCGGCCTGCGGGCGATGCTCGGCAGGTCCGGCGGTGGCGGCGAGCTGGACAAGACCCAGCACGCGCAGCCGGTGATGTTCGCCGTCGAGTACGCGCTGGCGCAGGTCTGGCTGGCGCGCGGGGTCCGGCCGGAGGCGCTGATCGGCTACAGCCTCGGCGAGTACGTGGCCGCGACGCTGGCCGGGGTCTTCTCCCTTCCGGACGCGCTGCACCTGGTGGCCGAGCGGGCCAAGCTGATCGGCGAGCTGCCCGGCGGGGCGATGCTCGCCGTCCAGGCGCCCGAGGCCGAACTGCCCCTGGGCGAGGGGCTGTCCGTGGCCGCCGTCAACGGGCCCGACCTGTGCGTGGTCGCGGGCCCGCAGGAGGAGATCGCGGCCCTGCGGGAGCGGCTGGCCGGCGAGAAGATCGCGGCCCGGCTGCTGCGCACCACGCACGCCTTCCACTCCTCGATGATGGAGCCGATCGTCGACCGGTTCGTCCGGCTCGTCTCCGAGGTCCCCCGCAACGCGCCGAACGTCCCGTACCTGTCCAACGTCACCGGTGACTGGATCACCGCGGACGAGGCCCGCGATCCCCGCTACTACGCACGGCACCTGCGGCACACGGTCCGGTTCTGGGACGGCATCCGCAGGCTGTGGGAGGAGCCGGGACGGGTCCTGCTGGAGGTCGGTCCCGGCCAGGGGCTCGGCTCGCTGGCGCTCCAGTCACGGCCGCGCACGGCCGACGCGGGTTGCCTGGTCCTCGGCTCGCTGCCGGGCTCGGGCGACCGCACCACCGATCCGGCGTTCCTGGCCGCCACCATGGCCAAGCTCTGGGTGTGCGGCGTCGATCTCGACTGGGACGGTGTGACGCCCGAGCGACGCAAGGCCGACCTGCCGACCTACCCCTTCCAGCGGCGCCGCTACTGGCCGAGCGGCGGCGTGGCCGTATCGGACAAGCCGGCGGCGGCGAAGCCCGCCGCCGGGCGCCTGGAGCTCGGGGACTGGTTCAACGTCCCGCACTGGGAGTCGCTCGCGCCCACTGCGGCGGGCACTGCGGCGGGCACTGCGGCGGGGGACGCGGACGGCGGGCGCTGGCTGCTGTTCGCCGACTCCGAGGGCGTCGCCACGGGCCTGTCGCGCGCGCTCGCCGAACGCGGCGACGAGGCGGTCCTGGTACGGCCCGGCCCCGGCTTCGCCGCGTGCCCCGACGGCACCTACCAGGTGAACCCCGAGGACGCCGCGGACTACGCGACCCTGCTGAGCAGGCTGCGCGACCGGCCGCCCACGAGGATCGTCCACCTCTGGCTGGTCTCCGAGAGGCCCGCGGACCCGCTGGACGAGCAGGCCGTGGCCACGGCGACCAGGGACGGCTTCACCAGCCTGATCGCGCTCGCCAAGGCCCTGGGCGGGGAGACGCTGGCCGAGCCGGTGACCCTCGCCGTGGTCTCCAGCGAGATGCACGCCGTCGTCGGGACCGACGCGGCGCAGCCCGCCAAGGCGCTGGCGCTCGGCCCGGTGGGTGTGCTGCCGCTGGAGGACCCGCGGATCACCTGCCGCGCCGTGGACCTGCCCCAGCCGGGCAAGGACGCCGTGGACGTCGCCCACCGGCTGCTGGCCGAGCTGGACCGGGAGGTGGACACCCCCACCGGCGCGGACGTCGTGGCCATCAGAGGACGGCTGCACCTGCGCCGGACGTTCCACCAGGCCCGGCTGCGGCCCGACGGCGTCCAGCGCCTGCGGCCCGGCGGGACCTACCTCATCACCGGCGGGCTCGGCGGCATCGGGCTGTCGGTGGCCGGGTACCTGGCCGAGAACTTCCAGGCCAACCTGGTGCTGCTCGGCCGTACCCCGCTGCCCCCCAGGGCGGAGTGGGACGCCTGCACCGGGGAGACCGCCGAGCGGGTCAGGGCCGTGCGCCGGCTGGAGGAGCACGGCGCGAGCGTCATGGTCGCCGCCGCGGACGTCACCGACGCCGCACAGGTCGGCCTGGTCGTCCGGCAGGCCGTCGAGCGGTTCGGCGAACTGAACGGCGTCGTTCACTCGGCCGGGGTGCCCGGCGGCGGGCTGATCCAGCTCAAGGACGCCGCCAAGGCGGCCCAAGTGCTGGCCCCCAAGGTCGCCGGGACGCTGGCGCTGCGGCGCGCCTGCCTGGGACTGCCGCTGGACTTCGTCCTGCTCTGCTCGTCCGGCATCGCGGTCACCGGCGGCGTCGGCCAGGTGGACTACGCCTCGGCCAACGCCTTCCTCGACGCGGTCGGCCACCACGAGCCCGGCGTCGTCTCGGTCAACTGGGACGCCTGGCGGGACGTCGGCATGGCGGCCAAGACCATCGACCAGGGCGGCAGGAAGGTCACCCACCCGTTCCTGGAGCGCCGCCTGGTCGGCGGTGCCTCCTCCGTCTACGTGGCGCACTTCGATGCCACCCGGTCCTGGCTGGTGGACGAGCACCGGATGCTCGGGCGTCCCGTGGTGCCGGGCGTCGGCCACTTCGAGCTGGTCAGGGCCGCGTACTGCGACGACCGCGAGCGCGGCGACGCGGGCGTGGAGCTGACCGAGGTCACCTTCTACACGCCGATCGTCATCCCCGAAGGCGGGCGCAGAGAGGTCCGCGTGCTGCTGGAGCGGGAACCGGGCGGCACCACGTTCGCGGTCGTCAGCGCGCACGACGACCGGTGGCAGTTGCACTCCACCGGCCGGGTCGGCGAGCTGTCCGTCCGCCGTCCCGACCGGCTGGACGTCGACGGTGTCTCGGCCGGGCTGCGCGACCTCGGCGAGCTGGGCGACACCGGGCCGATGGGCTTCGGCGCCAGGTCCCAGTGCCTGAGCCGGATGTACGTCGGCGACGGCCGGTTCCTGGCCAGGCTCGACCTGGCCGAGCCGTACCGGGACGAGGTCGCCGGGCTGCCACTGCACCCCGCCCTCCTCGACATCGCGTCGGCCTTCGTCGGCGTGCATCACGCCGCGGAGTTCCGCATTCCCATCTCCTACGGCGCGCTGCGCGTGTTCGCGCCGCTTGCGGCGTCCGTCCTCAGCTACCAGGAGTACCGCGACGGCGACCGGGCCGGAAAGGAGACCGTCACCTCCGACTTCACGATCACCGATCTGAACGGCGACGTCCTGGTGAAAGCGGAGGACTTCGTCCTCAAGCGGGTCCACGACCTGGGCGAGCGGCTGCGGATCGCGCACGACGCCGCCCCCGACAAGGTCCGCTTCCACGACGCGCCGATGCCGGACGAGGCCGAGTCCTCGGGATTCCTGCAGAGCGCCCTGGAGAGCGGCATGACCTCGGCGGAGGGCAACGAGGTGTTCGCGCGCGTGCTGGCCTCGGGGTCCGACACACAGGTCCTGATCAGCACGCGGTCCATGGACGCGGTGACCGAGCAGATCGCGCGGGCTCGTGCCGTCCCGGCCGCGGGCGGCCCGGCGACCCCCGCCGAGCTGCATCCGCGACCCGCTCTGCTCACCCCGTACGAGGCGCCGCGCGACGGGCTGGAGGAGAGCCTCGTCACGATCTGGCAGGACCTGCTCGGCGTGGACAAGATCGGCGTCCACGACGACTTCTTCGACCTGGGCGGGCACTCGCTGCTGGGGCTGCAGCTCGTGCCGAAGCTGCGCGACGGCTTCGGCGTGGACCTGCCCATCGGCACGATCTTCGACGATCTGACCGTCGCCGGACTGGCGGCCGCGCTGCGTGCGGACGGTGCGGGCGGTGCGGACGGTGCCGGCAAACCGCAATCACAACTCATGGAGAGTCATGTCTGACATCACAATCCAGACGATCGGGGTCATCGGCGCAGGCGTGATGGGCAGCGAGGTGGCCCAGGTCTTCGCGCAGGCCGGCTTCGACGTCGTCCTGGTGGACACCACCGACGAGGTGCTGGACAAGGCCAGGCAGTCCGTGGATCGGAGCCTGCGCTTCCAGCGGATGCTCGGTGCCCGGCGCGGCCTGGCTCCGCCGCCCGCCGCCGCCCGGGCCGAGGTCCTGTCACGCATCCGTTTCACCACAGAGCTCGCCGACGTGGCGGAGGCGGACTTCGTGGTGGAGAACGTCACCGAGGACTGGGACGTCAAGCGCCCGATCTACGTGGAACTCGACCAGCTCTGCAAGCCGCACACGGTCTTCGCGGTGAACACCTCGTGCATCCCCATCACCCGGGTCGGCGGAGTGACCCAGCGCCCCGACAAGATCGTCGGGGCGCACTTCATGAACCCCGTTTCGCTCAAGCCGATGGTCGAGGTCATCAGGGGTTACCACACCTCCGACGAGACCGTGCAGACGATGCTCGACATGCTCGCCGCCATCGGCAAGGAGGGCGTGGTCGTCGCCGACTCGCCGGGGTTCGTCTCCAACCGGGTGCTCATGCTCACCGTCAACGAGGCCGCCTATCTGGTGCACGAGGGGGTGGCCGACGCCACCCAGGTGGACCGGATCTTCAAGGGCTGCTTCGGGCACACCATGGGCCCGCTGGAGACGGCGGACCTCATCGGACTCGACACCATCCTGCTGTCGATCCAGGGGCTCTTCGAGTCCTTCGCCGACAGCAAGTACCGCCCGTGCCCGCTGCTGGCGCGGCTCGTCGACGCCGGTCGGCTGGGTCGCAAGAGCGGCCACGGCTTCCACGACTACGAGTAGGAGATCGATCCATGGAAACGGTCAAGAACACGGTCAGGGACTTCCTGCGCAGCCACATCAGCGGCACGGGCTTCGACGACGACGAGGACATCTTCGCCTCCGGCTACGCGAACTCGCTGTTCGTGATGCAGCTCATCTACATGGTGGAGCGCGAGTTCGGCATCGCCGTCGCCGACGAGGACCTGGAGTTCGAGAACTTTCAGTCGATCAATTCGATCACCTCCTTCGTGCTGTCCAAGACAGCCGTCTCGGTGGGATGAGGTCGATGATCGCCGGCGTGCACTCACTGACCGACGTACAGGACAAGCTGCTGCGCGAGTACCGCCGCTTCGTCCAGAGCGAGATCGAACCCCACGTCAACGTCTGGGACCAGGAGGGCCGGGTGCCCAGGGAGGTCATCACCTCGATGGCCGACCAGGGCTTCATGGGCGCGCTCATCCCGGCCGAGTACGGCGGGTCCAAACTGAACATGATCGAATTCGGCCTGCTCAACGAGGCCATCGGGTACGGCTGCTCCTCGATCCGCAGCGTGCTGACCGTGCACAGCATGGTCAGCCAGGCCGTCACCCGGTGGGGCACCCAGGAACAGCGCGCGGCCTGGCTGCCCCGGCTGGCCCGGGGCGAGTGGATCGGGGCCTTCGCCCTGAGTGAGGCCGGGGCGGGCAGCGACGTCGCGCAGATCGGCACGGTCGCCACCGCCGACGGTGACGACTACGTGCTCGACGGCGTCAAGCGGTGGATCACCTACGGCCAGGGAGCCGACGTCTTCCTGGTCTTCGCCAGGTCCAAGGGCCGCTACAGCGCCTTCGTGGTCGAGCGGGACACGCCCGGGCTGACGGTGTCGCCGATCGACGGCATGCTCGGCACCCGCGCGTCCATGATCGCCGAGCTGCGGTTCGAGAACTGCCGGGTGCCGCGTTCCGCGCTGCTCGGACGGGCCGGCTTCGGGCTCGCGCCGGTGGCGAGCGCGGCGCTGGACATCGGCCGCTACAGCGTGGGCTGGGGCTCGATCGGCCTGGCCCAGTCCTGCCTGGAGCTGTCGCTCGGTCACGCGCGGGAACGGCGGGCCTTCGGCGTGCCGATCCTCGACCACCAACTGGTGCAGCGGCTGGTCACCGACATGGCGACCGGTGTGTCCGCGGCCCGGCTGCTCGGCCTCCAGGCCGGGGAACTGGTGCAGGCCGGCGACTCCAAGGCGGTGGCCGCCGTGTGGATGGCCAAGTACTTCGCCTCCACCACGGCCATGCGCAGCGCGTCGGACACCGTGCAGATCTTCGGGGCGCACGGCTGCGACCCCGCCGGGTCGCCGCAGCGGCTGTTCCGGGACGCGAAGGTCATGGAGATCATCGAGGGCAGCACCCAGATCCAGCAGACCATGATCGCGCGCCTCATTCCCAGCGGGGAGTCCTGATCATGGCCAAGACCGTCAAGTGCCTGGTCTGGGACCTGGACAACACGCTGTGGGACGGCATCCTGCTCGAAGGCGACGACGTGCGGCCCTTCCCGGAGGCCGTGGCCGCGCTCAAGGAGCTGGACGGGCGCGGCGTCCTGCACTCCATCGCCAGCCGCAACGACCCCGAGGCGGCGCTGGCCAAGCTGGCGGAGTTCGGCCTGGCCGACTACTTCCTCTACCCCCAGATCGGCTGGCACGCGAAGTCCGCGTCGGTGAAGGCCATCGCCGCCGACATCAACATCGGCCTCGACACGTTCGCGTTCGTGGACGACCAGCCGTTCGAGCGGGACGAGGTGGCCGCCGCGCTGCCGCAGGTCCGCTGCTACGACGCGGTCGAGGTCGGGAGCCTGCCGGACAGGCCGGAGTTCACCCCGGCGTTCGTCACCGAGGACTCCCGGCGCCGGCGCGAGATGTACCGCGCCGACGAGCGCCGGAAGACCGTCGAAGCCGAGTTCGACGGCGCGCAGCAGGACTTCCTCAGCGGTCTCGGCATGCGCTTCACGATCAAGCACGCCGTACGGGACGACCTGCGGCGCGCCGAGGAGCTGACGCTCCGCACCAACCAGCTCAACACCACCGGATACACCTACTCACTCGCGGAGCTGGAGGGGTTCCTCGAATCCGACCGGCACATCCTGCTCACCGCCGCGCTTGAGGACCGATACGGGCCCTACGGCACGATCGGCCTGGCGCTGCTGGAGAAGGACGACACCGTCTGGACGATGAAGCTGCTGCTCATGTCGTGCCGGGTCATGTCCAGAGGCGTCGGCACCATCCTCATCAACCACATCAAGCGCCTGGCCCGCGACGCCGGGGCCCTCCTGTACGGCGAGTACGTGGCCACCGGCAAGAACCGCCAGATGCTCATCACCTACAAGTTCAACCGCTTCGCGGAACTGACGCGGCGCGGCGAGCTCGTCATCCTGCGGGCCGACCTGGCCGACATCCCGAACGACCCCTGCTACGTGCGGGTCATCACCGATCAAGGAGTGCCGTTCCATGACGCAGACCCCTGTCGAACCGTTGGCCAGCGCACGCCTGCTTGAGGCCACCCGTGCCGTCATCGCCGGTGGTGGCAGCAGCAACATGCGCAATCTGGGTGTCACCACTCCCCTGGTGCTCGATCGCTCGGAGGGGTGCCGCATCTGGAACGTCGAGGGCGATGAGCTGATCGACGTGAACATGGGGTACGGCCCCCACCTGTTCGGCTACGCCGACCCCGACGTGCTCGGCGCGGTCGCCAGGCAGTTGAGCAAGGGCGCGATCACCGGCATCCCGCACCGCCTGGACCACCAGGCGGCCGAGCTGATCAGGGACCTGGTCCCGTCGATCGAGCAGGTCAGGTTCGCCAACTCGGGCACCGAGGCGATCACCTCGGCACTGCGCCTGGCCCGCTACCTCACCAAGCGGGACATCGTCGTCACCTTCGAGGGCCATTACCACGGGTGGAGCGAGACCATGCTCCGCAAGTCGGCCATCACCAACAACGGCAACGACCCGCGTGGCGCCGAGCCGGGCGCGCCCGGCATGATCCCCTCCGCGCTCACCTACACGCTCCAGCTCCCCTGGAACGACGAGGAGGCGCTTGAGCGGGTCTTCGCCGAGTACGGCACCTCGATCGCCGCGGTGATCCTGGAGCCGATCTGCGGCAACGCCGGGATGGTCTGGGCCAGGCCCGGCTTCGTCGAGAGGATCGCCGAGCTGACCGCCAAGCACGGCGGCCTGCTGGTCTTCGACGAGGTCATCACCGGTTTCCGGATGGCCCCCGGCGGGGCGCAGGAACTGCTGGGCGTGCGGCCCGACCTGACCATCGTGTCCAAGGTGATGGGCGGCGGCTTCCCCGTGGCGGCCTTCGGCGGCAGCAGGGAGCTGATGGCCCCGCTGGCCCGCAACGAGGCGTTCCACGCGGGCGTGTTCTCGGGGAACCACGCGGCCGTGTCGGCCGTGGTCGCCATGCTGACCAAGATCAGCGGCAACCCGTCCGTGTACGGCACGCTCGACGTCGCGACCTCCTACCTGGAGCAGCGCCTGACCGCCGCGTTCGCCGACGCGGGCCGGCCGGCCCGCGTCACCAGGGCCGGATCCGTCATGTCCGTCGCGCTGCTGAAGCGCCCGCAGGAGACCGAGTCCGACTACGACGCGGCCGTCGAACTGATCGACTTCGAGGAGCACCGCCGCTTCCAGATCCGGAGTCAGGCCGCCGGGCTCTACTTCCACCCCAACCCGCTGGAGCCCTGGTTCCTGAGCACCGCGCACACGCCCGACGTGCTGGACGCGGTGGTCGGCATCGTCGAGGAGTCCCTGGCGCAGGACTGACGCCACATCTGGGAGGAACCGAAAATGCGTCTATCCCACCTCACCGGCGTCCTGACATCCCTCGGCGTATCCGCGGACGAGCTCACCCCCGAGGTCCGGCTCCGCGCGGACCTCGAACTCAGCTCGGTCGAGACGACCGAGCTGGAGCTCGAACTGGAGCGCCGATTCGGCGTGTACGTCGATCTGTGGGACGCCAAGGACTACACCCTGGGCGAACTGGCCGCGCTGGCCACCGCGCCCGCGTCGCAGGCACCGGCGGACGAGCCGCAGGCCCCCGCGGACGACGTGCCGCGGGTACCCGACGCCCCCCAATATCGCCGGCTCGGGCTCTGGCTGCCGGAGACCATCGACGCCGTCATCTTCGCGCAGGCGGCCCGCAGGCCCGATTCGGTGGCCGTCGTCCACGACGACCGCCGGATCACCTACGGTGAGCTGGCCGCCCGCGTCGAGGGCTGCGCCGGGCGGCTGCGCGCGCTCGGCGTCGCCGGGCACGGCCCGGTGATCGTGCAGTTGCCCAACAGCGTCGAGTACCTGGTGCTCGTGCTGGCGCTGATGAGGATCGGCGTCCCGCCGGTCCTGACCCTGCCGACCCTGCGCGAGTACGAGCTCGACCGGATTCTGGAGATCACCAAGGCGACCGCGATCGCGGTCGACGGCAGGCAGCGCCGCTCCGGCCATCGGCAGCTCGTCGCGGCACTGCGCGACCGGCACCCGCGACTGGCCACCGTGCTGGTCGCGGGCGACGACGATCCCGACCACGACCTGGTACGGCTCTGCGCCCCCGGCCCGGCCGTCCCGGTCACGGCCGCCGACGCCACCAGGGCGGCGCTGATGCTGCTGTCCAGCGGCACCACCGGCCCGCCGAAGGTGATCGCCAGGACGCACGAGGACTACGGCCATGTCATCCGCGGCACGTCGCAGGTGGCCGGAGTCGACGAGCGTACGGTCTACCTCGCCGTGCTGCCTGGTACGCACACCTTCGTCCTGGCCTACCCCGGCATCCTCGGCACCCTGTCGTCCGGTGGCACGGTCGTGCTGGCCACACCCGAGGATCCGCGCCGGGTCCTGGAACTGGTCCAGCGCGAGCGGGTCACCCACGCGGCGGCCGTCCCCGGCCTGGTCACCCAGTGGCTGGGCGTGCTGCGCGAGGAGCGGTTCGACCTGTCCAGCCTGAAGGTCCTCCAGGTCGGCGGCGCCCGTCTGGACGCCGACCTCGCCGTCCGGGCCGACGAGGCGCTGCCGTGCACGCTTCAGCAGGTGTACGGCATGAGCGAGGGGCTGGCCAACTTCACCCGGCTGCACGACCCGCTCGAAACCGTGCGCACGACGCAGGGCAGGCCCGCGTCGCCGCACGACGAGATCCGGATCGTCGACGACGAGGGGCGGACCGTGCCCCCCGGAGAGGTCGGCCAGTTGCTCACCCGCGGCCCCTCCACGATCGCCGGATACTACGGCGATCCGGAGGCCACGGCCAGGGCCTTCACCGCCGAGGGCTTCTACCGCACCGGTGACCTGGTACGGCAGCGCCCAGACGGCAACCTGCAGGTCGTCGGCCGGATCAAGAACCTCGTCAACCGCGGCGGGGAGAAGATCTGCGCCGAGGAACTGGAGGCGCTCGTCGGCCAGATGCCGCAGGTGTCGGCCGCCGGGGTGGCGCCGATGCCGCACCCGGTGTACGGCGAGGCCGTCTGCCTGTTCGTGGTCCCTTCCCAGGCGCTCACGCTCGTGGACGTGCGGCGGTATCTGACCGGGCGGGGGCTGGCCTCGTACAAGTTGCCGGAACGGCTGGTCCCGCTGGACGCGCTGCCGACGATCGGCGTCGGCAAGCTCGACAGAACCGCGCTCCAGTCACTTACCCATTCTTCGAAAGGCTAATGATCATGACATTGTCCGCACGAGCGCTGCTGACGATGGACCAGCGCCAGGCATTCGCCAAGCGCCAGGGGATCGGCGGGGGCAACCTGCTCACGTCCGCGATCGAGTCCAGCCCGGCGCCCGACGCGCGCTTCATCCGCTCGGCCCGCCCGCTCACCCGTACCGACGGGTCGCCACAGAGCGACTTCAGCCTGCTGGAACTCGACCAGCTCGCGCAGAGCTGGGCCGTCTGGTACCTCAACAAGGGCGTCGCGCCGCGCGACCGCGTCGCGGTCTACACGAAGGACTCCTTCGCCTACGCGATCCACTACTTCGCGCTGTCCTCCATCGGCGCGGTGGCCTTACTGATCAACAGCAACTCCCCGTGTGAGATCGCCGCGTCGCTGCTCGGCAAGACCAGCCCGGTCGGCCTCTACACCGACCGCGAGCACCTGGCCCGGCTCGGGGACGAGATCGACCGGCAGCCCAGCCTGGGCTGGATCCAGTTGGAGGAGGAGCTGCCCGCCCCGCCGCCGGCCGTGCTGCCCGCCGAGGCGCGCTGGAAGCACAACCCCGAGGACCCGGTCTCGATCATGCACTCCTCGGGCACCACCGGGCTGCCCAAGCCGGTCACCCAGACCCACCGGTCCAGCGTCGCCGGCCCGCTCTTCCGGCTCACCATCGACGACCCGACGCTGACGTCGGGCGGCGGCGCCATGCTGACCGCGATGCCGCAGTCGCACCTCGGCAACATCCACTACTCGACCTACGCCATCTTCGGCGGCACCCCGGTGATCCCGGCCTTCGACCCGAGCCCCCGGGAGCTGGTCGAGCTGATCAAGGAGCACCGGCCCACCTCGGTCATGGGCTTCGGCCACACCTGTGTGGACCTGGCCACCTTCGACCTGGAGCCGGGGGTGCTCGACTCGGTCGGGCACTGGGTCACCACCGCGGACGCCGTCCACTACGACCACATCCTCAAGGTGCTCGGGCACCGCAGCCCCGACCTGCCCCCCTCGGCCTGGCTGGACCGGCTCGGCACCACCGAACTTGGCTGGGCCGTGCTGCTCAAGGTCACCACCCTTGCGTCGGAGCGGAACGACCGCTGCGTGGGCAAGCCCGTCGGCGTCTCGGAGGTGGCCGTCCTGCGCAAGGACGGCACGCCCTGCGAGGTCGGCGAGGTCGGGCTGCTCGGGGCCAGGGGCCCGGCGATCACCGCGGGCTACTGGAACGACTCCGACACCAGCTACCGCAGCCGGCTGGGCGGCTACTGGTGCCCCGGCGACATGGTCTACCGCGACGCGGACGACAACTTCTACCACGTCGACCGCGCCGTGGACACCATCGAGACGGCGGAAGGGACCGGCTACTCGGTGCTGATGGAGGAGACGATCCTCTCCGACGTCGCCGACATCAAGGACGTCGCCGTCGTCGCGGCGACGCTCGACGGCAAGACGGTCGCCGTGGGCGCGACGACCGCCGAGAACGCCGACCCGCGGCGGCTGCTGGCCGAGGCCAACACGGTCCTGGCCGCCGCCGGCCACCCGCCCCTGACCGTGCTGGAGATCGTCGACGCGCTGCCCGTCGGCGTGACGGGCAAGGTGCTGAAGCGACGGCTCAGAGAGCGCTACGCCGAACTGGACGAGGTGATCAGGACCGCCGGCTCCGACGCGGTGGCGGTCAGCGACGCGGTCGAGGGCGTCCTCGTCGCGTGACCCGCTGCTAAGGAGGCCACCATGACAACCTCCGCGCTCGAACCCTCCCTGCTGCGCAGGCCGCTCGCGGGCGAAGTGTGGGTGTGGTGGGTCCGGGCGGGACCCTACGACGCCATGCGGCCTGCCGCGTTCATGAACGAGGAGGAGCTCGCGCGCTACGCCGCGATCCGGCGGCCCGGCGCCCGCGCCGGGTTCGCGTACGGATGCGCGCTGCTGCGCGTCGCCACGGCCCATCACCTGGGCACCGCGCCCGGCGAGATCGTGATCGAACGGCACTGCTCCTCGTGCGACCGGCCGCATGGCAAGCCCCGGATCAGCGGCACCGACCTGGAGGTCTCGCTGTCGCACACCGACAAGCACATCGTCTGCGCCGTCGCCCGGCACACCCCGATCGGCATCGATGTGGAGGACGGCGCCACGCTGATCGACAACGACCTCCTCGCCGAGAACATCCTCGCCCCATCGGAACTGTCCGCCTACCGGCTACTGCCCGACGAGCGCCGCCGTACGGCGCTGCTCACCTGGTGGACGAGAAAGGAGGCCGTACTCAAGGCCACCGGTGACGGGCTGCGCATCCCCATGCGCCATCTGGAGACGTCGGGCCCCTTCGAGGCTCCGCGCCTGCTCAACTGGACCGGCCGTCCGCTGGTGCCGGATGACGTCACCCTGTTCGCCCTCGACGGCGCGGGAGCCGCGGCAGCGGCGCTGGCCGTCATCGGCGAGCCGCCGGGAGGACTCATCGAAATCGACAGCGAACCCGCACTCTGGAGCGACCTCTATGGCTGAAAGCTTCCTGACCGGACTGATCGGATCCGGCATCGGCGCGTCCAAGAGCCCGTCGCTGCACGAGCGCGAAGGAGAGCGGAACGGGCTCAGGGTCGTCTATCGGCTCATCGACATCGACGATCTCGGCCTCGACGCCACCAGAACGCCGGAGCTGCTGAACGAGGCCCTGCGGATGGGATACGCGGGGCTCAACATCACCCATCCCTGTAAACAGGTCGTCTTCCAAGGTCTTGAGGAGGTGTCCCCCGAGGCCGCGACCATCGGCGCGGTCAACACCGTGGTGTTCGACGGGACCAGGGCCATCGGCCACAACACCGACTGGATCGGTGTCGGCCGGGCCCTGGACCACGACCTGCCGGACGTCGCCGTCGGCGAGGTCGTCCTGGTGGGCGCGGGCGGGGCCGGTTCGGCCGTCGCGTACGCGCTGCTGCGCCGTGGCGTGCGGCGGCTGACCATCGTGGACGCCGACCGGACGCGCGCGGCCGTCCTGGCGGCCCGGATGAACCGGCGGTTCGCCGGCCCACGCGCGGTCGCGTCGGACGATCTGGAGTCCGCCCTGCGGCACGCGGACGGGGTGATCAACGCGACCCCCGTCGGCATGCCGCTCCATCCCGGGCTGCCGTTCCCACCGGAGCTGCTCGCCCCCCACCAGTGGGTGCTCGATCTCATCTACGTCCCTGCCGAGACCGAACTGCTCCGGACGGCCCGCGCCATCGGCTGCCGGACCATGAGCGGCGGCGCCATGCTCGTCTTCCAGGCGGCCGAGGCGTTCCGCCTGTTCACCGGAACCCGCCCCGACGCCGGGAGGATGCTGCGCCACTATCAGTCACTGTCCACCTGCCAACCCGACCCCGTAGCCGCCTGATCTCCCCTGGGCCACGCCACCGCTCCCGAGCGGTCGGCGTGGCCCCTTTTCTCATTTCGGGTTCTCTCATTTCCGGGTGGCGCGCTCCGCGCGCAGGCTGGTCAGCGTCACCGTGACCAGCACCACGACGATCACGCCGAGCGAGGCGAGGGTGGGGATTTCCGGGATCTGGGTCCAGACGCCGTGCGCCCAGTGCAGCACCAGCTTGACCCCGATGAACGCCAGGATGATGGCCAGGCCGTAGTCGAGGTGCCGCAGCCTGCTCAGCGCGCCCCGCAGCACGAAGTACAGCGCCCGCAGCCCCAGCAGGGCGAAGGCGTTGGTGGCGAAGACGAGGAAGGGGTCTTCGGTCACGCCGTACACGGCGGGCACCGAGTCGACGGCGAAGACGATGTCGGTGGCGAACACCGCCACGGTGGCCAGGGCCAGTGGCGTGACCGCCAGCCGTCCCTTCTCTCGCACCAGCATGCGGAAGCCGTGGTACTCACCGGTGACGGGGACCATCCGCCGCAGCAGGCGGACGCTGCGCATGGAGTCGATGTCGACCCGTTGGCCGCCCTCTTCCCTGGCCTGCTTGAAGACCTTCGCCGCCGTCACGATCAGGATGGCACCGAAGATCACGAAGACCCACGTGCCCATCTGCAGGGCCGCCGCGCCCAGCGCGATGAAGATCCCCCGGAGCACCAGTGCGCCGATGATGCCGTACAGGAGTACCCGCTGGGTGAGTTCCGGTGGCACCGCGAAGGCCGTCAACAGCAGCATGAACACGAACAGGTTGTCCACGGACAGTGACTTCTCCACCACGTACCCGGTGAAGAACTCGACCGCGACCGTGCCGCCGAAGCCGCCCCACAGGTAAAAGCCGAACGCCACCGGGAGCACCAGGTAGAACACCGACCAGCCCACGGCCTCGCGCATGTGGACCTCGTGCGGGCGCCGGGTCAGCACGATGTCCACTGTGAGCAACGCCACCAGGGCGAGACCGGTGATCAGCCACAACTGCCCCGATGCGATGGACCCCTGCGCGGGCGCAGCCAGAAGCGTCCCTGCGGACATTCGACCTCCTCGAACGCGTCAAGAATCGTTCGAGGTCTCCTTCGCCCGTGGCATACGGGCGGCCGCCCGGGGGCGTTCGGACGCCCGTACTGACCGGTGCGGCGCTTGGGAAGTACTCCCCTCGTTACCGCCCAAGGATAGGCGACGGCGGACGGCGATGTCAGAGGGCCCCGCTAAGATCACGTGCCGTGCTTCCGGATGGTTTATGGCGAGTTGTCAGAATCAGCGTGGTAGGTCTGGCCGTTGCGGCGGCGGTAGCGGGCCTGATACTCGGCGACCCCTGGCTATGGGTGGCCGCCGAATGGTCGTCCCCCGCTTTCGCCCGCTTCTCCACCGGCGAAGGCGGGTTCAGCACCACGACGACCGTGGCGCTGATCCTGGCCGCCCTGGTCAAGGCCGCGCTGATATGGCTGATCCTGCGCACCCCCATGCGGGGACCGCTGGACCGCCGGGAGAAGGCGCTGCGCCTGCTGCTCTACCTGGCGGTGGCGTACGACCTCGTGCTGTGGATCCCGATCGACCTGCTCCCCGGTCCGGCCGAGGCGGCGCTCCCGTTCGCGCTGTGGACCGCGATCTACGTCCTCTTCCTGCTCGTCATCCGATGGCGGTCCCGCGTGCTGCGCGCCGCCGCCGGGGCGATGTGCACGGTCGAGCTCGCCGCCATGGCCAACGACCTGCTCGACGAACTCGACCTCCTGGAGTTCGGCTCGGGCCCCGTCTACGCGACGGGCCTGACCCTGATCACGGCGGCGGCGACCGCCCTCACGGTCGCGGGGCAGCGGCGCGATGGCCGCTGGAGCTTTGGTACGCAGACCGCGGGGTGGGCGGCGGCCGGCGTCTACGCGCTGTGGATCCCGGTCGACCTTCTCCCCCAGGAGATCTACAGTACCCAGTTGCTGATGCCGATCCTGATGGACGCGCTGGGGTTCGTCGCCACCGTGTGGATCGCGGCGACCGCCCGTGAACTGCCCACCAGGAGCGAGAGCCGTCAGGCGGAGCTCTCGGCCGGACGGCGGCGCGTGATCCGCGTCGCGGCGGCCGCCGTGGTCATGGTGCCGATCATCGCGGCGATCCCCCCGCACGAGACCCCGCGGCTCACCTACACCGGCTGGTCGATGGACTGCTACGACCGGCCCGCCTTCGGCGACCTGAAGCCCGCTGAACGCGACGGCGCGTTCCTGTGCCGGGCGCGGAGCAGGGAGAGCGGAGTCCCGCCCATGTTCCCCGACACCCTGCCGGACCAGGCGGTCCTGGCGTACGGGCGGGAGCTGTGCCGGGCGAAGGACCGCGAGGAGCAGGAGGCTCTCCTGACGCGGGCCGGCAGCGAGCGCGCCGCCTGGGGCGCGGACTCGTGGGACCTCGTCTACGTGTGCCCGGAGATCATCGGCAGGACCGATCCCAGCCTGCTGCGGTCCACCGCGCAGGCGAAGGCGGCGGAATCCGCCTTCCTCGCCGAGAAGAACGCGGCCTGCCGCGACCCGTGGCCGCGCACCAAGGGCGTCGTCCAGGCCACGGCCAACTACTTCCTGTTCGCCGACGGCGATCCCGGCTACCTGGTCCACGACCCCAAGGACGAAACGAACGAGGAGGGGACGGAAGAGGCGATGGACCAGATCTACGAGGACGACTCCCTCATCGGGGGGAGCGGCAGCTCGATGCTCGTCGGGCACGTCGAGGACGTCATCGATCTGTGTCTCACGGTGAAGGCCTTCCGCACCGCGCCACCCCGCCGGACGGCCGGGTGGGACCAGGTCCACGAGGTGCCGATCCTCAGCCGCACCGGCGGGCTCACCGTGCCGGAGATGGGCGAGGGCGGCGACGTGGGCGCGGGCGCTCCGATGCCGAACCTGGCGATCGCGGGGAAGGGCCACTACCGGCTTCGCGTCTACGTGCGGCTCTCCGATGGAGGGGAAGAGCACTTGGTCGTCGTGTTCCCTGGCCGGTCGAAGCAGCGGCTCAAGCTGAAGACGTGATCGCCGACAGGGCCTGACCTGCGCATCCGGTGGGGTCCGGCGATGTGCCGCCGGAAGCGGTCGGCCTGGTGGCGGGCATGGCCCGCCGGATGCCCGGCAGGGCCGGGCATCCGGCCGAGGTGCTCGCCACCGGCCCTGATCGGTCAGAGGTCGGCCGGGAGGGTGACCGTCTTGCCCGACTGGATTGACTCGTAGGCGACCGCCGCATCCCCGACACCCGCATCGAAGAACTCGGCGAATACCTGGTCACCTGCCTGTCGGCGCTCTGACCGCCCCGGCTCCCCTCGGGCGACCTCACATTTCGTCGTGCTGCCCAGTCGGACAGATGACACCCGTCACTGGACGAAGGACAGACGATGACACACTCACTGGAACTGCCGCTGCAGATGCGGCGGAACGGTTTCGATCCCGTCGAGGAAGTGATCCGGGCACGTGAGGAGGAGGGCGTCGTGCCGGTGCGGACGCCGTTCGGGCAGCCGGCGTACCTGGTCTGCAGGTACGAGGACGTCCGTCAGGTGCTGTCGGACGCGGCGACGTTCAGCAGTGCGCTGACGCCGTTGCCGGGCGTGGAGCGGATGAGCGCGGAGGAGGCGGCCCAGGTACAGGCCGGGCTGCTCTTCGCGTTGGACCCGCCGGAGCACACGCGGCTGCGGCGGATGCTCACCCCGGAGTTCACGGTGCGCCGGATGCACAGGCTCGAACCGCGGATCAGGGAGATCGTCGAGGGCGCGCTGGACGATCTGGAGCGGGCCGGGCGACCGGCCGATCTGGTGGCGCACTTCGCGTTGCCGGTGCCGTCGCTGGTGATCTGTGAGTTGCTGGGGGTCCCGTACGCCGACCGGGCCGCCTTCCATCACCGTGCCGTGCGGCTGCTGGACGCCTCCGGGCCGATGGAGGGGCGCGTCGCGGCGCAGCGCGAAGGCCGCGCCTACATGGCCGGACTCGTGGGCCGCGCGCGGGCGGAGCCGGGCGAGGACATGCTCGGCACGCTGGTGCGCGCGCACGGCGACGAGCTCAGCACCGACGAACTGACCGGCATCGCGGAACTGCTGCTGCTGGCCGGGCACGAGACCACCTCGAACATGCTCGGCCTGGGCACCCTGGCCCTGCTGCGGCATCCGGACCAGCTCGCGCTGGTCCGCGACGACCCGGCGATGATCGAGCCCGCCGTCGAGGAGCTGCTGCGCTGGCTGTCCATCGTGCAGTCGCCGCCGCCGCGCACGGCCACCAGGGATGTGGAGATCGCCGGACGGACCATTCCGGCGGGCTCCCTGGTGATCGCTTCGATCCCGGCCGCCGACCGCGACGCCGCCCTCGTCGAGAATCCTGGCGACCTCGACGTCACCCGGGGAGCCGCCGGTCACGTCGCCTTCGGTCACGGGGTGCACCACTGCCTCGGGGCTCCGCTGGCGCGGATGGAGATGCGCCTCGCCTTTCCCGCGTTGCTGCGGCGCCTCCCGGACCTGGCCCTGGCCGAACCGGAGCGGGAGCCGGACTTCCGGATGTCCACCCTCGTGTACGGCCTGCGCTCCCTGCGCGTGACCTGGTGAGCGACAACTCCGCCGGGACGGCGTCAGGGCGCGTCGGCGGTTTCCTTCCGTTCGGCGGGCTCCGTGACCTTGTCACGGACGATCCACAGGTAGACCAGCGCGCCCGCGAACAGCGCGATCGAGGTCCACTGGTTGACCCGCAGGTCCAGGAAGGTGGCGGCGTGGTCGACTCCGCCCACCGGGTCGATCCGCAGGCCCTCGATCCAGAAGCGCCCGAGCGTGTACCCGGCGACGTAGACGGCGAACAGCCGTCCGTGGCCCAGCGCCAGCCGCCGGCCGATCAGGATCAGCGCGAAACCGAGGGCCAGGTCCCACAGCGATTCGTACAGGAACGCCGGGTGGTAGAGCACGCCGGGCTCGCCGCCGTGGGCCACGTCGATCTCCAGGCCCCAGGGCAACGTGGTCGGGCTGCCGTACAGCTCCTGGTTGAACCAGTTGCCCCAGCGGGCGATGGCCTGGCCGAACGCGATGCCGGGTGCGACCGCGTCGGCGATCGGCCCGAGCGGCATGCCCCGCCGCCGGCACGCCAGCCATACGCCCACACCCCCCAGCGCCACCGCGCCCCAGATGCCGAGCCCGCCCTCCCAGATGAACAGGACCTGGTAGGGCTCCTTGACCGCACGCGGCCCGAAGTAGAGCTGCCAGTCGACGATCACATGGTAGAGACGGCCGCCGATCAGGCCGAAGATCACCGCCGGGATGGCGACGTCGCCGATCGTGCCCCTCTCACCGCCCTGGGCACGCCATCGGCGTTCGCTCAGCCAGATGCCGAAGCCGATCGCGACGATGAAGCAGAGCGCGTAAGCCCGGATCGGAATGAATCCGAGATGCCAGACCCCCTGGGCAGGGCTGGGAATCGACGCAGCGAGGGACATACCGCTGAGGCTAGCCAACCCGGGGCCGCTCAGATGCTCTCGTAACACGATCGCGAACTACTGGGCGAGGGCCTGGTGGATGAGGGTGCGGAGCCAGGTGTGGGCGCGGTCGTTGTCGTAGCGCTGGTGCCAGGCGAGGATGATCGGCATTGCGGACAGGGCGAAGGGCAGGGGTCTGGTGCGCAGGTCGAGGGCCCGCAGGGTGGGGGCGCACATGTGCTCGGGGACGACGACCAGGAGTTCGGTGCGGGCGGCCATGTAGAGGGCGGCGGTGCTCGACGGGGCGGAGGCGACGACGCGCCGGCGCAGGCCGAGGTCGTCGAGGATGTCGTCGAGGGGGTCGCGGAGGCGGCCGCGCCTGGAGACGATGACGTGGTCCGCCGAGGCGAAGCGGGTGGCGGTGAGGTCGCCGGTCGCGCAGGGGTGGCCGGGGGCGACGGCGGCGACGAGGCGGTCGTGGGCGACCGTGATGTGGGTGATCTCCGGCAGGTCGGGCTCGGTGGAGCCGATCTCCAGGTCTACCCGGCCGTGCCGTAGTTCGTTGGTGTCGGTGGTCGCCTCGGCCAGCAGGCGGATGGCCACGCCGGGAGCCTGTTCGCGGACGGTGGCCAGCAGGCGGGGGCCGATGGCGGCGGTGACCGCGTCGTGGGCGCGCACGGAGAAGACCCGGTTGAGGTTGGCGAGGTCCAGCTCGTGTTCGCGTTCGAGCACGTCGCGGGCGCGTTGCACCAGGTCGTGGACCTCGCCGCGGATCGCCAGGGCGTGCGGGGTGGGGATCATCGTACGGCCGGTCCGCACCAGGATCTGGTCTCCCGTCAGGCGTCTGATGCGCCCCAGGGTGCGGCTCATGGCCGGGGCCGAGAGGTTCAGCCGCTCGGCGGCGCCCGCGACGCTGTTCTCTTCGAGCAGGGCGTCGAGCGCGGTCAGCAGGTTCAGATCCAAGTGCACCACGGTAAATCTAGCCCTACCAAAGATGCACTGGCCATAGCCATAGGGCGCTCCTAGGCTCCGAAACATGGAGATCTGGCAGATGTCGGCCACGAGCGTCGCGCACGGGGTTCGCACCGGCGCCTTCTCGTCGGTCGAGGCGACCCGGTCGATGCTCGCGCGGATCGCCGAGGTCAACCCGGAGGCGAACGCGATCGTCGAGGTGCGCGCGGACGACGCGCTCAGCGCGGCGCGCGAGGCGGACGTCCGGCTTCGGCACTACGGCCCGGACGGCCCGCTGCACGGGGTCCCGGTGACCTTCAAGGTGAGCACCGGCATGGCCGGGCTCGCCACCACCGAGGGGGTCGCGGCGTACGCCGGCCACATCGCGACCGAGACCGATCCGCAGGCGACGAGCTGGCAGTCCGCCGGGGCGATCTTCGTCGGGCGCACCAACTGCCCGCCGTTCGCCACCCGGTGGACCACCGAGAACGACCTGTACGGCACGACGCTCAACCCGTGGAACCCGGCGGTGACGCCGGGCGGTTCCAGCGGCGGCGCGTCCGCCGCCGTCGCGCTCGGCATGGGCGCGCTGGCACACGGCAGCGACATCGGCGGCTCGATCCGGTATCCGGCGGCGTGCTGCGGGGTCGTGGGCATCCGGCCTACCAGCGGGAGGGTGCCGGGCTGGGCGGGCCCGCCGTCCCATGATCCGCCGATGGCGGTTCAGGCGTTCGTCGAGCAGGGGCCGCTCGCGCGGACCGTGGCCGATCTGCGCCTGGGGCTTCGGGCCATGGAGACCTACGATCCGAGGGATCCCAGGGCCGTCGCGCTGACCAGCCGGGTCCCGGCCGCCAGGGAGCCCGGCAGGGTCGCGGTGGTCACCGGGACCGGCGGCGCGGGGCTGCGGGGATCCACGACGAAGGAGAGCGCCGAGGCCACCAGGACGGCCGCCGCCTGGCTGGCCGACGCCGGTTACCAGGTCGAGGAGGTCGAGCTGCCGCTGCTCGGCGAGGCCGCGCGGCTGTGGTGGCTGCTCGCGCTCACCGAGTTCCAGATCGGCATGGTCGCCGAGGTGGAACGCGTCGGCGATCCGGATTTCCGCAGGTTCTTCGACCTGATGTTCGCCGCCTACCGCGAGGAGTTCGGCGTGGTCGACCTGCCGGCCTTCGTCGCCGGATGGGCGCGGCGCGGCATGCTCCGCCGCGAGATGTCCATGTTCATGGACCAGTACCCGCTCGTCCTGACACCGGTGTCCGGCGAGCCGCCGTTCGCGATGGGCGCCGACGCCGAGTCCGCGGAGCGGACGGCGGAGCTGATGGGACGGCAGTGGCCGTCCATGTCGGTCCCGGTGCTCGGCCTGCCCGCGCTCGGCCAACCGGCGGTGCTCGGCTCGGCGGGCGCGCCCGTCGGCGTCCAGGTGATCGGGCGGGCCTTCGAGGAGGAAGCCGTGTTCGCCGCCGCAGAGGTCATCGAAGCGCGGTCGGGGATCGTCACGCCGATCGAGCCCGCCCGTTCTCAGCACAGGGAGTCCGTATGACGTTGGATCACGCCGTGGCGGAGGATCGGGCGCTGGTGGAGAAGGTCGCCTCGGCGGTGCGGTCCGCCGGGGCGCGCATGCTCGAACGTTTCGACACCGCCCCGCGCCTCGCCGGGCGCGACGAGGTCGTGGCCGGCATCTACGCGAACGACGCGGCCTCGCTCGCCGTCCTCCGTCCGGAGCTGACCGGGCTGCGCCCGCAGGCCGGGTGGGTCGATGACGAGCTGGAGAGCGGGCCGCTGCCCCCTGGCGAGTGGTGGGTGACCGACCCGATCGAGGGCAACATCAACCACGTGCACGGCATGCCGGAGTGGGGGGTCACGGCCACGCTGGTGCGCGACAACGTGCCGATCGTGACCGTGGTCCATCTGCCGCTGACCGGTGAGACCTACACGGGGGTCCGGTCGGGCGGCGCGTTCCTGGACGGCGTCCCGCTGCGCCACTCCCCCAAGACGGGCATCGAGGGCGCGCTGGTCGGCACCGGCCAGGCCAAGCCCGGCGAGTCGGCGGAGACCTTCGCGCGCATCGGCGCGTCCGTCACCGCGATGCTCAACCGCGCGATGGTGATCCGGGTGTCGGTCCCGGCCACGCTGCAACTGATCCAGGTCGCGGCGGGCCGGATGGAAGCGTTCTGGCAGTTCAGCCAGGTGCGTTCGGGGCTGCTCGCGGGCTCCCTGCTCGTCGCGGAGGCGGGCGGCGTCGTCACCGACACGCACGGCAGGCCGTGGAGCCTGGACAGCGACGACTTCCTCGCGACCACTCCGGCGATGCATCCGGCCGCCGTCGAGATCCTTTCGGCGATCGCCTGACGGCGGCCCGGGAACACACAACAGGCGACAGGAAGGAACAGCATGCGTAAGGTCCCCCTCGGCGCTTCGGGCATCGAGGTCAGTGAGTTCGTCTTCGGCGCCGGTTCCATCGGGGGCGTCGGCGCGTCGGTGAAGACACGCGCCTTCGGCCTGAGCGCCGAGCAGGGATTCGAGCGGCTCGACGAGGCCGTCGCGCTCGGGCTCAACCTCATCGACACGGCCGACTCCTACGGCGGCGGCGAGAGCGAGAAGGTGGTCGGGCGCTGGCTGCGCGACCGGCGGCCGGAGAACCTGCTGGTGGCCTCGAAGGTGGGCCTGGTCAGCAGGCCGGACGGCTCGCGCGGCATCGACCTGTCCGGGGAGCACATCGCCCGGCAACTGGCGCAGAGCGTGGAGCGCCTGGGGCGCGTCGATCTCTACCTGTCGCACGCGCCCGACCCGGTCACGCCGATCGAGGAGACCATCGAGGCGTTCGCCGCCGCCCAGGAGGCGGGGACGATCGGCGCGTACGGCGTCAGCAACGTCAGCCGTCAGCGGCTGGAGTCCATCCTGCACGCGGCGGACGCGCGGGGGCTGCCCCGGCCCGTGTCGGTCGAGAACCGGCTGAACCTGCTCGACCGGGCGGACGAGGCGGAGCTGCTGCCCCTGGTGATGCGGGAGGGGATCGGGTACACGCCGTTCTCGCCGCTCGCCGGCGGGGTACTGTCCGAGCGGTATCTCGACGGGGCGCCCCCGCAGGCGGGCAGCCGGATCGCGGTGGCCGGGGACATGTACTACAAGGGGTTCCACTCGCCGGAGAACCTGGAGCGGGTGGCCGCGCTGCGGGAGATCGCCCGCGAACGGCTGACCAGCGTGTCCGGGCTGGCCCTGGCCTGGCTGCGCGATCACCCTGGGGTGACCGCGCCGATCGTCGCGCCGAGCACCTCCGCGCAGTGGGACGCCGTCACGGACGCCATGCGGATCCGGCTCGACGAGAAGGAGTTCGACCGGATTTCGGAGATCTTCGCCTAGCGCCACCGTCACCCCCCATCCCCCGAACGGGAAGGCAGCCGATGACCACCGCGAGCCTGGAGCCCATCGAGACGGCGACCGTCGACGAACTGCGCGCCCTGCAACTCGGGCGGCTGCGCTGGTCGGTACGGCACGCCTACGAGAACGTCCCCCACTACCGCCGCGTACTCGACGCGGCCGGCGTGCACCCCGACGACATCCGCGAGCTGTCGGATCTGTCCGCCCTGCCGTTCACCACCAAGGACGACCTGCGGGCGAACTACCCGTTCGGCATGTTCGCCGTCCCCCGGGAGACGGTCGTACGCGTCCACGCGTCATCGGGCACCACGGGACGGCCCGCCGTCGTCGGCTACACCCGCGACGACCTGGACCTCTGGGCCGCGGTGGTGGCCAGGAGCATCCGGGCGGCGGGCGGACGTCCCGGCGACCTGCTGCACAACGCCTACGGCTACGGCCTGTTCACCGGCGGCCTCGGGCTGCACGCGGGCGCGGAGAGGCTGGGCTGCACGGTGGTGCCGGTCTCCGGCGGGATGACCGAGCGCCAGGTGCTGCTGATCAGGGATCTCCGGCCGGACATCATCTCGGCCACCCCCTCCTATACGCTCGCGCTGATCGAGGAGATGGAACGCCAGGGGGTCGATCCCCGCTCGACGTCCCTGCGGGTCGGCATCTTCGGCGCCGAGCCGTGGACGGACGAGATGCGGCGGGAGATCGAGGAACGCCTCGGCATCGACGCCGTGGACATCTACGGGCTGTCGGAGGTCATCGGCCCCGGCGTCGCCCAGGAGTGCGTGGAGACCAAGGACGGCCCGCACGTGTGGGAGGACCACTTCTACCCCGAGGTGGTCGATCCGGTCACCGGCGCGGTCCTGCCGGACGGCGAGGAGGGCGAGCTGGTCTTCACCTCGCTGACCAAGCAGGCCATGCCGGTGATCCGCTACCGCACCCGCGACCTGACCCGGCTGCTGCCGGGGACGGCCAGGCCGATGCGCCGGATGGCGCGGATCACGGGCCGCACCGACGACATGATCATCCTTCGCGGAGTGAACCTCTTCCCCACCCAGATCGAGGAACTGCTGCTGGCCACGGCCGAGCTCGCGCCGCACTTCCAGTGCGTGCTGACCCGGGAAGGTCCCCTCGACGCGCTGACCGTCCGGGTGGAACGCCGTGAGGGCGTCCTCGCCCGCACGGCGGTGTCCGCCGCCGGCCGTCTACGCGCGTCGATCAAGAACAGCGTCGGGGTGACCGTCGCGGTCGAGGTCGTCTCCCCGGGCGAGATCGAGCGCTCGACGGGCAAGGTGCGCCGGATCGTCGACGAACGCCCGCGTCCGGCCGCGTCCGGCTGAGACGGCCACCCGGCCGGCGGTCACCGGTCGCTATCGCAGGAGGCTCCCATCAACACCAGATCCGGTTTCCCGGTCACCACGAAAGCCACCAGAACCGCCGTGCGCCTGAGCGGCGTGGGCAAACGCTTCGACAACGGGCTCGACGCCGTCCACGACCTCAGCCTCACCGTGGCGGCCGACGAGTTCGTCGCCATCGTCGGCGCCAGCGGCTGCGGGAAGTCCACGCTGCTGCGCATCATCGCCGGGCTGGTGCCCGGCACGTCCGGTTCGGTCGAGGTCCACGGCGAGAAGGTCACCGCGCCGCGCGCGGACGTCGGCATGATGTTCCAGCGTCCCGCCCTGCTGGAGTGGCGGACGGCCCTGGAGAACGTCCTGCTCCCGGTGCGGATGCACCGCGGGATCGGCGGCGACGACGTGGCGGAGGCCGCCCGGCTGCTGCGGCTCTTCCACCTTTCCGGCTTCGAGCACCACTTCCCCCGGCAGCTCTCCGGGGGCATGCAGCAGCGCGTGGCCCTGGCCCGGCTGCTGATGAGCGGGGCGAAGGTCCGCCTGCTGGACGAGCCCTTCGGCGCGCTCGACGAGCTGACCAGGGAACTGCTGAACACCCAACTGGCGGAGATCCACGGGCGCGCGGCCTCGGCGACGATCCTGGTCACGCACAGCGTCTCGGAGGCCGTGCTGCTCGCGGACCGCGTGGTGGTGATGACGGCCAGGCCGGGCACGATCGCCGCCGACGTGGCGATCCCGCTGCCCAGGCCGCGTCCGATCTCGGTGGTGCACACGCCCGAGTTCCAGGAGCTCGCGCTGACCGTGCGGGACGGCCTCGGCCGCGTCCGGGCCGAAGGCGGGTGTCCGGAGTGACCGCCGGGCCGACCTCGTTCGCCGCCGCCGGGGCCAGGTCGTCCCACAGGCGGCTGATCCCGCCGATCGCGCTGTTCGCGGTGATCGTGGTGCTGTGGGATCTGGCGAACACCCGGCGCTGGGTCAGCGACCTGATCCTGCCCAGGCCGGGCGAGGTCGTCGTCTCCGTCTACGAGCACTTCGCCGGCGGGCTGGTCTGGCCGCATCTGGCGACCACCCTGTACGAGACGCTCGCCGGTTTCGCCCTGGCGGCGGTGCTGGGGGTCGGGCTGGCCGTCGCGGCGGGTTCGTCTTCGCTGCTCAGGCAGATGATCTACCCCTACGCGGTGACGCTGCAGATCCTGCCGATGCTGTCGATCGCGCCGATCCTGATCTCGGCGTTCGGCTTCGGCTACACCTCGAAGATCGTCATCGCGGGCATGATCGCCTTCTTCCCGATCTTCGTCAACGCGCTCACCGGCCTGCTCACCCCGGACCCGGACGCCGAGGAGCTGTTCCGCTCGCTGCGCGCCGGGAAGAAGAAGACCTTCACCGGCCTGCTGCTGCCCACCGCCGCCCCGATGATCTTCGCCGGGCTGCGGATCGGGCTCACCCTGGCGCTGGCGGGCGCGGTCGTCGCCGAACTCGTCTCGGCGCAGGAGGGGCTGGGCTTCCTCATCCAGCGGCACACCGCACAGCTCAACCAGGACGACGCGTTCGCGGTGGTGCTGATCCTGACCGCGATGGGGCTGCTGCTGTACGGGGCGATCAACCTCATCGACCACGTCGTGGTGTTCTGGCGGCACCCCGGCAGGCTCACCCGCAAGTCAAGAAGCCGGAGCAGGCGCTTCCAGCGGCTGCTTCCGCCGGCGGCCGTCACGGCGGAGAAGGTGCCATGACAAGATCTCGGCCAACACCCGTTCTGCTCACACTCCTGCTGATCATCGCGCTGTCCGCCTGCGGCGGCACCGGCGCCGCCACCGGCGGCTCGGACGGCAGGCTCACCCTCGCCACCCCCGCCCCCAACTCGCTGTTCACCTTCAACCAGGTCATCGCGGAGAAGCTCGGCTTCTTCAAGGACGAGGGCCTGACCGTCACGCTCGCCCCGGTGGTGGACAGCATCCCGATCGCCGGGCTGGTGCAGAACGGCAAGGCCGACATCGGCCTGGTCGCGGCCACGGACGCGATCACGGCGGCGCTCCGCACGGACGAGCTGCGCATGCCGTACGACGAGCGGACCGGCGGCAACGGCTTCCTCGTCGGCCTCGTCGTCCCGGAAAAGAGCGGCGTCAAGACGGTCGCCGACCTTGCGGGGAAGAACGTCGGCCTGGCCTCCCCCGACCAGGACCGCGCGTACCTGACCGCCGTCCTGCGGAAGGCCGGCATGACCATCGGCGACGTCGAGACCACGATGGTCGGGCCGGGCAGCCCGTCGGTGGCGCAGACCCTGGAGTCCGGGCGCATCGCGGCCTACGCCGGGACGCTCACCGACTTCTTCGCCTTCGACGAGGCCGGGCTGCCGGTGCGCGACATCACCCCCGAGGGCCTGGAGGGCCTGCCGGTCGGCGGCTACATCGTGCGCGCCGAGAGCCTGAAGCAGGGCGACGCGCTGGTGCGGTTCTTCCGGGCGATGGCCAGGGGCACCTACGTCGGCCTGGAACGCCCGAAGGTGGCGGAGGCCGCCGCCCGGCAGGCCGCCCCGGAGGAGTGGGGCGAGCCGGAGAAGAGCAGGGGCCTGCTCGCGGAGCTGGCCAAGACCCTGGCACCCTTCGACGGGAAGAACTTCGGCGAGATCAAGGCGGATCGCTGGAGCAACGCGCAGAGCCTCCTGAAAGAGGCCGGGGTGATCGACGCCTCCGTCGATCTGAACACGTTCCTGGCGCGGGACGTGCTCGCGCCCGTCAACGCCTTCGACCGCGCCGCGACGCTGGCCAAGGCCGACGCCTGGCTCGCCCAGAACGGCTGAGCCCCCCATCCACCATTCCGGCAATGAAGATCCGACTCTTCTTGAGGAGCACACCTTGACGAACATCGCCGTTCTCGGTTCCGGGCGCGTGGGTGGCACCCTGGCCGCCAAGTTCGCCGAAACCGGGCACCAGATCACCATCGGCAGCAGGAACGTCACCGAGGTCTCCGCCAGGTGGGCGGGCCCGGCGGTGAAGGTCGCGAGCCCCGCCGACGCCGCGCGGGCCGCCTCGGTGGTCGTCAACGCGACCCCCGGCGACACCTCCCTGGAACGGCTCACCGCGCTGCGCGACGAGCTGTCCGGGAAGATCCTGATCGACGTGTCCAACGCCACGGAGCACGGGCCGGACGGCATGCCGGGCGGCCTCTGCTACCCCAACAGCAGCGTGGCCGAGCACCTGCAGGCCGTCCTGCCGGAGACGCGGGTGGTGAAGACCCTGAACACCATGGTCTTCCCGGTCATGGTCGATCCGCACCGGCTCAAGAGCTCGCCGAACGTGTTCCTGTCCGGTGACGACGACGCCGCCAAGAAGGTCGTCACCGAGCTGCTGGGGGACCTCGGCTGGCCCGCGGAGTGGATCGAGGACCTGGGGGGCATCACCACCGCGCGGGGACCGGAGGCGATCATGCTGCTGGTCCCGGCGATCATGCGCAAGCACGGCATGGTCCCGTTCGCGTTCCGCGTCGTGCTGTAGGCGGCGGGCATGCGGAAGGAACCGCACTGGCTGACGGCCGTCGAGGCCGTCCGCCTGCTGCGCGACGGCGCGCTGAAGATCGACGACTATGTGGAGGCGCTGATCGAGCGCACCACCCGGCTGTCGCACCTGAACACCTACATCACCCACGATCCCGGCCTCATCCGGCGCTCGCTGAACGACGGCCCGGAGCCGGCCGGCCCGCTGTACGGCCTGCCGTTCGCGCTGAAGGACTCCATCGGCACCGCGCACCTTCCCACCACGGCCGCCACCCCGGGCCTGCGTAACTGGCGGCCGGGCCGGGACGCGCCGATCGCGCGGCGGCTGCTCGACGCGGGCGGCACGCTGATGGGCAAGCAGGCGCTGGGCGAGCTGTCCTTCGGGATGACCGGCGACAACCCGGCGTTCGGCACGGTGGGCAACCCCTATAACGAGTCGTACATAGTGGGAGGAAGCAGCGGCGGGACCGCTGCGGGCGTCGCGGCCGGGCTGGTCCCGGCGGCGCTGGGGGCCGACACGGGCGGGTCCTGCCGGATCCCGGCGGCGCTGTGCGGCTGTGTCGGTTTCCGCCCCACCCACGGGCGCTACGACCAGCGCGGCATCGTGCCGATCTCCTCCACCCGCGACACGGCCGGGCCGATCGCCCGGTGCGTGGCGGACGTGCGGCTGATCGACTCCATCTGCTCCCCCGACGGCGCGGACCCGTCGGCCACGGCCGACCTGTCCGGGCTGCGGCTGGGCGTGCCGTCCGCGTACTTCTACGAGGACCTCGACCCGGACGTGGCCGCGGTGACCGAACGCGCGCTGGCCGAACTCGCGGCGCGGGGCGCGGTGCTGGTCGAGCAGGACATCCCGCACCTGCGGCGGCTCAACGAGCTGGTCGCCTTCACCATCGTGCTGTACGAGGTGGGCCGGGAGCTGTCGGCCTATCTCTACCAGCACGCGGCGCCGCTGAACTTCCGCGACCTGGTCGGGTGGGTCGCGATCGGCTCGGTGCGCGAGACGCTCTCCGCGCTCGTCGGCGAGGACCAGATCTCCGCCGCCGACTACCGGGAGGCGCTCACGGTGCACCTCCCGGCGCTGCGCGCGGCCTACGCCGGCTACTTCGTCGAACACGAGGTGAGCGCCATCGTGGTCCCGACGACGCCGCTGCCCGCCCGTCCGCACCGGCCTTCGGGGCAGGACGCCACGGTCCCGCTCAACGGCGTCGAAGTGGACACCTTCCTCACCTACATCCGCAACACCGACCCGCCGAGCAGTGCGGGGCTGCCGTGCCTGTCGATTCCGTCGGGCCTGTCCGGCGACGGCCTGCCGATCGGCCTGGAACTCGTCGGCCCCGCCGCCTCCGACACCCGGCTGCTGGCCATCGGCGAGGCGATCGAGGCCGCCCTGCCCCCGCTGCCCAGGCCCGCGCTCTGAAGCCCCGTCCACTCAGGAGCCGAATCATGAACGAGAGCAAGGCCGTGCACTACGAGCGGCGGGACGGGCTGGCGCTCATCCGCCTCGACCGGCCGGAGGCCGCCAACGCCATCGACCCCCCGGCGCTGCGGGCGCTGGGCGCGGCCTATCACCGGGCCGACAACGACGATCAGGTGAAGGTCGTGGTGCTGCACGCGGAGGGCCGCGACTTCTCCGCCGGACTGGACCCGACGAGTTTCCTGCCGGTGCTGCGCGCCCGCGAGTACAGCGCCGACGGGCCCGGGCTGATCAATCCGTTCGGGACGACGACGCGCCTGTCCAAGCCGCTGGTCGTGGCGGTGCAGGGCACGGTGGGCGCGATGGCGCACGAGCTGATGCTGGCCGCCGACATCCGGATCGCCGCGTCCGACGCCAGATTCGGCCAGGGCGAGGTCAGCCGGGGAACCTCCCCGGCGGGCGGCGGCGGCGCGCGCATGCCGCTCACGGCGGGGTGGGGCAACGCCATGCGGTGGATCCTCACCGGGGAGAGCTGGGACGCGGCGGAGGCGTTCCGGCTCGGGCTGGTTCAGGAGGTCGTCGCGCCCGGCGAGCAGGTGCCGCGCGCGGTCGAGCTGGCGGAGCGGATCGCGACGCACCCGCCGCTCGCCGTCCGCGAGACGCTCCGGCTGGGACGGCGGGCCTGGGAGGGCCACGCCCAGCAGGTCCTCGCCGAGCTGGTGCCGACCCTCTACCGGCTGCTGAACACGCGTGACTTCGCCGAGCGGCTCACCGCCATGCGCGAGGGAAGGGAGCCGGTGTACGTGGGCGAGTGATGCTCCCGATACGCCTTATCGCCGCAGGCCGTCGAACGCCATCGCGCGGACGGCCGCGGCGAGCCCGGCCGCCCCGGTCGGCTCACCGGGGCGGTACCACTCCACCACCGAGTTGATCATGCCGAACAGCAGCCGGGCGGCGATGGCGGGATCGACGTCGACCCGGATGTCGCCGTCGTCCTTGGCCTCGGCGACGAGTTCGGCCACCAGCCGGTCGAACCGCCGCCGCCGCGCCAGCGCGCGCTGCTCGACCTCGGTGTTGCCGCGCACCCGCAGCAGCAGGGTGACGAAGGGCAGCCGCTCGACCAGCACCGCGACGCTGCCCTGGATCAGGTGGTCGAGCCGGTCGATCGCGGGGGCCTGGCGCGCTGCGGCGTCGGCCGCGGCCTCGAACAGGCCGTCCAGGGCGTGATCGACGGCCAGCCGCAGCAGTTCGTCCTTGCTCGCGACGTGATGGTAGATGGCGGCCTTGGAGATGCCGAGCTTCTTGGACAGGTCGTCCATGCTGGTGCCGTCGTAGCCGCGCTCGTTGAAGACCTGGACCGCCACCTGGAGCAGGGTCTCCCGGTTGTATCCGGGGCGTCCCCTGCGCGGGCGGCTTGAGTCCACGGTCGGCACGCTTTTCATTATGGGCCCATGGACCAGGGCTTCCGCCGGGCGCACCCGGCGGGTTACATTACTAACCGAACGTCCGGTCAGTTAATGGAGGTGGCCAGGGTGATCCCACTGCGGAGCTTCGTCTCGGGTCGTTGGCAGGTCCCGTCCGACGAAGGCCGCCCGGTGCTCGACGCGGTGACGGGCAAGGAGGTGGCGCGCGTCTCGGCGGCGGGCGTCGACCGGGCGGCGGCGCTCGCCTACGGCCGCCGCGCCGGCGGCCCCGCCCTGCGCGAGCTGACCTTCCACCAGCGCGCCGCGCTGCTGAAGCGGCTCGCCCTGTTCCTGCGCGAGCACCGCGAGGAGCTGTACGCGCTGTCGGCCCGCACCGGCGCCACCCCCGCCGACTCCCGCGTCGACGTGGACGGCGGGATCGGCGTGCTGCTGTCCTACGCGAGCAAGGGCCGCCGCGAGTTGCCCAACGACACGGTGCTGGTGGAAGGCGAGACGGAGCCGCTGAGCAAGGGCGGCACGTTCGTCGGCCGCCATCTGTGCACGCCGATGCCGGGCGTCGCGGTGCAGATCAACGCCTTCAACTTCCCCGTCTGGGGACCGCTGGAGAAGTTCGCGCCCGCCTTCCTCGCCGGGATGCCGAGCCTGGTCAAGCCCGCCACCCCGACCGCCTACCTCACCGCCCGGCTCGTCGAGCTGGCCGTCGAGTCGGGCGTGCTGCCCGACGGAACCCTGCAGCTCCTGTGCGGCGAGGCCGGAGACCTGCTCGACCACCTCACCGAGCAGGACCTGGTGGCGTTCACCGGCTCGGCCGCCACCGCCGCCCGGCTGCGCGACCACCCGGCGATCTCCGGCCGCTCCGTGCGGTTCAACGCCGAGGCCGACTCGCTCAACTGCGCCGTCCTGGGCCCCGACGCCCGGCCCGGCACGACCGAGTTCGACCTGTACGTCGGGCAGCTCGTCACGGAGATGACGGTGAAGGCCGGCCAGAAGTGCACCGCGATCCGCCGGGCCATCGTCCCGGCCGATCTGCTGGACGCGGTGGCCGAGGCGACCAGGGAACGGCTTGCGGCCGTCAGGGTCGGCGACCCGGCGCACCCGGAGGTCACGATGGGCCCGCTGGCCGGCCGCGAGCAGCGCGAGGAGGTCCGCTGCGCGCTCAAGAGCCTGATGGACGCGGCGACCGTCGTGCACGGCACGCCCGACCGGGTGGACGCGCTGGGCGCGGACGCCGAGCGCGGCGCGTTCCTGTCGCCGATCCTGCTCTCGGCGGGCGATCCCGCGCGCGGCGAGGTGCACGAGGTGGAGGCGTTCGGGCCGGTGGCCACGCTGGTGCCGTACCACTCGGCGGCGCACGCGGTGGAGCTGGCCGCACGCGGCCGGGGCAGCCTGGTGGCGTCCGTGGTCACGGCCGACCCCGGCTTCGCCCGCACGGTCGTCCTCGGCGCGGCGCCCTGGCACGGGCGGATCCTGGTGCTCAACGCCGAGGACGCGCGGGAGTCCACCGGCCACGGCTCGCCGCTGCCGATGCTGGTGCACGGCGGTCCCGGCCGGGCCGGGGGCGGCGAGGAGCTCGGCGGCGTCCGGGGCGTGCTGCACCACATGCGGCGGACGGCGATCCAGGCCGGTCCGGCCATGATGAGCGCGCTCACCGGCAGGTGGACCCAGGGCGCGCCGCGCGCCGAGGGCGTCCACCCGTTCCGCAAGCACCTGGGCGAACTGCGGGTCGGCGACTCGGTGACCGCCGGGCCGCGCACGGTGTCGCTCGCCGACATCGAGCACTTCGCCGAGTTCACCGGCGACACCTTCTACGCGCACATGGACGAGGAGGCCGCCGCCGCCAACCCGTTCTTCGACGGCCGGGTCGCGCACGGCTACCTGGTCGTCTCACTGGCCGCCGGGCTGTTCGTGGACCCCGATCCGGGGCCGGTGCTGGCCAACTACGGCCTGGAGAACCTGCGGTTCCTGACCCCGGTCTACCCCGGTGACGAGCTGAGCGTCACACTCACCGCCAAGCAGATCACGCCCCGGGAGGACGCCGAGCACGGCGAGGTCCGCTGGGACACCCGGGTCACCAACCAGGACGGCGCCGTGGTCGCCGCCTACGACGTGCTCACCATGGTGCGGAAGTGAGGGCCAGATGAGTGACCCGATGAGTGACCCGATGACCGGATTCGACGCGATCATCGCACGTGACCAGCGGGTGGAGCCCCGCGACGAGATGCCGGACGCCTACCGGGCGACGCTGATCCGGCAGATCGCCCAGCACGCCCACTCGGAGATCATCGGCATGCAGCCGGAGGGGTACTGGATCACCCGGGCGCCCTCGCTGCGCCGCAAGGCGATCCTGCTGGCCAAGGTCCAGGACGAGGCCGGCCACGGCCTCTACCTCTACGCGGCGGCCGAGACCCTCGGCGCGGACCGGGACGACCTCACCGACGCGCTGATGTCCGGACGCCAGAAGTACTCCTCGATCTTCAACTACCCGTCGCTGACGTTCGCCGACGTGGGCGTGATCGGCTGGCTGGTGGACGGCGCGGCGATCTGCAACCAGGTGCCGCTGTGCCGCACCTCCTACGGCCCGTACGCGCGGGCGATGATCCGCATCTGCAAGGAGGAGTCCTTCCACCAGCGGCAGGGCTACGAGCTGCTGATGACCATGATGCGCGGCACCGGATCGCAGCGCGAGATGGTCCAGGACGCGGTGGACCGCTGGTGGTGGCCCGCGCTGATGATGTTCGGCCCCCCGGACGGCGAGTCCCCCAACTCCGCCAGGTCGATGGCCTGGAAGATCAAGCGGCACACCAACGACGAGCTGCGCCAGCGGTTCGTGGACATGAGCGTGCCGCAGGCGGACGCGCTCGGCGTCGCCCTGCCCGACCCGGAGCTGCGCTGGAACGCCGAGCGCGGCCGGCACGACTTCGGCGAGATCGACTGGGCGGAGTTCCGCCGCGTGGTCGGCGGCGACGGCCCCTGCAACGCCGAGCGGGTCGCGGTGCGCCGGGCGGCGCACGAGGACGGCGCCTGGGTCCGCGAGGCCGCGGCGGCGCACGCCGCCAAGAGCGCCGGGCGGGCGGCATGAGCTGGCCGCTGTGGGAGGTCTTCGTCCGGGCCAGGCGCGGCCTGAGCCATGTGCACGCGGGCTCGCTGCGCGCCGCCGACGAGGCCATGGCCCTGCACAACGCCCGCGACCTCTACACCCGCAGGGACGAGGGCGTGAGCATCTGGGTGGTCAGGAGCGAGCACATCGCCGCCTCCAGCCCGCAGGAGCGCGACCCGTTCTTCGCCCCCAACGCCGACAAGATCTATCGCCACCCGACCTTCTATGAGATTCCCGAAGATGTCCCCCATATCTGAGGAACTGGCGCAGTACTGCCTGATGCTGGGCGACGACGCGCTGATCATGTCGCATCGCCTCCAGGAGTGGTGCACCCACGCCCCCGAGCTGGAGGAGGAGGTGGCCCTGGCCAACATCGCGCTCGACCTGCTCGGCCAGGCCCGCCTGCTGCTGGCCCGCGCGGGCGGCTCCGAGGCGGACGAGGACCGGCTGGCCTTCTTTCGCGACGCCGGGGAGTTCCGCAACGTGCGGTTCGTCGAGAAGAGCGGGGACTTCGCCGTCGTCATGGCCCGGCTCCTGGTGTTCTCCGCATGGCGGCTCGCGCTGTTCGGCGCGCTGACCGCCTCGCGGGACCCCGAGCTGGCGGCCGTGGCCAAGAAGGGCGTCAAGGAGCTCGCCTACCACCGCGACCACGCCGCCCAGTGGATGGTCCGGCTCGGCGACGGCACCGACCTGTCCCGCGAGCGCGCCCAGCGGGCCTGGGACGACGCCCTCGACGACGCCGCCGAACTGCTGCACGCGCACCCCGTCGAGCGGCGGATGGCCGGGGCCGGGATCGGCGCCGACCCGGCCGCCGCGCGTGCCGCGCTGGACGAGGTCCTGACCACGGTGGCGACGGCCGCCACCCTGCGCCACCGCCCCCTCGGCCCACCGCCGGACGGCGGGACCGGCCGGTACGGCGAGCACTCCGCCCCCATGGCCGGGCTGCTCGGCGAACTGCAGGGCGTCGCCCGCGCCCACCCGGACGCCACATGGTGACGGCATCGGGGGCACCGACGGCCTCGACGGCACCGACGGCACGGCAGGTCGCCGAGACGGTGACCGACCCCGAGCTGCCGGTGCTGACCCTGGCCGATCTCGGCGTGCTGCGCGAGGTGACCGAACGCCCGGACGGCCTGGTCGTGGTGGCCATCACACCCACCTACACCGGCTGCCCGGCGATCGAGGCGATGCGCGACGACCTGCGCGCCCGGCTGGCCGAGGAGGGGTTCACCCGGGTCGAGATCCGCACGGTCCTGGACCCTCCGTGGACCAGCGACTGGATCAGCGCGGCGGGCCGGGAGAAGCTCCGGGCGGCGGGGATCGCGCCGCCGTCCCCCGCTCCCCCGTCCGGCGGCCCGGTGAACCTCGGGCCGATCCACCGCCTGGTGCGCTGCCCGCGCTGCGGCTCGGCCGACACCGTGACGCTGTCCGCGTTCGGCTCCACCGCCTGCAAGTCCCTGCACCGCTGCCACGCCTGCGGCGAACCCTTCGAACGCGTGAAGGAGATCTGAGATGAGCGGTTTCCACGCGCTCGCCGTCGATCGGGTCGAACGGCTGTGCGACGACGCAGTCGCGATCACCTTCGCCGTGCCCGCCGAGCTGACCGGCACGTTCGCCTTCCGGCCGGGGCAGTTCCTGACCCTGCGCCGCGTGGTGGACGGCCGGGAGGAACGCCGCTCGTACTCGATCTGCGCCCCCGACGGCGAGGCCCCGCGCATCGGCGTGCGCGAGGTGCCCGACGGGCTGTTCTCCTCCTGGCTGGTCCGCGAGGTCGGGCCGGGCGACGTCATCGAGGCGCTGCCCCCCGCCGGGTCCTTCACCCCTGACCTGGCCCGGACGCGGCACCACGTGCTGATCGCGGCGGGTTCGGGCATCACGCCGATGATGTCCATCGCCGCCGCCGTCCTGCGCGACCCGGAGGCCCGCGTGTCCGTCCTGTACGGCAACCGCCGGGGCCGGACGGTGATGTTCGCCGACGAGCTGGCCGACCTGAAGGACGCCCACCTGGACCGCTGCGAGGTCACGCACGTGCTGAGCAGAGAGCCCAGGGAGGCCGGGCTCGGCGGCAGGCTCGACCGGGCCGCCCTCGCCGAGCTGCTCCCCCGCCTCTACCCCGTGGACGAGGTCGGCCACTGGTGGCTGTGCGGGCCGCTCGGCCTGGTCACCGGCGCGCGGGACGTGCTCGGCGAGCTGGGCGTGCCACGGGAGCGGATCCACCAGGAGCTGTTCTACGTCGGGGACGAGCCCCCCGCGCCCCGGCGGCACGGCGAGGAGGCGACCGGGGGCGAGTGCGCGGTGACGATCACCCTGGACGGCCGGGCGACCACCCTCCGCGCCACCCGCGAGACCCGGCTGCTCGACGCCGCGCGCCGGGTCCGCCCCGACGCGCCGTACGCGTGCCGGAGCGGGGTCTGCGGCACCTGCCGGGCCAAGGTCGTCAGCGGGCGGGTGGACATGCGGCGCAACTTCGCGCTCGAACCGGAGGAGATCGCCGCCGGGTTCGTGCTGACCTGCCAGTCGGTCCCCGACTCCGACGAGATCACCCTGGACTTCGACGGCTGACCCGGCCTCACGTGTGGCCTACATGTGGGTGAACAGGACCTCCGGGCGCTCGACGCAGTCGGCGACGAACCGGAGGAACCCGCCCGCGACGCCGCCGTCGCAGACGCGGTGGTCGAAGGTGAAGGAGAGCTGGGTGACCTCGCGCAGCCGGATCTCGCCCTCGAACGCCCAGGGGCGGGGGGCGATCCGCCCGACTCCGAGCATGGCGGCCTCGGGGTGGTTGAGGATCGGGGTGGAGCCGTCCACGCCGAACACGCCGTAGTTGTTGAGGGTGAACGTGCCGCCGGTGAGGTCGGCCGGGGCCAGCCGTCCCTCGCGGGCCGCCTCGGTGCGTTCGCGCAGGGCGGCGGCGAGTTCGGCCAGGGTCATCGTGTGGGCGTCGCGGACGACCGGCACGACCAGGCCCCGGTCGGTCTGCGCGGCGAAGCCCAGGTTCACCCGCGACATCCGGACGATCTCCTGACGCCCGGTGTCCACGGTGGCGTTGAGCTCGGGGAAGCGGCGCAGCCCGGCCAGGCAGATCCGGGCGAACAGGGCGAGCATCCCGACCCGCGCGGCGGGGTCGGCGTCTCCGATGTCGTGCTTGAGGCGCACCAGGGGGGTGGCGTCGGCCTCGACCCAGGTGGTGGCGTCGGGGATCTCCCGCCTGCTGCGGGACATCTTCTCGGCGATGGTCCGCCGGATGCCGGTGATCGGCACGCGGACCGTGTCGCGCTCCTCCGGGACCTTTGGGGCGCTTGGGATCTCGGTGGCGGCGATGGCGGTCTCGACGTCCTGCCGCAGCACGACGCCGCCCGCGCCGCTACCGGTGAGCGTCTCGACATCGACGCCGTTGTCCCTGGCCAGGCGGCGCACCACGGGCGAGATGACCCGCGTGGCCGTCCCCGCCGGGGCAGAGGATGAGGGAGGCGCCGCCCGGCGGCGGCGAGAGCGGCGGGTTTCGGTCGTCGTGCCGTACCCGACGAGGACGTTGCCCGAGCCCGCCGGTTCCGCCGGGACGGTCACCGCGATCAGCGGCGACCCGACCCCCAGTACCGATCCGGCCTCGGCGTACAGCTCGGAGACCGTCCCGGCGAACGGCACCGGCACGTCCACGGCCGCCTTGGCGGTCTCCACCTCCACCACGACCTGGTCGATCGTCACGGTGTCGCCGACCGACACCCGCCACCGCAGGATCTCCGCCTCGGTCAGCCCTTCGCCGAGATCCGGCAGGCGGAAGACCGTCGCGCTCATGCGGCACCGTCCAGGAGGTAACGAGTATCGGGCCGGTCGTCGCGCTGGAGGCGGTCGAGCACGTCGAGGATGCGATCGACGCTCGGCAGGTGGTGGCGCTCCAGCATCGGGGGTGGATAGGGCACGTCGAACCCGGCCACCCGCAGCACCGGCGCGCGCAGGCTGTGGAAACACCGCTCCTGCACCCGTGCGGCGATCTCCGCGCCGACCCCGGCGAAGCCCGCGGCCTCGCTGACCACCACGCAGCGGCCGGTCCGGCGTACGGAATCACCGACGGTCACGTCGTCGAACGGCACGATCGTGCGGACGTCGACGACCTCCAGGTCCCAGCCCTCCTCCTTGGCCGCCTCGGCGGCCTCCAGCGCGACCGGGACGCTCGGCCCGTACGCGACGAGGGTCGCGTCGCCGCCCGCCCGCCGCACGACGGCCCGGCCGAACGGCTCGGCGCGGGTGAGCCGCTCGACGTCCGCCTTGGCCCAGTACAGCTTCTTCGGCTCCAGGAAGACGACCGGGTCGGGGTCCTCGATCGCCTCGCGCAGCAGCGAGTACGCGTCCTGGACGGTCGCCGGGGTGACGACCTTCAGCCCCGGCGTCTGCGCGTAGTACGCCTCGCTGGAGTCGCAGTGGTGCTCCACCCCGCCGATCCCGCCGCCGTACGGGATGCGGATGACGAGCGGCAGCCCGACCTTCCCCCGGGTCCGGTTGCGCATCTTGGCGACGTGCGAGGCGATCTGCTCGAAGGCCGGGTAGGCGAACGCGTCGAACTGCAGCTCCACGACCGGGCGGAAGCCGCCCATGGCCATGCCGACGGCGAAGCCGACGATGCCCGCCTCGGCGAGAGGGGTGTCGAAGCAGCGGTCGTCGCCGAGCGCGGCGGCCAGCCCGTCGGTGATCCGGAACACGCCCCCGAGCGCGCCGACGTCCTCGCCGAACACCACGACCCGCTCGTCGTCGTGCATCGCCTCGCGCAGGGCGGTGTTGAGCGCCTGGGCCATGGTGATCGTGCTGATCACGGCTGTGCCTCCTCTGCCAGCAGTTCGGCGCGCAGCAGCGCCCGCTGCTCGGCCAGTTGCGGGGTCGGCGCGCTGTAGACGTGGTCGAACAGCCCGAGCGGGACGAGTTCGGGGTCGGCGTTCATCCGGGTCCGCAGGCTCGCGGCGAACTCCTCGGCCTCGGCCGTCCACGCGGCCTCGTCTTCGTCGGTGAGCAGGTGGCGGCGGCGCAGGTGGCCCGCGAGCCGGGCGATCGGGTCGCGGGCCCGCCACTCGTCGGCCTCGGCGTCGTCGCGGTAGCGGGTGGCGTCGTCGGCGTTGGTGTGCGACTCCAGCCGGTAGGTGTGCGCCTCGACCAGGTAGGGGCCGTTGCCCGCGCGGGCGTGCCGGACGGCGGCGGCGAGCACGGCCAGCACCGCGACCGGGTCGTTGCCGTCCACGCGTTCGGCGGGCATGCCGTAGCCGATGCCCTTGTGCGCGAGGGACGGCGCGGCGGTCTGGCGCTCCAGCGGGACGGAGATGGCGTAGTGGTTGTTCTGCACGAGGAACACCACGGGGGCCTTGAACACGGCGGCGAAGTTCAGCGCCTCGTGGAAGTCGCCCTCGCTGGTGGCACCGTCGCCGACGCAGGCCAGGGCGACCTTCCCGGTTCCCTTCCGGCGCTCGGCGTAGGCGACCCCGGCGGCGTGCGCGCACTGGGTGGCCAGCGGCGTGCACTGCGGGGCAACGTGGTGCAGCACGGGGTCGTAGCCGCAGTGCCGGTCCCCGCGCAGCAGGGCGAGCACCTCCACCGGGTCGATGCCGCGCGTGACCAGGGCGACCGACTCGCGGTAGGTGGGGAAGAGCCAGTCGCCGTCGCCGAGGACGAGCGCGGCGGACACCTGGCAGGCCTCCTGGCCGTGGCTGGAGGGGTAGACGGCCAGCCGTCCCTGCTTGGTCAGCGCGGTGGCCTGCGCGTCGAACCGCCGTCCGATGATCATCGCGCGGTGGGCCGCGCGCAGCAGCTCGTCGTCCGGCGCGGGGTGCGGATGCCGGCCGCGCCGCAGCGCGCCGGTGTCGGTCAGGTAGCGGACGGGCTCCGCTGAGGGGAGCAGCGTCTCTGCCCGAGCCGTCATGGGGTTCACCTCCGAATGCGATCCGTGCTAGGAATATGCGCCAGGTGAGCCATTAGTCTCAATAGCCAGGGAAAAGTGTGGACGTACGGCCCAGATCAGGAGGTTCCATGGACCAGTTGCCTCCCGAGGCCCCACCGACCTCCGATCCGATCGGACGTTCGGCCGGTCGTCCAGCCGCCCCTATCGACGACATCGACCGGGCCATCATCCGGGCGCTGCGGGACGACGGCCGTCTTTCCGTCCGCGCGCTGGCCGAACGGGTCAGCGTCTCCCGCTCCAACGCCTACACACGCCTGGAACGCCTGATCGACGACGGCGTCATCACCGGCTTCACCGCCCTCGTGGACCCGGTCCGCGCGGGCCTGGCCACGGGCGCGTACGTGCTGGTCACCATGGAGCAGCACTCCTGGCGCGAGATCGCCGCCCGGCTGCGCGAGATCCCCTACATCGAGCACCTGGCC
Organism: Spongiactinospora sp. TRM90649; assembly: GCF_029382225.1. Lineage (GTDB taxonomy): Bacteria > Actinomycetota > Actinomycetes > Streptosporangiales > Streptosporangiaceae > Spongiactinospora. Next base: position 187,622 of record NZ_JARLTC010000009.1, read on the forward strand.
TTCGTCGGCGGCGACGTCGACCTGGTCATGCTCGTCCGCACCCCCGACAACGCCTCCCTGCGCGACGTCGTCCTGGCCCGCATCCACGCAGTAGAGGGCGTCCGCTCCACCCGCACCTGGCTGATCTTCGACGAGCCCCCGGCCGACTAGCCGGCGCAGCCGGAGAGCATGGCCTCGACCAGGTCGCGGACGACGTCCCTGGTGACGGCACCTGGCGGGAGGCCGACCAGGGTGAACAGCGCACCGCTGTAGAGCGCGATCAGGATGGGAATCCGCTCGCGGGGGACGGTGAGACCGAGCGTTTCGTGCTGCCCGACCGTGATGTGCTCCGCCGTGGCCGCAAGGCCCGCGAGCGCCGACGCGAGGGCCGGGCTGCGCGTGGCCTCCAGTCGCAGTTCGAAGATCGCCAGATAGCGGTCCCGAAGCGTGGTCGCCGCCGTGAACAGCGAATCGGTGAGCAGCTCGGCCGGCGCGGCCGGCCGAACTGCCAGCGCGGCGGGCCGCTCGACGGCCTCGGCCTGCTCGGCGTGGTGCAGCTCGGCGACCCGCTCGGCCGCGGCCACCAGCAGCGCCTCCCGGCTGCGGAAGTAGTTCGAGGCCGTCCCCGGCGGGACACCGGCCGCCTTCTCGACCGCGCGATGGGTCACCCCGTGCACCCCCGACGAGGCCAGCAGGGCGATCGCGGTGTCGGCCAGCGCCCGGCGACGGGCCGGATTCGTGGGCGGCATCCGGCCATGCTACCAATATCCGTACTAGTACGATCGTAGTGAACCGGAGGCTCATATGAGGATCGCGGTGGTCGGAGCCGGGCTCGGCGGAGTCGCGGCGGCGGTGGGGCTGCACCGCACCGGGCATGAGGTGACGCTCTTCGAGCGGGCCGCCGAGCTGCGCGAGGCGGGCACCGGGATCGTGGTCATGCCCAACGGCCTGCACGCCCTGGACACGCTCGGCCTGGCCGAAGACGTGCGCGGGCACGTCATCCGGGCGACCCGCGCCGGCCTGCGCGACCGGCGGGGACGTCCGCTGCTGATCACCGACCTGAACGCGGCGCAGTCGGTCTTCGGCACACCGGTCATCATCGACCGTGCGGAACTGCACCGAATCCTGCGCGCCCCGCTCCCGGACGCCCTGGTGCGGACGGCGACCCCGATCGAACGCCTGGAGCCCGCCCCCACCAGCGTGCGCGTGATCGCCAACGACCCACCCGCCGCCACCGGCGTGATCGCCGACGGTACGCCCGGCCCCACCGACATGAACGTAATCGCCAACGGTACGCCCATCGCCACGGTGGACGCCGTGATCGCGGCCGACGGCATCGGCAGCGCGCTGCGCGCGCAACTCTTCCCCGACCACCCGGGGCCCCGCCGGATCGGCCGGATGGACCTGCGCGGCATGCTGCCGCGCCCCGCCGGCCTGGACCCGGAACCGCTGGCCGGTCAGTTGGTCGACCGCCGCAACGGGGCGATGTTCGGCCTCTTCCCGCTCGGCGACGACCGGCTGTACTGGTTCACCGACACCGCACTGCACGGCCCGCCGCCCGGCCCCGAGGAAGCCCGCCGGCAGATGCTGTCCCTGATGGCCGACTGGCATCCGACCGTCACGGCGGTGATCGAGGCCACCCCGCCCACCGCCATCTACGTCGACCCGATCGGCGCCCTGCTCGACCCGCTGCCCTCCTATGTGAGCGGCAGGGTCGCCCTCCTCGGCGACGCCGCGCACGCCATGTCCCCCGACCTCGGCCAGGGCGCGAGCCAGGCCTTCGAAGACGCCGCCGCCCTGACCCGCCACCTGACCGGCGCCACAACGACGGAGGTCGCCCAGCGCCTGCTCCGCTACGACGCCGAACGCAGACCCAGAGCCGGAACCATGGTCCGCGCGGCCCTCCGCCAGTCCCGGCTCACCTCCCAGACCGGCCCCACCGCCTGGCTACGCGACGCACTGCTGCGCACGGTGCCATCACGCCTGGCCGCCCGCCAACTCGCCGCCCTCTGGCAGGTCTAGCGGCCAGAACGGCGGGCGCAGACCGACGCATTCACGCAGTGCACGCCATATAGCATCACGGGAGCGTGAATTCGACTTTGTTGCTGACAATGTTGACCGCTTCGACTTGGACGAGAATAGTTTCGCCAAGCGACGGCCAGGCATAGGCGGGCTTTCGCTCGAATTCGGCTGCGGGGATCAAACCTTCTATGCCAACATCGGGACGTACGAACACCCCGAACGGCAGGACCTTACTGACTTCGGCCTGGAGAGTCTTTCCAAGACAGGTGCGAGCAAACTTCAGCAGTGGCTTGGGTTGCAGCTCTCTGAGAGACAGCGATAGCTGCATTCTTTCTAGGTCCACCGCCAGGACCACTACTGCTACATTTTGGCCGACATTGACGATATCGGCAGGGTGATCGAAGCGACCCCAAGACAGGTTTACGTTAGTTATCACGCCCTCCACATCACCGAGATCTACAAAAACACCGAAATTTCTGATGTCCGCGATGACTCCATTACGGACCTGGCCGATCTCTAGAGCAGACAATGCCCTCCGATATGCCTCATCCCCTACGGTGCGGTCCATGGCGTCACTCCTTCCAGATAGATCCCCTATATCACAAATTTGATAGAATGTAATCCTTGCAACTTCCCGTTGTGTCTTCCGATTTTTTCTTTGTGCAACGACTCGAGGTGTGGCAGACATAGAGCCGACCCGCCCGCACGCCAGCCCGATACGAAGCATCGGGCTGGCATGGGGAGGACTATGCGTCGGTGACCAGCAGTAGCAGGTCGGCTTCTAGATTTCTGACGCCGCTACCAAGTGTAGCCGTTTCCGAGTTCATCTTGGTAGTAGTTTATCCAGCGCACGTTGCTTATATACGAGTTGAAGCGAGGTATCTCGTTGCGTGGAATAAGCCATTGATACTCGTGCGGTTTACTGTCGTGCGTGGTCCTGTACTTGCCGGGAGGAAACGCTTTTAGGAATCCCGGTCGCATCGTGTACTCGTGATAGCCGTCCTCATGCGTTCCCTGCGCCGCATAGTGCTGAGCTACACGTTCAGGATCTCCGAGATATGCCGTACCTGGGTGAACTCGACTCGGAGTTACGACGTCCGGATGATTCGCGGGATCCAGGCCCTTGGATTCGCTTAGCCTGTTACCCTTCGCCGGGGAGCGGTAGAGTTTGTACGAATCATCATCATTTTCATCGTTTTGTTGGACAGATTGACAGCCGGTCGCATTGGGCGTGTCGCCACAAAGCGACAGAACGGTGAGAAGCGTTCCGACGAACCCTACAATCGAGAGGATGCGTGCGGCAGCGCTCACCGGTGCCGCCGGTGGGGGTTGTGGCCCTATTACCGGCGCCTTCGGTACCGTAATCGGGGGCTGGGCGTAGCCCACACGCGGCTTGTTTTCCTCTGAATTGACCGGCCCTTTTGGAAGGTTTATATTGCGACTGTTACCGCAACTTCCTGGGCTTTTTTCACACCGCCAGTACCTGTCGTAATCGAACGTTTCTGACTTGAACTTCGGATTATGCCATGGACGGGGTTCGTGGCCGTCGATCTCGATGTTGGTGACGGGGTTTCCACCAGTGAAGGCGTAGCGATTGGCGGTCCAGGGATCTAAGCCGAGCCCGAGGTCGGCCAGGGCGCCACTGTAAGAATCGAGGGTGAGGAAGCGGTTGAGGTTGGGGTTGTAGTCCCGGAACCCCATGTCGTACATGCCGGTGGAGTTGTCCCAGCGCTTTGCGTTGAAGCGGTAGGGGTTGTACTCCTCCTTGGCGGTGGGGTCGGCGGGGTCGGGTTTGTCCACGCCGGTGAAGAGTTTGTCGTCGTTCTTGCCGTAGGCGGTGTAGCCGTAGGTGGCGCGGGTGTCGCCGTTCTCCTTGGTCAGGGTTTCTACGTCGCTGTGGGGGTTCTGGCCGTAGTAGGAGGACTCTTCGGAGTCGTCGGGGCCGACCTTTGTCTGGGAGAGGCGTTCGCCCCAGGGGCCGTATTGGAAGGACTTGGTGAGTTTGCCGGCGACCTCTTCGTCCAGGACCTCTTCTGACAGGCCGAGGTAGGAGTAGGTGGTCGTCTTGGCGCGGTCGGTGCCTTCCTTCTCGGTCTTGGAGGTGGTGCGGTCGAGCGGGTCGTAGGTGTAGGTGGTGACGGTGGTCTCGTTACCCTCGCCGAGCTTTTCGTGGCGTTTGACGTGGTCGAAGCCGTCGTAGACGTACTTCTCCAGGGTGGTGCCACCGCCGGTGATGGAGCGGAGGCGGCCGTAGGGGTCGTAGTTCTGATTCGCGGTCGCGCCGTCGGTGGTGGTGGAGATCAGGCGGTTGCGGTCGTAGGCGAAGGTGGTTTCCTTGCCCTTGACGTTCTCCTCATAGACGTTGCTGTTGGCGTCGTGGAGGTAGGTTTCGGTGGTCGCGGCACCGGTCACTGGAGTCTTGACCGTTTTGGCGATGCGGTCGCGTGGGTCGTACGCGTAGGTGTACGTGTGCTCCAGATAGGTGCCGGGGTCGTCGGCGTTCTGGAGTTTGGCCTCGTCGCGGCTGCGGTGCAGGTTGCTCTGGTAGCCGATGGTGTGCTCGGCGACGACTGCGCCGTTGGGCTTCTTCTCCAGGCTGTGGCGGAGCAGGCCGTCCAGGTAGTAGTCGTAGGTGACGGCGTTGCCGTTGCCCTTGGTCTCGGTCGCCCGTTCGGCGCGCGGGGTGTAGGTGTAGCGGGTGACCTTGGGGTCGGTGTCGGTCGCGGACTTGCGGTTGGTGACGGAGTCGACCAGGTCGCGGATGTCGTAGCCGTAGTCGGCGATGGTCTTGTCGTGGGTGCGGCGGGTGACCGCGCCGTTCTCGTTGTAGGTGTAGGTGGTGGTGTTCTTGACCGCGCCGTTGAGCTTCTCGACGATGCGCTCGATCTGGTTCAGGCCGGTGTAGGAGATGTCCCAGTCGTCGATCCTGGCGGTGGCGGTGCGGTCGAGGATGCCGGTCAGGTTGGCGTTGGGGTCGTAGGAGTAGGTGAAATCCTTCTTCTCTGCGTCGGCCGCATTGGTGTCGCGGATGAACTGGACGGCGTCGGCCGCCACCGTTCCGTTGGCCTTGTCGGTGAGAGTGACCTGATACGGCTTGTCCTTGGTGAAGGAGTACTTGCCGAGGTCGGCCCACTCACCCGGTTCGCGGGTCTGATCGAGAGTGGCGGTCGCGGTACCGGAGTCGTGCTTGATCTGGTACTTCGCGTTGGTGGCGGTGGCTCCGGCGGGGTAGCGGACCTGGACCTTGTAGGTGCCGGTCGCCGGCGGGGTCAGGGTCCAGGTGAGGGATGACGTGCCCGTCCCGGCGGGGGCGATGGCGTGGTCGTAGCCGAGGTCGGCCGATGTGGCCGATGGGCCTGCTGGGCGGCTCCAGGTGCCGGTCGTCTTGGTGGTGGTGTCGGAGTTGTCGGCGATGACGGCGTCGATGTCGAGCGGGACGCCGTTGTCGGAGTGGGTCCTGGTCTTGCCGTCCGGGTAGTACGACCAGTCCTGGGCCCGTTGGGAGGAGCCGCCCGCCGAGGTGACGGTGCGGTTGGTCTGCAGGCCGAGGGCGTTGTAGTCGTAGGCGGTCTGGATGTCCCACGGGTCGGTGCTGGTCTTGGTCCAGCCGTTGTCCCAGTAGGTCATCGTGGAGACGTTGCGGACCGTCTGCCCGTGGGAGGGCGGCTGGGAGATCTCCTTCAGCCGTGACACCGCGTCGTAGACGTAGCGGACGGAGTCGGGGGTGTTGTAGCGGGCGTCGTCGGGGTCGTAGGGGTGGATCTCTTCGATGGGCCGGTTGAGCTTGTCGTACTTGGTCTCGTTGACGAAGTCGGCCGCATCGTCGGTGGTCTCGACACCGCGTGGGGTGATGGTCTTGGTCTTGTTGCCGGCCTGGTCGTAGACGAACCGGGTGACGGTGTACTTGACCACCCCGTCCGCGGAGGAGTGCGGGACCTTGGTCTCGGTCACGTCCCCGCGTCTGTCCAGGGTGAGCAGGGTGGTGTTGTTCTCGGCGTCGGTGGTGGCGGTGACCAGGCCGTCACGGTCGTAGGTGGTGGCGGTCTGGTGACCGGCGGCGTCCTTGACCGTCTTCACCTGGTGGTTGCGGTCGTAGGTGGTGGTGACGGTGTGGTCGGCCGGGTCAGGGGTGGCGTTCTTACGCGGGTCCACCACTTTGGTCACGTTGCCGACGTTGTCGTAGGTGTAGGTGATCTTGTGGCGTTCGGCGTTCAGTACGTCGGTGAGCTGGTAGATCGGGTCGTAGACGTAGGTCGTGGTGAAGTCGCCCGGCGTGGCGGTCAGGTTGCCCTTGGGTTCGGTCTGGGCGGTCAGGTTGCCGGCCAGGTCGTAGGTCATGCTGGCCCTGCGCTCGGGGCCGTCGTCGGTGTCCTTGGGTAATGAGGATTCGAGGAGCTGGTCGGCCTTGTCGTAGACCGCGGTGGAGACGGCGCCGTTGGGGGCGGTCGTCTTGGTGATGTTGTCGTTGGTGTCGTAGACCGGGGCCGGGGTGGTGATGAACTTGCCGTCTGCCTGGTCCTTGGGAACGCGGCTTTCCAGTGGGCGGGTGAAGACGTCGTAGGTCTGGGTGGTCTTCTTGCCCAGCGCGTCAGTGACCGACAGCACGTTGCCGCGCACGTCGTAGGCGGTCTGCGTGATGTTGCCGTACGCGTCGGTGATCTTCGCCGGGTAGCCGGTGGGGTGGTAGTCGCCGTAGGTGGCGGGGTTGCCGTTGGCGTCCACCGACCGGAGCAACTGGCCGTACCCGTCGTACTCGTACGAGGTGGTGTAGTCGCCCGCCGCCGGGGAGGCGACGCCGAGCGGGTCGGTGACGGTCTTGAGGTTGCCCCGCGCGTCGTAGCCGAAGGCCCACTTGCGGCCTTCCGGTGAGGTCTTCTCGACCAGGTCGGCGATGCGGCCGTTGAGGCCGGTCCGGTAGACCAGCGTGGTGGGGGCGGTGCCGTTGGCGTTGGCCTCGGCGTCCTTCAGGGTCAGCGGGAAGCCGGTCCTGGTGTCATAGGTCCAGGTCGTGACCGAGCCGTTGGCTTCGGTGAGTTTGATGGTGTTGTGGTCGTCGTCCCATTCCGCCGATGTGGTCTCGTTCTTGGCGTTGGTGATCGATGTCGCTCTGCCGTACCCGTCCAGCACGTACCGCGTCGCGTTGCGCAGTGGGTCGGTGACCGTGGTTCGTACCGCGCGGGTGAACGGGCCGGTGTCGTAGTCGAAGGCGGTCACTCCGCCGAGCCGGTCCACGATCGAGGCGACCCGCAGCTTGCACCAGAACAGCGAGTGCGTGCGGTGGTAGGTGAACGTCGTGGTGTTGCCACGCGGGTCGGTGACCCCGGTCAGCTTGGTGTTGCCGGTTCCCCAGCCCGAGTCGTAGTCGAAGGCGAACGTCTTGGCCTGGGCGTCCCCGGCCCCATCGACGGTGCGGGCGAGTTCGCCTTTCAGGGTGTAGGTGAAGGCGACCTTCCGCCCGGCGATGTCGGTGATCGACTTGATGTTGTCGATGATGTGCGTGTTCGACAGCCGACGCCCGGTGACCTCGCGGCCTGCGCCGTCGATGTAGGTGTAGTCCTGCCCCTTCTTGTAGTAGTCGATCGTCAGGGTGCGGCGACCGGTGGCGTCGGTGATGTGCTGAAGGAACTTGGTGACCTTGTTCCAGCACTTGACGCGACGCTCGTAGCCGAACGACATGGTGTTGCCGTTCTTGTCGACGATCGCCGACTGGTAGCCGTCCTCGTCGAAGAAGAACTGCGTGCGGTCCGGCTTGGTGAAGACCCATTGGCGCAGCGGGTCACGGGAGATCCGGGTCGGGTCGTCCGGACGCGCCACCCGCTGGAGGTAGAGGTGAACGCCCTTCGGGCTCACGTAGTCACAGACAGACGGGTTGCACTGGCTGCTCGGACGCCCGTGGGTGTCCAGCGTCCAGGTGTGCGTGGTGCCGTCTCCGTCGGTCAGCCGGAGCTGTTGCGGCCAGTCGCTCCAGGTCGGGTGGAAGGTCAGCGGCGAGCCGAGCCGTTGCAGCGATGAGATCTGCAGCGACCAGCCGTACCCGGCCGATGAGGAGCTGGTGTCCAGGCTGTTGTAGGTCATCCGGGCGAAGGTCTGCGGCCCGCGCGAGGGGTTGGAGAACGCGTTGTAGCCCCACACCAGGTTCCCCGAATAGGCGTTGACCAGGGCGGTTCCGCCCGCGCCTGTGTTCTTGCCGGAGTAGGTGTAGAACTTCTCGGCGCCGAGCTGGTCGCTGGTGGGAGCCTCCAGCCGGACCCGTTGCGGCAGGCGCGGCAGGCGGTGGGTGCCGGATTTCCAGCCGGTGCCGTCCCAGATGTCCCAGCTGAGCGTGGCGGCCTCGGCCTTGTTGGTGCCCTCGCCGGTCAGCTCCGGCGCGGTCACGGCGGCGGCGACCACGGTGCTCTGGCCGGGGGCGAGGTCTTCGGGCAGCGAGGTCTTGGCCTGGTTGGCGGGGGTGGAGACCTCGGTGCCGTCCGGCTGGGTCCAGTGGTAGCTCAGTTCGGTGGTCTCGGCCGGCCACACGTGGTCGGTGGTGTTGGTCACCACCACGGGAACCTGCGTTGATGCGGCGGTGTCCAGCCGGTCGGGAGTTCCAGGGGCGTAGAACGTGCTGGCCCCGTCGGAGGTGTCCCGGTAGGTGACCCGCAGTCGCGGGCGCAGCAGCGGCTCGTCGGCCTCGGTGGACAGGAACGAGATCGACTGCTTGGCCGTACCCGCCTCGTTGGCGACCTTGACCAGCAGCCCGTGGTTGGCCGCCGGGTCGGCGAGCCACGCCTTGGCCGCGCCGGTGACGGTCAGCCGACGCCAGCCAGGAGCGGCGGTCAGCCCGGAGGCCGAGCCCAGGGCCGGGGCGGCCAGGTCACCGCCGGGGGTGGTCCACGGGGTTGCCCAGGTCGCGGACTCGTCGAACCCCTTGGTCAGGCGGTGGGCGTCGAGTCGTACGCCGGAGCCGGTGGCGTTCGCGCTCCACAGCGACAGCGACGCCTCACTGATCTGTGCGCCTTCGGGAATCTTGGCGGCGAAGTCCTCGAACTTCAGCACCGCGCGGGTGTTGCCCTGCGGGGTGGCGGTGTTGCCGACCTGCAGGCGCTTGCCGTCGTGGGCCGCGGACGGCTCGCCGGACGCCAGCGTGGTGTCGGCCGAGCCGTCGATCAGCGTGGTGATCAGGCCGGGACGCGGCAGGATCACCCGTAGTTCCTGGGACGGCACCGCCTCCCCGTTGGCCAGCACCGCCTCGATCCGGTACGTGGCCTCGTGGGTGTATTCGGGGTCGTAGACCGCGTACGGGTCGCCGCCGCTGCTGGTGTCGGTATACGACGTAACGTCCGGCGGCAGCGTGGTGACCAGTTCGTCCTCATCGGTGGACTGGCCGTTGCCGTTCTGGCAGCCGGACGGGCAGTACCGGTACAGGCGGTACTCGGCCAGGTCATCGGACGCGTCGCCGGGGGTCGGGTCGGCGTACGGGGTCCAGGTCAGGTCCGAGCCGAGGGCGGTGGCGACCGGTCCCGGGCTCAGTGTGACGGACGGCTTGCCCCAGGTGATGATCAGCCTGGGGTGACTCGTGGTGTCGCCGATCATGCCGTCGCCGCCGTACAGGTCCTCGCTCGACTCGTACACCGGCCCGCCGACCTTGCCGGTGGCGCTCTCGTCGGCGGCCTTCAGCACGATCCCGTCCATCGGCGCGTCCGCCGAGGACAGCCAGCCGTTCACCACCGCGGTCACGTTGAAGGAGTGCCGGCGTGACACCTCGCCGGGCTGGCGGGTGACGGTGGAGGCGACGGTGGGCGAGTAGGTCGGCTGGTCGTTCCAGGTGACGTCGTAGGAGTCCCATTCGGAGGTGATCTCCCGGGCTTCCACGGTCACCGGGCCGGCCTCGCCGAGCGCCTGGTCGAAGTACGTCTCCAGGTGGGCTTCGTCGATCCGCGATCCGATCGGGATCTCCGAGGGGATGTTGAACCGCAGCAGCGCCCGGTTGATCCCGGTCGCCGTCTTACCCACCGGCAGTTGCCAGGCACCGTCGAAGTTGGCGGTACGGCGGGCGGAGTCGACGTAGGTGTCGAACCGCTCGGGCGACAGGCGGAAGGTCGGGTCGATCAGCACCGGCCACTTACGGTCGGGCGCGGCCAGCCAGCCCGCGTCCGGAGTGATGGTGATCGTGGTCTGGCCGTCCTTCTCGATGAGGTCCTGCTTGACGGCATCGGTGTGGCGCAGTCCGTACGGCGAGCCGGGATCCTTGGCCGAGTCGACCATGAACGGCTTGGGTACGGTGAACGCCGCCGTCCCGTCATCGGCGGTGAAGGCGATGGAACCATCGGCCTGCCGTACCGGCTTCAGCCCCTCGCCCTTGACGGTGAAGGTCAGCGGCGCGGTCGGCGGCTTGGACAGCACGATCAGCTCTTTCAGGCCCTCCGGCGTGACCACGTAGACCAGATCGGCCCCGTCCCACACCCCGGGATAGGTCACCTTGGAGCCCTCGGCCTTGGGCGTGATCCTTCTGGCCTCACCGGGCAGGCCGATGGTCACTCGGCGGTCGCCGATGGCGGCCTGTGCGAGCTTGTCGGCCTTGTCGCCGAAGCGGGAAGTGAACCCGGCGGCATCGTTGCCGAGCACGAACCCCTGGTCGGCGACCGGCCGGACACGTGGGTCGATGTCGCGCCAGACGCCCTTGGCGTCGCGGTAGTGCGCCGGCACCGCGGACACCTCGGCCTGGCGACGGCCGTCCTCCAGCTCGAACACCTTGTTGTGCGCGGTGCGCTCACCGGGCAGCTCTTTGACCCGCTTTCCGGGCTTGGCGGGCTCCCGCGCGGGTGGCGGATCGGCGCGGCCGGGAAGAGCGGCCATACCTTGGGCGGGACGCGTCCCGCCTTCGGGCTCGGGCTCCAAGGTCTCCCGCAGCCAGTTGAACGGCGCGGCCATCCACGTGCCGACCTTGGATAACAGCGCGCCGCCCGGGAGCGTCGCGCGGGTATCGGCAAGCGCGGATGAAGCAGGGGCGAGAGAGGCCGTCAGCATGACGACCGTCACGACGATCGTGAGCCGGCGGAGCGGCCAGCGCCACCGTTTTCTGTTGGTCTTGCGCGAGGTTCGGACCGAACGTAACAGCGGAGAACTCATAAGTCACCCCGGGTGATCTCGGTCGCTACGACGCCCCGAGGGTAGGAATTCGAACAGATACTGTAAATATCCACGGTATGTGTCCGCGAAAATACGATGTAACACAGACAGGGGAACGCCCGATGTCTATGACTCCCCCACGCGACCCACCTTGGCGCGCAGGCCGCCGTCACGTACGGCGACCTGTACGGCGGCGCCCGAGGGACGGAACCTCACCGGCATTACGGTCAGCCCTCTACCGGACGTTCTCCGAGAACCAGAAAGGCACTGTGATATAGATCACACTTACAGAAATGGCGTTATATACTATTTCAGCAAGGCTGAATACCAAATAATCTTATGCCCGGTGACCTGCGGATATATCACACGGAAACGCGTAAGATACCTGCCGTCGCCTGGATTTCGAGAATCGAGCAAGAGGACCTGGTCACCTCACTCTCCGCTCAGATCACCGGACAAATGGGCACAATCCGCACGCCAAGCTCCGCAGTCGCCTGGGGCCGCGCCGACACCCCGACGCTGCACGCCGCCCAGTGGTCGATCCGGCGATGCCGACCCCAGGCCCAGGCACGCCCGCTCCTCGAACACGGCCGCCCGACTATGGCAGAAGCCAATAGCTCAGCAGATAAATGGATACTGCCGTAATACGGATCATTGGCCTTATTTCATGCTGATAGGACCGGTCGACATCGGTCATCGCGTGAGGTATTTCTATTCGTTCCCGGGACCGCGATCCCCAAGTGAGTGCCATAGTTAGGGCAGGTCAAGACCACGCACCAGAGATGAACCTCTGGCACCTGGCTACCTGAACGATCAGGAACGGAGTGAACGCGTTGGGCGCAGGTCGTATCCCTCACCCCGTGGATCCTCGTGAGTCGCCCTGGCATCTGCTGGGGGCCGCCATCCGGCACTGGCGGGTCATCGGTTCGGGCACTCAGCAGACGACGGCCAAAGCGGCATTGGTCGATGCGGGGGACCTCTCCAAGTGGGAGCGGGCGGTGATGCGGCCGACCAGACCGGCAGTTTGTTCTCTAGATCAGCATTTCGGCGCCGGTAACCAACTTATAGCCCTATATGACATTATCTCCGAGCTGGAGAGACTGCATAAAATAGCGGAGAACAGCACGCACGAATTCAAGGAGGACGCCACGGACCGCAGACGACTACTACAATTCGCCGCCGCCGCCGGAGTGACCGTGACGGCGGGTGATCCCACACGGCTGTTGTTCGAGCTGGCGCTGGGCGGCGAGCCGCGCACCGCCGAGCAGTGGCACCGCAGCACGATGGATCATCTGCACGCGCTGCGAACCCGCGCTCCGCGCGTGGTCGCCGACGAGATCCTGATCGACCTGATGCTGCTGCGCGAGCAGATCGGGCGTCCCGGCGGCGATGACACGATCGAGTTGCAACGCGCCCTGGCGGTGCTGGCCGCGTTCTACTCCAGCATGAAGGTCCGTCTGGGCGACCACGGGACCGCGCTGCGGTTCTACCGCACGGCCAACCGGGCGGCCGACGCCAGCGGGGATCTGGATCTGCGCCTTCGAATCCGCGCCCATGAGGCGTATCACAGCCTCTTCGGGCCACGCGACCCCGCCGTGGTGCTGGAGATGGCCCGCGACGGACAACGGCTGACCGATGGCCGGCCTTCGGTGGGGCTGGCCTCGTTGGTATGCGAGGAGGTCAAGGCTCTGGCCGACCTCGGGCGAAACGCCGAGGCCGCGAGCCGCCTGCAAGACCTGGAAGACCTGGCCGAGGCAGACCTTCCCGCGATCCCGGGCTTCTGGGAGTCGGCGGCCGATAGGGTCTCCTGGGCCGCACTGTGGGTTCACGCCAAGGCCGGGGACGAGACGTCACTGTCCGGCGATATCGACCTGTTGCGCATCGGCTCGGGTAACTACCAGTACAGCACCTCGACAACGTTGCATCGGGCGCTCTGCACGGTGGCGGCTGGCGGAGTGAAGAACGGCACGCGGCAGGCCACCACCGCCATCGCCGCGCTGCGGCCGGAGTTCCGCAACGAGATGATCACATGGACCGCGCACAGGGTGCTGCAAGCCGTCCCGCGTGACCAACGAGACCGAGGCGAGGTCCGCGAGCTGGCCCACATCCTGTCGGCCAGGACGTCGGCCTGACCAACGCCGGAGTAGCGACGCGGCGTACCACGGGCGCTCCGGAGACCACGGTCAGGGCGGCGGGCGCAGGCCGAGGAGGGTGGCGAAGCGCAGGGCGGTGTCGAGTTCGGTCCGGGTGCGGCCGTCGGAGAGGCCGGCCTGGGTGAGGTCGTGGATGCGGCCGAGGCGGTACTTGCCGCCCGAGGGGGGCCGCGCGGTTCGGCTACTGGGGCAAGGTCCTGGCCGTCGCGGCGGAGCGGTGCGGCGTGGCCGGGCTGATCATCGACGGCGGCGTCCGCGACACCGCCCGGCTGCGCGAGCTGGGCTTCCCCGCCTTCAGCACGCACATCGCCATCCGGGGAACCGGCAAGCGGTGGCGGGGGACCGTCGGCGCGCCGCTCGTGCTGCGCGGACGCCCGGCCAGGACCGGCGACCTGGTCGTGGCCGACGAGGGCACCCCGGCCCGGGTCGAGACCTTCGCCGATGCCCTGTCGGCCCGTCTGCACGCCGACGGCCTGACCCCGCACCAGCTCATCGAGGCCCAGCACGCGCTGGAGCCCGCCGCCGCCGAACCGGCCGCCAATGTCCGATTTGCGAATATTTGCCGCTGATCGGGGTGGGCCACACCGTGCGTCCGGTATTGAAACGGTGAACGGGAAAGGAGACCCGCCATGGCCCAGCGCCACAAGATCAAGTCACGTAAGGAACACGAGGATCACCCCGGCGAGACTCTCGTCACGACCCAGCACGACGTGATCCGGAAATGGGCGGAGGAGCGCGGCGCCGTGCCCGCCACCGTCCCGGGCACAGAGCACGACGGCCACGCCGGCGTGCTGCGCCTGGACTTCCCCGGTTACGCGGGCAAGGACCTGGCGCACATCGACTGGGACGCCTGGTTCAGCGCCTTCGACCAGCGCGGCCTGCGCTTCATCTACCAGGAACACCTCAAGGACGGCGACACCAGCAACTTCTTCCGCCTGGAGAACTCCGACGGCTAGCCGTCACGGCGTCACTGAACCGGCGCAGGCCCACGGCTTCCGCCGGCTCAGCCGACGGCCTTCTCCAACAACGGCAGCGGCCTTCCGCCGGGAGTTCGCCAAGGCCACGCCGGCCGCCGCCATCGGCGCGCTCTGCGGCGTCGCGGTGGCCGCCGACGCCGAGGTCCTCCGCGAGCTCCGCGTTCTCACCGCGCTGCGCCAGGCGTTTGTTTAACGCCCCATCGGCGGGAAGCAGAACGGGGCCATCGTCTCCGAGAATCAAGGAGGATCTTCGTGTCCGACATGTGGAACTACCGTCCTGGCGTGTACGACGACGACAGCCTCAACATCGTCGACTTCGACGTCGAGGCCACCGACGGCTCGATCGGTACCGTGGACGAGGCCCAGCACGAGGTCGGCTCCCGCTACATCGTGGTGGACACCGGCCCGTGGATCTTCGGGTCCAAGCACGTGCTCCCGGCGGGGACCGTGGACCGCATCGATCCGCAGCAGCGCAAGGTCTACCTGGCGCGGACAAAGGCGCAGATCAAGGACGCTCCGAAGTACGACAAGGACACCTACCGTGACGCCCCGTACCGTGACGAACTCGGCGGATACTACGGGCGCACGGGCGGCACGCTGTAGCAGTAGCCGGTTCGGTTCACCCCGGACCGTTCCGAGCGGCCGCCCGCCGATCTCAGGCGGGCGGCTCGGCTCCCACCCTCGCCGCCTGGCCCGGGTGGGCGAGGAGCCGGTCGAGCTTCGCGTGGACGGTGGCCAGCTCCGTCCGGAGCGCGGCCAGTTCGGCCTCGGCCCGCGCGTCGCCCGCGCTGGAGTCCGCCTCGTGCATGGCGTTCACGACGACCGCGATGAACAGGTTGAGCGCCACGAAGGTGGACATCAGGATGTAGGCGATGAAGAACACCCACGCCCAGGACTTGTGCTCCATCACCTCCTGGGCCACGTTCCCCCAGTCGTCGCCCGTCATGATCTGGAAGAGCGTGAACAGCGACCGGGGCAGGTCGTCGAAGCGGTCGGGGACGATGTCGCCGAACAGAGTGGTCGCGATCACGGCCGCGATGTAGACCATCAGGACCAGCAG
Organism: Spongiactinospora sp. TRM90649; assembly: GCF_029382225.1. Taxonomy (GTDB): domain Bacteria; phylum Actinomycetota; class Actinomycetes; order Streptosporangiales; family Streptosporangiaceae; genus Spongiactinospora. Next base: position 202,921 of record NZ_JARLTC010000009.1, read on the forward strand.
CCCGATGATGGAGATCATCCCGGGGACCGCGCTGAACAGCGCGCCCACGACGCGGCGCATGCTGGGCACCGCCGACACCAGCCGCAGCGCGCGCAGGATGCGCAGCGACCGCAGCACCGACAGCGGTCCTGAGGCGGGGATGAGGGCGATGGCCACGATGGCCGTGTCGAACCAGTTCCAGGGGTCCGACCAGAAGGCGCGGCGGTAGGCGTAGAGCCGCGCGGCGATCTCGACGGTGAAGACCGCCAGGGCGATCCGGTCCACGGCGTGTAACAGCCCGCCCGCGCGCGCCATCACATGCGCGCTGGTCTCCATGCCGATGGTGATCGCGTTGACCACGATCACGGCGATGATCGCGTGCTGCGTGACGGGGTGCTCCAGGACGGCGCGCGCACGCTCGCGCCCCGGGGATGTGTTCTCGGTCATCGCGGCGACCGCTCAGCCGGCCTGGGGCGGCGCGGGCTCGTGCGGCGCACGGACGTGGGGCGTCAGCCGTACCTCGGTGATGGCGTGGCGGTCGAGCGCCGTCACGGTCAGCTGCCAGTCCCCCGCGACGACCTCCGCGCCCGGCGCGGTCGGCACGCGCCCGAGCAGCGCCATGATCAGGCCCGCGACGGTGGTGTAGTCCCCGTCGGGCCGTTCCTCCAGGTGGACGCCGATGTCGGGCAGGTCGTGCATGGGGAAGCCGCCGGGCAGCGTCATCCCGCCGTCGCTCTCCCTGCGGATCTCCAGCACGTCGCGGTCGGTCTCGTCGTAGATCTCGCCCACGACCTCCTCCAGCAGGTCCTCCAGGCTGACGATGCCGTCCACGGCCCCGTGCTCGTCGATGACCAGCGCGAACTGCTGGCGTTCCGCCTTGAAGTGGCGCAGCGCGTCGGAGACCCGCAGGCTCTCGGGCAGCAGCAGCGCCGGGCGGGTCACGTCGGCGGCGGTGTGCCCGGACTCGTCGGTGAACAGGTCGCGCAGGTGGGCGATGCCCACGGTGTCGTCGAGCGAGCCGTTGCGGACGACGGGCGCCCGCGAGTGCCCGGAGGCCGCCAGTTCCCGGCCCGCCTGCGCCGCCGGGGTGTCGGCGGCGAGGGTGAACACCTCGCGGCGGGGCAGCAGCACCTCGCGCAGCGTGCGTTCGGTGATCTCCACCGCGCCGGAGATGATCAGCCGCTGCTCGGGCGTGAAGCCCCGATGCGCGCCGACCAGCTCGCGGATCTCCTCCGGCCCGATCTCCTCCCGGTGCCTGGCCGGGTCGCCGCCCATCAGCCGCACCGCCACGTCGGTGGACTTGGCCAGCGCCCACACCACCGGACGCGTGACGGTGGCGATCAGGTTCAGCGGGCGGGCCATCAGCAGGGCCCAGGGCTCGGCGCGCTGCATGGCCACCCGCTTGGGGGCCAGCTCGCCGAACACCAGGGTCAGGAAGGTCAGCACGATCGTCACGACGATGATCGCCGCCGGCCCCGCCGCCGCGCCGAGGAATCCGAACAGCGGCACCAGCGGCTCGGACAGCGTGACCGCCGCGGTGGCCGAGGCGAGGAACCCGGACAGGGTGATCACGAGCTGGATGGTGGCCAGGAACCGGCTCGGGTCGCGGGCCAGGCGCACCAGCACCCGGCCGCCCGCGCCGCGCTGTTCCAGCCTGCGCAACTGCCCTTCGCGGAGGGAGATGAGCGCGAGCTCGCTGCCCGCGAAGACCGCGTTGACGATGATAAGGATCACGACCAGGGCGAGCTGGAACCAGTAGCCGTCCAGGGCGACCCTCCCATAACAGTTGCCGTATTGCGCAACTATACAACTAAATCGGGAGGAGGTGGCGATCCCGCAGGCGGACCGACAGCGCCAGCGCCACGCCGTACACCAGCAGCAGCACGCAGAGCAGCAGGTAATAAGACGCGGGCAGCACGACCAGCCCCAGCGCGGGGGCCAGCGGCGACAGCGGGAAGAGCACCCCGGCGGCGGCCAGCGCCCCGGTGGCCAGCCACAGCGGACGCGACACCCCGCGGCCCGGATGCAGCATCAGCATGATCAGGGCCTGGGTGAACAGGTTCTCCACGAACCACCCCGTACGGAACGCCGCCTGGTCCTCACCGGCGATCAGCCGGTCCAGCAGCATGAACGTGGTCAGGTCCGCGGCCACGTTGAGCGCGCCGAAGGCGGCGATGAACCCCAGCAGGCCGTTCGGCCGCAACCGAATCGGACGGCGCAGCGTCCCCGCCGCCGGACGGTCGAACGCGAAGGCGAGCTGGGCGGCGTCGAAGCACAGGTTCTGCACGAGCACCTGAACCGGCAGCATCGGCAGGAACGGCAGCATCACCCCCGCCGCCAGCATCGCGATCACGTTGCCGACGTTCGACGACAGCACGATCCGCAGATACGTGATGATGTTGCCGGTGCAGGTCCGGCCCACCGTGATCGCCCGTTCGATCGCGGCCAGGTCCTTGGACGCCACGACGACGTCGGCCGCCTCCCGGCTGACATCGACCCCGTTACGCGGGCAGATCCCGACGTGCGCGGCGCGCAGCGCGGGCAGGTCGTTGACCCCGTCGCCGAGGAACCCCACCACGTGCCCGGACGCCGCCAGCGCCCGCACCAGCCGGGCCTTGTCGGCGGGGGTGCAGCGGGCGAAGACCACGCCGTCCCCGGCGACCGCCGCGAGCGCGTCGTCGTCCAGGTCCGCCAGGTCGTCGGCGACGATCACGGCGTCCGGGCCGAGGCCGAGGTCGCGGCACGCCCTGGCCGCCGCCCCCGGGTGGTCGCCGGTGAGCACCTTGATCCGCACGCCGCGCCCGATCAGGTCGGCGAGGGCCCCGGCCGCGCCGGGGGTCAGCGCGTCGCTCATCGCGACGAACCCGGCGAAGGCCAGGCCGTCCTCGTGCGGCGGTGCGAGCGCCGCGCGCCGCGCCGTCGCGACGGCCAGCACCCGCAGCCCCTCCCCGGCCAGCCGCGCGGCCTCCTCACGCGTGCCCGGCGGGACGGCGGCGCAGCGCCCAAGCACGTCCTCCACCGCGCCCTTGACGATCAGCAGCCGCTCGCCGTCCTCCACGCGGACCAGCGCCGACGACGTCCGCGAGACCGGATCGAACGGCCGGGCCGTCAGCCCCTCCCCCGGCTCAAGGTCCGGGACGGCCCACAGGATCGCCTCGTCCAGCGGATCCGGCACCGGCAGGTCGGCCAGGTGGAGCGTCCAGAAGCCGTTCAGCGCCGCCCACCTGAGCACCTGTGGATCGGGTCCGGCGACCCGGTCGAGCACCGGCCGGTCCTCGGTCAGCGTGCCCGTCTTGTCCGTGCACAGCACATCGATCGCGCCCAGGTCGTGCAGCGCGGGCAGGCTCTTCACGATCACGCCCCGGTCGCGCGCCAGCACGGCCGAACCGCGCGCCAGCACGGCGGTGACCACCACCGGCAGCATCTCCGGCGTCAGCCCGACCGCCACCGCCACGATGAACGGCACGGCCTCCAGCCCGCGTCCCTGCACGATCGCGTCGGCCACCAGCGCCACCGGCGGCACCAGCAGCATGAAGCGGACCAGCAGCCAGGAGATGCCGTCCACCGCCCGGTCGAACGCCGGTCTCGCCCGCCCCGACCCGGCGCCCAGCCGGGCATCGGCCAGCCGGGTGCGCTCCCCCGTCGCCACCACCACGGCCAGCGCGCTGCCCGACGCGACGCTCCCGCCCTGCCGGCACAGGTGATCCCGCTGCCCCGGCGCGGGACGATCGACGGCGTGCAGCGCGGTCGGCGCCGACTCGCCGGTCAGCGCCGCCTGTAGGACGGTGAAGCCGGAGGAGCGCAGCAGCCGCACGTCGGCGGGCACGAGATCGCCCGGCCCGAGCTTGACCGCGTCTCCCGGCACCAGTTCCTCGATCGGCACCTCGCGCGCCCTCGGCGGCTCCTCCGGCGACGGCCTGCGCACCACGGTCGCGGTGGCCGGGATCAGCGCGCGCAGCGCCGCCGCGGCCCGGTCGGCGCGGTGCTCGCCGGTGGCCCGCAGCAGGCAGCTCACCGCGACCAGGACGACGATGACGCAGGCCGTCCCCCAGGAGGAGATCATCGCCGAGACCGCGCCGAGCCCGAACAGCACCAGCGTGAACGGATCGCTCGCGGCCCGGGCCAGCCGCGACGGCCAGCCCGGCGGACGCCGCTCGGGCAGCGTGTTCTCCCCGTAGACGACCAGGCGCTCGACGGCCTGCGCCTCGGTCAGCCCCTTCGGCCCGCCGGAAAGCGCCCGCAGCAGTTCGTGACGGGTGGCGCCGGCGATGTCGTCCAGGCGGAGGGCGGGGGCGTGTTCGGGTGCCCTGCTCTCAAGCGCCCATACCACGCGCGGCCCCAGAGGCGGGCCCGGCGAGGGGCCCGGTAGTCGAGCGCCGCATCCGCCGATCGACCAGCAGCCGGACGGTGTCCACCACGTCGGCGTCGTCGACGAGATAGACGACCCGGCGTCCCTCCCGGCGCGACCTGACCAGCCCCGCGAGCTTCAGCTTGGTCAGATGCTGGCTGACGGCGGGCAGCGCGCCGCCGACGCGGTCCGCCAGGCCGGTCACGTCGCACTCGCGCTGCGCCAGCGCCCAGACGATGTGCAGCCGCAGCGGCGAGGCCAGCAGCCCGAACACCTCCGCGACCTCCGCCAGCACCTCACCCGGCGGATCGTCGAAGGTCTCGGCCATCGTCCCCGGCCTCCTTCCCACCGCCTCCAGCCAGGTCACCCAGTGTAGGCCGGACGCCGCGCCGGTCCGAGCGTCAGCGGGCGGCGACGGCCGCGCCGACCAGCCCGGCGGTGGCGCCGAGGGTGGCGAGCTCGATCGGGGGGCACAGCCCGGGGAGAAGGGAGGCGGTGACGGCCCGGAGGCGGCCGAGGTAGGGCTTGAGGTCTTCGGTGATCCCGCCGCCGAGCAGCACGAGCCCGGGGTCCAGCACTCCGCACACCGTCGCCAGGGTGAGCGCCCACCCCTCAATGGCCTCCTCGGCGATCACCCGCGCCACGGCGTCCCCGCGCTGAGCCGCGCCCAGCACCCGCTCCAGCCGCCCGCCCTCCGGCAGCGGTTCGGACAAGGCGGCCGACAGGGCGCGGCCACCGTAGAGTTCCTCGATCCATACGTATCCGGGGGGTGGGGCCGGATGCAGGGACTCGGCGGGGCGGGTGCGGAGGACGCGCTGCCAGGTGCGGTCCTCGGTGGCGGGCAGGCGTAGGGGCAGGGTGCCGATCTCGCCCGCCGCGCCGCGGACGCCCCGGTAGATGGCGCCGTTCGCGACGATCCCCATGCCGATGTTGGTGCCCAGCGTGATCAGGACGAGGTCGGGACGCCCCTGTCCCGCGCCGTGCGTCGCCTCGCCCAGGGCGGCCAGGCTGGCGTCGTTGTCCACCACGACCCGGGTGCCGAACCGCGCGGCGACGCGGTCGCGCAGCGTCTCGCCCGCCGGGATGCTGGTGCCGAGCGGGGCGAGCAGCACCCCTTCGGCGTCCACGACGCACGCGACGCCGATGCCGATCGCGGGCGGCGGCGCCCCCGGTTCCACCGTCATCCGCGCGGCGGCCCTGGCGATGACCTTCTCCAGCCCCGCCAGGAAGTCGCCGTCGTGCTCGCGGGCCAGGTCGCCGACGCGGTACTCGGCGAGGTCGTGGATCCGCGCGCCCTCGGCGACGCCCACCCGGACGTTGGACGCCCCGATGTCCAGGCAGATTCTGGCCGAGTCGTGCACCGGCATGTTCGTAACCTCCGTTTCGGCGGTCCTGGCACCCATGCCGGCCGAATCTCTCACGCGGCGAAACCCCTCAGGCCCTCAGAACGGGAAGAGCGTCTTCGCCATCTCGTCGCTCAGCGGCGTGCCGTACTCAGAAACCTCGTAGGCCTCGGCGTACCGAGCGGCGGACCCGCGTTCCGCGCCGTACCGGGTGATGAGTTCCGCCCGGAACCGGTCGGCCTCGGTCTCGGGGTCGGCCCCGGCCTTGCGCCGGATGAACTCGCCGCGCTCGGCCGGGTCGGTGGGCATCTCGTCGGCGTAGCCCTTGATCCACGGCAGCCACTCGGTCATCTGCCGCTCGTGGCTCGTGATCGCGTCGACCTTCTTCTCGATCACCGAGGTGAGGTCGAACACCAGGTCCGGCTGGAACGGGTACGGCCGGGTGAAGCGGTCGGACATCATGATGACGACCGGTACCGCCGGCGGTACGGTGACGTTCGGCACGATGTTCGGCACCATGATCATTGACAGCGCGTCCTGGACGAGAACGCCCGTGTAGCGGTGATCAGGGTGGTAGTCGTTGGGACGATGCGTCGCGACGACATCCGGCTCGAACTCTCGGATGGCCCTGATGATCTGGTTGCGGTTCTCGATGGTGGGGAGCAGCGTGCCGTCCGGGATGTCGAGCACCACCGACTCCGCGCCCACGGCCGCCGCGCCCGCCAGCGCCTCGGCGCGGCGCGAGCGGGCCAGCGGCCCGCCGCCGATCTCGTGGTGCCCGGCGTTGCCGTCGGTCACCGACAGGAACCGCACCGCGCCGCCGCGCCCGGTCCAGAGCGCGGCCAGGCCGGCGGACCTGATCTCGCAGTCGTCGGGATGTGCGCCGATGCACAGCAGCCGGGGAGCGTCACTGGAGCGCTGCGACATGGGGGATTCCTTTGACTTCAGCATGGTTGATAGGAAACTAACCTATCATTTATCTCGTCGCAAGCCTTGGCATCAACACAGACAGGAGAGCGATCCATGACAGACGGCCTGGAGCCGCCGGCAGTCGCGCGGCCGCAGTTGATGCGGGAGATGAACACCCAGGTCGTCGTGGATCTGCTGCGGCGCTCGGGCCCGCTCTCGCGTACCGACCTCGGCCGCCTGACCGGGCTGTCCAAGCCCACGGTGCAGCAGGCGCTGGCCGGGGCGGAGAAGGCCGGGCTGGTCACGCTGCACGGTCACCGGCAGGGCCTGCCGGGGCCCGCCGCCAAGCTCTACAAGATCGACATCGCCGCCGGGCACGTGCTGGCCCTCGACGTCGGCCACGAGTACCTGCGCGGCGCGGTGTGCGACCTGACCGGCGAGGTGTACGCCCGCCGCGCCCTCCCCGTGCAGGCCACCAGCGCGCGCGGGCGGGTCGCCGAGGTGGTCGACTTCGGCCGCTCCCTGCTCGCCATCGCCGAGCTGCCCGGCTCCGGACTGCGGCAGACGGTGCTCGGCAGCCCCGGCTTCTACGACCCCAGGCGCGACGCCCTCACGCTCACCGGCGGCCTGGAGGGGTGGGACTCCCCCGACGTGCTCGCCGCGCTGCGCGCCGAGTTCGGCGCGTCCATGGTGATCGAGAACGACGTCGACCTCGCCGCCGTCGCCGAGCACGCCGCCGGGCACGCGCAGGGCGTGGACAACGTGGCCTTCGTGTCCATCGGCACGGGCGTGGGCGTGGGCCTGATCATCAACGGCCGCCTGCACCGTGGCGCGCACGGCGCGGCGGGCGAGGTGGCGTTCCTGCCGTTCCCCGAGGGGGGCGACGCGCAGGACGCCAGGCGGCGTGGGTCGCTGGAGGCGGCGGCGTCCGCGGCCGGGGTGGTCCGCAGCGCGCGGGCGCTCGGCGTGGCCGGATCCGGCTCCGCGCAGGACGTCTTCGACCTCGCCCAGGAGGGCGTGCCCGCCGCGGCGGCGGCCGTGGCGAGCGAGGCCGACCTGGTGGCCAAGGTGCTGACCACGGTGATCGTCGTGCTGGACCCGGCCCTCATCGTGGTCGGCGGCGGGATCGGCCAGGCCCCCGGCTTCCTGTCCGCCGTGGTGGAGCGGGTGCGCGAGCTGGCCCCGGTGATGCCCCGGATCACGAGCAGCGCCCTCGGCCGGGAGTCCGTGGTGGACGGCGCGCTGTCCCTCGGCGTCGATCGCGCGTGGACGCGCCTGCTCGGGGAGGACGGCGAGAACGGCGCTCAGGAGCGGCGCGACTGACGACACCAGGCACCCGGCACAAGGGGCTTGTTGGATTCTGATAGATAGGCTACTTTCCTATCAATCACAGGCGGTGAAGCCGCCTCGCGCCGCGATCGGAAGGACGGTCTCGTGGTGCTGTGGAAGAGACCCGGATTGACATTCACCCTGGCGGCGACGGCCGTCCTGATGGCCGCGTGCGGCACCGGCGGGAACGAATCCGCCCAGACCGATAACAGCAGCGGCGGCGACAAGATCGCGTTCCTGCTCCCCGAATCGAAGACCGCCCGCTACGAGGTGGCCGACCGGCCGTACTTCGAGAAGAAACTGACCGAGCTGTGCCCCACCTGCGAGATCATCAACGGCAACGCCCAGGGTGACGCCGGCAAGCAGCAGCAACAGGTCGAGGCCGCCATCACCAAGGGCGTCAAGGTCCTGGTGATCGACCCGGTCGACGTCAAGGCCGCGGCCAGCGGCGTCTCCCAGGCCAAGGCCGCGGGCATCCCCGTCGTCAGCTACGCCCGCCTGGTGCAGGGCGCACCGGTCGACTACTTCGTCTCCGTCGACTCCTTCCGCGGCGGCCAGCAGCAGGCCGAGGCGATGCTCACCGCGCTGAAGGCCGCGGGCAAGGACAAGCCGCGGATCGTCATGATCAACGGCTCGCCGACCGACAGCAACGCCGAGCCGTTCAAGCGCGGCGCCCACAGCGTCTTCGACCCGGCGGGCGTCGACGTCGTCCGCGAGTACGACACGCCCAACTGGGATCCCACCGAGGCGCAGCGGCAGATGGAACAGGCCATCACCTCGCTCGGGGCCGACGGCTTCGACGCCGTGTACGTCACCAACGACGGCATGGCCAGCGGGGTCATCGCCGCGCTGCGCGGCGCGGACATCGACCCCGGCTCGCGTTACGTGACCGGGCAGGACGCCGAGGTCGCCGCGCTGCAGCGGATCGTCGCCGGGGAGCAGTTCATCACGCTGTACCAGCCGATCAAGAAGATCGCCGACACCTCGGCCCAGCTCGCCGTGAACCTGCTGCGCGGCACCGCCCCCACCGGGCTGACCACCACCGACCAGGACAACGGCGCGGGCAAGGTCAAGTCGATCCTGCTGGACACCGTCGTGGTGACCAAGGACAACATCAAGGAATCCGTCCTGGTCGACAAGTTCACCACGGCCGAGCAGATCTGCACCGGCGCCTACGCGGCGGGCTGTGAGAAGGCCGGGCTGACGCCCTAGGGGCCTGCCGGACGAATGGACGGCGAGACGGCGCGCACCGGCGCGGCGGGAAAGGCGGATCGGTTCCATGACCCAGGCACACGACGCTCCACTCGATTCTTCGCGCGATGGGGCACCGGTGCTGGAACTGCGCGGCATCACCAAGTTCTACGGTGCGGTGCGGGCGCTCACCGACGTCGATCTGACCGTCGCCGCCGGGGAGGCGGTCGCCCTGGTCGGCGACAACGGGGCGGGCAAGTCCACGCTGATCAAGGTGGTGTCCGGGGTGGAGCAGCCGGCGGCCGGAGGCATCCTGTTCGAGGGCCGCCCGGTGACCGTCACCGGGGCGCAGGACGCGGCGACCCTGGGGATCGCCACCGTCTACCAGGACCTCGCGCTGTGCGACAACCTCGACGTCGTCGCCAACCTGTTCCTCGGCAGGGAGCGAGTGCGCGGCGGCCCGCCCGGCGTCGTCGGCTGGATGGCCGAGTCGGAGATGGAACGGCGGGCCGTCGATCTGCTCGACACGCTGGCGGTGCGGCTGCCCGACGTCCGCATGCCGGTCGCGTCGCTGTCCGGCGGGCAGCGCCAGTCGGTCGCCATCGCCAGGTCGCTGCTCGGCGAGCCCAAGGTGGTGCTGCTCGACGAGCCGACCGCCGCGCTCGGCGTCGCCCAGACCGCGCAGGTGCTCGACATGGTGGTGCGGCTCAAGCAGCGCGGCCACGCGGTCGTCGTGATCAGCCACAACCTGGCGGACGTGTTCGCCGTGTGCGACCGGGTCGTGGTGCTGCGGCACGGCCGCAACAACGGGTCCTTCGTCGTCGCCGAGGCGACGCCCGAGATGGTCGTCGCGGCCATCACCGGGGCGGACGCGGGTTCGGGGACCGGTGCTAGGGCCGGACGGCGGGTCGGGCTGCCCGCCGGACACGCCCAGGACGCGGTGAAAGATCTTGGAGGCGACGAGTCGTGACCACCACCGACACCGGCAGGACGCCGCCGCCGGGGCGCTCCGTCAGGGGGCGCGACGCCGTCCGTGCCGTCAGCGATCGGGCCACCCGGGCCGGACGGCGGCTGCGCGGCGGCGACCTCGGGGCGTTCCCCGTGGTCATCGGCCTGGCGATGATCTGGACCACCTTCCAGACGCTCGACTCGTCGTTCCTCACCGCCGCCAACCTGACCAACCTGATGCTCCAGGTCGCCTCGGTCGGGATGATCTCGGTGGGCATCGTCATGGTGCTGCTGCTCGGCGAGGTCGATCTGTCCGTCGGCTCGGTGAGCGGGCTGTGCGCCGCGATCATGGCGGTGCTGAACATCAAGCTCGGCATGGCCGCGGAGCTGGCCGTCCTGGCCGCGCTGGCGGGCGGGCTGGCCGTCGGCGTGGTGCAGGGCTTCTTCGTCGCCCGGTTCGGCGTGCCGTCGTTCGTGGCGACGCTGGCCGGGCTGATCGCCTGGCAGGGCCTGCAACTGCAACTGCTGGGCAGCACCGGGACGATCAACCTGAGCCCGGGCTTCATCACCCGGCTGGTCACCACGTTCCTGCCCGGGTGGGCGAGCTGGGCGCTGGTGGCCACCGTGATCCTCTGCTACGGGACCAGCCAGTTCGTCGAGTCGGCGCGCCGGACCCGCGACGGGCTGTGGGCCAGGCCCGCGCCCGCCGTCCTGGCGAGGACGGCCCTGCTCGCCGGGTCGCTGCTGCTCGTCACCGCCATCCTGAACGGCCATCGCGGCGTGCCGCTGGCCGTCGTGATCTTCATCGGGTGCGTGGTGCTGTTCGACCTGATCCTGCGCCACACCCGGTACGGCCGGTCGGTCTTCGCCATCGGCGGCAACGCCGAGGCGGCCCGGCGCGCCGGGCTGCGGGTGAACCGCATACGGATGTCGGTCTTCGCCATCGCCGGGCTGATGGCCGCCGCCGGTGGCGTGCTCGCGGGCGCGCGGCTCTTCGCGGTGAACCAGTCCTCCGGCAGCGGCGACATCCTGCTCAACGCGATCGCCGCCGCCGTCATCGGCGGGACCAGCCTGTTCGGCGGACGCGGCAGCGCCTATTCGGCGCTGCTCGGCGTCCTGGTCATCGGCTCGGTGTCCAACGGTATCGACCTGATCGGGCTCGGCGCGCCGATCAAGCTGATGATCACGGGCGCGGTGCTGCTGACGGCCGTCACGATCGACGCCCTGGCCCGCCGATCCCGCCGGGCCACGGGACGCGGTTGAGGTTCCCGGTCAGAGAAGCCCTGCGGGTGCCGCCCTACATCACCGCCGCCCGCGCGGGCGGCGGCCCGGGACGCGCGCCGGGACGCGTTCGAGCACGCCGCCCGCGAACACGTGGTAGAGGCCCAGCCGTTCGAGGTGCACGTATCCGATGTGGCAGTCGCACACGGGCAGCGGGCACGGGCGCGGGGCGAGGGCGCGCAGCGCCGACCCGTCGTAGAGGTTGCCGATCGGCCGCTCGACGAAGTGACACCGGCGCACCGTGCCGTCGCCGTCCACCGACACCACGCTCTGCCCGGTCCGGCAACGCGCCCCCAGGCTGCGGTGCGGCCTCCTGCTGTAGCCGAACAGCGGGTCGATCTCGGTCCAGGCCACGGCCTCGCACTCGGTGTAGACCCGGCCTTCGGCCGCGTTGATCCACAGGTACACGTCATCGGGCAGCTCGGCCCGCAGCCGCCTGGCCGGTTCGGCGTGGTCGGGCAGGCCCACCACGCCGACGCTGAAGCGCACCCCGAGGTCGAGCAGCTCCCGGCACCGGGTCAGGAACCGTTCATGAGTCACCTGGCCCGGGTGGTAGGTGACCCACAGGGCCAGGGTGTCGAGGTCGGCGTCGGCGAGCCAGCGCGACCGGGCGCTCAGGTTGGTCTGGATGGCCACCCGGCGCACGTGGGCCAGGTGGCTCAGCTCCACCATCGCGGTGCGGTACCACGACCTGACCAGCCCCTCCCCCCACGGCGTGAACAGCACCGAGATCGGGAAGTCGCGCCCGGCGACCCAGGCGGTGAAGCGGGCCAGCGCCGCCCGGTCGGCGCGCAGGAGGTCCGGGCTGTCACGCCGCTTGGCGAAGGGGCAGTACGGGCAGTCGTAGTCGCAACTGGCCAGCGGGCCCCGGTAGAGCAGGGTCAGCTCCTCCGGCCTGGGCGCGTCGCAGGCAGGCGGGGTCGGGTCCACGGGTCTCGGGGTGATGTCCCAGATCGACAGCGGCCGGCGGTCAGCGGAGGTCATAGGAGTCCATCAGGGCGCGCACCCGGCCGGAGAACAGGGCCGGGCCGATGGCGTCGGACCTGGCCAGGCCCTCGGGCGTCAGCCGGACGCGGGTGGAGTCGGCGGTCACCCAGTCGCGTTCCGCGAAGGCGTCAAGGGAGAAGTCGCCGAGGACGTCGGCGCCGAACCGCGACTTGTAGGCGGCCCGGTCGAGGCCCTCGGCCTGCAGCAGGGACTGGATGAGGTGACGGCGGCGGCGCTCGGCGCCGTCGAGCGCGAAGCCGACGTTGGCCACGTCGAACGCGCTGCTCGGCAGCCGGACGAAGTCATCGATGATCGCGCGCACGTGGCGCACGCCCACGGCGTACTCGAAGGAGTAGTGCAGCCCGGACGTGTAGGAACGGGCGCCGCACCCCAGACCGACCATGCCGTCACTCTGACAGCGGTACTCCGTGGTGGATTCGGTGCCGGGCCGCCGGAACATGCGCATCGAGACCTGCTCGTAGCCGGCGCCCAGCAGGTGGTCGCGCCCCTGACGGTAGAGGCCGAGCCGCTGGTCGTCCCAGTCGCGGCCGAGCAGCCCCAGGCCGGTGAGCGGCCGGACGTACAGCGGGTAGAGGTAGATCTCCTCCGGACGCCAGGCGAGGGCGGCGTCGAGGGAATGACTCCAGGTCTGCGGGGTCTGGCCGTCGATGCCGTAGATCAGGTCGATGTTGAGCGTCGGGAACCCCGCCGCGCGGATCGCCGCCAGCGCGGCCTCGACCTCGGCGCGGCGCTGCGGGCGCAGCGCGGCCCTGGCCTCGGTGTCGATGAAGCTCTGCACGCCGATCGAGACGCGGGTGGTGCCGCGTTCGGCCAGCACGGCCAGGCGATCGGGGGTGGCGGTGGCCGGGGAGGTCTCGACGCCGAGCGGCGTGGCGGAGAAGTCGGCGCCCATGGACTGCTCGGCCAGGTCGAGCAGCCTGGCCAGTTCGGGGGCTTCGAGGTAGGTGGGGGTGCCGCCGCCGATCGCGGTGGTGGCGAAGCGGGCGCCGGGGGGCAGCGCCCGCCATACGGCCTCGGCCTGTCGCTGGAGCGCGTCGAGGTAGGAGCCCACCAGCTCCTCAGGGGCGCCGGTCCTGGTGAACAGGTTGCAGAAGCCGCAGCGCATCTCGCAGAACGGCACGTGCAGGTAGAGGAAGAGCGCGTCGGTGCTCTCCCCCGCCCAGACCTCTTCCAGCCGGGGCCTGGGTTCGAGCGGACGGTAGGCCGTCTTGTGTGGATACGCGTAGACGTAGGCTTCGTACGGCCTCATGGGCGCCCTTCCGGGTGGAGCACGAACTCGGCATAGGGGACCGTCCAGACCACCTCGTGGCCGAGGCGATGACCGGTGTATCCGTCCTCGCCGTACGCGGTGCCGTGATCGGAGCAGACGATGGCCAGGCACGGCCGTCGCGCGCTCATCAGCGCGAACAGGCGGCCGATGTGCCGGTCGACGTATTCGAGCGCGGCGGCGTGGGTCGCCCGGGAATCGCCGGCCGCGCCCGGCAGATAGAAGTGGTTCGGCTGGTGCAAGGCCGACACGTTGACCAGCAGGAACACCGGCTCCGCGCGGTCGCGCACCGAGCGTTCCGCGCGCGCGATCTGCGCCTCGAAGGAGACCGGCGATGTGACCCCGAACTCGGGCCGCCAGTGCGACTCGGCGAACAGCGACGGCAGCGCCGCGCCCAGCGGGGTCAGCTTGTTGAAGAACCCGACGCCGCCCACGCAGACCGTGTGATAGCCCGCCTTGGCCAGTCCGCCCGGCAGGTCGGCGGCGTCGAAGACCCAGGTGCCCTCGGCGGTGGTCTCGCTGCCGGGGAAGGCGGCGGCGAACGGCCGGGGATGCGGGCCGGGGCCCGCCGGAGTGGGCAGGAACCCGGCGAGGATCGCCGCGTGCGCGGCATAGGTGAAACTGCCCGGCGAGTGCCGCCGCTCCCACACCCCGCCCGGCAGCACGCCCGCGAGCGTGGGCAGCCTGCCCTGGGCCAGCAGCTCGGCGGCGACGTCGTAGCGCAGCGTGTCGAGGGTGACCAGCAGCAGGTCGTGCGTGCCGATGATCGCGCGCATGTCTCTCACGCCGCGGCCCGCTGGAAGAGGTGGGCCACCTGCGCTTCGTAGCAGCCGAGGCCCTCCGCGCCACTGCCGGGCAGCCCCATGAGCCCGGGCAGCAGGTCGCCGAACGCGTTGACCTCGGCGACGGCGAACCGCCTCCCGGTGATGCCCACCATGAGATCGACCCCGACCGTGACCGAGCCGGGGAAACAGGCGGCGGCCCGCGCGCAGACCCGCATGGCCTCCTCCCAGCCCTCCGCCCCCAACCTGGCCCGGACCTGTTCCAGGTCACCACGGGTGCCGCCCAGGTGCAGGTTCGTCATCGGGGTGCGGCTGGTGCGCACGACGGCGTGCGTCGGCCGTCCGCCGATCACCACGACACGAAGGTCGAACACCCGCCCGCCCACCGACGCCTTGGGGAACCAGCGCTCCACGTGCAGCCCGTCTGGCGCGAGCGCGTCGATGATCGCCGCCACCTCGCCCTCGTCGGTATAAGCCCGGACCCGCAACGAGTTGTGCAACTCGGGAACGACCCGGCCCGCCTCCGGCCGTACCAGCTCAACCGAACTCACCGCGTGCACCCGCGCCCCTTGAACCTGCAGCGCCACGATGCCCGAGGCCGACGAGCCGTGCGCCGGTTTGACGAACACCCGCCCCCAGCCCTGCCGGGCCATCAGCGCGCGCAACCGGGCATAGCCGGCGACGGGACCGGGGAGGGCGAGCGGCACGGGCACACCGGCTTCCGTCAGCCGGGCGTGGGTGCGGCGCTTGTCGAACATCACGGCGATCTCGTCGATGTCGGCGAGCAGCCGGGCGCCGGGGGCGCGGGCCACCGCTCGCCGTACGCGCTCAAGCCCGCGCACGAACCCGGCGTGCCAGGCCGCCCCGCCGCCGACCCTGGTGGCCGCGCCGGGCCCGCGCAGCAGCCGGTCGGCCGCGAGGTCTTCGCCGGGCGAGTCGATCCGGACATACGCCCGCTCCGGGATGTGGAACGCGGCCCCGGCGAGCACGTCGTGCCAGGGCACGACCAACGGCCCGGCCAGACCGTGCCCGCGCAGGGCGTCGCCGAACATGCCGACCCGCCGGTCACCGGGCGTGCCGACGACCACGAACGGCGGCCCCGCCCCATGCGCGACGATCACTCGGACACCTCGATGAAGCGCCAGTCGCCGTCGGGCTCCTGCCTCTCGGAGACGTCCACCTCGACCCCGCGCAGGACTTCCACGACCTTCCCGGCCATCTCCTCGCTCAGGTAGTTGTGCCGCAGGTTGAGCCGCTTGAGGTGCGTGAGCGGCTGCCCCGCCAGCAACGCCTCGGCGCCCTCGTCGGACAGCGCGCCCATCGACAGGTCGAGCGACTCCAGCCGCGCCACGATCGGCGCCGTCGCGACGGCGGCGGCCACGTCGTCCTGCCGCTCGCTGTCCTGCAGCCCCAGATGCGTCAGCGCGGGCAGCCCCCGCCCCGCGAGGATCGCCGCCCAGTCGTCGGGCCCGGAGTCGCCGGAGTAGTTCTCCTCCCCCAGCCACATCTCCAGATGCCGCAACGCGGGCAACGTGGACGCCCCCACCGCCCGCACCACCCCGGACGGCAGCCCGCCCGTCTCGAACCGCAGCGTCTCCAGCGCCTCATGCTCCACCGGCCGCAACTCCAGCCCGTCACCACCCCGCACATCGAGCCGCCTCAGCCGGGGGTAGGCCTCCAGCAACGGCGTGACGTCGGACTGCCCGATCCAGGAGATCTCCGACTCCTCGCTGACGTAGTCGCCCAGGAAGATCGCCTCCAGCGCCGGCAGCCGCTCCGCCGCCTCCACGAGCAGCGCGACCGGCACATCGGCCCGATCGTCATCGTGCGCCCATCCCCAGGTCCCGACCACCAACGCCCGCACGTCACCGCAGTCGACCTTGCCGAACAACTCCTGAAGAGAGTCGCCGATGCTCGCCTCACTCCCATACGGATCACCAGCGACCCGCCACGCCACCTGCGACGCGACCTCACCCTCAGCACCCACGTACCGAACGGGCAGACCGTAGAACTCAGTGAGATGCTCGTGAATCACCAGAACTCCTCAGCGGAAGGGGGGAGTCAAGTTCTAGCAGCCCCCGCCGACAGATTCCGCCCCCCGTCCACCACGAGCGGTTACATCTCCACGCGCAACGCGTGGATGAAGCGGTGCCATTCGCCGGGTCCCGTGCCCTTGTGGTCGTACCGGTCCAGGACGATCCGCAGCGTCTTGTTCAGCGGGTACGGAGACAGCATGATCGCGTCATTGCGCCGGGCGAGCCGGGCCAGTTCCTCCGGGAGGGGCGGACGGTCGCTCTTCTGGCGGTTGCGGGCGCGCGCGCTCGCCGCCGCCGACGGGCATGACTGGCAGACGATCGAGAAGACCGCGGAAGCCAAGCGAGACGCGCGCGGAGCATTCCTCGACCGCCTCTATCTGGAGTGATCCTTACGTGGTGGGCGGCGGTAGGTGAGGTGGCGGAGGGCGGATTCGGCGGGGCCTCGGCGGCCGGATGGGGCGAGGGAGGCGGCGAGGATGACCGTGGCCAGCCAGGTCAGGACGGCGATGGCGGAGGCGGTGGCGTCGCCGACGCGAGTGCTGAGACCCCCGGCGTATGGGGCGAAGACCGCCACGAAGACGACCGACTGAAGGAGATAGCAGGTCAGCGACCACCGGCCGCATGCGGTGAGGGCGCGGGTGATCGGGCCCGGACCTCCGGGGCGGGTCCGGCTCGCCGCGAGGCCGATGAGGGCGGCGTAGGCGAGGCCGCCCGCGATGCCCGTCACGCTGTGCAGCGCGTAGGCGGGCACGGCCGCGGCGTCCGCCGGTGACCAGAGCCTGGTGTCGATCAGCATCAGCGGCACCGCACCGATGACGGCCAGCGCCGTACCCGCGACGGCCGTCCGGGTGAGCAGCGCCCGGTGGGCTCCGGGGTCTTCGAGCACGCGACGCCGGGCCGCCCAGATCCCGAACAGGAAGGCGGGCACCACGCTCGCGGCGAAGTAGGTGGGCGTCATGCCGATCCACGCGATCACCCGCGTCACCGTGGCCGCGATCGGGTCGGCCATGGCGGCGGGCGTGTCGCCCTTGGGGGCCGAGACGGTGAGCATCCCGAACGCCAGCAGCACCACGACGTGCAGGACGAGCCCGGCGACGGCGGCCCGCAGCACGGCCCGGTCCTCGCGCCGGACGAACCCGACGAGCAGCAGCCCGATCAGCCCGTACGCCCCGAGGATGTCGCCGAAGAACAGCAGCAGCGCGTGGCAGAACCCGAACGCCAGCAGCCACAGGCTCCGGCGCCGCAGCACCCGGCGCACTTCCGGCCAGCCCTGGTCTCCGCCTCCGGCGAGCCGCCGGTCGGCCAACTGGACCAGGCCATAGCCGAACAGCGCGGCGAACATGGGCAGCGCCCGGCCGTCCACCAGCAGGATCTGCGCCCCGGCGACCAGCCGGTCGGCGACGCTCCCGTCGATGGCGTATCCGCGGAAGCCCGCCTCGTGACCCGACAGGTACATGTGCGCGTGCGCCAGCGCGATCAGCAGCAGCATCAGCCCGCGTGCCAGATCCGGCGCGAGCGCGCGCCGGTCGATGGGGGTGGCCCCGTGAACGGGAGCCGGTGGAGCGATGGACATGATTGTCCCCTCAGCATTAGATACATGACTGTAGCTAAATTCCACGCTAAAGTACAGTCGTGTAGCTAAGCAAGGGGGTGACGGTGGCCGACCACACGAGCCGCACGCGCCGGCGCGGCGAGGAACTGATCAAGGCCATCCACGACGCCGTCCTGGAAGAAGTGGTCGCGGTCGGCGTCGGACGCCTGACCATGGACGGCATCGGCCGCCGCGCGGCCACCCCCCGCACCACGCTCTACCGCCGCTGGTCCGACCCGACCGAGGTGCTCCTCGACGCCCTCTACCACCAGCACCCGGTCGAGGAGCCCACCCCAAGCGCCGACGACCTGCGCGGCGACCTCATCCGCGCCCTCCGCCTCATGGTCGACTGGGCCCTCAGCCCGGCAGGCCGCGCCGTCGCCGCCATCCTCACCGACCCCAAGAGCGTCGCCCTGATCTCCGAAGCCCTCTTCGACCGCGTCTTCGCCGACCGCGGCGGCACCTTCACCGCCACCGTGCTCCACCACTACGCCGCCCAGGGCCACTTCCCCACCGACCGCCTCACCCCGGTCGTCACCGACATCGGCGAGGCCCTCGTCACCAAACGCCTGATCGACACCGGCACCCCTCCAACCGACGAAGACCTCGCCGCCATAGTCGACCAGGCCATCCTCCCCGCCCTCGGCCTCGACCCCCGAGCCTGAGCCGGGCAGGACGGTGAGCAGCGCTCTAGCGGTGAGCTGAGATCACGCCTGCGAAATGGCGCGAACTCCAATTTCCGGGCGAGTACTCCATGGCGACTCAAGGAGAACGGCGCGCCGGGCGTCGGCCTTGGCTAGAGGCGATTGAGGATTTGCCGCATTTGATCGATCTCGGATCGCTGGGTGGTGGCGATGGTGCGGGCGAGTTCGGTGGCTTCGGGGGATCGGCCCTGGGACTCTTCGGCCTTGGCCATCGTGATGGCGCCCTCGTGGTGGGCGATCATCAGGCGGAGGAAGCTCTTGTCGAACTCGGGGCCCTTGGCGTTCTCCAGGGCGGTCATGTCCTGGTCGGACATCATGCCGGGCATGTTGTGATCCATGCCGTGGTCCATGGTCGCGGGCTTGCCCCAGGACCTGAGCCAGCCGGTCATGGTGGCGATCTCGGGGGCCTGGGCGGCTTTGATCTTGGTGGCTAGTTCCTTGACCTCGGGGTCGGCGGCGCGGGTCTCGGCGAGGTCGGCCATTTCCACGGCCTGCTGGTGGTGCGGGATCATCATCTGGGCGAACATCACGTCCGCGTTGTTGAAGGACGCCGGCTGAGACTCGGTGGCCGACGCCGAGGGCGCGGCGGTGGTCGTCGTCGGGTGGGCGGCGGAGGCGGCGGTTTCGGTGGTGCCGCCGCAGGCGGTGAGCAGGGCGAGTGCGCCCGCCGTCGCCGTCAGGGCCGAGATTCGGCGCAGGGCTCGGTCACGGTTCACGTGCATGGTCGATGACTCCTGGTAACGGTGGTCGTGCATGATGGGCTGTCGCGGGGCGGCGATCGGCCTATGTGCGGAGCACCGTCACTCGGGTGAGCCGGAGTGCCATGCCGGGCGGCGGGGGTCTCGCCGGGCGGAGGCGGGGGCCGGAGCGGCGCAGGACGGCGAGCGCCAGGCGCTGGGCGCGCAGGCGGGCCGTCCCGATCCAGAGGAGAAGCAGCGAGGTCAGTACGGCCAGGCACATGGCCCCGGGGTCGAGGTCGGGAAGATCCCGGCCGGGAGCCACGAGACCGCCCGCGACGGCGGGGCCGTGGCCCGCGGAGACGCCCACCGAGTGGGAGCCCGCGTCGGCCATCGCGTGGTGGGTGGTGGCGTGGCCCAGGGTGTGCATGCCGGTGACGCCGAGGACGAGCAGCAGCAGAAGCAGCAGCCGGGAGGCGTGGTGAGCGGGGCCGTGGCCGGTGCCATGGCCCGGTCGGTGCGCTCGTGCGGCCACCCATTCCCCTTCTGAACTGCGGTCTCGCTACGACTCATGGTACGGGGGCACGCACCCCTGAGGCCCCTTGTCCGGTGGGTTCCAGCCCGGCCGGCAGCACCCGGACGGCGACGCCGATCAGCGCCGCCTCGCGGGCGTCGGCGGGGTCCAGCGCGGTCATACGTCGCATCACGTCTCTCCTTTCGCGCCTATACCCTACCCCCGTACCATATGCCCTTTCTGTCGGGGGCCGGAGATAACTTGCGAAGCGGTTCACCACACGCACAGGGGGGGCGTCATGGCCAGATTGGTGCGCGAACTCGGCACCGAGGTGTTCGCCGGGGAACGGCGGTTCAAGTTCGTCGTGCGCGACGACCTGGATGAGTGGCAGGGGCGCGGGCGGCTGGAGCCGGACGAGGGGGCCGTGCTCGTGCACAGTGCCGGCGATCATCATTACCCGGCCGTGCGGCTGGAGGCATGGGACGCCGAGCCGGAGCCGCCCGACCCCTCATGGCAGGAGGTCGGCTCGGCGATGATCGAGTCCCCGACCGGGATCATCCGCTTACCGAGAGGGTTCGAGGAGCCCGACGCGCTGTTCCTGATCGGTCCGCCGATCTTCGAATACCGCGTCGCCGCCTACACCAAGGACGCCCATCTGCTGCCCGCCGAGGGCCGGTCCGTCCCTCGCGGGGCCGAGAAGTGGCTGTTGCGGTTCTGGCCGCTGCGCGACGCGTTCGACCCGCGCGTCCACCTGCGTCCGCCGCCGTACTCGCCGGACGGCACCAGCATCGGGGACCCTGGGCCAGCGCCGGTGTCGCAGGCCGCCGAGTGGCCCGCGATGCGAACGCCGGAGTGGCCGGTGTGGAGTGAGGACACCGAGGAGGATCGCGTCGCGCAGGAGCTGAACCCGGCGAAGGCTCAGACCACGGGCAGCCTCGCCGACCGGTTCACCCCCGCGCTGTGCGCCGAGCCGGGCACCACCGTCCGGGTCTGGCAGTGGGACGACGCCGACCACGAAGGCCCACTCGGGGCCATGGCGGCCCACCGCGAGATCCTCGCCCACGATGTGATCGAACGGCGGGTCTTCGTCACCGCGATCGTGACCGTGCTGCGGAACGTCGGCGACTGGTACGACCTGCGCCCAGCAGAGCCCGTGGAGGCGGCCAGGCTGCTCTACGCCGAACGCGCGTGGGGCGTACCGGTGGCGCCCTCGGGGCCACCTGCTCCGTCAATACCGGTATGACGTCATCGTGGCAGGTCGAGGACCTCGCGGACGCCGGGGCCGATCAGGCCGCGGAAAACCGCGTCCACCTCCTCCGGGCCGGCCGACGGGTCGCCGTCCGCCCACCGCGAGAGCATCGCGACGAACGCGCCGACCACTCCGGTCACCACCAGGTCCAGCGCGGGTGGCGGCGGGGCTCCCGGGGGCAGCGCGGCGATGATGTCGTCACGCACGATCTCGCCGATGAATCGCTCGGCCCTGGCGATGATCGCCGCGCCGCCGCGCCGTCCGAGCACGGCCCGCATCAGCGAACGCTGCTCGGCGACGTGCTCCAGCATCGGCAGGCTGAAGCCGAACAGGCCGTCGTCGCCGTGCGCCTTGGCGGAGCTGCGCAGGGTCTCGGCGAGTTCGTCCAGATTGCTAAAGAGCACGTCCTGTTTGTCGGCGAAGTGGGCGTAGAAGGTGGAGCGTCCGACGTCGGCGCGGTTGATGATGTCGGTCACCGTCACCGCGTCGTAGCCCTTGTCCAGGATGAGTTCGATCAGGGCGCGCTGGACGGCCTGCCTGGTGCGCCGAACCCGCCGGTCCGCGCGGATCGCGTTTCCGGGCAATTCCTGGCTCCTGTCCTGTTCGGCACACCTTGGCCGGTTTGGTGGTTGACCTTGCCATAGCATCGAACACAATTTCATTAAGTGAACATTTTTCTTCAGGGAGCTAGATCATTATGGCGATGACCAAGCATGACCACGAACATGACCACGAACACGACCATGGCGGCGGCACCATCGATCATCCACGCGTGTACGAGGCGTTCACCTCGTTCGCGTTCTTCGGGCGGCGGCGTGAGCTGTTCACGCGCCTGGCGACGCACGCCCGGGTGCGCCCCGGCCACCGGGTGCTCGACGTCGGCTGTGGCACGGGATATCTGACCCGTGTCCTTTCGCCGGTCGTCGGGCCCGAGGGCCAGGTCACCGGGGTGGATCCGGCTCCCAACATGATCGACTACGCCTGGGGGCGCGCCCCGGGCAACTGTTCGTACCTGGTCGGCGAGGGGCAGTCCCTCGACCTCCCCGACGCCTCGTTCGACGTCGTCATGTCCACGCTCGCCGTCCATCACATGCCGCCGGCGGCACGCGGCGCGGCGATCCGGGAGATGTTCCGGGTGCTGCGGCCCGGCGGCCGGCTGGTGATCGCCGAGTTCCGCCGTCCCACGAACCCGCTGGGTGTGGCCGTGGCACGGGTGCTCGCGGCCCCCGCGATGCGGCACGACATGTACGACCTGCTGGCGGAGGAGATCCCGGCCGCGGGGTTCGCCATCGAGGAGCGCGGCGACCTGCCGTCACTGCTGACCTACGTCCGCGCGGTACGCCCCGCCTGAAGAACGGCCGGAAGAACGGCCCGACCACTGGCGATCGCCTCGCCCCGGCCCACTGCGAAGCAGGGCCGGGGCACGCCGGAACAGGGGTGACGCCGGGGGTGGTGGGGGCGGCGG
The DNA here is from genome assembly GCF_029382225.1 of Spongiactinospora sp. TRM90649. Taxonomy (GTDB): domain Bacteria; phylum Actinomycetota; class Actinomycetes; order Streptosporangiales; family Streptosporangiaceae; genus Spongiactinospora. The sequence continues at coordinate 225,542 of NZ_JARLTC010000009.1, forward strand.
CCGACCGGCGTCACCGTCGAGATCGGCCATCGGGTGAGGGGGCGGAACAGGGGCGGGATTAAGGGTCGCAGGGGTGGTGCCCGCCTCCGGGGACCACCGACTCGCGCTCACTAAATACCGATATGGCACGTGTTGTCCTAGTTTAGCGCCGACATTCATTCGAAACTACGTTATTGCGGCCCGACAGTTAGGGAGCTTTGCTTGGGTTTTGTTCTGGGCAAAGGCTACCGAGCAGCCGTAACGGTGATAATCAGCGTGGGCGAGGATACTACCAATCAAATTACCCAAACGTTCTTCCTTGCCGCGGTGAAAGCGAGGGATCGCCGTGAGCATCGAGTACGGCACGGCCGCAGGGCCCTCCCGGCGGCGGCTCCCCGCCCCTGAACAGCCCGCTGTCAGCCGGCGTCGCCGCGTGACCACCACGAATGCGCTCTGATGTCCACCCAGCGACACACGGAGAACTCACCGCTGCCGGAAACCGTGGAAGGCGTGGCCGTGGTCATTCCCGGCCTTCCACCGGAAAGCGCCGCGGCCACGGCGGAGCGAACCCTCGCCGCCCTGGAAGGAACGTGCCAAGGGCATCGGATCATCATCGTGGGCGCGGATGTCGGCGAAATCACCGACGAACTCGCCACCCGATATCCGGGGCGTGTGATGGCCGTGCGTCACGAGGACACCACGGACCGGGAAACGGCGATCGTGGCCGGAATTCGGGCCGCGCTCGAAGCGGACGGCACGCGATGGGTGGTGCTGGCCAACCCCGACGGCGGGTTCCACACCGACGACGTGCTCGACGTGCTGCGGGTGCGGCACGCGGAACGGGCGGACGCGGTGATCGCGGTCCGGTGCGAGCCGGGCGACCTGCCGTCCCGGCCGCGGCCGGGTGGGCACTCCATGGCCGATGCCGTCCGCCTGCTGCTCGGCCCGCGCGGCCACGACGCCTTCCGCACCTGCACGCTCCTCGACCGGCGGCTCCTGGAACACCTCCTCCCGACCGGAGTCCCGGCGAACCCCGCGAACCCCGCGAACCCCGCGAACTCGGCCAGAACCGCCCGCGACCGCGTCCGGATCGTCGAGCACCCCATCGAGCGCCCCATCGGGCCGCCGCGCGAAAGGCCCCGGAGGGTGCGGCCGAGGCGCCCGAGGATGCGGCCGAGGTGGAGATTCGCACCGCGCGATCCGGTGCTCGCCGGGGTGCTGGTGGTGTCGGTGCTACTGTCCGTCGCCGCGTTCGTGCATCACCTGCACCTGGGCACCGTGCTGTCCTACAGCGACGCCGTCTCCCACCTCCTCATCTCCCGGCGCGTCATCGACAGCCCCACCGCGGGCGCGGCACAGCTCGGCGGGGTGTGGCCGCCGCTGCCGCACGTCCTGACACTGCCGCTGATCTGGCACGACGGGATCTTCTACTCCGGCATCGCCGGTTCCCTGGTCTCGATGGCGTCGTACGTGATCGCCATCAGGTACGTCTATCTGACGGCCGCGCGGATGGTCGAGGGCGGGCGGAGCCGGGCCGCCGGGCTGGCGGCGGCCGGGCTGGTCGCGCTCAACCCGAACATGCTCTACCTGCAGAGCACCCCGATGACCGAGCTGCCATTGATCGCTTGCACCGCCGGGGCCGTATTCCACCTGCAGGAATGGTGCCGGACGGAGCGGTACCGGCAGCTCACCATGGCGTCCGCCGCGACGCTGCTGGCCACGCTGACCCGCTACGAGGGCTGGGTGCTCGCGTTCGCGCTGACGCTCGTGGTCGGGTACGTCACGCTGCGCCGCAGGCGGGGGCTGGTCCGGATGGAGGCGCACCTGATCTTCTTCGGCCTGGTGGCGTTCAGCGGCATCGCGGCCTGGATCGGCTGGAGCCGGTTGATCTTCGGGGACTGGCTGTACTGGCACTCCGGCGAGTACGCCAAGCCGTCCCTGTGGATGCTGCCGCACGACGTGAACATCGGCTCATCGGTCATGTCCACGCGTACCTACCTGTACGCGATATTCCATGACATGGGCTGGCTGTCCCCGGCCGTCGCGGTTGCCGGGCTGATCGCGTACGGCGTGCGACGGCGGCTGCGTCCCGAGGCCGCCGCGCCGTACACGCTGCTGGTGTTCCTGCCGTTCTTCCTAAGCGCGCTCTACCTGGGCATGCGCCCGCTGCTGGTGCCCGAAGTCGGGGAGTACCTCTACAACGTCAGATTCGCCATGGTGATGGTGCTGGCGGTGGCGGTGTTCGCCGGGTACCTGGTGTCGCTGGTCCCGCTGCGGCGGCGGCTGCGGCGGGCGGCGATGGTGGGCACGGCGGCCACGGTGCTCGCCGTCCCGGGGACGGCGACGCTGGCCGAACCGCTCCGCTGGGAGACGTTCCGGGACCGCGCGGTGGTCGCGGACGCGGTGAACTGGCTGCGCGGCCACTACGACGGCGGGCGCGTGCTGATGGAGAACCACGGCAACGAGGCGGTCGTGTTCGGATCCCGCATCCCGATGGGCCGGATCGTCTACGAGGGCAGTTTCCGCCTGTGGAAACGCGCCCTGGCGCGGCCCGCCAGGCAGCGCATCCGGTGGATCTACGCGCGCACCACCCCCGGGTCGCCGGACCACCTCTGGCGGGCGATGCACAACGGTCCCGTGCTGGAGACGCACTACACCCTGGTCTACCGGGACACGTTCCAGCGGATCTACCGGCGGAAGGAAGTGTGATGACCTCGCTGGACCAGCGGCTCACGGCAGCGGTGACGACCACCCCGCCTCCCGCCGAGACCCTTGAACGCACGGCCCCCGACATGACCGCGCGGCGGCTGCTGAGCCGCGGCCAGGTGGTGACCGGGAGTGTCGTGGCCGGCGGCCTGGGCGCCCTGCTGATCCTGCGGTGGGCGTTCGGCCTGGGCCCGTCGGCGCTGTGGTGGGGCCGGGCGGTGATCGCCACGGTCACCGCGATCTACGTCGCCGTCCTGGTCTTCCGGACGGCCGTGCTGGTGGGCGGCTGGCGATCCAAGGTGATCGAGTTCGGCGCGGCGACCGTGCGCGGCCTGGCGGATGACACGCTGCCGGTCTACACGGTGCTGGTGCCGCTGTACCGGGAGGCGAAGGTCCTGCCGCGCCTGCTGGAGCGGCTCCGCCTGCTGGACTATCCGCGCGACCGGCTGCAGATCCTGCTGCTGGTCGAGGAGGACGACGCGGAGACCCGCACGGCGATGCCGGAGCTGGAGCCGCCGTTCGAGGTGGTCCTGATCCCGCCGTCGCACCCGCGCACCAAGCCCAAGGCGTGCAACGTCGGGCTGGCCAGGGCGCGCGGCGAGTTCGTCGTCATCTACGACGCCGAGGACCGTCCCGACCGTGACCAGCTCCGCAAGGCCATACTGGCGTTCCGCGGCCTGCCGGACCGGGTGGTGTGCGTGCAGGCCGAGCTGCAGTACTGGAACCCGTGGACGAACTGGCTGACCCGCTGCTTCGCGGCCGAGTACGCGGCCAACTTCAGCCTGATGCTGCGCGGCCTGGACCGCCACCGGCTGGCGATCCCGCTGGGCGGCACGTCCAACCACTTCCACACCGGGGCGCTGCGCGCGCTCGGCGGCTGGGATCCGTACAACGTGACAGAGGACGCCGACCTCGGCATCCGCATCGCGCGGCGCGGCTGGGACGTACGGATGATGCTCTCGGTCACCGAGGAGGAGGCCAACAGCCGCCTGGGCAACTGGATCCGGCAACGCAGCCGCTGGATCAAGGGCTACATCCAGACCTGGCTCGTGCACACCCGCCATCCGGTGCTCCTGTGGCGGCAGCTCGGCACGCGGCGCACGGTCGCCTTCCACCTCACGATGGGGTTCTCCACGCTGACCACGCTGGTCAACCCGTTCTTCTGGGCGCTGACGCTGATCTACGTGTGCTCGGGCACCCGGTATGTGGCGGCGCTGTTCCCGGCGGTGCCGCTCTACTTCGGCACCGCGACCCTGGTGGCCGGGAACCTGCTGATGATCTACTGCATGATGGCCGGCTGCCTGGAGCGCGGCCTGTTCCGGGCCGTGCGCGCCATGCTCACCATCCCGCTGTACTGGGCCTTGATGAGCGTGGCGGCCTACAAGGCGGTCTTCCAGTTGCTGCGGCCGAGCCGCCGGCACTTCTGGGAGCTGACCGACCACGGCCTGGTCGAGGACGACGCCACCGCCACCCACGTCGCCCGGCGCGACCCGAGCCGCCGCTGGTGGCGGTGCGTCGGTGCGGCTATTCGGCGTCCTGGATCACGAACTTCTGGTTGACGTTGCCCGTGCAGGTGAACTGGATGATCGGCGTATCGTTGGCGGTACGCGAGCCGAAGACGTCGAAGCACTTGCCGGCGTCGGTGCGGATCTCCACCCGGCCGGCGGTGGTCCGCTCGATGCGGAACCGCTGGTTGGCCCCGCCGTGACAGGTGTACTGAATGATCGGCGCGCCGTCGGCGAGACTGGCGCGCGCGACGTCGAGGCACGCGCCGGCGAAGGTCCGGATCTCCACCCGCTCGCGGTCCACCCGCCTGATACGGAACTCCTGGTTGGCGGCGCCGTTGCAGGTGAACTGGATGATCGGCGTCTCGATGTCGATGCTCCTGCCCTGCACGTCGACGCACTTCTCGGCGAAGGTGAAGATGTTCACCTCGTCGACGCGGGGCGGCCCGCCGGCGTGCGCCGCGGGAACGGCGAGCGTCAGAGCCGTCATGGCGCCGGTCGCGGCCAGCAGGGTCAGGCGGCCGGCGAAGCTTCTGGTAAGGCGTGACCTCATGGTCGTGTGGGTCCTCTCTTCGGGAGCGGCGGGACCGGGCGCGAACGGGACTGGACGGCGCCGGCTGCCTCCCACGGGACCCGCGGGCGCCACTCGCTGCTGCTGATGCGCATGCTAACCATGCGCATCAGCAGTGTCACTCACCGTGCGCACGGCTCGCCGATGCCGTCCCCACCTGCTCCCTGAAGGGCTCCCTGAAGGCTCCGCGGAGGACTCCCCCGCTGGTCAGCCGCCCGCCACCAGGTCGGCGAAGGCACGGGCCGCGTGGTCGGAGGTGAACAGCCGGTCGAGCCGCGCCCGCGCGAGCCTGCGGCGGAAGTCACCCGCGAGCGTGGGGTCACCGGCCTCGTGGATCATCTCCGTCATCCAGCGGGAGAACTCCTGGTGGTTCCACACCCGGCGCAGGCAGGTCTCTGAGTAGGCGGCGAGCCGGGCGTCGTCCTTGTCGTGGACGGCGGCGCGCAGCGCGTGTGCCAGCACATTGGCGTCGGCGACCGCCAGGTTCATGCCCTTGCCGCCCATCGGGGTGATGATGTGCGCGGCGTCGCCGACCAGGAAGAGTCTGCCGTAGCGCATCGGATCCACCACGAAGCTACGCATCTCCACCACGGTCTTCTCGGTGATCACGCCGTCGGGCAGCTCGTCGTCGCCGAGGCGGATCCGCAGTTGCGACCAGATCCGCTCGTCGGGCCAGTCGTCCGGCTGGTCGCCGGGGGCGCACTCCAGGTAGAAGCGGCTGGCCTTCGGCCCGCGCGGGAAGTGCGCGGCGAACCCCTTGGTGTGGACGGCCAGCAGCGGCCGGCGCGGCGGCGCGACGTCGGCGAGCACGGTGAACCAGCCGATGCCGTGGTCGTAGGAGTAGGTGGTCACGGCGTCGGCGGGCACGGTGACCCGGCTGACCCCGTGGTGGCCGTCGCATCCGGCGACGTAGTCGCAGACGATCTCGTGCTGGACACCCTCGGTGTCGCGGTAGGTGACGCGGGGCGCGTCGCCGTCCACGTCGTGCAGGGCTACGTCGGCCGCGTCGAACCGCAGGTCACCGCCGTCGGCCGTCAGGGCGGCGATGAGCCGCCCGACGAGGACCTGCTGCGGGACCAGGCGGCCCGCCCGGCCGTCGGACAGTGCGGGGATGTCGAGGTAGCGGGGACGCCCGTCCACCCGGAACTCCAGCACGCTGTCGTACGGCATGCCGGACAGCACGGCCTCGCCCATCCCCCATTCCTCGAACACCCGGGCCCCGGCGTATTCGAGGACGCCCGCCCGCTGCCGCCGTTCGATGTAGGTACGGCTGTGGCGTTCGAGCACCACGCACTCGACGTTCGCCCGGCGTAACAGGTTGGCCAGGGTGAGCCCGGCCGGACCGGCGCCGACGACGACCACCGTGGTGCGTTCCTGGGAGATCTCCGGCATGGGCGTCCCTTCGGCTGAACGGCTCGCGGGGAACCGTGGGGGGTGGGGTGCGAAATCACCCCATGCCATGGCCTCATGCTAGGACGGGGAAGACGGATCGGCATCAGGTCCGTTGGCGAGCGCGGTGAGCAGGGCGTGCAGTTCGGCGGTCCGTTCCGGGCCGAGGGTCTTCTCGACGTGGCGCTCGACGGCCACCATCGCGTCGCGGACCACGGGGACGCGGGCGCGGCCGAGGTCGGTCAGCTCCAGGGCGTAGCGGCGGCGGTCGTGCGGATCCTGGCCCCGGACGGCCAGCCCGGCCTGGACCAGCTCGTCGACGATCGAGGCGGTGGCGGGCTCGGTGAGGGCGAGCTCGTCGGCGAGCCGCTGCTGCGGGCAGGGGCCGAGCCGGTCGAGCGCGGGCAGCATCGCGAAGTGGCGGGTGCGCAGGCCGTGCTCCTTCATCAGGGCGTCGCCCCTGCGCCGCAGGGCGTAGTGGGCCTGCGCGATCAGGTGCTCGGCGCTCGGGGCCGCCGCCTCCTCGTCGTCGGCCACCAGCGCGCCCAGCAGTTCGACGAGCCTGCGGCCCTGGGCGGGGGTGAGCGCGGCGGTGATCTCGGCGTCGCGCTCGGCGGCGGCGCGGCGCATGCCATCCAGCGCGGTACGGCCGGCGTCGGTGATCGACACCACGTGTGTACGGCGGTTCGCCGGGTTGCGGGTGCGGGTGACGAAGCCCTGGGCCTGGAGCCGGTCGAGCAGCTTGACCATGATCGTCCGATTGATGCCGAGCCGGTGGACCAGGTCGTGCTGCGAGGGGGCGGCCTCGTCGGCGAGCACGTCGAGCACCACGAAGTCGCGGGAGGGGCGGTTCTCGCGCACGGCGTGGGTGGTGATGGCGGTGAACACCCGGCGCAGCAGGTGGCCGGTCGTGGGCCGGGCCATGGCGATCACCTCCTTGGTCGGTTCACAGGATAGCGGTTCCCTTAGTGGTTGATAGTTGGGAAGTTGACAGTTAGGTGAGTTGACGATTAGCGTCGGTGGCCTGATGGAAGGGACCGGAAATATGGCTTTCAAGCTGGACATGTCGATGATGTTCGTCATGCACGACGCGCTCCGCCGCGAGCTGGAGCGGATCGCCCGCGTCACCGCCCCCGGCGGCGACGACCCTCGGACGATCTTCCGGACCGCCGTCGGCTGGGAGCTGTTCAAGTCGTACCTGCACGCCCACCACCGCGCCGAGGACGAGACCCTCTGGCCGGTGATGGCCGGGCTGCTCGAAGGCCGCCCGGGTGACCTGGCGCTACTGGACGCCATGGAGGCCGAGCACGCCCGGATCGACCCGCTGCTCGACTCGATCGACGCCGCCCTCGCCGACCACGAGTCCGGACCCGCGCGGCTGGGCGAACTGGCCGACACCCTGCACGCCGAACTCACCGGCCACCTCGCGCACGAGGAGACCGAGGCGCTGCCGCTGATCGATGACGTATTCGACGAGCAGAAGTGGAGCCGCCTCGGCGCGCGGCAGCGCGAACGGATCGGCGGTGACGTGCCGCGCTACCTGCCGTGGCTGCTCGACGACCTCGAACCGGAGCGCGTCGCCGCCATCCTCGGCGGGATGCCGGCGGAGATTCGGACGGCGTATGACAAGGAATGGTCGGTCGCGTACGGGCGTCTTATTCTATGGCCGGGCATTCCCGGTAAATAGCAAATCGAGGCGTCGGCCGTCCGGTAATCTGCGATGGTTCCCCTGCCACAGGAGTCGGCCCATGACGCAGCTATTAGCGGTTCCCGTCGCCGGGGGTGAGGCCGTGCTCTTCGAGGTGGACGCCGCCTCGATCGACGGCTCCGACCTCGAACTCGCGGCCGGGAACGGCGCGGTGGCCAGGGCCCGCGCGAGCCTGGACGACGTGCTGCGGACCATCAGACCGGCGCTCGGCAGCGTGGCCAAGGCGCTGAAGGACATGCGGCCGGACGAACTGGAAATCGAGTTCGGCGTCAAAGTCGGCGCCGAGTCGAGCGTGGTGATCGCCAAGGGCACCACGGAAGCGAACTTCACAATTCGCCTACTGTGGCGGCAACCTTGAAATATGGCCACCACGTCGCGTAAGGGATTTATCGTTCGAATTATTCGGGCGAGCATCGGCGACTCGGCCGGAGTGGGCTTCGTCGTCGGCGACCGCGAGATCGTCACGTGCGCGCACGTCGTCAACGTCGCGCTGGGGCTGGACAAGACCGCCACCGGCCGGCCGTCCGAGACCGGCCGCGTCCTGATCGAGTTCCCCCTGCTCGGAGACGCCGAAGGCGCGCCGCTGCGCAACTGCAAGGTGACCGCGTGGAGCCCGCCCGGCCAGGGCGGGCGCGACGTCGCCGGACTCACCATCGTCGGCGGCGACGCCCTGCCGGTCGGCGCGGGCCCGGCCCGGCTGATGGACCTGCGGAACCTGCACGACGCCCAGGTCTCCGTGTTCGGCTACCCGGCGGCCCCCGCCAGGAGACGCAACGGCGGCTGGGCCGTCTGCCGGTTCCGGGGCGCGGTCGGCGGCGGACTGGTCCAGCTCGACGCCGAGGGCGAGTCCGCGCTGCGCGCCCAGCCCGGCTACAGCGGCAGCCCCGCGATCATGGAAGACGAGTGGGGCGACGCCGTCGTCGGCATGCTCGCCGTCGCGCCGCGCGAAGGGACACACGCCGACGCCTACGCCGTCCCCGTGGAACACGTCGCCAACGCCTGGCCCGAACTGCTCGGCGAGAGCGCCATGCCGCCGTGCCCCTACCGGGGACTGCAGGCGTTCACCGCCGCCGACGCCCAGGAAGGGGTGTTCGTCGGACGCGAGGACGAGGTCGCCCGGCTCAACACGATGGTCCAGCGGCACCCGCTGGTGCTGGTGGTCGGGCCGTCGGGGGTTGGCAAGTCCTCGCTGGTGGCCGCCGGTCTGGAACCCACCCTGCGCGCCGGCGGGTGGGACGTCGCCTCCTTCCGGCCGGGACGCAACCCGTTCGACTCGGCGGCGCACACACTTTTGAATCTGGAGAAGTCGGGCGAGCCGCACACCCTCGACGACCTGAACGCGATCGCGGCGCGCATCCACCGGGACGGGCTGCTTGCCGTAACAGAACAGCTCTCGCTGCTGCGCGACCGCCCGGTCGCGCTGGTGTGCGACCAGATGGAAGAGATCTTCACCGCCGAAGGCGGTGCCGACCTGGAGTTCCTGCAGAAGATCCTGCCGTCCGCCGACGACGGCCCCGACCGCGCCGACGTCCGCCTGATCTGCACCCTGCGCGCCGACTTCCTGCCCGCGCTGCTCGAACTCCCCGGCATGGGCCTGCGCCTGCAGGACCGCCAGCTCAACATCACCCCCCTCGACGAGCACGCGCTCGCCCGGGTCATCGCCGAGCCGTCCCAGGTCGCCAAGGTCACCTACTCCCCCGGCCTGGTCGAGACCATCGCGCGCGAGTCGAGCCGCAGCCGGGGCGGCCTGCCGCTGCTGGAGTTCACCCTCACCAAACTGTGGGCGACGCAGCACCGCCGCCGACTCACCTTCGACCACTACCACGCGCTCGGCGGCGTCGCGGGCGCGCTCAACCGGCACGCCGAGGAGGTCTACGGCGAGCTGTGCGAACGCTACGGAGAAAAGGACATCCGGCGCGTCCTGCTGGCCATGGTCCGCGCCCGGGGCGGCGCCGCCAGCGCGGCCCGCGTCGTCGCCCGGCGGCAGCACCTCGGCGACGGCTGGAAGATCGCCGAAGACCTCGCCCAGTCCACCACCCGCCTGGTCGTCCTCGCGCCCGAGGGCCCCGACACCGCCGAGATCGCCCACGAGGCGCTGATCCGCGAATGGAAACGCTTCGGCGACTGGGTCGAGGAGGACGCCGAGTTCCAGCGCTGGCTGGCCGTCATGGAAGAACGCGCCGCCGACGGCGACCTGCTCTCCGAGGTCCGGATCGCCGAGGGCAAACGCTGGCTGGAGGCCCGTCCCGCCGACGTGCCGCAGGGCGTGGTGGAACTGATCGAGCACAGCGAGCGGGAGATCTCGATCCGGCTGGCGGCGCAGAAGGAACTGCTGCGGTCGAACGCCGAACTGGAGGACAAGGCGGCGCTGCTGGCCAGGCAGAACCGGGCCATCGAGATCCAGAACTTCCAGATCGAACAGGCCAGGCGCACGCTGGAGGAACGCGCCGAACAGCTCGCGCTGGCCTCCCGCTACAAGTCCGAGTTCATGGCGAACATGTCACACGAGCTGCGCACCCCACTGAACAGCCTGCTCGTACTGGCCAAACTGCTCGCCGACAACCCCAGCGGGACCCTGACCTCCCAGCAGGAGGAGTTCGCCCGCGCCATCCACGGCGCGGGCTCGGGCCTGCTGCAACTGATCAACGACATCCTCGACCTGTCCAAGGTCGAAGCCGGACGGATGGACATCCACCCGCAGCCGATCCCGCTGTCCGACCTGGTGCGCTACGTGGAGACGCTGTTCACGCCGCTGGTCCTGGAGAAGGACCTGACCTTCACCGTGGAAGTGGACGACCTGGCGCCCGTCGCGCTGCACGCCGACGAGCAGCGGTTGCAGCAGGTGCTGCGCAACCTGCTGACCAACGCGGTGCAGTTCACCGTGAGAGGTGAGGTGCGCCTGCGGATCGTCCCGCCTCCGCGCGAGGTCCTCTTCGAGGACGAGAAGCTGCGCGCCGCCGACCAAGTGATCGGCTTCCAGGTCTGCGACACCGGCATCGGCATCCCCACCGACAAACTGGAGATCATCTTCGAGCCGTTCCGCCAGGCCGACGGCACCACCAGCCGCAAGTACGGCGGTTCCGGCCTCGGCCTGTCGATCTGCCGCGAGATCGCCCGCCTGCTCGGCGGCGAGATCCACGTGGACAGCGAACACGGCGTGGGGAGCGTGTTCACCCTCTACCTACCGGTCCTGTGGGAGGGCCCGCTGTCCGCACCCGACGGCGGAGCCGTCATCCGGCCCCGGTCCGCCTCCGGCGACACGTGGCCGTACCTCGCAAGCGTGCCGCCCCCCGCCGCCGAACCCCTCGACGCCATGCCGATCATCGGCGAGGAGCCCCCCGTCCGCTCGTCCGGCGACGACGACCCGCTGCGCGGAGCCAAGATCCTGATCATCGACGATGATGTCCGCGTCGTCTTCGCCCTGGCGAGCGTCCTCGAACGCAATGGCGCGACGGTGCTGTACGCGGAGAACGGCGACGATGGCTTCACGGCGCTCGAACGCGACGACGACGTGGCGCTCCTGCTGATCGACCTCATGATGCCGGACGTGGACGGCTGGACGGCGATGGCGGCGATCCGGAGGATGCCTGCTTACGCCAAGCTTCCGATCATTGCCCTGAACAACCTGAACGTGGGCAGAGAGCCCTACTCGGTCGCCTCCGACTACGTCCCCAAGCCGGTGGACATAACGGTGCTGCTCAACCGGATCCGCCACTGGCTCTCTCATTCCACAGGCAGGTAACGGTCATATCCATCACAACTCACCCGCTGTTCGTCCGGGGTGGCCCGGAACGCGTACTGCTTCCAGTTGGGACGGCCCGCGCTTCGCCACCACGCGTACGCCTCCTCCAGTCCGCTCCACAGCCGGGCGGGCCCGGCCTGGTGCAGGAGGTGGCTGCCGTCGGCGTCGGGTTCATAGACCTCGGCCCATGATCCGTCGGGCGTCGCCAATCCGGTGAGATCGCGCCCGTTCTCGTCGGTGGCCCAGTAGCGGCGGGCGTTGTGGACGTGCAGTTGGGCGCAGAACGCGAACGCCGGGTCGTCGAGGACCTTCGGACTCAGCCGGGTGGTGCCGGCGACGTGATCGCCGGCGGCTTGGTGTGGTGGTTTTGTGGGGTGACGGGACGGCATGAACCCGGCCCAGTCGGCGAGGAACCGTCCACGCGCGGTGTTCCGCGGGCCTACTTCGGCGAGCAACATCGCCCCGCCGACCAGCCCGGCCAGGTTGGTGATGATCAGACCTCCTGGTCGTGTCTGCTCGATCCAGGCGGGCGGGAGGTACGGCAGAGCGCACGTTGAGATCATCCGGTCGTAGGGGGTGCAGGCGGGGTGGCCCTGGCGTCCGTCCGCGGTTCGGATCTTTGGGTAGAGGCCGAGCTCGGCCAGTTTCGCTTCGGCTCGTTTGGTCAGCTCCGGGTCGATGTCGATGGACGTGACACGGTGGCCGCCAAGGCGGCGGCTGAGCAGGGCGGCGTTGTAGCCGGTGCCGGTGCCGATCTCCAGGACTGTGTGGTGGTCGCGGAGGTCGAGGGCGTGCAGCATGCGTGCCATCAGGCTGGGCTGGGTGGAACTGGAGGTCTGCCTGCCGTGGCCGCCCTTGGATTGGGCGAATCTGGCTTCCACTGGCTCGCCCTCTATATGAGTAAGGAGGGTGGTGTCGGAGTAGACGCCCTTGAGCCAGGCATCGCGGTGGGCGGGGTCGGCGCTGGTGATCAGGCGGTAGTGGGTTCCCTGCGGCGTGTTGGTGGCGTACGCGAAGTGGGGGACGAAGTGGTGGCGGGGGACGCTCGCGAAGACCTCCCGCCAGGTGGGATCGGTGATGGCACCTGCCTGGACGAGCATGTCGGCAAGCCCTTCGGCGAGACTCATCGGGTGCCTTTCTGGAGGAGGTCGGCGATGGCGGAGGTGATGGGGATTTGGGTGTGGTCTTCGAGCCAGCCGTAGCGCGCTCTCGGGATCGTTGGTGATCAGAGTTTCGGGCACGGCCAGGCCACAGGCCCTCGCCGTGGCGAGCTGCACCGGCTTGTACTCCGCGGCGGCGACCTTGATCGGATGGTTGATCCACAGGCAGTCCAGCGTGTGCAGCACCCCACCCAGCCCGCGCCTCGCCTCGTTGTACGCGAAGAGCCGCTCCGGCCCGGACATCCCCTCCGGCAGCCGGAACTGAGTCGGCCGCCGGTAGTAGACACCGGTCACGTGTCGCAGGGCCAGGCGTACGGCGAGCCCGCGCAGTTCGCCTTCCCAGCGTCCTGCTCCAAGCCCGGCCGTCATCCGCAGATCGAGCGGAAAGTCCCCCACATCCACGCGGTGGACGGTCGCGCCCCGCCCCGCCAGCTCCCGGACGACCCGATCGTCATCGGCCGCCAGCGCCAGCACGTACGTCGGGGCCTCAGTCACTGTTGGTCTCTTCACCGGACGGCCGGTTGCCGTCCAGGTCACCTGTGGTCTCCTTGGTCCCACCGGAGTGGCCACCCGCACGCGGCACCAACCGCCGGACATGACGCAACCCCCACGGGCGTACGGCCGACGGCGGCTCGTCACTCGCTTCGAGCCGATGACCGGTCGGGTCGAGCGGGAACAGATCCCCGATTCGAGCGATCCGCCCTCGCGACTCCCCATCCGGCGAGCATTCGAGCAGTACGTTCATGACACTCCTTCAGTGATCGGTAGGTGTGGGCCACTCAGAACGTGGTCTCCCAGGCGTCCCCGGCGAAGGCGACGAAAGCTCGGTCGTTCCGGTGCGCGGTCACGACGGTCTCGCCGTACCGGTAGGCCGAGCCGGGCACGAGCCACGCCAACCGCACGCGGCCACGCCCTTGCGAGAAGTCGTCCAGTGCGCGGATCATCTCCCGATGCGCGACGGCCCGGTTGTCGGTCACTCCGCCGACACCGCACTTCCCCGCCTCCACCTCCCACACGGCAAGCACCACGCGGGCAGGGTCGAGCGCTCTATCCTCATTCATGGGTCGCTGCCTCTCAGCGATCAAGGAACCCGTTGAGCTTCGCAAGCGCCTCGACGGGTTCCGCGTTCTCACGCTCCGTGAGCATCCGGTGATGCAATGATGAGCAACAGCGCGGTCTTCGACCAGGTGAAACCGTCGCACCGTGTCGCGAAGACCGGTGCAACACATGACGTGTGAGGTCACCATGCCCCTCGGCCCAATGTGGCGAATGCTCGGAACGGCGATGCGCTTCCACCGCGACGCGGTCGGCCTGAGCCTGCGCGACGTCGCGGCGCGCATTCACACGCACGCGAGCGCGATCGACCGCTGGGAGACGGGAAAGACCCGCCCTTCCGCCGACTCCGCGCACGACTACGACCGAGCGGTAGGCGCGGGCGGCGAACTCATCGCCCTCCACGCGGAGGCGGTGGCATTGGAACACCGGCAAGGGGGTACACCCACGGCGGACACCTCAATAGGTGACGAGGGTGGCGATATGGAACGCCGAGCCGCGATGCGCTTTCTTGCCACATTCACCGCAGGTGCTGCCATTCCGGCATCGGCGGTCGACGCCCTGCACGGAGACCTGTGGCGATTCCTGGAAGCGAACGCCAACGACTACAGCCTCAGTGAGTGGGAGCAGATCGCCTACGACTACGGGCAGACCGTGTGGACCGAACTGCGCCCTCGCAGCACCCGCACGACCGACCTGGTCGGCGACATTCACGCGCTCAACATGCGACTGCGCCGCGCCAAGGACTCACCGGAACAGTCCGCGCTGCTCCGCACCTACGCGCAACTCTCGGCGTTCCTCGCCTGCGAACTCGCCCAAACCGCCAGCCCTCGCGCCTGCTGGCGTTCCTGCCACGCCGCCCGCACCGCGGCTGACGCATCCGGCGACCGCGAACTCCGGGTGTGGACGAGAGCGTGGGAGGCATCGCAGTCCTTCCACCTCCACCGTCGAGGCCCGGCCGCCGACGCCCTCGTTCAACAGGCCCTCGACCTGGCCGACGGCCGCCCCTGCCTCGGCGCGGCACTGGCACTCGAAACCCGCACCCGCCTCCTGGCGAGCCGCCGCCAGCCCGAGGCCGCCAAACAGGCCATCACCGAACTACGCCAGATGACCGACGACCTCCCCGACGCCACCACGGCCGACCGCATCTCGGTCTGGGGCATGCCGATGGAGAACCTCGACTTCTCGCGTGCCTTCGTCTACACGGCACTCGGCGACAGCAAGAACGCCGCCCCACTCCTCGACGCCGCACTCGCCGCGACCCCACCAGAGAAGGTCGGCGCGAGAACCAACATCGCCCTCATGCAGGCATGGGGCATGATCGAGAACAACGACATCACCCAGGGCCTGACAAGGGCACTCGAAGTCGCCCACCCCATCCCCGTCACCAGCTACCGCCGCGTGGTAATCACCGAACTCCTCAAGGGCCTCCCCGCCAACGCGCAAGCCCACCCAGCCGCCCACGAACTCAGACTGGTGGCGACACCTATCGGCTGAGACATGACGTCACCAGTGCTGCATGCGATCTACTAGGCCGCCCTTCCGGCGCTCGCAAGGGACAATGCACCCCGTCCGCACAACCCACAAGCTCCCCACCAGCCCAACGCCCTGCCACCACCGGACCCGGTCATACTCGCGCCCGCGAGATTCAACATGCTCAACAAGTGACCCTGGGCATCGCAGACGCCCTCGCCTTCGGCCTGGATGTCATAGCTGAATGCCGTGAGGCCGACACAGGGAAGCTAAGAGAAGCCGCCAGCGACATCAATGTAAATAATGATGCCATTGATACATAAGTAGGACAGGTCATAGAGTGACCGAATCTCATACACCACGAACTCGGATGCGACCCAATAGAATGCCCGACGTCCTCTGATAACATCGCGGGGGTGCCGGACCCAATGCGTATTGCGCTCGCATCATTCGGTGTTGAGGAGTTCGCTCTCCTACATGCGGCATGCGCCGATTTCGGCCATATTCCTGCCGCATATGTGTACTGCCGTTCGATGAAACCGAACAGCATCACGGATACCCACGCGACTGCGGCGATCAGTGACATCGTTGAGGCGCTACCGCCCGGGATGGATCTCCTGCTGCCGGGCAACCCAGAAGGGCTAGCGCACGAACTAGCGGGATACGACCTTGACCTCCTCATCGTGTACGGCTTCAACTGGAAGCTCCCCGCTGCCGTTCTCGACACACCCCGGCTGGGCGTGATCAATGTTCATACTTCGCTGCTGCCGAAGTATCGGGGCCCAGCACCGGTGCTTTGGGCCATCCGCAATGGCGATACGGAAGTCGGGATCACCATCCATCGGATGGACGAACGATTCGACGCCGGTCCGATTCTCGCTCAACGTGGCGGCATCCCACTAGAAGATGATGTCGCTCCCCGGCCGCTCTGGGAGCTGATCCGCCCCGTACTCGCCGACCTGCTCGCCAGCGCCATAGACCAGGTGGCACGCCACGTTCCTGGAACAGCGCAGGATGAGGCCAGTGCCTCTGCCGCCGGGTTCATCGAGCCGGAGTTCTCGGTAGTGGACTGGTCTCGCTCAGCACGCGAGGTGCACAATCAGGTACGGATGTTCGCGTTCATGGGCCGCGATCAGGCACCCATGGCCCGGGTAGGCGACAAACAATTGAGGGTGTTCCGCACGTGCTTGGAACCAACGGACGGCATACGTGTCGAATGCGCGGACGCCCCGATCTGGATCGTAGATTCGGAAGCGGTCAAAAGTCCCTGAGACGCCGGCGTAGTTCGACCGCGCGGGAATCATCGAAGGTAGAGAGCAGATCGACCGCCTGCCCTCGAAGTGTCTGCGCCTCCTCTTCGGAATCCGTATGAACCAGGGTGCTCGCAAGGCGGGACAGCGTTTGGGCCAGGTTCCACCGGTCGTCCAGGTCGTGGTGGATGCCGGCGGCCGTGCGATAGAAGTCGACCGCCTCTTCGAAGCGGCCCATTTGCTGATACGCCTGGCCGGCGCCGTCGAGTGCGAAAGCTTCCCTGCTGCGGTCGCAGAGTCGCCGCTGAATCGAGGCAGCACGCTGATAGGCGACGAGCGCCTCGGCAGGCTGCCCAGAGGCCCGCTGCACATTGCCGAGTTCGACCGACCAATGGGCCAGCCAGACCGGGTTGTCCTCGTCCTCCGCAATACGAATCGCTTGGTCGATGGAGCTGTGTGCGGCTGCGACGTCACCTTGTTCCCGGTGCGCCCAACTCAGGTGGTACAGCGCATTGCCTTCGCTGGCTCGGTCGGCGAGGTCACGGAAGACGGAAAGTACGTCGAGCAAGACATCTATCGCTGCCTGAAGCTGCTGTACCTCGCACAGTGTCTCGGCCAGGTTGCTCCTCATGAGCGCTTCCCAGCGATGTTCGCCGAGGCGGTGAAAGATGACACCAGCCTGCTCGAAGAACGACCGGGCATCGTCGAGGTGTCGGCGGCGCAATCCGATCAAGCCAAGTGTGTTGAGAGAAACTGCCTCCCCGAACTGGTCGCCGATCTCTCGGCGAATGTCCAGCGCAGCTGAATGGTTGATCTCCGCCTCATCGAGCCGACGCGATTGGAAGTACGCTCTGCCGAGGCTTTCCAGGGCTTCGGCTCTGCCGCCGCGGTCGCCGTCTCGCTCAGCGGAGTCGACTCCGATGCCGCCGGTGGTGAGCCAGTCATCGAAGGCGTTCTGGTGCATATAGATGGCACGGAGGACAGCGGCGAGTCGCCATGCGGTCCCGTGCGAATTGGCCTCGGCGGCGGCCCTGGTCACCCCCACGAGATTCGCGCGTTCGATCTGGTACCAACGTAGAGCGCTGTCGTAGTCGTCGAAGGAGAGTGGCGCGACGTCGGGCGGAACCGGCTCGCTCAGCTTGTACCGGTCGAACGGTGCAATACGGTTCTGCGCAGCGTCGGCCGTGTGCAAGTACCAGTCGAGGATCCGCTGCGAGACCTTAGTGCGGGTTTCGGGGGACTCTAGGTGGCGAACCTGGTCGACGGCGTAGGCGCGCAGCAGATCGTGAAACTCATACCGCCCCGGGGCAGGCTGTTCCAGCAGATGCGCGCCGACGAGGACATCGAGTTGCTGACGTGCCTGCGTGATGCTGAGCCCGGCAAGTGCCGCGGCAGCAGGGAGACCGAACTCGTTGCCAGGGTGCATACCGAGGAGCCGAAACAATCGTGCCGGCGCCTCCGGTAACGCCCGGTATGACCAGGCGAACACGGTCCGGACCGCATCAATGTCATCGTCGCCCTCGGCAGTGAGGGCGTCCCAAAGGGCAGACTCGTCGCGCAGGTCAGCGATCAGTTCGTCCAGCCGCATCATCGGCCGACTCGCGGCACGTTCGGCAGCGATACGTAGCGCGAGCGGGAGGCGAGCGCAGAGCCGAGCGAGCTCGACCAACTCATGACGTTGGTCGTGTCCTCGATAGCGGGCGATCAGAGTTGCCAGTAAGGCAACAGCGTCGTTCTCCGCCAGGATGTCCAGGCCCAGCCGGAACGCACCATGTAGGGCGACCAGTCCGGACAACCGACTCCGGCTGGTTATCACGACTAGAGATGTGGCTGCTCCCGGCAGCAACGGCCTGACCTGACCGGCACTTGCGGCGTTGTCTAGTACTACTAACATCCTGCGGGCTGCCAGTAACGACCTGTACAACGAGGCTCGATCCTCCACATGGACTGGAATCGCTGTAGCTGGAACGCCCAGGTCGCGAAGGAATCGATCGAGGACCTGCTCTGGCATCGCAGGCAGGCCAGGGTCATAACCGCGCAGGTTCACGTACAACTGGCCATCGGGGAAATGCTCGCGGACGCTGTGCGCCCAGTGCAGCGCCAACGATGTCTTACCCACTCCGGCGGTACCGGTGATGACAGTGACCGCTGCAGCAACCGGATCCTCGTGGCTTTCGGTTAACACGCTGCTGAGCGTTGTCAGCTCGACATGCCGGTTGACGAAGCCTCGTACGTCACCGGGAAGCTGCGAGGGCGTAACTGCAAACACGGGCGCAGATTGATGGAAGTGTACCCCTCCATGCACGTTCCGGGCCTGGACGGCATCGCCGGAGCCGGACGCCTCTAGGCGGTTGACGTGGCGTGCAGCATCGTCCCGGCTGTCGCGCTCCTCGCCCATCACGGTAGTCAGATTACATTTGCGATGGGTGCGTCTGCGAGGGCGGTGGAAGCGCTGCGACGTGGCTGGCGAAGAACGACTGTAGAGGCTGACCAACCTCGTACAAACCCTGGACGAACTGTTGACACCGCATGATGAGGTCGCGATCGATGAACCGGCGTACCGACTCCAACACCCCGTCATCGTCGTAGACAGCCTCGTACATCACTGCGGAGCCAAGCGTGTATATCTCCGGAAGCAAGCTGTCGTCTTCAAACTGCGCGATCTGATCCGGACCAACGATTCGCACGCTACCGCCGCACTGGTCACGAACCCTCAGCGCGTGGAGCTCCCACTGCAGGTACGGTGTGATTGGTTCTTCGACGACCCGGACTCGGCGTGCGGCGAAGCCACGCTTCCTGATCCGATCGTGATAGTCGGCCATGTCGTCCCGACCGGCTTCGAGAATACGCAGAGATTCTTGCCAGTCGCCTTTAGCGAACGCTTCCCAACTGTCATACCCTGGCTCTTTGAAGTGTTGCTGCCGCTCCAACTTCCAAAAGCCCAGATCGCCGCTCTTCCAGAAATGCTTCTCAAAGTCGACATAGTAGGCGGCCAGCTCCATTCGTTCACCGACGGCGCCATCAAGCGGGCTAGGCATCAGGAATATCTGCCTTCGCCGCCAGTATGGTCGCCCTGGGAATGATCACCAGTCGTTCGCCGGGGTCAACACTCACTCCGTCCGGAAGACGACCCTCGTACGAGACCGTCAGGTCCGACCCGATGACGGCGACGTCACCGTTATCAAGCTCCCAGATATCGGGGCAGCTTGAGTTGCCGGAGGTTTGTCCGAGTTCGTGCGAAGACTTACCTATGCGCCGCTGGAACGATGCCGATGGGTCCGCTTCCCACTTTTCGGACATGACAGTTCTCCCGTAAGATCGGGGCCTTGATCACGCTCAGTGAGCGTAGCATGACTAATGCGTAACTACAAACAGTCCGTTTAGTGTTTCGACCTCCATGCATACCTGCAACTCTCTCAGCATGCAAGCAGAACAAAGTATATAAGTGCACAACCTTGGAGATATATGACGAATACCGCTCAATAGTCACGCTCACGCCCCGAATAGACCGTCGCAATCACAGAGTCCCGTTCGCCCTTCCGGCCGGTTGATACACGCCAATCCGAAAGCCCCGATTTCAGACAATCCGCTCGCCAACGTACGAACGTCCAGCAAAGACACCGCCTCAGGACCTCTCCGCTAGGCACTGCAGAGGCCATCTCTCCCAGTCAAGGCTCAACGCCACCCAAGGCAGAGTTGGCCTACTGGTTCGACCAACCAAGGCGGTGAACGGCGTCTCCTACCTCGCCCGTGAAGCCATCAAGGAAGCGTGTAGCCCACAAACCGGTCCCTGAGCTCACCGTCTCTCGTCCACGCGTCCGCTGGATCCCCCTAGTACTATCCGACCGTCCTCGGCGCGCACCCGGCCATCGATCAACAGGCTGCCCCATCCGGATAGACGGACTGTTTCGACGCGATCTCGCAGAACGCCGCAGGCCGTCACCCGGCGATGGCTGCCCTGCGGAACAGATCGGCCGGCATCTCTTCATCGAGCTTCCAGGTGATCGCCATCGGCCGCTCTCCTCGATGCTCGACGTACCGTGCCGTTCCGTGGAAGACGAACGGCTCTGGGTGACCGCTCTCGTTCTCCTTGCGCTCCCGAGTGAACAGCAGGATATGACTACGCTCAGCCTCATGGTTCCGGTAGCGCAGGCCGGTAGCAGAGTTTTCCCCAGTACGGTTTTGCGACTCCCAGTGGAACAACTCAGGGGTAAGCGCGTAATCACGGTACATCGTCTGCGGGGAAAACTCTCTGTCGTTCTTATGAAGCGTTACGAACAGAGCATCGCACTTGGTGGCGGGGCTCCACGCGACACCCTCGCGCATGGTAGATGGCACTGACCCACCAAATGAGGCCCACCCGATCGCCGCAAGCACCTCGTCGCCGGAGTAGCGGGCGTTAACTACGAGGGGTACCGCTTCCAGGTCCGGCTGCAGGGATCGTCCAACGTGAGGCGGACGGTCCGCTGAGTATGCCAAGACCTGCCGAATCTCATCGCACAGGGCATCTTCGCCGCGAAGCCGCTGAAGCGCCTCGTCGTAGCTGCCGAAGTTGCCGCCATCGCGCCAGAAGGAGAAGCACAGCATTCGAGCAAACGCCTGATCGACGGGCGAACATTCCCCATACCGCGGACCGTCCGCCTGGATTAGCCGCTTATACGCGTCGACTCGACGGCGGTCATCTACGTGGAGAAGAGCTCGAATCCGACGCCCCAACTGGTCCTCCATAGGGGAGCCAACCTCGCGTAGCAGCCCGGCGCGGCGGAGCAGCAAGGTCCAGTAACGCCGGTTGCGATAGAGATCGCTGATGTCCCGACCGGTCGATTCGAGATACCCACGCAACGATGTCTCAGCATATGAGCGAATTTCTTGGGCCAGTGTGCTCACCTTCGCGCTGAGATGGATCTTGAGTTCAGCCAAGAGCCGATCCTTGGTCACGCGGTCGAGCACGATCTGACTCCCTGAAGGCAGCAGCGGAAAGTCGTCCTGCACCTGCTTGTCGAGGCGCCCTCGGGCAAACCCAGTGAGCGCCTGGAAGCGATTGGCGAAGCGATACTCCTTTCGGTGCTGCCCGACAAAGTCGAGCACCGTCAGCACTTCCTTGTCGGGAGTTCGCCTCAGGCCACGGCCAAGCTGCTGAAGGAAGATGGTGGCGCTCTCGGTTGGACGGAGTAGGAGGAGAGTGTCGACATCGGGGATGTCGAGACCTTCGTTGAACAGATCGACTGCGAAGAGGAAGCGGACCTCACCCTCCTTCAGCGCCTTGAGTGCCGCCTTCCTAACGTCATCCTCAGTCGTGCCGTCCACCGCCTGAGAGGGCAACCCCGCCGCAGTGAAGAACTCGGCCATGAAGCGGGCGTGACGTACTGAAACGCAGAAACCTAGGCCCCGAACTGCACCAAGGTTGCTGACCTTGTCCCGCAAGGCATTGAACACGAGTCGCGCCCGCGCGTCGTCACCGGTGAAGAGGTTGTCCAGCTCAGCCGACTCGTAGGAGCCCTTCGACCACTTCAAGCCGGAGAGGTCGGTCTCGTCATTGATGCCGAAGTAGTGGAAGGGGCACAGCAGGTCGGCATCGAGCGCGTCCCAAAGCCGCAGCTCCGAGGCAATGCGGCCGTCGAAGAACTCGTCCTGAACCCACGTGCCATCTGCTCGCTCGGGTGTTGCCGTCAGCCCGAGCAGTTCCTTGGGCTTGAGGTGCTCGATGATCCGCCGATAGGTCCGCGCCGAGGCATGGTGGAACTCGTCAATGACGACCACATCGAAGTGCTCAGGGTCGAAGGTGTCGATCCCCTTGCTGGTCAATGACTGCACACTTGCGAAGGTGTGCCGCCAGTGCCGCGAGCGTTCCTCACCGACGTGTACCTCCCCAAAGTCAGGGACGGCCAGCACCTGCCGATACGTGCGCAGCGCTTGACGCAGGATCTCCTGCCGATGGGCAACGAAGAGGAGCGACGGCAAGCGGCCCAGACGTTGCTGCAAGTTCCGGTAGTCGAAGGCAGCCACGACTGTCTTGCCCGTGCCCGTCGCGGCGACTACAAGATTGCGATGCCGATCATGTACCGTGCGCTCGACATCCAGGTCTTCAAGCATCTCGCGCTGGTGTGCAAAGGGGTGCGGCACGAGTTCGGGGATGTCGAACAGCCGCTCGCCGGCCTGCGACCGTGACAGCGCCTCGTCCAGCCGCTCGGCATCAGTCTCCGGGTTGTACGCCTCGAACTGCGGCCGGTTCCAGTAGGAGTCGAAGGTGGCTTCGAACTTGTCCAGCAATCGCCCAGTGCCCACTGAGGACAGTCGAACGTTCCATTCCAGTCCATCGAGAAGAGCTGCGCGGGAGAGGTTGGAGCTCCCCACGTAGGCTGTGTCAAAGCCAGTACGGCGACGTAGGAGCCACGCCTTCGCATGCAGGCGTGTCGAGTTCTGCTCGTAACTAATCCGTACCTCGGCCCCAAAGTCGCGGACCAGCCGGTCCAGCGCCCGCCGCTCTGTGGCCCCCATGTAGGTAGTCGTGATCACGCGCAGTGGCACGCCCTTGCGGCGTAGCTCGGCTAACGGCTGCTCCAGGATCCGCAGGCCGGACCACTTGACGAACGCACACAGTAGGTCAACCCGATCGGCACTCGCCAGCTCGGCCGCGAGCTCGTGGGCCAGATTGGGATCCTCGCGAGCGTTGGTCAGGAGCGCCGCTTCAGACAGTGCCGTCAACGGCCGCACCGGCGAGTTTGCGCCTGGCTCGTCCTTCACGATGGAAAGCAGTCTGTTGGGACCGTCTGCCACGGCCTCCGACTCGGCGAGCTGGCTCAGCAGTCGATTCGCAAGGTCTACCTGATCCTGCGGACGATCTTTCAGTGCAGCGAAGGCCCTGGCCGCTGCCGCACCGACGAAGCGGCCCAGCAGGTGAGCGACTTCCTCGTTATCAACCCCCGACACCTCCACCAGATGCCCGACCTGCCGCCACGCTCGGATACTACGTTCGAGCGAACTCGTTATCAGCGAGTCGTACAGACCTAAGCTGGGAGCATCGTCCACCGTTACATCCTTTTGGGTCGGGCCTACGCTGGCGATCAGCGTACCGATGGAGGCTTCCAACGCGCAGGCGAAGGCAATATTTAGCTCCTAGATCTCAGCAAAACCACCTTCATATCGACAGATGATCCTGATATTCAGGGATTGGAGGTAATCTTGGAGATCCCTATTCGGTTTCGACGGTAAAAGCACAGCCAAGGTCAGCCCAGCTACTGTGATGTGGCGGCGATAGTCGAGCAGCTGCCCAACGGCCATGCGAATGTCCTCACGAGACACAGTACTCTTAGCCTCATAAAGCACCGCCTCGGTAGCATCATAGATATCTGTAAGCAAGGTCGACCGAAGGCCCTGCACTCGAATCTGAAAGCGCTGCACAGAATGCCCTTTTCCTTCCAGGTAGGCAGTGTAGGCATCAGAGAGCCGTGCTTCTCTGCGCTGAACTTCGAGGCGCGGGACCGCTACCCGTTGTGTCGCCGTCCTAGTGTTCACCTCGGGCCTGACCAGCCTGCTTTCAGTGACATCGGCAGGAACCGGAGTAGCCTCTGTGACACGAGCAGGCGGGATGTCGTCTCGATCTTCGCGTACCACTCGATTCACCGGGCGAAGACGAAAGACGATCACCCAGCGGGGAATCCCGTCCTCGCCGGGAGCCCTTCGCATCAAATAGGGCTGCTCCTCGTCAAGGACGAACTGGCCCAGATAATGGTGTGTCTTTGTCTGCGTACCCGCAACGACGCCTATCGCACTGAAGATATGTATGGTGCGTTTTGCGGCGACGTGATTCAGCACAGCCTTGTTGGGGCCTACGAAGCGTTGATCTCCGTTCCGACCCGTACCAGTGTATTCAAAGAGCGGGTCATTGCTCCCTTCATCAGCCAACCATCCGTCGTAGTAGCCGTGGCGCGCCCCGCCGGCATGGTCGCTGTAGAGGATGATGTGCTTATCCGCAGGGATGATTCCACCCTGCAACCCACCCCCCACGATAGCCTTCACATCGGCGCGGGTCATGGTCTGCCCAAGCTTGTCCGATAAGTTCCTCACAAAACGGACACTAGCTGAGCTAGGCGACAATTCTTCGCCGGCATCGATTCGAAAACCAACTGCGATCAAACCGTTACATAGTGTACATAGTGCTCCCCTAGCGGGAGCTTCCCGTCCATTGCCAGAGGGAGATGGCGGTGGTTTCGGATGTGGTGGCTAGGAGGTGGCCTCGGGGGTGGAAGGCGATGGTGGTTGCTGAGGTCCGCAGAGGGGCTCGGGCGGGGGTTCCGGTCACTGTCCAGAAGTGGATGGTGTCCTTGGTGGCGGTCGCGATCAGATGACCCTTGGGGTGGAAGGCCATAGCGGCGCCTTCCAGGTCCGCCGTCGGGCGCCAGGCGCGAGTGTCCCAGAGGCGGACGTGATCCGCTTCCGCGATGGCCAGGGTGTGGCCGGTGGGGTGGAAGGCGAGGCCGTGGGCGCGGTGGTGCAGTGGCTCTCTGACCGTGCGAGCTTCGCGTGGGCCCCAGAATCGGATCGTTTCGTCGTCAGCTGTCGCTATCAGATGGCCGGTGGGGTGGAAGGCCACTGAGTAGACGTGTCCGGCGTGGCCCTTGAGAACCCCTGCGGGGCGGCTGGTTTCGCAGTGCCATAGGCGGACCGTTGTGTCGGCTCCTCCGGTGGCGAGGAGTTGGCCGGTGGGCTCGAAGGCCAGCGTCCAGATCGCGCCTGGGTGGCCGGCCAGGGGTGGGGAGGCGGGGCGCCAGGTGCGGGTGTCCCAGAGGCGGACTGTGCCATCCAGGCCTCCGGTGGCGAGCAAGTGTCCGCGAAGGTGGAAGGCCATGGTGTAGACGTGGCCCGGCAGGGGCTCGCGGGTGGGGCGCCACGTGCGGGTGTCCCAGAGGCGGATGCCGTCGGGGCCGGCGCTGGCCATGAGGTGGCCGCGGGGATGGAAGGCCAGGGTGGTGACCGGCCCGGTATAGCCGGTCAGGGTGCGTTCGGTGGGGTGGCTGTGGAGGGTGAGCGCGGCCAGTTCGTCGCGTTCACGGCGGACGGCGAGCAGTTCTGCCCTCACCGCTGCCAATTCTTCGCGTAGAGCGGCTACCTCATCGACTTCGTCGCTCTCGGTACGTGCGGATATCCACAGGGTGTGGAAAACATCCACCTCTCCATCGAGGGCTTCGACGACCAGCTTGACCTGTCCCCAGCGGGGCAGCCGTTCGCAGCGGATCACCGCGTGGGCCGTCGTGTGGCTCATCGCGCCCGTGCGCGTGGCCACTGCGCGGTAGCCCGGTTCGCCAGCCCGCAGGTACAGCTCACGCAGGCGAGTACGAAGGGCGCTCAAGCTCATGGCACATCGAGCATTTCAGAATTCGGGGATCTCGCATACATAGAGAGATCAGGCGAAGCGTTCGATGGTTACCGGGATCAGGCCTTGGGCACGGATTGCCTGGCGGTGGTTGGTAAGGAGGGTGGAGGCGATTCCGATGCCGGTGAGAGGCACGGTCATGTCGAGGGCCCAGGCCACTCCGCCGCCGATTCGGCGTAGCTCCCAGGTGCAGCCGTCCGAGCTTCCGGTTCCCACGACCCGTGGGTCCTCGGCCGGACGAGGGGACAGCCAGGACGCCAGCGCGGTCAGGTCGTCCGAGTAGAGGGAACCTGCGAAGAGGACGCGGTAGTGCCGGGCGTCGGAGGTGCCGAAGTCGAGGGGTGGGTCGGTGGGCAGGGTCCAGCGGTCGCCGAAGCGGGAGCGGATATCGTCCTCGCCCGGGAGTTCTCCCCCGCCAACGCGGGTGAAGGTCGCCTCGGCCTCCTCTCGGTCGAGCACGCGGACTCGTAGCGACCGGTCGGCGCGGATAAGGCGGCTCGATTCGGCGGGCGTGTGCCAGGCGGCGCCGTCCCACTGGGCGCTGTCGATGCCGGCCGCGGTGTGGTCGTCGTGAAGTGCGAACTCCTCGACCAGCAAGTACGCGTCGTCGATCAAGTAGTAGTCCAGCGCCACGGCGCACAAGTCTAGGGGCGGGCGCCGGGGCCGGGGAGAGGGTCGGCGTCCATGGCGTGCATGGGTTCGCCGCATTCGGAGCAGATCAACTCGACGTGCGAGATCTTGCCGCAGGCATGGTGGCGGGTCAGTACGGGTGGGCCGGCCTCGCCGGCGAGCCAGCGGTCGCCCCAGCGGGCCATGACCAGGAGCAGGTCGCACAGTTCGCCACCCTTCTCGGTCAGGGTGTACTCGTACCGGAGGGGGTGGGTGGAGTACTCGACGCGCTCCAGCACACCCTGTTCGACCAGCCACTTCAGCCGTATGGTGAGCACCTTTCGGGAGATGCCCAGGTCCTGCTGGATCTGGTCGAAGCGGTTGATGCCCACATACACGTCTCGCAGGATCAGCGGCGACCAGGGTTCGCCGATCACGTCGAGGGTGCGGGCGATCGAGCACGCCCAGTCGCCGTAGGAGGTGCGCTGCATGGGGTCATTCTAGTTCCCTTAGGGAACTCATACTGCTATGGTCGGTTCCCTTAAGAGACCAACAGGGGGAGAGCTATGAACCGTCCCAAAGTCGTATCCCGGGAAGAGTGGCAGACCGCCCGTGACGCGCTCCTGCTGAAGGAGAAGGAACACACGAGGGCCCTGGACGCGCTGGCCGCCGAGCGGCGCAGGCTGCCGATGGTGCGGCTGGAGCGCGACTACGCGCTCACCGCTCCCGACGGCGAACCCACCGGCCTGGCCGAACTGTTCGACGGGCACCGGCAGGTCGTGATCTACCACTTCATGCTGTCGCCCGGTCAGCGCTCGATCTGCAGCGGCTGCGCGTCCTTCGCCGACAACATCCCGAAGCACTCCCAGCCGCACCTCAGTGACCGTGGCACCCGGATGATCCTGGTGTCACGCGCCCCGCAGGAGGACATCGAGGTGGTACGGCGGCGCATGGGCTGGACGGTCCCCTGGTACTCCTGCCACGGCACCACGTTCGCCGACGACCTCGGCAACACCGGCGGCTTCGGCCTCAGCGTCCTGCTCAACGACGGCGACGAGTTCTTCCAGACGTACTACACCACCGGCCGGGGCGTCGATCGTCTGCACTTCGACTTCAACGTGCTCGACCTCACCCCGTACGGCCGCCAGGAGAAATGGGAAGACTCCCCGGAGGGATGGCCCCAGGATCCGACCATGGGGTGGATCCGTCTTCGGGACGAATACTGACCATTCCCCATCCGAGGAAGGAGACGAGCATGCCGCGTGCGCTGACCGCCGCCGAGCGCGAGGAGTTCCTCGCCGAACCCCGTATCGCCGTGCTGAGCGTCGAGGCCGAGCCGGGCTCGGGCCGTCCGCCGCTCACCGTGCCGGTCTGGTACGCCTACTACCCGACCAACGACGTCTTCACGTTCTTCACGGGCACCCAGGGGCGTACCGCCCGCAAGGCTCACCTGCTCGAACAGGCCGGACGGCTCAGCCTGTGCGTGCAGCAGCCCGAGCCGGTCTACAGGTACGTCACCGCCGAGTGCACGGTGACGTCAGCCGACCGCGAGCCTTCCTTCGACGAGGTGTTCGCGATCACCTCCCGTTACCTGCCCAAGGACATCGCGCACGCCATGGCCGAGGCCGAGGCCGAGGCCGAGACCGCCACGCGCGGCGGGACGTTCGTGCTGTTCACCGTCGCCCCGACGCACTGGACGACCTTCGACTTCACCGGCGAGTGACCCATTCGAACCAGAGCGGGTAACGTCCGGGCATGACATCCGACCTGGAGGGGCTGGCCGAACGGCTGCGCGAGTTCGCCCGTGTCCGTGACTGGGAACGGTTCCACACGCCGAAGAACCTGGCGATGGCCCTGGCGGGTGAGGCCGGGGAGCTGCTCGCGGAGTTGCAGTGGCTGACCCCCGAGGAGACCGCCCAACTCGATCCGGAGACCCACGACCGGGTGCGGCGCGAGCTGGGCGATGTGACGAACTATCTGGTGCGCCTGGCCGACGCGCTCGGCGTCGACATCATCGCCGCCGCGCACGAGAAGCTGGACGACGGCGAGCGCCGCTACGACCCCGCGACCCACCGGGGGTCGGCCCGGAAGGCCCCGCGCTAGCCGGAGCGGCCGCAGCGCGCCGCCAGTAGGCGGGCGGCCTCGCGTATGTCGTCCTCAGTGGTACCGCGGCCGAGGGACAGGCGGATGGCGGACGCGGCGCGGACGTGTGGGACGCCCATGGCGATCAGCACCGGTGACGGCGCGGTGGCGCCCTCGTGGCAGGCCGAGCCGGTGGAGGCGGCGATCTCGGGGACGGTGGCCAGCAGGGCCCGGCCGTCCGTGCCGTCGATGCTCACGTTGAGGGTGCCGGGGAGGCGTTCGCCGGGGTGGCCGTTGAGGTGCACGCGTCCGGGCAGCAGCGCGGCGAGTTCGTCGTGCAGCAGGTCGCGTAGCCGGGCGAGGCGGGGGCCGTCGTCCAACACGGCCTTGGCCGCGATCTCGGCGGCGACGCCGAGGGCCGCGATCCACGGCACGTTCTCGGTGCCGGCGCGCAAGCCGCCCTCCTGCCCGCCGCCGGGCACTACCGGCAGCATGGGCGTACCGCTGCGCACGTAGAGGGCGCCGACGCCCTTGGGGGCGTACATCTTGTGGCCGGCCAGGGTGAGCAGGTCCACGCCGAGGTCGGTGACGTCGATGGGGACCTTGGCGACGCTCTGCGCGGCGTCGGTGTGGAAGACCGCTCCGGCGCGCCGGGCGGCGGCGGCCAGGGCGCGGATCGGCTGGAGGGTGCCGGTCTCGCCGTTGGCGTGGGCGATCGTCACCAGGGCGGTTCGGCGGCTGAGCGCGGCCTGGAGGTCGGCGACGGCGACGCGTCCGGCCGCGTCCACCGGGAGCAAGGCCGTGGTGAAGCCGTCGGCCGCCAGGGCGCGGCAGGCCTCCAGGACGGCGGGGTGCTCGGTCGGCTGGGTGACGATCTCGGTACGGCCGGAGCCGCGCAGCGCGAGCGCCGCGCCCCGGATGGCCAGCGTGTCGCTCTCGGAGCCCCCGCCGGTGAAGACGATCTCGCCGGGTGCGGCCCCGAGCAGCGCGGCGACCTGGTCGCGGGCGCGGGCGACGGCCCGGCGGGGCGTCTCGCCGTACGCGTGGGCGCTGGCGGGGTTGCCGAAATGCGTGGTCAGGTACGGCAGCGCCGCCTCGGCCGCCCTCGGGTCCACGGGGGTGGTGGCGTTGTGGTCCAGGTAGATCGGCACGGGCATGGTCATGCCTCAGACGATAGGCGGCGGATAGGCGGGACGACCTCTCGCCGCCCCCGCATCCCGCATTGACAAATTCCATTTTTACGTACAAACTCTCTTGTACATCAACCGAACGGGAGACCGAGATGACCGACCTGATGAGCATGACCGCCCGTGCCGGAGCGAGCCGGGAGGACGTGCGCCGGGCGCTCACCGACGCCGCGGAGATGCGGATCTGGCTGGCCGACCACGCGGAGAGCGAGCTCCCCGAGCGATACGCCTTCTGGGGCGACCACGTCATCGAGGGCGCGGCCGCCCACCAGCGTCCGCTGGACCCCGAAGGCCACGACCTGCGCTTCGCATGGACCCTCGCCGGCCGCGAGACCATCGTCACCGTCGACCTGGCCGAAGAGAGCGCCACGAGCACGCTGATCACGCTCACGCAGACCGAGTTCGACCTGTACGACCCCGGCAGCCTCGGCATGCTGCAGACCTTCTGGGCGCTGGCCATCGCCAACCTGGTCGACCACCTGGAGGGCCGCCCCCTCACCTACAGGTGTGACTACACCTCGTCCGACCTGTCCGGCGGCATGGTCATCGCCGCCACCGCCGACCAGGTCTACGACTCGCTGATCGACCCGGCCAAGGTCTCCCGGTGGTTCGGCTTCCCCGTGGAGATCGAGCCGAAGGTCGGCGGCAAGTACGGCATCGGCTCCATCGCCGCCCTCACCCCCGGCCGCTCCCTGACCGTGAGCTGGGGTCCGATGGGCACGACCACCTTCGACATCGACGAGTCGTCAGGTGCGACCACGCTCACCCTGGTCCAGGGCGGGTTCGACGAGTCGAACCCGCCGTACGCGGCCTGGGCGGGCACCATGTGCGGCATGGCCGAGGTGCGACGGCTGCACGAGCTGCCCGACTGGAACCCGATCTGGCAGGGCGAGCACTGAGCACAACAGACGGCCGGTCAGGCGTCCCTGCGGGTGATCGCCAGATACCCGGCGCCCAGCGCCACCGCCGCATAGGCCAGCAGTGCGGCCAGCGCCACCGCCGGCGGCAGCCCCCCGGCGACGATCGGCGCGATCGGCTCACCCGCGATCTGCGGCACCAGCGTCATGGGCATGAGGTACATGAACCGCTCGCCCCACGGGGCGGGCAGGAAGCTCGCGAAGCCCGGCAGCACGAACAGCACCCCGATGACGGCGGCCAGCCCGCCCACCGTGGACCGGGAGACCGTGGCGAACCCCAGCCCCACCAGGGCGAGCACGGTCACCGACAGGCCGGAGGCGAGCAGCAGGGGCAGGTCGTCCAGCAGCGAGCCGCCGTTGAAGCCCATCGGGCGGTCGCCAAGCACGACCCGGGTGACGGCGTACGTGGCGAGCATCACCGCGCACCCGGCCGCCAGGGTGACGGCGGAGACCACCGCGGCCTTGGCGGCGAGCAGCGCGCCGCGCCCGGGCACCACGGTGAGGCTGGTCCGGATCATGCCGGTGGCGTACTCCCCGCTGATCGCCAGCACGCCGAGCACCGCCAGGCTGATCTGCAGCAGCGGCAGGAAGCCCCGCTCGGGCGGGGTGACCATCATGTCCGCGCGGGCGACCGCGTCGCGGGCGTCCCAGGCGCTCCCGGCGTAGTACGCGTACACCCCCGCGACCACCACCATGGCGGCCCCGCAGGCCAGCGCGGTGACCGTCGAGCGGACGGACTTCAGCTTCAGCCACTCGGCGGCGAGGACCGACGACAGGGCACTGTTCATCGTGTCACTCATCTGGCCGCTCCGAACTCCACGCTGCCCGCCGTGAGGTCGATGTAGGCGTCTTCAAGGGAGGGGTACCGGCCGGTCAGCTCGGCCACGGTGGTGTCGGCGATCAACCGGCCCCGGCCGATGATCAGGACGTGGTCGGCGGTCACCGCCATCTCACTCATCAGATGGCTGGACAGCAGCACGGTGCGGCCCTCCTCGGCCAGGGAGCGCA
The DNA here is from genome assembly GCF_029382225.1 of Spongiactinospora sp. TRM90649. Classification (GTDB taxonomy): domain Bacteria; phylum Actinomycetota; class Actinomycetes; order Streptosporangiales; family Streptosporangiaceae; genus Spongiactinospora. The sequence goes on from NZ_JARLTC010000009.1 coordinate 257,254, forward strand.
TCAGGCGGCGGATCCACCGCACGCCGTCCGGGTCGAGGCCGTTGACCGGCTCGTCGAACATCAGCACCTTCGGGTCGCCGAGCAGGGCCGCGGCGATACCCAGCCGCTGCCGCATGCCCAGCGAGAACCCGCCGATCTCACGGCGGGCGACGCTGGTCAGGCCGACGGTCTCCAGTACCTCCGCGACCCGCGTCGCGCCGATGTCGTTGGCGCGGGCCAGGCACATCAGGTGGTCGGACGCGCGGCGCCCGCCGTGCACGGCGTCGGCGTCGAGCAGCGCGCCCACTTCGCGCATCGGCCTGCGGAAGGTCGCGTAGCGCCGCCCGTGCACCAGGGCCTCGCCCGACGTGGGGGCGTCCAGGCCGAGGATCATCCGCATCGTGGTGGATTTCCCGGCGCCGTTCGGGCCGAGGAACCCGGTCACGTGACCGGGTTCCACCCGGAACGACAGCCGGTCCACGGCGAGCACCCCGCCGTAGCTCTTGGTCAGCTCGCGCACTTCTATCACGGGGGCGACTCTGCCAAGGGGCACCCTTCCGGCACATCGGCCCGTCGTCCGCCGTACCCAGGTCCGACGCGCCGCGCCGAGGGCCGTCCAATGGCCATCTTGCGACGGGACACGTTAAGTGCCACCCTCGTTACCGTACGTTGGCTACCAGTTGGCGACCATGAGAGCAGGCCCCCCATGCACGCCTTCACGCTGCCCGACTTCTACATCGCCCATCCGGCGCGGCTCAACCCGCATCTGGAGCGCACCCGCGCGCACAGCGACGCCTGGGCGAAAGAGATGGGCATGCTCGACGCCCCCAAACCCGGCGGTGGTGTGGTCTGGGACCAGCCCGCGCTGGACCGGATGGACTACCCGCTGATGTGCGCCTACACCCACCCCGATTGCGACGGCCCCGCGCTCGACCTGATCACCGATTGGTACATCTGGGTCTTCTTCTTCGACGACCACTTCCTTGAGCACTACAAGTACTCCGGCGACACCGAGGGCGCCCGCGCCTATCTCGACCGCCTGGAGTCGTTCATGACCATGGACGACGAGACCCCGCCCGAGCCGACCAACCCGGCCGAGGCAGGGCTGGCCGACCTGTGGGCGCGCACGGTCCCGGCGATGTCGCGGGAGTGGCGGGTGCGGTTCATCACCAGCACCCACAACCTGATGGTCGAGTCCATGTGGGAGCTGGACAACATCAACCGGGGGCGGGTGGCCAACCCGATCGAGTACGTGCAGATGCGGCGCAGGGTGGGCGGCGCGCCCTGGTCGGCCAACCTGGTCGAGTACGCCGTGGGCGCGGAGATCCCCGACCGGCTCGCCGCCACACGGCCCATGGAGGTGCTGGCCGACACCTTCGCCGACGCCGTCCACCTGCGCAACGACCTGTTCTCATACGAGCGCGAGGTGCGCGAGGAGGGCGAGAACGCCAACGCCGTCCTGGTCTTCGAGCAGTTCTTCGACGTCCCCACGCAGCAGGCCGCCGAGCTGGTCAACGACCTGCTGACCTCGCGGCTGCAGCAGTTCGAGAGCACGGCGCTGAACGACGTCCCGGCGCTGCTGGCCGATCGCGGGGCCCCGCCGGACGAGCAGCTCGCCGTCGCGGCCTACGTCAAGGGCCTGCAGGACTGGCAGTCCGGCGGCCACGAGTGGCACGCCCGCTCCAGCCGCTACATGAACGACGGCCTGGCCACGCCCGGCGCGCTCGGCACGCCGGGGGCGCCCGCCTTCGGCCTCGACGGCCTGGGCACCTCGGCGGCCACCTGGCTGCTGCCCGCCGCCGACCGGCCGGGCCAGCGGGTGCGGCTGCGCCAGCACTCGTTCATCCCGTTCCAGCAGGTGGGGCACCTGCCGCTGCCCGACCTGCCGATGCCGTTCCAGGCCCGGCTCAGCCCGCACCTCGACGCCGCGCGCGAGCACGCGATCGCCTGGGCCAGGCGGGTCGGCATCTTCGACTCCGTCCCTGGCGTCGAGCACGGCGGGGTGTGGGACGAACGCCGGATGCGCGACATCGACCTGCCGCTGTGCGCGGCCGGAATCCACGCCGACGCGGGCCCTGAGGAGCTGTTCCTGTCCTCCGAGTGGCTGGCCTGGGGCACCTACGGCGACGACTACTACCCGGTGGTCTTCGGCGCGCGACGCGACCTCGTCGGGGCGCGGCTGTCCAACGCGCGGCTGACGCAGCTCATGCCGCTCGACGCGGGCGCCCCAGGCGTCATCCCGACCGGCCCGCTGGAGACCGGCCTCGACGACCTGTGGCGTCGTACGGCGGGCCCGATGACCGGCGACGCGCGCGCCCATCTGCGCCACGCCATCGAGATCATGCTGGAGAGCTGGCTGTGGGAGCTGGCCAACCAGGCGCGCAACCGGGTGCCCGACCCGATCGACTACGTCGAGATGCGCCGGCGCACCTTCGGTTCCGACCTCACCGCGGCGCTGGCCCGCATCCCGTACTCCGACGTGGTGCCCCCGGAGATCTACCACACCCGGGCCTGGCGCGAGCTGGAGACCGCCGCCCACGACTTCGGCGCGTTCACCAACGACCTCTTCTCCTACCAGAAGGAGGTCGAGTACGAGGGTGAGCTGCACAACCTGGTCGTGGTCGTCCAGCACTTCCTCGACGTCGACCGCTGGAAGGCCCGCGACGTCGTGGCCGCGCTGATGGCGGCCCGGATGGAGCAGTACCAGTACGTGCTGGCCAACGACATCCCGGCGCTGTTCGAGGAGCGCGGTCTCGACGACCGGGCGCGCGCGGCGCTGCTGCGCCAGGCGGAGGGCTTCCAGGACTGGATGGCGGGCATCCTGGTCTGGCACCGCGGCTGTCACCGCTACGACGAGGCCACGCTGCGGCGCGAGCACGCGCCGCTCGACCATGCCGGAGTGTCCCGGTTCCTGCCCGCGCTGGGCACCTCGGCCGCGCGGGTTGGGCGTCGCCCCTGGTCAAAGGATGATGACTCTATGTAAAGTCTTCACTACGTCACGAAGCCGGGGGTCACGCATGCGGCATGCCTCACTACAGTTCGCGATCCTGGGACCGCTCGACGTCCGGCGCGGCGGCCGTCCCATCGTGGTCAACGCCGCCAAGCAGCGCATCATCCTGGCCACGCTGCTGCTGTCCGCCAACCGCGTGGTGCTGGCGGAAGACCTGATGGAGCGGTTGTGGCAGTACCGCTTCCCGCGTGACGCCCGGGCCTCGTTGCAGACGCACGTGGCCCGGCTCCGCCGGGTACTCGGCGACGGGCACGACGGTCCCCAGACCATCCGCACGAGTCCGGGCGGCTACCTCATCCGGGTGGCCGCCGACGACCTCGACCTGCTGCGTTACCGCTGCCTCCTCGACCAGGCGTGCCGAGCCGAGACGGTGGGCGACCTGGCCGGGGAGGCCCGGCTGCTGCGCGAGGCGCTCGGGCTGTGGCGGGGCGCGGCCCTGGCCGACATCGCCTCCGACTCGCTGATCCGCGACGAGGTGCCGCAGCTCACCGAGGAGTGGTTTCGCGCGCTGCACCGCCGCTTCGACGTCGAGCTGGCGCTGGGCAACCACGCCGAGATCGTCGCGACGCTGCGCAGGCTGGTGCTGAAGCATCCGCTGCGCGAGCGGCTGTGCGGGCAGCTCATGATCGCGCTGTTCCGCTGCGGTCAGCAGGTCGAGGCGCTGAAGACCTACGCCTCGGTGTCGGCGGTGCTGCGCCAGGAGTACGGCCTCGACGTCGGCGACGAGCTGTCCGACCTGCACCGGGCCGTGCTGACGCGCGACCCGGCGCTGGCCACGGAGCACGGCTGGCATCGCAGTCTGGCCCGCCGCGCCCCGTAGCCGCCTCATTCGGATCTGCTCGCCACCAGCACCCGGAAGGCCAGGCCGGGCACGTCGTGCCGCCGCCCGCCGGTGAAGCCGGCCCGGGTGAGCATCCGGTCGTAAGCCTCGATCGAGTGCACCTCACCTTCGAAGGTCCAGGCCAGCATCAGGATGGAGAACAGGTGCGGGGCGGGGTCGTCGGCCGGGTTCTCGTCGCCGAGGGTGAACCCGACCAGCACGATCTTGCCGTCCGGTCTGAGCGCCGGCGCGAGCCGGGCGAGCAGTTCGCCCGCCTTCTCCTCGGAGAAGTGGTGCAGCACGTTGGTGACCAGGATGACGTCGTACGGCCCGCCGAGCGGCACCTCGAACATGTCGCCGGGCACGTGGTGCACCCGGTCGGCCACGCCCGCCTGGTCGGCGTGCCGATCGACCTGGGTGAGCACGTTGGGCCAGTCGAGCGCCCACACCTGCGCCTGCGGGTTGCGCTGGGCGAGGGTCAGGCCGTACAGGCCGTGGCCGCAGGCCACGTCGAGCACGTCCATCGTGTCGCGCCCGCTCGCCCACGACTTGAGCGCGTCGGCGACCACGTCGGCGGTCGGCCTGGCGACGGCCACGGCGTAGGCGGCGAAGTCCTCCCAGTACTCGTAGCCGGGGGTCTCGGCGTGCACCTCCATGACCGTGCCGCCCCGGCGCACGGCGTCGTCGAGGCGTTTGAGCGCGTCCCACTCCCAGTCGCTGGACATCACCTTGACCATGTCGCCCAGGTAGGCGGGGCTGCCGCTGACCAGCAGCGGTTCGGCGCCCGGCGGCAGCGCGTAGTGCCCGTCGCGCTCCTCTGCCAGGCCGACCGCGGCCAGCGCGTTGAGCAGGATGCGCATGCCCCGGGGCGCGCAGCCGAGGCCCCGCGCCACCGTGTCGGCGGAAGCGGGCCCGGCGGCCAGGTGGTCGAAGACGCCCATCGACACGGCCGTCTTGAGCAGGCTGGTCACCTTGTACGCCTGCATCATGCCGAACAGCGACTCGCGGCTGATCGCGACGCCTTTCATACTGGCCGCCTCTCGGGCTCGTACCGGTAGAACTCCGTGGCCATGGCGTCGCGCGGGGAACGCCACGTGGTGGGGTCGTAGGGTTCGATGAACCGCGTCAGGTTCCGGCTCAGCTCCTGGAACTCCGCACGGTCGCGGACGTTCGCCATCGTCCGCCCGGCGGGCTGGTCGACCTCCATGTACTGGAAGTACAGGTCGCGGAAGGCGAACAGGCTGCGGCTCACCACGCCGCCCAGCTCGGGCAGCGGGGTGCCGCGGTCCGATTCGTCGAAAAGCCGGGCCACCTCCGCGCGCTCGGCCGGGGCCCGCATCCGGGCGACGATCAGGATCCGTTCGGTGCGCTTTTCCATGCGCTTGCTTCTCCCCGAAGGTGTGGTTGCTCGCGGAGCGGAGAAACGCTCTGTTCAGGAGTCTGCGCGGTGGCTCTCGAAGGGCACTTGAGCGCGCTTGGAACGCCGTCGCGCCGGACGACAGAGAGACGACAGCGGCACGTCAGGGGCGGGGACTAGAACAGCAGAGGGATCGTGACCGTGGCGGAAGCGGGGGTGGACGATGCGTTTTCAGGTGCTCGGAACTCTTGAGGTGCAGGACGGCCCTCGGCGGATCACTCCCAACGCCCCCAAACAGCGCAGCGTGCTGGCGCTCCTGCTGTCGGCGGCCGGCGAGGTGGTGCCGACCGAGGTGCTGACCGAGGAGCTGTGGGAGGGCCGCCCGCCGCCGAGCGCGCGCACCACCTTGCAGACCTACGTGTACCAGTTGCGAAAACAGTTCGTGCGCAGCGCGGGCCCGACCGGGCTGCCCAGGCTGGTGACCAAGCACGGCGGCTACCTGCTGGTGATCCCGGACGGCGCGCTCGACGCCGTCGACTTCGAGCGGCTGGTCACCTCCGCCCGTGAGCTGCTGCGGGAGGGGCGCGCGGACGACGCGGCCGAGACGCTCGGCCGGGCGCTGGCGCTGTGGCACGGCCCGGCCCTGGCGGACGTGGTCACCGGCCCGAGGCTGGCCATCTACCGCACCCGTCTGGAGGAGCTGCGCGTCCACGCGATCAAGCTCAAGATCGAGGCCCGGATGCGCGCCGGGCAGCACCAGGAGCTGATCGGCGAGCTGAAGGAGCTGACCACCGTCTACGAGCTGGACGAATGGTTCCATCTGAAGCTGATGGAGGCGCTGTCGCGGGCCGGGCGGCGGCACGAGGCGCTGGAGGTCTACCAGCGCCTGCGCCGGATCCTGCACCGCGAGCTCGGGCTTGAGCCGAGCGGCGAGATGCGCGAGTTGCAGCGGGTGGTGCTGGCCGCCGGTTAGCGGCGGCCATCGGCGGCCCCGGCTATCGACACAGCGCGTAGATCACGTTCATCGCGGTCATCGTGCCGTTGGAGCGGTAGGGGTGCAGCTTGACCCGGTGCTCGACGTGCTCGGCGGTGCCCTCGAAGGCGCGGAACGACGGCTCGTCGACCCAGTCGCTCATGATGTAGTAGACGCTCTCCTCCTCGGCGCTGCGCAGCAGCCACTGGCCGATGTTGGCCGGGTTGCCGCCGATCACGCCGGAGGTGTCGTGCCAGACGCGTTCGAACTCCCGCTCCATGCCGGGGTGGATCTGCATGCGCAGCATCACCCGGAAGACGGTGCCTTCCGCTGGTCTGCCTGAGACGACGGCCTCGGTCTGGGTCACTGGGTGTCTCCTTTCGTGGGCGGGTTCACATGGCCTGCGCGAGCAGCGCGACTGCGGCCGAGGTGTTGAGGACGAGGGCGAGCACCGCGAAGGACGCCCGGGTCTGGTTCCATCGCGCCCAGCGCTCGCGGAAGGTCTCAAGGTCCCAGCCGGTCGGCATGGCGTCGGGGTCCTGCGCCATGATCCAGCGGTTCATCGGGACGTTCCGGGTGACGGAGATGCCGACCACGGTGATCGCCGCAAGCGCGGCGGCCAGGGTCAGCACCCGTACGGCGAGCGGCTGCACGGTGACGGCCACGACGACGTCGAGCACGACGGTGGACAGCAGGCAGATCGGCTGGAACGGGTCGTAGCGGGTGGCCCCGAAGGCGTGCGCCCGAACGTAGTCGGCCACGCCGAGGGTCCGGTAGAACGGCACGCTGCCCAGCAGGGTCCCGACCATCACCCCGGCGGCGAGCCCGTTGGTGAGAAACGCCAGCGGTAACAGCAACTCGGTCATCCGTCTCCCTCCGCGGGTGGGTGCAGCCCGATGGTCGTGCAGCGCGCTCGAAAAGCCCTCGAAAGGCACTCGAATTCGACGGCGGCCCGCCTGCCCCAGTGGCGTTCGAGTTCGCCTCAAGCCCGGCGCGGCAGGATGGCTTCCGGTGACCGGCGAAAGGATCAATAGGTGCTCGCCCGAATTATCACCACTGCGGTAATCGTCGGAAACGGGCTCGTGGCCGGCGTGCTGTTCAGTCACGCGATCGGCGTCTGGCCCGCCATGCGCGCCCTCGCGGCCGACCGCTACGTGGCGTTTCACAAGCTCATCGGCCGCGCCTACGACCCGCTGATGCCCATCACGGTCATGGCCGCGACGGCCGGCGACGTGGTCCTCGCGGTCTACGCGGCCGACCAGCCGACGCGGGTCCTGTTCATCGCCTCGGCGGCCTTCCTGGTCGCCTCGGGCGTCGTTTCCCAGACCCGCAACGTGCCCATCAACCGGCGCGTCAAATCACTAGATCCCACCGCACTTCCCCCGGATTGGGTAGACGAGCGAGGCAAGTGGGAGAAGTGGAATTTCGTCCGAACGGCTTTCGCCGTTCTCGCCCTCATCGGAAACGCCGCCGCCGCGATTTCCGTCGCCTGACGACGGCGACGGCGGCGAAAGGAGTGGACATGTCGTTGACCGGAGCCGCCCGCGCGGCGGCCCCCCAGCCCATCCGCGACGCCGGGCGGCGCAAGGCCGACGTGCTCGACACGCTGGTCAACTCCGGGCAGGTGTGGCTGGCCACCGGCGGCGCGTCCGGCGCCCACATGGTCCCGCTCGGCTGCGTGTGGGACGGCGCCCACCTGGTGATGGCCACCCGCGAGCGCCACCGCACGGTCCGCAACCTGCGGGAGAACCACCTGGCCCGCGCGGCGTTCGGCGATCCGGCCGACGTCGTGCTGATGGACGGTCCCGTCGAGATCGTCCCGCCGGACGGCCTGCCGTCCGGCGTCGCCGTCCCGCCCGGGCTGCCGCTCGACCCGGCACGCGTCCCCGGGTGCGTCTACCTCTTCCTGACCCCCCGGCGGGTGCTCGCCTGGCGGCACCGCGGCGAGATCCCCGACCGCACGCTGATGCGAGACGGCCGCTGGCTGGCCTGACCGGCCCCCTCTCAGAAAGGACCGGCATGACCGAGACCGACACGCTGCCCGCCTATCCCTTCGCCGCCGGGGGCGCCTTCTACCCGCCGGTGGAGTTCGGCCGGCTGCGCACCGAGGAGCCGGTGGCCCGGGTCCGGCTGCCCAGCGGCCAGACCGCCTGGGTCGTGTCCCGCTACGCCGATGTGCGGCAGATCATGACAGACCCGCGGTTCAGCAAGGCGGCGATGACCACCCCCGGTGCCCCGCGCATCATGCCCATCCAGGGCGGATCGCGCTCCCTGGTGATGACCGACCCTCCAGACCACACCCGGCTGCGCAAGATCGTGGTGGGGTCGTTCTCCAGCCGCCGGATCGAGGCGCTGCGCCCCAAGATCGAGGAGCTCACCGGCGACTGCGCCGAGCGCATGGAGAACGCCGGGCCGCCCGCCGACCTCGTCGCCCACCTGGCCCTGCCGCTGCCCGTCGCGGTGGTCAGCGAGATGCTCGGCATCCCGCCGGTCGATCGCGAGCGCTTCCGGCAGTGGACCGACGACATGCTCACCGTCGGGGTGCCCACGCCCGATACCGCCCAGCGGATCAAGGCCGCGGTCGGCCGGTTGATGGGCTTCATCCGGGGGGTGATCGCGCAGAAGCCGCCGGAGGGCGACGCCGACCTGCTCACCGTGCTCGGTCAGGCCCACCGCGACGGGCGGATGACCGAGGAGGAGATGCTGACCATGGCCGTGATGGTCCTGGTCGCCGGTTACCACACCACCACCTCGTCGATCACCCACGGGCTGTTCCACCTGCTGCGCGAGCCGGAGCGGTTCCGGCGTCTCGGCGACTCCCCCGAGCTGATCCCGGCGGCGGTGGAGGAGCTGCTGCGGTTCAGCCAGATCGGCTTCGGGGCCGGGTCGATCCGGATGGCCGTGGAGGACGTCGAGGTCGCCGGCACCCTGATCAAGGCCGGTGAGGTGGCCATCCCGCTGTTCAACTCGGCCAACCGCGACGGCGCGATCTTCGACGACCCGGAGACGCTGGAGATGACCCGCGCCGACAACTCGCACATGACCTTCGGGCACGGCATCCACTTCTGCCTGGGGGCGCAGCTCGCGCGGGCCGAGATGCAGATCGTGATCGCCGAGCTGGCCCGGCGCTTCCCCGGGCTGCGGCTGGCGGAGGACGAGCACGACATCGCCTGGGAGAGCGGGCTGGCCTTCGCCAGGCCCGCGTCGCTCGCCCTCACCTGGTGATCCGCTCCCCCTCGGCCGCCGATATGGTCGGTGGCGGAAGGGGGGTCACCGGCGATGCGATCCGATCAGCCCCGCCTCGTGGTGGTCACCGGAGGACCGGGGTCGGGCAAGAGCACGCTGATCGACCTGCTGGCGGCCGGCGGCCACGCCCGGTCCGCCGAGGCCGGGCGGGCGATCATCCGCGACCAGACGGCGATCGGCGGCCCAGCGCTGCCGTGGGGCGACCGCGCGCTGTTCGCCGAGCTGATGCTCGGCTGGGAACTGCGGTCCTACCACGCGGCCCAGGAGACCGCCGGGCCGGTCTTCTTCGACCGGGGCGTCCCCGACGTGCTGGCCTACCTGCGTCTTGAGGGCCTGCCGGTCCCCGCCCACATGCGGCGGGCCGCCGAGCGGTTCCGCTACGCTCGCCGGGTGTTCCTGGCCCCGCCGTGGCCGGAGATCTACACGACGGACACCGAGCGCAAGCAGACCTACGAGGTGGCCGTCCAGACCTACGAGTCGGTGCGCGCCACCTACCTGGAGTACGGCTACGAGCCGGTGCCGCTGCCGCTCGTCCCGCCCCGCGAGCGCGCCGGGTTCGTACTCCGCTCCCTTCCGGAAATCGTCGGTGGCGACCGGTAGCGTGAGCGCATGATCACTGTCGATGAGGTGCGCGCGCTGGCGCTGAGCCTGCCGCGCACCGAGGAGCACCTGATCAGAGACCACGTCAAGTTCAGAATCCGCAGCATCGTCTATCTGACGATCTCACCGGACGAAACCCGGATGGGCTTCGCCTTCCCCAAGGAGGAACGCGACGCGGTGATCGCGGCCGAGCCCGGCAAGTTCCTCCTGCCGCGCCCGAGCGACCTCCGCTTCAACTGGATCGAGGCCGACATGGCGGCGCTCGACCCCGCGGAGATGCGCGAGCTGGTCCTCGACGCCTGGCGCATGGTCGTACCCCGCAAGGTCTCCACCGCCTACGACGCGGCCCGGCACGCCGCCTAGCCGCGCTGGTGGGCCTCGGCCTCCAGTGCCTTGGCGAGGTCCATCCAGCGCTGGGCGAACATCCGTGACAGGCCGGCCAGTTCACCTGTCCAGTGCGCCGGTACGGCCCGCAGCGCGACCTCGCACTCACCGGTGCCGATCGCGTGCGAGTCCAGCCAGCGCAGCAGGCGGCGACCCGACTCGGCGTACTTCAGCGCCGGGTCCTTCCACAGCTTGTCCCTGACCTCGGGCCAGTTCGCCGACTCGTGCCGGATGGCCGTGACCGCCGACGCCTTGGGCAGGGTCGCCGCGCGCTGCCGTGGCGGCAGCGGGTCCTCTCCCTGGCGGATCCGTTCCCGCACGTCGCGGGCGGTCGCCACGGAGATCCCCGCGCGCCTGGCCACCTCGCGCAGCGACACCTCCGGCTTGGCCTCGATGATCTGGGAGGCCCGTAGTCTGCCCTCGCCGCCGTCCAGCGGCCTGACTCGGCCGTCCCGGCCGACCCGGGCGCGCAGCCGCTCGCCCTCGCCGCCGATCCGCCGCCGGATCGCGGCCACCGTCTTGGCCGACAGCCCGGACGCCTTGGCGATGGCCCGGTCGGACCACTCCGGATGGATCCTGATCACCCGGATCGCCGCCGCCTCCCGGTCGGCGGGCGACAGCGGGAGGCCGTGCGTGATGTTCTCCCTGACCCCCAGCAGGAATGCCAGTTCCGCGTCTCCGTCGAAGAAGCGCGCCTCGATGGTGTCCGCTCCCCTGATGACCGCCGCCCGCAGCCGGTGCATCCCGTCGATCACGCGCATCGTGGGACGGTGCACGATGATCGGCGGCAGGCGGACCTCCATCCCGGCGAGCAGCAGCGCGTGCCCGGGATCCTCGCCCGCCAGACGCGGCGAGTCTCCCGGTAACAGAACGTCGATCGGCACATGGGTCGGCGGCCCGACCACCATGGTGTCTCCGCGTGGCACCTCGCCCACTCCCCCTGACCCGGTTCTCACCAATGCGGCATGACACCGTTGTTTCGCTCGCGGGGAGTGCGTGGATCAAGAGCGGAACAAGATTCCGGTGACTTCCTGTCCGCCCGCGTCAGGCCGCCCATGACGTACGGCGTGGGTGACCGGGACGCCGTGCCAGGCCAGCAGGGCGGCGGCACTCAGGCCCGCGTAACCCGCGCCGACGATCAGGATCGAAATTCTCGTCGTGTTCACGAAAACCTCCACGGTGAGTTAGGTGGAGACGACGCCCGGTAACCTGGAGGTGCCTTGTACTGAGGCTCCGGGTCTCGCCCGCCAGTGAGACCTGCCGCCCTTGGCCGGTGTTGCAGCACCGACCAAGGGCACTTTTTGTGCCCTTTGCAATACCCGACTCAGAGTATTCAAGAAGACGCGATATATCGCAAGTGTCGATCGCGCTTCGTGTTTGGGTCTTGTCGCCGTAAAGGGCCGGGGTTACGATCCGGCTTAATTGTTAGGAAACTTTCTTTTAAGAAAGGGTCCGCCGCATGCGCCGATATGCCGCTGTGCTGCTGGTTCTCATCGTGGCGGTCGCAATGGCCGCTCCCGTCAATGCCGCCGCCCGATTGACCGCCGCCTTCACTCTGACCGGCAACCAGGGCAAGTTCGTGGTGAGCAATCCCAACCCCACCGCCGTGACAGGTTGGTCGATTATTTTCGATCTGCCGTCCGGGGTGACCGCGAGCAACCCCCAGAACGCCACGATCACGCAAACCGGTACCAAGGTGAAGCTCACCCCTGCCTTCTACATCGCCACGGTGCGTGCGAACGGCAACACCGATCCTTGGAGCCCGACCGTCAACCTCAGCTCCGCCGTACAACCGACCACCTGCACCATCAATGGCGCCAACTGCGATGGCAGTGGCGACCCGCCGGGGCCGGAGGCCCCGGTGGTGGCCGAGTACACCGCCACGGGTAGCCGTGGCAAGTTCGTCATCGCCAACAACACCGACACCACCCTCGCGAGCTGGTCGATCACCTTCGACCTGCCCGCCGGTGTCACCGCGAGCAACGCCGAGAACGGCACCATCGCCCAGAACGGCCGCACCGTCACGCTGACCCCCGCCCACTACAACACCAGTGTGGGCGCGCGACGCACGACCGAGCCGTACAGCCCGAGCTTCACCCTCAGCTCGGCGTCCGCGGAACCCGCCAACTGCCGCGTCAACGACGTGCGCTGCGACGGTTCCGCCGACACCGCGCCGCAAGCGCCGGGGAACCTGCGCTCGCCGGTGAAGACCACCACCACCGTGTCGCTGGCATGGGACGCCGCCACCCCCGGCAGCCTGCCCATCACCGGCTACAACGTGTACGCGGGTGACAGCCTGAAGACCACGGTCACCGGGACCTCCGCCACCATCACCGGCCTGACGCCGAACACCGCCTATTCCTTCACGGTGAAGACGGTGGACCGCAAGGGCACCCTGTCCCCGGCGAGCAGCGCCGTGTCGGTGACCACCAACAACCCCTCCGACGACACCTCGCCGCCGAGCGTCCCGGGCAACCTGCGCTCCACCGGCTCGACCTCCTCCAGCGTCTCGCTGGCCTGGAACGCCTCCACCGACAACACGGGCATCGCCCTCTACCACGTGTACGTCGGCGACACGCTGAAGGCCTCCGTCACCGGCACGACCGCCACCGTCAGCGGGCTGTCGCCGTCCACGGAGTACACCTTCACCGTCAAGGCGCGTGACTACTACGACAACCTCTCCAACCCGAGCTCGGAGCTGAAGGCCAAGACCGGCGACATCGTCGCCAACGGCTACGCCAGGGTCGGCTACTTCGTGCAGTGGGGCATCTACGGCCGCCAGTACTTCGTGAAGAACCTGGACACGACCGGCAACGCCGCCAAGCTCACCCACATCAACTACGCCTTCGGCAACGTCGACCCGGTCAACAAGACCTGTCTGCACGGCGTCACCAAGGGCACCACGTCCAACCCGCAGGACCCCAACCAAGGTGACGGAGCGGGCGACGCCGAGGCCGACTACGGCCGTCCGATGAGCTCCGCCCAGTCCGTGGACGGCGTCGCCGACACCGGCTGGGAGAAGCTGCGCGGCAACTACAACCAGCTCAAGAAGCTCAAGGCCAAGTACCCGCAGCTCAAGGTGCTGATCTCGCTCGGCGGCTGGACCTACTCCAAGTACTTCTCCGACGTGGCCGCCACTGACGCCGCGCGGAAGAAGTTCGTCTCCTCCTGCATCGACATCTACATCAAGGGCAACCTCCCCGTGTACAACGGCGCGGGCGGCCCCGGTACCGGTGCGGGCATCTTCGACGGCATCGACCTGGACTGGGAGTGGCCAGGCGCCGAGGGGCACCCGGGCAACCACGTCAGCCCCGCCGACAAGCGGAACAACACCCTGCTGATCGAGGAGTTCCGCAAGCAGCTCGACGCGCTGACCGAGACGACCGGCAAGCGCTACGACCTCACCGCCTTCACCCCCGCCGACCCCGCCAAGATCGAGGCCGGCTGGGAGCTGGCCGAGGTCGGGAAGAGCCTGGACATCTTCAACATCCAGGGTTACGACTTCCACGGCGCCGGCAGTGACAACTCCTGGGAGCCGAACCGCACCGGCCACCAGGGCAACCTGTACGCCGACACCGACGACCCCTACCCCTTCCACTTCAGCGTCGAGAACGCGGTTCAGGAGTACCTGGACGCCGGTATCAACCCGCGCAAGCTGACCATCGGCCTGGCCTACTACGGACGCGGCTGGCAGAACGTCACCGAGGGCGGCAAGTCCGGCGAGTGGCAGGCTGCCCAGGGCGCGGCTCCCGGCCAGTTCCAGGAGGAAGCGGGCACCCGGGGTTACAGCAACCTGCTGCAGATGGTCCCCAACTGCACGGTCAAGCACGACGAGCAGGCCGTGGCGACCTACTGCTACACCGGCAACAACGGCCAGTGGTGGACCTTCGACGACGCCTGGGCCATCCAGAAGAAGGTCGCGTGGCTGAAGTCCAAGAACCTGCTCGGCGCGATGATCTGGGAGATGTCCGGTGACACGGGCACTCTCACCACCGCGCTGGACAACGCCCTGAAGGCCCCCTGATAACGCCGCACTGACAAACCCCACAGGCGGCCAGGGCCCGCGAAAGGTAGCCCACGTGAGATTGACCCGACGAAGACCCCGATGAAGGACGCATCCCGCGGTGTCCGGGCCGGACGTCGACGGCACCGCGGGATGCGATCCAGCCCAGTGGACGTGTCGCCAGTGGGAGCGTCAAAGCCGACCCAGCCCCGGCATCCCCCCGCCGGGAACGGCCCACTTTCCAGGTCAGGCACTGGAGACGCGTACCCCGTCCCTGTCGAACCCCCCGCAACATCGAGGTGATCCACATGACGCTTGACCGGTACAGTGGGCCGACGCTCTCGCTGTTCCGCATCGTCACCGGCCTGTTCTTCTTCACCCACGGTCTGGCCTCGCTCTTCGGCGTCTTCGGCGGCCACCGTGGTACCGGCCAGGTGGTCGCGTTCGGCGCATGGCCCAACTGGTGGGCCGCAATCATCGAGCTCGTCTGCGGCGGCCTGGTGCTCACCGGGCTCTTCACCCGGCTGGCCGCCACTCTGGCCTCCGGCACGATGGCGTACGCGTACTTCACCGTCCACGCGCCGCAGGGCCTGATCCCCGTCCAGAACGGCGGCGAGCTGGCCGCCATGTTCTCCTGGTCCTTCCTCATCATCGCCGTGCTCGGCCCCGGCACCTGGGCGCTGGACACGCTCATCCACCGTAAGTACGGCCACGCCGCGGACACACCGGCCGCGACGGCGACGGAAAATGTCGGTCGTGCTGTCTAGCATGAGTCGCCAATAGATAGGGGAGGCCCGGGAGGCTGCCGATGTTGAGCGCGCACATCGTTCCACTGCTGGTCACGACCGACCTGCCGACTGAGGCCGAGCTCACCGACTTCGGCGAGCTGCTGGTCGGGGCGGTGCGCGCGCTCCCATCTCGCGATGGCACGACCTTCCCCGGCCATCTGCACGGCGGGGTGTTCTGGCTGGGCCGCCCGGCACCACCAGACGCTCCGCCGCCCGCGGCCGGCGAGCTGCGCTTCGCGGCGCTGCTCGGCTTCCTGTCCGCCGCGGGCCGTCCGGGTCTCTCCACCTCCAAGGTCGTCGCCGCGGCCCGCCAGGCGATCACCGCCGCGGTCACCGCCCGCTACGGCGACCTCGGCAGCCCGCCCGCCGTGATCACGATCCGCGCCGACGACGTCCGGGAGCGCACTCCCGACGACGCCCTGCCGGTGATCACCCTCACCCAGCGGGCCGCGGGCGTAGCCTGACCGTCCCACGCGCCGCCACCCGGCCCGTGGCGCGGCTACTGTTGCCGCATGGACGACACGGACCATGATCGGCTGATGCCGTTGCTCGCCGAGGCGGGAGTGGATTCCTGGCGGTTGCGCGCCGTGCTCGGCCTGGTCGCCGACGGAGCCTGGTGGGAACTCGCCGATCTGGTCAGGGCCACGGCCACCTCCAGACGCGGCGTCGAAGAACTGATGCGGGCGGCGCGGGCCGAACGCTCGGGCGACCGCTTCCGGCTCTCCTCCGAACGGATCGGCGCGCTGCCCGGCCACCTGCGCGGCGGCACCGGCGACACAAGCGGACCGCGCGACCCCGTCGCCCACCTGCTGCCCGCGCACGGTGAGCTGCTGGAGGCCATGCGCAAGCTGATCGGCGCGGCACCGCGCGGGCGGACCGCGCTCGACCATGTGGCCGCCACCCCGGAGAGCGTCGTGCGCCGGGCGCTGCTGCTCGGCGAGCGGTTCTGGCTGCCGGGGGCGCGGGTGCTGTTCGCCGGTGACCACGACCTCAGCTCGCTCGCCGTGGCGATGGCGCATCCGCAGACCGAGACCATGGTGGTGGACGTCGACGAGCGGATCCTCGCCTACATCGACGCGCAGGCCGCCCGGCTCGGGCTGAACGTCCGGACCAGGTGGTGCGACCTGCGGCTGGGGCTGCCGCCGTCGGCGCGGGGGTGGGCCGACCTGGCGCTGACCGACCCGCCGTACACGCCGGGGGGCGTCGGGCTGTTCGTGGCCAGGGCCGTCGAGGGGCTGCGCGACCTCGACCAGGGGCGGGTGCTGCTGGCGTACGGCGCGAGCGAGCGGACGCCGATGCTCGCGCTGAAGGTGCAGACGGCGCTGCACGAACTCAACCTCGTCAATGAGGCCATTTATCCAGACTTCAACCGCTATACCGGCGCGGAGGCCATCGGCTCGGCCGCCGACCTCTACATCCTGCGCCCCACCACCAAGACCCTGCCCGCCGTCGCCGCCCGCGCCGACCGCTACGGCACCGCCATCTACACCCAGGGGCCGCAGGCCATCGAGGCCATCGGGGGCAGGCCCGGCGAGCACGAGATCGCGGCCGATCCCGCGTTCACGCCCGGCGTGCTGGTGGGCGACTGGCCGAAGGGACATCTGCCGTCGGTGCCGCGCGCCCGGCTGTCCACGTGGCTGGCCAGGCCGTACGCCGCGGCGCCCGCGCGGGTGGCGCTGGCCGTACCGGCGGGGCTGGAGGCCGCCCTGCCCCGGCTGCTGCTCGCCTCCCGGGCCGCCGCCGTGCGCGTCCACCTGGGCGATCCCGGCGTCTCACCGGAGCACGTGGAGGAGCTGGTCGCGCCGGTCTACGAGATCACGGCGCGAGACGGCGTGCTCGACGCCGTGCGCCGCCCCGCGCCCGCCGAGCCGTCGGCGGCCGTGCTGCGCGGCATCCTGGACAACGCGCACGGCAAGCTCGCCAACACCTGGCGCGAGGGCCTGATCAGGGCGAGCGGCGGCATGCTCACCAAGCGGCAGGCCCGCGCGGCCGTCACCGAGGCCGCCCCCTGGGCCGACGACGTGACCCCGCTGGAACTGCCCGCCCACCGCCTCCGCGAACTCGGCCACGCGGTGCGCACGTCCCTCGTCAACGGAAGCGGAACCCGGTAAGCGCACGGCACACCGGCCGACCGGGGCCGGGACACGGCTGGGCGTGCGGCACGCCGGTCAGTGGGGGCGGGAGACGGTGAGCGCGAGCGAGAGCGCCAGGCGGTCGGTGGGCTGGTCGAGGTTGAGGCCCGTCAGGCCGGCCAGCCGGCGCATCCGTTCCCGCAGCGTCTCCCGGTGCACCCCGGCCTCCGACGCGGCCGGGTCCCAGTGATAGTTCGCCGCCACCCAGTGGCGGGCCGCGTCGATCAGCTCCCCGGAGTCCGGGGCCTCGGTGACCGGGGCGAGCAGCGTCTCGGCGAACCGTTCCGCCGAGGGTGAGGCCAGCAGCCGGTCGAGTTCCATGGCGGCGGTGTCGGCGTAGCGGACCACCGTACGGCCCGCGCCGGTGAGCTGCGCGGCCTGCCGCGCCTCCCGGGCCGCCGTCTCCACCTGCTCGGGCGCGCGCGGGACGGACAGCCCCGCGCGCCCGCCCTCCAGCAGCACCAGCAGCCGTTCGTCGCCGAAATCCGGGGTCACCAGCACCAACGACTCGGTGTCGCCCTCGTTGGCGAGCCACCCCCCGGCCGCCACCAGCCGGGTCGCCGCGCGGCGGCGACCCTGCCCGACCAGCGCCACCGCGACGAACCGCGAGGGCAGCGGGATGTCGGAGACGGCGGCCACCCGCTCGGCCGATCGCACGTCGCCCTCCAGCAGCAGCCCGCCGACGACGCCGCGCAACTCGTGCTCGCCGCCCCGGTCGAGCACGGTCAGCAGCGCCGCGGCCGTGCCCACCACGCTGGACGCCCACACCGGCCGCTCCTCCACCGTGGGCGAGCCGACCACGAGGGTGCCCCGGCGTTCCCTGGCGAGCCCGAGCGGCACCGCCGTGACGGCCATGCCGTCGATCTCGTCGTGCAACGCCTGGCGTCCGGCCTGGTCGCCGCGCCTGGCCAGGTCGCCGAGCACCGCGTCGTCCGGGCCCGCCCCGGCGGGGACGCGCAGCGCGACCTCGTGCCCGGCGTCCAGTAGGGCCACCCAGCCGTGCAGTTCCCTGGCCAGCCGTTCGGCGACCCCCCGGCGTCCGGAACGGCCCGCCTCGGCCAGCCGCTGCTGCACCCGCCTGCCCTGCTCGGCCTCGCGCCGCGCCTCGGCGGCGTTCAGCTCGGCCACCGCTCGGTCGATCGCCACGAACGGCGTGCGGGACGGAATCTCGATCAGCGTCAGCCCCCAGCGCCGGGCCGCGTTGATGATCTCCGGGGGGACCTCGCCGAACCACGGATCGAGCCCGAAGCCGATCGCCCGCGCCCCCGCCTCGGCCAGGCGTCCCGCCCACGTCTCTGCGGCCCGCGCGGGCTCCCGCTCCTCTCGCAGCCACATGCCGCTGGTGAGCAGCAGTTCCGCGCCGTCGAGCCAGGGGGCCGGGTCGGGCAGCTCGGAGACCACCGCCCAGCGCACCGGCTGGTCGAGACCTTCGTGCCCGAGCACCACCCGCAGCCCGAGCCGTGTGTCGGCGACGAGCCGCCGGATCGTCACCGTCATGGCGTCACCGTCCCCCGCGTCCCCCTCACATCAGACTATCTCGCAGGTCAGAGCAGAGGTAGCATGAGAGCGTGAACAGGAGAGCACTCACCGTGACCGCCGTCGTCATCGCGGCGCTGGCCGCCGCTTCGGCCGTCGCGGTCGCCCTCACGCGCGCTCCCGCCGACCCGGGCGACGGCACGCGCAACCCGCAGGCCCCGGCCGACGTCTCCGACCACTGGACGGGCGAGCGGATGCGCGAGGCCACCGGCGGCTGAGCCGGTCCGCCGGCCTCCGGTCAGGAGCCGGTGACGCCGTCGATGCGCTCCCTGAGCAGGTCGGCGTGGCCGTTGTGCCGCGCGTACTCCTCGATCATGTGCACGTAGACCCAGCGCAGGCTGATGTCCTTCGCATGCCCCGGGTGGAAGAAGGTGTCCTCCAGCGAACGCCCGGCCGCCGCCGCGTCGGCCAGTTCGACCTCCTCGGCGAAGGTCGCGAAGTCCGCCTCGGGGTCGGCGGCGCCCACGTCGTCGAAGTCGCCGTCGGGATTGGTGTCGAGGTCGCAGTACAGGAACGGCAGCGGCGTTCCGGTGAGCCTGCGGCGGAACCAAGCGCGCTCCACCTCGGACATGTGGCGCACCAGGCCGAGCAGGGTGAGGCTGGACGGCTCGGCGCTGCGCTCGGTGAGCTGCTCGAAGGTCAGCCCCGCGCACTTGTGCAGCAGGGTCTGCCGGTGGTGGTCGAGCCACCGCTCCAGCATCTCTCGCTCACCGGCGACCGTGGGGGGATTGGTGCGTACGCTCTGCGGCGCGGTCCATGACATGTGCCCCATCATGCCGACCGGGATCGCCGCCCGAAAGACGGGCAAAGGCGCGGAAACGCGTCGGCGGGCGCCCGCCGCTCCGCCGCCGAGGAGGGCGTCGTCAACGTCGTCTTCGAACGCGGCGACGCCCAGGTCCACCCCTTCGAGCAGGCCGCCTACGACGTGGCGATCAGCCGGGGCGGGATCATGTACTTCGACGATAGGCGGCCAGCGCGTTCACCCCGACCGTCCGCCCGGCGTCCACCGCCAGCCGTACCAACACCCCCCGCACCAACGGCCCACCGACCCCCACAGACCGCCTTTCCCGGTCCTCCACCACCACCGGCCCAAGAATCCCCACCCGCATACCCACACCCTGCCACTCAGGGCCGCCTCGCCGACGCGACGGCGTGGCAGGCCACCTGGGAGTCCGGGGCGAAGGGCAGGAGGGCGGGAGGCCGGGTACGGCAGGCGTCCGCGGCCTCTGTCGCTTCGCCTGTGGCCAGGGTCGGGCAGCGGGGGTGGAAGGGGCAGCCGTCGGGGATCTGGGTGGGGTCCGGGGGTTCGCCGGTGAGGATGGTGCGGTCTTGAGACTCGGGAAGGACGGACAGCAGGGCCCGGGTGTAGGGGTGGGAGGGTGCGGTGAGCACCTGTTCCACCGGGCCTGACTCCACGATCCGGCCGAGGTACATCACCGCCACCCGGTCCGCGATGTTCCAGGCGAGGCCCAGGTCGTGGGTGACCACCAGGGCGGAAAGGCCCAGCTCTGCGCGGAGCCGCAGCAGCAGGGCGAGGATCTCGCCGCGCACCGGCGCGTCCAGGGACGCCACCGGCTCGTCGGCGACCAGCACCTTCGGTTCGAGGGCGAGCGCCCCGGCGATCACCACCCGCTGGCGCTGCCCGCCGGACAGCTCGTGCGGGTACCTGTCCAGGAAGCGGCCGGGTGGGCGCAGCCCGGCGCGGGCCAGCGCGGTGACGACCCGGTCGCGCTCGTCCGGGAGCCGGTGAACGCGCGGGCCTTCGGCCACGGCCTCGTAGACGGTGTGCCGGGGGTTGAGCGCGCCCGCCGGGTCCTGCGGGACGAGCTGGACTTCGCGCCGGTACGCGCGCAGCGCCCGGCTGGAGTAGGCCAGCGGCGTCCCGCCGTACGCGACCACACCCCCGGACGGCCGGACCAGCCCGAGCAGGGCACGGGCGAGCGTGGTCTTCCCACAGCCGGACTCCCCGACCAGGGCCACGATCTCTCCCGCCCCAACGGCGAGATCGACCCCGTCCACGGCACGCACCCGACGCCGCCGTCCCCGGAACTCCACCCGCACCCCCCGCGCCTCCAGCACCGTCATGCCGTCGCCTCCGGTCGAACATGGAGCAGGGGTGCGGCGGGAGGCGGGGTCGCCGACTCTTGGGGAGGCGGCGGTAAGGGCGGCGGTGTAGGGGTGGCGGGGGTGGGTCAGGAGGTCGCGGGCGGGGCCGGTCTCCACCACCTGGCCGGTGTACATGATGGCGAGGCGGTCGCAGGTGGCCGCCAGGACCGGCAGGTCGTGGGAGATCAGCAGCAGGCCCAGGGAGCGTTCGGCGACCAAACCCCGGAGCAGGTCGAGGATCTGGGCCTGGATCATCACGTCCAGCGCGGTCGTCGGCTCGTCCGCGATGATCAGCCGGGGCGAGCAGGCCAGGGCCATCGCGATCATGACCCGCTGGCGCTGCCCGCCGGACAGTTCGTGGACGTGGCTCTTCGCCCGCCACGCCGGCAGGCCGACGCGTTCGAGCAGGCCGGCCGTCCGGCGGCGGGCCTCCTTCGGGGCGGCCAGGCCGTGGGCCACGATGGGCTCGGCGATCTGGTCGCCGATCGTGCGCACCGGGTTGAGCGCGTGCTGCGCGCCCTGGAAGACCACCGACGCGGCGGTCCACCGTACGGCCCGCAGCCGTCCCCACGTCATCGCCGTCACGTCCTCCCCGCCGAGCAGGATCTGCCCGCCGACCCGCGCCTCGCGCGGCAGCAGCCGCAGCGGGGCCAGGGCCAGCGTGGACTTGCCCGACCCGGACTCGCCCGCGATCCCCAGCGCCTCCCCCACCGCGAGCGACAGCGACACCCCCCGGACGGCGGGCACGTCCCCCGCCGCCGAGCGGTACGTCACGAACAGGTCCCGCACCACCAGCAGGCTCATCCCGCCTCCCGCAGCCGTGGGTTGAAGGCCGCCTCCAGCGCCCGCCCGCACAGCGTGAACGCCAGCACGACCACGACGATGCACAGCCCCGGCAGCAGCACGTACCACCACGCACCAGACGTGGCCGCGCCCCAGTCGTAGGAGCCGCGCAGCATGCCGCCCCACGACACCTGTCCCGCGCTCGTGCCGAGGAAGGCGAGCGTGGACTCGGTCACGATCGCGTACGCGACCGTCAGCGTGGTGTTGGCGAGCACCAGCGGCGCGACGTTCGGCAGCACGTGCCGGGTCATCACGTGCCAGTGCCCGCCGCCGAGGGCCCTGGCCCGTTCGATGTACGGCCTGGCCTCCACCGCCAGCGTCTGCGCCCGGATCAGCCGGGCCGTGGACGCCCAGCAGGTGACCCCGATGGCCAGCACGATGGTGACCGTGCCGCCGCCCAGCACCGCCGCCAGGACCAGGGCCGTCACCAGCGCGGGCAGCACCAGGAACCAGTCGGTGACCGCCATCAGCACCACCGACACCCATCCGCGGAAGTGCCCGGCGACGATCCCGACCAGGGTGCCGAGCAGCACGCTGAGCAGCGCCGACAGGAATCCGATGAGCAGCGACACCCGCGAGCCCCACATGATCATCAGCAGGATCGACCGGCCCGACTCGTCGGTCCCGAACGGGAACGACGAGTCCGGCGGCGCCATCGGACGCCCCGCGGCCCGAGTGACGTCGAGCCCCGCCGGATCGGTGAGCACCGGCGTCAGCACCGCGACCAGCACGAACCCGGTGAGGATCACGGCCCCCACCGCGCCGGCCCGCTGCGTCCGCCAAAGCCGGAGCCCGAGCCTGAGTCCGGCTCTGGTCATACCGCCCTCACCCGGGGGTCGAGCAGGTGGTAGACCACGTCGGCCAGCGCGTTCATCACGATCACCGCGACGCAGACCACCATGAACGTGCCCTGCATGACCGCGTAGTCAGGCCCCTGGACGGCCTCGAAGAACAGCAGCCCGAGCCCCGGCCAGGAGAACACCGTCTCCACCGACACCGCGCCCTGCACCACGAACCCGATGTGCATGAAGACCAGCGTCACGGTCGGCAGCAGCGCGTTCGGCAGCGCGTGCCGCCGCCGCACCTCCGAGTCGCGCAGCCCCTTGGCGCGCGCGGTGGTGACGTAGTCCCGGCCGATCTCGTCCAGCAGCGAGGAGCGCATGACCAGCAGGTACTGCGCGTAGACCACGGCCACCAGGGTCAGGCACGGCAGCGCCAGGTGGTGGGCGACGTCCAGCGCGTAGGCGAACCCGGACGGCGCGTCCACGCTCTCCATCCCCCGGGTCGGGAAGATCCCGGGGATCGGGCCGACGCCCGCCGCCAGCACGGTGAGCAGCAGCAGTCCCAGCCAGAAGGTCGGCACCGACCACAGGGTGAGGGACAGGCCGGTGGAGAGGCGGTCCAGCCGTCCCCCTGGCCGCCAGGCGGCGCGCGCGCCCTGCCACAGGCCGAGGCTCACCGCGACGGCCAGGCCGGTGCCGGTGAGCAGCAGCGTCGGCCAGGCCCGCTCGGCGATCAGCTCGGCCACCGGCCTTCGGTACTCGTAGGAGACGCCGAGGTCGAGCCGGAGCGTGCGGCCCGCGAAGCCGAGGAACTGCTCGATCACCGGCCGATCCAGCCCCATCTGACGGCGCATCAGGTCGAGCTGGCCGGGGCTGAGCGCGACGTTCCTGGTGTAGGCGACGGCCGGGTCGCCGGGGATCAGCCGGAACACGAAGAACGCCGCGACGATCACCATGGCGATGCTGAGCAGCGCGCCGCCCAGCTTGGCCAGGGCGTACCGGGGCAGCGTGGCCGCCGCCCCGGTCGTCCCAGCCGCCCCGTGGCCGCCCGCGCGGACGGCCACGGCGTGCGGCGTGCTCACTCCCGGTCGTCCGCGGTGGCCCTGCGCCGCCGGGCGAGGGCGACCCCCGCCACGGCGGTGACGGCCAGCGCCGCCCCGACGCCCACCAGCACCCCGGTGCCCGGCCCTGCCGCGCCGGGAGCGGCCTCGGCGGCCTCCACGGTGTAGACCGGCCAGTAGCCCGGCCCGCCGTACAGGAAGCCGTTCCGCTCCGGCATCGGGGTGATCGACTTGATCCGGTCCTGGCGGTAGACCTCCAGGTTGTTCGGGTAGTACAGGGCGATCACCGGGGCCTCGGTGTAGAGCCGCCGCTGCATCCGCTTGACGATCTCCACCCGGCGGCCGCGGTCCAGCTCGGCGAGCTGGTCCCGGTAGAGCCGCTCGTACTCCTTGTCGCAGAAGAACGACTCGGTGCCGCCGCCCTCGCCCTTGGCCGTGGGCCTGCGCGAGCACAGGTGGGTGGCCAGGATCTCCTCCGGGTCCGGGTTGACCGAGTAGCCGCTGATCGCGATGTCGTACAGCCCGGTGTAGCCGGTCTCCTCGGTGAACCTGGTGGCGTCCAGCCGCTTGGTGGTCAGCTCGACGCCGATGGCCCGCAGCCAGCCGGTGAGGTACTGCGCGATCTTGCCTTCGACCGGGTCGGCGGCGTGGACGCTGAAGCGCATCGCGAGCCTGCGCCCGGCGTCCGGGCCGCCCTCCGGCATGGTGCGGACGCCGTCGGGGCCTCTGCGGTAACCGGCGCGGTCCAGGATCTCGTTGGCCCTGGCCGGGTCGAAGGTCACCAGGTCATCGCCCTGTGCCGACCAGTGGAACTCCGGGAACACCGGGGGCACCACCGCGCCGTCGGCGACCCGCGCCAGGCCGTTCTGCACCTGCCGGACCAGGGTCTCCTTGTCGACGGCGCGGTGGATCGCCTCGCGCACCCGCCGGTCGCGCAGGGCCGGGTGGCCGTCGCCGACCGGCCGGTCGTCGATGGTCCGCGCGCCGGGGTTGAGCTGGAGGTAGGTCGCGCGGCGGCCGGGGGTGTCCCACTGCCGGAAGGCGGGGTCGCCGTCGAACGCCTGGTACTGCGGGGCGGCCAGCCGTCCGACCCAGTCCACGTCGCCGCGCTTGAGCCCGGCGTTGGCGGCCTCGGGGTTCTCGTAGAAGATCACGTGCAGTTCGTCGATCTTCGCCGGGCCGCGCCAGTAGCCGGGGTTGGCGCGCAGCCGGACGTAGGCATCGCGCTTGTGCTCGACCACCGTGAACGGCCCGCTCGCCACCATCGGATACCGCTCGGCGTCGTACGACCCGATCGGCCCAGCGTTGGCGAACACGTGCCGGGGCACGATCGGCACCGGGTTCTCCAGCATGGTGGCCTGTGGCCGTTCGGTGGTGATGACGAGGGTTCTGTCGTCCTTGGCCACGACGCTGGCGAAGTTCTCCACGGCGGGGCCGTTGGCCTGCTTCGCGGCGTCGTTCGTCATGATCGTGTTGAAGGTCCAGGCGGCGTCGTGGGCGGTGATCGGCGTGCCGTCCGACCACTTGGCCGCGCGCATGGTGAAGGTCCAGGTGAGCTTGTCGGCCGAGGTCGTCCAGGACTCGGCGAGATCCGGGCTCGGCCGCAGGGTCTTGCTGTCGGGAACGGTGAGGAATCCGTACGTCCAGCGCTGGATCGACGTGCTGACCACCCGCAACGCCAGGAACGGGTTCATGTTGTCCACCGACTGGGCCACGCCCAGCCGGACGATCTTCTTGGCCTTCTTCGCGGAGCCGTCCGGCCCCTGTGCGGACGCCGCCCCCGGCGCCCCCAGTCCGGCGGCCCCCGCCGCCACCGTCAACGCCGCCAGGCCCGATACCAGGCGCCGCCAACCGGTCCCGTATTTCAAGTGCGCTCCTTCCGTGGTCGCCTACCGCCCGATGTGACGAAGGCTCACCGCAGAAAGTTCGGCGTCAACGCGCCGCGCGCTGGGTGCCACAATAAGGAGGAAAGTGTCGTCCGAGATCAGGAGGTCTTCATGGCCGCCAACGAACCGGAATCCGCGAGTCCGGAGGCCGGGGCACCCACGGAGGAGAACGACTCCGTGGCCGCCGACGCCGACGCCGGCACCGCCGACCCCGGCGCCGACGACGAGTTGAAGCGCAAGTTCCGTGAGGCGCTGGAGCGCAAGCGCAACGCCCAGGCCGACGCCAACGCCAACAGCGGCGGCCGGGGCCGCTCGAAGGTCGGCGGCACGCACGGCCCTGCTTCCCAGCGTCGTTCGTTCCGCCGCAAGAGCGGCTGAGTCCACCCACCCGCGGCGAGCCCGGAGTGAGCCAGGCAGCGACTCCGGCGGGGACCCCGAAAGGGGCCCCCGCGGGCCCGGGCGATGCCCCGGCGGCGGCCGGGGTCTCCGCCCATATCCAGGTGAGCGTGCTCGGCCCGCTCACGGTCACCGGCGCCGACGGCCGTCAGGCCGAGATCGGCGGTGCGCGGCTGCGCGCGCTGCTGGTGCGCCTGGCCCTCGACCCCGGGCGCGTGGTCACCGTCGAGGAACTGTCCGAGGCGCTGTGGGGCGGCACTCCGCCCGCCGATCCGGCCAACGCGCTGCAGTCCCTGGTGTCCCGGCTGCGCCGGGCACTGCCCAGGCCGCACGGCCTGACCTCGGCCCCGGGCGGCTACCGGCTCGCCGTCCCTCGTGAGGCGATCGACGCGCACCGGTTCGAGCGCCTCGCCGCCGAGGGCCGCGCCGCGCTCGGCGCGGGCGATCCCCGTACGGCGGTCCGCACGCTCGGCGACGCCCTCGCCCTGTGGCGCGGCCCGGCGCTCGCCGACCTGGCCGACGCCCCCTTCGCCGTCGCCGCCGCCACCTGGCTGGAGGAGGCGCGGCTCGCCGCCACCGAAGACCACTTCGAGGCCGGGCTCGCCACTGGTGCGGTCACCGGCACAGTGGCCGGAACGGTGGTCGGCACAGTGGCCGGCACAGTGGCCGGGCTGCGCGAGCTGGCCGCCCGCCATCCCCGGCGCGAGCGGGTGCGTGGCCTGCTGATGAAGGCCCTGTACGCCGCGGGCCGCCAGGCCGAGGCGCTCGCCGGATACGAGGAGTTCCGCCAGGGGCTCGCCGACGAGCTGGGCGTCGATCCCGGCCCTGAACTGCGCGAGATCCACCTCGCGCTGCTGCGCGCCGACCCGGCGCTCCCCCGCGCCGCCGCCGAGATCCCGCCGCCTGTCGCCGCCGCGCGCCCGCGCGGCAACCTGCGGGTGCCGCTGACCAGCTTCGTCGGCCGCACCGCCGAGATCGAGCGGATCTCCGCGCAGTTCAAGGAGAGCCGCCTGGTGACCCTGGTCGGGCCGGGCGGCGCGGGCAAGACCCGCCTGGCCACCACCATCGCCGCCGACCGGCCGCGCGGGGCGTGGCTGGCCGAGCTGGCCTCGGTGACCGACCCCGCCGACGTCCCCGCGGCCGTGCTGGGCGCGCTGGGCAACCCCGGTTTCCTGCGCGGCGGCGGCCGGGAGAACAGCGTCGCCCCCGACGCGATGCGCCGCCTGACCGAGGCGCTGTCCGGTTCGGACACGCTGCTGGTGCTGGACAACTGCGAGCACGTGGTCGAGGCGGTCGCGAGCCTGGCAGAGGAGCTGCTCGGCCGGTGCGGGCGGTTACACGTGCTGGCCACCAGCCGCGAGCCGCTGGGCATCGGCGGCGAGGCGCTGTGCCCGGTGCCGCCGCTGCCGCTGCCCGACCAGGTGGGGCACTGGCGCGACAGCGCGGCCGTCCGGCTGTTCGCGGACCGGGTGGCGGCGGTGCGCCCCGGGTTCACCGTGGACGACGGCAACGCCGAGGTCGTGGTGGAGATCTGCCGGCGGCTCGACGGCCTGCCGCTGGCGATCGAGCTGGCCGCGGCGCGGCTGCGCTCGCTGACGCTGGAGCAGGTGGCCGAACGCCTGGGCGACCGCTTCGGCCTGCTGGGCGGCGGCAGCCGTACCGCGCTGCCCCGGCACCAGACGCTGCGCGCGGTCGTCGCCTGGAGCTGGGACCTGCTGACCGGCGACGAACGCGCGCTCGCCGAACGGCTGTCGGTGTTCCCCGCCGGAGCGCGGCTGGAGGCCGTCGAACGGGTCGGCGGCAGCCTCGACCTGGTCGCGGCCCTGGTGGACAAGTCGCTGGTGCGAGTGGACGCCGGCCCCCGCTACCGGATGCTGGAGACGATCCGGGAGTACGGCGTCGAGCGGCTGGCCGAGAGCGGGCACCTGGCCGAGGCGCGGGCCGCGCACGCCGCCTACTACCTGGAGCTGGCCGAGCGCGCCGAGCCGTACGTGCGCGGCGGCGAGCAGCGTCCCTGGGTGGCGATGCTGGACACCGAGTACGACAACCTGCTCGGCGCGCTGCACTGGGCGGTGGACACGGCCGACGCCGAGACCGCCATCCGGCTGGCCGCCGCCCTCAGCATGTACTGGACGATCCGCGGCGACGGCATGGAGACGGCGGCGCGGCTGCGCATGGCCCTCGACGTGCCCGGCGAGTCGCCGAAGCGGCAGCGGCTGGTGGTGACCGCGATCTATCTGGTCACCCGTACGCTCAGCGGCGGCTTCGACCCGGAGGAGGCCGCGGACCTGTTCCGGACGGTCACCGCCGAGAGCGCGAACGAACTCGACCACCCGCTGCTGGCCCTGCTGCATCCGGCCCTGGCGCTGTTCACCGACGACACCGAGTGGGGCCTGGCGGCCGTGGCCGAACGACTCGACCACCCCGACCCGTGGGTGCGGGGCACGCTGCGGTCGATCAAGGCCGCGCTGCTGGAGAACGAGGGCCTGATGGCCGACAGCAGGCGCGACCTGATCGCGGCGGTGGACGAGCTTCGGCAGGTCGGCGAACGCTGGTCGCTCAGCATGGCGCTGACCGCGCTGGCCGAGGCGCACTCGGTTTTCGGCGAGTTCGACGCGGCGAGCCTGGCGCTGGAGGAGGCGATGCGGCTGATGCGCGAGCTGGTGCCCGGCGCGGACACCGGCCACCAGCGGATCTGGCTCGCCTCCGTCCGGATCCGCGCGGGCGACCTCGCCGGGGCGCGCGCCGACCTGCTGACCCTGACCGGCCCGGAGGCCGAGAACACCAGCCCGCGCAATCTGGCGTTCGCCAACCTCCATCTGGGCAACCTGGCCAGGATCGACGGCGAACTCGACGAGGCCGAGCGCGCCTTCACGCTGGCCAGGGAGCTGATCGAGGCGTCCCCCTTCACCGCGCCGCAGTTCCTGGCGCTGGTCAAGACCTCGTTCGGCCTCCTGGCCGTCTGCCGCGACGACCTGGAGGCCGCGGCCCGGCTCGGCGCCGAGGGCGTCGAGCTGGCCCTGCAGGCCAAGGACATGCCGGTGGCGGCCCACGTCGTGGTGCTGACCGCCATCACGGCGGCCCGGCTCGGACGGCCCGAGCGCGCCGCCGAGCTGCTCGGCGCGGCCGAACGGCTGCGCGGCGCCCCCGACCTCTACAACGTGGACGTGACCCGGCTCGCCGCCCACCTGGACGGCGAGCTGGGGACCGCCGCCTACGCCGCCGCGTACGCCAGGGGCCGCGACCTGCCCCGCGAGGAGATGTTCGCGCTCATCCGCGACCACTGACCGCCCGGCCCCCGTCATCGCCCATGCCCCGCTCAGGTCTTGCGCCGGTAGGCCCGCACGGCCAGCGGCGCGAACACCGCGATGATCAACGCGCTCCACCCCAGCGTCCAGAGGGCCTCCGTGCCCAGCGGACCGCCGACCATCAGCGCCCGTGACGCCGCCATCACGTGCGACACCGGGTTGACGTCCACCCACGCCTGGAGCCAACCCGGCAGCGTCTCCCGGGGCGCCATCATGCTGGTGCCGAAGGTGAGCGGGAACATGGTCATGAACGCCACGCCCTGCACCCCGCTCGGCTCGCGCATCATCGTCCCGAGCAGCACGAAGATCCAGCTCACGCTGAACGCGAACACGATGGTGAGCACGCACGCCAGCGCCGCCGACAGCGGGTTCGTGCCGATCCGGAAGCCCAGCAGGGCCCCGAAGGCCAGCAGCGAGGTGATCGCCACCAGGTAGCGGATCAGGTCGCCGACCACCGACCCGATCAGCGGGGCGGCCCGTGCGATGGGCAGGCTGCGGAACCGGTCGAAGACGCCCTTGGCCATGTCGGTGTTGAGGTTCACGCCGGTCGCCATGCCGGCGAACATCACCGTCTGGACCATGATCGCCGGAAGCAGGAACTGCAGGTACTCCTGGGTGGACCCGGAAACCGCGCCGCCCAGCAGGTAGACGAACATCACCAGGAAGATGAGCGGCTGCAGGGTGACGTCGAGGAGCTGTTCCGGCGTCCGGATCGTCTTGATCACGCTCCGCCTGGCCAGTGCCAGGCTGTGCCGGACCAGGCCGAACGGACGCGGCCCCGGCAGCGCGTCCGGCCGCCGGACCCGTGTCATCGGGCGTTCCGTGATCGTCATGCCGCCACCTCCGTGTCGTCGTTCGTGTGCCCGCCGGTCAGCGTGAAGAAGACCTCGTCCAGGCTGGGCAGCCGGAGCGACAGCTCGGTGACGCCGATCCCGGCGGCCTCCAGCCGCCGCACCACCTCGCCGAACACCACGTCGCCCTCCACCGGGACGGTCACCACGCCCCGGCCCGGGGACTCCGGCGCGCGCCCGGCGATCGCCCCCAGGATGCCCGCGGCCTCCTTCAGCCTGGCCGGGTCGGACGGCCGGACCAGGATCGTCTGGCCCCCCACCACGTGCTTCAGCTCGGCCGGGGTGCCGTGCGCGATCACCTTGCCGTGGTCGATCACCGAGATCTCGTCGGCGAGTGCGTCGGCCTCCTCCAGGTACTGCGTGGTCAGCAGCACCGTCACCCCGGCCGCGACCTGGGCGCGGACCATGTTCCACACGTCGTCCCGCTTGGCCGGGTCCAGGCCGGTGGTCGGCTCGTCCAGGTAGATCACGCTGGGGCCGCCGACCATGCTGGCCGCGAGGTCCAGGCGGCGGCGCATGCCTCCGGAGTAGGTCTTCACTCGGCGTCCGGCGGCCTCGCCGAGGCCGAACTCGTCGAGCAGCCGGGCGGCGACCGCCTTGGCGTCCCTGCGGCGCAGGTCCAGCAGCTCACCGATGAGCACCAGGTTCTCGGTGCCGGTGAGGTCCTCGTCCACGGACGCGTACTGCCCGGTCAGGCCGATCATGCGGCGGACGCGGGCGGGGTGCCGCACGACGTCGAGGCCGCCGACGGTGGCGCGGCCGGAGTCGGCGCGCAGCAGGGTGGCCAGGATGCGCACCGCCGTGGTCTTGCCCGCGCCGTTCGGCCCGAGCACCCCCAGGACCGTGCCCTCCCTGGCGGCCAGGTCGATCCCGGCCAGCGCCACGGTGTCGCCGTAGCGCTTCGTCAGGCCCTCGGCTTCGAAGGCGTTCCTTCCGTTGTTCATGACGCCACCATGCGCGGTCCCGCTGTCATACCTCGCACAGCGCGCTGTCACCGCCCGCACGCGCGTTGACGAGGACTTTGCCAGGCGGACGGCACGGAGCGGACCGCCCTGGGTAGCCGGAGAGGCATGACGACGATCAACGTTTGCCTGGGCGTGGACGTGGACGCCGTGGCCGGCTGGATCGGGTCGTACGGCGGCGAGGAGTCGCCCAACGACATCCAGCGGGGCGTGTTCGCCGGGGAGATCGGCACGCCGAGGCTGCTGCGGCTGTTCGAGCGCGAGGGGATCAGGACGAGCTGGTTCGTGCCCGGCCACTCGCTGGAGTCGTTCCCCGACCAGTCCCGCATGATCGCCGAAGGCGGGCACGACATCGGCGCGCACGGCTACTTGCACGAGAACCCGATGTCGATGTCGGCCCAGCAGGAGGAGGACGTGCTGGCCCGCAGCGTGGAGCTGCTGGACGAGATCGTCGGGGTCAGGCCGCGCGGATATGTCGCCCCTTGGTGGGAGATGTCGGAGCGCACCATCGACCTGCTGCTCAAGTACGGCTTCACCTACGACCACTCCCAGTCGTACCGCGACTTCCAGCCCTTCTACGCGCGCGGCGGCGACCGGTGGACGACGATCGACTACGACGAGGACGCCGCGACCTGGATGCACCCGATGGTCCACGGCCGCGAGGTGGACCTCGTGGAGTTCGCGGCGAGCTGGTACGTGGACGATTTGCCGCCGATGATGTTCATCAAGAGCTCGCCGAACAGTCACGGCTTCGTCAACCCGCGCGACC
Organism: Spongiactinospora sp. TRM90649; assembly: GCF_029382225.1. Lineage (GTDB taxonomy): Bacteria > Actinomycetota > Actinomycetes > Streptosporangiales > Streptosporangiaceae > Spongiactinospora. The sequence continues at coordinate 289,046 of NZ_JARLTC010000009.1, forward strand.
TGGAACAACAGTGGCGCGACCAGTTCGACTGGGTCTACCGCGAACTGGAGTACGCGGTCTTTCCGATCACCCTCCACCCCGACGTCAGCGGGCGTCCGCAGGTGCTGCTCATGCTGGAGCGGCTGATCGAGTACATCCGGGGCCACGACGGCGTCCGGTTCATGTCGTTCGCCGAGGCCGAGGACGACTTCCGCCGCCGCTACCCGTTCGACGGCCCGGACCGCCCCGCAGACATCGACTGATGCGCAGCGTCCTGGACGAGGCCCTGGAGGCGGGCGCGGCGGTGAGCGGCGGGCGGGTCGTCACGTACGTACCCGCGCTGGCCGAGGTGGACCCCGGGCTGCTGGGCGTGGCCGTGGCCACGGTGGACGGCGGGCACGTCTTCGAGGCCGGCGACGCGGACGTGCCGGTCGCGCTGATGTCGGCGGCCAAGCCGTTCGTCTACGCGCTGGCACTGGCCGACCGGGGCCTGGGCGGGATGCGCGAGCACGTGGACGTGGAGCCGAGCGGCGGCCGGTTCGACGCGGCCGGGACGATGCCCGGGAGCGGCCTGCCGTACAACCCGATGACCAACATGGGGGCGATCGTGACGACCTCGCTGGTCGCCGGGGACAACCCCGACGCGCGCAGGGAACGCGCGGTGGACTGCCTGGGACGGTTCGCCGGACGCCCGCTCACGCCGGACCCCGAGATCCTGAACAGCCAGCGCCGGGCCGGGGACCGCAACCGGGCGCTGGCCTACTTCGCCGCCAGCACCGGCGCGATGGGCGCCGACCCGGCCGAGGCGCTGGACCGCTACTTCGCGCAGTGCGCCGTCCGGGCCGGGACGCGCGATCTCGCGATCATGGCCGCGACCCTGGCCGGGCGCGGCGTCAACCCGCTGACCGGCGACGTCGTGACACAGCCGTGGGTCGCCCGCACCGTGCTGTCGGTGATGGCGACCTGCGGCATGTACGACGCGGCGGGCGGGTGGATGGCGGAGGTCGGGATGGCGGCCAAGAGCAGCGTCTCAGGGGTCATCCTGGCGTCCGTGCCCGGCAGGCTGGGCCTCGCCGTCTTCAGCCCGCCGATCGACGAACACGGCAACAGCGTGCGCGGCGTGGAGATCTGCCGCCACCTGTCCAGACGGCTCAACCTGCACCTGTTCGCCTGATCACCAGGCGATCTGGTCAACGCCTTCCAGTTTGGGAAGCGGGCGAGCGGCCCCGGTCTCCAGGTCCACCCGGAACTGACGTCCGGCGTGCTCGTAGAGGGCGTGGCGCCCGGTACCGTCCAGGACGAACCACGAGCTCAGCGACGCGTCCGGGGGCAGCTTCAGCCGGGCGAGCGTCCGGGGCGTACCGCCGGCGACCGGGACGCTCTCGATGTCGTGGCCACGGGAGTAGATGAGCTCGCCGCCGTCGGCGGAGTAGGCGACCGACCACATCATCGGAAGCTCGGGGTTCGGCAGGACCAGCCGCACGGCGGCGAGCAGCGAGGTCTCCGGCCTGTCGAGAGGGAGCACGCTGAGGCCGTGGTTGCCGATGACCATGGCGAGGCTCCGGCCATCCGGAGACCAGGCCAGCCCGTCCACACCGTTGGGCGAGGCCACCAGCCAGTCCCGGCGGTCGCCGGTCGAAAGCTCGATGACCGAGACGCGGGTGGTGGTCGCGTAGGCGAGCCGGGTGCCGTCGGCGCTCAGCGCCAGTGAGAACGGCGGCCCCAGGTACTCATCCAGGGGAGGCACGACCAGTGGCCTGCCGGGACGCCCTTTGTCGTCCAACCGCACGCGGAAATAGTTCGTCGGGTCTTCCGGGCCGGTCCAGCCGGACAGGAGGAACGTGCGGTTGTCCCGGGCGGCGGCCACCAGCCGAGAGGAGGACTTGACCCCCTTGGGCAGCGGGATCTCCGCGATGAGCCGCCCGGTCGCGACGTCGTGCACGGCTTGCCGCTGCCCGGTGTAGAACGACACGACCTTGGCCCGATCGTCGGCGTAGTGCGCGATGGGCATCTTGCCGACGACGGCGAAACGCGGTTCCCCCGTGACCGCCAGTGGAGTGCCGGTCGCCATCGGCACCGCGAGGGTGGTGGCGGCGGGGGAGGAAGGCGGCGGGGCCGATGTGGCGACGCCCGATGGGAAGAGTGTGGTCGGTGTGGCCATCATCGGCGGAGGCATCGACGGGCTGGGTGAGCCCCATCCCTCTTCGTGGCCGTCCTGGCTGGTCACCGGTATGGACACCCGGCTCATCGCCCGTTCTTCGCCGCACGCGGCGGCCGATAACAGCACCAGCAGGGCGGCGGTGACTCCCCCGAGCCTCGACATATGGCGATCATCCTCTCGTCGGCGCACCCGGTCAACGCGTTCCGCGTGACCGGTCCTCCATCGTCAGCGGTGTGTACGCGGCCAGCAGGTGGCCGTCTCGCAGCAGGTCGGACGGGGTGTCCGGCCCGATCTCGCGGGGGATCCTGGGCGCGTCGCCCGCGACCACCACAGGCCCGGCGAGCAGCAGGAGCGTGGCCCGGTCCCGCGCGGCCTCGGCCCATTCGCCGGGGATGTCCACCACGCCGAGGAAGAGGTGGTCCGGGGTCCGGCCGTACTCGGGCTCGCGCGTGCGGATCGCCGCCCATCCGGGCGTACGGTCCTCGGGGCCGCCCCGGACGATCCGCGCGGACCAGCCGGGCGCGGTCTTTCGCGCCAGCGACGGCGCGGCGAACCCGGCGGGCCGCCACACGGTCAGTTCCAGGTTCCACAGCCAGGGGGTCGGGCCGGTGCCGAAGTCCTCCACGACCTCGGCGAGCAGCAGCAGCGCCGGCACCCCTCCGGGGGCCAGCACGGCCCGCGCGCTGAGCGCGAACCGCCCCTCCGCCTCGGGGGTGGGCGCGGCGGGCAGCACGAGGACGGCGGGCTCGCGCGGAACGGCGGTCACATCCACGTGCACCATGTCGGACGGCCGGCAGCGTGCGTGGTGCCTGGTGACGCCGATCAGCGTGGCCGCCGGGGTGAGGTCGGGGTCGTAAGGGGCCACCTGGAGCCGCAACCCGGTGGTGTCGGCGCGTGCGTCGCCGGGAGCGGCGCAGACCGGACAGGTGTAGGCGGGGTCGAGCCGGGTGAGAAGGCCGGAGTCGCCCCCGTGCTCGTCCTGGACGAACCGAGCCATCTCCCCGGTGATGTCGTAGCGTAATACGCGCCCGCCCTCCCGTTCGACGCGGACGGCGGCGAGCGCCGTCTGGTAGCTCTCCCCGGTCCGGCGCATCCGCCGGCGTGTGGCACGGGTCAGGTCACGATCGTCGTGGGCCATGTCTCGTCCGGTCTGGCGGGGACCCGCCCACGCCTGCACCCCGCCTGGTCGAGACGCATGCGTCACAACAGCGGATGGCCGCTCGCCGTCATCGCCACTACCCCGTGGGAGCGCCGCCCCGCGTGGGAGGAACGGCCCGGGATCCCCGAGGCTTCGGGGGCTGGAGCGTCAGCACCCTGAATCTACCTTGCCGGCGGCGGACCGGTGAACCCGGTCCGATCAGTCGAGGGCGGGGGCCGGATCGTCGCGGAGCCTGCTGTAGATCCAGCGTCGCTCCAGCCTCCGGCGCGGAACTCGAAGGCCCGCAGCACACCTTCCAGCCGGAACCCGGCCTTCTCCAGCGACCGCTGTTCCGCCGCGTTCTCCGGATGCGTGAGGGCCTGGTAGCCGTAGTGCAGGACCTGATCCAGATCGCCGCGCTGGAGCCCGGCCAGGGCGAGATCGCTCAGCACAGCACCCCGGCGGCGCCGGGATAGCCGCTCACCCAGCGCCCGGCCGAGTTCCTCCGCCGCCAGGCCGGACTCGCCGAGCCGCAGGTAGCAACCGCCCCGTTCCTCCGTCATGCGTGATCCGTCGAACCGCAGCCAGCCACCGCCGTGCCGTACGTCGGCCGTCACGGTCGCGTCCACGGGAACCGGCCCTTCCGCCGAGGCAAGCGTATGCGATGCGTCACCGCTGCATCACGGATACGACACTCCCGCTCTGGTCGCCGGACGGCCGGCGCGATTGGCTGATCACGGCGATCACCGCGTCGGATGCCTCGACGGCATCGGCGGTGCGGACCTTGGGGCGCTGCGCGGTGATGTCGACGCCGACTCCGGCCATTGCCTCGACGGCGACCGGGTTGATCTGCCCGGCGGGCGCGGACCCGGCGGAGCGGACCTCGATCCGGCCATCGGTCAGGTGGGTCAGCCAACCGGTTCGGCCATCTGGGAACGCCCCGCGTTGTGCACGCACACGAACAACACGCTCGGCTTACCGGTGGTCTCAGGCATGGGGGGGCTCCTTGAACAGCCTGCGGGCGGCCAGGCTGACGTAGACCAGGGCGACCAGCACGGGCACCTCGATGAGCGGGC
>NZ_JARLTC010000090.1 GCF_029382225.1 Spongiactinospora sp. TRM90649
GCGTTTCGATCATTCCCCTCTACGCCCCAAACAGAGGTACAGCCAGGGGTACCGCCGTCGCGGGGCCGGGACGCCGGAGCTCACCTCTCCACGCGTTCGAGGTAGGTCAGCACGGCGGCCACCCGCCGGTCGGTGCCGTCGGCCGGGGCCAGGTCGAGTTTGGCGAAGATGTTGCGGATGTGCTTGTGCACCGCGCCGCCGGTGACGAACAACCGCTCGGCGATGGCCGCGTTGCCCAGCCCTTCGGCCATCAAGGCCAGCACGTCGCGTTCACGCGGGCTGAGCCGTCCGAGCCGGTCACCGGGACGGCTGCGGGTGAGGAACTGCGCGACCACCTCCGGATCGATGGCGGTGCCGCCATCGGCCACCCGGTGCAGCGCCGTCAGGAACTCCTGCACCCGCCCGACCCGCTCCTTGAGCAGGTAACCCAGGCCCGCGCCGCCATGCGCGAGCAGATCGGTGGCGAACGCCTGCTCCACGTACGCCGACAGCACCAGCACGGCCAGTCCCGGCAGCCGCCGCCTGGCCTCGACGGCCGCCACGATGCCCTCGTCGGTATGGGTGGGCGGCATACGCACGTCCACGATGGCCACGTCCGGCCGGTGGGCGTCCACGGCGTCCAGGAACCCGGCGGCGTCGGAGGCGGTGGCCACCACGTCCAGCGACTCGGCCCGCAGCAGCAGCGCCAGCCCTTCGCGCAGCAGGGGGTCGTCCTCGGCAATCACAATGCGCATGGAAGGCTCGCCTTCATGATGGCCGGCCCACCGGGCGGGCCGAACGATCCGCGGGCGCCGCCGCCCATCGGCCAGGGAACCATGAAGATCCTAATGCTCCGGCCCCGGAGGCGGATCTCACTGCCCGTCCATGACCTCGATGGGCCGGCATCGCCCTCCCTCCGTATCGCTCATCCTGCGCCAAGGGTGGTCAAGTGGGCCGTGACGTCGTCGGCGAAGCGGACCGCGCCGGGGTGACCTGGCCGACAGCCTCTACGGTCTGGTCGAGAACAAGGTCGAGTTCCTGTTCGACGACTCCATCGCGGCCATCCACGACCGAGGTGATCAGGTGGAGGTCGCCTTCGACGGCGGCGCCAGGCGAACATTCGATCTGGTGATCGGCGCCGAGGGGCTGCACTCCAACACCCGAGGCCTGGCCTTCGGCCCCGAAGAGCGCTATCACCGCTATCTCGGCTTCTGCTTCGCCGGCGAACTGGCCACCCACGACGACCACGTCTCCGCCTTCGCGGCCTACGAGAACACCGTCCGGGACTTCGCGGAGCAGAACCAGGCCCTCGCCACCGCGGGCGGCGGCGTGCTCGCCCCACGCACCCGGCGGCACCTCGACGCGCGCAACGCGATGCTGCGCACCCAGACGACGCTCCCCTCAGGCACCGAGGGTCGTGCCGCCAACGGCGCCCTGACCCTGCCCGGCTACGAGCACGCACTCGCGCGCTGACCTCAGCGCCGCCGACCGGCGGGGACATGATGACCGCTCCATGATTCGACGGGGGGTTAAACGGGGGGTATCACTCTAAGTGTGGAATGATCACCATGGGTAAACGACTTAGGTGGATCACCTTAACGCTTCGGGGGGAG
>NZ_JARLTC010000091.1 GCF_029382225.1 Spongiactinospora sp. TRM90649
GAGCTTGTCACCTCAAGTGTGTAAAGATCCTTCCCGGGTGATGAAGAACCTCTTTACCTGATCCGGCCTGGATAGGCGATATCGAGTTCGATGAGCGCCTCACGCCAGCCGATGGTGCGCTGCCCTTCGATCAGGCGGGCGGTGCCGGGCGAGGACTTGATCTTGCCGGTCTTCTCCTTGTGGGCGGCGCGTTCGCGGGCGCGTTTGTCCTCGATGTTGATGATGGCCAGCCACAGCAGCTTGACGACTGCGTCGTCGCCGGGGAAGTGCCCGCGGGCCTTGGTGACCTTGCGCAGCTGGTAGTTCAGCGACTCGATGCCGTTGGTGGTGTAGAGCAGCCGCCGCACCGCGGGGGTGAAGGCGAAGAACGGGGTGAACCGGTCCCAGGCGGTCTCGAACACGCGGGCCGCTTGCGGGTATCTCTCGCCCCAGAGCGAGGTGGTGAAGTCGGCCAGGGCATCGAAAGCGGCCTGCTCGGTGGGCGCGGTGTAGATCTTGCGGAGTTCGGCGGCGACGGCGGCGCGGTCGCGGCGGGCCACCGGCCGCAGCGCGTTACGGATCAGGTGCACCACGCAGGTCTGCACGGTGGTGTGCGGGAACGCGTGGTGGACGGCGTCTTCGAAGCCGTTCAGGCCGTCGGTGCAGGCGATGAGGATGTCACGCACCCCACGGTTTTTCAGGTCGCTCATCACCGAGGCCCAAAAGCGGGCCGACTCCCCGGCGGTCGCGGTATCCAGCGGGGTCTTGGCCAGCCAGATCCCCAGGACGTGCTTGTTTCCCTCGGTGTCGATGCCGACCGCCAGGTAGGCGGGTTTGGACTGCACGACGTGGTTGTCTCTGACCTTGACCACGATGGCGTCCAGGAAGATCACCGGGTAGACGGCCTCGAGCGGGCGGGCCTGCCAGGCGCGGACCTCTTCCAGCACGGCGTCGGTGATGTTGGAGATCGCCTCGTGCGACAGTTCGACCTCATAGATCTGGCGCAGGTGATGCTGAATGTCGCGGACGCTCATGCCGTGCGCGTACAGGCTGATGATCATGTCGTCCAGGCCGCCGGAGATCCGCCCCGCCCGTTTGGGCACCAGCACCGGTTCGAAGGTGCCGGCCCGGTCGCGCGGCACCGCCAGCCGGACCGGGCCGACACCGGTCTGCACGGTTTTGCCGATCCTGCCGTTGCGGGAGTTGCCGGTTCCGTGGCCGGCGACCTCGTGTTTGCCGTAGCCCAGATGGGATGACAGTTCGGCCTCCAGCGCGCGTTCCAGGACCGCTTTGACCAGTTCGCCGAGCATCGAGCCCTCACCGGTCAGCCGCAGCCCGCCCGCGCCGTCGCGTGAGCGCTCCAGCAGCAGGTCCAGGACCTGATCGCCGAGCAGGTCGCGTAGCGGCGCCTCTCCGTCACGGTGGGGGGATTTTTCCCCGCCATGATGAGCGGCCCGCGCCAGGCCTGATGTCTGTTCGTGGTCGTGTGTGAAAGGACTGGTCAGTGCTGATGTTCCCCGTGTGTTCGTCATGGTTGACGCTCCCCCCGAAGCGTTAAGGTGATCCACCTAAGTCGTTTACCCATGGTGATCATT
>NZ_JARLTC010000092.1 GCF_029382225.1 Spongiactinospora sp. TRM90649
CCCGATGCCCTTGGAGATGTCGCGGGTGCCGAGGTTGGTGGTCATGATGATGACCGTGTTCTTGAAGTCGACCACCCGGCCCTGGGCGTCGGTCAGGCGACCGTCCTCCAGGATCTGCAACAGCGAGTTGAAGATGTCCGGGTGGGCCTTCTCGATCTCGTCGAACAGCACCACCGAGAACGGCTTGCGCCGCACCTTCTCGGTGAGCTGACCGCCCTCCTCGTACCCGACATACCCGGGCGGGGAGCCGAACAGCCGCGAGACCGTGTGCTTCTCCATGAACTCGGACATGTCCAGCATGATCAGCGCGTCTTCGTCGCCGAACAGGAACTCCGCCAGCGCCTTGGACAGCTCGGTCTTGCCGACGCCCGACGGCCCGGCGAAGATGAACGACCCACCGGGACGCCTGGGGTCCTTCAGACCCGCGCGCGTACGCCGGATCGACCGGGACAGACCCTTGATCGCGTCGTCCTGCCCGATGATCCGCCGGTGCAGCTCATCCTCCATGCGCAGCAGCCGCTGCGACTCCTCCTCGGTCAGCTTGAACACCGGGATGCCGGTGGCGGTGGCCAGGACCTCGGCGATCAGCTCCTCGGTCACCTCGGCCACGACGTCCATGTCGCCGGCCTTCCACTCCTTCTCCCTGCGCTCGCGCTTGAGCTGGAGCTGCTTCTCCTGGTCGCGCAGCGCGGCGGCCTTCTCGAAGTCCTGCGCGTCGATCGCGGACTCCTTGTCGCGCCGCACGTTCGCGATCTTCTCGTCGTACTCGCGCAGGTCCGGCGGCGCGGTCATCCGGCGGATGCGCATCCGCGAACCGGCCTCGTCGATCAGGTCGATCGCCTTGTCCGGCAGGAACCGGTCGCTGATGTAGCGGTCGGCGAGCTGAGCGGCGGCCACCAGGGCGCCGTCGGTGATGGAGACCCGGTGGTGCGCCTCGTAACGGTCGCGCAGACCCTTGAGGATCTCGATCGTGTGGCTCAGGCTCGGCTCCGCGACCTGGATGGGCTGGAAGCGGCGCTCCAGCGCGGCGTCCTTCTCCAGGTGCTTGCGGTACTCGTCGAGCGTGGTGGCGCCGATGGTCTGCAGCTCACCACGGGCCAGCATCGGCTTCAGGATGCTGGCGGCGTCGATCGCGCCCTCGGCCGCGCCCGCTCCGACGAGCGTGTGCAGCTCGTCGATGAACAGGATGATGTCGCCCCGGGTGCGGATCTCCTTCAGCACCTTCTTCAGGCGCTCCTCGAAGTCGCCCCGGTAGCGCGAACCGGCGACCAGCGCGCCCAGGTCGAGGGTGTAGAGCTGCTTGTCCTTCAGCGTCTCGGGCACCTCGCCCTTGACGATCTTCTGGGACAGGCCCTCCACCACGGCGGTCTTGCCCACGCCGGGCTCGCCCACCAGGACCGGGTTGTTCTTGGTCCGGCGGGACAGCACCTGCATGACCCGCTCGATCTCCTTCTCCCGGCCGATGACCGGGTCGAGCTTGCCCTCCCTGGCCGCCTGGGTCAGGTTGCGCCCGAACTGATCGAG
>NZ_JARLTC010000093.1 GCF_029382225.1 Spongiactinospora sp. TRM90649
TCATCGAGCAGTTCGGCCGTTCCCCGGTGATCGATCAGCTCCGCAAGCAGGGCAGGGCCGATCTGCTGAGCGCCGCCGCCGAGGCACGCCGACGGCTGATCGCGATAGCGCTCGACGGGTTGCGGCCGGGACATGACCCATTGCCCGGTTCTCCGCCGGGCGAGGAGCTCTTCACCGGCCGCTGGTCAAGCGAGGCGTGACGCCCGAGAACCGGCATTCATCGAGCAGGAGCGGCGGTAACCAGCAGGGCGGCGAGCACGACGGGAGCCGCCGTCTGGTAGCCGACCCACAATTCACCCCCGGCGGCACCGCCTCGCCATGTCATCAGCAGGCCGCCGAGCGTTACCAGGATCCAGGCGCTGTCATAGGCGACCATCAGCCGCATGTAGGTGCGCGCCGTACGGCGGTGCACGTACATGATCTCGATCCCGCCGCCGCCCAGCAGAGCCGCACCAGACGCGATCATCAGCCAGGCAGGCACGCCGAGCAGGTCACCGAGCTGGACGGCACCGACGAGGAAGACCGCACCGAGCAGCACCTTGAAGACGCCGTCACCGATGATGCCCATCCGGCGGGCTCCCGCCGCCGTCGATGCCACGTTCTGAGACTGGATCACGAGCATTCCCCCCGACGCACTCCCACTTCCGTAATCACATTACTGCAATAATCATATTATGAGAATGACCAGAGCAGAGGCCAAGGAACGCAACCGCCGTGCCCTGCTGGACGCCGCCTTCCAGGTCATCTCCCGGGACGGATACCGGGCCAGACTTGAGGAGATCGCCGAGCGTGCCGACTTGACCACCGGCGCCGTCTACTCGCTGTTCGGCAGCAAGAACAACCTGGTGGTCGCCATGGTCACCGACTACCAACGGCCTCGTTACGAGGAGATCGAACAGGCGGTCCCGGCAGGGGCGGACCTGCTCGAAGCGGTCGACGGCTTCGCCCGTTACTACCGCCGCAGCTGTGACGCCCCCGACGCTCTGCCCGCCCTGTCACTGCAGATCACCTTGATGGACATGTCCCTGCACGACCCCGAACTGAGAGCTCGGATCGCCGCGTCCGTCCAGACACAAGAGCGTCACCTGATCGCGCTGTTCGCCGGCAGATCACGCGGCGGGGGCACTGTCACATCACACCAGGCACAGCGCTTGGCCACCGCGCTCAGGGCGCTGTTCGTCGGCCTCAGCCAGGGCGTCATCCTCGGCCTTGCCCACGGTGCCGACGAGCAGTACTTCGCTGACGCCGCCCGCGCTCTGGCCTCCGGCTCCACCGTCATCGATCACAATGCGGACGCCTTCGAGCATCGCGGTTAGAGATGACCGCGGCCGAGGGTCGCCAGGCCCAGACGTCGTGGAAATAACGAGCGCGGCCAGTGTCATCCCCGACGGGCGGCACCCGCGGTGAGCGACGGGCTGCTAGACGAGTAAGTCTTAAGTCGCTGCCGCGTGGAGTGCGGGAATGGCGAAGGGTGTTGACGATCGGTTTGTGAAG
>NZ_JARLTC010000094.1 GCF_029382225.1 Spongiactinospora sp. TRM90649
TTGCTCCTCGAAGCCTGCTGGGAGGTCCTGGAGCGGGCCGGGATCGACCCGCTGTCGCTGAGCGGCAGCCGGGCCGGAGTGTTCGTGGGTGCGTCGAACTCCCTCTACGGAGCGGGCGCGCTGGTCCCCGAGGAGGCCCAGGGCCACCTGCTGACCGGCACCGCCAACAGCGTCATCTCCGGCAGGGTCGCCTACACGCTGGGACTGGAAGGCCCGGCGATCACCGTGGACACGGCCTGCTCGTCCTCGCTGGTGGCGCTGCACTGGGCGGCGCAGTCGCTGCGCGGCGGCGAGTGCGATCTGGCCCTGGTGGGCGGTGTGACGGTCATGCCGTCCACGGCCGGTTTCGAGGAGTTCGCCCGGCAGGGCGGGCTCGCCTCCGACGGGCGCTGCAAGGCGTTCTCGGCGGCGGCGGACGGCACCGGCTGGTCCGAAGGCGTCGCGGTGGTCGCCGTGCAGCGGCTCTCCGACGCGGTCCGCGACGGGAACACGGTGCTGGCCGTGGTCCGGGGCTCGGCCGTCAACCAGGACGGCGCTTCCAACGGCCTGACCGCCCCGAACGGCCCGTCGCAGCAGCGGGTGATCCGGCAGGCGCTGGCCAACGCCGGGCTGACCACCGCCGACGTCGATGTGGTCGAGGGCCACGGCACGGGCACCCGCCTGGGCGACCCGATCGAGGCCCAGGCCCTGCTCGCCACCTACGGCCAGGACCGCGAGGAGCCGCTGCGGCTGGGGTCGCTGAAGTCGAACATCGGGCACACCCAGGCCGCCTCCGGCGTCGCGGGCGTGATCAAGATGGTCATGGCGATGCGCAACGGCACGCTGCCGCGCACCCTGCACGCCGAGGAGCCGACCCCGCACGTGGACTGGACGGCGGGCGCGGTGGAGCTGCTCACCGAGGCCCGCGACTGGCCCGTCAACGGCCACCCGCGCCGCGCGGCGGTCTCCTCCTTCGGCATCAGCGGCACCAACGCGCACGCCATCCTGGAGGAGCCCCCGGCGGCCACGCCCGCCCGGGACGACGAGCCGGGGGAGCGGAACCCCGGCGTCGTCCCGTGGGTGCTCTCCGCCCGGACCACCGCCGCGCTGCGGGCACACGCGGACGCCCTCCAGGCCGTCGCGGACGCCGACCCCGTGGACGTCGCGTGGTCGCTGGCGACCACCCGGGCCGGGCTGGAGTCGCGGGCCGTGGTGCTGGCGGCCGACGCGGACGGCTTCCGGGCCGGGCTCGACGCCGTCGCGCTGGACCGCAGCGCCGCCAACGTGGTGCGCGGCACGGTGGGCGAGGGACGGCTGGCGTTCCTGTTCACCGGCCAGGGCGCACAGCGCGCCGGAATGGGCCGCGAACTCTACGAGACCTTCCCGGCCTTCGCCGACGCCTTCGACGCGGTCGCCGCCCG
>NZ_JARLTC010000095.1 GCF_029382225.1 Spongiactinospora sp. TRM90649
GGGACTGTACGGTTTTCGGTGTAACTCCTGATCATGGAGAACGCACCTGATGAGTACTGTGATCCAGGCATCGACGGAGATCGACCTGGAGGACGCCGCGGTGGCGCGCAAGAAGCCCGAGAACTCGACGGATCGGGAGCTGGTGGCCAGGCTGGTCGACCAGGCCCGGGCCGAGGGAGTGGAACTGGTCGGTGAGAACGGGCTGCTGGGCCGGCTGACCAAGCTGGTGCTGGAGTCCGCGCTGGAAGGCGAGATCACCGACCATCTCGGCTACGACAAGCACGAGCGAGGCGGCGGCGAGACGGGCAACACTCGTAACGGCAGCCGGTCCAAGACCGTCATCACCGATGTCGGGCCGGTCGAGATCACCGTGCCGCGCGATCGGGACGCGACCTTCGAGCCGAAGATCGTGCGCAAGCGGCAGCGGCGCCTGTCCGGCGTGGATGAGATGGTCATCTCCCTGGCCGCCAAGGGCCTGACCACCGGCGAGATCTCCGCGCACCTGGCCGAGGTGTACGGCGCCGACGTCTCCAAGCAGACCATCTCCACCATCACCGACAAGGTGCTGGAGGGCATGACCGAGTGGCAGAACCGGCCGCTCGACCCGGTTTACCCGGTGATCTTCATTGATGCCATTCATGTGAAGCTGCGCGAGGGCCAGGTCGCCAACCGGCCCATCTACGTGGCGCTGGCCGTCACCGTCGACGGCGAGCGCGACATCCTCGGGTTGTGGGCCGGCGACGGCGGCGAAGGCGCGAAGTTCTGGCTGCACGTGCTCACCGAGATCAAGAACCGCGGCGTCGGTGACGCTTTGATGGTGGTCTGCGATGGGCTCAAGGGCCTGCCGCAGGCCATCGAGCAGACCTGGCCGGCGGCCGTCGTGCAGACGTGCGTGGTGCACCTGCTGCGCGCCTCGTTCCGCTACGCCGCCCGGCAGCACTGGGATGCTGTGGCCAAGGCGCTCAAGCCGGTCTACACCGCCCCGACCGAGGCCGCCGCCCTGGAGCGGTTCTTGGAGTTCGCGGAGGTCTGGGGCGGCAGGTATCCGGCGATCGTGAAGTTGTGGGAGAACGCCTGGGCCGAGTTCGTGCCCTTCCTCAGCTTCGATACCGAGATCCGCCGGGTGATCTGCTCGACCAACGCCATCGAGTCGGTCAACGCCCGCATCCGGCGGGCGGTCAAGGCCCGCGGCCACTTCCCCAACGAGCAGGCCGCGCTCAAGTGCGTCTACATGGCGATCATGAGTCTGGACCCGACCGGCAAGGGCCGCAAACGCTGGATCACCCGCTGGAAGGCGGCGTTGAACGCCTTCGCCATCACCTTCGAAGGCCGGCTGACCCCGACCACTCGATAACTAGTCAAGATCGAGATACACCGAAAACTGGACACACCC
>NZ_JARLTC010000096.1 GCF_029382225.1 Spongiactinospora sp. TRM90649
TACTCCGGGACAAGGCTGGCGTGCTCACCCACCAACGATCAATGACCTAGCAAGGTTCGGTGACGCGGCACTAGCGCACGCCCGGGGCGGTGGGCACGGCGGGCCGGGGGCGAAGCGGTGGACGGGCACCTCCACCGGCCCGCCCTTCCGGCTCGCCGTACTCGCCGCCCCGGATTCGGAATCAGGGCGACCAGGTGGCGAGCAGCACCGCCAGCGGTTCGTCGTTCTCGTCCACGGCTTCGTAGCCCCTCAGGGCGACATCGCTCACCGGAAACGCCAGGATGTTCGCCCCGGAATCCGGATCCACGAGAGCATCGGGCCAGTGGCCCCTCCGGGAAAGCGTCTCGTCGGACAATACGGATTCCTCTATCGCGCGGATTTTCGCGCTCTTCCCACTGCCCCAGTGCGGCAGGGTCGCGGCTTCGGCTCCCGGGCTCCACAGGCACGCGTAATCACCGAGGAACACCGGCTTGTCGTAACCCTCGTCATCCCATATGGCCGAGGCCAGGCGGTCGGGGGCGGCGAGAGGGATGAAGAGCGTGTCCACGTAATATCGCACCGACGAGGAATCCTCGATGCTGTGGCTCCCGGCGTACACCGGATATGTGCCGTCCGGGGCGCCATGGTCGATCTGCTGGCCGTCCTGCGTCAACTCGGGGGTCGACCAGCTTATGGAATCGCCGACCACGACGAGATCACCCGCTCGGTCGAAATATTCGGGCGCGGGCCCCAGGAGTTCGTCCAGGCCGATTTCAGCCCAGTTCCTCTTGACGAACCCTTCCGTGAACGCATCCATTTCCATGCGCGCGACCCTTCCACACCCCGCTGACCATTCTCCATGTCATCTGGGACTCAATCGCGGGGAGGGTGAAGTCGTTCCAGCCGATCGGTGTGGACGGCGTAGATGAAGGGCCCCGGAACGTCGGCTGTGGCAAAATCTCCGCTCTCCGGTAACGGATCCGCTTGTCCTTCATCAGGACGGCCCAGCCGAGCCTCGCGCTGTCCTCTATCCAGTGAGTGTCCGGTACCGCCTCGTCCCGCGGAATCCCGTAGTGCTCCGCCAGTGTGATCAGGTCCCAGCCCGCAGCGCGTAACAACCTTGGGACGACGCCTCGACCAAGACTGCGATCGACGAATAGCCTACGCGGCTGTGCGAGCGGCGACATGAAGGACGCCTGCCCGTGATCACCAACTCCGGTTCCGACCGGATCGCCAAAGTCGGGACTGTACGGTTTTCGGTGTAACTCCTGATCATGGAGAACGCACCTGATGAGTACTGTGATCCAGGCATCGACGG
>NZ_JARLTC010000097.1 GCF_029382225.1 Spongiactinospora sp. TRM90649
CTAGTGCCGCGTCACCGAACCTTGCTAGGTCATTGATCGTTGGTGGGTGAGCACGCCAGCCTTGTCCCGGAGTAGTTCTGGGAGGTGGTCGTGGCACGTAAGCCCGAGGTGTTCGTCCGGCCGTTGTCGATGGAGGAGGGTCGGCGCCTGCAGAAGATCACCCGGACCGCGAAGGACCCCGTGAAGCTGCGGCGGGCGATCGTGGTGCTGATGTCGGCCCAAGGCCGGCCGGCTTCGGCGATCCGGACGCTGATGCAGGTCAGCGACGATTACGTGCGGCAGGTCGTGCACGCGTTCAACGAACGGGGGTTCGACGCGCTGGACCCAAAATGGAGCGGGGGCCGACCGAGGAGGATCAGTGAATGGGTGCGCGAGCGCATCTGCCTGATCGCCCGGACGACCCCCGCCGAATGGGGCATCACCGCCTTCTCCACCTGGAGCCTGTCCAAACTCGCCGCCCACCTGCAGCAGATCAGGCTGGTGACCTCGATCAGCCCCCAGCACCTGTCGCGGATCCTGAAGGCGGGCGGCGTCTCCTGGCAGGCCACCACGACGTGGAAGAGCAGCGACGACCCGGACTTCATCGCCAAGATGTGCCGGGTCCTGGCCCTGTATGACACCCGGCCGCGCGGCGGGCGGGTGATCTGCGCGGACGAGTTCGGCCCGCTCAACCTCCAGCCTCGCCAAGGCCGCGCCTGGCGACCGCGCTCGCACCCGCGGCGGCTGCGAGCGACCTACCACCGCGACGACGGCGTCCGGCACCTGCTCGGCGCGTTGGACCTGGCCACAGGCAAGCTCTACTACCGGATCCGCCGCCGCAAACGGTGGACCGAATTCCTGGCCTTCCTCAAGTCGCTGCGTTGCCGGTGGCCAGGTGAGCGCCTGTATGTGATCTGCGACAACTACTCGCCGCACAAACACGCCGAGGTCCGGGCCTGGGCAAGGGCCAGCGACGTCGAGCTGGTCTACTTGCCGACCTACGGGTCGTGGTTGAACTGGATCGAGTCCGAGTTCGCCGCCTTGCGGTACTTCGCGCTCAACGGCACCGACCACCGCAGTCATGAGGAGCAGAACGCCGCTATCGCCGCCTACATCCGCTGGCACAACAAGCACGCCTCCGCGAAGGTCAGCTTCGCCGCAAGCTCCCCGATTCGATCATGGACCAGTTACCCCACCAAGGTTGCGTGATGCACCACTAG
>NZ_JARLTC010000098.1 GCF_029382225.1 Spongiactinospora sp. TRM90649
TCGATGATGGTGTGGACGTTCGTGCCACTGATCCCGAACGACGACACCGCCGCCCGACGCGTCCGGCCACCGCTGGCCCACGGCCTGGACTCCCTCAGCAACTCCACCGAACCGGCCGACCAGTCCACATGCGGCGTCGGCTCATCCACGTGCAACGTACGAGGCAGCGTCCCGTACCGCATCGCCATGACCATCTTGATCACACCCGCGACACCGGCCGCCGCCTGCGTGTGCCCGATGTTCGACTTGATCGAACCCAGCCAGAGCGGTTCGTCGCGGTCCTGACCATAGGTGGCCAGCAGGGCCTGCGCCTCGATCGGGTCACCCAGCGCCGTCCCGGTGCCGTGCGCCTCCACCGCATCGACATCGGCGGTCGACAACCCGGCACTGGCCAGCGCCTGGCGGATCACCCGCTGCTGGGAGGGGCCGTTCGGAGCGGTCAGGCCGTTGGACGCACCGTCCTGGTTCACCGCGCTGCCCTTGACCACCGCGAGCACCGTGTGGCCACTGCGGCGGGCCACCGACAACCGCTCCACCAGCAGCACGCCCACGCCCTCGCCCCAGCCGGTGCCATCGGCCGCCGCCGCGAACGACTTGCACCGCCCGTCCCCGGCCAGACCACCCTGACGCGAGAACTCGGTGAAGATGCCCGGCGTGGCCATCACCGTCACACCACCGGCCAGCGCCCGCTCGCACTCCCCGCCGCGCACGGCCTGGACGGCCAGGTGCAGTGCCACGAGGGAGGAGGAGCAGGCCGTGTCCACGGTCACGGCCGGACCCTCAAGCCCGAACGTGTACGCGACCCGGCCGGAGGCCACACTCGTGGAGGTACCGGTCAGGATGTGCCCCTCCACCTCGGCCGAAGCCCGGCCGCCCGCCCCGTAAAGGGAAGCCGCCGTACCCACGAACACACCGGTCGAGGATCCGCGCAGACCGTCCGGATCGATGCCCGAGCGCTCCAGCACCTCCCAGCAGGCTTCCAGCAACAGCCGCTGCTGCGGATCCATCGCCATCGCCTCGCGCGGCGAGATCCCGAACAGGCCCGCGTCGAA
>NZ_JARLTC010000099.1 GCF_029382225.1 Spongiactinospora sp. TRM90649
CCGGCGTCCCGGCCCCGCGACGGCGGTACCCCTGGCTGTACCTCTGTTTGGGGCGTAGAGGGGAATGATCGAAACGCCCGCGGCTGATGTGCTCTTGAGCGTCCATGAAACGCTCCCAAGGGAAACCCGGAATGGCAGTCAACAGCCGATCGGCCGCCGAGCGCGACACGCCCCCCAGGGGTTTCATCCGCCGCCGTCCGCTGCTCGCTTTCTTCGTCCTGGCCAACGCGATGAGCTGGGCCGCCTGGACGCCCTATGTCCTGTCGGCGAACGGGCTCGGGGTCCTGGACTTCACCTTCCCCGCGCTGCTCGGCACCACGCAGTTCCTGGGCGTGCTCCCCGGCGCCTATCTCGGCCCCATCTTCGCCGCCTACATCGTCACCAGGGTCACCGAGGGCAGGGACGGCGTCCGCCGCTGGATCGGGCGGATGACCAAATGGCGGGTCGGCTGGATCTGGTATCTGGTGACCGCGCTCGGCGTCCCGGCCGCCATCATCGTCACCGCGGCCTCCATCGCCGGGGAGCAGCTCACCATGCCGCCGGTCGCGGTGCTGGTGGCCTATGTGCCCGGTCTGGTGCTCCAGATGGTCACCACCGGGCTCGCGGAGGAGCCGGGCTGGCGGGATTTCGCGCTGGCCCGCATGCAGGAAAGGTTCGGCCCGCTGGGCGCCACCGCGCTCCTGGGCCCGCTGTGGGGCGTCTGGCACCTGCCGCTGTTCCTGACCGAGTGGGGTGGCTGGCCGGACGTCACCTGGACGCGGATCGCCGAGTTCATCGCCTTCTGCTGCGCGTTCAGCGTGGTCGTCACCTGGGTCTTCAACCGGACCGGGCAGAGCCTGCCGCTGGTCATGCTGCTGCACGTCAGTATCAACAACTTCATGTCGCTGGTCTACGCGGACATGTTCCCCTCCATCGCCACCCCGGCGCTGGCCTCCCGGGTCACACTGCTGGCGGGCACCACGGCGGCGGTCGTGGTGCTCATCGCGACACGCGGCCGGCTGGGTCACCG